>NZ_LQBO01000001.1:0-1261349 GCF_001507555.1 Thiomicrospira sp. XS5 | reverse complement strand
ACGGTTTTCACCAGGCCTGGCTCGGGGTTGACGAACAATGCCGTCGTGGTCACAAAGGCTGGCAAAACCTCGATAATCGACCAGGCCTGGTCGATTTCAATATGACGCGGACTGGGCGGGTAAAACACCAATCCCAAGGCATCGGCTCCGGCTTCCGCCGCCGCCAACGCATCCTCAGACCGTGTCATGCCACAAATTTTAATGCGTGTTCGCATCACATCACCCTTGCCATAACAATTCGTTCAATTCAACCACCGGAAGTCCAAAGGCTTCTGGGTAAAAGGCATTCACGAAGTAAAGCCCATCCGCCGGCGCCGTCATCCCCGCTTGCGTTCGGTCCTGCTTCGCCAGCAATTCCGTCACCCAAGTCTCCGGCTTTTCGCCGCGACCGACTTCCAACAAAGTGCCGACGATATTACGTACCATGTGATGCAAAAACGCATTGGCGCGAATATCGACAAACACAAAGTCACCGCGACGCGAGACCTCAATCCACTGTACTTCCCGACGTGCATGCGCCGCTTGGCAGCCGGCCGCCCGAAAAGACGAAAAATCGCGCTCGCCGATGAGTGCCTGTGCCGCCTGATGCATTTCCTGCTCATCCAGCGGCCAGCTTTCCCAAGTCACACGATGCGCCAAAATGGCCGAATGCACGGAACGATTGAAAATCACATAACGGTATTGGCGCGCCACCGCCGAGAAACGGGCGTGAAAGTCGTCCGGCATGGACTTTACCCATATGGCCCGAATATCACGCGGGAGCTTGGTATTCACGCCTTGCACCCAGGCTTTGTCGGGACGCTCAGCCGTGGTCACAAAATGCGCGACCTGACCAATGGCATGCACACCGGTGTCGGTTCGACCGGCGCAATTTAACTCGATGGATTCATTGGCAATCTCTGACAAGGCACTTTCTAAGTGCTGCTGCACCGACTCACAATGACGTTGTCGCTGCCAGCCACAATAGGCCGTGCCCTGATACTCAATACCAATTGCCAATAACGCCATTACGGATTAAATATGATCCTTAACTAGCAGTTCGGCAATCTGCACCGTGTTCGTCGCCGCACCCTTACGGACGTTGTCAGCGACGACCCACAAATCCAGGCCTTTTTCGTAGGAAATATCTTCACGCACACGCCCAACGTAAACCGGATTGGTATCCGCCGCGTCGGTTACCGCTGTCGGGTAACCGCCATCTTGGTGCTCGTCAATCAAAACAATACCGTCGGCCGCTTTGAACAGCTCCTTGGCTTTTTCCGCGGTAATTTTTTCCTTGGTTTCAATGTGAACGGCTTCACTGTGACCGAAAAAGACCGGCACACGTACGGCCGTCGGATTCACCAAAATGCTGTCGTCCCCCATGATTTTCTGGGTTTCCCACACCATTTTCATCTCTTCCTTGGTGTAACCATTTTCTTGGAAAACATCAATTTGCGGAATACAGTTAAAGGCGATTTGCTTCGGATAGACATTGGCTTCCACCGGCTTCATGTTCAACAAATTGGCCGTTTGCGTCGCCAATTCGTCAATCGCTTCTTTACCGGAACCGGAAACCGCTTGATAGGTCGCCACATTGATACGGGTAATGCCCACCGCTTCGTGAATCGGCTTCAAGGCCACCAGCATTTGAATGGTTGAACAATTCGGGTTGGCAATGATGCCGCGGGTTTTATACCCCGCCACGGCATCCGGATTCACTTCCGGCACCACCAATGGAATATCGTCGTCATAACGGAACTCGGACGTGTTGTCCACCACCACGCAACCGGCCGCCGCCGCTTTTGGCGCATACTCGCGGGACACGCTTGCCCCAGGAGAAAACAAGCCAATCTGAACTTTAGAGAAATCGAATGTCGCCAAATCCTGAATTTCGACCCAGCCGCCATTGAATTCCAGTTTTTTACCCGCTGAACGACTGCTCGCCAATGGATAAAGGTTACGAACAGGGAAGTTGCGTTCTTCCAACACTTTCAAAATGGTTTCGCCCACCGCCCCTGTGGCGCCTACGACCGCAACATCATACTGCTTTGACATACTTCTCCCTTCTTTGCTGTTTATTTTGTGGCAACGGCTTCGGCGTCCGTTGCTTTAATATCATCCGTAATGGCATTTTTACTTTTAATCATTTCCACCACGGATCTCGCTTGATTTTCCAGTTTGCTCTTTTCGTCGTCCGGGAAGCTGACAATCAAGCCACCTTCCGTTAATTCGCGGCTCTCACCAATGAATTTCCCGCCGGACTCAATCATCATCTCGCCACAGACCACTTCACCGAGCAGCTTACCGGTGGACAGAATATCAATGCTCTCACACGCCACCTTTCCTTCCAGGGTTCCACTGACGACAATGGTTTTCGCTTTGACCAAACCAGTGACAATGCCTTTATCTCCGATGGATACATCGTAGTCGGTTTCGATAATGCCATCGATATGCCCATCGATGTGCAAGGCTCCACCTAGGTCTTTAATCTCACCGCTTATTTTACATCCCGCAGCAATAATTGTTTTTCCACCTGCTGGACGCGACCCTGAACCATTTGACTTAAAGATCCCCATGGAACACCTTTTACCTTTTTAAATATTTCATCGTAATCTTTCAAACCCCAATTAATGAACGGAACAGGGTTGAGCTTACGCTGCACAAAACTGACCTCATAATGCAAATGAGGCCCTGAAGACAAGCCGGACGACCCGATTTCGCCAATCAACTCGCCTTTTTTCACTACTTGACCGGTTTTCACCAGCAGTTTACTCATATGACCGTAAAGCGTTTTAAAGCCATAATCATGTGAAATAATGATCAAACGACCGTAACCACTTTTTTTATGGTAACCGGCATATTCAATCACTCCGCTGGCCGTCGCAATAATGCCGTCACCTCGCTTGCCGCGATAATCGATACCACGATGGAATTCACGCGTCCCTTTCACCGGGTGCGTTCGCCAGCCGAAACTGCTGCTGACACCTTGGTACTTTTTCACCGGACGGCCATTTGGAATATCCTCCAACATCACCTGTTTTTCTAAGGTGGTCAGTTGCACAATTTTGACCCGATCAGTCACCAGCGCATCTTCGTCCGGTTTAACACCAATCAGATCTTCCAAGCCTTTCAACGTCTGATCCAGAAACTGTATCTGTTTCGAGCGATTGTCCAACTGGGTTTGCAGCTTTTTCTTTTCGGTTTCGAGCGATAGGTAAGCGCTTTTGCTTTTTTCCAGCACCGTACGATATTCCTGTTCGGCGTTTTCCCGCTTATCCTCAATATCGACAATTTCCTGGTTCAACCACCAGATCACCGCCGCCGAACCGGCCAGCAATAAAAAGATGAACAACACCACGAATAAAGCAATTTTTCGCATAAATTGCTTAAACGAAAAATGGCGGGAACCGTGTACATCGCTGATGGTGATTGTAAAATGATTCTTCATTTTAAACGGGAGGCTTCCTGTTCATCTCAAAATCTCAAAAGACGCTTTGTGCAGTTTACACGTTTACGCGAAAAATGCACGACTCGTTCGTCGCTTTTACAGTGCTGCGACGACCGCATCCCCCATTTCCGAGGTCGAGACTTTCGTTAGGCCTTCCGACCAGATATCTCCCGTTCTCAAGCCTTGATCTAATACCTTGCTGACCGCGTTTTCAATTTTCACCGCCAAGTCTTCATGGCCCAAGCTGTAACGCAACATCATCGCCGCCGACAAAATCGTTGCCAACGGGTTGGCCAGGTTCTGCCCGGCAATATCCGGCGCCGAACCGTGGCTCGGTTCGTACATCCCTTTATTATTGGCATCCAATGACGCCGACGCTAACATACCGATGGAACCGGTCAACATAGACGCTTCATCCGACAAGATATCGCCGAACATATTACCGGTCACCATGACGTCAAACTGTTTCGGATTCAATACCAACTGCATGGCGGCGTTATCGACATACATATGCTGAACCGACACTTCCGGATAATCTTTGGCGACTTCATCGATGATTTCACGCCACATTTCCGTCACTTCCAACACATTGGCCTTATCGACGGAGCACAACTTCTTGTTACGCTTCATCGCCGCATCGAAGGCTACACGCGCAATACGCTTGATTTCGGACTCGGAATACACATAAGTGTTGTAGCCTTGGCGCTCACCGTTTTCCAAAGTACGGATACCACGCGGCTGACCGAAATAAATCCCACCGGTCAATTCACGCACAATCAAAATATCCAGACCGGCCACAACCTCCGGTTTCAACGTTGACGCATCCGCCAATTGCGGGAACAAATACGCCGGTCTCAAGTTGGCAAACAACTCCAAATTGGAACGCAGAGACAACAACCCTTTTTCCGGGCGAACCGAAATATCCAACGACTCCCACTGATACCCGCCAACAGCTCCCAGCAAAATCGCATCGGACTGTTTGGCTTTTTCCAAGGTTTCATCCGCCAAGGGGACACCGTGCGCATCATAAGCCGCACCCCCGACCAAGTCGTGTGTCATCTTGATGTCCAGGCCATCGCTTTTTTGCAAGGCTTCCAGCACTTTCACCGCTTCGGCGGTAATTTCCGGCCCAATGCCGTCCCCAGGTAAAATCAGTACTTCTTTTGTCATTTACAGTGTCTCTACAGTGTCTTTACTTAAATTACTTATTCAATGAAACGCATGCCTAGCCGCACATCAAAACAACCAAGGCGAGGCCGCCTTATGTTTGGTTTCAAAGGTTTTGATTTCATCTTCATGCTGCAAGGTCAAACCGATATCGTCCAACCCGTTCAACAAACAATGTTTACGGAAGGCATCCACATCAAACGTAATGGCCTCACCGTTCGGCTTGATGATTTGTTGATTTTCCAAATCGATGGTCAGCTCATAACCTTCCTGCGCGAAAATTTCTTTAAACAAACCGTCCACCGTCTGCTCGTCCAGCACGATTGGCAAGATTCCGTTTTTAAAACTGTTATTAAAGAAAATATCGGCAAAACTCGGCGCGATAATCACGTCGAAACCGTAGTCTTTCAAAGCCCATGGCGCGTGTTCGCGACTGGAACCACAACCGAAGTTTTCACGCGCAATCAAAATTTGCGCACCCTGATAACGCGGCTGGTTCAACACAAAGTCTTTGCGTAACGGACGTTTGGAATTATCTCGTCCCGGCTCGCCGACGTCTTCGTAACGCCATTCATCAAACAAATTCGGTCCGAAACCGGTGCGTTTAATGGATTTCAGAAACTGCTTGGGGATAATCGCATCGGTATCCACATTGGCGCGATCCATTGGCGCCACAATGGCGGTAAATTTCGTAAACTTTTCCATTCTGACTCCTTATACCGCTTCTTTCATCATGTCACGCACGTCCACAAAGTGGCCGGCCACCGCGGCGGCGGCGGCCATTTGCGGGCTGACCAAGTGGGTGCGTCCGCCAGCCCCCTGACGCCCTTCAAAGTTACGGTTCGACGTGGAGGCACAATGCTTACCACTCGGCAGTTTATCGGCATTCATCGCCAAACACATCGAACAGCCCGGGTTACGCCATTCGAAACCGGCTTCAATGAAAACCTTATCCAACCCTTCGGCTTCAGCTTGTTGCTTGACCAGACCGGACCCCGGCACCACGATCGCTTGCTCAACAGAAGCCGCCACTTTGCGGCCTTTCAAGACCGCCGCCGCTTCACGAAAATCCTCGATGCGCGAGTTGGTACAGGAACCGATGAAGACATAATCCACCGGAATATCGGTAATCGCCATATCGGCTTCCAACCCCATGTATTCCAACGCCCGGCGAATGCCGCTGGCTTTAACATCATCGGACTCGTTGGCCGGGTTCGGCACCTTGCCATTGACGTCCAAGACCATTTCCGGTGATGTGCCCCAAGACACTTGTGGTTCGATGCTGGCACCGTCGATTTCCACCACCTTATCGAACACCGCATCGTCGTCGGATTTCAAATCTTGCCAGGCCTGGACCGCCATCTCCCACTGTTCACCTTTCGGTGCCATCGGACGGCCTTTCACATACTCGATGGTCTTGTCATCCACGGCCACCAAACCGACACGCGCACCGGCTTCAATCGCCATGTTACACACGGTCATGCGCCCTTCGATCGACATATCCCGGAACACCTGTCCGCCGAATTCGATGGCATGACCGTTCCCGCCGGCGGTACCGATTTGGCCGATAATCGCCAACACCACATCTTTCGGCGTGACGCCCGGCTGCAATTGACCATCGACCTTAATCAGCATGTTCTTCATTTTCTTTTGAATCAAGCATTGCGTGGCCAGCACGTGCTCCACTTCCGACGTCCCCACGCCGTGCGCCAGAGCCCCTAAAGCCCCGTGCGTTGCCGTATGAGAGTCACCGCACACCAACGTAATGCCCGGCAAGGTCATCCCTTCTTCCGGCCCGACTACGTGCACAATGCCTTGACGAATATCGCCAATGCCGAATTCGGTAATGCCGAAATGTTTGGTATTGGCATCCAATGTCTGTACCTGAATCCGCGAAATCGGATCGGCAATGTCGTCCACCGTTTTATACGGCGTGGTTGGCACGTTATGATCCGGGGTCGCCAAGTTGGCATTAATTCGCCAAGGCTTACGATTGGCGAGACGCAGACCCTCGAATGCTTGAGGCGAGGTCACCTCATGCAACAACTGACGGTCAATGTAAATCAACGCCGTGCCGTCTTCTTCCTGACGGACGACGTGGCTGTCCCACAATTTATCGTATAAGGTCTTGGCAGACATTGGTATAATCTCTCTCCTAAAAAATATGTGGCGTGAAATGCACTGATAAAAACCGGCGTTTAAACGCTCTGAAAAGTCATTTCAACCGACGCATAAACCCTATTCTGTTTTAATTCAACGTAATTGATACGAATCAAGGTCAACAACAAGGTCTAAAAAATAGCTAATCATTATAGCATTTTCAAACCCTTTCATTGTAAAAAATAGCATCAAACCGCATCGAGAAACAACCGGGAAACGCGCCATGGGCTACCGCATCAAAGAAGCATTTTATTCACTGCAAGGGGAAGGATTTCATTCCGGCCGGCCGGCCATTTTCTGCCGTTTCAGCAACTGCAACCTCTGGACCGGACGTGAAGCGGATCGGGCACAAGCCGTTTGTCAGTTCTGCGACACCGACTTTCTCGGCACCGACGGCCAAAACGGCGGACAATTCAAAACCGCTGACGACCTGGCCGAACATCTGTTGACCCTCTGGCCGGAAACCAACCCAAGCGACAAAAACCCAGCACGCCCTCACCCGTTTGTGGTTTTGACCGGTGGTGAACCACTGTTACAAGTGGACCAAACCTTGGTGGATACGTTTCACGAGCACGGTTTTGAAATTGCGATTGAAACCAACGGCACCCAAAAGGCACCGCAAGGCATCGACTGGATTTGCGTCAGCCCCAAGGCCAATGCGCCATTGATTTTGGATGAAGGGGATGAATTGAAACTGGTGTACCCGCAGACCGATTGTCCGCCAGAAAAAGTCGCCGGTTTGACGTTTGACCACTTCTACCTGCAAGCCATGGACGATGCCAACCCAACGATTCAGGCCCGAAACCTCAAAGCCACTTTGGATTATTGCTTATCACACCCGCAATGGAAACTCAGTTTGCAGACCCATAAGATTCTGGGCGTTGACTGAGCTGCGCCGTCGTCTCATTCGCCAAACGTTGTTTTAACTGCAACGCCACTTGATTGCGATAATGAAACGGCACCTTCTGGTTCACCAGCAAGGCAAACGGTGACCAGGCCTGGTCATTTTTGATATAGCCCGCCAAAGCGCTGACCCCGATCAAGGTGCCGGTTTTAGCATACACATCCGCTTCCACTTCCGGTAACAGATCTTTCCAGGGACGAAAACGTACCAACACGTCCACCAACTGCCGCGCACTCAACCGATTTTCACGCGACAAACCGGCACCGTCTTCCAGATAAAAATCCCGCCAACCGAAACGGCGCTTTAAACGACTGTTCAACAACTGCTTCACCTTATCCGCCGTAGCCGGTTCGCCATAGGCGTCTGCTGCGAGTTTCAGCGCCAATTGATTGGCAATAAAATTGGTCGAATAACGCATCATCGGCGCCACCATTTCTCCCAGCGTCAAGGAATTCAGGTGGCGATAACTCAATAGCTCGCGCAGTCCCGCGCCTTTGGCTTCAACCATCGGATGCCACTGAACATCGTCCACTACAGTTACACCCTGCCGCGTCAAAAATGCGCTCAGCAATTCGGCAAAATAACGCTGCCCCAAACGCACGTCCGGCCCCAGGTTAAAGCGCCCCTCACTGAGGTCGGTTTCATGACCGATCTTAACCGCCAAACGCGTCAAAGGGGTTTGCGATTCAGCCGACACGATTTCGCCCTCGTCCGACTTCAAAAACAGAGTATTGAAATTCGCCGCCAACGCACTCGGATGCGCATCATAAGGATTCAGAGTACCCGTGGTGCCGGGCAAGACCAAACCGGGCTGAAAATAACCAACATCCAGATAAATCGCATCCAAGTGCGACACGCCTCGATCCGCCAGAGCGGATGCCAGGCGTGTCGCGATTTTCTGCAATTCTTCCGACACCAAAAACGGGTCGCCATAGCCTTTTACCCACAAAATCACCGCGCCGTCCGACGCTCGTCTCACCACCCGGAAATCGGTTTTAAAACGGTGATCGCGCCCCCAGTGATCCAATGCCAAGTAGCCCGTCACCAGCTTGGTGGTCGAAGCCGGAATCAATAACCGCTCCGCCTGATTCGATACCAACGGTTGCTCGGCGGCGTTCAGCAGCAAGAGCCCCGAAGCTGGCCTTTTCGCCATCTCCGATTCCAAAGTGGCCGCCGATACCGAAAACGACGCCAGACAAGACAGCGCCAAGCCTGTAAGCACCCGACGGGAAGTCGGCCCGGTTCCGACCCTGCATATTGTCAAAAGCGCTTTTATCACGGACTGCCCTGCTTCGTTAAAACTCAAGCTTTCATTCTACTCGCTTTTGGCCGATGCCGACAGCAAAACAATCGGCAAAACCCAATGACATTTGTCACCCGACCGGGTCGAATTTGAATGCGAATTGAAACCACAGCATTGGGTGAAAAATGATAAGATAATTCGACATTCAATCATACAAACTCAAACAACCAAAACCGTCATTAACACCGGAATTCGCTCAGGAACGCCTATGCAAGTACAAGACATGGAAAAGTTCTCGAAAATCCTCAGCTGGGTTTTCGCTTATTACGAAAAGGACTTAACCGACCTTACGTTTGAAATGTACTGGAACGGACTAAAAGACTATTCCATAGAGCAGGTTCAAGAAGCCTTCAACGCCCATATGCAGCACCCGGAAGAAGGCAAGTGGTGGCCGAAAGTCTCCGACATTATCAAACACTGCAAAGGCGGCACCCAAGACAACGCTTTGCGCGCTTGGAACGAAGTGGAAACCGCTATCCGAAAAGTTGGCGCCTATCAAGACGTGGTGTTTCACGACCCGCTGATTCATCACATCATTCATAAAATGGGCGGCTGGATGGCCATTTGCGACATTCCAGACGAAAAATCGTTAGTCTTTAAAGCCAATGAATTCAAAAACACTTATCGCGCCATGTACGGCACCCCGGCCCAGAATCAGCCGCCGGTAGAGTTGACCGGCATCATCAATGCCCAGAATTCAAAAATCGAAGGCGCTAAAAAGGCCCCGCCGGTTTTAATCGGCGACCCGAAAAAGGCGCGTGAAGTCATGAAACACCTCACCAGCCCCGACAAACTGATCACCATCAGTCGCACATCGCAAAAGCTGGCGCGTCAGTTAACAGAGCAATCCGCGGGATAAAGCATGAATATTCGTTTTGAAACCGAAGTGGCGGAAAAGCTTTCCATGCATGAAGCGATTTTTCTCGGCTGGCTGCAGTACAACTATACTCAGTCGCCGATTAAAACCGATGAACTGGAAAAGCTCTTTGCTTTCTGGCGTGACGAAGTGCTTTACAAAGTATTGCTGAAACTGGAAGAACGGCAAATCATTCAGGTAAAACGCAATCTGGACGACTACTGCATCTTCCAAATCAACCCGAAAGCCTATCAGGAACAGACCGGTTTGACCCTGCCCGCCGATGCGCAATTGCCGGCCAGCGAAACCTTGATGGACGACAACCTCAAGAAACACCTCAAGCGCTTCCAAAGCACCGATTCGATTCTGAACAAAAAACTCAGTCAACTGATTCGAGAAAACAGCCAAGCTATGTTGCAATACGGCGAAGAAGAAGGCTTGTCACCCGAAGCGGCCAGCGCCAGCTTCGATAAATTCCTGCATTACGTGGCCGCCAACCCGGACCGTTTCTGGAACAGCGACTTGGTGGCTTATTGGCGCTTTTGGGTCAGCAACACCAAAGACAAGGTGCAAAACCAGCCAGGCCAACCCGGCACCGGCAAACGCGCCGCCATCGAACGCTCCGTGCAAAGTGCCGCCAACAACTGGTTGAAAAAGAAAGCGCAAGACCCACAACTCTATCAGTCGGTGAAAATCACCCACGAATAACCTGCCCGACCGCGACGTATCCCCATTCTCCAAAACCGCCAGGCCTGGCGGTTTTCTCGACATCTTACACGCCTAAAAAACCCGCCGAAGTGGGTGTTGAAAACGCTTTCCGAACACGAAAAGCGTGGTCCTCGAAAGCTCATGTAGTTACTGGTACTAAAAACCTTTCACCCGACATAGCAGCCGGGTTCAACCTAGCCATTGCAGACGATTATGCGCGGCTCATATATTTGCCGGTCTCGGAGTTCACCTTGACGGTTTCACCCGGTTCGATGTATTCCGGAATCTGGATTTCCAAGCCGGTACTCAAAGTCGCCGGTTTGGTTCGACTGGTGGCGGATGCACTTTTCATGCCCGGCGCCGTCTCGACAATTTCCAGCGCGACGGCAATCGGCAATTCAATCGCAATCACCTGTTCATCCAGCACCAAGGCTTCAATCCCTTCCAGTGCTTCATATAAATACCCGGTTTGGCCTTCCAAATCTTCCGGCGACAAGGTGTATTGCGAAAAATCCTGCAAATTCATGAACACATAGTGTTCACCGTCCATGTAACTGAACTGCACCGGCACCCGCTGGCAATCCAGCTCTTTCAAAAAGTCATCCCCCTTGAAGGATTCGTCCAGCTTTTGGCCGGTTTTGACGCTATTGAAACGTACTTTATACAACGTCGCCGCGCCACGTGATGACGGGCTTTTGCAATCGACGGTTTTCACCACATACGGCTGGTCGTTAATCTCAACCACCATGCCTTTTTTCAATTCATTCGCTTTTGGCATATTTCATTTTCACTCTTGTTGGATTCGCCGCCAATTTCAATGTAATGATCACGGCGAGTTCCCAGCATTATATTTTTTCGAACACTCGAGCGACAACTAAAAATAACGTCAAATCGAACTGGAGTCACCCAAACCGCCAGGCCTGGTGGTTTTTAGTTAATTCGGTAAATACACGAACGACAACATCGACACCGAACTCATGTCGATAACATCATTGAAGAAATACACTTCATCCTGCGCATTGCGAAGACCGAGGCTATACAAAAGCGGTAAATAGTGATCATAGGTCGGATGCGCCTGTTTGCCCAAGGCACCAAAGCCTTTGAAATCAATCAAAGTGGCATCGTCCCGTTCCGACACCGCCGCTTTGACCCGATCATTGAACTCCAACGCCCAATCAAAAGCGGGCTTTTCCTGCCATTGAACCTGAGACAGATTGTGCACCACATTTCCGCTGGCCATGACCAGAACACCCCGCTCGCGCAAGTCCTTCAAGCGCGCCGCCAGTTCGTAATGAAACGCCGGCGGTTGTCGGTAGTCGATACTGAGTTGATACACCGGCACCTCCGCTTTCGGAAACATCGACAACAACACCGACCAGGTTCCGTGATCCAACCCCCACTCGTCGGTCAGACTCACGGTGTCGGGTGCCAGTTGTTGGGTCTGTTCGGCCAAGGCCGGCGCACCATCACTCGGATATTGTTGCTCGAACAAGACCGGTGGAAACCCATAAAAATCGTGAATGGTTTCCGGTTTGGCCGTCGTCAACACCTGGGTTTTACCCGGCGTAATCCAATGCGCCGAAATAGATAAAATCGCTTTCGGTTTGGGTAATGCCTGACCGATGGCTTGCCAATTACGGGTGAAATCGTTTTGCGTGACCGCATTCATCGGGTTGCCATGCCCAATAAACAACACCGGCATGGTCTGCGGCGTTTTTTCGAATCGACTTAAATGGTTCATCAGGGTTTGCAAGGAATAGTGACTCATGGGCTTTCTCGAAATATTTTCTGGCTTATATGGGGTTATGTTGAATGATGTTTGGCTAAGCCTATTACGCCAAAAAACGATACCGGAATAAAGTGGCTATTCGGCACAACAGTCTTTCCAAATAAACCTTAATCCCCTCCTCTTTAGATCATTATTGACACATGGACTCCAAAATACACTTATATTGACAACTGGTTTTCATTATGTAAACTGGTTGTCAATATGGCATTCAGGAGGCCACATGCCAAACAGCAAACAAACGCTCATTACCGATACGGTTATTCAGATTTTTCGCGCCAACGGGCAACTGCTTCACTGGGGAGACGGTTTGACCGGGCAATTCGATCTCACCAGTGCGCGCTGGCAAATGCTGGGTGCCTTGATATTTTCCGGCCATCCGATGACGGCCCCGCAAATGGCGAACAGTATGGGCGTCACCCGCCAAGGTGCTTTGAAACAATTGAACCTGTTGGAAGCCGAAGCTCTGGTAGAGAAGCACCCCAACCCTATGAACAAGCGTTCTCCGCTTTACCGGCTCACCGACGAAGGCGAAGCGCGTTATCACCAAATACAAAACCGTTGGTATACCCACCTGGAAGACATTGAGCACGCATTTTCCGCAACCGATCTGCACACAACGCTCATGGTATTGGAAAAACTGAAAGACTTACATGAAACACCACCAGGTTAACGGAAAGGAGCACATCATGACACGATGGATACACATTATCAGCGCCGGCTTGGCTTGGTGTTTAATTTTGATTTTTTGGAGCAGCACCCTTGTGTCGGAAACACTGGGGAGTCCGGCCGACATTCAAGCCGTCAAAACGTTTATTCTCTATGGCATGGCGATTTTAATTCCGTCAATCATCACCGCCGGGATCAGCGGTTTTCGCTTGAGTTGCGGTCGCCTTAATCCGTTGGTTGACCGCAAACTGAAACGCATGCCCATCATTGCATTGAACGGCCTGCTGATTCTGTTACCCTCGGCGGTGTTTCTCGCCCAAAAAGCGGATGTCGGCGAGTTCGACGAACTGTTTTACGGTGTTCAAATGCTGGAGTTGACCGCAGGCCTGGTCAATTTTTATCTCATGACATTGAATGCCCGCGACGGTCGACGTTTAAGCCAAACAGACACCAATCAAAACAATGTCACCGCTACGGAAAAACGCTTGTAAGCTTGTAAAGAATGCCTCAGTGTTCGACGCGATTACGACCGGATTGCTTGGCCTGATACAGCAGTTTGTCCAACTGCCCCTGCACGTCTTTAGGTGTGTCCTGAGCGTGCAGTTGAACCACACTGATGCTGATGGTGAATTTAATGTCATGCGTCCAAGTAATCTGTTCAACACCGAGACGTAAGGCTTCGGCCTTTTCAACCGCTTCACGCAACCCGACCTTACGCAGAATCACCGCGAATTCTTCACCGCCCCACCGAATCAAATCGTCGTCGGACCGAATATGGTTGCGCACAAAACGCGTCAAGCCTTTGAGAATCTCGTCTCCCACCAAATGACCGTGGGTGTCGTTGATTTTCTTGAAATGGTCAATGTCGTAAAACAAAATCGACACCGGCTCTCGACGGTCAAGCTGTTGAATCAACCAATACAACTGCTTATTGAAATAACGGCGATTATAAGCCTTGGTCAGTTCATCCACTTCGCTGGCGTGCTTGATCACTTTGTTTTTGTGTTGCAGCACATCGATTTCATTCAAGGTCGCTACCAGGCGTCGGCTGTAACTGCGCAAAATCAAATACAGCAATACCAGGAACACCAGCAAGGCCGAGCCGCCTAAAATGATTTGCCCCCAAAGGTTTCGCAAATGGGTTTGATAGAAGTCGGTGATGTCTTCCAGCATCTGAAACTTGGCGACCGGCTCACCATCAAAAGACCCGAGATGCACACCGGTCACCACCAGATAGGTCCGATCATGCCGGTGTATCAGTTGAGAAACTTTGTTTTCGTCCACGGGCAGATGGTTGAAAATCGGATCGGTATAAACCACTGAATAGTCACCGACAATCGGATACGTTGCTTTGTGTTCCAAGGGCTGCAATTTCTCGGACTTGACCAGTACCTGCGATTTGATGGCAAACTGATGATTCAGACGATGGATGAAATATTCCGGGCGCACCCCGAATTCCAATACGCCGAGATAATGTTTATCGGCGTCAAACAACGGACTGGTGATGCGATACGCAAACCCGTTGCGGCCGGTTTCAAAGCCGCTGGCCTGCTTGCGGTTTTGATTGACGGCCGCCACAATCGGGCGCACTTCCGTCAAATCGTCACCGGCGAACTCAGGACGGTGCATCCGTAGAATGGTGACATTATTGGGGTCAATAAAATGCATGACAAACAGATTCGGTTGCAACTGCCGCATCGCATCGTATTCCGGTTTGAGAAAATCGTAGAGCGCCTGGCGGTTTTGCGGGTGAACCAACTCAGTCAATTGCGGGTTTTGACCATAGTGCAATAACAGAAAGTTATAACTTTCCTTCAGGTGACGTTCCATATCGTAAAAGGAACCGCGCACGCCTTCCGACAGGGTTTGAATTTTCTGGTCGAAACGCTTTTCGGTTTGTTCAACCCCCACATACAACTGAAAACACAGGGCGCCCGCGCCGATCAAGGCAATGGCCCAATAATACACCCAATGCCATCCGGAATTGGGATTCACCCTCGCTTTGATCATCGCCAAACCCTTTGATTTCAAATTGAAAAACGTTTCAAACCCTTAAAATCGCTCATGGTTTTAAGTATAACAACTTTTATTTCACTGCAAACAAAAACCCATTATCACACCTTAAAGCCATCATGATCGATTTCGCCTCTTTACAGCAGCCACCGAACCTGTAAGATGGAACTTACCTTTATCCATACCGATTACAAAGAGGCCATCGGATGACACCACGATTCGCGCTTTACTGGACACCTCTGGTAACGCTTTGCTTGGCGTTTTGCTTCAGTTCTTTTGCCTGGAGTGCGTCACTCGCCGTTGGCGAAAGCGCACCGGATTTCGCCTTAACCAATCAAAAAGGTGACACCGTGCGTTTATCGGATTATCGCGGCCAATGGGTCGTCTTGTATTTTTATCCAAAGGACGACACGCCCGGCTGCACCACCGAAGCCTGCAGTTTTCGCGACAACATCAACCGCTTGATTAAACAACAGGCGGTGATTCTCGGTGTCAGCCTGGACGACCCCGCCAGCCATCAAGCTTTTGCCGAAAAACACCAGCTGCCGTTCAACCTGCTGTCCGATCCGGACGGCAAAGTGGCCGAACAATACGGTTCGCTGGGCGACTATTTTTTATTCAAACTGGCGAAACGTCACAGTTTCATCATCAACCCAAATGGAAAAATCGTTAGAATTTATCGTGATGTCGACCCGGAAGCCCACGTCGCCATCGTATTAAAGGATTTAACGACGCTGCAAAAAGATTCACGTTAAATCGATTCATCATCGTCAGGGTTCCTCAAGCAATCCGGGGAAAGATTTCACGCTTTCCACGGTCTAATGAGTAAACGGATATCGAAAAAGGAACCGCCATGTTACGCAAACTGTTAACCCTACTGGCGCTCGCCGCAACCCTGTCGGCGAGTGCTTGTGCCAAGGAGCCGGAAATGAACACGCCAACTGCCGAAAACACCGATTACATCATTCTGGGAATGGGCTGTTTCTGGGGCGCCGAAAAACGCATGAGTGAAATTCCCGGGGTCGTTGATGTCGAAAGCGGCTACGCCGGCGGGGATGCTGAAAAGGCCGGTTATTACGACGTGCTCGGCCTGGAAAAAGAAATCCGTTACGGTAAAACCGACCAGCGCAATCATGCTGAAGTCATCAAGGTCACCTTCGACCCACAAACAGTCGATTTGGAGACCATTCTGATTCATTTTTGGGAAAACCACGATCCGACCCAAGGCGACCGCCAGGGCAACGATGTCGGCACCAATTACCGCAGTGCCATCTACACCCATAACGACGCGCAAACCGCGGTCGCCAAACAGACCGAAGCGGCCTACCAAACCGCTCTGACCCAAGCCGGTTACCCGAAAATCACCACCGAAATTGCGCCGTTGCGCAACTACATTACCGCCGAGGAATACCATCAGGATTATTTGCAGAAAAACCCCAATGGCTATTGCGGCCTGGGCGGCACCGGCGTGAAATACCCCGGCGACGGCAAGTCGCCGATGCCGAAAAGCGAACCGCCGGCCCCGCGCTTGCAAGGCAGTGATTTGAATCAAACGCGCCAGCTGGTGGTGTTCGAGGCCGAAGACTGCGCTTTCTGCAAACAATTCAAAGCGGAAATCCTCGACGACTGGCAAGCCAATGTGGACGTCACCACCACCTTGAACCCCAATCCGCCGGAAGGTTGGACACTGGAAAAAACCTTATTCGCCACCCCGACCATCGTGTTGTTTGAAGACGGCCAAGAGGTATCGCGATTCACCGGTTATAACGGTGACAAGGCCCGTTTCTGGAAATGGATCGGCTTCCGCTTGCTGACGCCGGAACAACGCCGAATCGCCTTCGAGCAAGGCACGGAACAGGCCTTTACCGGTTCGCATCTCGATGAAAAACGCCCCGGTACCTTTGTGGATCCCATCACCGGCGCCGCACTGTTCCGCAGCGATACCAAATTCGAAAGCGGTTCCGGGTGGCCAAGCTTTTTCAACCCGGTGGAAGGCGCCATCACCGAACATGAAGATTTCAGCCACGGCATGCACCGCATTGAAGTCCGCAGTGCCAGCTCCGGCATCCACTTAGGCCACGTGTTCAACGACGGCCCGCCGCCGGCCCATAAACGCTACTGCATCAACGGCAATGTGCTGAAATTCGTGCCGGACCCACCGGAAAACAGCTCGAACACCCCGGAGTAATCCGCATGCGCATCGTTATTCTGGGGGGCACCGGCCTGGTCGGTTCTTATCTGAAACCGCAACTCGAACGGCATGGCCATGACGTCAAGGTTTATGGTCGTGAGGCGTTCGATCCCGGATTTGATTTGGCCGCCGAACTCAATGGCCTCGATTGTCTGATTCAACTGAGCGGGGCCAATATCGGCCAACGTTGGACCGCCGCCCACCAAAAACGCATTTGGACAAGCCGGGTGGATCTCAACCACCACCTCGCCAAAGAGCTGCAATCGCTGGACGAACCACCAAAACGGGTCATCGCCGCTTCGGCCATCGGTTTCTATCCGGAATCCGATTGCGACCATCCATTGGACGAATCGCACACCGACGCCGCGCAGAACGCTTTCGGCGATTTGGTCCAGGCCTGGGAAAAAGCCACCCAGCCACTCGCCGCACCAGAACGACTGGTCACCTTTCGGTTCGGCGTCGTGCTGGCGGCGCATGGCGGCGCTTTGGGGAAAATGCTGCCCGCGTTTAAACTGGGGCTGGGCGGCCCGATTGCCGGTGGACAACAATGTTTTTCCTGGGTGCACATTGATGACCTGACGCAAGGATTTTTATTTGCGCTCGACCATCCGGAGATGCACGGCACCTTCAACCTCACCAGTCCGAAACCGGTCTCGCAAGCCGAATTCGGCCGTCAATTGGCCCACCGGCTACACCGTCCTTTCTGGTTGCCGGTTTTCCGCTGGCAACTGCGGTTACTGCTCGGCGACGGCGCACAGGTGCTGACCGTCAGCCAAGCGGTGGTGCCCACCCAATTGACGAAAGCCGGATTCCGTTTCCAATACCCAACGCTTGATAAGGCACTTGAAAACCTTTTCTGAAAAACCGCCAGGCCTGGTCATAACGTTCATTTCACTCGAGAACGGATTACGCCGGTTTCGTCGTACCCGTTCTGCCTTTTGAGTTCTCTTTCGAGTTGAAATGTTCCGTCAATAAATCCACGAAAGCCCGCACCTTGGCCGACAAGTAATGACGGTGCGGAAACACCGCATACACCCCGTGCGGCGGCAGCTCATACTCGGTCAGCACCTCAACCAGTTCGCCCTGCTCGATCAAGGGCTGACACAGAAATTCCGGCAAACGCCCGATGCCGACACCGGCACTGACCAACGTCTGTTGCATCTGCAGATTATTGGTTTCGGCAATGTGCCCGATATCGACATTGATGACCTCGCCTTTTTCATTCAGGTATTCCCAGGTAATCGGCACCTGGTTATACAGATACTTCACCGCCTGATGGGTGCGTAAATCATTCGGGTGTTGCGGCGTGCCGTGGGCGTCCAGATACGCTTGCGTGGCCACGGTAATCATCCGAAACGCCAATATTTTTCGACTGATCAGATTGGAGTCTTTCGACTCCCCCATCCGTACCGCCAAGTCGAAGCCTTCGCCGGCCAAATCCACCAGACGACTGCTGAAGTCCACATTCAGCTTAATGTCCGGATAACGTTGCATATACTCCGCCACCACCGGCAACAGGTGCGATTGACCGAAACTGGCCGGTAAACTCACCTTCAAACGTCCCACCGGTTTTTGCTGCAAGGTATCGATGCTCATTTCGGCTTCACGCGCTTCCATCAAAATACCGCGTGTTTTTTCGAAATAGACCCGCCCGATGTCGGTCAAACTCAAACTGCGGGTGGTGCGGTTCAGTAAACGCGCGCCCAACCGCTCTTCCAGGCGAGTGACTTCCTTACTGATATACGACACCGAATGCCCCAGCACCGACGCCGCTTCGGTGAAACTGCCGGATTCCACCACCTGCACAAAGGTGCTGATGCCTTCCAAACTGTCATGACGGTTTTTCATAAGCCTGCTCGATTGTTCTTTATTTGGAAAAAGTCTTTTTATTATTTAACCATTCTAAACCATACAACAAAAATGTACGCTATTCATAACGTTGAAACGCCATACAAACACGAACCCGACACAAAGGCAGACACATGAAATTAACCAACAGTTTTTCAGGCTATGGCTGGATCAGCATCGCACTGCATTGGGTGATTGCCGTGGGCGTCATCGGCTTGTTTGCACTCGGCCTGTGGATGGTGGACCTGAGCTTTTACAGCCCTTGGTATCACGACGCCCCATCCATCCATAAAAGCCTCGGTGTGCTGTTGGTCGGCTTGATGGTATTACGTCTGGTGTGGCGCTGGAGCAATCCAACCCCAAAACCACCGGCCAATCATTCCCGGTTCGTCACCTTCGCAGCTCACAGTGCCCACGCATTGTTGTACCTGCTGGTGTTTGCCTTGGGCGTGAGCGGGTATTTCATTTCCACCGCGGAAGGCCACGGCATTGAGGTATTCAACTGGTTTACCGTGCCGGCCTATCCGCTGGGCATTGAAAGCCAGGCCGATATCGCCGGCGAATTCCATTATTGGATTGCCGTTACCTTAATCGCACTGGCAGGCGTACACATGCTGGCGGCGCTGAAGCATCATTTCATCGACAAAGACGTCACCTTGAAACGCATGCTGAAAGCCACCGACGAATAACGACTTTATGAACCATCAAACACAACGTTATCTTAAAACACTATTGAAAGGAGAATCCTTATGAACACCCTCACTTGGCTTAAACGCACTTTCCTGGCCACCGGCCTTTCCATTGCCGCTCTGGGAGTATCGGCCACGGCTGTCGCTGCACCGGCCAATTATCAAATCGACACCAAAGGCATGCACGCCTCGGTGAATTTTAAAATCCAGCACTTGGGCTACAGCTGGTTGACCGGTCGTTTCGACCAGTTTGGCGGCACTTTCGTGTACGATTCCGAAAAGCCATCCAACAGTAAAGTGGATGTCAGCATCGACACCGACAGTGTCAACACCAACCATGCCGAGCGCGACAAGCACTTGCGCAGCGGTGACTTTCTGGACGTGAAGAAATTCCCGAAAGCGACCTTCGTCAGTACGGACATCACCGAAAACGCCGACAAAACCCTGACCGTTAAAGGTGACCTCACATTGCACGGTGTCACCAAACCGATTGAAATCCAAGCCAGCAAAGTCGGCGAAGGTAAAGATCCTTGGGGCGGCTACCGTGCCGGGTTCACCGGAACCACCTTAATCAAACTGGCGGATTACGGCATTACGTATAACCTGGGGCCGGCGTCCACGGAAGTCTACTTCCAGTTGAATCTGGAAGGCGTTCGTCAGTAAGCACCCCGAAAACCATACTCAAAACAACGATACCGAGTCTCCTAAGACGTTACCGCTGGCTTCCCCCGAACCAGCGGTTTTTTTATGCCTGCCAGAAACCCATCACCGAAACACTTAACCGTTCCACCAGGCCTGGTGGCTTTTGTATCTTCTCGATAATCAATGACTTAATGCCCTCTCAATTAAACCTTAATAGAACTAAACATCGCTTTATTGCTCAAATTAAGGTAAGCTAGGTTCCCTTTCGATGCAGATGCCTCGATTCATTTCTGTTTGACTCTGTTTGACCGAAGCAACGCCTTACGCAACCCTTTACGAGATCCATCTTTTATGAGCTTTAACGCCCTTGGTTTATCCACCCCCATTCTTGACGCCATTCAACAGCAAGGCTATGAAACCCCTTCTCCAATTCAGCAACAAGCGATTCCCGCCGTATTGGAAGGCCGCGATGTCATGGCTGCGGCGCAAACCGGCACCGGCAAAACCGCCGGTTTTACGTTGCCGATATTGGAACGCTTATCAAAAGGGCCGTCTCCTAAAGCCAACCAAGCGCGCGCTTTGATTTTGACCCCCACACGCGAACTGGCGGCGCAAGTCGCCGACAGTGTGGCCACTTACGGCCAACATTTACCGCTCAAATCCACCGTGGTATTCGGCGGCGTCAAAATCAATCCACAAATGATGCGCCTGCGCGGTGGCGTGGATATTCTAATTGCCACGCCCGGCCGTCTGCTGGATTTACACAGCCAAAATGCGGTGAAATTTGATCAACTGGAAATACTGGTATTGGACGAAGCCGACCGGATGCTCGACATGGGCTTCATTCACGATCTAAAACGCATTGCCCGCCTGTTACCAAAAGACCGCCAGAATCTATTATTTTCGGCGACCTTCTCCAACGACATTCGCAAGCTGGCGCAAAGCTTCGTTCAAGACCCGGTGGAAATTTCCGTGACACCCCGCAACTCCACCGCCGAAACCGTGGCTCAGCAAGTTTACCCGGTCGACAAAAACCGCAAATCCGCGCTGTTGATTCACTTAATCCAAGAACATAAATGGTTTCAGGTGTTGGTGTTCTCTCGCACCAAACACGGCGCCAACCGCCTGACGCGTCAGCTGGAAACCAAAGGCATCCGCGCCGCCGCCATTCACGGCAACAAAAGCCAAGCCGCCCGAACACGGGCCTTGAGCGAGTTCAAAGACGGCAAAATCCAGGTACTGGTCGCCACCGACATTGCCGCGCGCGGGTTGGACATTGATCAATTGCCGCAAGTCATTAACTTCGATTTGCCCAATGTGGCCGAAGATTATGTTCACCGCATTGGGCGTACCGGTCGCGCCGGTGCCACCGGTGAAGCGATTTCACTGGTCAGTGCCGACGAAATCAAACAACTCTCCGACATCGAGAACCTGATTCAAAAACAGATTCCGCGTCATATTGAAGACGGTTTTGAACCCGAAACCGACTTGCCGGAAACCCGGTTGAACCACCGCCCGAAAAAGCCGAAAAAACCCAAGAAGCCAAAAAAGCCCAAGGCCCCTCAAGGCCAAACATCAGACGAAAGTGACGCGAATGGTCGCCCGTCCAACAAAAAACCGGCACCTTCCCGAAGACGCAAACCCGCGTCCAACCGTAAGCCGTCTCAAAATCGTTCCGGCCAAACCCCTTCTGGAAAACGGCCAAACCGTTCGCCGAAAAAACCCCAGCATTAATCGCTCAATGCTCTTTCCAAAACGCCCTGGCCTGGGCGTTTTTCTTTCCTTCTGAATAAAAACCGTTTTTACTTTTATTTTTACCGTTACCTTTAAACTCGAAACAAAAAGATGACATGACTGTAACATTTTGACTTAAAAGGACTTTTTTATTCAAAAACTCCGGAAAGGCTTTGTTTTCCAAAAACAAATGCGCTATAAAGAAAGTGAAAAGAAAACTTATCAATACTCATAAATTAAACTATCAACAACCCAAAAAAACCTAATAAAAACAAATACTAAAAAGTACGCACACCCAAGACAGAGCAACAACAGCAGGCAGAGGAACGGATTCATGAATCTGACAATCAAAGCAAAATTGATCTTACTGATCTTAGTCACCTTGATCGGGATGTCATTCATCACCATTTACGACAGCATCACCGAAAAACAAATCATGATGGATGCCAAGAAGGAGCGCGTGGAAACCATCATCACCGGGATTTCAACGCAAATACACGCCCTGCAGAACCAGGTCAAGGAAGGCAAACTCACGATGGAAGCCGCCCAGAGTGAAGCCAAGCAGATCGTCAGCTCATTTCGTTACGACGGCAACAACTACGTTTGGATCAACGACTTTCACCCCAAAATGATCATGCACCCGTTAAAACCCAGCCTAGACGGTTCCGACCTGAGTGAATACAAAGATAAGAAAGGCAATTTGCTGTTCGTCAATATGGCGAAAACCGCCGAAAAATCCGGTCAGGGCTATGTGGAATACTTCTGGACCAAGCCCAACCAAACCGTGCCAGTACCAAAAATGTCATTCGTAAAAAAAATCCCAGGCTGGAATTGGATTCTCGGCACGGGAATTTACATCGACGACGTCAATGAAGCTTTCTACGCCACACTCATCAGCCATTTCGCCATTCTAGCGTTTTTAATCGCCATCAGTATCGGGGTCGCCTATTGGGTCTTCAACGCCATTAACCGTCCGTTGAAAGAAATGTCCTCAATCATGCAACGGGTCAGTAACGATGGTGATTTATCGCAGACCATTACCATCCGCGGAAACGATGAAATCGGTCGCATTTCTGCCGACTTCAACCATCACATTCAATTTCTGGCCAGTACCATAGAGGAAATACAGTCGGTCATGGCCAAGGTCGCTCGCGGGAACACCGACGTCTCGATTCACTCCGAAATGAAAGGCGTGTTCGATGAACTGAAACAGGACGTCAATCAATCGGTGCAAAACATTAACCAGACCATCGTCTTTCTGGACACCACCCTTTCATCACTCTCGAAAGGTGAATTCAATGTCCAAACCATCGGCGGACTGGAAGGCCGCTTTAAACACATTTTGGAAAACACCGAATCGGTGGTGAATTCATTAAAACTGTCCTTTGAAGAAATCAATCAAGTCATGTCGGAAATGAGCACCGGGAAATTCGACCGCCGCATCAGCATCGACGTCAAAGGCGAGTTCGAAAAACTGGAACACAACATCAACCAATCATTGGATTCGGTCGAGGAAGCCATCACCCATATTTCCGATGCCTTGAGCCGTCAGGCCTCCGGGAACTACGACCCGAAGAATGACATTCAATTAACCGGCGACCTCAAACGTCTCGATTTGGCGCTCCACACCACGTGTGACAAAGTCGGCACCACGATTTTGCAAATCAACCACAGTGCCGAAAGCGTTTCCCAAATGTCGGAAGAACTGGCTCAAAGTGCCATGGCGTTCTCGGAGAAAACACAAAACCAAGCGGCGACGTTGGAAGAAACCTCCGCTTCGACGGAAGAAATCACCGCCACCGTCCGCCAAAACACCGATTCGGCGCGCAACGCCAATACCCTGGCGCGGCAAGCGCAGGATAAAGCTCATAAAGGCGCCCAGATCAATGAAATCGCCGTTCAGTCGATGGACCAGATCACCGAATCCAGTAACCAGATTGCCGACATCATTACCCTGATTGACAGCATTGCTTTCCAGACCAATCTCTTAGCCTTGAACGCGGCCGTAGAAGCGGCACGAGCTGGCGAGCACGGCCGTGGGTTTGCGGTGGTCGCCGGTGAGGTGCGCAACCTGGCGCAAAAATCGGCCGATGCCGCCCGTCAAATTAAAACCTTGATTGAAGACAGCGTGCAAAAAATCCACGAAGGGGCGGATTACGTTAATCAATCCAAAGACTCTCTGAGTGAAATCAACGAAGTCATCACCCAGGTCACCAGCATTATTTCGGAAATCACCACCTCGTCCGAAGAACAGGCCAAGGCGGTAGAGCATATCAACCAGGCCATTGTCAGCCTGGACAAGGACACCCAGCAAAATGCCTTGATTGTGGAACAAACCGCGCAGAACGCGCAGCAGATGAAAGAAGCGGCTCACCAAATGAGCCGCCAAGTGGACTTTTTCAAAGTCAGCGGTGATTCGGTGCCACGCCTGCATGACGAAAGCGACAACGACAAAAAAATCGGTTAAACCTTACACCGAGTGACCACTCAAACCGAAACCGCCAGGCCTGGCGGTTTTGGCCATTAACGGCTTTGCAAAATCAACAGCGATAAATACGGCACCAGACAGAACAAAATAATCGCCAGTTTATAAATCGCCATCCCGATATAGTGAATGCGGTCAAACGCAGCCCGATCCAACTCAAACCAACGGGTATGCAAGCGGTAAATCACATCATGCGCGCCAATAAACATCGCTGCCCACACAATTAACACCGCCCAATTCAACAGCACACTCCAGCCTAAAAACGCTTGTATCGTTGCCAATTCCATCACGTCTCTCCTCTTTAAAGGGTTTGAATTCGTGTTTTAAGGTTTGCATCCAATTGCTTGGAGAAATCCGGCTGTGGCGTGGCCAGTAAATAACCTTGCGCATAATCGATGCCCAGGCTGTTAACCAAGTCCAAGGTTTCCTCATTTTCAATGAATTCTGCAATGGTCTGAATGCCCAACGATTTGGCCATCGACACCGCGCTTTCCACAAACGCCAAGTCAATCTCGTTTTTGGACATATTGTTGATGAATTCGCCTTCGATTTTGATGAAATCCACCGGGAAGCGCTTCAAATATTGGAAAGACGAAAAGCCGGAACCGAAATCGTCGATGGCGAAACGGAAACCTTCCGAGCGTAATTCACGGACGAATTTTTCCAACAAGGCCACATTGTGCACCGTTTCACGTTCGGTGATTTCAAACACAATGCGTTCGTGGTCGATCTGATAGGTTTCGGTCAAGCCTTGAATCCGTTGAATGAACTCACTGGCCACAATTGCTTTCGGCGACAGGTTAATAAACAGCACGCCCTCATAACCGGAACGGTTGGCATCCGCCAAAGCTTTATCGATCAGAATCATGTCCATCTGATTCACTAAGCCCATGTGTTCAGCGGTTTCGATAAAGCGCCCGGCGCTGATGAGTTCGCCGTCCTGACGCAATCGCATCAAGAGTTCGTGTACTTCGATTTCGCCGGTTTCCATGCTGACAATCGGTTGATAATTCGGTTCAATCGGCTCGCCGGTTTCCAGCGCCTTGATAATGAATAAACTCTGGTCGTTGGATTCCTTATACACTTCCACCAGGTCGGTTTCCTGAGGATACGAAATGGCGTTTTTGCCACTGCCTTTAGCGCGGTACAGCATATTATCCGCCACCATGAACAAGTCTTCCTTGTCATGCGCATGATCCGGATACATGCTGATACCAATGGAACAGGTAATGTGCACCGGCTGGCCGTTCGGGGCCACCAACTCAATACCCTGCGTGGCTTTCAACACTTTGTGCGCCAGTTCATGCACTTCGGCAAAGTCGGTTTCGGGGAAAATCACACAGAATTCATCCCCACCGTAACGCGCGAAAATGTCCCCTTCCCGTAACGTTTTTTTCGTCGCCAAGGCGAATTGCTGCAAAACCTCATCGCCAAACGCATGACCGTACTGGTCGTTAATCAGCTTGAAGTTATCGAAATCCATCAACATCAAACCGAAATCGTAATGACGTCGGTGGCCCCGTCCCACCTCATAAGCCAGCAACTCATGAAACACCCGCTGATTGAACAGATGCGTCAAAGGGTCACGCGTAGCGTAATATTCCAGCTCCTTGGTGAATTTATTGATGGCCTTGATGGAACCAATGACGTTGACCAAAGTCGTCAAAATACTTTCCACCACCACGGAACGCGAAGAGTCCTTCGGCGGGAAGGTTTCAACCCCCAAACCGACCACCCCACCGATTTTCGGCGTGTCCAGAATCAAACTTTTGCTTTGCGTTTGAATCTGGTTTTCAATGGTCAAGGGGTCTTGGGAAGCGTAACTGTGGTTGACCTTAAACACCGAGCCTTTTTCAAAAATCGACACTTCGCTGAGAATTTCCTTAGCGTGCACTTCCAGCTCTTTTTCGGTCGCCCTATCCGGCTTGCCCAACCAAAAGACTTCAATGACATATTGCTCAATGTCATCGGTTCGGAACACCACAAACAGCGTGTACAGCGGCAGAATCTGGTTGATTTCCTTCATCAACAGGCAAATATGCTGCTTCCAATCCTTGACGATATCCGACGACAACACCAACTTATCAAGTAACTGAATTTCAAAATCCAGAATGTCGCGGTCAATGGCGATGTTTTTAATTTTGTCGCCCAATTGGTTCAGACTGTCATTCAACTGATCGAACTCGGTGTAATCGAACACCGACTGACCATGCGCCAGGTTTTTCAAGTCGTCAATCTGGTTGATGGACACCACCTGCTGGTTCAAGTCATGCACACTGCGCAACAGGCTTTTCGAAAAACGTCGCCCAACCCACAGCGCCAACAACACCGGGATCGGCATCAGTAACAGCATCCACACCAAAAACTCATTACGGGCCGGTTTCAATACCTGTTCAATATCCTGTTCAATTCCCATAACCCCGAGCACATCCCCGACTTTCGCCTGAGTGTGGCATTTCAGACAGGCATCCTGCGCCACCAAAGGCCGAAAACTGCGCACCCACTCATCTTGCTTAATTTCCATCGGTTTTTTGGATTTCAACACTTCCTGAAAAAACGGCTGCATGCTGTCCGACACATCCGACGCCAAAAAACCGAATTGATGGTTCACTATCTCCGAACGGTAAATGGAAAACGTCATGTCATGATCTTGATAGGTCTGCTTCAAATCCGCTCGGAATTTAAGCAGTTGGTCACGATTCCAGCCTTTGCTCATCAGCTGATACATGTTGTCGAACGACAAGCGACTCAACGTCTCGGCATTCTTCACACTTTGCTCACTGAAACGCTGAGTGAAAATCTGTGACGCGGCCACCAGCGTGATAATGAAAACCGCCAAAGCGGTAATCAAGGCCCCGACCAACATGGTCTGCTTCAGATTTTTTTTGTGCTGGGTTTTATTTGAAGACTGTGGGTTCACGTCAGACCTGTTTCATGTTGCTCTATAAAAATTACGTAGTATATTTTGCAACGAGTATAACGCAATAGAGATGCACGGGTGATCAAATAAAACTTAAGCCAAATCAATTATTTTTAAGAGGAACTCAAACGGGCTCCATCCTTGAATTGAGATCATCCGCAATCAAGATTTTGACCAGGCCTGGTCAAAATCCATCTTGCCGTCCTGGAAAAAATCGCTATGCTAAAAAAAGCAAACACGACGACATTGAACCATTTTTAAAAGGCCAACCTCTTGCTCCAGTCTCCCTTTCCATTACGTATTTCAATCGGGTTATTCGTCATCACCCTGTTGATGCCGTTGTCTGCCGTGCGGGCCAACATCGTCGACATCGGCGTGTTGAATTTGCGCCATACCGAAGCCGACAAAGCCTTTTGGGCGAAAACCGCACAATGGCTTTCCAAAGAAATTCCCAGCCACCAATTCGTCATCAAACCCATGGGGCCGGAATGCCTGACCCATGCCATTAACAAACAACAGCTCGATTTCGCCATCACCAATCCGTCGCAAATCGTCGCACTGGAGAAAACCGAGGATGTCCACCCCATCGCCACGCTGCAAACCCGCTACGAGACCCGGCCTTACAGTCATTTCGGTGCGGCACTCATCACCCGCGCCGACCGCAATGATCTGAAACGCCTATCCGACCTGAAAGGCCAAAGCGTGATGGCGGTGTCGCCGTCCGAATTCGGCGGCTATCAAATGATCTGGCGAGAACTGCAACTGGCCGGCATCGCGCCCAAAAAAGACTTTTTCAACCTGCTGTTCACCAACGGGTCTCAGGAAGCGATTATTCGCGCTATCATCAATGAAGAAGCCGATATCGGCATTATCCGTTCCGGTTTGATCGAGTCGCTGTTGGACCAAAACCAACTGCCCGCCAACCAAATCAAAGTCATCCACCCACAGCACACCGGCCCTTACCCGTTGCTGCACAGCAGCATTCTCTATCCGGAATGGTCGATGATTCGATTGGCACACACCGACATTGCGCTGGCTCGCCAGGTTTCCCGTACCCTGCAAGCCATGCCGAAAAGCACCGCGCCCGGTACCTATAACCCGCACTACGGCTGGACCCGCGCCGAAGACTTCACCACCGTGCATGGCTTGCTTCGCGCCCTGAAACTGCCACCTTACGAACCGAGCAAACAGATCAGTCTCAAGGCCATCTTGCAGGAACATGGCCTCGCCGTCGGCTTGATTGTGGTGTTGATTCTGATGTTGTCGGCCTTTTCCGCGCGCATGAGCCGCATCAACCGGAAACTGGCGGTTTCCCAGTCCGAACTCGCCAAACACCGCGACAACCTGGAAAAAGAAGTCGCCGAGCGCACCGTGGAACTCTCGCAAGTCAACCAGGCGCTGGAACAAGACATCGAAGCCCGGGAAAAGGCGGAAGATACATTACGTCGCAGCCGCGCCGCGCTGCAAGGGGTGTACGAAATTTCCGTCGACACTCGTCTCCCCCAATCGGAAAAACTGTTGCGCTTGATTCAATTAGCACGTCGCCATTTCCGCATGGACGCCGCGTTTTTGTACAAGCTGCCCGACGGCCCACACCCGGCGCTGTCGTTGTGCGTTTCCGATGGGGATATGCCCGAAGAATCCAAACTGAAACAATGTCTGGAAAGTCACTTGTCGGAATTCAAAAGCCAAGCCATTCTGCAATTTTCCGACACGCCTTGCGCCGGCCAGGTCGTCACTTTCACCGTACAGGTCAACGGTCAACCGCACTGCGTGCTGGTGTTCGTGGGGCAAAACATCGCACAATGGCAACTGACCGAAGTGGACGAAGAGTTATTGCGCCTCATCACCCAATGGATCGGCTCCAGCATCGAGCGTCAGGACATCGAAACCGAGCATGACAAATATCGCACCCAACTCGGCAAAGTCACCCGCCTGTTCACCGTCGGTGAAATGGCTTCCGGTCTGGCGCATGAAATCAACCAACCGCTGACCGCCGCCACCAATTACATCAGCGGTAGCCTGAGACGCTTGGATGACAGCCAACCGTCACACCTCAAAACCGGCCTGACCCGGTCTTTGGAAAGCCTTGATCGCGCCACCAACATCATCCGTCGTCTGCGCGAATTCGTGCAAACCGGCGCACGGCGCCAAGAAGCTTTCCAACTCAATGCCACTTTGAAACGCGTGTTGTCACTGCTGGACTCGGAAGCCAAGCAACATGCCGTGACATTGATTCCGCCGTCCTTGCAGGGCGATGTCTGTGTCGTCGGGGACCCGGTTCAAATCGAACAGGTCTTGCTGAATTTGATTCGCAACGCCATTGATGCGTGCGACGAAAGCGGCTGCGTATCGGTTGACATTCATCCTCAAACCGATACCGCGCGCATTCTGGTGTCCGACACCGGCCCCGGTATTCCGGAAAAGGAGTTGCCCCATGTTTTCGATGCCTTCCATTCCTCGAAATCCGACGGCATGGGTCTGGGGCTGGCGATTTGCCGCAGCATTGTCGAGGCGCACCACGGCCAATTGCACGTCTGCAACACCCATGAAGGCGCGCAATTTATGTTTGAATTACCCTTGTGCGAAGCCGGGAAGGCTCACAAAAACACTTCGGAGGAAAACGCGTGATGGAACCTTGCGTGTATGTTGTGGACGACGACCGTCTGGTACGGGAGTCGTTGGAATGGTTGCTGGAATCGGTCAACCTGCAAACCCGCCTGTATGAAAACGGTCAGGCTTTTTTAGACGCATTTTCACCAGGCCTGCCCGGTTGCGTGGTGCTCGACGTACGAATGCCCGGCCTGAACGGCATGGAACTGCATCAATCCATCAAACACATCGATCCGGATTTTCCGGTCATCATCGTCACCGGCCACGCCGACGTGCCGATGGCGATTCGCGCCATGAAAGAAGGCGCCTTCGACTTCATCGAAAAACCCTATAACGACCAACACATGCTGGAACGTATCCAACTGGCGATTCACCATTACGACGATTTGCAGAAACATCAGGAAAAGACCGATGCCTTGCAAAACCGCTTCGAACAGCTCTCCAAACGCGAATCCCAAGTATTGACCGGCGTCCTGCAAGGTCACCCCAATAAAATCATCGCCGACCAACTGTGCCTGAGCATCAAAACCATCGAAGTGCATCGTGCGAACCTGATGTCGAAACTCGGCGTCAAAACCGTCACCGAACTGGTTCGACTCGCCATCGAAGCCGGTAAAGACCACCCCGTCCCATCATCGGAAAGCTAATCGTTTTCCCACCCAAAATGGCTCAATCTTCAAAAACTTAGGGAAAACCCTAATCGATTTAGGAACCGTCCCAATATGGTTTTCACGAGAAATTCGTAAACTGGTTTTGAGTTTCAAACCCAATAAGTGAATATTAAAGGGCAACTCGATTAATCTTTAGTGAAATTCTGCGGAACTAAAAGACTGCATATTCTAGGCGTGGCTCGCTGACCTTAGTTACCCTAAGGACAAGAGTCACAACAACGAAGATGTAGTCTTCTAGTTCCGCCCGAAGGGGCTTAGCCAAATTCGGTCAGCTCCACGTTGTGAAGTCTTGCAAGGTCTAGACATTCCTGCAGCTTCACGCCTTGATCTGACGAATTTGGCGTTGCCAGAATCGACTAAAGGTTAACCGAATTGCCCTCAACAAAGGAGAGTCAATCCATGTCTCTGAATCGACGCGAGTTTTTACACGTTATGTCCATGGCCGCCGCCGCGGGCCTATTACCCGGCACCGGCCTGGCGATGTCTTCCCAACCCAAAGGAACGGCCATTTCAAAAGACATCTATCAGGTGCCCATGCAAGGCACGGCTCGTATTCTGCACATCACCGACTCCCATGCGCAATTGAAACCGGTTTATTTCCGCGAACCCAACGTCAATCTCGGCGTCGGTCCGGCTTACGGCCAACTGCCACACGTGGTCGGGCACAAACTCCTGAAAGAACTGAACATTGCCGACAACACACCGTTGGCCCATGCGTTTTCGTTCCTGAACTTTCAGGATGCGGCGGAACAATATGGCAAGGTGGGCGGCTTCGCCCATCTCAAAACCCTACTTGACAAACTCAGAGAGCAAGCGGGTGGCCAGCAAAATACCCTGACAATGGATGGAGGAGATTTATGGCACGGTTCGGGCACGGCGCTTTGGACACGCGGTCAAGACATGGTGGAAGCGTCAAACCTGATCGGCGTGGACATCATGACCGGGCATTGGGAGTTCACCTACCATGAAGACGAGGTGTTGACCAATATTCAGAAATTCAAAGGCGAATTTCTGGCCCAGAACATGCGCATCAAAGAAGATTCCCTGTTCGGCGATGCCTACCGCGATATGACCGAAAAACACGGTGGCATCGGGTTATACGACGAAGACAGCGCTCTGCCGTTTAAGCCTTACACCGTCAAGGTGGTAAACGGCGAACGTATCGCCGTCATCGGCCAAGCCTTCCCGAGAACCGCCAACGCCAACCCACGCGCCAACTTCCCGGATTGGTCCTTCGGTTTGCGGGAGGACTCCATGCAGGAAACCGTCAACCACATCCGTGAAAACGAAAAAGTCGCGGCGGTCATTATGATTTCCCATAACGGCATGGACGTGGACATCAAGATGGCATCACGCGTCAACGGCATCGACGCCATTTTCGGCGGCCACACGCACGACGGCATTCCAAAAGCCATTCCGGTGAAAGCCCCGGATGGCCATGTCTGCCAAGTCACCAATGCCGGTTCCAACGGCAAGTTCGTCGGCTGTATGGACTTGGACATCCAAAACGGCAAGTTGCGCGGCATGCATTATCGCTTGCTGCCGGTCTTCTCCAACGAATTGGCCGCCGACGCCGGTGTGGACCAGTTCATCACCAATCTGCGTCAAACGCAGTACACCAAGTCGATTGTCGAATCGCGTAATCCGAAATACGCCTATAACCCGGAACGCCTGGGCAAAACCTACGAACAGATTCTCAGTGAAGAACTGGCTGTGGCCGAAGACACCTTGTACCGTCGTGGTAACTTTATGGGCACTTGGGACCAAATCATCGTCAACGCCCTGCGCGAAGAACACGACACCCAAATCGCCATGTCTGCAGGTGTGCGCTGGGGCACCTCGGTGCTGGCGGGCGAAACCATCACCATGGAACGCGTGATGGATGAAACCTCCATGACCTATGGGGAAACCTACAAAGCCGAATTAACCGGTGCGCAAATCAAAGACACTTTGGAAGGCGTATGCGAGAACATTTTCCAGAAAGACCCTTACCTGCAATCCGGCGGTGACATGGTTCGACTCGGCGGCATGGATTACACCTGCGAACCGAAAGCCTCGCTCGGCCAGCGTATTACTCATATGCAACTGGACGACGGCACACCGATTGAACCGAACAAAACCTACACCGTCGCCGGCTGGGGGCAAGTGGAGGAAGTCGGTGACGGTCGTTTGATTTGGGATGTGGTCGCCGACCACTTACGCGGCCAGCGTTCGGACATGAAGCTTAAAAAAATCAATCATCCGACGTTGAAAGGCATTGCCGATAATCCGGGCATCGAAGATTATGCCGGCAAACTGATTTAATCACCCGTCGCCATTTTCAACGATGGCCTCCAAGACTGGATTCAAGATACCGTTGTTTCCCGCGTCGTTTCTGTCTGGCGCGGGCTTTTTATTTTCCGAGTTCTCGCCCATCACAACCAATTCTTCAAATGGCTTTGAATGGTCTTTTCCAGATTCTGTTCAGACTGTTGTAACAAGCTCGTTAAATCCGCTTCGGACGAAACCTGTTCGTGAATGGAACGCAGTTCAAAAAATGCCGGTAAGTCCTGTGTCGAGGCCTCCAGTTTGCCGCAGAGACCGACGGTTGGAATATCATAGTCCCCGGCCAGTTCGGCAATGCGGTTCGGCAGTTTTCCGAAGCGGGTTTGCTCGTCCATTTTGCCTTCGCCGGTAATCACCAGATGTACGTCGCCGTCTCGAAGGACTTCCGTCAACGACAACAGTTCCGCCAGCAAATCGAAGCCGGACGCCAAGCGGGCATCCAACAAACCGACAAAGGTGCCGGCCATTCCACCGGCGGCACCGGCGCCCGGCAAATGCTCGATGCGTTTGCCCCAGTCGGCTTCAATCACCTTGGCCAACTGTTTCAAACCCGCTTCCAGAATCGGTGCAGTGGTTTCATCCACGCCTTTTTGCGGCCCAAACACCGCTGTCGCACCCTGCTCACCCAACAACGGGTTGGACACGTCGCAGGCAATGACCCATTCAATCTGGTTTAAATCACTTTTCACCAGGCCTGGTGCATTTCGTTCAATATGATCCAGCTCAACCAAGGCCCCGCCCCCAAACGCCAGCGAGTCGCCTTGTGCATTCCGGAAATCAAACCCCAACGCCTGCAAGGCGCCGGCCCCGCCGTCATTGGTAGCACTGCCACCCAGCCCGAGAATAATTTTTTCCGCACCCAGCCGAATCGCCGCCGCCAAGACCTGGCCGGTGCCGTAGGTGGAGGCGGTCATCGGGTTCAATTCATGCTCTGCCAATCTCGGCAATCCGGACGCCTGTGCCATCTCGACAATGGCGGTTTTTGAGCCCGGCTGCCAACCGAATTTGGCGGCCACCGGACGGCCTAATGGGTCTTGAACAATCACTTCATGCGACTCGGCCAACCCGGCATAGGTAATGGATTCGACAAAACCTTCCCCGCCGTCGGACATCGGGCGGGAAATAAAATTCAAGCCATCGGCCACCCCCTGACCGGCGCGTTCGACGATGCGGCAGAAGTCCACCGCGGATAAAGAGCCTTTAAACGAATCGGGCGCAACAAGAACGGTCTTCACAGCTTAAATCCCGTCCAGTGAATGTTGTCGACTGGTTTGGTTTTCACGAGCATTCTCCTCTAACGATTGTCTGTAAAAATGAGCGTCCACCACTTCATCGATGAAACGGAGTTTGCCTTGTACGACCGGCGATAAAATAAATGGGTACGGGTCGGCCAGTCCCATGCTGCGGTTCAGGGCGTTCATCACCTGCGACACCCGTTTCCATTCGCTGAACCAGTCGTCGAAATCGTTGCGGCGCGGCTCATACACACTCAAGCTATAACTGACCGCCGTTTCCAGCGTATCCACCATATGCAGATAATGCGCCCAGGTTTCCGCCCAGTCTTCATGCGGGTGACTGCTGGCATAAGGGGTGATATAACGGCTTTTCCAGTGTGACACTGAGCCTTTTTCATAATAGGCTTTGAGGGATTCGTCGTAATCGGCGCGTTCATCGCCGAACACCTCACGAAAGGCCTCTAGCAATCCTTCCTGTTCAATGATTTCATGCCAAAAATAATGCGCGACCTCATGACGAAAGTGCCCCAGCAAAGTGCGATAGCGTTCACCCATCTGTTCTTTCATCACATGCAAAAAGCCTTCATCGGCTTCCGCAACATTCAAGGTAATCAAACCATTGCTGTGGCCGGTCAACACATGTTCCAGCGCGACATTCGGGTTACTGCGTTGGTCTTCCAGAAAGTCGAAGCGCAAGACGTTATGCCCCGGTGCGCCTTGCGGATCCACCAACTTCAAATCCAATAAGGTGTACATCAATTGCCGCTTGGCTCTTTCCAGAATCCGCCAGCGCTTGGGGTTTTTCGGCAAACTCAAATCTGGAATCGTCCGCGTGGTGCGACAGGACACACACTGACAACTGCCTTCGTCTTCCGGACTGATAAGCCAATTGCAATTGACCACCGAATAGCGGTGATTGCAAATCTTAAAACTCGGCAACTTGGTACCGTCGGAGGGATGCGGGTAAAAGCGCGAATCGCTCCGCACCTCACCACTCCACATGGTGCCAATGGTCGGGTCATAGGCCAAATCACGACCACAAGCGGCGCAATAGAGATTATCGAAAAATATCTCCTGCCCGCATTTGCAAAACATGCGTTTCATTAAATTGCTTCCAAATCCTTATTGGTGCGCACGATTCTAAGCGACTTCTTTGGGGTTGAACCAAATCTCATAGAATTTCGTGTGAATGGACGAAAGCTTCAATTGTACTGCATCCAGATAATCGTGTAAGGCCATTGAACCGACTTCAAAAGACTCGTTTTCACGGGTAAAGGCTTCCAGCGCCTCCAAATCCGCAATCAACCCGTCGGTGTTCGGCAGCTTGTTGACAATGCCTTTAACCATGTCGATGCAATAGTTCACCGAACGGGCGAACTCCGGGTCGTGAATCAAAAAGTCCACCACCTGCTGGCCCTGAATGTCCACCTGCACCTTTTGACGATACATGAAATAAGCGCTGACCGATTTCAACAGGTTCACCCACAGAATACTGTCATAAGGCTGCTCTTCGGTTTCGTCGCTGGCCTGCGCCACGAAAAAGCCGCCGACATCCAGCATCCGCGTGGTCATGTCTGCCCGTTCAATGCCCATACCCAGTTTCAGGAATCGGTAGGTGGTGTTCTGACTCATGGTACTGGACATCATGCCCGACCAGGCCTGGCAGGCTTTGATGATTTTCGCCAACAGTTGATTACGCTTACTGCGGGACTGAAAATCTTCCTGGTTTTCCTTCACCATCAAATACAGTTCATTGATGTGAATCCACGCTTCACGCGGCAGGATGTCACGGGTGGTGCGCATATTCTCTCGCGCCCACCAGAGCGATGAAATCAACGAGGTCGGATTATTCCGATCGCTGAGCAACATAGTCATGCAGTTTTTTTCGTTGCGTCCGTCATAATTTTCTTCAAAATAGGCTTCGTTGCTGGTGATCTGCACCAGCGTGTACCAGTTCAACTTCACCGCTTTGGGCAAGTCGAACATCAATTGGGAATGCACTCGCGCCAAGCGCGCGGTGTTTTCGACACGCTCAATGTAACGCGCCGACCAATAAACTCTTTCCGCCACTCTCGACAACATTTAGCCTTCCTCCGATTTGACAATCCAAGTGTCTTTACTGCCGCCACCTTGGGAAGAATTCACCACCAACGACCCTTTGGTCAAGGCCACACGCGTCAAACCGCCGGCCGTTACATAACTTTTCTGTCCTTGCAAAATGAACGGTCGTAAATCGACATGACGCGGTTCCACCGCATCGTCGCACAAGGTCGGTACCGTCGACAGACTCAAGGTCGGCTGAGCGATGTAATTGCGCGGGTTTTCCTGAATCAGTTGACGGAATTGTTCGATTTCTTCTTCCGACGCTTTCGGCCCAATCAACAATCCGTAACCGCCGGATTCGTTGGCCGGTTTGACCACCAGTTCATTCAGGTGCTCCAGTACATACTGTCTGTCTTTTTCCACACTGCACAGATAGCTGGGAACATTCTGCACCAGCGGTTCCTCGTCCAGATAGAAGCGAATGATGTCCGGCACGTAGGAATACACCACCTTATCGTCCGCCACGCCACAGCCCGGCGCATTGGCGATGGCGACGTTTCCGGCTTTCCAGGCGCGCATCAAACCGCGCACGCCCAGAGCGGAATCTTCACGGAACACTTCTGGATCCAGGAAGGCGTCGTCGATGCGGCGATAAATCACATCCACTTTTTTCAAGCCGTCGATGTTTTTCATGTAAACACAGTCGTCTTCCAACACCACCAAATCGCTGCCTTCCACCAGCTCCGCGCCCATTTCGTGGGCCAGATACGCGTGTTCGTAATAAGCGGAATTGAAAATGCCCGGCGTCAAGACCACCACTTCCGGAATCGGCGATTCGTTCGGCGACAACGAACTCAACATCGACAACAGATTGGTCGGATAGTGGTCAATCGGCATGATGTTGATGTCATGAAAGACTTCCGGCATCACCTGCTTCATCACCGCCCGGTTTTCCAGCATGTAAGACACGCCGGACGGCACCCGCAAATTATCTTCCAACACATAAATGGTGCCGTCGCCACCGCGCACCAGATCGGAGCCGCAAATGCTCGCCCAGGCGCCATGCTTGAGCTTCATGCCTTTGCATTCCGGACGGTAATCCTTGGAGGACAACACCACCTCTTCCGGCACGATGCCCGCTTTGATGATGCGTTGGTCGTTATACAGGTCTTCGATGAACATATTCAAGGCAGTCAAACGTTGCTTCAACCCCTTGGAAACCGTTTCCCATTCATCGGCATCGATGATGCGCGGGAAGACGTCAAACGGCCAAAGGCGGTCGATATTGCCCTTGTCGCTGTAGACGGTGAAGGAAATGCCCATTTCCGCGATGGTGGTGTTGGCGTTGCTCTGCAGCTCCACAAAATCCTTGATGCTGTAATCCTGCAACTGGTCGATGAACTGACGGGCGCAGGCACGCGGGGTGTCCGGCGCTTCCATGGTTTCATCGTAGAAACTGTTGATCGGGTAGTTCAAAAGCGGTTTATTCATCTGTTCTATCCACCTTCTTCATTTAAATGCGAGTCGTTTAAGTGCAACTTCGTTTGACACCGTCAAACAATGAAAACGTCCAGGCCTGGTCAAAAACCACATTCCGGCCAGGCCTGGCGAGTTTCTCTGATCCGCCTAGTCGGTATAAGGCGCCCACAAGGCCGAGACGTCATCCACTGTTTCCGGCATCAGCCACACCGACTGATACGGCTGCAAAACGTACTTGGTTTCCGCATGAGACACCCCACCGTTATCGAGAAGATTTACCCAATAGGAGAAACGATCCATCCCCTCGATTTCGCTGAGATTAATCAATTTGATGTCATTAGTGAGGTTATGAATCGCCAACAACGGGAAGCGCAAATCCTCGGCATCCCGCCAAAGCGCGAAAAAGTCGCTGCCCAAATTCAAGACCTTCTGCGGCGTGTCCGGATGGAATGCCTTGTGTTTTTTACGGCGTTGCAGGATATTGGTAATCCGCTTCAAAACCTCGGCATTGGAGGTTCGCCCGCTGTCCACCAGCGCCAACAGATATTCGTAATCCCAGCGACGGCGGTTGATGGAACGCGTCCGCCCGGTTTGTTCCACGCCTTTTAGATCGTTCGGCGTCGCCACCAGACTGTGAATGTAAAAGGCCGGAATCCCCTGCAACGTCATCATAATGTTCTGGGAACAGATGAAGCGGTCCACCTGCCATTGGTCCGGTCCATTGGAATGATAGGTTTCCCGACAAGCGCTGAACAAAGCGATATTGATTTCATAAGGGCTTTCCGAGCCGTCCGGATTGGACTTGGTGGTTACGAAACCGCCTAAACGGTGCATACTGGTGATTAAATCTTCCACCTCACGTTCGGGCAGAATGCCTTCCACCGGACGCACCCCAATGCCGTCGTGCGAAGCGGTGAAGTTCAGGAAAGTACAGCCTTCCGGAGGCGGTTCCAACGACATGGCCCAATCGGTCAGATAGTTCCCTTCGCCACGGTGTAAGGCGTGCAACACCAACGGTGCCAACGCGAACTGATACACCATGTGCGCTTCGTCCTGATGACCGAAGTACGACAGGTTTTCGGCGTGTGGCACATTGGTCTCGGTCAACAAAATGCTTTCCGGTTTGACGAAACTCATCACGTCTCGGAACAGTTTCACCATCTCATGGGTTTGCGGCAAGTGGATACACTTGGTGCCCAGTTCCTTCCACAAAAAGGCGATGGCATCCAGCCGGATAATGCGCGCGCCCTTTTGCAAATACAGCAACAGCACTTCCAGCATCTTGATTAAGACATCGGGGTTTTCAAAATTTAAATCGATTTGGTCGGCACTGAAGGTTGCCCACACCAGCGTTCGACCGTGGTGGGTATAAGCCGGAACCAACAGAGGCGTGTTTCTTGGGCGTGTGACCTGAGACACGTCCTCGTCGCCTTTCATTTCAATGAAGAATTTGTTGTACGGCGGGTTATCCGCCTTGTAATGGGTAAACCAAAGGCTTTCACGCGAAATATGGTTGACGACGAAATCGAACATCAGATGGTAGTCTTCACCGATTTTTTCAACATCCGGCCAATCGCCTAAATCGGGGTTGACCTGTTGATAATCGATGACCGAAAAGCCGTCGTCCGAGCTGTATGGAAAAAACGGCAGAATATGCACGTTATTGATGGCTTTCTTGACATGGGTTTTCAAGAAATCGTGCAGGGTTTCCAACGGTTTTTCGCCATCACGCAAAAAGGTATCGCCATAGGTGATGAGCAACACATCTTCCTGCGACCAGCGCGAGTCGTTGAAGTCACCGTCTGCCGAGCCCGCCAGCAACTCGCTGACACGCTCGAAGGTTTCCTGTCCGACGGTATCGCCGTAACAGAATACCAATCGGTCTTTTATCTGATTCAGAATCGCTTGTTTCATCGTTTTGCCTTTTGTTTGCCTGTGCCAGGCTTATTCAGTGTCGACTATTTATTATCCTCTTCGACCGCCTCGTAGATGTTCTCCAGAATATCCGGGCAGGCACTCATTACACGGTTCCAGTTCGGCATGAACGGAATCTCGCTTGGGGATTCGATAAAGGCTTTACCGGCATCAAGAATGTTCTGCGCGAAGAGTTCAATGACCTGTTCTTCACTGTGCAAATCGATTTTCAAACCGTTCATTTCCGCATCGAACGCATAGGATTCAAGCTGATCCAACGCCGTACGGTAATACTTGGCGCGGATGGTGCGTAAAGTACTTTGCGAGAATTCATGGCCACGCACCGCCAGTTTTCGGAACAACGACTTGGCGATGTCCTGACTCATGCGTGACAAACCTTTTTGCTTGTCTTCAAACGAAACGTCCTGGTGCTTATGGTCATAAACGTCAGCGATGTCGACCTGACAGACACGACGGTTGGAGTAGTTTTTCAAGACCTCGGACATGACCCCGATTTCCAGCCCCCAATCGGAAGGAATACGGATTTCCTTCAAACACTGCACATCCATTGCGAACTCGCCCGCCAATGGATAACGGAAACTGTCCAAATACGTCAGCAAATCGTCGTTCCCCAGCACGCCTTTTAAGGCGCGCAGCAACGGCGTCACCAACAAGCGAGAGGCTCGCCCGTTCAACTTGCCTTCCGAATAACGCGGGTAATAGCCTTTAGAGAACACGAAGTTGAAGGTCGGATGCGCCACCGGGTAAATCAGCCGCGCCAACAAACTGCGGTCATAGGTGACGACATCGCAATCGTGCAAGGCCACCGCTTCGGCCTTGCCGGACGCAAGGATGTAGCCGAAGCAGTTCCAAACATTACTGCCCTTGCCACGTTCGCGCGGGGCCAGATCTTTTTCTTTCAGTTTTTGGGTAATGGCCTGCATGCGCGGACCGTCGTTCCAAATAATTTTGGCGTCTTGCGGCAGCCCGGAAAAATATTCTTTGGCGTATTCAAACTGCTTTTCATCCGCCTGATCTAAGCCGATGACAATTTGGTTCAGATACGGTACGTCTTTCAGCTCTTCCACAATATTGCCCAACGCCGGGCCTTCCAGTTCGCTGAACAAAGACGGCAGGATGAGCCCAAGCGGTTTTTTGTTGCCGTGGCGGCACAATTCCGCTTCCATATCATCAACCGGACGGTCGGTAATGTTGTGAAACGTGGTTACGGTTCCATTTTGAAAAAAATCACTCATACGCTCCCCCTTGAGCTTTTGGTTAATTCGGTTTCCGGCTTGGTCAAAACGGCTTCCACCGCTTCAATCCAGCCATCAGGTGCTTCGGAATCGGTATAGACGGCACTTGGTATCTCAATGCCTTTTCCGGCCGGGTTGGAAATCACGATCGGAATGTCGGCGTAATTCAGCATGGCAATGTCGTTATCACTGTCGCCCAACGCCATCACCACACAATCTCGACCGCAGGAAAAATATTCTTTGTTCACTAAAAAATGCATGGCATCCGCTTTATCATGTTTGCCCATCACATGATAAAAACGCCCCCCTTTTTTCAACGTCAATTGGGTTTGCTCCAAGGCGTCTTTGAAGCGTTGCAGGTTCTCGTCCGAATCGTGCCAGAGAATCGGTTCGGTGACTTCACGCTCCGTGGCCAACAAGGCTTCTTTGTGATGCAAGCCGGTATGGTTCATCACTTCCGAAAGCGTCCAGTCGCCAAACCCTTCAAACTGCCAACCGTGAACGTCGCGTAAATGTTCAATATAGGAACGAATCTCTTGATAAGGATGCCCGATCAACACTTTTTCTTCGGACTTCAAGGAAGCATCCGGCACCGTCATAACCCCGCCGTTTTCGGCAATGACCGGGGTGTCGAGTTTCAGTTTCGACTTCCACTCTTCCAGCTCCGATAAGGTTTTACTGGAGTTCAGCACCACCGGTATTCCCAATTGTTTCAAACGTTCGAACATCGGCAGTACCGCCTCATAATCATAGGTACTATGATTGAGCAACGTTCCGTCCAAATCCGTAAAGATGATCAGCTTTGACACACCTTTCCCCTCAAATTAACCTTGTTGCCCCGGCGCTTTTCTCACCCAATGTGAGTAAAACGCCAATGACAGAATAATCAATGCGATACCGATAATGAGATACAGCGCGTGCAGCATCAATGTCGGATCGTTCAGTGCGATTTTAAACACCACCATCAAGGCTTCGATGGACAGTGCGATGATAATCGCGATCAAAAATTTCGATAACAGCCGGGATTCATCCTTCTTGTCCGAATAGGCTTTGAAGAACACCTCCCGTTCCAACAGGGTCTTGGCCAAGTCGAAAATCGCCAACCCCATCGTTAAAGCAACAATCGGCTTAAACACACTTTCCAACGTATAGGTGTCGGGATGACGCCACTGTAGGAAATAGTCATAGAAAGCATAACCGATTGACATGATTGAGAAAAACATTAATGACAGGCCAATGGCCAGATAAAAACCCTTGGTCACTTTATTGAAGGTTGGGTGCAGCTCCAGCAACCCCAGGCGCATCAACAAGGACACGACATTAAAATCGAAAAAGAAGTATTTTCCGTTGGCACTGACAATCACCGTGACACAGGATTCGCCCGTGGCAGAACTGATGTAAGGCGAGGTCACCGACACGCCTTGCTCTTCATGATCGACATGCGACACCAAGTAAGAACGGTTCTTACCGATGGCCGTGTCTGTCTGTTTATTTTTATAGATGTTCGGAGAGGTCTGGATGTATTCGGAGTCGGCGATGTAAATCAGCTCCAGACACGAGAATATTGTGTAGAATTGCTGCGCGGCTTTTGTTTCCAAGCTCATTAACTGCGCATTGTTACAAATGGTTTCCACCAGAAATTTTTCAATTTCCGGTTTATGATCATTGTATAAGCTAATAAACTCTTGCATTGCATCACCTCTTACTTATATAAGTTTTTAGCGACATACAAGCCAAAATAAATTTTCTATTCTGTATCAATGACTTAAAATTTAGGCACATTCATCCATAACAAATATGCACCAAATTGATTCAGAAAGATTCTAAAAGAGAAAACGAACACCGAGAAACGGCGACTACACGGAAATCTGGACCGATTCCATCGATTTATCATGATAGACCACATCGAAACAGGCGACGAACTCACCTTCATCCAATGTAATCTGTTTTGAAATAGTAAAGCACAACTGCATATCAATTAACGAACGATACGGCTGAGACACATAGACCCGCCCCGGGCTCTGAAAAGCTTTCACAAAATAACGGCGGTTTTTCCAACACAAGCCTTTGCCCTTCTTCAAAACCTCAACGCGATCCGTGACATCCGGTGAGTTACATTCATCGCTCACCTGAAACCCTTCCTGATCCAGAATGAAATAGCGCTTCACAAACGACAAATCCATGACTTTGTTCACCATTTCAGTTTCCAGCGACCGAAAGCCTTTAATATCGTCCACCGTTTCGAACAAGGTTTCGTAACCGCGTCGCTGAATATTCTTTATGAACTGTTGCTCTTGAATGTAAAGCGGGTATTCGTCCACCACTTCCTTAATGCAGGCCTGGCCTTTTTTCACCTGATCCAACAACTGCCTTGGGCGGGCAAAATAAAAGCCTTGCACCAAATCCACACCCACGTCCATTGCCAACAGGGCTTGTTCTTTGGTTTCGATCCCTTCCAACAAACACACACTGCCGGCTTCTTTAATCAAGCGCGTCAGGTTTTTCAAAATACTTTGGCTGCGCAGACTTTTCGAGGCCTCCAACAGCACACCGCGATCCAGCTTTACAATATCCGGCTGCGCCTTCCAAATACGGTCCACATTGGAATGCCCCGCTCCGAAATCGTCGAGCGCAATCAGACACCCCAAACGGCGCAAGGTCGCAATAATTTCTTCAAACAGCTTTTCGTCGGTGATTTCGCTTTCCACGACCTCGATGACAATCTCATGCCCTTTGACACGCAAATCTTTCAAAACCTGCTCGATGCAGATTTCGCTTAAATCGTTAACGCCCTCAAAATCCAGATTCAAAAACAACCAACTGTCCGGCAAGCGCGACTGCTGCCAGTTTTCAACATGCAAACGATTCAAGGCGTGGCTAAATTTAGCTTGCGCCATCTCTTCCGGCACCGCCAAGCACTCCGGCACCGGAATTTGGAAACCGGTATCCAGAGAGCGACCTCGCACCAAGGCTTCTACACCAATGCACGCTTGATTGGAAAAACTGTAAATCGGCTGAAAGACCGAAAACAGTTTTTTATCCTCCAGCTTCAATGTCTTGCTTCCAGCCACGGGTTCTCGGCTCTGCATAGGGTAATTACGACTGTTCATTGCATTCAATTAATTCGAATCTAACCAGGCCTGGGTTAATCTTGACCCATGGCCACTGGGCGCATCGCGTCATCCCCAGAGGTCATAAAGTGACTGCCCGCCGCATAATCAGAAGCCGCCACAGCCGGAGAAGAGAACCCATCACACACTTCCTGTGCCACGTCGGTCAGGCGACGCCCCTGGTTCATCGCTTTCTTACGCATATAGTGATACGCATCGTCCTCGGTCATTTTTTTCGCTTGAATCAACAAGCCTTTTGCCTTTTCAATCAAAGCACGCTTGGCCAGTTTGTCTTTCAACTGCGCCAATTCTTTCTTCAAGGATTTACGCTCATTGAAACGCGCCAAGGCCACGTCGACAATCGGCTGAATACGACTGATGCTTTTATCGTCCACAATATAAGACACCACGCCAGCTTCCACAGACTTCGCAATCACGCGGGAATCACGCTCATTACTGAAGCAGATAATCGGAATTTCAATGGAACCGCAAATGTCCGCAAACGCTTCGAAGAAACGCTCTGTTGGAAATTTACACTCCAACACCAATAAACCATAATCGTCTGACGATAGTCTGGACAATAAGTCCTCCGAAACCGACATTACGTCAACATAATTCGCCCCGGATTGACTCAAGCCAGATTTCAATGTTCCGGCATTGTCAACGTCGTCACTGACCAATAACACTTTAAGCTCTGCCAAAATCGCCCCTCCTATAATCAAACCCAATTTAAACTGGTAAAACATATGCCATACCAAAAAAAATTAGTTTTATTAAATCATAATGTTATAGGAATCGTTTTTTACTGACAGGTAAAAAAAACCACCATATGAACTGAGTTGGTGCAGGAAACGCATCATTAGTTACCAAAACACTTGGCGTTAGCAGCTGGCGTTAACAACGGCCAACCGGATGGTTTTTTTGAGAGAGAACACCCTCAAAATGCAATGCCACAACCGGACGAAAGGTTAATACTTTTTAGAGAAAACCACTTTATAACCTTTGGCTGTCGTCCAGTTCCAGTCGCGCATCTTCAAATTCGCGACGGCATTGGCTTCCGCCGCCCCCACCGATTGGCCAAAGCCCATGCCGTAGCGCTGATACGGGGTGCCCTTAGAATCTTTTCCACCATAGACAACCACCACCATCGCGCCCACTTGTCCCTCTTTATTACGCCAACAAGATGGTACTTCTGAGTAATGGTCGGGAAGTTTTTTCCGCACCTCTTTATCGGCCTGCAACGGGGAAATGGTTCGGCCATAGTGATAATAGTAAGCTTCATCACTCGCGGTATTGGTGCTATTTCGGTTACCCACCGCGCACATGGCCGCACCGCCATCACCGCGACGCACGGAAGACTCCGAAGCCGCGCCCGATGCCTCAGAAGCTTTATCCGCCCCCGCCCCATTCTTACCGGCTTGGGCCACATCAACCGGTTGGTTAAGGCTTTCCGTTTTCGCTTTTGCCTGCTCAATCGCCTCTTTCGTGGACAAGCGTGAGTTGGATTTTGGCTCAGGTGCTTTGGCAACCGCCGTGGTGTCCAAACTGCGATTCGGGAGCTTCACCGGCACCACCACCGGGATGGATTGGGTATAGACCGGTTTGTGATTATCAAAATACGCTTTATTGCGGGCTTGCACGTCGGCGATTTGCGCTTTAACGGAGTCTTTTGATCTTCGTACGGCCAAATCCATTTCCGCCCGCTCCTTGCGACGGTAAGCCTCATCCCTTGCAAAGGATTGATTCATTTTGGTAATGAGTTGGTTCATGGCCATTTGCTGCTTGGCTTCTTTAAGTCGCCCGCGCCAAGCATAAATTTCGCGAGTCTTTTTCTGAGCCTGAGCATAATAAGTGTCATCCAGCCAATCCAAGGTATCGGATATCTGCTTGGAACGCGCGTTAAGCGCCGCCGTCAGTTCATCCATTCGCGCCTTATCCGGCTGACACACACTGTTATTAACATTTTTGTTTTGCGTAAAACGCCGGACGGACTGCTTGAAGTCTTTTTCGAATTGAACGCTATCGTCCCACACCGTACTCTTGAATAAAGCGGACGGCGAATAATCGCTCTTGATATTCTCGACGGCCCAGCCCATATTGTCCCAAATATCCACATTTCTTTCGTAGCTGTCCAACTTCTCCTCTAGCCTCATCGAACCTTGCAAAGCGTTTTCCGCACTTTGGACAGACTGAACCATCTTACGACAGGCCAACTGGTCTTGTTTCGTTTCCGCAAACCCAGCCAACTGCACGGACGTCGAATCCTTGCCGGTCGATAACGCCTGCAGAGTCTCTTTCGTTGAAAAAGGCTTCTCAATCATAAAGACATCCACGGACCACTTATAATAGCCCCTTTCCAGATCCCGCGTTCCGCTCAACAAATAGGTCGAGCGCTTATTCGCATCCGTCCAGACATTAATCAAAAACTGATCATTGGGCATTTGCGTCAAAACCGTTAACGGAAACACCGGAGCTTTCGCATCGCAACGCCCCGTCAACACCGCCACGCCTCGGGTTTTCCCCATACAAGCGGCATTTTCCGGTTGTTGGATTGTCGCCACCATTTTCTGATACGACGGCAACGTCAACACTGGGGTGTTCCGACTGTAGGATTGTAAATAAGTCGTCTCGGTGATTAAGTCACGCACAAACGGCGACTCCCAAGAGTAATATTTCCGGTTTGGATCGCGTTTAGTCGTCCGCCCCGATAAGTCATACCGACCCAAGTAAGCCGGTTTAGGCGGGGTAATCAATAAATGACGAGGGTAGATCTGCTTCGCTTTTAGCGCCTTGGCCAAAGATTCCTCACGAATATAGCTCGAACGTTTCGGGTCATCCGGAAAGGCTTTCACAAGCACCTGAGGTTTTGGCAAAACAAATTCGTATTGCGGCAGCATCGACCCATAATAGGGCTTCTGCCCGGTTTCTTTTTCGATAAAGGGCAGTCTTCTTTGAGTGTAATATTTATAACTCGACGCGTTACTGCGCTTCATTAAACTTGAATAGCGCCAGGAGTAACGATAAACATGGTACTCCCGACTGACCAGGCGACCTTTCCGGTCATACTTCTCAACAAACCCTTCTCGCAACGTCCCCAGGTTGGCAGGACTGTTTCCAAAAACCTTACCTTCATAGAAACGCGCCCAAAAAGACCCTGTAATCACCGTTTTTCGACCACTCTTTTGTTGAATCGTCAATCGCCCAAGATACGGCATCGGGTCGCTTCGTTTATGCCAGCGCCACAAATACCCTTCAAAACGCTGTTTATACAAGGTTCCCCTCTCCAACCCCAAAGACACCATGCCACGCGTATCAACCACGGTCGTTGTTCCCGGAGACGTCAGCAGCAAATCAAAATCGTTCTTTTCCGTCACCTTCAACAAACCGCCACCTTCGTTTTCATATTGGCTCAACGACACGCCATTCAGAGGCGCATAAAACGGATCGGTATAGGCTTTAGACTTGCTCGCTTTAGCCGAATTTTCAGACGGTTTGGTCTCGGATGGCAGGTTACAGGCGACAAGCACAATAGCAATAAACGGGAATAGAATCTTGGAGACGCGCAACATAGTGAACCTTTAACAAGGATTTTTTATATACAGGTTTAAAAGCCTAACAACCTCCCACCTGAGCGTCAAGACTTCCTCAAGAATTTAGCGAAATAACAAATTATTTGGAAATACAACTAATTAGACGACCGGCAGCAAGGCCTAAACAACAAAGCACTCAAGCTTACTGAAAACAAAAATGATTGAATCAAAACAGACATCCCTTTTTCGGGAAGCCGAAAACAAAAAAGCCCTGTCATGAAACCATGACAGGGCTTTGGAATAATGGCGCGCCCGAAGGGAGTCGAACCCCTAACCGCTCGGTTCGTAGCCGAGTACTCTATCCAGTTGAGCTACGGGCGCATATCGAAATGAAGTGCGTATTCTAGGGAGTTAAGAACATCTTGTCAAGCCATTTTCAGCGCTTTTAATGCCTTTTCCCATCGCAATTTTAAAAGCTGTCAAATAACACAACCTTTGAAATTAAATGGCGGTGGACTAGGGATTCGAACCCCAGGTAGGCTACTAACCTACAACGGTTTTCAAGACCGCCGCCTTCAACCACTCAGCCAGTCCACCAAATCAGGTGCGTATTATAGAGGGATGCCGGATAATTGCAAGCGTTTCCGGCGTTTTTTACCCTTTTTTTACAAAACTTTTTCCGCCGCCAAGGCTTCGCCCTTTTCCCGCTGTCGCCAAATGCAAAGCGAATACAGCGAAAGCGTTTCAAAACCCAGAAAACCGCCTTCTAGCTCATATAAAAAAACCACCAGGCCTGGTGGTTTTCGATATAAACGATGAAAGTGCCGATGCGCACTTATAAACGCTCTGCGCCGCCCAAATACGGACGCAAGGCTTCCGGCACAGTGACGGAACCGTCTTCGTTTTGATAGTTTTCCAATACCGCGACCAGCGTGCGCCCGACGGCCAAACCGGAACCGTTCAGCGTGTGCACCAACTGCGGCTTATCTTGCCCGGTACGGAAACGCGCTTTCAAGCGACGTGCCTGAAAATCCTCAAAGTTGGAGCAGGAGGAAATTTCACGATACGCTTGCTGCCCCGGCAACCAGACTTCCAAGTCGAAGGTTTTGGCCGATGAAAAACCGATATCGCCGGTGCACAACGCCATAACACGATACGGCAGTTCGAGCTTTTGCAGAATCGATTCCGCTTGCTGCGTCAAAGCATCTAATGCGTCATAGGATTGCTCCGGATGAACGATTTGCACCATTTCTACTTTTTCGAACTGGTGCTGACGAATCAAGCCTTTGGTATCGCGCCCGTAAGAACCGGCTTCGGAACGGAAACACGGCGTATGCGCGGTCATCTTCAACGGCAATTGCGCTTCGTCGATGATTTCGTCACGAAATAAATTGGTCACCGGCACTTCGGCGGTCGGAATCAAATACAAATCGCGATCCGAAGTGTCGTGCTCTTCGTGTTTGTCGATTTTATAGGAATCGGCTTCGAACTTCGGCAATTGGCCGGTGCCGTACAAACTGTCCTGATTCACCAGAAACGGCACGTAGACTTCTTCGTAACCGGCTTCGGCATGGGTGTCGAGCATGAACTGAGTCAAGGCCCGTTGCAGTTTCGCCATTGGCCCTTTCAACACCGAGAAACGTGATGAGGTGATTTTCACCGCGGCTTCATTATCGTACCAGCCGCGCGCTTCGGCCAAATCGACGTGGTCTGTGATCTCGAATGCAAATTCACGCGGCTGCCCCCAGCGACGCAATTCCACGTTATCGTCTTCGGACGCGCCCACCGGCGTGGAGTCATGCGGTAGATTCGGAATGCCGGCGTAGATGTTTTCCAGTTCGGCTTGAATGGCGTCGGATGCAGTTTTCGCTTCTTCCAACTGTTCGCCGAGATTCGCCACTTCATCCAATAACGGCTGAATGTCTTCTCCGGCCGCTTTGGCTTTACCGATGCCTTTCGATCGACTGTTGCGTTCGGCCTGTAAGTCCTGGGTTTTCACCTGCAGTTCTTTACGCTGCGCTTCCAGCGCCTCGATGCGCGCCACATCGACGTCGAAGCCGCGCGTTTTCAATTTTTCGGCGACCGCTTGCAAATCGGTTCTCAGCAATTTTGAATCTAACATGAAAAAATCTCTAACAAATTAATTAAAAGTGAATAACGTGTTGTGCTATTAAATCGTGGACACAGAATAGGTGACTATTTTACGGACTGAAAAAATGTTTGCCAGCTAAAATCCCGAGCCACACGGCCACCAAACCGGACAGAACGCTCACCACGATATTGAGCATGGCTTTGGTCACGTCGCCGGTTTGCAAAAACGAGTAGGTTTCAAACGAAAACGTCGAAAACGTCGTAAAGGCCCCAAGAAAACCGACGATTAAAAAAGAACGCATTTCCACCGACAATTGTACTTTGTCGATCATCAGAATCGTCAACAGCCCGATAATGAACGACCCCAATACATTGACCGTCAAGGTGCCCCAGGCAAAATCCCGCCCCAACCAGGTATACATTTGGTTGGACACCACAAACCTCGCCATGGCGCCTAAGGAACCACCCAGCCCGACGGCGACCAACTGCCAGATATGAAACGAGTGAATCAAGACTCTCTCCTTTTGATTGGGGATTGCGCATCCATTTGTCTGAGGCGCTGCATCTTATCGGCGATTTTGATTTCCAGGCCGCGGTTGACCGGTTGATAATAATCGCGCTCCAGCATTTCTTCCGGAAAATAACTCTCACCCGCGGCGTAGGCCTCGGGTTCGTCATGCGCGTAACGATAACCCTCGCCGTAGCCCATATTTTGCATCAGCTTGGTCGGTGCATTACGCAAATGCAACGGCACATCGTAGGAACCGTGTTCTTTAATGTCTTTCAAAGCCGCTTTATACCCCATGTACACCGCATTGGATTTCGGGGCCACCGCCAGATAAACCGCCGCCTGCGCCAGTGCCAAATCGCCTTCCGGCGAACCGAGTCGTTCATAGGCCTCTGCGGCATTGACCGTGACTTCCAAGGCACGCACATCGGCATTGCCAATGTCTTCACTGGCCATGCGAACCAAACGGCGCGATAAATAACGTGCATCCACGCCGCCGTCCAACATGCGCGTCAGCCAATACAAGGCCGCATTCGGGTCGGAACCGCGCACGGACTTATGCAAGGCGGAAATCTGATCGTAAAAGGCTTCGCCGCCTTTATCGAAACGCCGCACGCCGCCCAGCACCACCTCACGACAATTGGCTTCGGTCAAAACCACCTGGCCTTTATACCCTTCAGGGTGTGGTGTATTCTCTTCCTCACGGAACTCGGCAAAGTCCACCGCCTGTTCCAACAAGTTCAGCAAGCGTCTCGCATCGCCGTCGGAAAACTGAATCAGCGACTGCTTGGCGTCCTCTTCCAACACCAAGGTTTGCGCCATTTCATCGCTCATCAAGCGGACGGCGCGCTCTAAGACTTCCGCCAAATCTTCGTCGTCCAGCGAGCGCAAGACATACACTCGCGCCCGCGATAGCAAAGCGTTATTCAATTCAAACGACGGGTTCTCAGTGGTCGCACCAATGAACACGAAAGTGCCGTCTTCCACAAAGGGTAAAAAGGCGTCCTGCTGGGCTTTGTTGAAACGATGCACCTCATCCACAAACAACAGCGAACCTTCCTGAAACTGGGAACGATGCAGTTTGGCCTGCTCAACGGCGGCCCGCACTTCCTTAACCCCGTCCAACACCGCTGACAAGCTTAAAAACTGCAAACCGGACTGTTTGGCAATCAACCGCGCCAAGGTAGTTTTTCCGGTGCCCGGCGGCCCCCAAAAAATCATCGAATGCATGCGCCCGGATTCAAACATTTTCGACAAGGCGCGCCCCGGCCCCAGCAAGTGCGTCTGCCCGACAAACTCGTCCAGCGCCTGCGGTCGCAAGCGGTCGGAAAGCGGTTGATAAACGTGGGTTTCCATCGTTTTATCTGGCCTTTATCGCACCGGCTGACCGATGACGTCCACCCCTTTCGGCGGCGTAAAGTGGAAGTCCGCGGTGTTCACCGACTGGTTTTGACGAATGTGGTTGAACTTCACTTTGGTGATATTGTCCGTGGATTGGTACATCCAAATCTGCGTCATCTTTCCGTCAGCAATCGCCACGTCCAAACTTTGGAAAAAGGTGCCGTCTTTCGGCGTCAGGTTGAACCAGCTTTCCCCATTGCGCACGTCACCGGGAATGATATTGAAACGTTCCGACAGCGGTTCTTTATACAGCAGCCAACTCAACGGAAAATCCGCTTCCACCGAGCTGAGCGGACGCACGGTAGCTTGATCCAACTCAACGTCGTACACCCAGACATTGCGGCCATCGGAAATGATTTTCTGCGGGTCCGGCTTTTCATACACCCACAACAGTTGCCCCGGGCGCTGCATGACGAAATACCCTTTGGAACGGTTCATTTCAAACAGGTTTTCTTCCGGCTGAGTTTGTTCGAAGCTGGCGCTGAAGGTTTCCAGATTCGACACGAAACGGTTCAAGTCCGCCACTTGGGCTTTGGCCGCCAGGGCCAACTGCATCGGCCACACCAAAAGGAGGCCGATGAAAAACAGCGCCACACGTGAGCGGCGCTTCAATGGATTACACTGCATATTCGACTGCATAAGCGATTCAATATTCCTACAAAAGCTCTCAAAACCCACCAACGGAAATCACCACACCCTAAAGGGTATAAAAGCCTGGCGGTTTTCAAGAAAGTTATGATTCGTTAAAAATTAATCCTGCGGTTTGGGCGCCAACACATCGCGATTGCCATTGGCTTTCATCGGCGACACCACGCCGGCCGATTCCATCGCCTCGACAATACGTGCCGCACGGTTATAGCCGATTTTGAACTGACGTTGCACCAAGGACACGGACACACGTTGGTTCTCAACCACAAACGCCACCACTTGGTCGTAAAGCAAATCCTGTTCAGCATCTTCCGCCAGACTGTCGTTCTTTTCCCCCGAATTGGCCTGAGTCACGCTTTCCAAGTATTGCGGCTCGCCTTGCGATTTGACGAACTCCGCCACCTTATGGACTTCTTCATCCGTCATAAACGCGCCGTGCACCCGTTTCGGGCTGCCGGTGCCCGGTGGCATGAATAACATGTCCCCCATGCCCAGCAACTGCTCGGCGCCGCCTTGATCCAAAATGGTACGCGAATCGATTTTGGTGTTAACCATAAAGGAAATCCGCGTCGGGATGTTGGCTTTGATCAAGCCGGTGATGACGTTGACCGACGGCCGTTGTGTCGCCAAAATCAAGTGAATCCCGGCGGCACGCGCTTTCTGGGCGATACGGGCAATCAACTGCTCGACTTCCTTACCGACCACCATAATCATATCGGCGAACTCGTCCACCACCACAACAATGTAGGGCAAGGGTTCCAAGGTCGGTGGCGGCTCACTCATTTCGTGTCCAAAGTTGGCCGGTTGCTGATACAGCGGGTCGATAATCGGTTCGCCCTTTTCAATCGCGCCTTTGACTTTGGCATTGTACCCGGCAATATTGCGCACCCCGAGCTTCGCCATCAACTGATAACGGCGGTCCATTTCATACACGCTCCAACGCAAGGCATTAGCCGCTTCGGACATATCCGTGACCACCGGCGTCAACAAATGCGGAATGTCTTCGTACACCGACAATTCCAGCATTTTCGGGTCCACCATAATCAGGCGCACTTCTTCCGGCGTGCTCTTATAGAGCATACTCAAAATCATGCTGTTCACACCGACCGATTTACCGGAACCGGTGGTCCCCGCCACCAACAAGTGTGGCATCTTAGCGATGTCGGCCACCACGGCTTTACCGGCAATGTCTTTCCCCAGCGCCACCGTCAATGGCGACTTGGCGTGCTGAAATTCATCGGACGAAATCACTTCACGGAAGCTCACCACCTCACGTTCATCGTTTGGAATTTCAATCCCAACCACGGATTTACCCGGAATGATGTCGACTACACGCACAGACTTGACCGACAAGACCCGCGCCAAATCCTTGGCGAGATTATTGATTTGGCTGACCTTGACCCCGGCCGCCGGCAAGACTTCAAAGCGCGTGACCACCGGCCCCGGTTGCACCGCTTCGACTTTCACTTTCACGCCGAATTCTTCCAAACGTTTTTCCAGCAACAACGACAAGCTGGTCAGCTCGTCCTCGGAAAAGCCTTCGTCATACTCCGGCACCGGATTCAGTAATTCCACACTCGGCAACTCGCCGGAACGTGCCTCCGGCACGGTACTGTTGGAAATGGCTTTTTTGCCCACTTTAACCGACGCGCCTTCTGTTTCGGTCACGCTGTCATCCAGTTTATCCATATCAATGGACGGCTCCACCCGCGGCGCATCGGATTCCGGCTCTTTGTGTTCCAGCATCTGTTTGCTTTTCGACTTAACCTTTTCCGCCAGGGCTTCCACGACCTTCGGTTTTTTCTTGACCGGTTCCAAAGCCGCTTTTTCGGTTTGTTTAGCCGGCGCAGGCGGCGTTAAGATAGCCGGTGATTTAGCGGCCTTCGACTCTGCCGCTCCCGCCGCTTCTTGCTTAGACTGACGCTTATCTTCGTAGTCCGAACGCAGAGCGTCGAGTTGCAGTTTTAATTTATCCAACAGCTTCCAGACCATTACCCCGGTGTAATCGATAATGGTGATCCAGGAAAAACTGGTCAGCATACTGAAGGCAATGGCAAACATCACCAGCAAGACCAAGGTGGCCCCCAATAAATCGATACCGTCGACTAAAAAGGCGCTGAACTCATACCCCAGAACCCCGCCGCCCGAGTAAGGCAGTTGAATCAAATCATTATGCGGTTCCAGGTACAAAGCGGCCAGGCCTGCGCCGGACACAATCAACAACGCCAGCCCCAGCATACTCAGGGCGAAATGCACGTAATCCATTTCCGAGCCGGCACGGATTTTCAGGGTCACCATACCGGCGAACAGCAGGCCAAACGGAATCAAAAAGCCGAAAATGCCAAACAGGTACAAGATAAGCGAGGAAATCCAAGCCCCGGTACGGCCGCCGTAATTTTCCGCCATTTGACCTTCATTAACAGTGTCGAACCCCGGGTCGCCCGGATGATAGCTGAACAAGACGATAAACAGGAAAAACGCCAAACCGATGCAGGCCAGCAAAATGGCGTCTTTCACGACCCAATGCACACGGCGGCCGGAAACGTCTGCGTCTTGCACGTCGTCCGCCATATCCGCTGATTTCGGTTGTTTAAATCCCATCGATTACTGTTTCATCCTATTCAAGGGTTATCGGATTCTTTTATCGAATTTAAAGAAATTTCTATCAAAATACAATTCGCCGCAAACACAGTCATACTCACTCAATGCTGCCGTTTTTTCCGCAAATATAATTATGCAAAGCCAGTTAAAAAGCTGCTAGAATTCTAGCATATTTCAGAAGCCGTCGTTAATTCTATTCCGCTCTCGACACGGCCTCGTCAGGCCTGGCGAATTCGGTGTCTTTAACGACAAACGAAACCTTCTGCCTGATTCAAGCACCCGTCCGGCGGCGCGAAGTCTCGCCGCTTCGGACAGAGACAAATAAGAAAGGAAAGGATGTTATGTCAAAGCATTGCAAACTATTGATTCTCGGTTCCGGCCCAGCCGGTTACACCGCCGCCGTTTATGCGGCCCGCGCAAACTTGGAACCGGTTATGGTAACCGGGATGCAACAAGGCGGACAGTTGACCACCACCACCGAAGTGGACAACTGGCCAGGCGACGTGGAAGGTTTGACCGGCCCGGACTTGATGGTGCGCATGCAAAAACACGCTGAGCGTTTCGGCACCGAAATCTTGTTTGACCACATTCACACCGCTGAACTACAGCAACGCCCATTCAAGCTAATTGGTGACAGCGGTGAGTACACCTGCGATGCGCTGATCATCGCCACCGGTGCGTCCGCTAAATACCTCGGTTTGGAATCCGAAGAGGCCTTCAAAGGCAAAGGCGTTTCCGCTTGCGCCACTTGTGACGGTTTCTTTTACCGCAACCAAAAAGTCGCCGTCATCGGCGGCGGCAACACCGCTGTGGAAGAAGCCTTGTATCTGTCCAACATCGCCGCAGAAGTCACCATCGTGCACCGTCGCGACAGCTTCAGCTCGGAAAAAATCCTGGCGGATCAATTGAAAGAAAAAGCGGAAAACGGCAACATCAAGATTGAATACAACAGCACCTTGGAAGAAGTCCTGGGTGACAACATGGGCGTGACCGGCTTGCGTTTGAAAAACACCCAAAGCGGCGACACCAAGGAAATCGATGTGGCCGGTGTTTTCATCGCCATCGGCCATACCCCGAACACCGGCATTTTCGACGGCCAATTGGACATGGACCACGGCTACCTGAAAGTGCAAAGCGGCTTGCAAGGCAACGCCACTCAAACCTCCATTCCGGGCATTTTCGCCGCCGGTGACGTCATGGACCAAGTCTACAAACAAGCCATCACCTCCGCTGGCTCGGGCTGCATGGCCGCTCTGGATGCCGAGAAATACCTGGATCACCTGGAATCTCAAAGCTAATCCAATCACTATTCGAGACATTTATGAAAAAACAATTACTCACTACGGTTCTGCTTGCGACGCTGTCCAGCACCGGTCTCACCGCGCTGGCCGACGACACTAAATTGGACTCCGTTGAAAAGAAAGCCAGTTATGCCCTGGGCTCCGACCTGGCCAAGAACTTCCAGCAACAAGGCGTTGAAATTGACATTCCGGCACTGGTTCTGGGCATGCAGGACGTGATGGAAAACAAATCGTTACGCCTGACCGACGCTGAAATGCAACAAGCAGTCAATGAAGTGAAAAAACAGGTCATGCAAAAGCAGGCCGAAGCCCGTAAAAAACTAGCGGAAGACAACGCTCAGAAAGGCGAAGCTTTTTTGGCGAAAAACAAAAAACGTGACGATGTGAAAGTCACCAAAAGCGGTTTGCAATACCGCATTATCGAGCCGGGCAAAGGCGCAACGCCGAAAGAAGACGATGTCTTGACCGCCAACTACAAAGGTACCTTGATTGACGGCACCGAATTCGACAGCTCTTACAGCCGCGGCACGCCGATTGAATTCCAAATGGGCGATGTCATTCCGGGTTGGGGCGAAGCCTTGAAAATGATGAAGCCGGGTGCGAAGTGGGAAATTTTCGTGCCACCGTCATTGGGTTATGGCTCCAAAGGCGCAGGTGACATCATCGGACCAAACGAAACGCTGATTTTCACCATTGAACTGATTAAAGCCGAAAAACCAGGCTCTTAAAACGAAAAAAGCCCGAACACGATCCCTGTGTCCGGGCTGTATTATCGGTTATGTAATACAAAGGGAGGATTAGTTGAAGTTTCAACTATTCTCAGTGTAACAGTTACATTATTTTTTTCTAATATAAAGTTTGTCTATGTCGATAGATAAATTTTATCTTAAGCCTACAGCCCTTTTACCAGCGCCATTACATCGTAAGCGGGTTCTTCATAAGGGTGCGATTCTTTCAACGCTTTCAAAACCGTTTTAGCGCAGCTTTTTGCCACGACCATCTCCACCCGATACTCAGCCACTTTTTCCAGAGTCCCTTGCTCGCCCAAAAAAGGTTGACTGCCTGCCAACGGACGAAACTGGCCTTCCCCCTTCACTTGCCAACAACATTGGTCATAATCTCCGATGCGTCCGGCACCGGCGTCAAACACCGCCGTTTTAACCGTTTCCAAATGCGTTTCCGGGACAAAAAAGCACAATTTATACATATTTCTCCTTAAACCGACTAGAATAATTGGGGTTTCAGAATCACCCAACTCAAGGTAGAGCAAGATGAAAAACATATTGATTACGTATTTTATAATACTGGCATTGGGATTCGCGTCGATGTTGACGCATAATCATTATCTGGCGAACATTGCCGGGTTCATTTCCGCCGTCGGCTTCATGGTCATCTTTTTCAAAGACCGACCAGACGAAAGCACATTGAGTGAAGAAGAAATCAAACAAGCCGCTAAAATGCGCACCTATTGGTACATTGTCTTCGCCACCGGCTTGATTTTCAGTTTGATTTTCGGCAGCTTCTGGAATAGCGAAATGGGCAATATGGCGTCTTAATGACAACTTTACCCGCTTAAAAGCGCCCATAAAAAAAGCACCTTTCGGTGCTTTTTTCGTTTCTCGATTTCATTTTTAGAAAAGGTCGATTTCACCCTCTTCCATCGATTCGGAAGACACGCGTCGCATCCGCTTGGCTTCAATCTCTTCACGCTCCTGGTGAATGGTGTGCCGGAAGGCCTCCAAACGCTGCTTATGCTCGGCGACCGATTTCACAGGATCGTTCTTGCTCTCTTCAATGAAGTGATTGATTTTGTGTGAAAAGCCGGTCAGGTTTTCCAAGTGGTTCAAGACCTGTTCGACCAACTGACGCACAATGTCTTCGAACTGCAAGGAACGCATGGCATTGGACACACTGACTTCGATTTCGGAAATAATACCGGACACATCGCCCAGCTTATTGGAAATACCGCTGTTCATCGCTTCGAGGTCGCTGACCAATACCGTGACCTGATCCTGCGAAGAATTGGCCTCTTCCATGTCTTTTTCGGCAGTGTCCATCACTCGACGGCGCACTTGGTCAACGGTTTGTTTCGCTTTTTCCGCCTGCTTGCGAATCTGTTCGTTCAACTGGTTGGAGTTCAACGACAGTTTGCGAACTTCATCCGCCACCACCGCAAAGCCACGACCGGCTTCTCCGGCGCGCGCCGCTTCAATCGCCGCATTCAAAGCCAACAGATTGGTTTGATCGGCAATGCCCTTAACATCTTCCAACAGGGCAAAAATCGATTCGATCTGACTGACCATATCGTCAATTTTATCGACGGTTTCGTTACTGCGCTGACTGGAGTTTCGCAACAGGGTAATCAAAAATTCCAACACATCTTTGATTTCGGTTGAGAATTTCTGAATACTCATCCCTTCGCCGCTGCCGCCTAAGTTATCCAGCAGGGAAACCACCATCTTATACTCTTCCTGAGTTTGGTCGTGCAGCCCCATAAAGCTGGAATTCAAGGTTTCAATTGCCTCAGCGACCAGCTCTTTAACCTGCAGCAATTCTCCGCGCACGACTTCAACTTCTTGATCCACGACGGCATCAATGTCATTCATAATGACTTGCAGGGAATCGTCAATCACCGTGGCATCAAAGTTCGTTGATTGACTCTCGTTGACTGGTGCGACTGACGCAGGCACCGCTTTCACGGCTCCGCTGGCGTCACCACTCTCCCTGGCAAATTTTGCCACGGACAATGTCCAGATCAAGGAAACCAAAACCAGTGCAATGGCACCGATAAATGGAATGTCTATAAAGGTCAATACCACCCCTAGCAGAGTTAAGAGCCAAGCTGGCCAGTATTGCTTAAAAGTATGCAACATGCGTTTTTCCTTAAATAAACCCGTAACGTTAACTCATGCAAAGCAGTTAATATGCCAGCACTAAGTGTTTTCTCGGCGGGAATGATAAATTCTTAATGGATAAAATTGTTTATGCGGAAGCAGTGATTTCGCTTCTGACGAGTTTTTGATTTAAAAACAAGAAGAAACACCAGGCCTGGTCAAATGCATTATTTTTTGACCAGCTCCAGAATTTTCTCGGGAATCCGTCCCAATGGAAGCACATGATCCGCCGCGCCCAGCTTAACCGCTTCTCCCGGCATGCCCCAAACAACACTGGTTTTTTCATCCTGCGCAACGGTCGGCACACCGATTTCCTGTAACTCTTTCATACCTTTGGCGCCGTCCGCGCCCATGCCGGTTAACAGAACCCCGATGGCGCTCTTGCCGACGTTCTGAACCACAGTGCGAAACATGACATCCACGGAAGGCTTATGGCGATTGACCGGCGGTCCGTCATTCAAGCGGCAAATATAACCGCCTCCGGCTTTTTCCACCAATAAATGCTTGTCGCCTGGCGCAATGTATACGTGCCCAGGCAGAATCGGTTGACGATCTTCTGCTTGCACCACCGTCATTTCCGACACCGTATCCATGCGCTGTGCAAACGGCAAACTGAATGTCGCCGGGATATGCTGGGTAATGACCATGCCCGGCGTATTGGCCGGCAAACGCATTAACACTTCTTTAATGGCTTCCGTCCCACCGGTAGAAGCGCCTAACGCAATGATTTTATCTGACAGTCGAGACGTCGCAGACGGCGATTTTTTCTGAACAATGACATCGGCCGAATATTTTTCCGCCACACTTTTCGAGGGGGCCGGACGCACACTCGGCAACACAATCGGCTTTTCTTTCAGGTTGGAAGCATAACGCGCATAGTGGCGCTCCAACTGCCATCTCGACACCTTAGCCGCCGTTTTGACCTTGGTGCGGATTTCTTGAGCATAATCCTCAAACGTATGCTCCAAATCGATTTTCGGCTTGGTTACAAAGTCCACCGCGCCTAAATCCAACGCCTCAAACGTAATGTCCGCGCCCTTTTCGGTCAAGGTCGATACCATCACGACTGGCAACGGGTGCAAACGCATCAGGTTTTTCAAAAACGTCACGCCGTCCATTTTTGGCATTTCCACATCCAGTGTCAGCACATCCGGGTGTAACTCCTTCACCTTCTGACGGGCATCGTACGGATCGGAGGCCGTGCCAACCACCTCAATATCGGGGTCGGCCCCCAACATTTCCTGCAACATGGATCGAACCAATGCAGAATCATCGACGACGAGAGCTTTTACCTTTGACATATGGCTTACCTGAACGGGTTTAATGATTTTATGAATTTCTTAACAACGATTATACCGCAATCTGCTCAGCGAATTTTCCGGTAAATGGTTTGACCGAGCAACTCGAAACGGTCACACACTTTATATAATGATTCGGAATGCCCAATGAACAAATGACCGTTGTCCGGCAACAAGTTGGCGTAACGATCAAACAAACGTGCTTGCGTCTCTTTATCGAAGTAAATGACCACATTGCGGCAGAAAATCACATCAACAGCATCTCGAATCGGCCATTCGTTCATTAAATTAATTTGGCCAAAATCGATGATTTGCTGCAACTCCGGCTTGACTCGAACATACCCCTCGCGCGCGCCGGAGCCTTTTAAAAACCAGCGTTTTTTACGTTCGTCCGAAACACCTTTCAATCGATCAATCTTGTAGACACCGGTTTGACCGGTTTGGACCACATTGGTATCCAAGTCTGTCGCCAGTACGCGAGCATCCCAACCAGACGGCACCGCTTCTTTCAAAACAATGGCAATGGAATAAGGTTCTTCACCGGTGGAACAGCCCGCCGACCAAATCCGAATTTTTTTAGAGGCCTTATTTTTTTCCAACAGCATCGGAATGACTTGGTTGGCCAGATATTCGAAATGGTGGTTTTCGCGGAAGAAAAACGTCAGGTTCGTGGTGATGGCGTTAATCAGGTGCACAAATTCCGCTTCGCCCTGCTCTTCCACATAATCCAGATAGGCCGAAAAGGAATTCATATCCAAAAAGCGGATACGCTTGGCCAAACGATTATAGACAAGATTTTTTTTGGAATCGTTCAAGTCAATTCCGGCAAAATCATAAACAACTTTTTTGACTCTCAGAAAATCTTTTTCGGTAAAGTCAAACTCCCTTTCACTCACGTCTTTGCCCTTATTATTTAAATGGTCTTATTATTGAATACAATTATAGTTGCTTGATGCGAGGAATGCAGTTTATTATTTCATCTAATCGGCAATTTCTCACACTGAATGGCTTCATGCCTCTGGAACCCTATGGCAATCGGCCCGACATCAACCCCGCTTGGCGGCAATCTCAACCTGGGACAAACCACGCCCCAGGCGCTAAAACTAGCTGTGGGGCAGCTATTATCGGTTACCGTCACCAAAACCGAAGGCAGCCAAGTCACCTTCAGCCTTGCCGGCCGCAGCCTGACCGCCACGAGCCAACAATCTTTGGAAGCCGGCCAGCAACTCAACGTCAAAGTTACCCAAACCAAGCCGAATATTGTTCTGCAAATACAAGGCCGTGCCGCGACCAATACGGCGCAACCCAACACCCAGCAAACCCTGCAAACGGCTTATCGGCAACTTCTGCCGAACCAAGTCCCGATCAACCAGGGTCTGCAACAATTGGTGCAACTCAGTCAAACGGGCATATTGCCCGCGAACATTCAATCCCACCTCTCTTCCTTATTGGAGCAATTATTCAAACCCTCGACCCAAACCAGTGCAAAAGAGTTGAAAAACCAGCTGTTATCGAGTGGTTTATTCCTGGAAAACCAACTGGCTAAAAACAACAAACCTCAAACGGGCGATCTCAAGGGACGGCTCTTGCAGTTATTGCAAATGACCCAACAAGCCAAGCCCTCGGAATCGCCGGAATTGCCGAAACTGGCCAAGCTGTTATCCCAAACCTTGAACCGAATCACCCTGCAACAAATTCAAGCCATTGAAAACCCCAACCAGCTCAACATTCAACTCCCTTTACAGCCCAATCCCTACCTTGAAGAAGTGGAAATCGACATTCGACGACAAGCCAAGGACACCCTGGATTTTTGGGAAGTCATCGTCAATTTAACCCTGTCATCCGGTGAACTTTCCAGCAAGCTGATGCTCATGAATGACGAAATATCACTCAGCCTCTGGGCCGACAACTCCGCGCTCGCACAGCGCCTTGGCGAAGACCTCCCCAAGTTACAGGAAAGCTTTCAACAAGCCGCCCTACCGCTCAAACAAATCTTCATCACACAACAGAAACCGGAAAGCCACCCGCTCGCCCAAAAAGTGGCTTTAATCGACCTTCATGTCTAAAACGTTAAAATTGGCGAGCAACTTGCTTAAAACCGGAGAGTAAATTTTTTATAATTTCAATGGGGTTTTTCGGTAAGAAACCCTTTTTAAAACTAGACCTTTCCAGACAAATAAGGTAAGTTACCATTACAAAATAAGCATACAAGATATATTCGAGGATATGAGGCTAGAATCAAATGGGTGCTGACGTAGAAGCCATTCAAGATCAAATTGAAGAAAACGACGGAACGGACGATCAGATCCTCAGTTTTATTCTCGGAGGAGAAGAATACGGCGTCGACATCCTGCGCGTTCAGGAAATTAAAGGCTGGGAAAGAACCACCAGCATTCCGAATGCTCCAGAGTATGTCATGGGGGTCATCAATCTGCGCGGTGCCGTTGTACCGGTCGTGGATTTACGAGTCCGTTTTGGCCTGTCCGAAATCACCTACGACGAAAGCACCGTGGTCATCATTTTGCGAGCCACAGACGAACAGAGCGCCACCCAAAAAATCATTGGCGTGGTGGTTGACGGCGTATCGGATGTACATGGAATCGACCTGCATAACCTGCAAGGCGCACCGGAAATCAACGGCACAATCCATACCGAATACGTTAGAGGGCTCGCCACCGTTGGCGAAAAGATGGTCATCGTTTTACATGTCGATGAATTGGTCTCAACCGGCATTCTGTCGGAGATCAAAAAGAGCCTTCATATTGACGAATAATGTATAATTACAATCAGGTTTAAGTATTAAGAAAGTGAGAAGTAACAATGTCCAAAATCCTTGCGGTTGATGATTCCAAATCTATGCGTCAAATGGTCAGCATGTCTTTGAAATCAGCAGGTCACGATGTCGCCGAAGCCGAAGACGGTGTCGTCGCCCTCGACATGGCCAAAAAAGAACAATACGACTTAATCGTAACCGACATCAACATGCCGAACATGAATGGCATCGAATTGATTCAGGCCGTTCGCAGTACACTTCCCAACTACAAATTTACGCCCATCTTGTGTTTGACAACCGAGTCGTCCGGCGACATGAAAACCAAAGGGAAAGAAGCAGGTGCGACAGGCTGGATTGTGAAACCTTTCAGCCCTGAAAAACTCCTTTCCGTTATCAACCGAGTGCTATAAATAACGGCCTAGGCCGGAGGTTATCCGATGAGCGACTATCAAATCGAACTCCCTGACAGCTTAACAATTCATCACATTGAAGAGCAGTATGGAAATCTGAAAATCGCCTTTCAATCCGATGCGGAAACCTACACCATTTCTGCGGCCGGTGTCGAATCCATCGACACCTCGGGGCTTCAAGCCCTGCTGGTCTTGGTGAAAAACGCCCTTCAGAACCAGAAAGAAATTCTCTGGGACTCGCCTAGCGAAGCCTTGACTTCAGGGGCCTCCAAGCTGGGGTTAACGGAAAAACTCCGCCTCGCCTAATCCTAAAAGCCGCAGCTTCTGCGGCTTTTTTATTCATCCCTTCAGGACTACCATATGGATAAGGACGATCAGGAGGCCCCTGTCACCCTGGACCAGAAGGTCGCCATCTCATTGGAGTACGACGGCGAAACGGCCCCACGGGTGTCGGCCAAAGGCACCGGCTACCTGGCGGAGCAAATCATCGAGCTGGCCAAAGAACACAATATCCCCATCAAAGAAGACCATCAACTGGTCGCCCTTCTGTCACAAGTGGAATTGGATCAAGAAATACCGGAATTGCTCTACGAAGCGGTGGTTCAAGTGTTGATTTTCGCCTATCAATTGTCGGAAAAAGACCTTCCGGGCCAACCGACGCCACCTCAAGCACCGAATCAACAACCTTAACGTTAAATATAAAAAACGCCCAGGCCTGGGCGTTTTCAGAAATACAAATAAATGCCGGCTACCGCTTTAAGCTTGACCGGAGAACATACTGTCGACATCAATTAAGATAATCACATCGCCATTATAATGCGCAATGCCTTGCAGATAACGTGAAGCGCCTTCTTTGGTCGCGGACATCGGCTCAAACTTCTTCTCTGGAATGTCTTTCACTTCCATCACACAGTCCACCATCATGCCCACAATGTTGTCACTGTCGAGCTCTACAATGATAATACGGGACAACTCATCAACGGGCTTGCTCATGAGGCCATAAGTGGCGCGCGTATCCACAACCGTGACAATCACCCCACGGACATTAATAATGCCCAGGACATTGTGAGCCGCTCCTTCCACTTTACGAATCGAACCAACGCGTAAAACTTCACGTACCTTTTTGACATTGATGCCATACACTTCCGAGTCCAGATTGAACATCACACAACGGATGCTTGGCCCCGAATATTGCTCCTCTTCTTCGTCGCCAATGACGCCGTCCAGCAATTGATTTGTCGATGTCATATCTTGTTCCATCATGACACGTCTCCGTTATTTAATATTGAAAGCGCTGAATCACGCCCGGTAAATCCAAAATAAGTGCGATATTGCCGTTGCCGGTAATCGTCGCGCCGGCGTACCCCTCAAGGTGCTTCATCATCACGCCCAGTGGCTTAATAACGACTTCTTCTTGCCCATTAACCTGGTCAACCACCAAACCGGCACGTTGATTACCGATGGACACGATAATCACCTTATCGCCTTCATAGTTTTCCTTAATACTTTCGGGCGCCAACCACTCCGACAAAAACATCAACGGCACACTTTTATCTCGCAATCGAACCATGACCTGTCCGTCAATTCGGTTCACCTGCGACGCATCGTAATCGAAAATTTCCTGTACGCTGGTCAATGGAATCGCATAACTGTCTTCATCGAACGCCACCATTAAGGTTGGTAAAATCGCCAACGTCAATGGCACACGGATACTGATTTGCGTCCCTTCGCCCAGCACGGAATGAATGTCGATGCTGCCGTTCAACTTGGTGATCATATTCTTCACCACGTCCATGCCCACACCACGACCGGAAATATCACTGATCTGGTCGGCCGTTGAAAAGCCCGCCGACATAATCAACTCAAACGCCGCCTTATCATCCAGTTGATTGGCGGTTACCTCATCCATCATGCCCTTTTCCACCGCTTTACGGCGCAAAACATCGGGATCCATGCCTTTGCCATCGTCCGTAATGGACAGCAGAATGTGATCCCCCTCTTGTTCGGCGGCAAGAATCACCGTTCCCTTACGAGGTTTGCTGGCTTGCTCACGCACATCAGGCATTTCAATCCCGTGGTCAACGGAGTTACGCACCAAATGCACCAACGGATCGGCCAAAGCTTCCACCAGGTTTTTATCCAAATCGGTTTCTTCGCCTTTCAGCTCCAGCTCAATTTCTTTACCAAGCTTTCTCGCCAAGTCGCGCACCACGCGCGGAAAACGCCCGAAAACTTTCTTAACCGGTTGCATACGGGTTTTCATCACCGACGCCTGTAAGTCCGTCGTCACATGATCCAAATTCCCCACGGCATTGGACAACTCTTCTTCCGAGTCCTGGCCGGAACGTAATGTCAAAAGGCGGTTTCGAACCAAGACCAATTCGCCCACCAAGTTCATAATCTCATCCAACCGGCGCGTATCGACACGCACGGTGGACTCAGTGTTCGCTGCGGCTTTCGCTGGCCCCTTGTCTCCGCCTGAAGCAGAAGCTTTTGGCTTAGGCGCGGGCGGCTTAGGTTCCGGTTTGGGCGCTTCCACCACCGGTTCGGGAATCGGTTCCGGCTGGGCCGCGTCCGCTCCTTCAGCTTCGTGTAAATTATCGATCAGGTCTCGTTGGTTCAACAGAGCTTCAAACTCTTCGTCGGTAATATCACCATCCGGATCAACGCCATCCGGCAACTCCAACTTCGGTGCTTGCTCGTCTTGTGCAGCATGGACTTCCTCATCCACGCCGACCAAAGCATCGCGTTGATTCAGTAACGCTTCAAATTCATCATCGGAAATTTCGCCATCCGGATCAACGCCTTCCGGCAACTCGAGCTTCACAGCGTGCGCTTCATCCGATTCTTCCGACGCCGCGTCGGCTTCTTCAGCTGCTGGCCCAGCCGCCGCTTCACCTTTCCAAAGCCCATCCAGCTCCGCCAGCAACCCGGTATCCGCATCTTCCAGTTCACGTGCGCCGTCATTTAACTGCTGTATATAGTCGCTGATGGCATCAAATGCGCGCATAATGATATCCGCCGCGCTCGCATCATAAGCGACATCGCCGTTACGAATTTTATCGAAGACATTTTCCGCACGGTGACACACTTCAATCAAAGGCGTCACGCCTAAAAAGCCCGCACCGCCTTTAATGGTGTGAAAGCCGCGAAAAATCGCATTCAACAGGTCTGCATCTGACGGCGAGTTCTCGAGCTCGACCAGCTGTTCATCCAGCTGCTCAACCAGCTCAGATGCCTCAACTAAAAAGTCCTGTAAAATATCTTCATCCACGATGTATTCCTCTTTGAGCCTGTGTGAACTCGATGAAGTGCCAAAATTCCGCCACTTCATCCTTCTCATTTTTCAATGAAAAAATTAAAGCAATCACTATGCCATCAGCTATCAAATACGTTCTGGCCTCTAAATGCCTAGGTCACCCAGCAAGTCATCCACTTCATCTTGCGATTGCGCCACATTTTGCTGGCTGCTTTTCGTCACATTCGGCCCGACGCCTTTCATTTCTTCTGCCTTGCGCTGTTCCTCAGTGGTCATTTCAGGAATACTGTCAAATTCAATGCCGGATTTTTCAATCAATTCCACCAGACTTTGTTCCAGGCTCGTGACCAGCATAATCACGCGGTTCAATACCTGCCCCGTCAGATCCTGAAACGATTGTGCCATCATAATGTCCGTCACTTGGGCCTGAGCCTGCACAATCCATTCTTTCATCTCATTATCCACCGCTTTGGATTCCATCGTTTCCAGCAAAGCAATGGTGTTTTCCGCCGCAGACAGTGTTTTATTACTGGCATCTTCCGTGGTTTGAATCACGTATTCCAACCGCTCAGTCGCATCCGGCAAACCGTGCTTGGTGTGCTGTAAAATTTGGGCATCCGCGCCGAAGGATTCCAACGTATCGTGTAGGTTTTGGGCAATTTCTTCCACCTGCTCCAACAAGTTCTCATCGCGGGACGCGACAATGCTATCCAGGGTCTTTGAGGCCTGGTCATATTGGCCACTTTCCAACGCCTCCAGCAGCTCTCTGGCTTGCTCAACATTGATATTCTTCATCGTTCCTCCTTTTATTTAAAAAAAAAGCCTCATTCACAAACAGATGAACAAGGCTTTTTAATCATTTCTTATTGTTATGTGCGCTCCTAACCACCTGCGGCCTTTTTGCGCTCTTCGACTCGCTCGAAGATTTTTTGAATCTTACCGTTCAAGGTGGCCGCGGTGAATGGCTTAACAATATAGCCATCCACACCGGCTTCCGCCGCTTCCAGAATCTGGCTTCGCTTGGCTTCCGCGGTAATCAGCAGAAACGGCGTATCTTTTAATTTCGCATCGGCGCGGACATGTCTCAGTAAATCAATCCCGGTCATCTCCGGCATATTCCAGTCGCTGACGATAAAGTCGTATTTACCACCTTGAATCATGGGCCATGCCGTCGCCCCATCATCGGCTTCATCAAAACGACTGAACCCAAGCTCCTTTAACAGGTTCTTAACGATGCGTCTCATGGTAGAAAAGTCATCCACTACCAATATGTTCATATCTCTATCGATTTGCATTCTATTCCCTCAAACCTTTATTAAATCCAATCTTTTAATCTTGATTTCAAGCGCTTAATCGCTTGACTGTGAATTTGGCTGACGCGCGATTCGCTGACCTCCAGCACTTCACCAATTTCCTTCAAATTCAGCTCTTCGTCGTAATACAGTGCCATCACGAGTTTTTCTTTTTCCGGCAGTTCATTGATGTGTTCCGCCAAAGCCGACTGAAAGCCGGACTCCGCCAGCTCCGATATCGGTGTTTTCACGCCGCTGACCATACGCTCTTCAGACAACTCATCATGGTCCGGCTCATCAATCGACAATAACTGCGCGGAATTCGTGTCCTGAAGAATGTGATAATACTCTTCTAGAGTAATCCCCATTTCTTCGGCCACTTCTTCATCCCGCGACTCACGGCCTTTTTTCGACTCAACAGCGTTGATGGCGTCGGAGACTTCACGCGATTTTCGGTACACCGAGCGCGGTGTCCAATCGCCTTTTCGAATCTCATCCAGCATGGCACCGCGAATACGAATCCCGGCATAGGTTTCAAAGCTGGCCCCTTGGCCGGCATCGAACTTTTGCGACGCTTCGATCAAACCGATAATACCGGATTGAATCAAATCATCGACTATCACACTGTCTGGCAACCGCCCTTTCAAATGATAGGCAATTCGCTTCACCAGAGGCAAAAAGGCCTCAATATCCATCACCCCGTTTGACGTCTGTTTATGAATGTTCGCGTAGGCCTGAGTGCCAGTCATGAAATCGATTCCTCATTTATTCAGACGGTGCCTGAAATAAACTCTCAACAAAAAACTGTAAATACCCCGTCACACCCGTCGGAATCGGCCAACTGTCGATTCGTTGTGCAATGCTTCGGAAAGCCTGTGCCGACTCACTCATCGGTTTCGCAATGGTTACCGGACTTTGTTTCTGAATCGCTTCTCTCAAATCATGATCAAACGGCACGGTGCCAAGGTAATCAATCGAAACCTCCAGAAACTGTTCACACACCTGGGCGAACTTATCGTACAGAATCCGCCCGTGTTTTTCGGACCGCACCATGTTCGCCAACAACTTGAAACGCGTCAACTTATAATCCCGGCTCAACACCTTAATCAGCGCATACGCATCCGTCATGGAAGCCGGTTCATCGTTAACCACCACCACAACTTCTTGAGACGCCCGGCAAAAACTGACCACACTGTCGGCAATCCCGGCGGCAGTATCGATAATCAACACATCCAGAATGCCATCCAGCTCGGAAAAGGCGTTAATTATTCCAGCATTTTCCATTGGGGTCAATTGAGCCATGCGCTTGACACCCGAAGCCGCCGGAATCACTTTCAAGCCACCCGGTGCATCCACCATGACTTCACGCAATGTTTTTTCGCCGTCCAGGACATGGGACAGGTTGTACTGCGTCTGCAGGCCAAGCATAATATCGACATTCGCCAGCCCCATATCGGCATCCATCAATAAAACCCGGTGGCCCATTTTACTGAGGCTGATCCCCAGGTTGACGGATACGTTTGTTTTACCCACGCCGCCTTTACCGCTGGCAACGGCGATCACTCTAACCGGTTTACTTTTCTTTTCAGAAGTCACTTTCCGTTCACCGTTATTGCTCGTTTGCATCGCTCTTAGCCCCGCCGCCTGATCATTGAGCATCGGAAATCTCCTTACCCATTCCCATACGGAAGGCTTCTTCTTGATTCAAATGCTGGTGTTGCTGCCCCAGCACGATTGCTTTATCCATTAAATCCCTAACCTTAATCGGCTCTAAGTCCTCAGGCACTCGCTGGCCATTGGACAAATACGACAACGACAACTGATGTTCAATCAACACGGTAATGATGTTCCCCAACTGCAGAGCTTCATCCACCTTGGTCAAAATACACCCTTTCAACCCAACCTGGCTGAAAGAACGGACAATGTCTTTCATCACACTCAACTGCGTCGCCGCCGACATGACCAAATAGTTTCGAATATGGTCCACACCCGGCTGCGCTTTGGTCAATTGCTGCGTCAACAAAATGTCTTTTTGACTGATGCCCGCAGTATCGATCAGAATTAACTTCTTCGATGCCAGCGAACTCAACAAGCTATACATTTCCCCTTCCGAACTGACCACATGCACCGGCACGCCCATCAAATCGGCAAAGGTTTTTAACTGCGCCTGAGCGCCAATTTTATAACAATCCGTCGTAACTAAAGCGATTTGGTTCGCGCTGTTTCGCATCACAAATCGACTGGCCATCTTAGCAATGGTCGTGGTTTTGCCCACCCCGGTCGGCCCCACCAACGCAACAATGCCGCCGGATTCCAAAATATCTTTATCATCCACCGGAATCATCGACTCCACCGTGCCCAGTATTTCCGACCAGGCCTGGTCATGATGAACATTCACATCCATCACCAGTTTTTGCGCCAAATCCCAACCGATTCCTAACTGCACCAATCGTTTAATCAACCCAACTTTATTCGGGTCTTGTGTTTCGCTTTGATGCCAGGCCAAACCGGACAGTTGGTTTTCCAACATCTGCTTGACCGCTTTTAATTCGTCCGCCATTTTGGCGATTTCCGGACTCGGTACCGACGGCGCATCCGACGTCATCGGTGGAATCGCGGTTTCCGGGGACTGATAGCTGCTACGCGCTTCACCAGCCGCTTCCGCCTGCTGATACTGTTTCGCCTCCGGATCAATGGCCGCCACGACTTCGACCCCTTCATCCGTTTGCCGGGTCGACATAATCACCGCGTCATCTCCCAGTTCATCTCGAACCAGAAGCATCGCTCGTCGCATATTGGGGGCTAAGTAACGTTTTAATTTCATCTAGTTTCCTTGCCCGACGCTTGCCACGACACTGATGCGTCGATTTTCTGGCACCTCGGAATAGGCCAATACATGTAAATTTGACAGGCTGAACCGGAACAGCTTGGCCAGCTGGGCACGAATCTGCGGTGCCACCAGCAGAACCGCCGACTGGCCGTTCATCTCCACCTTTTGAGCCTCTTCCTTCAATGTCGTATGCAACCTTTCCGCCAGACCTGGTTCAATGGCCAACTGCCCTTCAGGCGCTCCCTGAGAAGCTTGTAGCAACAACTGTTCCAATCCTGGTTCCAATGTAATCACTTTTAACTCTTCGTCGGTTCCGGCAATGGCCTGAACAATCGAACGCCCCAGTGCTGCTCGAACCTGTTGCGTCAGCTGCGAAGGATCCTGTGTCTGGGAAGCTTTTTCCGTCAAGGCTTCCAGAATGGTTCGTAAATCCCGGATGGACACTTTTTCCGTCAGCAGGTTTTGCAGTACTTTGACAACGGTGGCCAGAGGCATTCTTTCTGGCACCAACTCGTCCACCAGCTTGGGCGACGTCTCTTTTAGCTTGTCGAGTAACTTCTGCGCTTCATCGTGACCCAATAACTCCGATGCATAATCCTGAATCACTTGGCTGATGTGGGTCGCCACCACAGTACTGGCATCCACCACCGTGTAACCCAATGCCTGCGCTTGTTCACGATCCGCCGACGCAATCCACACCGCATCCAAACCAAACGTGGGGTCCTTGGTGGGCGTACCGCGCACTTCACCAAACACCTGTCCGGGATTAATGGCCAGCTCTTTATCCGGGTAAACTTCGCCTTCACCCGACGACACGCCCATCAACATAATTCTATATTGGTTCGGTTTTAAATCCAAATTATCGCGAATGTGCACCGGCGGCACTAAAAAGCCAAGCTCTTGAGAGACCTTACGCCTGACACCTTTAACCCGCTCTAACAACTGGCCGTTCTGGGCTTGATCCACCATCGGAATCAAACGGTAACCAACCTCCAAACCGAGCACATCCACCGTCTGAACATCGTCCCAACTCAACTCCGGCGCTGCATTCTCGGGCGAACTCTCTTCTTCGTTCAGTAAGGTTTCCGGTGCGGGTTTCTCTTGCTGCTTTTTATGAATCAAATAGGCACCGGCACCGGCAATGGCGGCAAACGATAAAAAAGCCAAGTTCGGCATCCCAGGAATCACACCGAAAACCCCGACAATACCCGCCGTCATTCCCAATGCTTTCGGGTTAGCAAACATTTGAGCCTGCACTTGCTGGCTCATATCATCCTTATCGCCGGACACCCGCGTGACGATAATCGCCGTCGCCGTTGACAGCAACAGGGATGGAATCTGCGCGACCAAACCGTCCCCTAAGGTCAGAATGGTATACACTTCAATAGCGTCCCCAAAGGACATATCGTGCTGCCCCATCCCAATCGCGAACCCGCCGATCAAGTTAATGAACAAGATCACAATCCCGGCAACCGCATCCCCTCGGACAAACTTACTGGCACCATCCATGGAACCGTAGAAGTCGGCTTCCGTGGTGATTTCAATCCGGCGCGCCTGCGCCTCTTCCTGTGTAATCAAACCGGCATTCAGGTCGGCGTCAATCGCCATTTGCTTCCCCGGCATGGAGTCCAGGGTGAAACGCGCGCTGACTTCCGCCACGCGCCCGGCGCCTTTGGTGATCACCACGAAGTTAATGACCACCAAAATCGCAAACACCACGAGGCCGACCGCGAAGTTGCCGCCAATAACAAACTCACCAAAGGCCTCGATAACGTGCCCAGCCGCACTGGCACCGTTATGGCCCTCCAACAAAATAACACGTGTGGAAGCAATATTCAGAGATAAGCGGAATAATGTTGCTAAAAGAATAATGGTAGGGAAAACGGCAAAATCGAGCGGTCGTTTCGCGTAAAGCGTCACCATCAACACCACGAGCGACAACGCAATGTTAAAGGTGAAGAACACATCCAGTAAAAACGGCGGTAAAGGCACCACCACCATAGCCAACAAAGCCAACACCGCAATCGGAATGCCTAAGCCGTTTTGAAAGGCTTCTTTGATTTTGTTGAGTATTTGATTAAAGTCCATTCCGTCTCAGTTTTACGCGTTCGGGCTGTCTGTTTGCATTTCTTCCGGTATCGGTAAGTTTTCAAAATCGACCTGATTGGCTTTTTTACCATCTCGTAACTGATAGACATACGCCAGAATCGTCGCAACGGCTCTAAAGAGCTGTAACGGAATTGGTCGATCAACCTCCGCATTATAGTATAAAGCACGGGCTAAAGGTGGGGCTTCTATTAACGGAATATCGTGCTCCTTCGCCAAGGTTCGAATCTGCGCCGCCATGAAGTCACTGCCCATTGCCAGCACCATCGGTTCCCCCATACTATCAGGATCATACTGCAGGGCCACCGCAAAATGTGTCGGGTTGGTAATCACCACATCCGCCTCCGGCACTTTTTGCATCATGCGTTTCTGTGACATTTCGCGCTGCAGTTGACGAATACGGGCTTTAACCTCAGGACTCCCTTCCTGCTGCTTAAACTCCTCTTTCACTTCCTGCTTGGTCATTTTCAACTGTGAAATATGCTGATGCACCTGAAACGGCACATCGATCGCCGCAATCACAATCAACGACAGGCTGACAAAAATAAACGCTTCCACAATCAACTCGGCCGAATGCGCCAGCGCAATTTTGGTCGGTTCTACCCCAATACTGAGGATTTCTTCATAGGAGTACCAAAGAAAATACGTCGCCACCACCGACACCAACACAAACTTACCAAACGCTTTCAACAATTCCATCAAAGCCGTCATGGAAAACATCCGTTTAATACCGGACAAAGGGTTCATCTTGCTGATTTTCGGGGACATCGCTTGCAGACTGAAGTTCCATCCGCCAAGCAGGGTGTTGGACACCAGAGCAATTAAAACCATCAGCATCAGAAAAGGCAACACCATATAAATGGCCAACTCCACCAATGCGAAAATACGGTTATTCAGCATATGGATGTCATACGCATGGGAACGATCGAAACTCAAACCTTCGATAAAAATGGTCTGGATGTCTTCCGCCATACCGGCACCGAAAAAATACAAAAACAATGCCGCCCCCAGCGTCATCATCAGGGTCGCGAGCTCACGCGATCGCGCAACCTGCCCTTTTTCCCGCGCTTCCCGAAGCTTTTTCTCGGAGGGTTCTTCTGTTTTTTCGGTACCGTCTTCGTTCTCAGCCATAATTCCGTTTCAGCCTTCCAGTGGAACTACTGGTTCAAAGTCAATTTGGAGAGGGTTTCAATCGCATTATTCATCAATATTTGTATATTGGGTAACAATAGAGGCGTCGTAAAGATCAACATAATGAGACCGGCTAGCAAGGTCACCGGAAAACCAACCGCAAAGATGTTCAGCGCAGGCGCGGCGCGAGAAACCACGCCAAACGCGATATTCACCAACAGCAAAGCCGTTACGAGCGGTAAGGCGATGGCCACCCCGTATTCAAACATTTGACCACCAAAGTTATAAATCAACTTCAAACTGTCCTGGGTAAAGAAATGCAACCCAATCGGCAGCATTTCAAAGCTGCTCAGCACCGCTTTAAAGACCAGGACATGCCCGTTCATCAACAAAAAGATCAAAGTGGCCACAATGGTGAAATAACGGCCGATAATCGGTGTATTCACACCGGTGGCCGGATCCACCATCGTGGCCATGGCCAACCCCATCGCCATGGACGCCAAATGGCCGGCGACCACAAACGCTTGAAAAATTACAAGGAAAATCAGCCCGATGGCCACCCCTATCCCTAACTGCTGCACGATTAACAACACCCCATGCCAGGTGAACGGATCTATCGGCGGGGGCAATTCCAGAGAAGGCGCGACGGCCAGGGTGATAAACACGGCCAGGATCAAACGCACCCGAACCGGCACATACGAGGCCGACAGCAACGGCACCATCAACAACATGCCGGAAATGCGCACGAACGGCCAAAAGTAGAGGCCCATCAATTGCAAAAATTCGGTGTAACTAAAGCTCATCAGCGCATTCCATTGGAGTGAACGGCATCCCGAAGGCCGTATGGCTTAACCGATAAAGGCCGGAATATTTTCGAACAACTCGCGTGAAAAGGAAATCAGGGTCGTCAGCATCCAGGGGCCGGCCACCACCAGCACCACGCCGACGATGGCGACTTTCGGGATAAAACTCAAGGTCATTTCGTTGATTTGGGTGGCCGCTTGAAACATCCCCACTAGCAAACCAACCGCCAGCGCGGGTAACAACAAAGGAGCGGCCAACATGGTCACCACCTCAAGCATTTTTTGCCCGATGGTCAAAACGAATTCCGGTGTCATCAGATACTCCCTCCGGCTACGACGAAACTATTCGCCAAGGTTCCCATAATCAACGCCCAACCGTCAATCAACACAAACAGCATGATTTTAAACGGCAAGGAAATAATCATCGGCGACAACATCATCATCCCCATCGACATCAATAGGGTCGCCACCACCAAGTCAATGATCAAAAACGGAATGAAAATCATGAAACCGATTTGAAAAGCGGTTTTCAATTCACTGGTCATATAGGCAGGAATCAGGATCTTGAACGGAACGCTTTCCGGGTCGGTCAATTGCACATCGGCCATTTCCGCAAACATGCCGAGGTCATCGGCACGCGTTTGCTGAATCATAAATTGATGCAACGGTTTCGCACCGATTTCCACGGCTTCCTTGAATTTAATTTGCTCTTCCAAGTAAGGGCTGACCGCCGTATCGTATATTTTATCCAAGACCGGCGACATAATGAACAAGGTGAGAAACAGCGCCAAACCAATCAACACCTGGTTGGACGGCGTGCTTTGCGTCCCCAAAGCCTGTCGCAACAACGCCAACACCACAACAATTCGCAAAAAGGATGTCATGGCAATCAACGCCGCCGGCAGCAGCGTCAAGCCGGTCATCAACAGCAGAATCTGCATGGTCAGGGTGTAATCCTGGTTCCCCTGTGCGTCGGTTTCCACGGTAAACGCCGGAATGCCTGGCTCGGTCCACCCGACCAACGGCAATAACATCAGGGCACTGCCCAACAACCATTTGACATAAGGGCCATAACGTTTAATCATCGGCCTTCCCTTTTGCAGGCGAGGACGGTGACACGGTTCGCTGCTGTATCGCCTCCTGTAAGCGCTTTGCAAACGCACTGTTAACCGGCTTTTCCGTAACCACCTCAATCGGCTCCTCCAGTTTATGCAACAAAGACACGCGACTGGACGTTACCCCAATCAACAACTGCTCCTTGCCCACTTCCAGCAGGACCGCCCGTTCACGTTGCCCTAAGCTCATCACGCCCAAGACTTTCATTTGGTTACCGGCCACACCGTTGATTTTGCCGAAACGCTTCAACATCCAAGCAGCCGCAAAAATAATCAACAGGATGAAAAACAACGACATCAGAATTTGGCCGATGTAATTGCTGGGTTCCAGCGAAGTGGTCAAAGACGGGGATTCCGCCGTCGCGGCAAGCGCCGGCAATTGGAAAAGCGCCAGGATCAAAAACGACCAGGCCTGGTGAATTGGCCTAAGACTGAGCTTAAGCGCTTGAAAAGATAATGGCTTCATGGAAGTTAATTGTAATGGATAACCCGTTAAAGTGTAAGCACTTATCGCTCAGAATTCACACTTTCTATCGGCGAACGATCAGACCAATCCGCTAGGGAATTTTTCGAATCGAATCAAAGCGATTTTTCCGCCACCACAAAAGCGACGGCATAATGATTCTCATCACTCAAACTGATCGACCAACTGGTGACCCCCAAATCCGTTGCAACTTTGTGGGCCGCCCCTTTTAACACCACTTCCGGTTGCCCGGAAGCCGTATGCCCAATGGTCATATCGTCAAACGAGACGCCTTGCGTAAAACCGGTACCCAAGGCCTTGGCAATCGCCTCTTTCGCCGCCCAACGCTTGGCCAGTAGTCTTTCGGGGTGAGCATGCCCTTGAAGCTCCGACATTTCCGCCTCGGAAAGCACCCGCGTGGCAAAGCGCTCACCGCGTTTTTGCCAAAGGCGGTCAATACGCTGAATTTCGACAATATCGGTTCCGATGCCTACAATCATGCTCGTTTATGCCTCACACCATATACGCTTGCTGCCGCGCTTCCACCATCAAACGTTTCATATCGGAAACGGCGGCTGGCAAGCCGGAATAAATGGCTTGCGCAATAATGGCATGGCCAATATTCAACTCTTCAATCATTTTAATACCGGCAATGGCCTGCACATTATGATAGTGCAACCCGTGACCGGCATTCACCGTCAAGCCGAGAGACACCGCCAATTCCGTGGCTTCGCGGATGCGTTGCAATTCCGCCGCCACTTCGGATGGGTCCGTCAACTCAGCGTAGGTACCGGTATGCAATTCAATGACTGGCGCGCCCACTTCCTGAGCCGCGCGAATCTGCGTCTCGTCGGCATCGATAAACAAGGACACGCGAGTTTTATTCTCGGCCAACTGTGCACAATAATCCGTCAACCAAGTCTTTTGCGACGCCACATCCAACCCGCCTTCCGTGGTCAATTCTTCACGCTTCTCCGGCACCAGACACACGTCTTCCGGGCGACATTTCAAAGCGATTTCCAACATTTCCTGGGTGGCCGCCATTTCCAAATTCACTTTGGTTTGACGTAGCTCGGACAAACGATAAACATCAGCATCCTGAATATGACGTCGGTCTTCGCGCAAATGCAGTGTAATACTGTCGGCACCGGCCATTTCGGCATCCAGAGCGGCTTTCACCGGGTCCGGATAACGCGTGCCTCGCGCTTGGCGAATGGTGGCAACATGGTCAATATTCAATCCCAGGTAAATCGGATTCATAGCGGTTCCTTACAATCATCATTAAAAAACGCCTGTCGAAACCTTCGGCAGGCCGGGTCAATCTTGAAATAAAGCGCGGGTTTGGATCGGTTTTTCACCTAAATGGGCGGACAGGACATACCGGAACAGCCGCTTCCAATCCTTCAAACAGCTTTCGCAATAGGTACGTTCGGCAAACTTCAGCAGACACTCACCCGACACCCAGACCCCTTGCAATGGCTCCTGTTCGTTTAAATCAGAGCGCGGAAACAAGCCTTGTTCCAAATGAAAAAGATAGGTTTCTCCTGCCAGAATCGGACGATGAAAGCGATCTGTTTCGGTTTGAAAGGCGACCCCGAGTTCGGACAACAGCTCGAACTCAAACTGTCGTAAGACCCAGGCCTGGTGAAAACGTTCATGAGCCCGTGCTAAATCATACAGTGTCTGTTGATACGCCTGAAACAACTGTTCGGATTCCAGTCCAGGATAAAGCAAGCGATACAATAATTCGTTCACATACAACCCGCAAAGGTTGCTTTCACCCATTAATGGAAAACGGACGGCGCTGGCCTCCAACTGTCGCAAAGAAATCAAATCCGAGGTTCGATGTGCGCGTTCACGCCAGCCAATGGTCACCCCTTGAAACGGTTGTAACCAAGCCTGCTTGGCCTGAGCGGTTTTACTGCCGCTGCGCACCCCTTTGATGACGGCGTTTTGCTTACCGTAATCCGGCGTAAAGAACGTGACCATCAAGCTGGTTTCGCGATAAGGGCGGCGGTGCAATACAAACGCCAGTTGTTCGATGTCTTTTGCCAAACGCGCCTCCACAACGCTCTCGCGCTCTTAAATCCTCCAACTGAAGGCTTCAGCGAAAACGATTAAGGGTTTTCGGTATACCCCAAGCTGGCCAAGGCGCGATCATCATCCGACCAGTTTTCTTTGACCTTGACCCACAATTCCAAGTGCACACGACTGTCCAATAAGTGCATCAAATCTTTACGCGCCTGGATACCCATTTGCTTGATCTGTTCGCCTTTTTTGCCAATGACAATTTGTTTTTGGCCCGGACGTTCCACCAGAATCAACGCATTGATATGCCAACGCCCTTCTTCTTCATTAAAGGCAAACTGCTCGATCTCGACGGTCGCACCGTAGGGCACTTCATCCCCCAGAGCACGCATCAGTTTTTCCCGAACAATTTCCGTCGCGAGGAAGCGAGTGGATCGGTCGGTAATGTAGTCTTCCGGAAAAATCGCTTCTTGTTGTGGGATGTGCTTCAAAACCTCGGTCTGTACCTGCTCAAAGCCCGATTTAGTATAGGCCGAAACCGGAATCAAGGCCTCAAAATCCACTTGTTCGCCAACTTTTTGCAAAAACGGAAACAGTTCCGTTTTGTCCTTGAACTTATCAACCTTATTCACCAAAACCACCACCGGCACATCCAGGTTTTGGCATTTATCGGCCACCGCCTGATCTTCCTTGGTCCAGCGGCCGGCTTCCACCACAAACAACACCACATCCACATCCGAAAATGCACTGTTGGCCGCGCGATTCATATAGCGGTTAATCGATTTTTGCCCGCCCAAATGCATACCCGGAGTATCCACAAACACCAACTGAAAGCGCTCATTTGTCAAAATACCGTGAATGCGGTGACGCGTGGTTTGCGGTTTGGGGGAAGTGATGCTGAGTTTTTGCCCGATTAGGCTATTCATGATCGTGGATTTCCCGACATTCGGGCGCCCAATCACCGCCACAAAACCGGCTTGATAGTCGGTTGTGGCACTCACGTCAGTCGGTTGATCAGTCATTGGCATTCTCCAGAATGTCCAGCGCCTCTTCCGCCGCTATCTGCTCAGCTTTACGGCGGTTGGTCGCGGTGGCTTCAAATTTACGATTCAGTTTAGCAACATAACAGGAAACGGTGAACTCCTGAGCATGCGCAGGACCATTGACCGTAATCACACTGTACTCCGGCAACTGTTCATGATTGGATTGTAAAAATTCCTGCAAGCGCGTTTTCGGGTCTTTACCGACCTTGGAAGGGTCAAGCTCTTTCAAGCGATGATGGTATAAACGCATAACAAAATCACGACAGGCTTCCAAACCGCCGTCTTCATAAACGGAGGCAATAATCGCTTCCACGGAGTCGGCAATAATCGATTCGCGTCGATAACCGCCACTCTTCAACTCGCCCGGCCCCAACATCAGATACTCTGACAACTGGTATTCCTTGCCGATTTTCGCCAGGGTTTCCCCCTTGACCAAAAAGGCTCGAATACGGCTCAAGTCGCCTTCGGAAATTTTATGAAACTGGTGAAACAGGGCATCGGCAATAATAAAATTAACCAGGCTGTCACCTAGAAATTCCAAACGCTCGTTGTTTTTGGCGCCCATGCTGCGGTGCGTCAGGGCACGTTGCAGGAAATCAAGGTTTTGGTATTGGTACCCCAGCCGTTTTGAAAGTCGCTCTAACTTAGCACGCTTTTCAACTTCTGACATCTTACTCAATTCCCTTACCAATGCGGTCAAAATGGACACCGTCATCCCAGTTCATCCAAATCGCGAACGCCTTGCCTTTTAAGTTCTTCTCCGGTACAAAGCCCCAGAAGCGACTGTCGTTACTGTGATCTCGGTTATCCCCCATCATAAAGTAATGGCCTTCCGGTACCACGACGGTATTCATATCTTGACTGCTCTTTTCCGGGTCCAGCAAAATGTCGTGCGAATGTGCTTCCAAAAACTCTTCCAACAAAGACGCGCCATCCATCACCTTACCGGATGCCGTCCCTTCGTATTCGCCCAACAGCTTTTGCTTCACCGGGTTGCCATTGATGTACAGCGTCTTACCGTAATACGCAATTTCATCGCCCGGCAAACCAATCACGCGCTTAATATAATCCACATCCGGGTCTTTCGGATACTTAAAGACCACGACATCGCCTCTTTCGGGCTCGCCAATCGGTAAAATTTTGGTTTGCGTCACCGGTAACTTCACGCCGTAAGCAAACTTGTTCACCACGATAAAATCGCCGATTTCCAATGTTGGATACATGGACCCGGATGGAATGCGGAAAGGTTCCACCACGAAAGAACGCAACACCAGTACAATCAAGAAAACTGGAAACAATGAGCGAGAATACTCCACCAGCACCGGCTCTTTTTCTGTGGTCACGGAACGGTCGCGTTTCGGCTTCCAAACCACGCGGTCCACATACACGATTACCCCGGTGATGGCGGTGATAATCACCAAAATTAATTCAAAGCTCATGTTTCAGTTCTCTCAGTTCTCTTCGGATGTATTCAAGACGGCTAAAAACGCTTCCTGCGGCAACTCAACACTGCCGATGGACTTCATGCGTTTTTTCCCTTCTTTTTGTTTTTGGAGCAATTTTTTCTTACGCGACACATCCCCGCCGTAACACTTGGCGGTTACGTTCTTGCGAAGTGCTTTCACGTTGGTTCGGCCGATGATTTTAGCACCAATCGCCGCCTGAATGGCGACATCGAACATTTGACGCGGAATGATTTTTCGTAACTTCTCAATCAACACTTTGCCACGCTGAACGGCAGTTGAACGGTGTACGATCAACGCCAAAGCATCTACTTTTTCGCCATTCACCAGGAATTCCAACTTCACCAAGTCATCCGCCTGGAAGCGGCGGAATTCATAATCCATCGACGCATAGCCACGACTGGTCGACTTCAAGCGATCGAAGAAATCCAGGACCACTTCATTCAACGGTAAATCATAGGTAATCGAGACTTGATTCCCGACATATTGCATGTCTTTTTGCACGCCACGCTTTTCCACACAAAGCTTCATGACCGCTCCGACAAACTCATCCGGCACCAGAATATTCGCTTGAATAATCGGTTCGCGAACTTCTTCAATCAAACTTTGATCCGGCAAACTCGATGGATTGTCGATACTCAACAGTTCACCGCTTTTGGTCAGAACCTCATAAACCACCGTCGGCGCCGTTGTGATTAAATCCAGATTGTATTCACGCTCCAGCCGCTCCTGGATAATTTCCATGTGCAGCATTCCAAGGAAACCGCAACGGAAACCAAACCCCAGCGCGTCGGAACTTTCCGGTTCAAAATGCAAGGCCGCATCATTCAGACGCAGTTTTCGCAAGGCCTCACGCAAATCTTCGAAATCTTCAGAACTGATTGGAAAGAGCCCGGCAAAAACACGTGGTTGAACCGGTTTAAAGCCGGGTAAAGGTTCAATATCCGCGTCAGCGGTGGTAATGGTGTCCCCAACTGGGGCACCGTCAATGTCCTTAATACCGGCAATGACATACCCGACCTCACCGGCGGCGAGAGAATCACGCGGTGTCCGTTTCGGCGTAAAAATCCCCACATCATCGACTTGATACTCTTCCTTCGTGGAGACGATTTTCATTTTGGTCTTTTTACCAATCTTACCGTCAATCACGCGCACTAAAGAGACCACCCCCAAGTAATTATCGAACCAGGAATCAATAATCAAGGCTTTTAGATCTCCATCCGGATTCCCTTCCGGTGCGGGGATTTTATGCACGATTTCTTCCAGCGTTTCTTTGACACCAATGCCGGATTTCGCACTGGCTTGAACCGCTTCATGCGCTTCGATTCCGATAATCTCTTCAATCTCATCGACAACACGCTCCGGCTCGGCCGCCGGCAAATCGATTTTATTCAACACCGGTAGCACTTCCAGCCCCTGCTCAATGGCCGTGTAACAGTTGGCCACTGTCTGCGCTTCCACCCCCTGGGACGCATCCACAACCAGCAATGCGCCTTCGCACGCCGCTAAAGAACGCGACACTTCATAGGAGAAATCCACGTGCCCAGGTGTGTCGATAAAATTCAATTGGTAAGTTTGGCCATCATCGGCTTGATAGTGCAGCGTCACACTTTGCGCCTTGATCGTAATGCCTCTTTCCCGCTCCAAGTCCATGGAATCCAACACCTGGGCGTCCATTTCCCGCTCGGTGAGGCCGCCGCAGAGCTGAATAAAACGGTCGGCAATGGTCGACTTTCCGTGGTCGATGTGCGCGATAATGGAAAAGTTACGAATATGATCAAGCTGGTTTGACATCTACGCCTCAAATAAAACGATATAAAACGAGTTTCAACCAAACGACTTCAAAATCCGTCCAACATAATAAAAAAGGGTGTCTAGTTGCATAACGCTAGCCACCCTTTTCGATATCAAGGCATTAAATCGTTTGATAACAAATATTTCGCGTATTTTACGCTAATTTGTCTCAAATCTCACTCGTTTATCCGATTTAGTTACCTTTCTACCATTCAAGACAACATCAACGGTAGGAAAATCGAACGATTTCCACGAATAATCCGAACCGGAATCGAACGCCCCTTCGGAGCCGCACCGATGATTTTGTTCAAATCATCCGCCGATTTGATCGGTTTGAAGTTCACCGTGACCAGAATATCACCCGGCATAATACCCGCTTTTTGCGCCGCACTGCCATTCTGAACCTGGCTAACGCCGACACCGAACGGAATGTTTAATTTATCCAAGGTTTCCTGGTCGATGGCTTCCAGCTTCACGCCCAGCGCGGTGTTTTTCAATCCTGACGATTTTGACCCACCCGCCGAAGCGACTTTGGTGCCATCCAGCGCTTTCAAACGCACCGTCAGGGTTTTGTAGTCGCCGTTTCGCAAAATTTTAACCTTAACAGGTTTGCCGACAGGCGAGTTACCCACCACCGGCGGCAAATCGGCCGACTTGTGAATCGTTTTGCCGGCAAACTCAACAATAATGTCTCCCGGCTCAATACCGGCTTCACTGGCGGCCGACCCTTTTGCCGTAGACGTGACCAACGCACCTGTCGGTCTTTCCATGTCGAAAGAACGCGCCAAATCACCGGACACTTCCTGCACGCCGACACCTAGGAAACCACGTTCAACATGCCCTTTTTCTTTCAACTGCTGCGCCACATCCATCGCTATGTCAATCGGAATCGAAAAGGACAACCCCATGGAGCCACCGCTTTTACTGAAAATCTGCGCATTGACGCCCACGACTTCGCCTTGCATGTTCAACAAGGGCCCACCGGAATTCCCTGGGTTAATCGGCACGTCGGTTTGGATAAACGGTACATAGGTATCATCCGGCAATGAACGCCCCAGAGCACTGACAATTCCGTGCGTCACGGTGTAATCCAGTCCAAACGGCTCACCAATGGCCATCACCCATTCCCCGACTTTCAAGTCTTTCGAAGTACCGATTTTCGCGACCGGTAAGTCATCCCCTTCAATTTTAATCAAGGCAATGTCGGAGCGTTCATCCGTACCAATCACTTTGGCTTTCATCTCCTGACGGTTGCTCAACTTGACGACAATATCATCGGCATCGGCCACTACGTGATTGTTGGTGATGATATACCCATCTTCGGAAATAATGAAACCGGAACCGAGCGAGTTCACCTGTTCTTCCGGCATAGGTTGTTGCTGGCCAGGACCTTTTTGACCAGGAATACCGAAAAAGTAACGCAACATTTCATCTGGCATCCCCCGGAATTGAGGATAAGCCGCCCGTTCGACCTTACGTGTCGTACTGATATTCACCACCATCGGGCTGTTTTCGGCCGCCAACTCGGAAAAATCCGGCAAGGTGACGGTCGCGGCCCGCGCCGTTGTTAGACTCAAGGCCAACAACAAAGTGACCAAACCATAGGAATATAGTGATTTAACCATTGTCTTCATCTTAGCTCCTTTAAGAGGCCTGCAGAATCTTTTCCATCACCGGCGGTTTCGGGCGGTAATATGTTTTTGTGACCCACCAACCGATGACGACACCCAAAAACCCACCGACCATCGTCAAGGACTCTCTCGCCTCTTCCATGGCCAATAGCTGAGTGATAAATTGCAGCAAGCCTGCTCCAATAAACAGTCCTAATAATGGTACCCCATAAGCCATGAAGGAATGTTTGATCAAATGTGACTCCTCCATTGAGAGCAATACAGCGTCTCCCGGCGCCGCATCCAAAGCATTAATAACCGCAATCGGTGAACGATTTCGCGGCGCAAACAACTTAGCCAGAGAGCCCGTTCCACAGCCCTCTTGGGAAGCGCAGCCGGAACATCCCGTTTGCCGCTCCGTCGACACATAAGCCACATCCCCCGAAACCGATTCCACCCAACCTCTTGCGGTTAGGCGGCCCTCTTCATTTTCCGGGTTCAGCGCGGATTTTAACTCTTTCGGGTTAGTCATTATTTCTATTCCATACCAACATGACAGATATGGTACCATTTATTGGATTTTCAAGAGACGCAAGACACCGCATGAACTCGAATGTTTCCCAGCATACTCATACCGACATTCTCGTCATTGGCAGCGGCATTGCCGGCTTGTCCATTGCCCTAAAATTGGCCAAACACTACTCCGTTACATTGGTAGCCAAATCCTCGATGAACGAAGGCAGCTCCGCCTATGCACAGGGGGGCATTGCCGCGGTGCTGGATCCTTTTGACTCGGTTGAATCCCACATTGCAGACACCATGAATGCCGGCGCCGGTTTGTGCGATCCCAAAACCGTCAAAATGGTGGCCGAAAACGGTGCCGCGGCCATTTATGAGTTAATCGAAATGGGCGTCCCCTTTAGCAAACAGGAAACGTCCGACGCCTACCATCTAACCCAGGAAGGCGGTCACAGCCACCGTCGCGTCATTCACGCCGCCGACCATACCGGTAAAACCGTGACCGAAACCCTGCTGGAAGTCGTCAAAAACACACCGAACATTACCCTGCTGCCGGACCACATGACGGTCGACCTCATCCTTAACAAGGACCGACGGCGCTGCATCGGCGCCTATATTTTGGATCAAGCCAGCGGAGACGTAAAAACCCACCTGGCGCAATTCACGGTACTCGCCACCGGCGGCGCCAGCAAAACCTATTTGTACACCAGCAACCCGGACACCTCCACCGGTGACGGCATCGCCATGGCCTGGCGGGCCGGTTGCTCGGTGACCAATATGGAGTTTAACCAATTCCACCCGACCTGCCTGTACCACCCACAAGACCGTTCGTTCTTGATTTCCGAAGCAGTACGCGGAGAAGGCGGCATTTTAAAACTGCCGAATGGCGAACCCTTCATGCAGCACTATGATGAACGCAAAGACTTGGCACCACGCGACATCGTCGCCCGCGCCATTGACCAGGAAATGAAAAAACACGGGATTGATTGCGTCTATCTGGATATATCGCACCAATCGGAAGAGTTTATCCGCCACCATTTCCCCACCATCCAGAAACGCTGCATGAAAGTCGGCATCGACATCACCCAACAACCGATTCCGGTGGTTCCCGCCGCCCACTATACCTGTGGCGGCATCACCACCGACCTCAATGGACGAACCGACCTCAATAACCTTTACGCCATTGGCGAAACCGCTTATACCGGCCTGCACGGTGCCAATCGCCTGGCCAGTAACTCATTGGTGGAAGGCTTGGTGTTTGCCGAAAAAACCTACCAAGATATCAAAGAAAACATCAAACCCACCTTCGACCCGGATCGAAACGTCAAAGATTGGGACGACACGCGAGTGACACCCGCCAAAGAGAAGGTATTGGTCAGCCATGACTGGGATGAAGTGCGTCGTTTGATGTGGGATTATGTTGGCATCGTTCGTACGGACAGACGCCTGAAACGCGCCTTAAAGCGCATCAAGATATTAAAGCAAGAAATTTACGAATACTACTATAACCATAAGTTGAACGCCGATTTACTCGAACTGCGAAACCTGGCTCAAGTAGCGGAACTGATGATTAAAAGCGCGTTAAAGCGCAAGGAAAGTCGCGGCTTGAATTACAACCTGGATTACCCGTTTATGAAAAAACGCCGCAAACCCACTACGTTGAAACCCAAGCCTCACGATAAAAGCAAAAAGAAGTCTTAAGCTTTAGCGATTAACCATTACGCAATGGAATCGCTTCATCCGCATTGGCGACCTGTTCAATCAGCCCTTCCGAGGCCAACTTATCAATGTCGATGACAATCACCATGCGCCCTTTCGAGACTTTTTCCGACGCAATACGGCTTTCATTCTGAACGTCCGCTTCCGCCTCCGAACCTTGATCGTAAATCGTGGTCAAGCCCTGCATGTATTGCGTGTCAATCGAATTGGAAATATCCGGCGGCGCCTGCAACGCATTCATATCAAATTGGTGCACGTCAGAAACCGCATCCACCACCAATCCCACAATACGTTCGCCTTGACGGGTCGCCAGGTTCACCACGATCACCACCGTCGTCGCCTTAAACTCCGCCGTCATATGAAAACGCTCACGCAAGTCCAAAATCGGCACAATGGTACCACGGATATCAATGACACCTTTCACGTACGCCGGCACGTTCGGCAACGGACTTGGCTCCTGCCAGCCGCGAATTTCCTGAACTCGGTCAATCGCAATCGCGAACTCTTCCTTGCCCAGCTTAAATGTTAAAAACTCATTAAATGTTTCAGCCACAAATGTAACCTCCGATAGGATTGCTTTATAGTGAGATATTAACCACTCCGAAAAGGTTTATCAATCTCTAAATCATTTCCGACCTCAAGACTTCAAGCGTGTTCGCATTCAAAAAAGCAGTGACTTCAAGGTATAATGACCGCCCGCAATTTTTTTCAAAGGAAGAATGATGAACGCTGACTGGAAAGATTTTTTATCGTCAAAGGGCGCACAATGGAACGACGCCGACGAAGTAACCACTTTCGGCCTACCGGAAATTGAACGTTACATGATCAAAAACGGCCCGGTCTTCACCTCGCTGGCCCATCAGGCTGTCATCAAAGTCTCCGGCGAAGAGGCGTTCGACTTTTTGCAAGGGCAATTCACCAACGACCTGAATGACGTCACCGACGAACACGCGCAATTGAGCGCTTACTGCAACCCGCAAGGAAAAGTGCTCGCGGTCATGACCATTTTCAAACACCAGGAAGCCTTCTACCTGAATTTTGACGGTTCCGTGAAAGACACCATCCTGAAACGCTTGACCATGTTTAAACTGCGCTCAAAAGTCGAACTGGAAGACGTTTCCGACGAGATGATTCACATCGGCTACGGCGGCGACTTCGGCGACCTGGACGTTCAGCGATTGCTAACCACCAAAATCAAAGAATTGTACGAAGTCAAAACACTGGACATGGACGGCGTGCGCGACGTCATTGCCGTAAAACGCCCCGGCCCTTATCACTGTTACAGCTTCTTTGGCCCACTGGCGTCGATGAAAACGGTTTGGGAACAATTAAAAAGCAACGGCGAAGCCACCAACAATATTGACTGGAAATTATTGCAAATTGTCAGCGGCCAACCCAGCGTGAATGCCGACACCAGTAATGAATTCATTGCCCAGTTTTTGAATTTGGACAAACTGGACGCCATCAACTTCAAAAAAGGCTGCTTCCCCGGCCAGGAAGTCATTGCCCGCATGCATTACCGCGGCAAAGCCACCAAGCGCATGCTTCGCTTACACTTAGGTGACGCCGACGCACCGGCACCCGGCACTGAATTTGTGCTGACCGATGACGCCGATAAAAAATACAAATTTACCTGTATCTTATCGGCACCGGACGTCTTTGAAGGCTCAGTCTGCTTGGCCATTACCACGCTAAAACCACTGGAAGCGGTGAACGGCCACTTGAAAAGTGAAAGCGGCGCCCCGGCGAATGTGGAACCCCTGCCTTATGATCTGACGGAAGAATAAACCGTCATTCCTTGAAACCCACCAGGCCTGGTGGGTTTCAGGCAAGCGCTCAAAAACAAAAAAGCCGCTGTTAAAAGCGGCTTTTTTATTGGCATCGTTAATCGACGAAGTCGATTACTCGGCCGGACGCATGTGCGGGAACAACAACACATCGCGAATCGATGGTTTATCGGTGAACAACATCACTAGGCGGTCAATCCCGATACCTTCACCCGCCGTTGGCGGCATACCGTGTTCCAGAGCGGTGATGTAATCTTCATCGTAATGCATCGCCTCGTCATCACCGGCATCTTTCGCGGCCACCTGCGCTTTGAAACGCTCTGCCTGGTCCTCGGCATCGTTCAGCTCGTTGAAGCCGTTGGCCAATTCTCGGCCACCGATGAACAATTCGAAACGGTCGGTAATAAACGGATTGTCGTCGTTACGACGCGCCAAAGGTGATACTTCCGCCGGATATTCGGTAATGAATGTTGGGTCCATCAACTTTTCTTCGACCGTTTCTTCAAAGATTTCGGTCATCACCTTGCCCAGCCCACAACTTTCATCCAAATCCAAGTGCAGCGATTTGGCGATGGCACGCGCCGATTCCAAATCGTCCAACTGATCAGCGGTAACGCTTGGGTTATACTGCAAAATGGCATCTTTCATCGTCAAGCGCGCAAACGGCTTGCCGAAGTCGAAGGTTTGGCCTTGATACGGAACTTGTGTCGAACCAACGGTCATTTCCGCCAACTCTTTCAACAGCTCTTCGGTGTAATCCATCAATTGATGGTAATCGGTATAGGCCGCATAGAATTCCACCATGGTGAATTCCGGGTTATGACGGGTCGACAAGCCTTCGTTACGGAAACTGCGGTTAATTTCAAACACCTTCTCGAAACCGCCCACGACCAAACGCTTCAAATACAACTCCGGCGCAATCCGTAGATACAGCGGCATGTCCAACGCATTATGGTGGGTATTGAACGGCTTGGCTGTGGCGCCACCCGGAATGACATGCATCATCGGGGTTTCCACTTCCATAAAGCCTTTTTCAATCAAGAATTGACGCACATGCTGAACGATTTTGGAACGCAATTGAAACGTCTCGCGGCTTTCTTCGTTGACGATCAAATCCACATAACGTTGACGGTATTTGATTTCCTGGTCCTGCAACCCGTGGAATTTATCCGGCAACGGGCGCAGCGACTTGGTAATCAGCTCAATATGCTCAACGTGTACCGACAATTCACCGGTATTGGTTTTGAACAAATAACCTTCCGCACCAACGATATCACCCAGATCCCACTTTTTGAACTGAGTGTTGTAGAACCCTTCCGGCAATTCGTCGCGTGTGACGTAAATCTGAATACGGCCATGCGTGTCTTGCAAGGTGGCGAAACTGGCTTTCCCCATAATGCGGCGCAGCAGCATACGCCCGGCGACCTTGACGCGCACCTTTGGCATCTCTGCCAGCTCTTCCTTGCTTAAGGCATCGTATTGCTCGTGCAAGTCACTGGAGACGTCGTTACGACGGAAGGTGTTCGGGTAGGAGTGCCCTTCCTCTCTTAAAGCGGCGAGCTTGGCGCGTCTTTCCGCAATGATTTTGTTTTCATCCACTGCTGGTGTTTCAGGGTTTGCCATGATGTTTCCTATTCAAATCACTAAAGATGGTTTCAATTCATTATTGGCCAGGCTAATGGTGGTTTTTGCCAGGCCTGGTCGATTTTGTCAAAGTATTCGTCGCACACTTACGATGTCATCAAACACCGGCTTTGAGGTTTGGAATGATGAACTGATCCAGATCACCGTCCAACACCGCCGTGGTATTACCGGTTTCGACATTGGTGCGTAAATCCTTGATGCGGCCGGAGTCCAGAACGTAAGAACGAATCTGACTGCCCCAACCGATGTCGGATTTACTGTCTTCCATTTCCTGCTTCTCGGCATTACGGCTCAGCATTTCCAGCTCATAGAGTTTGGCACGCAACTGCTTCATCGCTTCGGCCTTGTTCTGGTGCTGAGAGCGCCCATTCTGACATTGTGTCACCGTATTGGTCGGCAAGTGGGTGATCCGCACCGCCGATTCCGTTCGGTTAACGTGCTGACCACCGGCCCCACTGGCGCGGTAAACGTCAATGCGTAAATCGGCGGGGTTGATTTCAATCTCAAAACTGTCGTCAATTTCCGGCGAGATAAAGACGGAGGCAAACGAGGTATGGCGACGGTTACCGGAATCGAACGGTGACTTGCGTACCAAACGGTGCACACCGGTTTCGGTGCGCAACCAGCCAAACGCATAATCGCCCTGCACATGCACGGTGGCACTCTTGATGCCGGCTACTTCCCCAGCGGAGACTTCCATCAACTCGGCTTTGAAACCGTGACTTTCCGCCCAACGCAAATACATGCGCAACAGGATATTGGCCCAATCTTGCGCTTCGGTGCCGCCGGAGCCGGATTGAATTTCCAAATAACAGTTATTCGAGTCCAATTCGCCGGAGAACATGCGCTGGAATTCCAACTGATCCAGTTCCTGTTCCAGTCGTTCCAGTTCGCTGACCACTTCATCGACCATTTCCTGGTCCGCATCCATTTCGGCCATTTCCAGAATTTCCTGGGCCGATTCCAGACTGCCGTCCAAATCCTGGATGGTTTTAACCACCTTATCCAGATGGGCTTTTTCTTTGCCCAGATTTTGGGCGCGTTCCGGTTCGTTCCAAACCGTCGGATCTTCCAGTTCGCGCTCGACTTCGACTAAACGTTCTTGCTTGGTCTCATAGTCAAAGATACCCCCTAAGCACATCTGTGCGCTCGGTAAAATCTTTGATCTTGGTGTAAATTGGGTTGAGTTCCATATCCGTTAAAATGTGCTTTTTGTGTAAAAGCGGAATGATACCACTTTTTGCCTTTATTATCAGCCAGTCACACCACTTTTCTACGAACCTTTACCGGCTTCCGTCAAACCCATTTACACCAAGTTTCAATTTAAAAGAAACACTAAAGTTTTCAAACCATCCGCCGATAACGCTTTTGGAGAAAAGACTTTCTCAAACGACCGAAATTCGTTAAGATAATAATCGAGAAAGTGCTTAAAAAACAATAAGATTCTCTCCACCGACTCAATACCAGAAAAGGAAATCGCTATGTCTATTTCACAGATTCCACCCGGATTACAGGCTTATCAAAAACAGGCGGGCACTCAAAACGAAGCCCAGGCGTCGGAAAAAGCTCAAAAAGGGCCAGAGATGAAATTCGACGCGGTGGCCATCCGCACAGAAAAACAATCCAGCTTAGTGGCGCACCTGTTCGGCAACGGGGATCAGGCGATTGAAAATTCGTTAAAAATGACCTATCAATCGGCCATTACCAACCTGAATGAAATCCTGGCACCAGACCTGGGCGAAAACGCCATTAGCTTGGAAAACCTGGAAAAACAGGGCGGCATGGAATATTGGTCACCGGAAAACACCGCCGACCGAATCCTCAGCGGTGCGACCGGCTTCCTGGAAGGCTTCAAAAAAGTCCACCCGGATTTGGAAGGTGAAGAACTGATGAACAAGTTCATGGACGTCGTTGGCGGCGGGTTGCAGCAAGGATTTGATGAAGCCCAAACGATTTTGGAAGAACTGAAAGTGTTTGACGGCGACATTAAAGACAACTTCATGGCCACCACCGACTTGGTCAACCAAGGCATGGAAAGTTTCCGACGCGATTATTTGGGCTTGCCGCCGTTAGAGGAAGCGGAAACCACGCCGGACAGTGACGATTCAGGCGCTGACACCGGCACAGGGACAGACACAACCGATACCGAAACGGTTTAAAACTCCCGCTTTCCACATATGACCAACGAAAAAGCCCCGCAGAGCGGGGCTTTTTTATTCACGCGTGTTGGCTAACATACCACCACCCGTTTGCAAGCACGGAATTAAATCGTCGCGGCATCGATGACGTAACGATAACGCGCTTTTTTATCGACGACATTTTTCCAAGCTTCATTCACCTGCTCGGCATTGATGACTTCAATCTGAGGGTGAATTTTGTGGTCTGCACAATAGTTGACCACATCCTGCGTTTCTTTCATATCCCCAATCAAGGAGGCATTGAAATTCACCCGGTTGATCGACATGCCAATCGCGCTTAACGTCAATGCAAACCCTTCCGGCATCCCGACCTGGGTATAGAAACCGTTCGGCTTCACCACTGAAGCGTAGGCCGCCACATCATACTGCACTGGAATGGTGGTGATCATATAATCCAACATCCCTTTGTAAGGGGCCAGTTTCTGCAAGTCGTCCACGACAATGGCTTCTTTGGCACCGAACGCCAAAATATCTTTGGCTTTGTCCGGCGTGGTGGTAAACGCATAAACTTCCGCGCCCTTCGACACCGCCAGTTTAATCGCCATGTGCCCCAAACCACCGATACCGGCTACCCCAACTTTATCGCCTTTTTTAAACTCGGCTTTCATGATGGGAGAATAGGTGGTGACGCCGGCACACAATAACGGCGCCGCTTCCTGAAAGGAAATGCTTTCCGGAATGTGCACCGCAAAATAATCGCGTACCACGATATTATTGGAGTAGCCTCCTTGAGAAATGCCTGTCGGAGAACTTTCTTCCGGATAGCCGTAAGTGAAGGTGGTTTCCGGACAATACTGCTCGCCTTGCCCCTTGCAATCTTCGCATTCCAGGCAGGTATCGACCATGCAGCCGACCCCGGCACGGTCACCGACTTTAAACTTGGTAACATTTTTACCGACGGCAGCCACCACCCCGACGATTTCATGACCCGGCACCTGTGGATACTGTTGCGGCCCCCAGTGCCCTTTCATTTGGTGAATGTCGGAATGGCAAATGCTGGCAAACTTGATATCAATCAGCACGTCATTGTCACCGACCGGGCGACGTTCAAACTCCCAAGGCGTTAAAATGCCCGACTCGTCCGTGGCGGCATAACCTCTGGATGGAATATTTTGGTTGGCCGGTGTTTCGGCGGCCGATGCACTTGGTGTCGCTCCCAACATAAGACTGGCTCCTGCAATGGTTGATGTTTCAATAAATTCCCGTCTGGTCAGACCTTTCTTCTTATCCATTTCATGACTCCTGTTATCCGATTTTGAATTCCATGCGGGCCCCGCTAGTTTTTCGCAGGCACCGCTTTTAACGCGTTTTCAACGCTTAACCCGGCTTCCCGGCTGACATGGGCACTCAACACCTTCGCCACATCCTGCAATTGCTGTCGACTCAACCCCACATTGGACGCCATGCCGATATGCGCATTCAGCTGCGGTTTCACACCGTCCATATTGGCCAAAGCGGCCACCGTGACCAGTTCTCGGGCCTGGTGATCCAAAATGCCGCGTGCGAACAGGTCACCGAATAAATGCGCTTGTAAAAATTCATTCATGGCCGGCGAAAAGTCAAACAAAGGACCACTCACCGGGTGCCCCACCAATTCGGTCTGTACTTTTTCACCGAACTCGCGGCTGGTCTGCCCTTTTGGAATCGATCCTGGCGCGTCACCCACCGGGTCTTTAATGCCTTGGGCCCGTCTGGCTTCGACGACTTTCATCAAGGTTCCCATGCCATTCAGCGCACGCGGAAAACCAACATAAGCATAGAGATGCACTTGTGTTTCTTTGATTTCATTCACCGTTAACCCAGCGTCCAATCCGGCTTGCATCGCGGCGGTCAACGCCGTCAAATCCCCACTGGCCGTCAAAGCCGAAATCGGCACCAAGGCCTGCTGTTCTAAGGTCAAAGACTGGATATCCAATTTTTTGGGTGCCTTGGCTGCCACCGCCAACTGATAGTCGGCATCGGAGACTTTTTCTTTCCAAATCACGTTTTCGCCGTCCAGACTGCCGGTCACCACCAAATGGGTCATGGCCGCTTCGGGCGTAGCACCGTGCCAATGGTCAATGTCTTTCGGACACCAGACGGTTTCACCTTTCTCAAACGCAATCACCTTTCCATCTCGAGTGCCGGTCAAAGCGGTGCCCGACGTCACCACCATATGTTGCCCGGCCGGATGCTGGTGCCACGCGGTTCGTGCACCGGGTTGAAAAGTGACATAAGCGCCAGAGTAATGTGCCGTTTCGTTGTTGGGAAACAACATTTTCACCGACACATCACCGGTAAAGTAAGCGTCCGGGCCCTTAAAGGTCTCTTGCGCATCAAGTGGGTACAAGGTCTGGGTCTGGGTTTGGGTTTGCGGGAGATCGCTTTGCGCAAAGCCGAGTGTGGCGAAACTGCTCTTAAGCGCAATCAAAAACGCTCTGAAAAATGGTCGAGTCTGCATATCCTTCTCTCCTTCCTAGTTGAAACTTATTACGTTCTGTCCGGACTGACTTTAATCAATCCGAACCGTCTTGAACACGTTCAATTCGCACGCGCAACTCACCTTGTTGAATAAGCGTTTCAATGCCGGAATCGATGCGCCCAAGGCGAACCAGGCCTCGCGCATAACCAAAATCCCGATAAAAAATTGCCAAATTGCCCCAGGGCGCGTAATAAGTGATGTCGCCAATGACTGGGTCAATACCGTCCGGTGTGCCGTCCGTCGACAAGGTCGACGGCAAATCGGCGATTTTTTCGGTTTGATGGTAGTCGGACAAGGTCACGTCCAGTGGCAACATCGCCGCGAAATCCCGACTGGCCGCGTTATCATCCAAGGTGGCTTCCACCACGGCATTTTCCATCACCAGACGTATTTTCATAAACGACTCTCTTTCCATGGAAGTGGCCTCGTTTTGTGCAAAAGCAGCATGAGCCACCAACGCCAACAGGCCCCAAAAGCCTTTTTTCAGCAACCCTGTCATCTCAATTCTCACCTGACAAATAACGGCACTCAGCGCTCTGCTGTCGAAATCGACTCGAGCGTTGAATACCATATTGCATCGAAACCTACCCTAAAAGGTATATTAATTGAGTAAATTTCTTGCCTAATCCACCAGAAAGTTAAATTGGCATTCGACAGACAGCCATAGAAAACGGTATTGTATGAAGTGAAAACCGTTGGGAGAAAAGCCATGCCGACTGACCACAAAGTCATGCCAAACACACCTGCCATTCAAGCATTGCACGATGAGCTCGCGGCGGTGATTGACCACCTGACCCGGGACCAGGAGGATCGCCCGACGGCGATTCCCAATCTATCGCTTTTTCGACGAGAAGCGCCATCAGATCCCTGTGTCTGTTTGATCGAACCGAGCATTGTGCTCGTGGTGCAAGGCGCCAAACAAATGTTGATTGGCGACGATGTGCATGAATACAATACCGAACGCTTTCTGGTAACCTCGCTGGATTTGCCTGCCAGCTCACAAGTGCTGGAAGCCAGCCCCGAAGCTCCCTCTTTAGGATTGGTTCTCAAGCTCGATATGCGCATCATTGCCGAATTGATTTCACAAACCAAACGGCCGATTCCACGCGGCGATGCGGCGGAAAGCAGCGCTGTTCTGGGAACCGTCACCCCGGAATTATTGGAACCCTTTACCCGCCTTTTGAATTTATTGGACCACGCCGACGACATGGCCGTATTAGCGCCGTTGATTGAACGGGAAATTCATTACCGCTTACTGCAAACGGATTTGGCACCACGGTTGTGGCGAATTGTTTCGGTCGGCAGTCAAAGCCAACGGATTGCCAGCGCCATCGATTGGCTGAAACTGAATTACGCCCAACCACTTCGGATTGATGAACTCGCGCACCATGTGCAAATGAGCAGCTCCAGCCTGCACCACTACTTCCGCCAACTCACGGCCAAAAGTCCATTGCAATATCAAAAATGGTTACGTTTAAATGAAGCCCGACGTTTAATGCTCAATGAAGGCATGGAAGCGGCACGCGCTGCATTTCAGGTCGGTTACGAAAGTCCGTCACAGTTCAGCCGAGAATACAGCCGCCTGTTCGGCGCGCCACCGAGACGGGATATTGAAGCCTTGCGCCAAAACTCACAAACGGCTTAAACTCAAACGACCGCTCGATTCAAGGTCATCAACCATCAACCGCGATAAAAAGATAAAGATAATGAATGTTCAGCCGAACGGCTGAACATTAAGATAACCGCCAGGCCTGGCGGTTTTGGACAATTCGGTTACGATTGAGCGTAAGCCGCTTGCAAAGTGTTTTGCATCAAGGTGGCAATCGTCATCGGTCCGACACCGCCCGGCACCGGGGTAATCCAACTGGCCTTTTCTTTGGCGACATCATATTCCACATCACCGCATAAAGTGCCGTCGTCCAAACGATTGATGCCCACATCCACCACAATGGCACCGTCTTTAATCCACTCGCCTTTCACCATGTTCGGAATTCCAACGCCCACGACCACCAAATCGGCTTCGGACACTTTCTGCGCCAAATCCTTGGTGGCACTGTGGCAAACCGTCACCGTGGCACGGGCATTCAACAGTTCCAATGCCATCGGCACCCCCACGATATTGGACGCGCCCACTACAACGGCATCCAACCCGCGCAGCGGAATGCCGGTTTTTTCCAGCATGGTCATGACGCCGTGCGGCGTACAAGGCGCCAACCCTGGCATGCGCGTCGCCAAACGCCCCATGTTATAAGCGTGGAAACCGTCCACGTCTTTTTTCGGATCGATACGCTCGATGATTTTTTCCGGGTCAATGTGATCCGGCACCGGCAGTTGCACAATAATGCCGTGCACATCGTCACGGGCATTCAAAGTGTCGATTTCCGCCAACAACTGTTCTTCGGTCGTGTCGGCCGGCAACACCATCGACACATCATTGAAGCCGGCTTTCTCGCACGCAATCTTTTTGTTTCTCACATACACCTGGGAAGCCGGGTCTTCGCCTACCAGAATAACGGCCAGGCCTGGCGGGTTTTGCCCTTTCGCAACCTGTGCGTCCACTTCCGCACGAATACTTTCTCTCAACTCCAGAGCAATGGCCTTTCCATCCAAAATTTTTGCCGTCATGTGAAAAATCCTATTTAAAACAAATTAATACGAAACGAGCGGAATATAATAACTGATTTGACGGGGCTCGTCGTCAAAACCGCGTGTAAAATTTTTTTCATATTTCCTGATTTTAATTATTGACAGCCCCCCCTCCGGTCTATAAAATACGCCGCATCTTTTCGGAGTATAGCGCAGTCTGGTAGCGCACCTGTTTTGGGTACAGGTGGTCGGGGGTTCAAATCCCTCTACTCCGACCAATTTTTATCTTGTTGATGCTCGCTATTCAGCACGATATCTAAGAGGTTCGATAAGCGCCCATAGCACAACTGGATAGTGCATCGCCCTTCTAAGGCGAGGGTTTCAGGTTCGAATCCTGATGGGCGTGCCACTTACGGTATGTCTTTCACACCATTATGGCGGTTGTAGCTCAGTTGGTAGAGCCCAGGATTGTGATTCCTGTTGTCGCGGGTTCGATCCCCGTCAATCGCCCCATTATTCTCGTACGCTTCATTTTCAAATTCATCCTTCACATCGCTCCCTGTTTCTTTCCCTCTATCTAAGATAGCCCCTTAACATCGAAAACTTAACAGCAAAACCTGAAATAAACACACTCAATTACCGCAAAAAAAGTTTTGCTTAAAAAGAACCCACAAAAAACCACGTTAATTATATGATGACAGGGCACTTAGACGTTCTTCATAAAAAATAAGAGTGGTATTTCGATGTCCAAAAGCAAAACTTTCAACAGTATTCGCTTCAAAAGCTCCATTCCCATCGTCACCTTGACGATCTCCATCATCCTTTTGCTCGCCGCCTCATCCTGGATGCTCAAAATGCAGGAGCGCTCCATTCAACTGCAAGCAGATAAATTTATTAACGCCATTTCGCTAACGCTTAATGCCGACCGAGACTTATATCAAGCAAGAGAAGCCGAACTGAACCTGTTAGCCGGCTATGGAGAGGCCGGTGCCGAAAACGCCTCCCGCCTAGAGAATGCTCAACAGGTCGCGGATCGTTATGCCAAATATCAAGCCAGCATGCAAGATTACCAAGATGTATTGGCGAAATCCGCCGAGTTTCAATCCAACTTCGACGCTTGGAAACAGCAGTCGGATAAATTAATCGCCGCCATTGGCCAAGCGAGCCCAAGCGAAATCCAGGCTATGCGCCAAGAAGATGAACAAAAATTTTCTGCATTACGCGACAACTTGGATAAAGCCGGCGAAGCAGCTCTCACCAAATCCGTCGAGATACGGGAACAACTGGCACAACAGCTTGAGCAGTTCCAGAACATTGCCATGGTGATACTGGGCTTGATTCTTATTGGTGCCTTATGGCTGGGGTATTCCATTCCCAGAAATATTGCGCGGCAACTGCACCAGTCCATCGACACGGCCAACGCCATTGCCGACGGCAATTTATCCACCCAAATTGACATTAAAACCGACGATGAAAGCGGACAGATGCTCAACGCCATGAAACATCTACAAGGCACCCTGCAATCGTTATTACAAGAAATGGATCACATGTCTCAACAGCACGATGCCGGTGATATTGATGTCAACGTGAATGAAGCGCAATTCCAAGGCGACTTCCAGAAAATGGCCGCCGGCGTCAACAAGATGGTCGACGGGCACATTCAAGTGAAAAAGAAAGCCATGGCGGTGTTTGAATCCTTTGGGAAAGGCGACTTTAACGCCGATATCGAAAAGCTTCCCGGTAAAAAAGCCTTTATTAACGAAGCCATTGAAGCGGTTCGCCATAACCTCAAAGCGATTACCGCCGATACCAACATGTTGATTCAGGCCGTCGCCGACGGAAACCTGGATAAACGCGCCAATGCCGATCAGCTTCAAGGGGACTGGAAGCAAATGATCCAAGGCATCAACCAAATACTGGATGGCATCGTGCAACCGGTCAATGAAGCCATTAGCGTTCTGAAAGAAATCGAGCAAGGCAACCTGACCCAAACGGTCACCGGCGAATACAAAGGTCATTTGGATGATTTCAAACAAACGGTTAACAACACCGTCATCAAACTCGCCGATGTCATCAACCAAACGGCCCAAGCGTCTCAAGTCGTTTCGCAAGGGTCTCAGGAAGTGGCGCAAGGCGCCATGGACTTAAGCCAACGGGTTCAGGAACAAGCCGCTGCGATTGAAGAAACCTCTTCCACCATGGAAGAAATGACCTCCAGTGTTCGAAACAATGCCCAACACGCCCAAGAAGCTTCTGACGTGGCTCACACAGTACAAGGGCAATCCAATACCGGTTCGACGGTGATGAAACAAACCATTGAGGCCATGAATGCCATTCAAGAATCCAGCCACAAAATCTCCGACATTGTCACTCTGATTGACGGCATTGCCTTCCAAACTAACCTGTTGGCACTCAACGCGGCGGTTGAAGCCGCCCGTGCCGGTGAGCACGGACGCGGCTTTGCCGTCGTGGCCGGAGAAGTACGTTCACTGGCGCAGAAATCCGCCGATGCCGCCAAAGAAATTACCGGGTTGATCACCGAAAGTGTCGCTCGCATTGACCAGGGCACCCAACTGGCGTCGGAGTCGGGCGAAGTCCTATCGGGCATTACCCAGTCCATAGATGAGGTCGCTCAAATGATTGAGCAGATTTCGCAAGCCTCGAACCAGCAGATGGAAGGCATTGATCAGGTGCATAAAGCCATCAGCCAAATCGACGAAGTGACCCAGCAAAACGCGGCACTCGTCGAAGAAACGGCCGCCGCTGCCGACAGCATGAATGAACAGGCCGATGGTCTGGACCGCAACATGGCATTTTTCAACACCGGCCAGGCAATCAACCTGCCGCCCGCCCCAAAAAAGGAAGCCAAGCCAGCCGGTTTGCCGCCGGCTCACAAGCCAAACGCGCCAGCGGAACCGAAACCGTCTGACAAACATGATGGCGAAGAAACGTCGGATGAATGGAGTGATTTTTAAACCGTTAGAGAAATCGGCCGATGAAACGATCACCGTGCTTTTGAATTAAAAAAACCACCAGGCCTGGTGGTTTTTTATTTTCCCTAACGATATGACTAACGATACAGGCGCTGATAAGTCCCGCCGGAAACCACCAAATCTTCATGGCTGCCCGATTCGATAATGTGGCCGTCTTCAAAGACAAGAATGCGATCCGCCTGCTTGATGGAACTCAAACGGTGCGCCACAATCAAAGTGGTTCGCCCTTTCAGGAAAGGCGCTAAATCGACGTACAGCTGGCGTTCGGTCTCCATGTCCAACGCCGACGTCGCTTCATCCATAATCACCACTTTCGGATCCTGCAAAATCATTCGCGCAATGGCGAGGCGTTGACGCTGACCACCGGACAATTTAATGCCGTTACGGCCGACCATCGTATCCAAAGCCTGTTCCAGCTTCTCGACCACCTCTTTCAATTGCGCCATTTCCAACGCCTGCCACAATTGCTCATCCGCCAAATCCTGCCCCAGCGTCAAGTTGAAACGAATGCTCTGCTGAAACAACACCGGTTGTTGCAAGACAGTGGCTACATTTTCCCGCACGCACTGCTGGCCGATGTCTTTAATCGACACCCCGTTATATAACACCTCGCCGCCATCCTGTTGATAAAAACCGAGCAGCAATTGCACCAGCGTGGTTTTGCCCCCGCCACTGGCGCCGACAAATGCCAGCTTTTCACCTGGCTGAATGGTAAAACTCAGATCATGCAATACGGCTTCGTCTTTGCCGGGGTAATGGAAAAACAGGTTTTTAACGTCCACCGAAACGGTGTCGGCGTCAAATGGGTTCTGCTTTTGCGGGTATTTGGGTTCCTGCTCCAAATCCAAGACATTATTGATGCGCTGCAACGCCCCGCTAGCAGCACTGTAGGCGTATTGAATGGCGAGAATTTCCTGCACCGGCCCCATCATGAACCACAGATACCCGAACACCGCCATCATTTCGCCGATGGATAGATTGGAAAACACCACCATCAGAAAACTGACGCCACGGAAAATGTCGAACCCGACCAGAAAAATCAAAAACGAAATACGGCTGGCGGCTTCCGACTTCCAGGTAAAGGCTTCGGAATGGCGTTTGATGTCCTGCGCATTGCCGAGAATCCGGCGGAAAAACGGCGTATCCTGATTGGCGGCGCGCACCTGTTGCAAGGCGTCCAAAGTTTCCGACAACGCCTGCTGAAAAGCATCAATGGCGGTGTTTTCGTCTTTTTTCAGAGTTTTGACCGCGCGCCCCATCCGCATGGTGAAATACACCACGATGGGGTTCATCAACAGGATGAACAAGGCCAGTTCCCAATGCAGCCACAACAGAACCGCCGTCACCCCGACCAGTGAGAAAATCGCCAGTATCACCTTGCCGACGGTCGTGCCCAAAAAGGTGTCGATGGTATTGACGTCATTCACCATGGTGGCGGTCACGCTGCCGCTGCCCATGGTTTCGTACTGACTCATGGCGACGCCTTGAATCCGTGCCAGCAAGTCCTTTCGGATGCCAAAGGTCACGTCTTTGGAAATCACGGTGAACTGCTGCACCTGCCACACTCCGAACACCACCCCGAGCACACGCAGCAAAATGGTAATCAAGGTCACAATCAGGATATAGCCGAGTGCGGTTTGCCAAGCCAGCGGAATCACATCATTCAACGAATGCACAATCCAACCGGGTTTATCCAGCAACACTTCGTCCACCAGCAACGGCAACAACAACGGCAAAGGCACCGTGGCCAGCATGGCGAACAACGCAATGATATGGGCTTTGATCAGACGGGATTTATGGCGCAACACCAAATCGAAAATACGCTGCCAGCTATACGCCGGACGATCGGATGCCACCGTTGATTCCGGTTGCCCCAATTGATCCGCCGACACACTCACTAAGGCGTCGGCGGTTTTCCCAGCTCCTGCCTGACTCATACTGGAAAACCGACTCATAACTTAAACAGGCGTTTGAAATTGGCCGTGGTGGCTTCGGCCACGGCCTCCAACGGCAAGTCTTTCAAGCGCGCAATTTCTTCGGCCACGTAACGGGTATAACCCGGTTGGTTGGTTTTGCCGCGATACGGCACCGGCGCCAAATACGGCGAATCGGTTTCCACCAAAATGCGATCCAGCGGAATGGCTTTGGCCACTTCTTTCAATTCTTTAGCGTTCTTGAAAGTCACGATGCCGGAAAAGGAAATGTAAAAGCCCAACGCCATCGCGGCTTGGGCCGTCGCCAAATCTTCGACGAAACAATGCATAATGCCCCCGACCTGATCGGCCCCTTCTTCTTTCAGAATCTGTAGGCAATCCGGAGTGGAGTTACGGGTATGGATCACCAACGGCTTATCCAACTGCTTGGCCAAGCGAATCATTTGCCGAAAACGATCCGCCTGCCACGTCATGTCCTCATCGTCGGCATTAAAATGATAATAATCCAGACCGACTTCCCCCACCGCAAGCACTTTCGGGTGCGACGCCGCCTTTAACAGAGCATCATCGGTGGTGACCACGTCTTTGGGTTCACAGGGATGAATGCCGATGGCGGCATAGACTTCTTCGTGCGTGTCCGCCAACGTCAGCACCTCATGCCAGGCGCCGGGACCAATGGCGATGCACATCATTTTATCGACGCCCAATTCATGTGCCTTTTCCAGCACCTCTTCCGTTCCGCCGACATCGTCGGGCAAAATATTCAGGTGACAATGTGAATCAATAATCATAGTAAAACTCGTTTATTTTGGGTGTGATGCTCATCCATTCACGAACACCCCCGTCATTTCATTACAAATCGCGGCCGCGAATCAAGGCACCGGAAAACGCCGCGCCCGGCTGATAATCGGTTTGATGCTGTTGCAACCATTCCAAACAGATGCCTTCCAGCAACAAGTCTTTATTGACGTTCTGATGCCAGTATTGGCGCGCCTGCAACACTGCTTTCTGGAAGGCTAACCAATTGGGACTGTAAGGCCTCTTTTGGCCATACAAGGCGGAACGCACCACATTCACCGACCAGGCATAGAAATAATCCAGCGCCACTTCTGGCTGGGGCCATTTTTTCCATTTTTCGACGGCCTGCGACACACTCAGGCGTCCTTGTTGCAGGCCTTTGATATCGTCCTGCCAAGCCGCTTCCCATTCAAACGCTTTGTCGTCAATCCAAGTTTTCGCCGCCACCGGCCCACCCCAGTTGAGCGTCAGCGCTTTTTTCAACAACGGCAAATCCGCTTGCGGTAAAGCTTGTTGCAACCAGGCCAGAGCCTCATCACGCGACGGGGCCGCAAACGCCACCTGACGGCATCGGCTGATAATGGTGGCCGGCAGCGCACTCAAACGATGGGTGGTCAAAATCAACACCGTGCGTTCCGGCGGTTCTTCCAGGGTTTTCAGCAAAGCGTTGAAAGCCGACACATTCAAGGTTTCGGTTTCCAATACCAGCACCACTTTGAAGCCGCCTTGATGCGCCGTGCGGCTGACCTTGTCGGTCAGCTCACGCACTTGATCGATGGTGATTTCTTTTTTATCTTCCAAGCGCTGCAACACGAAAAAGTCGGGGTGGGTCGCCTGCTGAAACTTGTGGCATTGTGCACATTGCCCGCAAGCGGTTACCCCCGGCGTTTGACACAATAAACCTTGCGCCATTTCCCGCGCAAAGGCATCAATACCAATGCCCGCCGCACCGGACAGCAGATACGCCTGCCCCAAATGGACGGCCTGCTGCTGCCACTGCTGCCAAGCGGTTTCCTGCCAGGGGAAAATCATCGAGTCACCATCCGTTTTAGCCACCCATCGTTTTTTCGTGCTGTATTACGCTGGTTCATAGGTAGATTGATTCTCATTTCGTTCACGGGAAGTTTGCATTCTAACACCCTGAGGTGTTTCATGAAATACGTTTTGAAGAGGCTTAGCCCGGAAATTTCATAAATTTGCGGACTCGCTTACCATGCTCATCAGAGCGGCTTGCAATTGTGCTTGAACCGCTTCCAGCGGCTGCTGCGCATCCAGGACAGTATAACGCTCCGGCGCGTCTTCTGCCCGCATCAGATAGGTCGCGCGGACCTTTTCAAAGAAATCGATTTTTTCCTGCTCGAAGCGGTCAATGTGTTGCCCCGACAATTCGGCCCGCGCAGCCACCCGTTTCATGCCCTCTTCAATGGGCAAATCAAACACAAACGTCCGATCGGGAAAACGCCCTTTCTGCACCCATTGCTCGATTTCGGCAATGCGCCCGAACGGCAAACCGCGCGCGCCGCCTTGATAAGCATAGGTCGCATCGGTAAAACGGTCGGAAATCACCCATTGGCCGGCCGCCAACGCCGGTAGAATTTTTTCCTGTAGGTGCTGATTGCGCGCTGCAAACATTAATAACAGTTCCGTGTCCGGCGTCATCTCACCGTATTGCTTATCGAGCAAAATGTGCCTGACCGCTTCACCGATGGCGGTGCCGCCCGGCTCTCGTGTCACCACCACGTCGATGTCCCGGTCCCGCAACCACTGCTCGATAAACATCAGGTTGGTGGACTTGCCGGCGCCTTCCGTCCCTTCGAGCGTAATGAATTGACCGGGCTGTGTGACATGAGACATGAATGAATCCTATGGGCTGCTTGAATTATTGACGCGACAAAATGTATTTACGCACCGCGCGATTGTGTTCTTTCAATGTGTTGGAAAACACGTGCTGACCATTACCTTTCGACACAAAGTATAACGCCTTGGTGGTCTCCGGGTTCAACACCGCACGAATCGCATCGGCGCTCGCCAGTGCAATCGGCGTGGGCGGCAAACCGTTAATGCGATAGGTGTTGTAAGCGGTTTTGGTCTGCAAGTCTTTCTTGCGGATATTGCCGTCGTATTTGTCACCGATGCCGTAAATCACCGTTGGGTCGGACTGCAACCGCATGCCTTTGCGCAAGCGGTTGACGAACACACCGGCAATCATCGGCCGCTCGGGCGCATAGCCGGTTTCTTTTTCGACAATCGACGCCAGAATCAGCGCCTCGTAAGGGGTTTTAATCGGCAAGTTATCCGCACGATTCGCCCAGGCCTGCTGCAAGGTTTTCTGTAACGACGCATGGGAACGCTGCAAAATCGACAAGTCCGTTTCGTCGGCGGAATAAAAATAGGTTTCCGGCAGGAACTGACCTTCCAAAGGTTGCTTTAAGCCCAGCTGGGCCTGGATGGTGGCGGTGTCTTGATAGTCGAGCACCTTTTCCAGCTTGGGTGAATTTCGCAGGGTTTCCAAGCCTTGTTGTATGGTCTCCCCGGCAATAAAGGTCACCGGATACGTCACTGTTTTGCCTTGAACCAAGGCATCGATTAATTCGTCCAACGTCCAATTCGGATGAATTTCGATTTCACCGGCTTTCACCTGTTCTGCCTGACCACGCCACTTCAGAACCCAAACCAACCATTCCGGATGACGCACCATCTTGGCCTCGTACAGCAAGTGCGCTACTTTACGGGACGTGGTGCCTTTCGGAATCGACACCACTTGCGCGTCGGTTTGTGAGGAAATCGGTTGGGTCAGAAACTGCTTGAAAGCCCAACCCTCAACCGATAACCAGGTGACCAGCACACAAGCCGCCACCGTCATAAGGAACAGTTTGATTTTTTGCATTAAACCCGTAACCCTCGGATATTCGTTAAATTCGTCTGTTGCCAATTCAGCCAGGCCTGGGCGATTTTATCACTTTGATGCATGGCATAGGCTCGGCCCTGAAAGTGACTCACCGGCATCACACCGCGCAAGGCATTGCAGCAAAAGAGTTCGTCGGCGGCCAAGACATCTTCGCGGCGTATCTCGCCCCATTCCACCGTCTGTTCAAACCCGCTTGCCTGCAAGGCGTGATTGAGCGAACGCAAACAGGTTCCAAAAACCCCGCTGTGCGTCAATTTCGGCGTCAAAAACCGCCCGTCTTTGATCAGCACCAGATTGGCCTGAGTAGCACTGATAACCTGACCGTCACCGTCCAGCATCACCGCTTCGTCGAACTCGGTGTCCAACAACGCCTGGCGGGCCAAGACGTTTTCCAAGCGATTCAAGTGCTTCAAGCCGGCCAATTGTGTTTGACGCGACGCCTCGATATCGGACACGGTCATCTTCAATCGAAAAAACGGCCAGGCCTTTATACCCTCTCGGGTGTGGTCGTTTTCCAATGTTAGGCTTTCCGTCGCGCCCTCTTCAGGAAACGGCAGCCGCTGGATGAAGACCGATGGACGTGGCTTGGCTAACGGCTGATAGCCTTTGCCGCCTTCGCCGCGGGTAATCAAAATCTTAATGACTTCCAACGGTTGTGCCGGACGCGATTTGATAAACGCAATCAAATCATTAATCATATTGACCGGATTCAACGCCGGAAAGCCTAAACGCTTCTGGCTTTCGTTCAGTCGCGCCCAATGAGCGTCCCAATTGGCCAGTTGACCGTCGACCAGCAAGATCGTGGTAAAGAAGCCGTCGCCATACAACAAACCTCGGTCAAAGCCAGACTGTGAAATCGGTTCCCCATTCAGCCAGATTTGTGTATTGAACTTCATAACCACTCCTCTTTGGTATCGACTCTTCAAGCAGATGTTACTTAAACATCACCCAGTAACGCGTTCAACAGCCCCTTGGCTTTATGGCGAGATTCCTTCAACTCCCGTTCCGGAATCGAATCGGCGACAATGCCCGCGCCGGTCCGCAGCGACACTTGATTCCCTTGTTGCAGAATCGTCCGAATCAGAATATTAAAATCCAACGAACCGTCCCGGTTGATATAGCCTAAAGAACCGGTATAAGCTTGTCGAGGCATTTGTTCCAATTCGGCAATGATTTCCATGCAGCGCACTTTCGGACAGCCGGTAATGGTGCCGCCCGGGAAGGTGGCGTGAATGATTTCCAACGGCGTCATGCCGGGCTGAAGATGCCCACGCACATTCGACACGATGTGATGCACATGCTCGTAGGTTTCCACCACCATCAACTCATTGACTTCCACCGAACCGGGCAAGCAGATTCGCCCGAGATCATTACGCTCTAAGTCAATCAACATAATGTGTTCGGCGCGTTCTTTCGGGTGGGAAATCAATTCTTCGATCAAAGCGCGATCGGCCGACACGTCGGCACTGCGTTTGCGGGTACCGGCAATCGGGCGTGTTTCCACCCAAGGTGCGCGATACTGCACCAAACGTTCCGGAGAAGAACTGAGCAACTGCCAATCGCCAAACTGTGCACAAGCCGCAAATGGGGCCGGATTATTGCGCCGCAACGACGCGTACAAGGCGGCATAATCGGCCTCGCTCAATTCAAAGCGCCATTCACGCGACAGGTTGACCTGAAAGATGTCTCCGGCCAGGATGTAATCTTTAATGGTTTCAATGCCGTTCAGATATTTGGCTTCCGGTTCTTCCCAGCGATTAGTGACCTGAATATCAACCGGTTTATCCGACCGGGCTTGCGCCGAGTCAAAATCCTGACGCATGGTGTCGAGACACGCTTCAAAACCGGCTTCGGCCATAAAGTGTACCTGTCCGGTTTGATGGTCGACCATCACCGCCGTCGGCACTCGAACCAACACCGCCAACGGTAAATCAGACACAGGCAAATTCAATGTCGGTTCAACGACCTGAGCGTAATCATAGCTGAAATAACCGAACCAACCGCCGGTAAAGGGTAAGTCCGAATCAATGTCCGGAACTTGGAGTGATTGATAGGCGTCGTGAAACGCATTTTGGAACGCCTCGGCGTCGGTTGCATCCGACAAGGTCAAGGTGTCTTGCGGAAAGGCAAACAGCACATCAAAACGTCCCAATTGCCCCTGAGCCACGCTCTCCAATAAAAACGGATAGCGTGCCGTATCCAGCTGATGCAGCTTTAACAGGTCAACTTGTGGACAGTCAATGGAAACAACGTTCATTGTCTGCGTAGACGTGGCGGCCATTTGGTCGAACCTTTATTGATGTCGGAAGCAGTCAAAAACCATTAAACTTTAGCAAACACCAAAGAGGCATTGGTTCCGCCAAACCCAAGCGAGTTGGACACCGCATAGGTGATTTTCGCCTCACGCGCGCCATCGGACACAAAGTCCAAATCACACCCGTCCGCCGGGTCTTCCAAATTAATGGTCGGTGCCAATACCTGTTCTTGAATCATCAACGCGGTGAACACGGCTTCCATCGCCCCGGCCGCGCCCAAAGCGTGTCCGGTCATGGATTTGGTGGAACTGACCGCCAATTTGTGCGCGTGGTCACCAAAGACGGATTTAATCGCGCTGGCTTCACACACGTCACCGGCCGGTGTCGAGGTGCCGTGCGCATTAATGTAATCGATTTGTTCCGGGTTCAACTCGGCGTTGCGCAAGGCATTCTGGATACAACGCGCGCCGCCTTCCCCACCGTCGGCCGGTTTGGTCATATGATACGCATCACCACTCATGCCGAAACCGACGATTTCACAATAAATATGCGCGCCACGCGCTTTGGCGTGTTCATAATCTTCCAACACCACAGCACCGGCACCGTCACTCAAAACGAACCCGTCACGCCCTTTATCCCAAGGGCGGCTGGCGGTTTGCGGATCGTCATTGCGGGTCGACAAGGCTTTTGCCGCCGCAAATCCAGCCAATCCCAGCGGCGTGGTGGCTTGTTCCGCCCCACCGGCAACCATCACATCGGCATCGCCGAATTGAATCATTCGGTAGGCATCACCAATGCTGTGTGTACCGGTTGCACAGGCGGTGCCAATCGCCATATTCGGGCCTTTCAAACCGTGCATGATCGACAGGTTACCGGAGACCATGTTAATGATGGAACTTGGAACGAAAAACGGTGAAACACGACGCGGACCGGATTTTTGCAAGGTCGCATGTTGTTTCTCAATGGAGCCGATCCCGCCAATGCCGGAACCGATAGACACACCGATACGCTCGGCATTATCGTCAGTCACTTCCAAACCGGAGTCTTTGAGCGCTTGCGTGCCCGCTGCCATCCCATAGTGAATGAACGGGTCCATTTTTTTCGCTTCTTTGGGTGTAATGTATTCGGTAATATCAAAGTCTTTGATTTCCCCACCGAATGTCACGGCAAAACCATCCGTGTCAAAGCCTTTAATGGTTTCAATACCGCTTTGTCCTTTCAACAAAGCCGCCCAAGTGGCTTCAACCGTATTCCCGACCGGTGTGACACAACCGATACCCGTTACCACAACACGACGCATTTTCATCTTTCATTCCTTTACATTCACACGCCACCGGCGCTTGTCCGCCAGTGCTTTATTCCTTTGTTCCATGCGCCTTTCGCCAAACCCGGCATACACAGGCTCCGCCATTTTTCAGTGGCCAGAAACAAAAAAAGCCGTAAAAACGGCTTTTCTGAAAACTTTCAGTTTAGATCACTCTAGGTTCGCTTCTACATAAGCAGTTGCTTGCGCTAAAGTAGAGATTTTTTCTGCTTCTTCGTCAGGAATTTCGCAGTCAAACTCTTCTTCCAATGCCATAACCAACTCAACTGTGTCCAATGAATCCGCACCTAAATCATCGATGAAAGAAGCATCAGGGGTAACCTGGTCTTCTTCAACACCCAATTGTTCTACAACAATTTTTTTGACGCGTTCTTCAATACTGCTCATGGAATATTCTCCGGTTTACTAGTTAAATTAAAATTCTTCTTTCAAAAATTCCGCTCATTTTCGCTTTATCTTTGTTTTTTTTCAAGCTATTTTGAAAAAACATCCAGACGCATTATAAGCCAAATCCAATAGTTAAAGATTAAAAAAGCCTGAATCGGCTTTTAAATCATGTACATACCACCATTTACATTAATGGTTTGGCCGGTAATGTAGCTGCCGCCTTCCGAGGCCAAAAAGGTCACCGTTTTGGCGATGTCTTCCGGCTCGCCCAAACGCTTCAACGGAATCTGTTGCGTCAAGGCATCGCGCTGCTCTTCCGGCAAGGCGCGCGTCATATCGGTATCAATAAACCCAGGCGCGACGGTGTTCACCGTTACGTTCTTAGCACCGATTTCACGAGCCAACGACTTGGTGAAGCCCATAATCCCGGCTTTGGCCGCAGCATAGTTGGTTTGCCCGGCATTCCCCATCACACCGACAACGGATGCAATGTTGATAATCGCCCCTTGCTTGGCTTTCATCATGCCGCGCAGACACGCCTTGGACATGCGGTAAACCGAACTCAAATTCGTGTCGATGATGTCGTCCCATTCATCGTCTTTCATACGCATCAATAGGTTGTCGCGTGTAATTCCGGCATTGTTGACCAGCACCGTCGGCGTACCGAATTCTTTGGTCACTTCACCCAATACGGTGGCAATCATTTCGGCATCGGTAACATTCAAACATTTCCCCACACCTTGCGCGCCCGCTTCCTTTAAATAGTCGGTAATGGCTTGCGCACCGTTTTCGGATGTAGCCGTTCCAATGACCGTCGCGCCATTCGCCGCCAAATCCAAGGCGATCGCCTTTCCGATGCCACGGCTCGCCCCTGTTACAAAAGCTATTTTTCCAGATAACATAAGGTTTTCCTTAGAGAGTTTCCAACGATGCCGTAAGTGTAGCCGAATCGTAAACGGCTTGCATCCCCATTTTACGATCGATGCGACGGTTCAAGCCCATCAACACCTTGCCTGGGCCCAGCTCATACAAACGCTCGACACCCAATGATTTCATTTTTTCAACCGTCTTCACCCACTGCACCGGACGGTACAATTGTTCCACCAACGCCTGTTTGATTTCCGCTTCTGAAGCAGCGGTTTCGACATTGACGTTATGCAGAACCGGAATGGTTGGCGTGTTCAGCGCCATGCCGTTCAGTTTTTCGGCCAAGGCATCCGCCGCCGGCTTCATCAAAGAGCAGTGAGATGGCACGCTGACCGCCAACGGCACAACACGTTTGGCACCCGCTTCCTCAAATACAGGCAAAATGGCGTCCACCGCGGTTTTCGCACCGGCAATCACCACCTGCCCCGGTGAATTGAAATTCACCGCTTCCACGACACCGTCTGCAGCGGCACAGATGTCAACAATCTGCTGATCTTCCAAGCCCAAAACAGCCGCCATAGCCCCTTCACCGGCTGGCACGGCGGATTGCATCAAGCGCCCGCGCTCGGCGACCAATTCCACGCCTTGCGCCAAATTCATCACGCCCGCCGCCACCAAGGCCGTGTACTCGCCCAGCGAATGGCCCGCCAGATAGGCTGGCGCCAAGGTTTTCTGCTCGGCCAGGGCACGCCAGATCGCAATGCCGGACGTCAACATCGCCGGTTGCGTGACGTCGGTTTGGTTCAATTTTTCTTCCGGACCGTTTTGCACCAGGCTCCAAAGGTCGTAACCTAGCGCTTCTGAGGCTTCATCAAATGTGGATTTTACAACCGCATGCTGCTCGGCCATATCGGCCAGCATTCCAACGGATTGCGACCCTTGACCGGGAAAAACAAACGCGTATGACATAAAAACGTTCCTTAAATCTGATTAATCTGAATTCTGACCAGGCCTGCTTCAGAATCGAAGCAACGCGGAGCCCCAGGTAAAGCCGCCACCAAAGGCTTCCAACAGCACGACCTGGTTTTTCTGAATACGGCCGTCTCGGACCGCTTCATTCAACGCCAGTGGAATCGATGCACTGGAAGTATTGGCGTGTTTGCTGACCGTCATCACGGTTTGGTCATCGCCCAACTTCAATTTGCGGGCCGTGGCTTTAATAATACGGGAGTTGGCTTGATGGGGTACCAACCAGTCCAAATCTTCTTTCTGCATTTGGTTGGCGGCCAGGGTTTCCGACGCGATTTGACTCAGTGTGTTTACGGCGATCTTGAACACTTCATTGCCTTTCATGGACATGGTTCTTTCGGCAATTTCATCGGTTTGCGGCACTTTGGACGGGCCGGACGGGACGTGCAGTAACTCTTCATACTGACCGTCGGCATGAATGTGCGTCGACAAAACACCGGTTTCTTCTGACGCTTCCAGAACAACCGCACCGGCACCATCGCCAAACAACACACAAGTGTTACGGTCTTCCCAGTTGGTGATACGCGACAACGTCTCGGCTCCGACGACCAAAACGCGCTTAGCCATGCCGGTTTTAATGTATTGGTCTGCGACACTCAAGGCGTAGACAAAACCGGTACAAACGGCTTGCAAATCAAAAGCCGGCGCGCCGTGATTACCCAAACGGGCTTGCAACAGCGTTGCAGTACTCGGGAAAATCTTATCGGGCGTCGTGGTGGCCACTAGAATCATGTCCAGTTCTTGAGGGGTGACACCAGCCATTTCCAACGCTTGTAACGAGGCTTGTTCCGCCAAGTCACAGGTGGTTTGCCCTTCCGCAGCGATGCGTCTTTCTTCAATCCCGGTCCTTTCTCGAATCCACTCGTCGCTGGTGTCCACCATTTTTTCCAAATCGGCGTTGGTCATCACCTTTTCAGGGAGGTAGCCTCCCGTTCCAATAATTCGACTGTAGATTTTTTGACTCATAAGACCTGCTTTAGCTGTCGCCTGTTATTCTTGTTTTTCCAAGGATTGGTCGTCGGTATGGCTATCCAAAATCGTCTTCACTTCAGATGCAATCAATTCCGGTACGTTTTTGATCACTTCCAGGCGCGCTTCGGCAATGGCATGATAAAACGAAAACGCATCGGCACCGCCATGACTTTTGATGACAATTTTACGTAACCCCAACAATGAGGCCCCATTATAACGTCTAGGGTCGACTTTTTCTTTAAAAGCTTTCAAGACAGGATAGACGACCAAACCGGCCAGCTTGGTCAGAAGATTTTTATTAAAGGCGTCTTTCAGATAAAAGGAAATCATTTTGGCAACGCCTTCACTGGATTTCAACGCCACATTGCCGTCAAAGCCATCACAGGTCACCACGTCGACATCACCTTGGTAGATTTCATCCCCTTCCACGTAGCCGACGTAATTAATGGAACTGTTCTTCAGCAGTTCATTGGCGTCTTTGATGCGCTGATGCCCTTTGATTTCTTCTTCACCGATATTCAACAGCGCCACGCGGGGCTTGGCATTATTATCGACGGCATTCGCCAACACCGACCCCATCACACCGAATTGCGCCAAACTTTGCCCATCAGCCCCGACATTCGCACCCAAGTCCAACACATGGACATGGCCTTTCATCGTCGGCATCTGAGTACAAATGGCTGGGCGATCAATGCCCGGCAAGGTTTTCAATACAAACTTAGAAACCGCCATCAAGGCGCCGGTATTACCCGCGCTGACCGCGGCCTGGGCAACGTCTTCTTTCACTAAATTCAGCGCAATACGCATTGACGATTTACGTTTATTCCGTAACGCCTTGGAAGGTAAATCATCCATCTCAACAATTTGTTCCGCATGTTCGACGGACAGCCGCGACTCATCATACTGATGTGACGCCAATGCCTTTTCAATCAGAGGTTTGTTGCCCACTAAAACAATCGAAAGATCCGGAAATTTTGACAAAGCTTCCAAAGAAGCTGGAACAGTTACCTTAATACCGTGGTCACCGCCCATCGCATCGATAGCAATTTTAATACTCAAGGTCAGATCCTAAAAATAGTAATCCAAAAATAGAATGGGGAATGCAAAAGAAATGAGAAACCCCAGTCGAACGACCGGGGTTCCCTAAAAAGATTATTTGTCTTGAATGACTTTTTTGCCTTTATAGTAACCATCCGCCGTTACATGGTGACGACGATGAACTTCACCGGTGGTTTCATCAACGGTGATCGGCGCAGTGGTCAACGCATCGTGCGAACGACGCATACCACGTCTTGAAGGGGTTTTACGACTTTTTTGTACAGCCATCTTAAATTCTCCTGAACATTAATTCGGGTTGTCTTTCAATCCTTTCAAAGCGGCGAAAGGATTTTCCTTTTTTTCTAATTCTTTATCTTCCGGCAGAGCGTCTTCCTCGGGCGGATTCTGGTAGTCCATTTCACTGGCGTCATCAATGGCCGACAAAGGCACGGATAACATCAGCTCGTCTTCCACCAAATCCATCAATGAGATTTTCTCTTCCGACAGTTCATACACCTCCACGTCGGAAGGCAACTCTTCGGCCAGAGCCATTGACTCAACAAACACACCGGTAACCGATGATGAGGATGGATAATCAAAACTTTTTAACGAGCGTTGACACTCCAACGTGAAAACCGTGCCCAATTTCATATCAAACGCATGCATTTTGTATTGCGGATGATAATAAAAGTGTACGTCCACTTCCACATCATGTTCTGTCGAAACAAGCAGTTGCTTCAAGCGTGGGAAACGCTCCTGATTGACTCGCGCAACAAATCGTTTATCATGTTGCGAAGAGTAAACAGGGTCAATCAAATCCGGAAGCTTGTCAAACATGGCGCGCATAATACTCCCATTACATCCCAAAGTCAAAAATAAATGACGATAATATCCGCCATCCTATTTTCGCAAAATTTAAAAAAAACAAAGGCCTAGCATGACTTCGACGTCATCTCTCCCACAAATCGTTCTGGCATCCACCTCCCCCTTCCGAAAAATGCTCTTGGAAAAGCTTGGATTGCCGTTTGTCACCGCCAAACCCGAGGTGGACGAAACCCCAAACCCGAGCGAAACTGTGGCCGAAATGGTCAACCGTCTCTCGCTGGCGAAAGCCGAAGCCATCGCGCCACATCACCCGGACGCACTGATTATCGCGTCGGACCAGAGCGCCAGCTTCCAGGACCGCCCCATCGGCAAACCACACCATTACGAAAACGCCGTTGAACAGCTTCGACAATTCAGCGGTCACACCGTTACCTTCCGAACCGGCCTGGTGGTTTTGGACACTCGCCACAACCTCAGACTGCAAACACTGGATGAAACCCATGTCACTTTCCGAAGCCTATCGGAAACCGACATTCACAACTACCTGATATTGGAAGAGCCTTATCAGTGCGCCGGCAGCTTCAAATCAGAAGGCTTGGGCATTACGTTATTTGAATCCATCGAAGGCAAAGACCCGAATGCTTTAATCGGCTTGCCACTGATTGACTTAACGCATTTTTTAAGACAATGCGGCCTGCAACTGCCCTACTTGCCGGATTAAGATCCTTCGCAGCTTAAGCGTGTGGCAACAAACGGCCTTTTAACCAGGCCTGCATCGACATCAAATCATCAAAACTGGCTACCGGATCAAAGCCTTGCAAACGCTCCAATTCATGCACCCCATGACTGAGCGCGATCCGGTCCATATCAATGGTCTGCGCCATTTGCATGTCAAATTCGGTATCACCCACCATCACCGCATGCTCGGGTGCCAAATCAAACTCATCCAAAATCTGTTGCAACATCAACGGACTCGGCTTGGATTCGGACTCCACCGGGGTACGGGTAAAGTGGAAATACGGTTCAAACCCAACTTCATCCAACACTTGATCCAACCCTTTTCGACTCTTACCGGTGGCAATCGCGACTTTCACGCCTTCGCCGCGCAAAAACTGCAACAAGGTTTCCGCCCCTTCGAACGGCAACATTGGCACACAGGACTCATCCAAAAAACAATCCGTATAGCCTTTCGCCATCGCCTCGATACCCAACGCATCCGCGTCGGGGTAGAGCGTTAGAATCGCTTTTTCCAGACTCAAACCAATGATTTGCTTGGAAACATCGTACGGCAACACCGGAAAGCCCACCCGTTCTGCGGCGGTTTGAATCGACGACACAATACGCGCCTCCGAATTCATCAGCGTTCCATCCCAGTCAAAAATCACACACTGGTATTGCCTCGTCATGCTTTCTCTCCCCGCAAGTTCGTCAAGGTTAATTCAAAATCATCGTGTAATGGCGCTTCCACTTTTAGCCAGGCCTGGGTCACCGGGTGTTCGAATCCCAGATACTGCGCATGCAATGCCAACCGTTTCATCCCCAGTTTTTTATAAGCCTTATTCAGTGTTTTATCGCCGTATTTGTCGTCACCCACCAACGGACAGCCTTGCGACAAGGCATGCACTCGGATCTGATGCGTCCGGCCGGTTTTAAGACGCACCGCGGCCAAGTCGCAATCGTCAAAGCGCTCTAACACCCGAAAATAACTCACCGAGGGCTTGCCTTCTTTCGACACTTTCACGACCCGTTCACCGGATTTCAATGTGTTTTTCAATAAGGGCAAATCGATTTTTTCCAACCCTTTCGGCCAATGATGAGTCAGCAATGCCAGATATTCTTTGGTCATTTTGTTTTCACGAATTTGCTCATGCAGCGCCTTCAGTACCGAGGCTTTTTTCGCCAGCAAAATACAGCCGGATGTTTCCCGGTCCAGACGATGCACCAGCTCCAAACGTTTCGCCAGCGGGCGTAAGGCACGCACCACTTCAATCAAGCCCCACTGAATGCCGCTGCCGCCATGCACGGCCACACCGGAAGGTTTATTGATGACCATCAAATCCTTATCTTCGTAAAGAATGCTGTCTTCAATGCGCTGTAACTGACCGGCCGGCACAGTGGACTCGGTTTTTTCCGGCACCTTAATCGGCGGCACCCGCACCACATCGCCATCAACCAGACGAGTGTTCTGCTTAACGCGACCTTTGTTCACCCGAACTTCGCCTTTACGAATAATCCGATAAATCAAAGTCTTGGGCACATTGCGATAATGGCGCATCAAAAAATTATCCACCCGCTGCCCCGCGTCCTCCGAGGTCACCTCAAGAAACTTCACACCCATAAGCATTCCAAAAATAAGTCTAAGACGCCCTCTCCAAATTTAGATGAAGCGACCGCTTGGCCAAAAAACCGTCTATTTTACCTGATCCCAATACCGAAATCAGGCTTTGTCGACATTCTCGACCCCACTTCCCTGCCCGTTCACCACCGCCTGAAATATTTAAATTGCATGGCGCGCCAAGGGATGTTATATTTAATGCGCAATAAAAGAACATGAACAGCGGCTGTTTTTCATTTAAATCAATAAGCTATTAAAGCTTCCAAAACAGCGGCTTAAAGAATTTTTTAACCTGAAGCGACCCTGTCAGCAGGCTAAGAAGCGAATAAAAAGTTAGTCGTCGCACCCGCAAGCAAACGCGACGTTCATAAGACGACGGCCTAACCACACGAGAGCAAAGCATAAAGAACTGAAACTGAGCGAATAACAAAATAAATTAGAACCGCAGCGAACTGCCCTTCTGATTGGCTAAGAGCTTTTACATTTTTCAACAACCGATAAACAGCTCGACAAAAACGACAACCTCACAAAAAGCAATCCAACTCCGGCCACTCAATCATCGTCCGGTCATTGCAAACAAGAATAAACGGTTGCCTCAAGACGCCTAATCGCCCAGCGATCCTTCTCGTATTATCCTTCCTCCTGTTCGACATGCGAGCTTCCTTTACGATAACTAAAAAGAGAATCGCATGAAAAGAATGCTGATTAACGCTACGCAATCCGAAGAGGTGCGTATTGCCTTAGTCGATGGTCAAAAACTATATGATCTAGATGTTGAAACCCCACACCACCAAAAGAAAAAAGCCAATATTTACAAAGGGACCGTTACCCGAATCGAGCCCAGCTTAGAAGCGGCTTTCGTAGACTACGGCGCCGAACGCCACGGTTTTTTACCCTTTAAAGAGGTGGCCGAAGAATATTACCCTGACAATGCCAAAGGCGAACGCCTGTCCATTAAAGACATCCTGTCGGAAGGTCAAGAACTCATTGTTCAGGTTCAAAAAGAAGAACGTGGTAATAAAGGTGCGGCCTTAACCACCCAAATCACCTTGGCTGGCCCTTATGTGGTCATGATGCCAAACAACCCGAAAGCTGGTGGCATTTCCCGCCGCATTGAAGGCGATGACCGTTCCGAAACCCGCGATGCCTTGAAAGACTTGGACATGCCGGAAGGCATGGGGTTGATTATCCGCACCGCCGGAGTCGGCAAATCCACCGAAGAATTGCAATGGGGTGTGAACTACCTGGTGCAGCTGTGGGAAGCCATTCAAAAGGCCTCCGCAGAAAAAAGCGCGCCTTTCCTGATTCACCAGGAATCCGACATCGTCATTTTGGCCATTCGTGATTATCTGCGTCAAGACATCGGTGAAATCATCATCGACGACATGGAAACCTTCCACAAGGCGCGTGACTTTGTGCAACACGTCATGCCGCATCAGGTTTATAAAGTCAAACCGTATCAGGACACCATTCCCCTGTTCACACGCTTCCAAGTCGAATCGCAAATCGAAACGGCCTACACTCGCGAAGTGACTTTGCCGTCCGGTGGCGCCATCGTCATCGACATCACCGAAGCCTTGACGTCCATCGACATCAACTCCAGCCGCTCCACCAAAGGTGGCGACATTGAAGAAACCGCTTACCACACCAACCTGGAAGCGGCCTGCGAAATCGCTCGCCAACTCCGCTTGCGTGACATCGGCGGTTTGGTCGTAATCGACTTCATCGACATGCACTCCAACCGCCACCAGCGTGACGTGGAAAACAAAATGCGTGAAGCGGTGAAGTCCGACCGCGCCCGTGTGCAAATCGGTAAGATTTCGCGCTTCGGCCTGTTGGAAATGTCTCGTCAGCGTCTGCGTCCATCCATCGAAGAATCCACTCAGATGATTTGCCCACGATGCAAAGGCACCGGCGTCATCCGTGGCGTCCAATCGCTGGCCCTGTCGGTTTTGCGCTTGCTGGAAGAAGAAGCCATGAAGGAAAACACGCGCCGCGTCACTGTGCAACTGCCGGTGGAAGTCGCGACCTTCTTACTGAACGAAAAACGCCATCAAATTACCGGTATTGAAGACCGCCACAATCTGCACATCCTGGTGATTCCGAACGAACACCTCGACACACCGGATTATCGAATGGAAAGAACGCGTATCGGTGACGAAGTCGCGATCGACTCCAGCTATAAAATCAAGGAAGTCGTTGCCAAAGAAGAAGCGCAGCAACAAGCCAAGCCAAACGTGGTCAAAGAAGAGCCGGCGATCAAAAACATGCAGCCAAGCTCTCCACCACCAAGCCCGAAAGAAGAAGCCAAACCCGGCCTATTCAAACGCTTGTGGAAAGCTTTGTTTGAACAGGAAGAAGCGGAAGAACCGAAAAAAGAAACCCGTTCCAGAAACAACGGGCGAAACGGTAACCGTAACAACCGCAATCGCAACAACCGTCGTCGTCAATCCGATAAAGACGGTTCCGATAAAAACGACAACCGTCGCGATAACAAGCGCAATGACCGCAACGATCGCAATGAAAAATCGGGAGAGCGCAAAAACGAAGGCCGAGATAACAGACGCCGTCGTTCACGTTCGCGCAACAACAATACCGACAAAAACGAGGTCGTCGCCGACAATAAACAGGCGAATAACAAGCCGAGCAAAGCGAAAGAATCAAAAGAAAGCAAAGCTGCCAATAAAGCCGTCAAAAACGCCGAAAGCGGTGCCGCTCCATCCAATAAGGATGGCAATAAAGACACAGGCTCCGAACGCCCAAGACGTCGCAGTCGTTACAATACCCGTAGCTACAATGGCCGCCGCCGCAAACCGGAAGGGGCTGAAACCATGTCGATTCACAATCTGCCCGCGCCGGAAGCCGATGCGAAACCCTCACAAGAGGCACCGAAGCCGGCCAACGACAATGTAAAAGCGGATAATAGCGTTGCGGTTGATAACAAGCCGGAAAAGGCTCAAGCTCAGCCTCAGACATCGAAGTCGGAATCCAAACCTCAGGCAGACAAGACTCAGTCAGCTCAAAAGCCAGAGAAAGAAACCACTTCTAAGTCTAAAGAAAACCAAACAGACACTTCGGCCAAACCGGCTAAAGAGGATGCGTTGGAAAGCACGAAGTCTTAACTCTATCCAGGTGACAACCGGTTATTCTGAAGACCCAAAAACGACCAGGCCTGGTCGTTTTTGCGTTTTAGGGAACTCGCTTTAGATCATTCAAAAGGCAACGCAGACAAAACCGCGCACGATTTATAGGTGCTTGCGCTTAATCTCGTCCAGCAAACCTTTGGAAGCCGCCGTCACCAAATCAAACACATGGTCAAACCCCTGCGGGCCGCCATAATACGGATCAGGGACCTCACGCTCTTCAAATTCAGGGGCAAACTCCAAAAACAATCGGATTTTTTCTTGGTGCTCTGGTAAGGCCATGGCCATCAAGTCGGAATAATTCATATCGTCCATCGCCAGGACGTAATCGAACTCCATCAAATCGCCCATATCCACCGGACGGGATCGCAAATCATCCATTTGAATACCGCGCCCATGCGCCACTTGAATCGACCGGCTGTCGGCCGACTTACCTTTATGCCAAGAGGCGGTTCCTGCGGAATCGATTAATACCTCATCCTGCAAATTTTCTGCGGCCACCAGGTTACGAAAAACCGCATGCGCCGTCGGCGAGCGGCAAATATTGCCTAAACAAACAAAAATCACTGAAACTTTATGACTCATCAAACCTTTTCTCTTTTACAATAAAGACCATTATTTTAACGCATCCGTTTTACGGTTTCCGCTTCCATTCGCCATCGGATTCATCGCACCATGACCACACCTTATCGAACCGACATACCTCACATCCCGTTTGACCCGGCCTGGCTGATTTATGAAGATGAGGAATTGTTGGTGGTTAATAAGCCGTCCGGTTTACTTTCGGTTCCTGGTCGAAGCGTTCATCCAGAAAGCAACCTGCTGGCACAAATACAAACGCACTGCCCAGATGCACTCATTGTCCACCGGCTTGACATGGACACCTCCGGTCTGATGGTACTGGCCAAAAACAAAGCGGCCCACCGCCATCTCAGTATCCAATTCCAAGACCGTCTCACTGAAAAACACTACCAGGCTATCTGCTATGGACACCCCAGCCAGCCGAAAGGACGGGTTCAGCTCCCCATGCGATGCGATTGGGAAAAACGGCCTTTACAGATGATCGACTTCCGGCAAGGAAAGGCCGCGGCAACCGAATGGCACGCCAAAAGCCTTGGCAATAACGCCTCCCTCGTGAACCTCACGCCGATTACCGGCCGCTCCCACCAACTTCGCCTGCACATGAAAATGCTCGGACACCCCATTTTGGGCGACAACCTCTATGCCGACCCTCACAGCTTTAACATGGCCGAACGGCTATTACTGCATGCCTGCGCCCTTTCATTCTGCCACCCAACTCATGGCGAAAAGCTGACCTTCGAACACAAAGAAAACCTAAACGCCTATCTAACTGGCATATAAAATGCTTTTAGTTTCGCAATAATATCCGCAATAAGCGTCCGGTATCACAAACCGGGCTTATTGCGCTAAGATAGCGGAACGCATTTAAAAGGTATTCAATCATGACCGCGGATATGGAAAAAGACGATTTAGCGACTCAGGAAATGCTGAAAATGATGGGAGAAGAATCCATGACCGAAGCCAACGAAACACCGGCCTCTGAGTCAAATGCCGATGACTTATTGGACGCGCTCGATCAGCTGGCGGAAACCGATGTCGAACCGGAACTGTCCGAAGACACTCCCGAGCCAGAACCATCTGCCGAACCAGAAATCTCTGAAGCCACCGAAGACACGGCTGAAGATGCTGACAGCGAACTCCCCTTCACCGAAGATGAAGCCAGTACCGTTGACGAATTACTCGCCGAAGTTGAAAACACGTCTGAGACGTTAGAAGACGATGTGACGGACGCGCTGGAAACCCCACTTGAAGCAGAAACCCCAGCAGACGCACCAGCCGAACCGCCAGAGGAAGCACCTGCGCCCGACATGAATGAGGCGCAAGGCGAAGAAACCTCCGATGAGGATATTGCTGCCATGGCAAACGAGATGGCCGAACTGGAAGACGACTTTCAAGATGAAGCCATTGAGTCATTAGAACTGCCGGAAGAAGCCGACACCTTAGAAGACGATTCCACTGCAGAAACCGAATCACAGAGCGACGAAATGTCTGCCGAAGACACGGTTCCTCCGGTCTTGGATGAAGCATTGTCAGACGAAGCCATGACTGCGGACGAAGCCCTGCCAGACATGGAAGAGGCGCCGGCGACCGAAGGTGTGGAAACAAGCTTGGACGACGCCGAAGCGCAACAAGAAAACGATATTAATGTTGATTCTGAAACGGACCTCCCTCCTCTTTCCGATGAAGACACGATGGAGGCTCCAACAGAAGCCATTGAAACGGACCCGGATTCCATGGAACCCATGGCCGAAGACGTCGTCGAAGACACTTCAGAAACGGCGGAACCCGCTCAAAGTGAAACGCCAGACACTTCGCCTTCGGACGAAAAGGCAAACCACGACTTGATTGAACAAGCCGCGGACAGCATCGAAAGCATGGAAGAAGCCATTGCGATTGACGAGGAAGTGAAACAAATCGGTTCAGAGGTCGCCGAAACCGCTCACGAAGCGACACGACTGGCACTGGAAGTCTCTAAAAAAGCCCAGGCATCGGCCGATAAAACACAAAGAGCGATTGAGGCCACCTTCCAAGCGACCGAACGTGCGTTTGAAGCCGCCAAAAATGCGGGCTATGAAATCGAGTTATCCGAATTGAATGCGGCCGTTTCAAATGAGGAGTTGCTGGCACAACTGTCGGAAATTCGCCATAAAAACACCGAACTCAAAGAAACAAATGAATCCCTGAAAAACCGCATCAATGCGCTGGGTAAAAAATAAAGGCAATCCACTATGAGTGATACAGCGGACGATTTACTAGACGAATTGGAGCAATTGGAAAACGCTTCGGCCGATATGCAGGAAGAAGTGGAAAAAGCCTCCGAAAAAAACAAAGCCTTGGAAGCCACTGGGAACGCGGATCATTTGGATGCGGCCGCCTTGTCGCTGGAAGCCGCTAGAACCGCGCAATTGGCGGCGGAGCAAAGCCAATCCGCCGCCGAAGCCGCGATTAAAATCTCCCACGAACAAAAAGCGCAAGTCATTGAACTGTCAGACTCGAACGTCGCCTGGCGCCAATCGCTTCGCGTGGCATCCAATGATTTAAAAACGGCAAAAAATGCCATCACAATTATGATGTCCGTCTCCGTGACTGTCAGCGTCATTTCCGTCGGTGTCATGGGCTGGCTTTATTACAGTCTCAGCAAAAAACACGAAAACCTGAAAAACGATGTCCTTGACATCATCACTACGGAAAACACCCTGTTCAATAAAAACCTCAATCTCAAAGTCGATCAATTGTCGTCGCTGATTGAAGCTTTAGCCGCGGACATTCAACGTTTGAACATTCCGAGAACCAAATCGGCCAGTGCCGCAACGGAACCGAAGCCGCCGGAAGCTCCAACCGACACAAAACAGGATGCCACACCGGCCGAAACCACTGAGGCGCCTTCCGCCAAACCAGAAGAGGCACTCGCGGTATCTCAGCCCAAGGCTGACGCAACAACCATCACGGCGCCGGCAATTTCTGATGACATGATGAAAGACGTCCAAAAAGACCTGAAACAATACGCCAGTGAACGTGCGGAACAATATGCCAGCATTCAAACATTGCTGCAAAAAATTCAAGACGTTCAAGCCAAAATTCAAGCCTCGACCTTGCATAAAACCAGCCAATCATCCGTGGCACCGGTTGAAGTTACCTCCATGGGGCTGACCGAGTCGCAAGTGAAAAAACTGAACGGCATTTCCTGGTCGGTGAGCGAACAGCGCAAGCTATTGAAAAAAATTCAAGCCACGCTGGAATCCGAAATGAAGGCCAGCTCGTCAAAATCAAAGAGCAGCCCTTCCAATACCGGGGCCTTGAAAAACATTGACACCAGCTTGAAACAACTGAGTAAACAAGTCTCCGAACTGAAATCCCAACAGGATCATATTCAAAAGAAAGTACAGGACTTGGAAACCGTCACTCAAGAACTGGCCTCTCGGCCAAATCCATACAGTTATCGGGCACCGGAACTGAATATTAAAGAATAAAAAAGGGCGAAACGCCCTTTTTTTATGTCTGTTTACAACCTGACGATTCAGCCTTTAATAAGCATTTTAATCAAGTCTCCAGCGGGGGCATAACCGGGAATCATCTCTCCAGAGTCAAACACAATGTTCGGCGTGCCGCTAACTCCAAACGCTTCGGCTTCTTTCATATTCTTTTGAACCGGGTTCGAGCAGGTCTTAGCCGGAACTCGACCGCTTTCCATCACTTCATCCATCGCTTGACGACTGTCATCGCTGCACCACACCGATACCGCTTTCTGATACGCTGGGGACCCGACTCCGGCGCGAGGGTACGCCATGTAACGCACCTCAATCCCCGCCTCATTCAGGGCCGGAATTTCTTTATGCAGCTTTCGGCAGTAAGGGCAGTCAATGTCCGTAAAGACGGTAATCGTGCGCTTCGCTTCACCTTTAGCGGGATAGACAATCATGTTATCGGCAGACAATTTATCCAGTTCCGTTTTGCGTGCTTTATTCTGAGCGGTTTCGGTTAGGTTTTCACGGGTATTCAAATCCACAATATGCCCGGACACCAAATATTGACCATCCGCACTCATATAAACGATTTTGGGGCCAATAGACACTTGATATAAGCCCGGAATCTGGCTTTCCTGAATATCGGCTGGTGGTGCGCCGGGAATCAATTGCTGCAATTTCTTTTGAATAACCGCTTCATCCGCCTGCACCCAACCTGAAAAGGCCAGCAACGTCATACCGATTGATAAGGGTTTCATTTTAGATAATCCCATTTTCATTTTTTGTCCTACTGTTTCATTTCCAATACTGTTTATCTCTTTCAAACCAAAACGAAGCCACCGTCAATCAACCTCTCGGGTGGTGCGTTTGATGAATCTTCTGCATGCGCGCTTTGGCGACATGCGTATAAATTTGTGTGGTCGACAAATCGGAGTGGCCCAACAACAATTGCACCGTCCGTAAATCCGCGCCGTGATTAATCAGGTGCGTTGCAAAAGCGTGGCGCAACCCATGAGGCGACAAGTCCCCCTGAATGCCCGCATCAAACGCCAGATTTTTAATACGATGCCATAGCGTCTGCCGCGTCATGGTACGTCCCAAACGCGACACAAATAGAGTTGGTACCCACTTGTTCTCTTTTAATAAAGCAGGCCTGGCGGATTTTAAATAATCCGATACCGCTTCAATCGCTAATTGACCAATCGGCACAATACGTTCTTTTTTGCCTTTTCCTGTTACCTGAACCAGGCCGGCCGATAAATTAATCTGTTCGTAGGGTAAATTAACCAATTCCGAGACGCGTAACCCCGACGCGTACATCAATTCTAAAATGGCTTTATCGCGCAATCCCAACGGCGTGGTCTCATCCGGCGCATTCAGCAAGGCTTCGACCTGTTGTTCCGAGATCACCCTTGGAATCTTTTTAATCAATTTTGGGGCTTTGACCGCTCCGGCCGGGTCCAGCGTCATACGTTTATTGGACACCATAAACTGATAGAACCGCTTCAACGTCGACAAGCAACGTGCGATGCTGTGCGCACTGCCCTGATTCTCATGCCATTGAAACAAAAAGTCTTCGACCTGGTCCCGTTCCACTTGAGTCAACGAAGTTGGCTCAACAAAGGTCCAAAACTTTTTAAGGTCTCGTTGATACGCTTGCAGCGTATTATCGCTCAAACCTTCGTTTAAACGCAGAAATTGAATAAAATCGGAAATATCATTTGGCAGGTTCGGTGACATGCCATAACGATAGCACAGTCATACCGACGGAAATGTGAAAAAATGCTGGAGCAAAAACAAAAAAGCCCTCGCTGGGAGGGCTTTCGATCCGGAAATTACTTAACCTTCTCTTTGATACGTGCCGATTTACCGGAACGATCACGAAGATAGTACAATTTCGCACGTCTTACGTCACCACGACGCTTGACTTCAATGGAATCAACCAACGGGCTGTAGGCTTGGAACGTACGTTCAACACCCACACCGTGAGAAATCTTACGAACGATGAAAGAAGAGTTCAAGCCACGGTTGCGCTTAGAAATCACAACCCCTTCATACGCCTGTAGACGCTCGTTATTCCCTTCTTTAACTTTTACTTGGACAACCACTGTGTCCCCCGGACCAAACTCAGGTAATTCCTTCGTCATTTGCTCCGCTTCAATACGCTTGATGATATCGCTCATCTTTAAGCACTCCAAATTAACTCAGCTCTTAAAGAACTGAAATTGAGTTTTATCCAACATTCACAGACGGGCTGCCAGAGGTTGAATCCGAATTGTCAAACACAGCTAGGACTCGGTTTCTTGCGATTGCCGGGCCCGATAAGCCGTGTATAAGTCAGGACGTTTTTGCTTGGTCCTGGCAAGCTTTTGTTCGTGACGCCAAGCGTCGATCTTCGCATGATGCCCTTCTTGCAGAACATCCGGCACCGTTAAACCATCCACTTCAACCGGTCGGGTATAGTGAGGGAAATCCAGCAAACCGTCCGAAAACGAATCCTGTTCAGCGGATTGCTCATGCCCCAAAGCACCCGGTATCAAGCGAATCAAGCCATCCATCAACATCATCGCCGGCAGCTCACCGCCACTGACGACAAAATCGCCGACCGAAATTTCCTCATCGACACAGGATTCAATGAACCGCTCGTCAATGCCTTCATAACGCCCGCAGACTAAAGTCAACTCCGAGTGCTGACTCAAATCCATCAGCTTTTGCTGCGTTAACGGCGCCCCTTGCGGGGACAGGTAAACCACATGAGGCTTGCGATGATTGGCCTCGGCGATGGCATCGACCGTTTTTTTCAACGGCGGATACATCATGACCATGCCCGGCCCACCGCCATAAGGGCGGTCATCAACTGTTTTGTGCTTATCGAGCGTGTAAGCTCGTGGGTTCCAGGTTTGAAACCCGTACAAACCATCCTGATAAGCTCGTCGAGAAACCCCCGACTCCAGTAATGCTGAAAACATTTCTGGAAATAAGGTGATGACGTCAAATCGCATCATCACGCGTCAGCGTCTTCGTCATCCCGTTGCCAATCCACCTGAATTTGCTTGGCCTCAACATCGACGGCCAAAATAAAGGTGTCCATCACAAATGGAATCAACGTGGACAAGGTTTCACCGGACGGTGAGGTCTGAGTCACCCTCAACACATCGTGTGCGCCGGTTTCGACAATTTCCGAAACCTGCCCCAGCACGTCGCCCTGCTGGTTGATCACTTCACAACCGATTAGATGACGCCAATAGTAGCCATCATCCGTATCCGGCAACTGGTCCGGCATAATTGCAATATCACACCCCATAAATTCACGGGCCACATCACGATCATCGATTCCTTCGAGTTTCGCAATAATGGATTTGCCACCGGATTGTGAACGACCGTCCTGCAACGATACCGTTCGCCACTCCCCTTTGACACGCACGCGCCAAGGGGAGTAGTTCAAAATATTATCTCGCGGTTCGGTGTGGGAAAAAACTTTCACCCACCCCTGAACGCCGTAAATGCCATTAATTTGGCCGAGAATGATATGTTCGTCTTGCGAAGAAGACATTTGACACCTAACTGTATCAGTAACGATTACTTAGCGGCGTTTTCAACCAAGTTCTTAACGCGAGGGCTCATTTGAGCACCTTGGTTCACCCAGTGTTCGATACGCGCCGAATCAAGACGAAGCTGCTCTTCTTGGCCACGTGCTGTTGGGTTATAAAAACCAACCTGTTCAATAAAACGTCCAGTAGTGGACTTACGTTGATCGGATACCATTACACGGTAATAAGGGTTCTTTTTGGCGCCACCACGGGCTAAACGAATTACGACCATTTGATTACTCCTATCTTGATCGGCGATAACAGGAAAACCTGCTAACAAATTCTTCTACTAAAACGATGACTCGCTTTGTTTTTACGTTCACTTCACCAGCGGAAAACTGGAAAAGCGGGATTATATACCAAAAACTGGAAAGTTTTCAATTTTTTCAGGCATTTATTGTCCCTAACACCCCAAAATTATTTCCTGGTAATTTCAATGGGTTTGCTAGAATGACATTAAGCGAATTGGGAGAGGAAACCGATGGCACACCTACTGGCCGTTGATGATGCCGACGTCATCCGCAACATGCTCCAAATCACCCTCAAAACCCAGGAAGACTGGACGGTGGACTTAGCGACTTCGGCAACAGAAGCATTAAACTATGCCCAAAAAAGCCATTATGACTTGTTCATTATCGATTATTTAATGCCGGACAAGACGGGGTTGGAACTGGTCGAACGGTTGCGGGAACAACCGGAGTACCATGAGACGCCAATATTGATGTTGACGGCAGAAACCGATCCCCGCATCAAGCAGCACGCTAAGGCATTACATGTGTCGGCCTGGGTGGTCAAACCCTTCCAACCTTTGACCATGATTGAAGCGGTCAAACAACTGCTTGCCAAGTCGCTCAACACCCACTAAAGCTTTTTAAGGCTCTTTGGTTTCTTCCGACAATAGAGGGGGCCCTTCGGCTTCATCCAAAAGGTGTTGGGGAATTTCTTTTTTGGTTTTTCCAGCTAACTCTTTCAACATTTCGGCCTGACGCACCAAGTTACCGCTGCCACTCATCATCTGCTTTCTGGCTTGATCATAGGAACTTTGCACCGTCGTCAACTGCTTACCGACTTTTTCAAACGTCTCAACAAAACCGGCAAATTTATCGTGCACTTCCGCCGCACGACGAATCAGTTTCACGGTATGCTCAGACTGACGTTCATAGCGCCAAAGCTGTTCGATGGTTTTTAAGGTCGTAAACAAAGTGGTCGGCGTCACCACCGCAACCCGCTTGTCAAACGCATTTTCGAAAATGGTCGGATTCTGCTCAATCGCCATCATGTACGCCCCTTCAATGGGAATGAACATCAACACAAAGTCCGGTGCATTCAAAAGCGAAAGGTGATCGTAGCGTTTTTCGGACAGCGCTTGAATGTGTTTGGTCAAACTGGCGGAATGGGCTTTGAAGTGTTTTTGTTTTTCGGCTTCATCTTCCGCGTTCAAAGCGGCTTCGTAACTGAGCAACGACACTTTAGAATCGATGATGACATGTTTATTATCCGGTAAATTGATGACCACATCGGGACGTAACCGTTGACCATTTTCCTCGGTAAAGCTTTTCTCGGTTTCAAACTCAATGCCTTCTCTCAGGCCACTGGATTCCAACAGCTTTTTCAAAATGAACTCGCCCCAATTGCCCTGCATTTTCTGGTCACCCTTCAAGGCTTTGGTGAGGTTCTGTGCTTCCTGGGCCATCGACTGGTTCAGTTCCGACAGGTGTCGCAACTGTTCGGTTAAAGACGCGCGCCCTTCCAAATCTTCCTTATGCACCGCTTCGATTCGCTGTTTGAATTCGTTCAGCGCCGTATGCACAGGCTGAATCAAGCCACCGATGGTCTCTTTGCTTTGCTGGCGCATTTGCTGTTGTTTTTGTTCGAGAATTTCATTTGACAGGACTTTGAATTCCTGCATCAGCGTTTGCTTGGCGTTTTCCAATAACGCCAGTTTTTCAGCATGACTTTCCCGCTCCGCCTCCATCCGGTTTGTCAGACCGGACAATTCGGATTGTGCTTGAGCATAGCGCTGTTGAAGCTGTTCATTTTGTGTCTGTTGCGCCGCCAAATCCTGGCGTAACTGCACCACCTGTTCGCGTTGCTGATTGGCTTCACCCTTCATCACCTGCAAGTCGACCATCTCGGCCTGCAACCGCTGGTTGTGCGCTTGAAGCGCATCGGCTTCCTCTTCCAATCTGGCCAGGCCTGGCAGTTTTTCCTGTGCCGCGTCACGCTGTCGCTTCAAACGCACGGCCAGCACCGCCAACCCGGCCGATACCATCAACAATCCCCAACCCCACGGATTTGCCTGAAACACTTCCACAAACTCACTCCACGTCATTTGACTTCGCCACTTTTCCTCGTGCGTCTAATTGTACTCGATTATCCGATAAAGATTGATAACGTCCATTCACGCGCACTTGCCGCTGCCCATCCGGCAAGACAATAATCGCCGAGACCGTCGGTTTCGGGGCCCCTTGACGGTTAATGGAACGGGGCGCCGAGCGCTGTACTTTGGGCGACGGATGCAGATAGGCCTGACGAGCCTGCTCAATTTGAACCCGTTGTTCCGGCGTATAAAACAGTCGTTTTAATTCATGCTCACCGGCTTGCCCCCAACCGGCATACGTCAGCAATAGCGCACAGAATGACACCGTATACTTCATAATGCCTGCCCTTTAAATGCTCGCGGTTTGGCTTCGAAAAAAATCAGAGAGCACTGTAGATGAATGCCACCTTTATCCAGATTGAACACCGGCGTCCGTGCTTGAGCGCCTTTATCCAAATCACAACGGTCAATCAAAAAAAACGGCGTAATATCCGCTGAAATGCGTTGAAACAGCGTTATGATATCCCGATCCGACTGCAACCCGGCGGTTAAATTCAGCCGCGTAAAAAAGAAAATCGGCTTTTCCAGCGGAATGTATTTCAACTCGCTCTGCTGCAATGGCTTTTCCGGTTCAAACTGAATTTTAAACGGGCTCAATACCAAGGATTTTTGAATATTCAGCAAGGCATCCGTCCAAGCAACCCGGCCCTGCTGATCCACCAAGTCTTCCGGGTTAATCTCTGAGTAAGACTCTCCGTATGCCAGAAAAAGTCGTTCCTGCCGATTCAAGAACGCCACTTGCTGCACCAAACGATCCAATTGCGCCACTTTTTGCTGAACACCACTTTGCAGCCGAGCCTCTTGCTGAGTCAGAAACCAGCCGCTCAGCACAATGAATAACAGCGTCGCCGCCAAAACGCCCAGTGGCCATGCTAAGTAACGGCGCATCCAGACGGAATCAACCAACCTCATGGTGCCTCCTTCGATTCGACCAAAGCTAGCGGCTCAAAAACCTTCAAACGATAGGTTAAACTGAATGGCAGGGCTTGAGGTTTTCGCTCCACCCCACCTTCCACGGACAACGCCTGAGTTGCATCACGATTTAAAGGCTCATCCACATACGCTAATTCATCAATCCGGTCATCTTCCTGAACCGCCTCTTTAAAAGCATCCGCTTTTTGCAAAAGCACAGCATAACGCCCGCCCCCCTTTACGTAACCGGATAAAGTCACCAAAACCCGTTCATTATCCAACGTCCGCAGCCGTTTCCAGCGTATTTCCGTCAGCTCAATGTCAGGGTGTCGGCTCAAGACATCACTCAAAATGGACAGTTCCCGCCCCACGGAACCATGTTGCTTGACATGCTTAAGGCGATCAAAAAACTCAACGGTCGCCTTCATATCTTCCGCATCATACTGAAGTTTGATCGCGGCCTGCAGGCGCTGCTTATCCTGCGCAAACTGCTGTTGTTTTGCCTCAACCCGCTGTGCTTTGTCCGTTAACACATAATAATCGATCGCCATTTGCAATAAGGCATAACTCCCCAATAAAACAACCGCCGCCCAAGATAGCCACAACAATCGATTCCATTGCCATAATCGCCCCATCTGGTCGGTATAGGCATTTCGGTAAAAAGGTACCGGCGGAGACGATTTTAAGAAATCCACCAACGCCATCGACATCCTTTTTTCATCAAGCAAGGATTCCGACGGATTCAAATCCGCTAAAGAGCTCCCTTTCATCACCAGCTTGGATTCATCCCAGTTTGACGAAACCAAACTGGCACGAAAACCGCCCATTACCGACGCGGCGCTCTCTCCATCATTGTCCAAGTAAACCTGCCCGACTTCGGCATTAAAGGGCACCAATTTCTGATTATAGAGGTAACGCAACGTGGCACGGGTCTCATCCACGAGCCTGCGAGAAACATCGGCTTGCTGGGAATCGCCATCCAGCTCTATGTTTCGACTCATGCGCAAACGCGCTTGAATGAACACAAATTGACGAAACCGCTGTTCGCTTTCCTGTAAAGTCAAAATAAACGGTCGCTTAAGCACTTTGCCTTTCAATTTCAAGCGGCGAGACATCCGCTTCAAAAACCAGGCTTCCACCAAAAACGCATACGAATAGACTTGTCGCAATGCCAGCCGATATTCTTCAGCCAACGCCAGGAAAGCATCCAACTTATCGGAATGCGGAGCACTTGCCAACAGAATTAACTGTTCCTCCCGGCCCTCGGCATTTTTTTGATAAACGTTCAGCCAGTGCGCATGAACAAAGGCGCTTTTATCAAACCGGCTTTTCAAACGTTTTTCCAATGCCGGACGTTCCCAAGGGAATAACTTAGGAACCCATTCGTAATGCAGCGACTCATCGGAAAAATCCAACACCAATGATATCGGCGCGGCAGGATCCAACGCCGCCAGTACATCGCGTATGGCCGGCACCTCCCATGTTAACGAAGCAGAAGCCAAATGCTGACGACTTGTGCTCTCCACATCAATGACTTCGATTCCCGCGTCTCGTAAAAACAAGCAATACCGCATTACTGTACCTTTGAAATGGTTTCGTATACTGGCCCAAGGACGGCCAACATGACCCAACCAACCACCAGCGCCATCACGACGGTCAAAAAAGGTTCGATCGCGGGCTCGACCCGGTCAATGGTCTCTTTGGCTTCGGTGTCGTAATAATCACTGACATTACGCAAGGCCTCATCCATATTACTGGTTTGCTCCCCAACCTTAACCATACGTACCGCCATGGACGGAAACACCTCTGCCAATGCAAAGGCCTGATGTATTGTTTCACCTTCTTCAATCAGCGCCATGGCTCGTTCAATATTGCGTTGTAAATAAGCATTCCCCACAACCGTGGCGGACAGTTTCAACGACTCTCCGAAGTGGATACCCGCGCTGTGCATGACCGCCAAGGTACTGGCAAAACGTGCTACTTTCAATTTATACAGCACCGAACCGACAAGAGGGGTTTTAAACAACAGTCGATCCATCTGAATTCGGAAGTCCGACGACCGTTTTCGCCACCATTTCACCCCCAACCACAATGCAATCGGCACCAGCACCAGCTCCAATAAATACTGTTGCATAAAACCGGATACCGCAATCAATGACTCGGTGGCAAAACTCAACTCGCCCCCCATTTCTCGAATGAAGGAAACCAACTCCGGCACCACAAACAACATCATCATCAGAATCACCGCCAGAACCACCAAGCCCACAATTGACGGATACACCATTACTTTTTTCGCTTTCGCCGCCAGACTCTCTTCCCATTTCAGCATGGCTTCCAAACGATCCAGAACCGTCGCCATCTGGCCGGACTTTTCTCCCACCGCAACCAAAGCAATGTACACACTTCCCAAACGGTTTTCGTAAGGCTTTAAAGCTTGCGAAAAACTTTGCCCACCTTCCATCGATTCATAGACAGCTGACAGCATTTCCCGCGTGGCATCACTGTCATCGGACTTACGCAGTTCGTCAATGATTTCCATCAACGGCACACCGGCTTTCAAAAGCTGTTTAAACTGGGTCGTCAACGTGATGATTTCTCGCCGGGAAATTTTATGGTGACCGAACCCGCCAAGCAACCCAGGAGACTTTACCTTAAACGACAGCAGATCGATCTGAGCCGAACGCAAACGTTGTTCCAGGTCTTGCTCATTCGACGCCTGCACTTCACCGCGCACTCGTTTACCAAAACGGTTCACACCCGTATAACGATAGAGTTCCACTACCTATCCCTCACGACACCAGTTCCGTCAAATCCACAATTCGACTGATTTCATCCAATGTGGTTTCACCCGCCCGAACGCGCTTCAAAGCATTTTGCAATAACGGCGAAAAACCATTTTCCAACGCTTTCTCCAAAATCGCATGCTGTGATTGCCCCGCCATAATCATATCGTCCATTTCATCGGTCACTCGAAGCGTTTCCAAAATGGCCAAACGTCCTTTATAACCGATGCCATTACACGCCGAACAACCGCAAGCCCGGTATAACACCGACTCCGACGACTCGCTCAAACCGAGCAGACGTCGTTCAAATTCATCCGGCTGATAAGCTTCCTTACAGTGTTCACACAGCCGTCTTGCCAGTCGTTGCGCTAAAATCCCGGTCATATTTCCCGCCAAGATAGAACGCGAAATGCCAATATCCAATAGGCGAGGAATCGCGCCAATGGCAGAATTGGTGTGCAAGGTCGTCAAGACCTGATGCCCGGTCATCGCCGCCCGAAAAGCCATTTCCGCGGTCTCGCTGTCACGCACCTCCCCCACCAAAATAATGTCCGGGTCTTGCCGCAAAATGGAACGAATTCCGGTGGCAAATGTCATGCCGATGTCTTCATTAATAGACGTTTGACGCACCATTCCCATCGGGTATTCCACCGGGTCTTCCAAGGTCATGATGTTCACGCCTTCCCGGTTCATTTCATTCAACATGGAATACAGGGTGGTGGTCTTACCGGAACCGGTCGGCCCGGTCACCAACACAATCCCGTTCGGTCGCGACATCATCAGTTCCAGTTCCTGATAACTGTCGGCATCCAGTCCCAGCGCCTTCAAAGGCACGATACCTTTTTCGCGATCCAAAATACGCAACACAAAATTTTCACCCTGCCGTCCCGGTAGCGTTGACACACGAAAATCGATCTGCCGCCCATGCACCACGAGCTCCATCCTGCCGTCTTGCGGCATCCGTTGATCCGTCAAATCCAAATTGGCCATCACCTTCAAGCGCACCACCAACCCGGACCAAAAAGACTTATGCAAGAGACGGATCTCTTGCAAAACACCGTCGATGCGATACCGGATTCGAATGAAATACTCTTCCGGTTCAAAATGAATGTCCGATGCACCTTTTTTCACAGCATCGGTGAGAATATTGTCCACTAAGCGCACCATCGGCTGAGAATACTCATCTTGTGCCGACCGGCTGTAAACCTCCGGTGTCCCGGTTTCCAGTTCCTTCAAAATGCCATCGATGGATAATTCATAGCCGTAAAAATGGTCAATGGCATTTTGAATCTCATTCTCGACCACTAATACCGGATCGATGCGGATATCCCCTTGAATATGCCGCTTAAGATGGTCCATGAGCAAAACATCATCAGGGCTCGCCATCGCCACTTTCATACGGTCATCGTCCAAGCTGATCGGCATGACGAGATTCGCCCGGGCAAAATCTTCCGACACCTGCTCCAACGCTTTGGAATCCGGCACCACGTCTTGCAACGACATGGAAGAATAACCAACCACATCCCCTAAAATTTGCCGTGCATCCTGCTCGGACAGAAAGCCCAATGTGACCAAAACCTTACCGAGTTTTTTCCCGGTCACGCTTTGCTCGGTCAGGGCAATACGTAATTGATCCGGCGTAATGAAACCGGCTTCGACCAAACGGTCGCCAAGACGTCCTTTATCCATACCCGCCTCTCATCACGATTTGGTCTCCCGATTCAAAAAGGCCTGCAAAGCCGCCACTCGCTGGCGAACCTGCTCTTTTCGTTTCAGCGACAAGCCAGTGGTCGGCCCTTGCAAGACGCGTTCGTAATACTGTTTGGCCAAGGCATATTCACCCAGCGTATCGAGACTCACCGCCAGATTTAAAGCGTAGTCGCCCCGGTCAGGCGCCAATTGGTAGGCTTTAAAATATTGCTTCTGAGCACCAACCCAATCGTTTTTCTTTGCCAACTGATGCCCCAAAGCCGCTTGAAGCGCGGCATTATCTGGGAAATCACGTGCCCGTTTAGCCAATGTACCCGTGGTTTTGGCGCCGTCTTTGATCTGACTGCCGAGCATCAACTCGGCATCTTTCGCCCGTTGATTTTGCGGGTCGATCTCGAGAATACGCTGGTAATATTGCAAAGCATCCAACTTTTGGCCCTGTTTGACCGCTATCGCAGCAAGCCCGAACAAAGCCGCGATGTTTTCGCCATTCTGTTGATAAGCCAAGTTATAGAAACGCCGTGCTTGATTCAAGTGCCCCGCCTGGTAAGCTTGATAGCCTTTTTCGGCATCCGTCGGTTCGGTCACGGCCACTATTTTTAAATGTTCTTTGGATAGAGAGGAAGGAGCCGACGGCGCTGTCGGTTTTTTTTCAGAAGCTGGCTGAGAGACTTGTTTCGAAGCCGCTTGCGATCGTTTTGGTATCGAACCCTCCCCGACCGATACAGGTACAGTGGAAACAGAAGTCGCTCGCGTCGTCTCAGCGGGTTTTGACTTTTGCGTGGGCACCGCCGATTCCGGCTTAGGCGCTGTTGACGCAACCGGTTGGACTGTTTGGTAGGCCGCCAACTCATAAGCAACAGCTTGAGTTTGCATCTGAAAATAGGCCCAGCCATAGTACCCGATCCCAGCCAGAACAAACATCGCCAAAGCGCCCAGGCCAAGCCAACGGAACGAATACCTCGCCGTTTTTTGCACCGGTTGCATGGCTTGCAGCACTTCTTGTGCCCGATTACGCTCTGCAGCTTCCGGCACGGAACGGGGCTGATAGCCCGGAATTTGCGACAAACTCCAGTCGAGTTCTCCCGTTTTCAATGGCGACGCTTCTGTCGACGCCCGGTCGCGTCTCTCCAGCTCGGAACCCGCCGTTTGATCTGCCTGGGAACTCTCTGGTCGTCCTGACGTAGTTGTCTGAGCACGGAGATGACTGTCGCCAACCTTACCACTGTTTCCACCAGGCCTGGCCGTTTTTGGGGAATCATTTCCGGCCGCCTGTTTTTCAGCCGCGGCTTTTCTCAGAGCATCAAGCAACACACTCATTTAATTGCTCGTCGTTTGCAGTAACGGTTTCATGGCTTTCAAATCACCGTGTTCGATATCCGGGTTATTAATAATGATCGGACGGATAAAAATAATCAGCTCCGACTTTTGAACGGTGTCATCCCGATAAGAAAATAAGTCGCCCACCCAGGGAATGTCGACCAAGCCCGGCACACCTTCACGCTGGTTACTGTGGGTATCTTGAATCAAACCGCCAATAATTGCTGTCTGCTTATCGCGCAAACGCAACACCGAATCCATTTCCCGTTCTTGAATCACCGGCACCCGACTGACGATGTCTTCTTTCGCCAATTCTGGATTTGGGTCATCCACATAGCTGACAATACGCGACAAAGTGGGTCGAATATTCAGGGAAACCTCGCCGCTGTCCGTGATAAAAGGGGTCACATGCATCATGAATCCGACCGGTACCGAGTGCACCATGGTTTCGTAAGTCGTGACTCCCGCGCTCACCGACGTGGCGGATTCCCGATTCACGTCGACGGTGAAGTAAACTTCATTTTTCACCACTTTCAACAACGCCGCCTGGTTGTTCATCGCCATGATTTTCGGGCTGGACAAGACTTTGGTGTCGCCAAACTTCTGCAGCAACTTAATGCCCAACGAAAAATCCCAGGTGCCCAAGGACGTCAAATTAATGGAAAAGTTCGGATCGCTGGATAAGTTACTGCCCAGCATGCTTTGCGTAATGGCACTGGAACCGGACGAATTGGACGTCACCGCACTCCAATCCACACCGGCCTGATACTGGTCATTTAACTCAACTTCCACCACGGTCGCTTCAATCAGCACTTGTTTATTGGTGCGGTGCAAGGTGTTTTCCAAATAGGCTTCGATTTCTTTATGTTGTCGACCGCTGGTGAACACGGTTAACAATCCGGCTTCTTTGTTCACCGCCACGTTTTGCACTTTTTCCGAGGTGGTCGACGTTACCGTCTCCAACGCTTGAGTGCTGCTGCCTTGTAAATAAGTTCCCTCCCAGTATTCATCGCCCATATTTTGTCGATCCGACTGACGGTCACCATCGTAAGTCCGTTTATGGGAAACGGTTTTAACCGGCTTCACTTCTAACATGGCAATCGCGGAAACATTTTCTTCCAGTGTTTTCCAAAAGTTGTTTTCTGCTTTTGTATCTAATTTAAAACGACTGCTCTGATTACCGTTATTCAAGCTCACACCCTGCGCCACATTCCCGACCGACATTTTCATAACCGTCGTGTCGTTGATATTTTTGGCGACGTTGACATAATCGACTTCATAGCTTTTCCAAAACGGCTTATCCGGTGAAATCACAATGGTGTCGCCTTGCAGCTCGTACAACGCATCGATTTGCGCCGTCACACGTTGAAGAATACGATCCAGCGGCTGATTGATGGCATTAATGGTGACCCGGCCCTGTACCGCGGATGAGAGATCCAGTTGTTTATCGGCGTTTTTCGCTAAATTGAACAACAAATCCGATACCGGCACGTTAATGGCGGACACACTGTAGCGCTTGATGGTTTTCTGCTCTCGCGGATCCAAATTAATCGGATCATCCGTCACCAACTCGGGAATCGCCGCCGGCTTCGCCACGGTTTTATTCAAGTCGTCTTCCGGCTTCAGATGGCCCTCCAGATTAAACTTATCCGAAACCGGCGGTGCCAACGGTTCCCGTTTCACATCATCTGAAGTACTGCACCCGGTCAGGACCCAAAGCAGGCCTGGGAGAATTAACGCTAATTTTTTCATGATTGTTTTTGATACCTTTTCACTTTGCCTAGGACCCAGCGGATAGGCGCTGTGGCTTGGGCGACCGCGCGATCATGTCTTCCACATTCGAAACCGACACAACCCGTGAGCTCCCGCCCGACAGCGTTTGTAAATCGGTTTGTTTACTTTGCAAAGCCGTACCGTCTTCCGCCCTCGGATCATAAAGTAGGCGAAATTGAACATCTGACGGGTCGCTTTTCGGGTCGATGACCGCAAATAAATTGGCTCGATTCACTTTGTCCAGCCCGTTCAAGACGCTTGAGTACACATCATCAAAACGCTGCAAGGGCATGGCATTGATTAAAATTAACGGCTTATTCGCCACCTGAGAACGCAAAAAATGCCGGGCCTGACGGTCCATATCGGTTAATTGAACCAGGCGTTGAGTGCTGACCCCTAGGTGTGCGGCGGTTTCCGACAGGTGCTGAGAAGCCTGCCACCAAGAGGTTTTTGCCGCAACCAATGGAGTCTCATTCTCCCCCGGAACCAGCTTCGTCCATGCCAAAACCACCGCCATTACGGCCAATGAAGCGGCCAGAACCCAGGGAAGTCGAGCGTGTTTAGTCGGCGAGCCGGTAACGAGTTCCTTGAAGTGTGAGACTTTTAGATGAGCATCGCCTTTTGAAAAAGCCACCATCAATAATTTATCGGCCAGCAGGTTAATGGAGCGAGGCAAACCACCGGTCTGCTCTCGTATCCGTTTCGCAATTTTCAATGAAAACAAGTCGGACTGCATATAGCCTGCAACTCGCATTCGGTAATTTAAATAGTGCATCACTTCTTCATTGTTTAACGACTGAATCATAAAGTGATTGGCAATGCGGTCTTTAAACGGTCGAACACGCGGGTCTTGCAACGTCACATCCAGTTCCGGCTGTCCAAACAACACCATTTGCAACAGCTTGTCGTCTCCGGTTTCCAGGTTGCCCAACAAACGCACTTCTTCCAGCGTATCCAGCATCATGGATTGCGCCTCGTCCACCAACATAACTACCCGCCGATTTTGACGGTATTCTTCAATCAAAAAACCGTTTAAACGATTCATCAAATCCGCTTTGCCATCAGCCGGATCGACCGGAATGGCCAACTCTGAACAAATGAATTTCAGCAGCGCTTCCCCCGACAGGTTCGGAGAGGAAATATAGACCTGAATGTAATGGTCCGGCAAGGTTTCCGACAACAAGCGCAGCAAGGTGGTTTTGCCCACACCGACTTCGCCCGTCACGGTAATAATGCCATCGCCACGCTCAATGGAAAACAACAAGGCTTGCGTAATTTCTTCACGCGCGGCCTGTTTGTAAAAGAAAGTCAGGTCCGGTGAAATTTTAAAGGGAAGTTTCTTCAGACCAAAGAAGGAGCAATACATAGAGTTTTGATAACCACACTTAACGGTTCGTTCAATTATTTATTTTATCGATGCCATACGACATACATTCTAGCGAAGAACCGATATTTAAAGATTTGTATATATGATAACAACTTAACCGTCATTCCGTTGTTTTTTATTCCACGGAAACACCGAAATCAACCCATTCATACCAACCCGATCCGCCAAAAATACAATCATTTCTTACAAGGTATTTTAATCCGTAAAAATACGATGCACAAATGCTTAAATTCCATTTTAACCAGGCCTGGTGAATTCTGACAGCCAGACATAAAAAAACCTGCACAAGGCAGGTTTTTCAATCACCAATTCAGAAGTGCCTTTTCAGGCGCTTCAAACGGCCAATTTAGTTCTTTTCTTGGTCAACAATTTTGTTGGCGGAGATCCAAGGCATCATCGCACGCAGCTTACGCCCGACGACTTCGATACCATGCTCTTCGTTCAAACGACGTTGTGCCGTCATAGACGGATAGTTCGACTGACCTTCCAAGATGAACTTCTTAGCGTATTCACCGGTTTGGATGTTTTTCAACGCTTGACGCATCGCTTCGCGCGACTCATCGTTGATCACTTGTGGCCCAGTAACGTATTCACCGTACTCAGCATTGTTGGAAATGGAGTAGTTCATATTGGCAATACCGCCTTCGAACATCAAGTCAACAATCAGCTTCAGCTCGTGCAAACATTCAAAGTACGCCATTTCCGGTTCATAACCCGCTTCAACCAACGTATCGAAACCGGCTTTAACCAATTCAACCGCACCACCGCACAAGACGGCTTGCTCACCGAACAAATCGGTTTCACACTCGTCACGGAAAGTGGTTTCGATGATACCGGTACGACCGCCACCAATCGCGGATGCATAAGACAAGGCAATGTCTTTCGCTTTACCGGACGCATCCTGCTCAACCGCGATCAAATCCGGAATCCCGCCGCCACGAACAAATTCGGAACGAACCGTGTGACCTGGTGCTTTTGGCGCGATCATCACAACATCCAAGTCTTTACGAGGTTCGATTTGGTTATAAATGATCGCGAAACCGTGGGCAAAGGCCAAAACCGCACCCTGCTTGATGTTCGGTTCGATTTCTTCTTTATACAACACCGATTGGAATTCATCCGGCGTCAAAATCATGATCATGTCTGCATTCGCGACAGCCGTTGCAACGTCGGCTGTTTTCAAGCCATAGCCTTCGGCTTTCTTAATGGAAGAAGACCCGGCACGCAAACCAACGGTCACATCCACACCGGAATCCTGCAGGTTAGCCGCATGCGCGTGCCCCTGAGAACCAAAACCGATAATCGCAACTTTCATGCCTTTGATAATTGAAAGGTCACAATCTTTATCGTAATAAACTTGCATTGTTTTTCCTTAAAAGTAAGTTAATCATAATGAAGAGACCTTCGCACGAGTCAATGACACGGCTAAAAAAGGTTAAAATACACGGATTCGGCGTTAAAAACTCGGCAATAGCTGGGCTATTACCGGCGTTTTTTTGCCTTGAATCTGCGCATTTTCCCTCTTTTTTACCTCACGCCCTAGCTCACATACAAAGGTCTCAATAAATCTTATTGTCTAATTCGGATCACGTTACAGGTGAAGTGATTTTTCACCACGCATCAAGCCGACCGCGCCGGAACGCACGATCTCGACAATCAAGCCTTCATCAATGGCATCGATAAAAGCATCAAGTTTCTGCGTTTCGCCCACCAACTGAATGGTGTAGATATTGGTGGTGACATCGACAATGGTCCCGCGGAAAATATCGCACAAGCGTTTGATTTCTTCGCGCATGCCGCCGACAGCCTTCAGCTTCAGCAACATCAACTCTCGTTCAATGTGCTGACCTTCGGTAATGTCCACCACCTTAATCACATCAATCAAACGGTTCAAGTGCTTAACGATCTGCTCGATTTGCTGATCATCGCCACTGGTGACCAACGTCAAACGCGACATCGTCTCGTCATCGGTCGGTGCCACCGTCAAAGCGTGAATATTGTAACCGCGAGCGGAAAACAAACCCGCCACACGAGACAGAGCGCCGGATTCGTTTTCAATCAACATTGAAATAATATGTTTCATTCGTCTCTCCCCCTTATACCAAAATCATCTCATCCAGACCGGCACCGGCAGGAATCATCGGATAGACGTTCTCCTGCTGATCGGTCACGATGTCAATAAAGACGAAACGATCTTTGTATTTATCGGAAAAGACCTCTTCCAGCTCTTGTTTCATGGTTTTCGGGTCTTCAATGCGCACGCCGACATGCCCATAGGCTTCGGCCAGCTTGACGAAGTCCGGCAAAGAGTCCATATACGACATCGAATAACGACGGTCATAGAAGAACTCTTGCCACTGACGTACCATTCCCAAGAAGCCGTTATTCAAACACACCACCTTGATCGGCAAGCCGTATTGCAAGCAGGTCGACATTTCCTGAATATTCATTTGAATCGATCCTTCACCCGTGACACAAATAACGGTCGAATCCGGGAAAGCCGCTTGAACTCCCATCGCGGCCGGCAAACCGAAGCCCATCGTGCCCAGGCCGCCGGAATTAATCCAGCGACGCGGCTTATTGAACTTATAGTATTGCGCGGCAAACATTTGGTGCTGTCCCACATCGGAGGTCACATACGCATCACCCTTGGTAACTTCCCAAATGGTTTCCATCGCCGCTTGCGGTTTGATTTTATGACCGATCTGATCATAGCGCAGACACTGAGTCCCCCGCCAGGCTTCGATCTGCTCCCACCAACTTGCCAGAACTTCCTTGTCCACGCTTTTTTTGCTTTTATTCAGCAAAGACAGCATTTCCAACAGCACTTGTTTGACCGGACCGACAATCGGAACATCAACCGCCACGTTTTTGGAAATGGACGCCGGGTCGATATCGATATGAATGACGCGAGCATCCGGGCAGAACTTCTCCAAGTTCCCCGTGACACGGTCATCGAAGCGAGCACCGATGGCAATAATCACATCGGAATTATGCATGGTCAAATTGGCTTCATAAGTGCCATGCATTCCGAGCATGCCGACAAACTGCTTGTCTTCCGCTGGATACGCCCCCAACCCCATCAAGGTGTTGGTGACTGGAAAGCCCAAGGTACGTGCCAATTCCGTCAAGGCTTCCGACGCGCCACCGAGCACCACACCACCGCCGGTGTAAATGATCGGTTTTTTCGCTTTCAGCATCATATCGATGGCTTTTTTAATTTGTCCGCTATGGCCTTTCGTTACAGGTACATAGGAGCGCAAACTGACTTCTTGTGGATATTCATAAGAGCTTTTGGCATTTTGGACATCTTTCGGGATGTCGACCACGACCGGACCGGGTCTACCGGTCGTTGCGATATAAAACGCTTTTTTGAGCGTCATCGCGAGGTCATTGACATCCTTGACCAAGAAGTTGTGTTTGACGATCGGTCTTGTAATGCCTACCGTATCGATTTCCTGGAAGGCATCCAGGCCAATCATATTGGTGGCAACCTGGCCGGTAATGACAACCATTGGAATCGAATCCATATAAGCTGTCGCAATACCGGTAACGGTATTGGTGGCACCCGGCCCGGATGTTACAAGAGCGACCCCTGGTTTACCTGTAGAGCGCGCGAACCCGTCCGCTGCGTGAACCGCAGCCTGTTCATGACGGACCAGCACGTGTTTCATTTTACGTGCGTCCGTATCCAGAGCATCATAGATAGGCAAAGCCGCCCCTCCAGGATACCCCCAAATATGCTCTACGCCCTCATCTTCCAAATAATGAACAAGAATCTGGGCACCAGTTAATTCCACAACAACGGTCCTCCGTTTTGGTCGCAAAGCTCCGAAACCTGGTTGTTTTAGCGGTTCGACAGCCTTGCGACGTTTAAAAATAACTTTAAAAACAAAGCCCTGCAGTTTCGCAGGGTAAGCAGGCGATTATAACGAACTTAGGCGCTTTTATAAACCCATAAGTTGAAATTAATCGGTTTGAAAACCACCGGAATGGGCTGCGCCGAACGGCGCTTAACGAAACTCCGGTAAAAACAGGTTTTGGCGATAGTGTTTCAATTCTTCAATCGATTCGTAAATATCGTCCAGCGCCAAGTGTGCGCCTTTTTTCTTGTGGGAAGAATACACGCTTGGCGCCCAGCGTCGGGCCAATTCTTTCAAACTGGACACATCCAGATTTCGGTAATGGAAAAACGCTTCCAATTCCGGCATCTGTTCAATCAAAAAACGGCGATCCTGGCAAATGGTGTTGCCACACATCGGCGATTTACCTTTCGGCACAAAGTCTTTCAAAAACTCAAGCGTCTGCAACTCCGATTCGCGCATCGAAATATTGCTTTCCTGCACGCGCTTGGTCAGGCCGGAATTACCGTGGTGCGTCGTACACCATTCATCCATTCCGTCCAGGTAATGCTGTTCCGTCTGAATCGCAATCACTGGCCCTTCTCCCAACACATTCAATTCGGCATCCGTTACCACCGTGGCAATTTCGATAATCTGATCGGTTTTATGGTCTAAACCGGTCATCTCCAGATCAATCCAAATCAAATTATTTTCAGACTTCATCACTACACTCATTGAACCTTTTAAACTAGAATAGGCGCTAGTTTAAACTTTATTCGAGCCAGCCTCAACGCGCACAACGCCGGAAATGCGGAATTCAACACCTCTCCGGCGACCAAACAGAACGGCGTGGCTGAACAAACAACCAAACAAGGCACCGCTTCCATGAATTGGATTACCGTATTATTTGCAACCACCCTGATTCTTAACCTGGTCATCGAGCTGTGGCTCAACATCAAAAACCAATTTCACATCGGCACCCACCGCAACCAAGTGCCGGAAGACTTCCAAAGTGTTGTCACCGAAGAAGCACACCACAAAGCCGCCGACTACAGCCGCGCCAAACTGCAACTCTCACGATTCGTCTTATTTTTCGACGCCGCCGTCTTATTGTTCATGACGCTCGGCGGCGGGTTTCAAGAAATTTACAATTACTGGCTCGCGACGGAGTTATCGCCAATCTGGCGCGATGTCGGTTACTTATTGTCGACCTTCTGGTTTTTGTCCTTACTGCACATTCCGTTCGCCATCATCTCCACCTTTAAAATCGAAGAGGCTTTCGGCTTTAATAAAATGACCGTCGGCAAATTCATTTCCGACCTTGTCAAACAATGGTTGCTTGGCTTGGTGATCGGCCTGCCATTGGCTTGGGCCGTGTTGTCGATTATGAATGCCTATTTCGACCAGGCCTGGTGGTTTTACACCTGGGTGCTTTGGGTGGCGTTCAACCTTGTTTTGCTTTGGGCTTATCCGAAATGGATTGCGCCGATTTTCAACAAGTTCACCCCGCTGGAAGACGGCGAAATGAAACAGCGCATCGAAGCCCTGCTGGAACGCACTGGGTTCGAATCCAACGGCATTTTCGTCATGGACGGTTCCTCGCGCTCTGGTCACGGCAACGCTTATTTCACCGGGTTTGGCAAAAACAAACGCATCGTCTTTTTCGACACCTTGCTGGAATCGCTGACGCCGGAAGAGGTCGAAGCGGTGCTGGCACATGAACTGGGGCACTTTAAACACGGCCACATCAAAAAACGCATGATCGAGTCCTTTGCCTTGAGCTTTGCCGGCTTGTTCGTCCTGGGCTGGCTGACGCAATTACCGGCGTTTTACCAAGGCCTGGGCATGACATCGGAAACGCCGGCCGCCGCGTTATTGCTGTTTATGACCGCCATTCCGGTGATGTTCTTTTTCTTCGGGCCGATTGCCGCCTTCAAAAGCCGCAAGCACGAATTTGAAGCCGATGCCTTCGCATCACAAACCACCGGTTCGGCCCCGTTGATTTCCGCGCTACTGAAAATGTATCGCGACAATGCCAGCAGCCTGACCCCGGATCCGACTTATTCAGCGTATCACGACAGTCATCCACCGGCGAAAATCCGCATCGACCATTTAAAGTCGCTTGAAAAATAAAGTGCCAGCCCCTATTGAAAGCGGGCAAGCGCAACGTTATTAACGAGATCAAACACAGGAACCGTAGTTTATGACACACGAATTGCCACTGAAAGACCAATCCTGCACCGAGATTGAAAAAGGCAGCAAGCCACTCATCATCCCCACCATTGAGAGCTATCTCTCACAAATGCCGGGCTGGGATGTGCCGTTGGACTACCAAACCTTGACCAAAACGTATGCCTTCAAAAACTACCACCAAACCGTAGCGTTTGTGAACGCCGTCACCTGGGTAGCACACAAAGAAGACCACCACCCTGAGATTTGCTTTGGGTATAATCAATGCAAAATCACTCTGACCACCCACAATATCAAAGGACTGAGTCAAAACGATTTTATTCTGGCGGCCAAAATCGACGCTTTGCTGGCTTAACCCACCTCCAACCAAAGAAACCTTCGTGGCAAAACGCAAACTCAATCAACAACAACAGCGCCGGGTGAAGCAAAAGCAACATCAGGAGCGCACCGCCACGGAAGCCGTCGGCGACTCCCAGCTGGGTGAAAAACAGCCAGGCCTGGTCATTACCAACTTTGGCAAACGCCTGTTGGTGGAGTCCGAAGACGGCCAACTTTATAATTGTGCCGTACGCCAACACCTAGGCAAGCTGGTGGCCGGCGACACCGTTACTTGGCAAGCCGATCGGGAACCCAACACCGGCGTGGTCATCGCCACCGATCCGCGCCATCAAGAACTCAGCCGTCCCGGTTTTCGCGGTCAAAAGCGCATGGTGGCGGCCAACATCGACCTCTTGGGCATTGTCGCGCCCATCGAACCCGGCGTCCATCCCGATATGATTGACCGTTATCTGGTCACCGCACATCAAATGCAATTACCGGTGCTGATATTAATCAATAAAATCGACCTGATGGCCTCCGAGGAACACTGGGAAGCCATTGCCGAATTATTAATTCCTTACGATGAGCTGGAACTCGACATTTTGCCGGTATCCGCCGAAAGCGGCGACGGCATTGACGAGTTAAGAGCGCTTTTAACCGGCAAAAACAGTGTGTTTGTCGGTCCATCGGGCGCTGGGAAATCCTCACTCATTAAAGCCCTGATTCCCGATATCGACATCAAAACCAGCGAACTGTCGGAATCCACCGGCTTAGGCAAGCACACGACCACCAACAGTATTTTGTACCATTTACCGGTGGAAAACGATGTTCACCCCGGTCGCGCCGGTAACATTATCGACTCACCCGGCGTGCGTCAGTTCAGCCCCACGCCGTGTGAACTGCACGAACTGGAAGCCGCTTACCCGGATTTCGCGCCCTTTCTAGGCCAGTGCAAATTCAATAATTGCACCCACACCACCGAACCCAACTGCGCCATCCGCCAAGCGGTTGAAGATGGCGAACTGCACTATTCCCGCTACCAAAGCTTCCAACGATTACGCGAAGAGTTCGCCACCGAAACGCACTGATCGGCCACACAAGACCGGACCCATTGAAACCTTCCCAAGATCTGCTTATCCACCTTTAAAAACTTTTATTCTTTTTGATATTGAAAATTACTCTCATTTTCTTTAATATTGTTACCAACTTTCGTGATTTTTTATTGAGAATGGAATCGCATATGGTCGAACTGGATAAAGTCTGCATTAATTTAGGTCAGCAATCCTTATTTAAGGAATTCACGCTCTCGTTTGCCGCCGGTGAAATCATCGGGCTACTGGGTCCGAGTGGCTGTGGCAAAACGACCCTATTGCGTTCCATTGCCGGTTTCACGCCGATTCAATCCGGTGTCATCACCGTCAACGACCGATGCCTGGCGTGCGATGGCCAATCCTTGCCGCCGGAAAAGCGTAATATCAGCATGGTGTTCCAAGATCACGCCCTCTTTCCACATCTAACGGTTGCCGAAAACATCGCCTTCGGTTTGCGCGACCAATCCAAAGCCGAACAGCGCCGCCGTGTCGACGAACTCTTGACCATGATCCACTTGAACGACTTGGCGAACCGTTACCCGCACGAAATTTCCGGTGGCCAACAACAGCGCGTTGCCCTGGCTCGTGCCTTGGCACCGAAACCGGCGTTGGTATTATTGGACGAACCTTTCTCCAACCTCGACCCAGCCTTGCGCCACCGTTTGGCGGAAGAAACCCGCCAATGGTTGAAGCAAGAAAACACACCGGCGTTACTGGTCACGCACGACGAAACCGATGCGCAAACGCTGTGCGACCATTACGGCACACTCACCGAATCGAAAATTCAATTCACCAAGCCGACGGCCGCCTAACATGGCGGGCCTCTTAAAACCACACTATCCCCAAACACATCAGGAGACCTTCGTGAAACGACTTGGACTGAAAAACGCTTTCATCACCACCCTGCTTTCCATGAGCTGCCTGGCCATGCTAAGCACATCAAACCTGGCTTATGCTGATGACGATCTGGTGGTTTACTCGTCCCGAAAAGAACATTTAATCAAGCCCTTGTTCGACCAATTCACCAAGGAAACCGGCATCCCGGTCACGCTGCAAACCGGCAAAGCCAACGCCCTGATTGAGCGTTTAAAAGCCGAAGGCGACCGTACGCAAGCGGACATATTCATGACCGTTGACGCCGGTAACCTTTGGTATGCGGCCCAACAAGGCTTATTCCACCCCATGAACATGGAACAAATTCAATCACGCATTCCGGCCCACCTGAGAGATCCGAACGATCTTTGGACCGGTTTATCCGTGCGCGCCAGAACCATCGTTTACCACTCAGAGCGCGTTCAACCCTCCGAGCTGTCAAGCTATGAGGCCTTAGCCGACAAAAACTGGCAAGGCAAACTGTGCCTGCGCACCTCAAAGAAGGTCTATAACAAATCGTTAGTGGCGGCGATGATTGACCACGACGGCGCGGCCAAAACCGAACAAGTGCTGACGGGCTGGGTAAGCAACTTGGCGGCGAAGCCTCAAGCCAAAGACTCGCAAGTACTCAAAGCGATTGAAGCCGGTCAATGTGATGTTGGCATCGTCAACACCTACTACTACGGTCGCATGCAAGATAAAAACCCGCAAACAAAGGTTAAACTCTTCTGGGCCAACCAAAAAAGTTACGGCACGCACATTAATGTTTCAGGCGCCGGCATCCTCAAACACGCCAAACACCAGAAAGCCGCGCAAACACTCTTGAACTGGCTAGCGTCCGACAAAGCGCAAAAACAATTCGGCGGCGCCAATAAAGAATACCCGGCCAACCCATCTGTTCCACTGGACCCGCAAGTCGCCAGCTGGGGCAAGTTTAAAGCCGACGACCTAAATCTGGCCATCGTTGGAAAACGTCAGGCCGAAGCGGTCAAGTTAATGCAAAAGGCTCACTATAAATAGAGCCTCGACACCCTCTCCTAAGACATTGAGCCCTTTCTTCAAAAGGGCTTTTTTTTGCCCGCATGCCCAGGCCTAGAACCCAAAAAAGATGAAAACCATGGAAAATCATAGGATTCCATGGCTGATCCGATTAAAATAACGCTCATCGGTTAAAGCCGATTCGCAAATGCAAAGATGAACCCAATGATAAATACCAAAAGGCCACCTTTGAAACCCTTTACCCTCTTTTCCAAGCTGGCGCTTTGGGCCTTAATCCTGCTCATTTCTCTCCCCATTCTCAGCCTCGGATTTTCCTGGCACAGCATTGACGAAGGGCTTTGGCAACATCTTTCGGACAACCTGTTGTTCGAATTACTTGGAAACACTTTCCAACTGTTATTGGGTGTGGCCATCGGCACCGGCCTGCTGGGCATCAGCTTGGCCTGGCTGGTCACTCGCTGCGAATTCCCCGGCAGACGCTGGTTTGAATGGTTGCTGTTTTTACCGTTTGCCGTACCGGCCTACGTGCTGGCATTTGTCTTTTTAGGCCTGTTCGATTATGCCGGCCCGGTACAGTCTCTCTTCCGCAACACCTTCCAACTACAAGGCGGTATCGATATCCGCGAAGGCGTCTGGGGCGTCGCCATGATCATGAGCCTGGTGTTTTACCCCTACGTATACCTCCTGGCACGCAGCGCGTTTCTCGCCCAACCCCCCAGCTATACCGAGGCGGCCCGCAACCTCGGCGACTCGCCCTTTCGCGCTTTCTTACGAGTGTCGTTACCGCTGGCACGCCCCGCCATCATCGCGGGTTTGTCGCTTGCCCTAATGGAAGTGCTGGCCGATTTCGGTACCGTCGCCATTTTTAACTACGACACCTTTACCACCGCCATTTACTCCAGCTGGGTAGACTATCGCTCACTGGAAACCGCGGCTCAACTGTCGACCTTGCTACTCATCATCGCGGCTACGCTGATTGCGTTGGAACATTACCAGCGTGGCAAACGCGCCTTCCACAGCGGCCTTCCCAGGGAACAAACGCGCTACCACTTAACCGGCTTTAAAGCCGTGGTCACTTGGGTGTATCTGTCCGGGGTGCTGGTATTGGCTTTTGGCCTTCCGTTAGTGCAACTGTCACTCTGGAGTCTGGAATCCTTTACCGGATGGGATCCGCGCCTTACCGACTGGATCGGAAACAGTTTAATCTTGGCGGTGTCTTCAGCTCTCCTAACCGTACTGATTGCACTCACACTCAATGCCATTATCCACAATCAACCTCTTAACCAACTGCAACGGTTCGGAATCCGTTTCACCACCCTCGGCTACGCCCTGCCCGGTTCGGTATTGGCGGTGGGCGTCATGCTGTTCCTGTTTGAGGTGGACGAACTGTTTAACGGCGCCTTATGGTTCAGCAGCGGACTCTTTGCGCTTATTATCGCTTACATGGTGCGCTTTATGGCGGTGGCCTTCGGCCCGGTGGAAAGCAGCTTTAAAACCATCAAACCGTCCATCAGTGAAGCCGCCAGAAGCCTCGGCGCCACGCCTTTTGAACTGGTCAAACGTATCTATTGGCCGCTACTGACGCCCGGCCTATTAACGGCTTTATTCTTAGTAACCTTGGACATTTTGAAAGAATTACCGGCGACCTACTTATTACGCCCGTTCGGATGGGATACTTTGGCGGTGCGGACCTTTGAACTCAGTACGGAAGGCTTATATGAAGCGGCCGCATTACCGGCCTTGGTGTTAATGGGCATCGGCCTGGCAGGCCTGGTCATTATTGAAGTCTTGCGGGCACATACCGAAAAACGCTAGCCCGCAAAACGATGTTGCCAAATGAAACATCACTGATTCGACACGAACCAAACGGAAATCATATAAAAGAAAGCCGTTCCGCCCAAAATCGCGACCACCCAAAATAGAAACACCCAACCGATGTGATAGGGCTTTCCTGCCAACTTCAGCACATACCAACTGGCTATCGTCAACAAAATGATAAACAACCAAACTTTTATAATCATCTCGGAGAACTCCGCTTTCCTGTAAATCGATAACGTTATACCATATCTGACCGAATGAACGCTTATTTTCCCATTGCATGGAAGCTTTCTTTAACCCAAACATCCTTTCATATAAGCTTAAACAAACTTTCATCCATACTTTCTCAAGAGTTAATCCAAAAACAGCAGCAATGCTCCATTTATTGGCGCTCATTCAAGCTTCCTTAAGGTTTTAGGCTTGACTAATGTTATGAATTCGTTTGTAATTGCACCCAGGGTAAAACCCGACTTTTTTTATCGTGCTTAGGAGAGTACAAAAATGAAAAAATTACTACTTGCATTATCTGCAACTTCTTTGATTGCTTTCGGTTCTGCTGCCAACGCAGCAGGTGACGCTACAGCTGGTCAAGCCGCTTACTCTACTTGCGTAGGTTGTCACGGTGCTGCCGGTGAAGGTGGTGTTGGACCAAAACTAGCGGGTCACGCTCCTGCTAAAACGATCGAGTTATTGAAAAAATACCGCGCAGGAGAACAAGTCGGACCGATGACTTCCATGATGGCGCCAATGGCTGCGGGTCTTTCTGACGCTGACATTGAAAACATCGCGGCTTACGTTGCAACGCTTTAATTAGCTCCGCTACTTAAAGTCAAAAAAGCCGCTCTTATGCGGCTTTTTTTGTTTGTGTATTTTGCGCAAGCGATTTCGCCCTGTCCCGTCTTTCTTGACCTGACCGCCGGAATCGTTTTTAATAAGCGCATCCAAAAACAATCAAAGCGAGTTAAAGCTATGAAAAAACTATTTTTAATCGCCTTCTCCTCCGGCCTATTGTTCAGCCAGGCCGCTTTTTCAGCCGACATGCCGGCCAAAGCGAAGACCTGCGTCGGCTGTCATGGCGTGGATGGAAACAGCGTTGTTCCCAATTTCCCGAAATTGGCCGGACAGCACGCTCAGTACCTTGAAAAAGCACTGAAGGACTTTAGAGATGGTTTCCGCAAGGACGCGACGATGCAAGCTTTCGCGAAAAACCTGAGCGACAAAGAAATCAAAGAACTGGCGGACTACTACGCTTCTCAAAAAGCCAAGTAAGCCAACAACGATACGGCTTCCGTCTCCCGTTCATCTCTCCTTTTATAACTCGGACGGAAACCGACAAACACCGGTTGCTTGCAAAAAGCGGCCGGAAAAACATAACACCCTGAAATTGTTTGAGTTCTCTCAACAATTCAAAACGAATCTTTTATAATTTCTCTTTTGAATGTAAGGCGATGAAAACCCGATGAGCGATAAATCCAAATCTCTTGCCAAAGATAAAATCAAAATCCTTCTATTGGAAGGCCCACACCAAACCGCCACTGACGTATTCAATGAAAACGGCTACTACAACATCGAATACCACAAAGGCTCCCTATCCGGTGACGAGCTGAAAGCTAAAATCGCCGACGTCCACTTCATCGGTATCCGTTCACGCACCAATTTAACGGCTGACGTTTTGGACGCCGCCAAGAAACTGGTCGGCATCGGCTGCTTCTGCATCGGCACCAACCAAGTGGATTTACACGCCGCCATGATGAAGGGCATTCCGGTTTTCAACGCCCCTTTCTCCAACACCCGTTCCGTAGCCGAATTGGTTTTGGGCGAACTGCTTCTATTGTCACGCGACATTCCGGCGAAAAACGCCAAAGTCCACCGTGGCGAATGGGATAAATCCGCCACCGGTTCCGTGGAAGTCCGAGGCAAAACCTTGGGCATCATCGGATACGGGCACATCGGGACGCAATTGAGCATCATGGCGGAAAGCATCGGCATGCGTGTCAACTTCTACGACATCGAAACCAAACTGCCCTTGAGCAACGCTCGCCAGGTGAAATCGCTGGATGACCTGCTGCAAATGTCGGATGTCGTTTCCCTGCACGTTCCGGAAACGGACGAAACCAAAAACATGATGGGCGAAGCCGAGTTTGCCAAAATGAAAAAAGGCGCGATTTTCATTAACGCGGCTCGCGGTACCGTTGTCGATATCGATGCGTTGGCCGGCGCGATCAAATCCGGTCACCTGGCCGGAGCCGCCATTGACGTTTTCCCACAAGAACCCAAGTCCAACAAAGAAGAATTCGTCTCCCCTTTGCGTGGACTCGACAATGTGATTCTGACACCGCACATCGGTGGCAGCACCGAAGAAGCCCAGGAAAACATCGGTCAGGAAGTGGCCACCAAACTGGTTCGCTACTCCGACACTGGCACGACCTTGTCGGCCAAAAACTTCCCGGAGGTCTCTCTACCGGAACACAAAAACCGCAGTCGTCTGTTGCACATTCACCGCAACCAACCGGGCATCATGACGCAAATCAACGAATCCTTCGGGCAGCATGAAATCAACATTGCGGCACAGTACCTGCAAACCAACTCGGAAATTGGTTATGTGGTTATCGACCTGGATTCGAAAGACCGAGAAACCGGCATGAAAGAATTAAAAGCCATTGACGGCACCATTCGTATCCGCGCCATTCACGGTTAACCCCCGATCTTTCCGGCTTCCTTAAAGCCGGAAAGTTTTCCCCGCCCATACTTCCGACCTGTTCCACGGTCGCTAAAAATCCTGCAATATCAAACGGAATCCATTAAAATAAGCGCCTCCTAACGTTTGTTTTCCCGTTTTTTTCCAAGGTTATTTCATGATTTCGACTGATGCTTCCGTTTTTGAAATTTTTCCCGAAGAGTTTATCTATCCGACGGATACCGATGCCCTTCGCCAACGCATTCAGGCAGCCTTGCAAAAAAAGCAACCCATCACCATGCGTGCCGGGGGCACCTCATTGGGCGGGCAAGCCATCGGTTCCGGCTTATTGGTCGATATTTCCAAACACCTAACCCGCATCCTGGACTATCGCCCGGAGCAAAAAGAAGTCGACGTCGAACCCGGTGTCATTCAGGATGACCTGAATGCCTTTGTCAAACAGGATAACCTGCGTTTCGCACCGGATACCTCTACATCTAATCGCGCCATGATCGGCGGCATGATCGGCAACAACTCCTGCGGCTCCTACTCGGTGTATTACGGCACCACCCGCGATCACGTCAAAGCCGTGGAAATGATTCTCGCCGACGGCTCACAGGTACGTTTCGACGACTTGAGCGCCGAACAACTGCACGACAAACTGAACCTGCAAACACTGGAAGGCGAAATTTACCGCACGGTCATCGACCTGCTGGAAAAGCACGGTCCGGAAATCGTCGAACACTTCCCCGACCCGTCGATTGTGCGCCGCACCACCGGCTATGCCCTGGACGTACTTTACACCGATTATCAGCCCTTCAATCCGGACGGCAAACCGTTCAACCTAACACCGTTGATTTGCGGCAGCGAAGGCACCTTGGGCGTGATTACCCAAGCCACGTTGAACCTAGTGGATTTGCCGACGCACCGCCAACTGTTTTGCGCCCATTTCGATTCGGTGTCCACCGCCATGAAAGCCGTACCGGAATACCTGCAATACGACCCGGCGGCGATTGAAATCATCGACAAAGCCACCCTGGACGGCACCAAAAACAATGTCGAACAAACCCACAACCGTTTTTGGGTGAAAGAAGACCCCGAAGCAGTTCTGGTGGTGGAACTATTTGATGAAGACGCCGAGCGCTTACAAGAACGCCTAAAAAGTGGCCAGGCCTGGATGCTGGCGCAAGGCGCCTATGCCTGCCCGGTTATCGAACCGCAAGACAGCGGCAAAGTCTGGAACCTGCGCAAAGCCGGCTTGGGCCTTTTGATGGGGAAACCGACGCGTCAGAAAGCCGTTGCGGTGATTGAAGATGCCGCCATCCCCGTCAAAGCCTTACCGGATTTTTATCAAGACACGCAACAGCTGATGAGCGAACTGGGCATCGGCTGCGTCTACTACGGTCATGCCTCGGTCGGTTTGATTCACGTCCGCCCGGAGATGGACCTGGCCACAGAAGAAGGTCGTCGTACCTTCCAGACGGTGGCCGAGCGCAGTTCACAACTGGTTAAAAAATACCGCGGTGCAATTTCCGGCGAACACGGCGACGGCCGTATCCGCGCGCCTTTCATCAAAGAACAAGTCGGCGAAGCGGTCTACAGCTATCTGGTGCAACTCAAGCGGGCATTTGATCCGGAAAACCTGTTCAATCCAGGCGTGATTATCGGCGATGCGCCGATTACCGCCAACTTGCGCGCCAACCGCCAACCCAAACAATTGCTCAGTCCAGGTTACGATTGGTCAAAAGACCTGTCGTTGATGGATGCCGTGGAAAAATGCAACGGGGCTGGCGCTTGCCGCAAATCCGCTGGCAGCGGCACCATGTGCCCGTCTTACCAAGCAACTCGTGAAGAAAATTATTCCACACGCGGCCGCAGCAACTTATTGCGCCACGCCCTGACCGAGCCAAACCCGGTCAAAGCCTTGAACCAGGACGAGCTGCAAGACGCCCTATCCTTGTGCCTGGGCTGTAAAGCCTGTAAAACCGAATGCCCGGCGAGTGTCGACATGGCGCGTTTGAAATCGGAAGTGCTGTATCAAATCAATCGCTTTTCCTTGAGCAAACTGTCGATTAAATTCTACGGTGAACTCATGCGTCTGGGCGCGATTTTCCCAGCCATCTATAACTGGACACAAAATCGGTCCCTAGTGAAAAAAGTCATGGGCGTCGATGTGCGCCGCACTCTACCAACGCTGGAAAAACAGTCGTTGCCGGCTTGGTGGAAGCAACATTCGAAAATGGCCCCTGAAGCACCGCAAAACACCCATCACACCATTTGGGTGCTGGCAGACCTATACATCCAGTATCAGGAACCCAAAATCGGCCAAGCCGCCATCCAAACGCTTCAAAAGCTGGGCTTTAACGTCAAACCGGTGTTTTTAAAATCATCGCCGCGTGCGTTGCTCAGCCAAGGCCTGCTCAAGGAAGCCAAACAGGCATTGACCGACATTCAACAGCAATTAAAAGATGTGGCCGAATCCGATTACATCGTCGGCATTGAACCCTCTGACACCTTGGTCTGGCGCGACGAAGCCAAAGACTTGATTGACCAAAACAACCAGGCCTGGGCGTTTTCGTCGGTGTTATTGTTTGAGGAGTTAATGTTAAAGCTCCACGCGCAAATGGACTTGAATCTCGGCCCAGTGCCGCGTACCGCCTGGTTGCACGTGCATTGCCATCAAAAATCCCTGGCACAAGCTCAGGAAGCCGTGAAAGCCTTGAACCTGATTCCGGAGCTGCAGATTCAATACATCAACTCCGGTTGTTGCGGCATGTCTGGGGAATTTGGTTATAAGAATTACGACGTCTCGTTGAAAATCGCCAATCAAACCCTATTGCCGACCTTGGAAAAATCGCAAGACGACGATTTGGTGATTGCCACCGGCACCAGCTGTCGCCACCAGTTGGAAGACTTCGCGGAGAAACACGCGTTGCACCCGGCAGAAATCTTCCACCAAGCGGTGTGCAACCGAGCCTAAATGCAAAAACCCGCCAAAGGCGGGTTTTCTGTTTTGTACGACCGTCGTCCAACTTATCATCCATTAGACATCAATTGGTACGCCGTTTCTGCTGTGGCTTTTTCTTCTTTTTACGTTTCAAATAAGCATTCTCCGCCTGAGATTCCGACTTGCCACGACGGTAAGTGAAGTTAGACTTACGGTTCTCGTAGGGATTGGCTGTCACTTTGTATTCGATCATCACCGGCGTGCCCACCCACTTGAACGCTTTGCGGAACACGTTCATTAAATATTTGGTATAAGCTTGCGGCAGTTTATCGACTTGTGTTCCGTGAATAATCACACGCGGCGGGTTCAAGCCACCCAAGTGGGCGTAGCGCAACTTCACACGACGACCGCCAATCAATGGTGGCTGGTGGTCCAGCACCGCTTGCGTCAGCACACGGTTCAGATCCGAGGTCGACACCTGCTTCATCGCGGCACTGTAAACGGCGCCAATGGTCTTGAACAAATCGCCGACGCCCGTGCCGTGCAAAGCGGAAATTAAATGCTTTTTGGCATAATCGACAAAATGCAATTTGTATTCCAATTCGTGCTTAATCTTATCACGTTGGTCTTGCGATAGGTTATCCCATTTATTAATGGCGAGAATCAAACCGCGACCCGATTCCAGCGCCAACCCCAACAAGGTTAAATCCTGATCGGTAATGCCTTCGGAACCGTCAATCACCAAAACCACGACATTGGAAGATTCCATGGCCTCGATGGCTTTGACAATACTGAATTTTTCGATTTTTTCTTTGATGTTCTTACGGCGACGCACCCCGGCCGTGTCAATGAGAGTATAGAGCTGTCCGGCCCGCTCAAACGGCACATAGATACTGTCGCGCGTGGTACCCGGCATGTCGAACGCGACCACGCGTTCTTCGCCGATCATGCGATTAATGAGCGTGGACTTGCCTACATTCGGGCGTCCGATGACCGCAACACGAATACCGGGATGCTTATCCAGATCCAGTTCATCTTCGTCTTCTTCGTCATGCCCGACGTCCGCCAAGATAGTTTCCATGACTTCATTGACATTATCGCCGTGAGCCGACGAAATCACATAAGGGTCCCCCAACCCCATCTGATAGAAGTCGCTGGCCATCATCATTTTGTCATGGCCTTCGGCTTTATTTACCAGAAGATAAACCGGTTTATCGAAGTGACGAATGTAACCGGCAATGGTTTCATCAGCGGGGATCAAACCGGAACGGCCGTCGACCAAAAACAATACAGCATCCGCTTCGGAAATCGCCGCCTGAACTTGCCCGGCCATCAATGGATCGACGCCTTCTTGTTCACCGCTCAAACCACCGGTATCGACCACGATATACGGCTTAGAGCCGACACGGCCCGTGCCGTACTGCCGATCTCGGGTCAGGCCTGGGTAGTCGGCGACAATCGCATCGCGTGAACGCGTTAAACGATTGAATAGGGTCGATTTTCCGACATTCGGGCGCCCAACCAGCGCAATGACCGTTTTACTCACGGTGTTTCCTTTTGTTCGATAATGCCCAATGGGTCTTCCGGATGGTTGAACTCATACCAGTCGGAAGGTTGAATGGTATAAGCGGTATTGAAACCGTCGTTATCCTGAACGTAAATCCGTTTTCCGGCCACATTCACTCGGACGATGCGATCACTGGTACCGTATTCGCTGCCGACTTCGACGCGTGCCACTGCGGTCCCATCCACTTTATCAATCCAATGGATGTAGCCCAAATCGTCCGCCAGAAGAATCTGATTCGAGCCATAGAAAACCGGGTCGGCCAACTGTCTGTATTTGAAGCGGTCTTGCTTCCAAAGCTGGGTGCCGTTCACATAATCGATGGCGTAGACAATATCGTCTTCATCGACGATGTAAAGCGCCTGTTGATCAATTAAGAAATCGCGGAAACCGGAAATATCTTTAGCCCAATACAAATTGCCGTTTTCCGGGTTCAGCGCCACCAATTTTCCCTGATACCCTAGAACAAACAGACGACCGCCTTTCATAATCAAAGCCGCTTGGATATCGACCATGCGCTCCAAGTCGGTTCGACCTTTCGGAATGACCACCTGTACCTGCCAGCGACGTTCGCCGGTGGCCGCATCTAAAGCTTCGACTTTACCGCTTTCCCAGCCAACATACAAGGTACCGTCATCATAGGTAACCGGTGCCAGGCCGCGCAATGACAGGTTCGGCAATTGGTGTTCGACGACCCAGTTAATTTTACCGGACGTCGCATTCACGGAATACAGTTTGCCGTCCACGGTGCGCACGAAAGCCTGACCATCCACGACGACGGCGCGACTCAGCACCTCACTGGATACGGGCGTCTGCCAAACAATATGCCCATCCTCTTGCGACAAGGCCATAATATGTGCCTTAGAGGTACCGATAATCAGAACATCTTCATAAAGCGTCGGCCCAGATACCACCGGTTCGTTTAATTTCTTCTGCCAAAGAACCTGGTCGGTCCAACGCCCTTGCGGCTTTGTTAAAGCTTTGGTGATGTTTCCGGACGGCACACCAAAATAAATCGATTCACCGTCATTAGCGAAGTACAATCCTTCACTGTCGGAATATTTAAATCCATCCACCTGAAGCTGCCAATCCTTATGCGCTTGATAAGGCGATGACATTTCAATCAACGGTGCCGGAACTCGAACCACCTTCGGCGAGGAACACGCCACCAGTTGAGCCGCCAGCACAGCGGCCACCCCCAGCTTTAACCAATCCATTCTCACGTAAACTCTCTAACCTCTCGTTTAACCGGCCAAGTCATCCAATTTCAATCTGGCCAGGTTATGCAGCCCTTGTGGCGCATCATTGTTGTCCAGCACTTTTTGAAAGGCTGTTTTCGCTTGATCCACTTCGCCTTCGGCTAATGCCAATTCAGCACTCTGAAAGTCAAAGCTACCCTTTTCGATCGGGCTTAAGGAATCGGTCGCAACCGTGTTCAAGGTGGTTTGCGCGGCCCCGAATTCTTTTTTCTGGATATACAATTCCACCAAACGCAATTGGGCGATGAATTGAATCGCTTGCCCCGGTGCATGTTCCACCACCCAGTTGTAGTTTTCGACGGCTTTATCCATATTGCCTTCTTCGAAATAATGCTTGGCAATCATCAACGCGACACCCGAAGAATAAGGACTGCTCGGCTGCTCTTCCATCAGCTTCAGGCCATCACGCAACACATCCCCCAAAGCGCCTTGCTGTTGCTTGGATTGCATCACTTCAAAGACGGCCGAGGCGTTCATGGCTTCGGCTAACTTGGCATTGCTCCAATAAGTCCAACCGGTCCAGGCCAGTACGATGACCAAAATACCGGACAACAACTGAGTGCCATTCTTTTTCCACCAGCTTTTCAGTGCAGCGACTTGTTCTTCATCTGTTTCGTAACGACTCATAATTTCATCCTAATTGAGGCTAAACGGTGTTAATTGTAATCAATATTTTAATTCGATTTATTGAAAGACATCGGACAAATGGGTCAATAAGTCTGACCAATCCATCAACGCTTGCTCGCGATCTTCTCGCAAATATTTCACGGCGATTTTCTGCTGTTGCACTTCGTCTTCACCCAACACCAGCGCCACACGCGCGCCGGATTTATCGGCTTTCTTGAACTGACTCTTGAAGCTGCCGCCCCCGCAGTTCATCTGAACTGTCAATTCAGGCAGATAATCACGAATTTGCTCGGAAATCACCAGGCCTGGGCGTTTGGCCGCTTCACCGGCCAGCACCAAATACACATCCGGTGCCGCGCTGTGATCAACCAACGCTTTGTCAATCAGCAACGCCATCAGGCGTTCAATGCCCATGGCGAAGCCAACCGCCGGTGTCGGCTTACCGCCGATTTGTTCCACCAAACCATCGTAGCGGCCACCGGCACAAACGGTTCCCTGAGCGCCCAGTTCCGTGGTCACCCACTCAAAGACGGTGCGGTTATAGTAATCCAAACCACGAACCAAGTTCGGGTTTTCCGTATACGGAATCCCCACATCGTCCAAATAGACTTTCAGCTCATCGTAATGTTGTTTTGATTCGGCATCGAGATGATCGATCAATTTCGGTGCCCCATCGACCACGGCTTTCATATCGGGATTTTTGGTGTCCAAAATCCGCAATGGATTGGTATCTAAGCGACGCAAACTGTCTTCATCCAATTCCGACTTGTGCGCTTGTAAATACTCAACCAGCAAATCGCGATAGGCTTGACGCGCTTCTTGGCTGCCCAAAGAGTTGATTTGCAGCTCCAGATTTTCCAGCCCGAGCCGTTCCCAAAGACGGGCCGACAAGACAATGAGTTCGGCATCAATATCCACCGAATCCAGTCCGAAGACTTCCACACCAAATTGGTGAAACTGGCGGTAACGGCCTTTTTGCGGACGCTCGTAGCGGAACATCGGCCCAGTGTAATACAGTTTTTGAACCTGGTTGTGTGCTAAACCATTTTGAATCACGGCGCGAACACAACCGGCCGTGCCTTCCGGGCGCAAGGTCAAGCTATCGCCATTGCGGTCGTCGAACGTGTACATTTCTTTTTCGACGATGTCGGTGACTTCCCCGATGGAGCGCGCGAACAGCTCGGTCTTTTCAACCAACGGCAGTCGAATGGATGAAAAGCCATATTGATTCAGAACCGATTGCGCCGTATTGACCAGATAATCAAACGCTTCCGCCTGTTCGCCGTATAAGTCGTTCATGCCGCGAATAGCCGTAATTTGTTTTGACATAGCTGAATTTTTTCTCTTATTAGTTTTAGGTGATCGAAACGTTAAACATTGATGGTGACGAGGATGGCCACAACGGCAATAATTAACAGTACGGTAATGATGCGCATACCGGCAATGGACAGCAACGGTTTGCCTGTTTGTTCTTCCAAGTCAACCGATTGCAGGCTGGAACCAATCTGAATGGCTTCCGGAAACAAATGTTCGTAGTCGGCCAGATCCACATTCATCAGCTCGGCGTAATTACGAATATAACCACGCTGAAAAGGATCCAACGATTGCAAATCAAACCCCTCACTCTCAAAGTGCTCAATGTGCTGTTGGGCGATTTTCAACTGATCCGCCACATCGCTAATCGACAAGGCTTTTTGCTCACGCGCCGCCAGAAGTTTTTGCCCGAGTTCACGGGATAACAACCCATCGTGCGCGACGTTTTCTTCTTCCATTTCCGAACTAGCCATGTAATCTATCCAAATTAACGGTTTGCAAAGTACGTTTGGTACGATCCTTCACTTTCCCGGCCAACTGGCCACAGGCGGCATCAATGTCATCCCCGCGTGTACGTCGTACCGTACAATTAACGCCGGCTTTCATCAAGGCGTCTTGAAAACGGTGTACCGCATTATTGGAAGAACGCTTATAAGGTGCATTCGGGAAAGGGTTAAACGGAATCAGGTTCACTTTACAGGGTAGGTCGCCCAACAATTCAATCAACTGACGCGCGTGTTCCGGGCGGTCATTGACCTGATCCAACATCACATACTCAACCGTCACATGTTTTTTACTGTGGCCGCCTTCCACAAAACGGTGCAAAGCGGGCATCAACACTTCCAATGGGTATTTTTGGTTAATCGGTACCAACTCATCCCGCAACGCATTATTCGGTGCATGCAATGAAATGGCCAAGCTGACATCGACAGACGATTTAATTTTATCGATGGCCGGTACCACCCCAGCCGTACTGATGGTCACGCGACGCTTCGACAAACCATAAGCATTGTCGTCCATCAGAATGCGCGCGGTCGGAAAGGTGTGCGTTACATTTAATAACGGCTCCCCCATTCCCATAAACACGACATTGGAAATAACACGCTCTTCTTTCGGCTTGCACCCTAGCGCCTTATTGGCAACCCACATCTGCGCGATGATTTCCCAGTTTTCCAGGTTACGGTTAAAGCCTTGCTGACCGGTGGAACAGAAACTGCATTCCAACGCACAGCCCACCTGGGAAGAGATACACAAGGTACCGCGTGTTTTTTCCGGAATGAAGACGGTTTCCACACTATTGTGGTTATCCACTTCCAGCAACCACTTGATAGTGCCATCCTCCGAGCGTTGTTCGGAAACGATTTTCGGGGTACGGATCACGGCTTTTTGTTTCAGCTTTTCGCGCAAGGCTTTGCTGAGGTTGGTCATCTCATCGAAATCACTGACACCGAACTGATGAATCCATTTCATCACCTGCGCAGCACGAAACGGCTTCTCCCCAATCTGAGTGAAGAATTCCGCCAGGCCTGCCATGTCCATGCCCAGCAAGTCGGTTTTATGATCGACCTGTTCCGTTGCTTGCAAATCCGTTTGAGTCATATTCAGCCTGTGTTAACTGCTTGGAAAAATTTCAATTTCACTGAAAAAGTATCCGATTTCGCGCGCCGCACTTTCCGGCGAATCGGAACCGTGAACCGAGTTTTGTTGCATGGACACCGCGAAATCTTTACGAATCGTACCAGCGTCCGCTTTTTCCGGATCGGTCGTTCCCATCACCTGACGGTTTTTCGCAATGGCGTCTTCGCCTTCCAACACTTGCACAACAATCGGCCCGGCGGTCATGTTATTGACCAGCGTCTCGTAAAACGGCTTACCTTTGTGCTCGGCATAAAACCCTTCGGCTTCGTCACGTGTCAAAAACAGCATTTTCGACGCCACGACTTTCAAACCATTTTGTTCCAAGCGAGACAAAATCTCACCAATCAAATTACGCTTCACCGCATCCGGTTTAATAATGGAAAAGGTCCTTTCCAGCATGATACTCACTACCCAATATTTTAGAATTAGCTTATTTTAACAATCTCATAAAAACATTGCAGAAAAAAGGTTTTTAAATCCACCCAAAAGCGCCTTTGCGAAAAAAAAAGCCCCGGAAGTTCCGAGGCCTTTTTCAAGCGTGACAAGACGACGTCGTTTATACGCTGAACGACTCGCCACACCCACAAGAATCTTTGACGTTCGGATTATTAAACTCAAACCCTTCGTTCAAGAGACTTTCCTTGACGTAATCCAATTCCATCCCGTCAATTTGTTCCAAACTTTTTTTCGGCACCACGACCTGAACGCCAAAGCTTTCATACACATCGTCGTCGTCGCTAATTTCGTCCGCATAGTCCACCACATAAGCAAACCCGGTACACCCACTGACTTTGGTCGAAACCTTCAGCCCGATGCCGTGTCCGCGTTTTTCCAACATGGTTTTAACTCGTTGTGCGGCTGCTTCTGTCAATGTTACTGCCATACTTACTCCATTTCCGTTTTAGGCCAACTGAATTTCCTTGGCAACGGAACGCCCGTCAATAATTTGCTGCAACGTCACGCCACTGAGGAAGCCTTGAATCATATCACTTAAGTCCGCCCACAGTTCATGCGACAAACATTGCATACCGTTTTGACAGTTAGACTGCCCACGGCAACGCCTTGGTTCCAGGTCTTCATTTACCGCAGAAATGACTTGACTGACCGTGATGTCATCGGCATCGCGACTGAGGCGATAACCACCACCCGGCCCTCTGGCGCTCAAGACCAGATCCGCTTTTTTCAGTTTAGCGAAAATCTGCTCCAGATAGGACAGTGAAATATCCTGTCGTTCGGAAATCATCGCCAAAGTGATCGGACCTTTGGACTGATTCAAGGCGATATCCAGCATCGCTGTTACCGCATATCGTCCTTTTGACGTGAGCTTCATAACTATCAACCCTTTTGCAAATGCTTGGTGACCGCGCCCTCTCCGCTAAATGAGAATGAAACCGCCACTCAATTGTTAATGAATTGTAACATTGTACAATAACCTAGCAAACAACTCAAGAATTAGACCAATTTCAAGCATTTATCCAGGGTTCTATTTAGACGCACCCTCAGCTTCATGGGGCTTTACATGTGCACGCTGCTCCGGATCATCCGGTTCCAACACCGCATCGTCCAAACTCGGCAGCTCAACATACGTATCGGCCCCGCCCAATTTCTGAACTTGTTCGTTTAATCGCTCCAATTGTTCATCCTGGCTCTGCACATGATCCAGCAAACTGTAAATCGCCTTTTCTACCGGATCTTCCACATCCTGTCCCACCCCATAGGCATCAAAGCCGATTTTCTGTGCCATTTTCTGGCGACGTTTTTCTTTGGCGCTCAAATTGGTTTCCACCACGCGCCCCGGAATCCCGACCACCGTGCGGTTATTAGGAACGGACTTAATCACCACCGCATTAGAGCCGATACGAGCATCGTCACCGATTTCAATCGGCCCTAACACTTTGGCCCCCGCGCCAACCACCACGCGATTGCCCAGAGTCGGATGACGCTTACCTTCATTCCAACTGGTGCCCCCCAAGGTCACGCCATGATACAGGGTACAATCATCCCCAATTTCCGCGGTTTCCCCAATGACCACCCCCATGCCGTGGTCAATAAAGAAACGGTGGCCGATTTTCGCAGCCGGATGGATTTCAATACCGGTGAACCAACGCGCCAAACCGGAAATAAAACGCGCCAGCCATTTCAGGCCCAACCCCCAAAGCCAGTGCGACAGACGATACCATAGAACCGCATGCAACCCTGGATAGGTCGTCAGGACTTCAAAACTGTTCCGTGCCGCCGGATCGCGATCAAATACGGATTGAATGTCTTCTTTGATTCTTTTGAACATGCTTTTTCCTCAAGTATCTGCGAGCCGAACCAAGCTCAAAGCAAAATAAATGTAAACTCGAATGACTCGTTAATCGGCATCACGCGTCAAGCTTTCCAACTGCTGCGACTGGCGCTGCGCGGCGGTTAGAATTCCTCTGAGAATATCAATTTCTTTCACATCCAACTGGCTGCGATTGAACAATCGGCGCATGCGGCGCATAAAACGGGCATTCTTCGCCGGGTCCAAAAACGCGATGTCTTGCAACGCCTGATACAAATGATCGTAAAACCCTTCCAACTGCTCCGCACTGGCCAATTGGTGTCGATACCCTTCGGCTTGGTGGACACTTTGAATATCCGTCGCCATCAGCAACTCATACACAAACACTTGCACCGCCGCCGCGATATTCAGCGAACTGTATGTCGGATTGGTTGGAATGTGCGCCAGATAATGGCATTTATCCATCTCCGCATTACTCAGGCCCGAATCCTCACGGCCAAATAGAATGGCCACCTGGGCTTGGTCGTCTGCGGCGGCCATCTCCATGGCCAGTTGCGCCGTCTGACGCACATCCAGTTGTGGCCAGGACACTTTTCGCATCCGCGCACTGGCGCCAACGACGACCTGACAATCCGCGATGGCATCGTCCAAATTCGCCACCACTTGCGCGTCATTCAACACATCGGCCGCGCCCGACGCCCGTACCGACGCCACTTGACTCGGGAATTCCTTGGGATTCACCAGCACCAATTGACTCAATCCCATGTTCTTCATGGCACGTGCAACCGCCCCGATATTGCCTGGGTGCGAGGTGGCCACCAAAACAATTTTAATCTTTGCTAAATTCGGGTGCGTTCTGTAATCTTCTACCATGCTTTTTCCGCTATAATGCGCCTATATTCGAATAACCGATTATTCTAACAACTGGAACTGAACTTATGCATCCTATTTTAAATATTGCCACCATTGCGGCGAAAGAAGCCGGTGAATTCATCGCCAACCAGCTTGAGCACATTGATCGGCTCGATATTGAAGAAAAAGGGCGCAACGATTATGTCAGCGAAGTGGACAAACACGCTGAGCGCATCATTATCGACACCATTCGAAAATACCACCCGGATCACAGCATCAAAGCCGAAGAAAGCGGACACCACCAAACCGATTCGGATTTTGAATGGATTATCGACCCGCTGGACGGCACCACCAACTTTTTACACCAGTTCCCGCAATTCGCGGTGTCCATCGCGGTGACCGAAAAAGGCCGCCTGATGCACGGCGTGGTTTACGACCCATTACGGGACGAACTCTTCTCCGCCAGCCGTGGAGCCGGCGCTCGCCTCAATAATTACCGCATCCGGGTCAGTGAGCAGAAAACCCTGCAAAACGCACTGATGGCCACCGGCATCCCCTTCTACGATTTTGAATACGTCGATGCTTACCTGGAAAGCTTGAAGCAATTCATGCTGACCACCGCCGGCATCCGCCGTGCAGGGTCCGCAGCCTTGGACTTAGCTTATGTTGCTTGCGGACGCGTGGATGGTTATTGGGAAATGCGGTTGCAACCCTGGGACATTGCGGCCGGTGCCTTGATTGTGACTGAAGCCGGCGGTATGGTCACCGACTTTAAAGGGGGCGACAAATATCTGGAATCCGGCAACCTGATTGCTGCCAACGGCAAAATGCTCAAAGAAATGGCGAAAATCATCGGCAAAACCATTCCGGAAGAGTTCCGAAACTAAAGGGCGACGAAATCAGAGCCAAACCCAAAACGGCCAGGCCTGGCCGTTTTCATCAATCCAAGATCAGCCCGGAATCAATCCAAACGACACGACATTAAAATCGCATCTTCGCGTTGAGACGTCTTCTCAGCGTTGTTCAACGTTTTCACCGGATAATAATTCGGACGCACACCGTCTTCGACAAACCCCAACTTTTTATACAGCCGAACCGCCGGATTGGATTGTCTGACCTCCAAAAACATCACTGCAAAATCAGCGGATTGAAAGTGGGCCGTCAAAGCTTTCAAGGCTTTCGCCCCAACACCTTTGCGATGAAATTTCGGATCAATACACAGATTCAGCAAATGCACTTCGTCCAGCACCGATAAAAAACAAGCGTAGCCCAATGGCTGCTGGTTCGCATCGCAGAAGACGTAGCTCAGCCCATCGTCCAATGCTTTTTCAAACCCTTGATGGGACCAAGGAAAATCATAAGCGGATGTTTCGACGCCCATGACCCAATCCAAGTCGGATTCATCCATCGGTCGAAAATAACTATAAGGAGAAGACACGGGGCATTCCGTCAGACAGATATTACATGAGACAAGATTTCAAAGGTTTCGCGCTTGGCTTGGCCGCGTTGCAGCATTTCATCCAAAGACGGTAAAAACACCACCTGCAGACCTTCTTCCAACTGCTCAATCAATGGCGAACTTTCCTCAAAGGCAAAGACCGTTTCTACGCCTAAGTCGATGACTTCTTCAATGGAGGCAAACACCGCTTCATCGGTTACAGCATGCGCCGTATCAAAAAAACGTAACTGCTCTTCAGACAGTTGAAAGGCTTTCAAAATATTCAACATCAACGCCCATTGCACGGACGTTTCATTTTGCCAAATATCGTCCAAGCCCGCGCCCACCAAAACAAACACCGCTTGCGGCACCTCAGCAGTTTCCGGCGCCATATTTCCTTCCGGTACCGCAGGGTTCATGTCCGCTTCCTGGGCATCCGGAGATGCGCCCGACATCGTTTCTGAAACGGAAGCCATAGAAGCCGGAGCCGGTTCCGCTTTTGGAACCGACTTGGCAAAATAACCAGGCCTGGCCTGCCAAGCCGTCAAGCCAAGTGTGTTCAACATACCCGAGTGCACCGAAACGCCCACCAATCATACATCCGCTTGAGGGTGTGCTTTGCTGGCCGCATCCTGCAGCTTATTCAACGCATTGATGTAGGCTTTGGCCGAAGCGGTCACAATGTCGGTATCCGCGCCCTGGCCATTGACAATGCGGCCGGCTTTTTCCATTCGCACCGTGGTTTCGCCAAGCGAGTCGGTCCCATTCGTGACATTACTCACCGAATACAATTCCAGACTGGCCCCGGAATTGACCAGTTTTTCAATCGCCTTAAAGGTGGCATCCACCACCCCGCCGCCTTCCGAAAAGGCGGTTTGTTCTTCACCGTCAATCCACAGAGTGACTTCGGCCGTTGGCGAGTCGCCAGTCTGAGTCCCCACTTTCAATGCAACCAGGCGAAAGGTCTCGTTTTCAACACGCCGGGTATTGTTATCGGTCACCAGCGCTTGCAAATCTTCGTCGTAAATTTCATGCTTGCGGTCGGCCAGCTCTTTAAAGCTCACAAAGGCTTCACTTAATTCCTGCTCGGTTTCAAACTCAATGCCGAGTTCTTTTAAACGGGAGCGAAAAGCACTGCGACCGGAGTGCTTGCCCAACACCATTTTATTGGTGGTCCAGCCCACATCTTCCGCTCGCATAATTTCATAGGTTTCACGGTGCTTCAACACACCGTCCTGATGAATGCCCGATTCATGTGAAAAGGCATTGGTTCCGACAATCGCTTTATTCGGCTGTACGGCAAAACCGGTAATCCCTGCCACCAAACGGGAAGCCGCCAAAATTTCCGGTGTCTCGATACGCGTGTCAACGTCAAACATATCCTGACGCGTCCGCACGGCCATCACCACTTCTTCCAAAGCCGTGTTGCCGGCCCGTTCGCCCAGGCCGTTAATCGTACATTCCACTTGGCGCGCTCCGGCCTTGACGGCTGCCAAAGAATTCGCGACGGCCAACCCCAAATCGTTATGACAATGCGCTGAGAAAATGGCCTTATCGGAATTTGGAATGCGCGTTAGCAACTGATGAAACAAGTCGCCGAACTGTTCGGGAATGTTGTAACCAACGGTATCCGGAATATTGATGGTCGTGGCCCCGGCATCGATCACCGCTTCAATCACTCGGCATAGGAAATCAACATCAGAACGTCCGGCATCTTCCGGTGAAAACTCAACATTATCGGTAAAGTCCCGAGCTCGCTTCACGGCCCAAACCGCTCGCTCGACCACTTCATCCGGTGTCATTTTCAGCTTCTTTTCCATATGAATCGGCGAGGTCGCAATAAAGGTATGAATACGACCGGAGTTTGCCGGTTGAATCGCTTCGCCCGCTCGCACAATATCATTTTCAACCGCTCGCGCCAAACCACACACCGTGGAATCTTTCACCGTGGAAGCGACCGCCTTGACCGACTCAAAATCTCCAATACTGGCCGCCGGGAAACCGGCTTCAATGACATTGACCCGCAGTTTTTCCAATTGCTTGGCAATACGGATTTTTTCTTCTTTTGTCATGGACGCGCCCGGACTTTGTTCACCGTCGCGCAAAGTGGTGTCGAAAATGACCAATTCTTCTTTCATCAATGATTTACTCTTTTGAAGATTCTTCGTTTAATGTCTTGTCTTGCGTTGTTTCCGTCGCGTCATCCTGCTTGGCCTGCGTTTTCTTGCTTTTTCGCCGCTGCGCCCGTTTGGCCTGCAACTGTTTTAACGTCATAATCGGGCCGGATAAGGTGTAACCAAAAAACAGAATGAACAAAATCATCGCCGGCTTCAAGGTGATCACCACAAAGACCAGCACCACCACCAACAAGGTGACAAACGGGACTTTATCTTTCAGGTTCAATTCTTTAAACGAACTGAATCGAATATTACTCACCATCATCAACCCGGCCACCAATGTCAGGAACAACACAACCAGAGGAGCAAGATTGGTTTCAATATGATTGGTTTCAATCATCCACACAAAGCCGGCCAACAAAGCTGCGGCGGCCGGGCTTGGCAAGCCTTGAAAATACCGCTTATCGGCAATCCCAACCTGAGTGTTGAAACGCGCTAAACGCAGGGCCGCCCCCACCGTGAAAATGAACGCCACTAGCCATCCCAGTTTACCGAAATCCTGCAACGCCCATTGGTACACCAATAACGCCGGGGCCAAACCGAACGAAACCATATCGGCCAAACTGTCATATTCCGCACCGAAAGCACTGCAGGAATTGGTCATTCTCGCCACACGACCGTCCAAACCGTCGAAAATCATGGCAACAAAAATCGCAATGGCGCCCAACTCAAACTGCCCGTTCATCCCGGCAATCACCGCATAAAAACCCGCGAACAGCGCCAGAGTCGTCATTAGGTTCGGCAATAAATAAATGCCTTTCTCAAAAGGTTTCATAAAATCCTGTGTGCTAATTAATTAGAAGGTAAAGAACCATTTTATAAACAATCCCACGGTCAGACAACCGCTAAACGCCTTTCCAAAACAGAAAAGCCCCTTTCGGGGCTTTCTGAGGCGTTGCCATCAGATGACTTCGCCGCGACCAACACCGAAGTGCCGGAAGCCATGCTGAACCATGACATCATGCTCATAAATATTTCGACCATCAAAAATCACCGGACGTTTCATCAAATCGAACATTCTCTGATAATCCGGGCTCCAAAAACGGCGCCATTCGGTCAGAATCATTAAGGCATCCACTTGATCCAAAGCTTCATACATGTCATCCACCAAGGTGACACTATTACGATCACCCCAGTAAGATTTAAACGACGGATTGGCTTTCGGATCATACGCCACGACTTCCGCCCCTTGCGCGACCAAGGCTTCAATGGTTTTGACACTGGGCGCATTATCAACCGTCGCGGTATTCGGTTTAAAGGACAAGCCCCAAATACCGATTTTCAAACCGCGTAAATCGTTTTTGAAATAACGCCAGGCTTTGCGGAACAGCACCTCTTTCTGCACTTCATTGTTTTGCAGCACCGCTTTCAACAAATCGGCATCATAGCCTTTGGACTGCAGGGTCCCCACCAAAGCTTGTACGTCGGCGGCGAAGTTCGGCCCACCGAAGCCACACCCTGGAAACAGATAACTGAATCCAATACGCGAATCGGACCCCAACCCCTGACGCACTTCTTCCATATCAATATTGAAATGTTCGGCGTTATTGGCCAGCTCATTCACCAGACTGATGCGCGTTGCCAAGAGTGCATTGACGGCGTACTTAGTGTATTCGGCGGCGCGCGTCGACATCACTTTAACCTGGTCGGTCACGTGATTGAACGGCCGCATTAAGTCCCGCATAATCGCAATGGCTTCGTCATCATGGCTTCCCAGCACCACCCGTGACGGCTTGGAAAAATCATTAATCGCCGACCCTTCACTGATAAATTCCGGCATGGACACCACCGATACTTTCGCCACCAACCCGCGCTCGGCAAACGCCAATTTAATGGACGCTTCAAAACGGTCGGCGGTACCGATTGGAAAAGAACTCTGATTGACCACCAACACATCGCCTTGCGCCTGTTTTCCGATTTCATCAATCACCAGTTCCGCTCGATCGGCTCGCCAGGACGGCATACTCAACATATAAATTTCGCCGTGTTCGATGCCCGCTTTCCAATCATCGGAAAACGCCAAGCGCCCTTCTTTTAACTGACTTAAAATCAATTGATCCAAACCGGGCTCATCGCGCGGCAAAATTCCTTGCCGCAAATCCTCGACTTTCAAATTGCCAATCGGCAACGCCAACACTTCATTGCCGGTATGCGCTAATGATCCGGCGGTTACCAAACCGCTCAACTCACATCCAAAAACGGTTATTCTCATTTCGCCACCCTATCAATTAATGCTTTCGTCGAGCTGTCAAAACGCTCGGCCAATGTTTTTTCTTTAATCGCACTGAAAGTTTCCTTGGCAATCAATTTCCCGAGTTCAACCCCCCATTGATCAAATGAGTTAATCCCCCAGATCACGCCTTCGACATAGGTTTTATGCTCATACATCGCGACCAGCATCCCCAACGTTTTCGGAGAAATGGTTTTCATGAGAATCGTATTGGACGGCTGATTTCCCGGATAATGTTTAAAGGGCGAATCAAAACTGGCTTTTAAGCTTTCAGGGATCGCGCCATCCCCCAACATCAACACCCGAGACTGGGCAAAACAATTAGCCAAAGCCAACTCGTGTTGATGGCGTAAACTTTCGTCTTTTTCCGCGTGGGATGTTGCATCAAAGTCATCCCGTTCCACCGGCGCGATAAAGTCGCACATAACCGCCTGAGTGCCTTGGTGTAACAGTTGATAAAAAGCATGTTGTGCGTTGGGGCCGACCTCGCCCCACAGAACGGGGCAGGTTTTATAGGCGACACTTTCACCGCTTTTAGCCACCGATTTACCGTTGCTCTCCATCACCAGCTGTTCCAAATAAGACGGTAGGTATTTCAGGCGCGCGTCATACGGCAAAATCGCTTTGTCGTGGATATTTAAAAAATTGATATTCCAAACATCGATCAACCCCAAAACAACCGGAATGTTTTGATCCAACGGCGCGGTGGCGAAATGGTTATCCATCAAATGCGCTCCTTGCAACAATTCCCGGAATCCGCTCATACCGATTTGCAAGGCGATTGGAAAGCCGATGGATGACCAAAGCGAATAACGGCCGCCAACCCAATCCCAAAACAATAATTGATTCTCAGGTGGAATTCCCCACTCTGTCATTTTATCGGGCTTGGTTGACACCCCAATAAAATGCTGAGAATGAATCACTTCGTCACTCTTAATGCACTCTCTCAGCCAGTCTTTAGCCGTTTCGGCATTCGACAAGGTATCAATCGTGGTAAAAGATTTAGAAGCTAGGATAAACAGCGTGGTTTCTTGGTTTAAGCTGCGCAGTAAATTAGAGGTTTGCGTACCGTCAATCGAGGAAATGAAATGTAAATTGACGGGTGAATGGACGGTTTGCAAACTGTGCGTAATCATCAACGGCCCCAAATCGGACCCCCCGACACCAATATTCACGACATCCGTAATCGGCTTGCCGCTGTAACCTCGCCAGTGGCCCGCACGAATCTTATCGACCATTTGCGTCATGTTTTGCAAAACCGCTTCCACATCGCCTTGCACCTGCTCTGCCACACCGGAAACATCTTGTCCTTGTGCGCGAAGAGCCGAATGAAGCGCTGGTCGCTCTTCGGTGTCATTGACCTCTTCACCGACCAACAATCGTTCAATTTCGTGCTTGAGACCTTGCTGTTCGGCCAGCGATTGCAACAGACTCAAGGTCTCTTCAGTGATACGGTTCTTGGAAAAATCGATGTAAAGCTCGTCGAGCTCCAGTGAAAACCGTTCGACCCGATCGGTTTCGTCAAACAAACTGGACAAATGCATCGCGCCCATTCCGGAGTCGCAATGCAATTGCAGTGCTTGCCATGCTGATGATGTTTCAACGCCCATCCAATCCTCTCATTCTTATTGTTTTTTCATTCAGTCAGCCTTTTGAGGCCATTTTGGAGCTTATTTCAATTCGAGTGCTTTCAGGTATTTTTTAAAATCACCGCCCAGTTTTTTATCTCTCAAGGCGTATTCGACATTGGCTTGCAAATAACCCAGCTTATCGCCGCAGTCGTAAGTCTTGCCGTTTTTGAATTCGAACCCAAACATGACCTCTTCACTCAACAGTTCGTCCATGGCGTCGGTCAACTGGATTTCACCGCCCGCGCCAGGCTTGGTCGTTTTCAGGATTTCCATGACTCTCGGGGTGAAAATGTAACGCCCGACCACGGATAAGTTCGATGGCGCTTCGGACGGTTTCGGCTTTTCAACCAATTCGATGATACGCAAGTCTGGACCTTTGACCGAGGCAATACCGTACTTTTCCACCTGATCTTCCGGCACCGCTTCCAACGCAACCACGCTGGTGTGCATTTTCCGATATTGCTCCGCCATTTGAGCCAAGCAGCCTTTTTTCGGGTGGTACATCAGAACGTCCGGCAACAAAACCGCAAAAGGTTCGTTATCGGCAATAATCGGCGACGCGCACAAGATGGCATGACCGAGCCCCAAGGCTTCCGGCTGACGCACGCTCACAATACGCACCCCTTTCGGGGTAATTTCCTTGAGAGGAATCATACGATCCTCTTTACCTCTTACCGCCAACTCGTTTTCCAACTCATAATGCTTGTCGAAATGGTTTTCGATAGCCCCCTTACTGGAGTGCGTGACCAAGATAATATCGGTGATGCCGGCTTCCGCCGCTTCATGGATAATGTATTGGATTAAAGGCTTATCGACAACGGTCAACATTTCCTTTGGAATGGCTTTAGTCGCGGGAAGAAAGCGAGTGCCGAGACCGGCAACGGGGATGACAGCTTTGGTCAGTTTTTTATAGGCCATATAAACTCTTCAACTCTTTTATTTTCTAAATCTCTCTTTGACATTCTAATCGAAAATACGCAATACCTAAAATGAAAGTGGGAATTAGTTTTTCGACGCAATCAAAAACGTAATTTTTTCCTCCTGAGAAACAAGCTCACATGACAAACCGTATACCTGGCAAAACGCCGGAATATCTTTCAACGCGCCTTTATCGGTTGCTATCAAGGTCACGGTGCTTGCCTCGGGGTTTTGCGATAAATATTTCTTCAGCTTCACCAATGGCATGGGGCAAGGCAAACCGGAAACGTCCAGCACATCGGGTTCAGATTTCATTCATACTCCTTTCAATGCAATCCTAATGGACTTATCTTACAATAGCATGACGTCATAAAATATATTCAAATCAACTATGAACAAGCTTTTCAGGGTCGTTTTTCTTCTGCTCTTCATCACACCAACCGGTTGGGCCGCCAATAATTTACCCGACCTGGGCGCCCCTGACCTTAAAGATTACGATGCACAAACCGAAACTCAGCTGGGTCAAGCCTTTTCAACGGCGCTGCACACTTATTACGACCTGGATTACGACCCGGAAACCCTGAGCTACATTCGCCGTATCGGGGAAAAAATCACCAGTCATACAGGTAAAAGCCGTTATTTCAACTTCTTCGTCATTGATAACTCGCAGATCAACGCCTTCGCTGGCCCCAATGGCATTATCGGCATTCACACAGGCTTAATCGCCAACGCCCGCTCCGAGGACGAACTGGCTTCCGTCATCGCCCACGAGGTCGCTCACGTCACTCAGCGCCATTTGTCGCGCACCTATGAATACCAAAGCGAAATCAATATGACCAGCATCGCTTCACTGATTGCGGCCGTCTTAATTGGCACGCAAGACCCCAGTGCGGGGATTGCCACCTACATGGGCGGCATGGGGTTAAGCATTCAGCAACAACTTAAAAACTCCCGCATCCACGAAAACGAAGCCGATTATTTCGGCATCGAATACCTCAACAACGCAGGCTACAACCCTTACGCCATGGGGGACTTCTTTGCGCGCCTTTCCAAGGAGGCCCAAATTTATGAAGGCACCATACCTGAAATCCTGTCGACCCACCCAGTCACCGCCAACCGACTGGCAAAGGCCGACGACCGAGCCAGGCAATTTCACGAAGCCACACGCAAAGAAAAAAATGAAACCTTAACGCTGATTCAATTGCGCTTGAACTTCACCACGCGTACGACAGTCGACCACTTCAAAATTAAAAACCTGACAAATGACCAGGCCTGCTATTTAAACAACCTAAAAGCACTTCACACCTACCAAAACCAAAAAACCGCATTCAACCAGGCGTGCTTGAACGCGGCCATCCAGCGGCATCCTAACGAGCGCCTGTACCGACTCTTGAAAGCGCAGGTCAAAGTCGCTCAGAACGACAAATCGGCGCTGAAAGACTACGATTACCTTGAAGCCATTTATCCGTCGGATTTCAGTATCGTGTATTTGCACGCCAAAGCCCTTTCGTCATTAGGCGATACGAACCAAGCGATCAAACTGCTTAAAACGCAAACGCCCAACTTTCATTACCAATACCTGTTGTATTCAGAACTGGCGAAACTCTATGCCGCCAAACAAGACCACGGCCGAACTTATTATTACGATGCTCTGGCCAGCTACAACATCGGCAACACAGCCAAAACCATTTACCTACTCAAACAGGCTAAGCAAAACCTCTCAATCAAGGACACAAAACTCATCGAAAAGATCAAACGCCTCACAACCGAGCTGGAGCCGCTGGAGAAAAAACAACCGTCGCCTTAAGGCGTCATAAATAATAATTTAATCAGCATTAAATATTGCTATAGACGATAGACCACAAAAAACTTGCGAAACTCGTTTATATGAGTAACCTATGCTTCTAAGAGCGATAAGTGCTCAAAAATAACTACCCATAATAGGGAAGAATATATTAGAAAAGCGAAAGCTTTTTTTAGGAGGATAAGAATGTTGAAAACGAAAATGAAGCAATTGTTAACTGCTTTGACTATCTCGACAGCAATGGTCTCAGCACCTCTAGCGACTCAAGCCGCCGATAAAGGTGCGAGCAACGTTGAAGCAGGTAAAGAATTGGCTTTTAGTCGCTCGAAAGGAAACTGCTTAGCTTGCCACATGGTTCCAGGAGGGAATCTGCCAGGTAATATCGGTCCAGCGTTAATTGCTATGAAATTACGCTACCCTGATAAACAAAAGCTATATGACAAAATTTGGGGTAAACCTGAAACTCAGATTCCAGACAGCATGATGCCTCCGTTCGGACAAAACGGAATCTTGTCGGATGATGAAATCGCAAAAATTGTTGATTTCATGTACACACTATAATCTTTTATTTTAAACCTTAACCGGGAGTTTTAAACCTTATGAAACGTAGATCTTTCCTTAAAGGTACCCTTGCAACTGGTGCAGCTGCTGTTGCAGTGAACGCTGGTCTTCTAACACCTTCAACTGTTTTGGCAGCATGGAATAAAAAAGCTTTCGAAGCAAAATCAACTGATGACGCTCTAAATGCAGTATATGGAAGTGCATCTGCAGCTAAGTCTGGCGACATCGATCTAGGTGCTCCAGCCATCGCGGAAAACGGTGCGGTTACACCAATCAAAGTTGACGCAACTAAAATGTCTGGTGTTGAATCCATCTCTATCTTGGCCGCTAAAAACCCAATGCCTTTGGTTTGCGAATACAGCTTCTCTGGTCCTGCTATGGGTTATGTTTCCACTCGTATCAAAATGGGTGAAACTCAAAACGTTATCGCTATCGTAAAAGCAGGCGGAAAACTATACAAAGCAGAACAAGAAGTTAAAGTAACAATCGGTGGTTGTGGTGGTTAATCCATCCCTGTAACCCAGTTACTTAGAAATTTGAATACTGCAAACAAAATTTAAAGGAAATAACATGTCAATTAAAATCAGAATGCGTGGAAAATCAAAAGGTGGCGTTGCTGAAGTTAAAGCACTAATCAAGCACAAAATGGAATCTGGTGCTCGTATGAACAAAAAAACTGGTAAGCCATATCCAGCTGAGTTCATCAACAGCGTTGAAGTTTTGGTAAACGGAACAAAAGCCATCGATTCACAATGGTCTGGTGCGGTTTCCGCTAACCCTTACATGGGTGTTATGGTTAAAGCAAACAAAGGTGACGAAGTCACTCTAAACATTGCTGACAACACTGGTGCTAAAGGTACTGAAACAATCAAGCTAAGATAAGCAACTGATTGTCCCACGGCCCTTTCCAAAGGGAAGGGTCGTTTAAAACAAATATTACATATAATAATACTTTATAAATAAAGAGTTCTCGGACGGAGGAATGGGATGAAGAAAACATTGCTAGTCGCCTTAACATTAGGTGCAACAGCAACAGCTAACCTAGCTGTCGCAGGTAACGTGGATCCTGAGCAAAGTCACAAACAATTCGTTGACTATTTCAAAGCAAAGAATCCAAATATCAAATTCGAAGATTATAGACTCGGTGCCTATAATTACTCTGAAGACAAAATGGCGCAATGGGAATCGGTTGAAGAATTCCCTCCGTATCTAGATGCCGTTGATGCGGGTGAAGCCCTTTACAACAAAGACAAAGCGGTTTACGACAAATGCTTTGGTTCAGACGTTTCTAAAGTACGTGTGAAATACCCTCTTTTCAACGAAAAGACACAACAAGTTGAAACGCTGGAACAGCAAATCAACAAATGTCGTACCGACGCTGGTTTGAAAGCATTCAAGTGGAAGAAAGGCGATATTGCTAAACTATCCGCTTACTACGCTTACAGTGCTCGTGGCCAAAAAATTGATGTTAAAATCAGCTCCGAAGGTGCTCGTAAAGCCTTTGAAGCCGGCCAAGAGTTTTTCATCAAACCACGTGGTCAGCTAAACTTGTCTTGCGCCAAATGTCACGTATACAATGCCGGTCGTAAAGCGCGTGCGAACATCCTTTCGCCAGCGTTGGGTCACACGACTCACTTCCCGGTTTTCCGTGCGAAATGGCAAGAATTGGGTACGCTACACCGTCGTTACGGTGGTTGTAACAAAAACATGCGTGCCAAGCCAGCTAAAGCACAAAGCGAAACTTATCGTAACCTAGAGTTCTTCCAAGCCTATATGTCAAACGGCCTGGAAATCGACGGACCTGGTTATCGCGAATAAGCTTTACCCGCTTAAACAAAAACCCGCTACGGCGGGTTTTTTATTGCCTGAAATAAATAGCCTCCCTTCCCCCGGCAGACATCAAAAAAGCCGCAGACGCGGCTTCCTTTTATTTAGGCCATAAAAAACGCCCAGGCATGGGCGTTTTTCAGCTTACAAGACAACTAGAACCGATTAAGCTTCCAGCATTTGCTCACCTTCATAGACCCAATCAAAGCCTTGTCGAACCCATCGTTCAATACGAATAATCAACTCAGGGTCATTTAGGCCGACTTTTTGCGCAATCATAAACACATTTTCCTGCTCTTCTTCACCGAAGTGACCATCTTTATAAGACAGCTTCACCAACTCTTGCAGCAAAATAATTTTAGACTGTTTATCATGAAAGGCCGTCAACGTATCATCAATATTCAGTGTCGACTTATCCAGATCGTACTCAATCCCAAAGGCATCACTGAAATTCTTCAAATACTGCTGCTCCTCTTCCGACACATCGTGGTCGGCATGAGCGAGCAACACGGTCAAATCAAATACAGCCTGACGCTGTTCTGATGTCAATCGGTCTGCAAACATGGTCTTAATCCTTTAAATCAATGTAATTAATTAAATCTCTAAAACGCTCAGTGTTCAATCTGTTCGACATCACGCACAGCACCAAACGCCGCGCTGGTCGTCATGGCCGCATAGGCTCTCAAAGCGGCACTGACTTTACGCTCTCTTGGCTGGGCAGGCTTCCAGGCCGCTTTGCCTTTCGCCACCATGGCCTGACGTCTCTCGGCCAATTCTTCATCTGTTAAATTGACGTTAATCGTACGGTTTGGAATATCGATTTCGATGATGTCACCGGCTTCAACCAAACCGATGTTCCCGCCTTCCGCGGCTTCCGGCGAACAATGCCCAATCGACAGACCGGATGTCCCGCCGGAAAAACGACCATCGGTCAGCAAGGCACACTCTTTGCCCAAGCCTTTCGATTTCAAATAACTGGTTGGGTACAGCATTTCCTGCATCCCCGGCCCGCCTTTCGGCCCTTCATAGCGAATCAAAACCACTTCGCCCGATTTCACCTCACCGTCCAAAATACCGCTGACCGCCGCATCCTGACTCTCGTAAATGCGAGCCGGCCCGGAGAATTTGAAAATTTCCTCATCCACACCAGCGGTTTTAACAATACAGCCATCCAGCGCGATATTACCGTACAACACGGCCAAACCACCTTCTTTGGTGTACGCATGCTCCACGCTGCGGATACAGCCATTTTCATCGTCGTCATCCAGCTCTTTCCAACGCTTGTTCTGACTGAAAGCTTCTGTAGTACGCACATTGCCCGGCGCGGCTTTAAAGAAAGTCTGCACCGCTTCATCGTCAGTACGGGTAATGTCCCACAACTCCAACGCCGCCCCCATGGACGAAGCATGAACCGTCGACACATCACGGTTAATTAACCCACCGCGATCCAACTCACCCAAGATGCGCATAATCCCACCGGCACGGTGAACGTCTTCCATATGGAAGATTTTCGAATTCGGTGCCACTTTCGACAAACACGGGACATTACGAGAAATGCGATCAATATCGGCCATGCTGAAATTCACATTCGCTTCACGCGCAATTGCCAACAAATGCAGAACCGTATTGGTGGAACCGCCCATGGCCACATCCAGCGCCATCGCATTTTCAAACGCTTCCAAAGTCGCAATCGAGCGTGGCAACACCGACGCATCGTCTTTTTCGTAATACTGCTTGGCCAGCTCAACAATGCGTCGCCCGGCTTCTTCAAACAAGTGTTTACGATCCGCATGCGTGGCCAGTGTTGTACCGTTCCCCGGCAATGCGATCCCCAAGGCTTCCGCCAAACAGTTCATGGAGTTGGCGGTAAACATCCCGGAACAGGATCCACAGGTTGGGCAAGCGGAAATCTCCACATCGTCCACATCCGAATCCGAGCAATGTTCATCGGCGGCCATGACCATGGCATCCACCAAATCCAGTTTGATTTCGGTACCGCCCAAAACGGTTTTTCCGGACTCCATTGGCCCGCCGGTCACGAAAATGGTCGGAATGTTCAAACGCATCGCCGCCATCATCATGCCCGGAGTGATTTTGTCACAGTTGGAAATACACACCAAGGCATCGGCACAGTGCGCATTGCACATGTACTCGACCGAATCCGCAATCAAATCACGCGACGGCAACGAATACAACATCCCGTCATGCCCCATTGCAATACCGTCATCGACCGCAATGGTATTGAATTCTTTGGCTATCCCGCCGGACTGCTCAATCACGCCAGCCACCAGCTGCCCCATGTCTTTCAGGTGAACGTGCCCCGGCACGAATTGGGTAAACGAATTCGCCACCGCGATAATCGGTTTTCCAAAATCTTCCGTTGTCATTCCGGTCGCACGCCACAAAGCGCGTGCGCCTGCCATGTTACGTCCATGGGTACTCGTTTTTGAGCGATATTCCGGCATTATTTTCTCCTTACTCCCACAGGCGCGCAGACTGTGTCGTTTTTCGTGCGGGCCTGTTATACTTATATAATTATAATTTCAACATTTTCTCATATCTATGCAGCAATCTGAATTAGATTTTACGAATAACTTGCGGCAAGCTTCGCCTTATATCGCCAAGCATCGCAATAAAACCATCGTGATCTACCTGCCGGGCGAACTCATTTCGCATTCGGCTGCCTTGCTGCAGCTGGCCAAGGATTGCGTGCTGCTCAACAATCTTGGTTTGAAAGTGGTCTTGACGCTGGGCGCCACGCACCAAATCGACCAGGCTTTCGAAGCCAAAGAGCTTCAGTGGGAAAGTCATCAAAACGTGCGCATCACGGCACGAGAACACCTTCAAACCTTCCAGGAAACCATCGGTTACGTTCGCTCGCAACTTGAAGCCGCTTTTAGCCAGGCCTGCGCCGAACACCACCTGCATCTACCGATTGTGTCCGGCAATTGGGTCATCGCTCAACCCAAAGGCGTGATTCAAGGCGTCGACTTCCAACACACCGGCATTCTGCGCAAAATCAACAATACCGCCGTGGAAAACCTGCTGAACGCCGGGCAAATCCCGCTATTAACGCCCTTGGCTTATTCCCTGACCGGCGAGGTGTTCAACCTCAACACTTTGGAACAGGCGTTTGCCATTGCATCGGCCTTACAAGCCGACAAACTGATGCTCTTCTCGGCCGATGAAACACTCGCTTCCTTACCGCAAGCCATGTCACTCAAAGACATTCCAGATCACCTGGATGCGAATCCGGCCAGCGAATCGCAGCGCATTCTCAGCTTGGCACAGACTCAAGGCCAACACATCAAGCGCATTCATTTGATGGCAGAAAGCAACCCAAACGCCCTGTTACTGGAACTCTTCAGCCGCGACGGTTCCGGCACTTTGATTTACACCGATCGTTACCATCAGTTGCGCCCGGCACAAATCGAAGACGTGGCCGGCATCCTCACGCTGATTGCGCCGCTGGAAGAACAAGGTATTCTCACCAAGCGATCGCGCGAAAATCTCGAACTGGAAATCGACAACTTTTTCGTCATCGAAATCGATCAGCAGATTATCGGGTGCGCCGCCCTTTACCCAATTGACGAACGCAATGGCGAACTGGCTTGTTTGGCCGTTGATGCCGCCTACCAGAAAATGTTGCTGGGCCAAGAATTATTGCAAGCCATCCAAACCAAGGCGCTTCAATCTGGAATCAATACGCTCTTTTTGCTGACCACGCACACCCACCACTGGTTTATCGGCCATGGGTTTAGCGAAACGTCTCCGGACAGTTTACCGGTCAACCGCAAATCTTTTTACAACCATCAAAGACAGTCAAAGGTCTTACAAAAAACGCTACATGAATAACGTGATACACATCAAAGACCGTTTCCGCGGTTTCTTGCCGGTCGTCGTCGATGTCGAGACCGCCGGGTTCGATCCACAGGAAAACGCCCTCATCGAAATCGCCGTCGTCACCTTAAAAATGAACGCTGACGGACACCTGGAACGCGATCAAACCGTCCAAGCCAATGTGCTACCGTTTAAAGGCTCCAAACTGGACCCCAGCGCATTAAAGTTCATCGGTGTCGAAGATCCGACCCACCCGTTTCGCATGGCCGTCTCCGAAAAGGACGCTTTGGAAAAATGCTTCCAACCGATTCGGCAGCGCTTAAAGGAAACCGCTTGCAGCCGAGCCATTCTGGTCGGGCACAATGCGTTTTTCGATTTAAGTTTTGTCAAAGCGGCCGCCGAACGTTGCAAAGTCAAATCACCGTTTCACGAGTTCAGCACCTTCGATACCGTTTCGCTGGCGGGCCTGGCTTATGGTCAGACCGTGCTGGCTAAAGCCGTCAAGATGGCGGAAATCGACTGGGACAACAGCAAAGCGCATTCAGCCGAATACGACACCATCAAAACCGCCGATTTGTTTTGCAAAATCGTCAATCAATGGCCGCTAAATTTGCCATCCGGCCTCTAAATAGCCAAAATTCCATCGACAAAAAAACCGCCAGGCCTGGCGGTTTTTTTAGTTCGGCAACCGTGGTTACCGCTCAAAACACTTAAGCGTCTTGTGTTGCTTGCGCGTTAGCGTCGGCCATCATTTTCTTCAGCTCACCGGATTCGGCCAGCTCCAAAGTGATGTCACAACCGCCTTGCAGTTCACCACCGATATACAATTGCGGAAAGGTTGGCCAATCTTGATATTTCGGCAAAAATTCAAAAATCATCGGATCCGCCAAGACATTCACAAAGGCAAATTTTTCACCGGTTTGCACCAAGGCTTCTGCCGTACGGCTTGAAAAACCGCAAGATGGCATTTGCGGCGTACCTTTCATATACAGCACGACCGGGTTCTGACTGACTTGTTCGTGAATTCTCGCAAGGGTTTCGGTTTCTTGATTTTCCATTCTGTTCTCCTAAAGTCAGGCCTGGGCGTTTTAGCCAATACCTGAGTTGTTTGCTGGGTTATTATAACAAAGTCCGCTCAAAAATCGAGGCCGGATTTCACCTTGTCCATTGGATAAGACCGGTATTTGAACTCCGACTCGGGCAATCATCAATCCTTCAATTATTAATATCGCGATACGGATCAACGTGTCGTTGCAACCACAGCTCCAATAACGCCGCATGCCACAACTTACTGCCTTTAATGGCGGTGAAATTTTCTTCCGCTTCCGGCGCATCCAGCAAGCGCTGAATGTAGTCCGGCTTAAAGATACCGCGCGCCTGAGCTTCCGGGGCGGTCAATACGCGTTTCATCATGTCGTAAAACGGACCACGCACATATTTCAGAGCCGGCATCGGGAAATAACCTTTCGGACGATCGATCACCGAATCCGGTACCAATCCGCGGGCAATTTTTTTCAATAAGTGCTTAAAGTCTTTCAACTTCAATTCCGCCGGCGCCGACATCGCCAACTCCACCAGCTTATGGTCCAAAAACGGCACACGCGCTTCCAGCCCCCATGCCATGGTCATATTATCGACACGCTTCACCGGGTCGTCGACAATCAGCGTGGTCGTATCCAAACGCAAAACTTGATCCAAATAGGTCTCCGCGCCTTCTTCAGATAAACGGTCGTTAATCAAGGCTCGGGTCACATCCGTGACATGGTAATCGTCTTCAATCATTTCCAGCCATTCTGCATGACTGCGATCAAAATAGAACGGCGCAAAAGCGTCGACCGGGTCGGCCCCTTCCGGCAATTCCGCCGCCGCTTTTGCCATCAGCGGATACCAGAAATAGCCGCCAAACACTTCGTCCGCGCCCTGTCCGGACATCACCACTTTCACATCTTGCGAAACCTGTTCCGACAATAGATAGAACGCCACCGCATCCTGGCCGAACATCGGCTCCGCCATGGCATCCACCGCTTCGGTCAATCTCGGCAACACCGTCTCATTCGGAATCAAGTATTTTTGATGCTGGGTCTGGTAGCGTTCGACCACCTGATCGGAATATTCAAACTCGCTGCCTTTTTCTTCCGGCACGTCTTCGAACCCGATGGAGAAGGTGCGGATATTTTCCACACCCGCTTCGGCCAACAAGGCGACAATCAAACTGGAGTCCAACCCGCCGGACAGCAGTACCCCCACCGGCACGTCGGCCGCCGTCAAACGCTTATGTACCGCCTGTTTCAGCGACTCGTGAACCGCATCCACCCATTCCTGCTCGGTTTGCGGCGCCTCCGGCGTTTGTGGTCGTTGTGCCGTCAAGTGCCAATATGCCTTCTTAAAGATTTGACCGTCCGGGTTCACAATCATCCAATGCCCCGGTTCCAGCTTACGAATGCCTTTCAAAATAGTGTGCGGTGCCGGAATCACGGCATGCAGTGTGAATTGGTGGTGCAACCCCACCGGGTCGATTTCGGTATCGATACCGCCCGACGCCAACAACGCCTGGGTATTGGACGCGAATTTCACCCCGCCTTTGACCGGTGCATAATACAGCGGCTTGATGCCGAAGCGATCGCGTGCCAACAATAACTGGTGCTGATGATCGTCCCAAATCGCAAACGCAAACATGCCTTCAAAACGGGTGACGCAGTCCATGCCCCATTGACGGTAGGCTTTCAAAATCACTTCGGTATCGGAGTGCGACCGGAAATCATGACCCAGCTCGATCAGTTCCGAGCGCAGCGCTTCGTAATTGTAAATGCAGCCATTGAACACCAAGGTCAATTCGTCGTCGACCATCGGTTGATGCCCGGCATCGGATAAATCGATAATCGACAAGCGGCGATGCCCCAAACCGACATGGTTTTGCACCCAAGTGCCGCCATCATCCGGGCCACGACGTTCCATTTCGCACAACATCGGGCGCAATCCGGCTTCACTGGATAGTTGGCCGTCCCAATAGATTTCTCCGCAAATTCCGCACATAGAGTTTTTTACCTGCTGCTTACCTGTTTATGCCTTTGTCTGAGTTTTCCGATTCGTCTTTGATGCTAGGGCACCTCTATTGAAAAGACGGTCGAATCAAAGGGGCTCTATTTTAACGAATCCGGCTGCAAATTATTGACTCTTTCCGCCGGACACTTTAAAGTCGCCAAAAGCGATTTCGTTACGATTTTGCGCTTCGTTCCCAACCCATATCGGTCAATTATGAAAGTATACGGACTCACCGGCGGCATCGGCAGTGGTAAAACCACCATCCGACAACTCATTGAAGCACTCGGCATTCCGACCTTGGATGCCGATGCCATCGGAAGAGAGCTGGTGGCGCCCAATCAGCCAGGCCTGGTCAAAATCGTGCAAGCGTTCGGTTCCGATATTTTGACGGAACAGGGCGAACTGAATCGCGCCGCGTTACGGCAACGCATACTCGAAGATCCAGACGCCAAGCACAAGCTGGAAGCCATTCTGCATCCGTTGATTCGCGAACGCACTCAAACAGCCATTGAACAGCTTCGTCGGCAAAATCCTCCGGCCATAGTAGTGGAAATCCCACTGCTGGCCGAAACCGGAAAACCCGATTACATTGACGAAACCATCGTACTGGATTTGCCGGAAGCCATGCAGTTGCAACGTGCATTACAACGCGACACCCTGCCCGAGGCGGACATTCGACGCCTGATGGAAAACCAGGCTTCACGAGAGGCGCGCTTAGCCATTGCCGACCATGTTATCCGCACCGACCAACCGCTTGAACGCATCAAGCAAACCCTGCAAACCTTACTCGAAGATCACAATTAAACTTACTCTATTCAGAGTATTTCAAATCTGTTAAGCTGGTTTTCGAGTTAAGCTATTCGAAGTAATGCGAACCAAACAGAGTCGATTCGAAATACATTGCCGAGCTTTTACCGAGCGATCCAATCCTCTTAACGCGGGTTTAAACGAGGCCTTTTATGCCTTATCAAGTCACATCCATTCGAGACAACTACCGCTACACCGCCATCGTCCCCAGACGCGAACTGGCCTACACCATCATCAAGTTTCTGGCGGACCTGGGGCTCACTCTCAACGAATTTAAACAAGTGGTGCACGACAGCGAACTGAGCCCGGCCCACATTCTGGACGAAGCCGCTTATCTGGAACTGGTGGAAATCCACCCGGAAATGGACTTGATTTACGAAAGCCTTTGTTTGAAAAACAACGAACGCATGTACTTTCACACCAACTGGACCGTCTCAAGCCTCAACTGGCAAAAAATGACTCTAGCGCTCGCCGCTTACCGCATTGAAGTCACCACCATCAAAAGCCGGGACATCAGCCACAGCCTCAAGACCAAAACCCCGCTTTCCGATGCCGAACGGGCGCAACTGGGCACTTAGATACATTAGAAAATTAAATCTTAGAGAATTAAATCGGTTCCGGCCACAAACCGGAAATGGCGGCAATACCTTGGCCGCCATTCTGACGTGCTTCACCAACATCCGTTGGTTTCATGCCGCCCAACGCAAAAACCGGCACCGGCACATTTGCCACTTGCTCGGCAAATGTCGGCCAGCCCAACCCCTCAAGTTCCGGATGCGATTGGGTTTTTTTCACCGGCGACAGCAGAATAAAATCGGCGTTCAATTCCAACGCTTTCGCGATTTCAACATCGCTGTGAGTGGATACGCCCAACAATTTGTCATCCGGAATCGGACGTTCCGTCAATCCCATAATCGCCGTTGAAGCCAATTGCAAGCCGTCCGCGTCCGGCACCGCCTGCAAGTCCTCCGGTTTGCCATTCAACACAATCCGCGCGCCCGCATAACGATGCGTTAACGCCACGGCCTGTTTCGCCAGCGCTTGGAACGCCGATTCATCCAAGGTTTTGGCCCGCAATTGCACCAAACGAATGCCTTCGTCCAGCGCCGCTTTCAATCGACTGAGCGCATCGTCGGCATCGTGAAAACCACCGGAAATCATATAATGCTCGGGCAACTGCAAGGCCTGCACCAAACCTCGATTGGCGCCGGGGAATTCAAAATGGCTTAACTCGGAAATAGATGCCCATTGCACCGTTTGGCCTTCGGCACCATGCGGCTCACCATCAAACTGCTCGGTTTCATAGACATTCAACAACACGGAGACCTTTTCATAATCCCACGGAATTTGAATCAATGGTTGCCAATCTCTCGTCGTCACCCCGACCTCTTCCTCAAATTCACGCGTTAACGCGGCTTCGGGCGTTTCGCCCGCTTCCAACTTTCCGCCCGGAAATTCCCAAAAACCGGCCAAATGCTGGTGAGACTGACGGCGCGCCAACAACACCTGTTTCCCCCGCCGTAAAACGCCGATGGCAATCTGAAGTCTTTCACTCATTCGTGTCTTTTCCTTTATGAAACCTTGGTTCGAATGCTTCTATTTTGGCAAAAAACGGCCAGGCCTGAAAGTATTCATTTTTCATGAAGCCATAATCGATAAACGTTAAAATAGCCAACATTAATCAATTCAAAAAAATCAAACGGAAACACGCCATGAGTCAATTCTGGAGCCAACGCGTTCATCAACTGACCCCTTACGTTCCCGGTGAACAACCGAAAGTGGACAATCTCATCAAGCTCAATACCAATGAGAGTCCCTATCCGCCGTCGCCGAAAGTATTGGAAGCCATTTCAGCACAGGTCAACGACAAACTCCGCCTGTACCCGGACCCAAATTCGGATGCGCTGAAACACTCGTTGGCGCATTATTACCAGTTGGAAAGCAATCAGGTTTTCGTCGGCAACGGCTCGGACGAAGTGCTGGCGCACATTTTCATGGGCTTACTGAAGCAGGACAAACCGATTCTGTTTCCCGACATCACCTACAGCTTCTACCCGGTTTATTGTGGGCTGTATGATGTCGAGTACCAGACCGTACCGCTCAATGAAGAATTTGCCATTCAACCGGCCGACTATCAAATCGACAACGGCGGGATTATTTTTCCAAACCCGAATGCACCGACCGGCCGACTCTTGCCATTGCAAGCCATTGAACAAATTTTGCAGGGCAACCCGAATTCGGTCGTCGTCGTGGACGAAGCCTATATCGATTTTGGCGGTGAATCCGCCGCGCAACTGGTTCACCGCTACCCTAATCTACTGGTGGTGCAAACCTTCTCGAAATCCCGCGCTTTGGCCGGATTACGTGTGGGCTTCGCACTGGGTCATCCGGACCTAATTGAGGCATTAGAGCGCGTCAAAAACAGCTTTAATTCTTACCCGCTGGATCGACTGGCGGTGGCCGGTGCCGTTGCCGCAATGGAAGACGAAAGCTACTTTGAAGCCAGTTGCGATAAAATCATCGCCACCCGAAATCGTCTGACCGAATTCCTGCAACAACAAGGCTTTCAGGTCATCCCCTCGGCGGCCAACTTCGTGTTTGCGTCGCATCCGGATAAGGCCGCGGCCGACATTGCCCAAGCCTTACGCGAGCAGGCCATTATCGTGCGTTACTTCAATAAACCGCGTATTGACGACTACCTGCGCATCACCATCGGTACCGATGCAGAAACCGATGCCTTGTGCCAAGCCTTAACGGAAATTCTGGCCTAAAAATGTATCGACTTGTTCGTCGTATACCCCAAAACAAAAAAACGCCGTAACCGGCGTTTTTTATGATTCGTTAGAACGGACTTCCACTCTAATTAAGTTGGGTTTAGATTCAATTTACGTTCGATTACGTTCGATACTCTGCATTGATTTTCACATAGTCGTATGAAAAGTCAGTGGTCCAAACAATTTCCATCGCCTCACCCCGGTTCAAAACAATGCGAATTAAAATGTCGGTTTCATCCATCACCGCTTGACCGGCTTCTTCAGTGTAAGAATCGGCACGTCCGCCGTTTTCCACCAGCAAGACCTCTCCCAGATAAATCTGCAAAGCGTCGATATCCAAATCGACCAGGCCTGCCCGGCCGACCGCGGCGAGAATCCGCCCCCAGTTCGGGTCGGACGCGAACAACGCGGTCTTCACCAATGGCGATAAGGCCACGGCATGCGCCACCTTTAAGCATTCGTCCGAATCTTGACCGCCCTCCACCTGCACCGTGACGAACTTGGTTGCACCTTCGCCGTCGCGGATAATCATTTGCGCCAATTCGGTCATGACCTCTTTGACCAGGCCTGCAAAGGCTTGATAGGCGGACGAATTTGTCTCGGTGATTTCAGGCATCGCCGCCTGTTGCGTCGCCGTCAACGTACAAGCATCATTGGTGGAGGTATCGCCATCCACCGTGATACGGTTAAAGGAGACATTCACGGCATCGCTGAGTGCTTGTTGCAGGCAGGCCTGGGAAATTTTGGCATCCGTCGCCGCAAAGCCAAGCATGGTTGCCATGTTCGGGTGAATCATGCCGGAACCTTTGGAAATCCCGGTCACCGTCACCAACGCCCCATCAATATCGATTTGACGACTGACGATTTTTTCACAGGTATCGGTGGTCATAATGCCTTTCGCCGCCATATCCCAACCATCAATCGCTTGATTGGCGATCGCATCCGGAACGGCGGTTTCAATTTTATCCATCGGCAGATTCTGACCGATCACACCGGTGGAGAACGGCAATACCGCTTCCGTTGGCAAACCTAACTCACTGGCCACCCATTCGCAGGTTTGCGTGGCGTCCTTCAGTCCTTGCTGACCGGTTCCGGCATTCGCGTTGCCGCTATTAATCACAAGGGCTTGGCAGGCGGTCGCCTGCAAATGCGCCTTAGCGACTGTCACCGGCGCGGCACAGAAAGCGTTTTGCGTAAAGGTCGCCGCCGTGCGACTTCCTTCAACAAAAGACACCACGACAAAATCGGTTTTGTCGGCTTTTTTAATTTTCGCTTGAGTGGCGCCCAAGTACACTCCCGCCACCGGATGAATCAAACGTTGTTGCGACATGTTTTCTTTCTCCAAACTAAAAAATCCACGTGAATGGAAATGTCCGATCGCTTCTCGACACTCCGCTCAACGTGGATTTTTTCAATCTCCATTAGGGAACCTCTGATTGAATCGGTTTGAGCTTCTGCGGGACTTAAAGCCTACCTATTCTAGGCGTGGCTCGCCGACCTTAGTCATTCTAAGGCCAAGAGTCATAACAACGAAGAGGAGGGCTTTAAGCCCCGCCCGAAGGGGCTTAGCCAAAATTACCAGTTCTGCGTTGTGAAGTCTTGTAAGGTCTAGACATTGCTTCAACTTCACGCCTAGATCTGGAAAGTTTGGCGTTGCCAGAAATCAAACCGATTCAATAAGAGGTTCCTACGGTAAATATTAACTCAATTTACCGCAACATTGTTTATATTTCTTACCGGAACCACACGGGCACGGATCGTTACGCCCCACTTTCGGCGCCTCACGTCGGTAAGTGCCTTCTTTTTCCGGTTGATCTGCTTCGGCTTCGTCCGAGGGCATGCCCATCGCATCGGCAATGCCTTGCGCGGCCGGATGCGTGGCTTCCAACGCCTGCGGACGCTCGTCAATTTGCTGCTGTTCATAGGCATCGACATCGTCCACACCTTGAATCTGAACCATCGACAAGGTTTGTACCGTTTCAAACATCACCTCATCCAGGAAGGCCTCAAACATATCCGCCGCCGTGGAACGATATTCCTGGAACGGATCTTTCTGAGCAAAGCCTTTCAAGTGAATCCAGCGACGCAAATAATCCATTTCGTTTAAATGCTCACGCCACTGTTTATCGATGGTACGCAGCAACACTTCTTTTTCGAAATGGTGGCGTGTTTTTTCGTCCACCACGGCCATTTTGGTCTGATAAAGGGCTTTGACCTCGTCCACCAAACGTTCGCGTAGTTTTTCTTCAAACAACCCTTTGTCTTCGTCCAACCACTGCTGAATCGGTAATGTGTGGCCCAAATCGTCCTGCAACTGTTTTTCCAATCCGGCCACATCCCATTGTTCTTCGATGCTGCCCGGCGGAATGAAGTTCGCCATAATCGATTCAATCACATTGGCACGCAAGGAATCGACGATTTCGGAGACGTCTTCCTCTTCCATCAATTCATTGCGTTGTGAGTACACCACCTTACGTTGTTCATTGGCGATGTTATCAAACTTCAACAGGTTAGCACGTTCGTCCTGATGCATGCGCTCGACCTGTTTCTGAGCACGCTCAATGGACTTACTAACCATATTGTGTTCGATGGCTTCGTCCGATTTCATGCCCAGGCGACGCATCATATTTTTGACTTTTTCCGAGGCAAAACGACGCATCAGGTCATCGTCCAATGACAGATAGAAACGCGTCACCCCCGGATCGCCTTGACGACCGGAACGCCCGCGAAGCTGGTTATCGATACGACGCGATTCGTGTCGTTCGGAACCGAGCACCATTAAGCCGCCTTTTTCCAAGACTTCATCATGACGCTTCTGCCAAGCCGCTTTGACTTCCGCAATTTGCTCGTCGGTTGGATTGTCCAAGGCTTCCAGCTCGGATTCCAGGTTACCGCCCAACACAATGTCCGTCCCGCGCCCAGCCATATTGGTGGCAATGGTGATGGCCCCCGGACGCCCGGCGTCGGCAATGATATTGGCTTCACGTTCATGCTGCTTGGCGTTCAATACGCTATGTTTGATGCCTTCTTTGTCAAACAAGGAAGACAAGACTTCGGACATCTCGATGGAAGCCGTCCCGACCAGAATCGGTTGACCGGTTTCTTTCATCGCCTTAATATCTCGGACAATCGCATTCAACTTGCCTTCAATGTCCAAAAACACCAGGTCTGGTAAATCTTGGCGTGATGGCACTTTATTCGGCGGAATCACCACCACTTCCAACTGATAGGTGGACAGGAATTCGCCGGCTTCGGTATCGGCCGTCCCGGTCATGCCCGACAGCTTGTCGTATTGACGGAAATAATTCTGGAAGGTGATGGAAGCGTAAGTTTGGCTTTCTGCCTGAATCGCGCCCCCCTCTTTGGCTTCCACCGCTTGGTGCAAACCATCCCCCCAACGACGTCCGGTCATTTTACGGCCGGTGAATTCGTCGATAATGACCACTTCGTTGTCTTGGACAATGTAATCGGTGTTCTTTTCAAACAACAGATGCGCACGCAAAGAGGCATTAACGTATTTCATCAAGCTGATGTGTTCGGCGTCGTAAAGCGAATCGCCTTCGTTCAGCAGGCCGATTTCCACCAGCATGGCTTCGACCTTCGAGTGGCCTTCATCCGTCAAGTGGATTTGTTTGGTTTTTTCGTCAATGGTGTAATCGCCACTGGCGGTTTTCGTTTCCAGATCTTCTTCACCACGCTCCAAGCCTTGTACCAGTGGATTCATTTTCTGATACAACTCGGATTTGTCTTCGGCCGGGCCGGAAATAATCAACGGAGTCCGCGCTTCGTCAATCAGGATCGAGTCGACCTCATCCACAATGGCGAATGGCTGGCCGCGCATCACACGCTCTTCCACAAAGATCGCCATATTATCGCGCAGGTAATCGAAACCGAATTCGTTATTGGTACCGTAAGTGATGTCGGCATTGTAAGCAGCTTGTTTTTCATTGGCTGGCTGGCCGGACAAAATCACGCCGGTGGTCAACCCCAAAAAGCCATACAACTGCCCCATCCATTCCGCATCACGCGAGGCGAGGTAATCGTTGACGGTAATGACGTGCACCCCTTTTCCGGCCAAAGCATTCAGATAGGCCGGTAAGGTCGCGACCAGGGTTTTCCCTTCCCCGGTACGCATTTCAGAAATTTTGCCGTCATGCAGCGCCATCCCACCAATCAACTGAACATCGTAATGACGCATGCCCATGACCCGTTTCCCGGCTTCACGCACCACGGCAAAGGCTTCCGGCAACAACTGATCCAACGACACCCCGTCGGCAATCTGTTGTTTGAACGCATCGGTTTTCGCCTTCAGGTCTTCGTCACTGAGTTGAGAGAAGGAATCTTCGAGTGCGTTGATTTGCTGTACTTTTTTGCGATACTGCTTGAGAAGTCGCTCATTACGACTGCCGAAAAGTTTTTTGAAAATGTTAAGAGCCATTAGCGCTTGAATCCAGTAAAGAGTTTAAAAACCAGATCGGCGTCGTTCGGCACGCCTCACCGGAGTGATGTCTAACGATTACAGTGTTGTCACAGTTTACGTCTTAAGACGGACTTGTAAAGCCTGACAACCCACTTTTAAATGGGGACAATTCTAACACATTTCAAGGGCGGAAAAATGAAGGGAACTTTTAAGTATTTTTAACACATTCCAAAGGGACGAAATGCGCTGTCATTTTTGAGAATTACAACAGGATTTTGCTGCTACCATATTGAACTGGCGGCTCTTCATTTTCGAAGGTCACCACTTCATAAGCCTCCGGATCGGCAATCAACGCGCGCAGCAATTGATTGTTCAACGCATGACCCGATTTATGCGCGGTAAACTCACCAATAATGGCATGACCGGCCATAAACAAATCGCCAACGGCATCCAAAATCTTATGACGGACGAATTCGTCCTTGTCACGCAGCCCTTCCTGGTTAACGACACCGTTCTCATCCAGACCGATGGCATTGTGCAACCCCGCGCCCAAACCAAGGTTCTGTGCGCGCAGTTTTTCCATGTCTTTCATAAACCCAAAGGTACGGGCACGGCTGACTTCTTTGAAATAGGCGGTCGAAGAAAAGCTCAAGGTCATTTTTTCCGCCGTCTGGTCAAACGCCGGATGGTCAAACTCAATCGAGAAGTTCAATCGATAACCGTCATAAGGTTCGAACTGAGCAACTCCGCCTTTATTATTCGTGACCTTAACCGGCTTTTTAATGCGGATGAATTTTTTCGGTGCATCCTGCAGCTCAACGCCGGCCGACTGCAACAAGAAAATAAAATGCGAGGCACTCCCGTCCATAATCGGCACTTCATCAGCGGTAATGTCGATGTAGAGATTATCGATACCGACACCGGCCAACGCCGACATCAAATGCTCAATGGTAGCGATTTTGATGCTCTTGTCTTGTTGCTCCTGGACGATGGTGGTACACAAGGTGGTTTCTTTGACCAGTTCCGGCGAAACCGGGAACTCGACGACGGGGTCCAAATCGACCCGACGGAAAACGACCCCGGTATTCACCGGCGCCGGACGAAGCGTCATTACCGACTTATGACCGGTGTGCAGCCCCACGCCTTTGGCTTTAATGGAATTGGCAAGCGTTCTTTGTTTCACGTGACTATCTTCAATTTTGCTTAATCAAACGACAAGCGTGAAATTTTAACACAAATGTCACATTGCCCATTCTAAAAATTATTGCTAAACCAGTTTTTCATCCGGTTCAGAACCGACTCTCTGTCCGAGCTGGTTTTTTGTGGTTTTTCAGCGGAAACCGGTGTCGGTTGATGCTCTTTCGCATACATTAACAAACCGACGGTGGTGGCAAAAGACGGGCTTCGCACCTCTTCCTTCAAACCGGAAACTTCCAACGGCATGCCAAGACGAACCGGCATGTGGAACACTTCCTCGGCCAACTCCACCGCACCTTCAACCAGTGAACTGCCACCGGTCAACACAATCCCCGCAGCGATTTTATTTTCAAAATCGGTGCGACGCAGCTCGGCTTGAATCAATTGAAACAGTTCTTCATAACGCGGTTCGATTACTTCGACCAAGGTATGGCGGGACAAGCATCGCGCCGGACGATCGCCCACACTGGGCACTTCAATTTCTTCATCCTGCGAAATCAACTGAGGCAATGCGCAAGCGTATTTCTTCTTGATGTCTTCCGCGGCTTGTTTCGGTGTGCGTAACGCCATAGCGATGTCATTGGTGACTTGATCGCCCGCCACCGGAATCACAGCGGAATGACGAATGGCGCCATTCTGGAAAATGGCGATGTCGGTGGTGCCGCCACCGATATCAACCAGACATACGCCTAATTCTTTTTCATCTTCTGACAACACCGCTTCCGAGGACGCCAGTTGTTCCAAAATCAGGTTATCCACTTTCAAAGAACAGCGTTCAACGCATTTGGTAATATTTTGGGCCGCGCTGACCGAACCGGTCACCATGTGCACCTTGGCTTCCAAACGCACACCGGACATGCCAATCGGCTCGCGAATGCCACCCTGGTTATCAATCATGAACTCCTGCGGCAGAATGTGCAGTACTTCCTGGTCCCCTGGGATGGCAATGGTTTGCGCCGCATCAATCACACGTTGGACGTCTTCTTCCTGAACTTCCTGGTTGCTGATGGCGACCATTCCGTTAGAGTTGAAGCTGCCGATATGACTGCCGGCAATGCCCACCGAAACCGATTCCGCTTTGATACCGGACATTCTTTCGGCCTCGTCAATGGCACGCTGAATCGACTCAACCGTCGAATCAATGTTCACAACCACCCCTTTTTTCAAACCTTTTGAAGGGTGTGTGCCCATTCCGACGACTTCAATCCCGCCGTCCGGTTTGACTTTACCGATAATCGCGGCGATTTTCGACGTCCCGATATCAAGTCCGATCACAATATTGGAATGAGGGGTCTGCTGCTTTCTTGCCATTCGTTTTTTTCACCTTTCTGTGGATAATGCCGAGACCGCATTTTTGCGAATTTTTCGTTACTCAGAGGCCGGACGACTTTGCGGCGTTTTTTGCTTAATTACAAAGCCATTACTATAGCGTAAATCGAATACGTGTGCGAATTTTCTTAAGTCCTGTTGGGTCTTTGGATAAGCCCGGATAAAACGATCCAACTTGCCCTGCCAGTCTTCATTGTCCAGCAATAATGTCGCGCCGGACAGAAAGTGAATTCGCCACACCCCGTCGGGTTGCGCCATCATGGAATCGATCGTCCAATCCAACCTTGAAAAAGCGTCTTGAAACACCTGTAATTTTTGCAACAAAGCGCGCGACTGAATCGCCGAGCCGTCCAACACCACCATGCGTTGAAACGAATCAATATCATAAGGATAAAAAATATCCCCTTCCTGATTCAACAACCCGTCCTCACTCCAGCGAGCGACAGGTTTTTGTTCGGTAATCTCCAGAATCAACTTATTCGGCCAACGACGTTTGACCTTAACTTTATACACCCAATCCAAGTGCAGGATATCGGCATGCAGGCGTTCCAAATCAATACGCCAAAACGATTGCCCCACATAAGGCGACACCAGCGCTTCAATTTCAGCGGGCTTCAGACGCTCCAAATCCCCGTTGAGCTGCACCTCGGTAATCACTCGAGCCGGAGAAAAGGCGACCCAAGCGGTGATTAAAGCCAATAAAACCAGTCCCAGCGCTAACGATAAATTTTTTTTCACGTGACGCCTTAGCCTCTATTGTCTCGTTACGCGAGGGTCATCGACAGAATGCGACGCACCAGTTCCGGAAAGTCAATCCCTGCCGCCTTTGCCGCCATGGGCACCAGGCTGTGGTCCGTCATTCCAGGCACGCTGTTCAGCTCAATCAGCCAGGCCTGGTCGTTTTCATCCAACATCAAATCCACTCGCCCCCAGTGCCGTGCGCCAATGGCATGAAACGCCTCCACCACCAACGCTTGAATATCCGCTTCCTGTTCGACTGGCAAGCCACAAGGGCAAATATATTGGGTACTCGAAGATTGGTATTTGGCATCAAAATCGTAAAAATCGTGATCGGTTTTCAAGTGAATCATCGGCAAGGCGGAATCGCCCAACACGGCGCAGGTGTATTCCCGACCGGTCACCCATTGCTCAATTAAAATTTCCGTATCGTAATCCTGTGCAAACGCAATGGCCTCTTCCAACGCATCCAAATCGTCGACTTTCCGCATACCGATACTGGAACCCTCATGACTCGGTTTCACAATAACCGGAAAGCGCAATTCGAATGCACTTTTATCAAAGGGTTGAGACGGCGACACGACTTGAAAGCCGGGCGTTGGCAAACCGACGCCCTGCCATAACCATTTGGTGCGCAACTTATCCATCGCCAGGGCCGACGCCGTCATTTGACTGCCGGTGTACGGAAAATCCAACGCATCCAGCAAGGCTTGAACACCGCCGTCTTCACCCCAACGCCCATGCAACGCAATAAAAGCCCGATCGTACTGCTCGGTGACCGCCAACACGTCCTGGACACTTTTCACATCACAGGCTGTGGCATTTACACCGGTTTGCTGCAAGGCCTTGGTCACTTCGGTCCCGCTCTTCAACGAAATATCACGTTCGGCAGCGGTTCCGCCCATCAAGACCGCGACCCGCCCCAGGGCATCATTCAAATCGGTTCTGTTCCAAGATTCTTGCATGCTTTCCATCTCTTTGTTGCGCATTACGCAGATTGTTCTTTCCATTGACGCGCGACTTGGCCGATATCGCCCGCGCCCATCACCAGCACCACATCGTCGTCCAACAACACCGGCGTCATCAGCTCATTGAGTTCTGCCAAGGATTCGACGTGCAGATTGTCTTTATGCCCACGCAACCGCATCGCCTGCAACAGGGCTTTGGAATCGAAAGCCGCCAAAGGCGCTTCGCCCGCGGCATAGACATCCGTCAATACCACCAAATCGGCCTCCACCAAGGCTTGCACAAAGTCATCGAACAAATCGCGCGTACGGCTGTAACGATGCGGCTGAAACACCAATACCAAACGACGCTTAGGAAACGCCTGACGTGCCGTGGAAATCGTAGCCGTTAATTCGGTTGGATGGTGACCGTAATCGTCCACCAACGTCACGTCTTTGCCGCCAATCCAGCGGTGCGGATAAACTTCAAAACGACGCCCCACGCCTCCGAATTCGCCCAACGCCTGTTGAATGGCCTCCACCGACACATCCAATTCCAAACCGACGGTAATGGCCGCGAGCGCATTCAGGACATTATGGCGCCCCGGCTGATTCAAACGGACTTCAAACACCGGTTTATTCTCGGCATGGACCTCAAACAACATCGCCAGCCCGTCGTGCCGAACATTGGACGCATACACATCCGCCTGATCCGAAAAACCATAAGTACGGGTTTTACGCGACAGCTTCGGCAACATGTCGCGAATGTTCGAATCTTCATAGCACAGAATCGCCAAACCATAGAAGGGCAAGCGGTGGATAAATTCAACAAAAGTGTTTTCCAGGTTTTGATAATCCCCCTGGTACGTGTCCATATGGTCTTCGTCGATATTGGTGACCACTGACATCATCGGTGATAAATGCAAAAAAGAAGCGTCGGACTCATCCGCTTCGGCGACCAAATACTGACTTCCACCCAAGCGGGCATTGGAATCCACCTGGTTCAGTTTACCGCCGATCACGAAGGTTGGATCCAACCCGCCCTGAGTCAAAATGGCTGCGGCTAAGGACGTGGTGGTGGTTTTGCCGTGGGTACCGGCAATGGCGATGCCGAATCGCATGCGCATCAATTCCGCCAACATCGCCGCTCGCGGAATCACGGGAATTCGGGTTTCTTTAGCAAAGCTGACTTCCGGGTTATCTTGGGCAATGGCCGTGGAAACGACAACCACATCACTGTTTTGAACGTGTTCGGCGGCATGGCCGATTTGAATGAGCGCGCCGAGGGATTTCAGGCGATTCACCGTTGGATTTTCCTTCAAATCCGAACCGGAAACGGTGAACCCCAGGTTCAGACAGACTTCTGCAATACCGGCCATACCCACGCCGCCGATACCGACAAAATGAATTTGTTTAACTTGATCTTTCATTAAAAAAACAACCCTTCTGAATCTGGCATATCATACCGCCTTCCAGGGTATTTTTTCACGAAATTCGGTAAAAAGTCCGTCGGAATCCATCCGTCCATTCGGGCCGGCTTCAATGCAGCAATTCCGTTTCAGTATTTGCCAGGCCTGGTTCTTTTACAGGCTCCGGCACCACCCAGTAATGTTGGGTGAGAATCGCGGCGAGTTCGGAGGGTTTACTGAGTGGTTGGGTAATTTCGAAGTGAGACAGAGTGGCGCCGTTCAAGTGCCCGGCTTGGGTCGCCTCCTCCACTAAGGACAGCACTTCATCGGCACCATCCCCCAATAGAGACTCGGTACTCGGGTTCCAAAACAATGTTTTTTCACTGTGATTGGAATCGGGCAACGGGACCAATTCCAAGCGAATCCAATGAAGCGGTTCCGAAGTTGTGTTCAACTCGTCTGACGGGCTCATAAAACATCTCACTCAAGCCGAAAAGACAGTGAACGGCTTATCCAAAAATTAAGGTTCAGACCCTATACTAGCATAGTTCGGGCTTCTTCAACAGCCGCGACCAGACGGTCAATATCCTCATGAATGTTATAGACGCCGAAAGACGCTCTCAGCGTGGCAGGCACATCAAAATGCTGCATCACGGGCATGGCACAATGGTGACTGGCTCGGACGGCGATTCCATCCTGGTCCATCAATGTCGCCATATCGTGCGGATGTGCTCCCTCGACAATAAAGGAGATGACGCCACCTTTGTTCGGCGCCGTTCCGATGATTCGCAGTCCTTCAATGGTTTGCAGTTGCTGTGTCGCATAGGTCAGCAACTCATGCTCGTAGTCAGCAATCGCATTCATGCCAATGGATTGAACAAAATCAATGGCCGCGCCCAAACCGATGGCACCGGAAATGTTCGGCGTACCGGCTTCAAACTTATATGGCAACACATTGTATTCCGTCTTATCAAAGGTCACGGAATAAATCATATCACCACCGGCTTGGTACGGCGGCATGGCGTCCAGAAGCGCTTCTTTACCATACAGTACGCCGATACCCGTTGGCCCGTACAGTTTATGGCCGGAAAACGCATAAAAATCGCAATCCAGTGCTCGAACATCCACACTCATGTGCGGTACGGCTTGGGCGCCGTCCAGCAAGACTTTGGCTCCGACGTTTTTAGCGGCCTGAACCATGTCCGCCACCGGGTTAATGGTCCCCAGCGCATTGGACATATGCACCACCGATACAAATTGAGTTTTCGGCGACAGACACGCTTCGAAATCGGACAAGCGGATTTCGCCGTCATCCGTCATCGGCACCACCACCAGCTTAATTCCGATTTCATCCCGTAGCAATTGCCATGGCACAATATTAGAGTGGTGTTCCATTTCGGTAATCACCACTTCATCCCCGGCTTTCAGGTGACGACGTCCCCAGGTTTGTGCAACCAGGTTAATCGCTTCGGTCGTTCCACGCACAAAGATAATTTCTTTATCCGACGCCGCATTCAAGAACTGTCGAACCTTACTGCGCGCACCCTCATAGGCTTCCGTCGCACGCTCACTCAAACCGTAGACCCCACGATGCACATTGGCGTTTTCTTCACGGTAATAACGCGCAATGGTATCAATAACCGATACCGGTGTCTGAGATGTAGCACCACTGTCCAGATAGACCAGCGGCTGCCCGTTTTCAAGTTGTTTCAGGATAGGAAAGGCGTCTTTAACGTCCGAAAGATTCATATTCGTTCTTATTATCGAGGGTTACAAGAAGGTGTCATCTGTCAATACCGGCCAAAAATCACTTCATGGCTTGATCTAATTTACGCATCACCTGCGTCGCGAGCCATTGATGCCATTTCACATTGGAAACCGCTTCCAACGGTTCCAACAAGAACGCTTGGGTAATCAAGCGTTTGGCATGGGCTTTACGAATGCCACGGGCTTGAGCGTAAAACAATTGGTTTTCATCCATTTGACCGGACGCACACCCATGAGAGCACTTCACATCATCGGCATAAATTTCCAACTGTGGTTTGGTGTCCATTTTGGCGTCATTGGACAACAACAGGTTTTTATTATCCATTTGACCATCGGTTTTCTGGGCATCTTGCGCCACATAAATCATGCCGTTAAAAACGCCACGAGCCTGACCATCCAGCACAAACTTGTGCAACTGTCGGCTGTTACAATGCGCCACTTGATGAAGGGTTTCCGTGCGGGAATCCACGATCTGTTTACCCGCGCCAAACCCAATGGAGTTTTGTTCAGATTCGGCATGAGTTCCGGTTAAGGCGACTTGATTCTGATGCCGGGAAATTTCCGCCCCCAGCCCCAGATAAATCGTCGACAAATCGGACGCTTCCGCTTGCTGGAAATATTGATGATTGAAATAAAAGCTGTTCAAACTCAAGTCTTGCATTACAACCTGCTTCAAGCGAGCGTGTTTGGCCAAATGCAAATGCGCCAAGTCATTCACAAAAACCGATTCCGCGCCCTCTAAGCAAAGGTACTGCTGAATCAACGTCATTTCGGCATTTTCACCCACCGTCACCTGCATACGCAGGTTGGTCAACTGCTCAGACTGAGTCTGCACCTGAACGACATACACAGGCACTTCCAGTGCCGCCTGGTCTTCCAAGCGCAATGCCAGCCCCTGGTCTAAAACCAGCTCATTGATCCATTCAAAAGCGTCGGCTTCCGCCTTCGGCGCAATGGTTTGAATCGCATCGGCGTCGGCCATTTCAATCGACAAGGCCTCGGGAATCAAATCGAACCCAGCCGACAGATTTTCCGAAAAGACACCGTCCACAAACACCAGGCGAATCGCTGTATCCGGTAACAAATGCGGCTGCAAAACCTCTAAGCTGGGCTCGGCACTCGGCGCTTTGATTTCAAACGCATGCTGCATCCATGGCAACAAAGAGGTATATTGCCAATCCTCATCTTTTCGGGTCGGGAACCCTTTGGCCAACAAACGCTTTTCAGCTTCCTGGCGCTTTTGAACAAGCGCTTCGGCCTGGGTGTCATCGTTCAACTTATGGGATTCGGCGACCAAACGTTCAAGCATTTGACGCGCCGCAGGACTCATTTTAGGGGTAACCGCTACTGTCATGAGACACCTTACTCCGAACCGAAAGCATCATGGCTTTGAATGATGTCATCGTAGCCTTTTTCTTCAAGCTCATGCACCAGCTCAAAGCCACCGGACTTAACGATTTTACCGTCATACAACACATGCACATGATCCGGCTTAATGTAATCCAGCAAGCGCTGATAGTGCGTCACCACAATAAAGCTTCGCTCACCATCTCGCAAGGAATTCACACCATTCGCCACCACTTTCATGGCATCGATGTCCAGGCCGGAATCCGTTTCATCGAGGATACACAACTTCGGTTCCAACAACGCCATCTGAAAAATATCATTACGTTTCTTTTCACCGCCGGAAAAGCCGACGTTCACGGAACGGTCCAACAAATCTTTGCGCATATTCAACAAATCGATTTTCGCTTGGGCGTATTCGTCGAAATCAAACATATCCAAAGCCGGCAAGCCTTTTTCTTCACGAATGGCATTCACGGCCGTTTGCATAAAGAGCTTGTTACTGACACCGGGAATTTCCACCGGATATTGAAACGCTAAGAACAGACCTTTACGAGCACGCTCTTCCGGGTCCATATCCAACAGATCTTCACCGTCAAAGACCGCTTGACCGTCGGTGACTTCATAATCTTCTCGCCCCGCCAATACACTGGACAAAGTACTTTTACCAGCGCCGTTCGGCCCCATAATGGCATGCACTTCACCTGGTTTGACGTCCAGGTTCAGCCCCTTCAGGATTTGCTTGCCGCTGTCATCAGCGACTTCTGCATGTAGGTTTTCAACTTTTAATAACATCTAATCTCTCTCACTCGATGAAAGTTCACCTTTCAAACGATCCAATTCAATTCACTGCAGTCTAAAACATTTATTATTTATTTTATCCGACCGAGCCTTCCAGACTAACGGCCAGGAGCTCTTCCGCTTCCTGCGCGAACTCCAAAGGTAACTCACTGAACACCTCTTTACAGAAGCCGTTCACAATCATGGAAATCGCATCTTGTTCGCTGATCCCCCGCTGTTGGCAATAGAACAGCTGGTCCTCGCCAATCCGGGAGGTGGTGGCTTCGTGCTCCATTTTAGCTGTAGGGTTTTCCACCTCAATATACGGGAAGGTGTGTGCACCGCACTTGTCGCCAATCAACATGGAATCGCACTGGGTAAAGTTCCGGGCATTTTCCGCTGTCGGCAGAATTTTCACCAAGCCACGATAAGTGTTATCGGATTTACCGGCCGACAACCCTTTGGAAATAATGGTGCTGCGGGTATTCTTACCGATGTGAATCATCTTGGTACCGGTATCGGCCTGTTGGCGGCGATTGGTTAACGCCACCGAATAGAATTCGCCGATGGAATTATCGCCTTTCAGAACACAGCTCGGATATTTCCAGGTAATCGCCGACCCGGTTTCCGCTTGCGTCCAAGACAACTTCGAATTTTTGCCTTCACACACGCCGCGCTTGGTCACGAAATTCAGAATCCCGCCCTCACAGTCTTCATCCCCCGGATACCAGTTCTGAACCGTGGAATACTTGACTTCCGCATTCTCATGCACGATGACTTCCACCACCGCCGCATGCAACTGGTACGAATCGCGTACCGGTGCGGAACAGCCTTCCAGGTAACTGACATAACTGTTTTTGTCGGCAATCAGGATCGTTCGTTCAAACTGGCCTGTTTTCGCTTCGTTAATACGGAAATAGGTCGACAATTCCATCGGCGCACGAACGCCTTCCGGGATATAAACAAAAGTCCCATCGGATGCCACCGCCGAATTCAAGGCCGCGAAATAGTTATCGTGATACGGCACCACCGTGCCCAAATACTGTTGTACCAACTCAGGATGGTCCTGAACCGCTTCCGAGAAAGAACAGAAGATAATGCCGAGTTTGGACAACTCTTCACGCTTGGTGGTTGAGACCGACACCGAATCGAAAATCGCATCCACGGCGATATCGGTTTTATCCGCCGTTTCGTCACCGAACACCGGAACGCCTAAGGCTGCAAACGCCTTCGCCACTTCCGGGTCCATTTCCGGCTCGACGGGTTCGTCCGTCGCACACTGGTCACCGCAGACCGAACACTCCGGCGCGGAATAATAACTGTAATCCTGATAATCCAGCGGCTCGTATTCCGCCTTGGCCCAATGCGGCTCTTTCATGGTCTGCCAATGCGCAAACGCTTTCAAACGAAAGTCCAGCATCCAGTCCGGCTCGTTTTTCTTCGCCGAAATGGCTCGGATGACCGCTTCGTTCAAGCCCTTTTCAAAGGTTTCAACGGTTGTCTGCGTAAAAAAGCCTTCCTTGTAGCCTTGATTTTTGCTCAACAAATCGTTGATTTCTTGGTATTGAGTCGCTTCTGACATGGTTTATTATTCGTTTTCCAAGTGAATCATTTAATTTCTGACCATTCTAGTCGGAAATTGCATTTTTGTCCAGCGATTGTTTCGTTCTAAAATCGATGAAAAGCGCTGGTTATAAAGCGTTTATACGATTTTTTCCTTAATCGAATTCGCTCCATTTCCACCGCTTAGGACAAGCCACTGGCGTCGATAATTTCTTGTAGCAAATCACGCTGTAAGGTTTGGCCTTGCATGCAGATATAGCCCGGACCATTCAATTCGCCGGCATAAGTATCCCACCGATCGATTTGCCCTTCGAGGGCGACCGGGTTTTGATACTCCGACGTCATCACAACCCCCTGCACCCGCCATAGCCGCGCGCCAAGATTCTGCTTCATCGTATCCAAACCAAACAAGAGGTGTTCGAGATTTAAGGCACGGCTCTCACCATCAAATTCAAAACAAAGGCTTTCCAGAGATGGTGCCGAATAATCCACTGACGGAATGATCGCCGGCGTATCAAATTCATGCCAGTTCCAATCGCCCAATGCTGCATGACTGAACCAGCGATAGCGTGGCAAAGGCTGTGGCAAAGCCGATTTTAGCCAGGCCTGCCATTGGGACTGCACCGTCATATCGGCGGCGTCCATAAAGCTGAACACCACCCCGGTGGCCGTTTGCAACATGGCTTTTAACCAGGCCTGCGCCTCATCATCGCCGACCAGATGACGAGCATCGATCAAACACCAAGTACGCTGTGCCTGTGACGTCGGTATCAGCGCGTCTTCCGTCGACACCTCTTCAATGAGAGCCTCGGGGAAAGCCGCTTGAAACGCATTTTTAAAACGGGTTTTGCCACTGCCTGGCAAACCAATCAACCGAATAGCGTCCGTCATCCAAAATCACTCCAAACAGGCTCGGTATTGCGCCGCCAGACCTTGAATAAATTCCGGGTAGGATTGATGTGATTGATTGCGTCCCAACGGGTCCAGCTCACCGATTTTGACATCCAGACCACGCGTAATGTAACGCAGTTGCTTATCCGAAAACTGCGGCTCTTTGAACACACAGCGAATACCATCCTGCTCAATGCGTTGACGTAACATCAACACCCGCTTCACACTCGGCTTCACCTCCGCCGACACCTGAATTGCACCTTGGTTATTCAAGTGATAGCGTTTTTCAAAATACTGAAACGCATCGTGCAATACCAAGTAAGGCACCTCTTCCACCGGCTCCAATTGCGCTCGAATGGTTTGATCGGCGGCCATGATATCCGCCAGGTTAGCCTGTTGCTGAGCCCGTATTTGTTCAGTGGCTTCCGGCTTTAAGGAAGCCATGGCCACGCCAATGGCTTCAATCATTAAACCGGCGTTATGCACCGACAACCAGGTGTGACCATCCATTTTAAGTGGCGCCACCGATTCACCGCTTGTTTCAGTTTCAGCCTCATCTTCGTGATGTTCATGATCATGCGAGGCCGAATGAGCCGACCCCGTCGTCGCCCGTTTCGGCAAAACAACCAGGCCTGGTTGTTTTTGCATCACCACCCACACCGGTAGGGTTTCACCGGAAGAAGTCTCTTTTTCGGCCATGATTTGTCGAATCGGTTTATCCGCCCAGCGATCCACACCGGAGCCGACCGTTAAAATCAAATCCGCTTCATTCAAGGCAGTTAAATGCGATGGACGAAATTGAAAACCGTGCGGTGACGCCCCCGGCGACAATAGAACGGTCAAGGTATCATCCCCGGATAAATAGGGTTTCACCATGGCCGCCAGCGGTGGAATGGTGACCGTTACCTGCAGAGCGTGAGCTTGCCAGCTCACCAACCCGGTCAAAACAAACATCAGTACTTTCACTGAAACTCCTTATGATTCTCTTAATTGATGACGCCCGACGCCCTTGCCGAATCCTGTAAAAAAGTCCGCCCTATTTTTCCGCTCATGAATTAGAATAAAGCATCATGAATAACGAACCGCTAATTACCGCCCGACACATTTGTCATGCCTACGGTACCAAAAATGTCCTGAACGACATTTCCTTGGAGCTGCACGCCAATGAAATCATCACGCTGATCGGTCCGAACGGTGCGGGCAAGTCGACCCTGCTCAAAATTTTATTGAACCTGATTCAACCGACCTCCGGAGACGTTAAACGTAAACCGGGGTTGCGTGTCGGCTTCATGCCGCAAAAAATTCAGGTGGATGCATCCCTGCCGTTGACGGTTTTGCGTTTTTTGCAGTTGGGGCTGCCCAAAAAAGCGAATGATACCACAGAGCTTAACGAAATCATCAACGACTTGAAGTTGGAACCGTTACTGACCCAGCCCATTCAACAGGTCTCGGGTGGAGAAATGCAACGCATTTTGTTAGCGCGTTCATTGTTACGGTCGCCGGAATTACTGGTATTGGACGAACCGGTTCAAGGCGTGGATTTGCAGGGCCAAACCGAATTGTATCAGTACATTGAAGACATTCGACAAAAGTACGGGTGCGGCATTCTGATGGTCAGTCACGATTTGCACATCGTGATGCGCAACACCAATCGCGTGATCTGCCTCAATCAGCACGTTTGTTGTTCAGGCCACCCGCAAACCGTTTCGGAAAGCCCGGCTTTCCAGGCGCTCTTCGGCGAAGGATTTGAAGAGGTGGCGGTGTACGAACACCATCACGATCCAAGCCAGTGTCAACATACACACGGCCAGCCCCAGACACCAGACGACAGGCCCACCCAACCATGACCGATTTGCTTCTCGATCCGCCACTTTTTTTAGTTCTCGCCTTAACCGGCGGTTTGCTGATTGCCCTCATCGCAGCGCCTCTCGGTGTGTTCATGGTCTGGCAAAAACAATCCTATTTCGGCGCGGCTTTAGCTCACTCCGCACTCCTCGGCGTAAGTTTTGGGCTGTTACTGGAAATCAACCTAACCTTTGCCGTTATTCTCATTTCACTGCTCGTCGCCATCAGCGTACAGATCATCAAAGAAAAAACCACCTTATCATCCGACACCTTGCTGGGTATCCTGGCGCACAGTTCATTGGCCATCGGACTGATATTATTAAGCTTTCAAACCGATATCCAAATCGATATTCTGACGTATTTGTTTGGGGATATTTTGAGTATCGAACGACTGGATGTCGTGTTCATCGTGCTGTTAGGCGGATTGGTCGCGCTGTTCTTCAAACTGCACTGGCAAGACCTTTTGAACGTTACCTTGAATCCAGAGCTGGCGCAAATCGAAGGCGTCCCGATCCGGAAGGTACAATTGTATTATGTATTGTTATTGGCGTTGATTATCGCGGTTGCGATGAAAATTGTCGGCGTGCTATTGATTACGTCTCTTCTGATAGTGCCGGCCGCCGCCGCCAGAAAGTTTGCGCAGTCCCCAGAACAAATGCTTGGCATCAGCATTTTAATCGGCTTTCTGTCGGTTTTACTGGGGCTACTGGCATCACTGATCATCGACTTACCCACCGGCCCCAGCATTGTCGCGGTGGCCACTGTGATTTTCTTGTTCAGCTTACTCCGTAAAGAACCGGCCTAAACCGGGTCAATTAGGCCACCTCATCCATTAACTGGTGCAAGATCGCCACGACTTTTTCAGACTTATCGTCCACTTGCGCCAAGCCCACTTCCACCATCTCGGTATCACCAATCTCCTTGGCATCCATGACCTTTTTAATGCCTTGGTGCATTTCCTCATGCTCTTTACCGAGTTCTTGCATCAGCGGCAGTTCAGCATAAGCCTGACCTTCACCGTAATACCACTTTCCAAGCACGCAAGCCGTATGGTCGGTGGCGGTTTCATACGTGACACCGATATCCATACCATCGACAAAGCCACGAATTTTCGCCTTCCAGGCTAAATGCGCCTGAACCATCTTGTCAAACTCTTGTGCCGTGGCCGACTGCTGCAACCGGTGCACCCGTTCCAACACCGTGTGATCCACTTTGAATTCACTGACCAATCCCAGCAAATCGGACGATTGCTGCAGCAGGTCCTGACTGCCGGCCGCGGCCTCTTCAACCAGCCCGGCGTTCTGCTGAGTGGTGGTATCCATTTCGCTGATCGCTTGGCTCACGTTATCAATGCCTTCGGCTTGCTCGTTACTCGCCTTGGCAATGGTCGAAATCATGGTGGAAATATCGCCCATCGAGGTATTAATGTGCGTCAAGGCCTCACTGGTTTGACGGACATAATCACCACTTTGCTCACTGATGCTCACCGAGTTTTCAATCAGTTTTTTAATTTCCGAAGCGGCATCGGCCGACTTGCCAGCCAAATTACGCACCTCTCCGGCCACCACCGCAAAGCCACGGCCGTGCTCACCCGCTCGCGCGGCTTCCACCGCCGCATTCAACGCCAACAAATTCGTCTGGAATGCAATGCCGTCAATTAAGGTGATGATGTCATTAATTTTCTGACTGGCTTCGCTCATCTCGTCCATTGACTGCAACGCCTTTTGCATAATAGCCACGCCGTTTTCCAGCTTCTCTTGCGCTTCCTGCGTCATGTGGTTGGCGTTATTGGCACTGTCGGCGTTATTACGAACCGTATTGGTCATTTGCATCATTTGCGTGGAGGTGCGTTCCAGAGAAACCGTCTGCTGCTGAATGCGTGTGGAAATGGACTCACTGCCGTCCGCGATACTGCGTGATTCGTCCGCGACCAAGCGCGTCACTTCACCGACTTTACCAATCATTTCCGACATGTTCCGCGTTGAGCTGTTCAAACTGTCTTTTAAAACGGCCATCTTGCCTTGGTAATGCCCGGACACCTGGTTCGTCAAATCGCCTTCGCTGATCCGCGTCTGAACCACTGCCACTTCTTCCACAAAGGCTTCCAGCCCTTCAACGGTGGTATTAATCGCATCTTTCAGAACGCTAAACTCTCCGCGCGCATCGGTTTCCACCCGTTTTGAGAAGTCCCCGTGTGACAAAGCGCCCAGCGTCACGGAAATATCATTCACCGTCTCGGCCATTTGATTCATGGAGATTTCCAAGTCCCCCATCACACTGGCATAATCGCCACTGAGTTCCACATCACTGGATTTGACTGATTTTAAAACCCCATTTCGCAAATTGGCGGCGGTATCTCGCAGCATCTGAACCATATTATGAATTTGTACGACCGACTCGTTGACGCCTTGCTTCAAGGTCATAAAATCGCCTTGATATTCGTGCTCGATTTTTCGATGGAAGGAGCCATGCGACACTTCATGCATGACGCTGTTCACATCGTCAATCGCATCGTGGATGGTTTTAAGCAAATCATTAATCGAATGCGCCGTTTCGCCGAGTTCATCCTTAGAATAGACCTGAACACGGTGGTTCAGCTCACCCGTTTCAATGATTTTCGCCATGGTTTCGCGCATGGCATTAATCGGATTCATAAAGCTACGCGCCACAACAATGCCGGCAATGGAGAAAATCACCACACTGGCAATCAACACAATCCAAAGCAAGGTGGTGCCAAAAGATTCCTGCTCGGCCAAGTTGTTCACGGAGGCTTTGTTTTTATTCTCTTCATACACTTTGAATTCGGACACGATGTCTGAAAAGGCTTGGTATTTGGAACCGAATTCCCCGACTAAGATATCCACCGCATCTTCAACAAACCCTTCGTCGACCATCACCATAAAACTACCGAACGCGGTATTGGCGGAGACAACGTTTTGGCGAATGGCATCGAAATAGGCTTGTTCTTTCGGGTCGAGATTGGCTTTTTCCAGCGCGTCAAAGACTTCGGCGATTTCATTGGCGGTTTCCGTCAAGCGCGCACGTGAGGTTTGAATTAATTCTTCATTTTCTGACACCACCAAATCCCGCGACAAAATCGCCCGTTCGTCGGCCAAGTTTTTCAGGCGATTCAACAACGCCACCTTCACTTCATTGACGTTGACGATTTGATTGATGGTTTTGGAGGTTTCCCCGAAGACATACTGCGCCACCAGGTTTGAGGCCAGTAAGAAAAGCACGGCACCGAAAATGCCGATGAACATTCTAGTTTTAATTCCCATTTCTTATTCAATCCACTCTGTAGGTTTCTCTCCGTCTGCACCACTGATGCAGGGAAGTAAGGATTTTTTAATGGGGTCATTCTATAGAAAGATAACCCCCTACAGGATTGATTTTCCTTATGGACGGCTGGGGGAGCGCTTATAGAACCAATTACTTATTTGATCCGCTCCAGAACCACAAATTCAAAGGCAAACGCATGACGTTCGTCTTGTGGATGTTTTTCGCGACTCACTTCGCGCCATTCCTGCGCAGACCATTGCGGAAAATGCGTATCTCCCGACACCTCTGCATCCACCAAGGTGACATAAAGCTTATTGGCATAAGGCAACATTTGCCGATACAACTCACCGCCGCCCATAATAATAATCTCAGCCGCATCCGAACAACTGCGCACAGCCGTTTCCAGCGAGTCAAATACTTCTGCTCCCGGTGCCGCAAAATCGGTCCGACGACTGATGACCAAATTACGCCGTTTTGGAAGCGGTTTCGAGCCGATGGATTCAAAAGTCTTGCGCCCCATAATCACGGGTTTATCCAGCGTATTGGCTTTAAAAAACTTCAAATCATCCGGCAAATGCCACGGCATTTGATTATCGGCACCAATGGCCAAGTTTCGATCCATCGCCGCAATCAAGGAAATATTCAATCCTTTCAAGTCATCAGCAAGCATCATACCGACACCTCGGCCTTGATGTGCGGGTGCGATTCATACCCCTCCACGTCGAAATCCTCGAATTCGTAATCGAAAATCGATTCGGGGCGGCGTTTGATGACCAGTTTCGGCAGCGCATAAGGCCTACGAGCCATCTGCAATTCCGCCTGTTCCAAGGTGTTGTTATAAAGATGCACATCCCCTCCGGTCCAGACAAAATCACCCACCTCCAGATCCGTCTGCTGCGCAATCATGTGCGTCAACAAGGCATAGCTGGCAATATTGAACGGCACGCCCAAAAAGGTATCGGCACTGCGCTGATATAACTGGCAGGACAGCTTGCCATCTGCGACGTAAAACTGGAAAAACGCATGACAGGTGGCCAAAGCCATTCGTCCTTGCTGGACGTTTTCCTGCGGGCTCATGGACTCATCCGGCAAATCCGCCGGGTTCCAGGCCGACACCAACATACGGCGGCTATTTGGATTATTTTTCAACGTTTCGATGACTTCCGCAATCTGGTTAATGGTCTCGCCGTTGGGCTTTTCCCAAGCCACCCACTGCTTACCGTAAATCGGTCCTAAATCCCCGTTTTCGGTCGCCCACTCGTCCCAGATACGCACACCGTGTTCTTTCAGATAGGTATTATTGGTGTCCCCTTTCAGAAACCACAGCAGTTCATAAATAATGGACTTTAGGTGTAGCTTCTTGGTGGTCACCATCGGAAAGCCGTCCTGCAGATTGAAACGCATCTGATAGCCAAACACCGAACGCGTTCCGGTGCCGGTCCGGTCGCCTTTCTGTACACCGTTTTCAGTGATGTGTTTCAACAATTCCAGATACTGTTTCATGCTTACCTCATTTACTTAATATTATTTACGCCGTTCAAGGTCTAACGACCGGGCTGCGACGATAGGCCCAAACCGCCAAACCGAATCCAAACAGAATCATCGGCAGGGACAAAATCTGTCCCATCGTCACCCAACCCCACAGCAGGTATCCGAGTTGCGGATCGGGCATTCTGAAGAATTCCACATAAAAACGGAACAATCCGTAGAAACCGACGAACAAACCGGACACAGCCCCTAACGGGCGTGGTTGACGGGTATAAGCCCATAAAATAATGAACAGCACCAGCCCTTCCAGCAGCGCTTCCAATAATTGCGTTGGATACTTGGCGACCACTTGCTGTACCGCCGGGTCATAGACTTTCATTCCCAGATTGGAATCGGTGGTGCGCCCCCAGAGTTCGCCATTGATAAAGTTACCGATTCGCCCAAAAAACAGTCCGACCGGCACCATTGGCACCACAAAATCCGACACCACGAAAATGGAGACTTTCATTTTATAGCGCGCGAACAGCCAGGACGCGAGAATCACCCCCAGCATACCACCGTGGAACGACATGCCGCCTTTCCAGACTTGAAAGACGTCCAACGGCTGTTGCAGATAGTGCGCGAAATCATAAAACAGAATGTAGCCGAGACGTCCACCGAGAATCACCCCGAGGGCACCGTAAAACAAGAAGTCACTGACCAGGTCTTTGTTCCAGTTTGGCGAGGTACGGGCTTGCAACGAACCGTAAATCCAAAAGAAGGCAAACCCGAACAGGTACATCAGTCCGTACCAATGAATTTGCAAAGGCCCCAGGCTGAGGGCAACAGGATCAATTTCAGGATAAGTCCACATACGTCTCTTGGAATCTCTTAGGAAAGGGAATTTAAAACGGCCTTAATCATACCGTTATCGAACACAAAAAACTAGGACTTCACACCGGGAAGCCTAAAACAGATAAATCCACCAGGCCTGGTCGTTTTTCGCTTACTTGGCTCACCCTTCGTCCATAAAAAAAGCGGTCCAAAGACCGCTTTTTCAAGACCGAACAAGAGTCGGCAATCAAATTTTGAACTGATGCACCAGCTGATCCAGTTTGTCCGCCAACTGTTGCAGACGGTTGCTGGACGATTCGGTATTGACCGTCCCTTCCACCGTCCGCTCGGTCACATTGTGAATCTGATTGATGTGTTCGTTGACTTCTTTCGCCAAACCGGTCTGAGACTGGGCCGACGTCAGCATTTCCGAACTCATCTTGTTGATATCATCCATCAGGATTACCACCGGACTCAAGACGCGTTCCACCTTCATCACGGATTCATACCCTGAATGCGTGGTGTCACGTCCCAGCTCAACCACTTTCACGGTTTCATGAGTGGCTTTACGGATTTTTTCAATCACGCGTTCAATTTGAACCGTAGACTCCTGAGTTCGTTGCGCCAAGCCACGAACTTCGTCGGCCACCACGGCAAAGCCACGCCCGTGTTCACCGGCGCGCGCCGCTTCAATCGCTGCGTTCAAGGCCAACAAGTTAGTCTGTTCGGCAATTTCACGAATCACATTGATGACCGTGCTGATGGTCTGACTGTCGTCACTCAACTGCATCACCGCACGGGTAATTTCTTCCATGCCTTCGGACACATTACGAATGTCCTCGGCCGCCCCTTTGACCACTTCGCCGCCTTCTTTCACTCTGGCCGCCGCCTGGTCGGTCGCTCGCGACGTATTATGCGAATGATCTTCCACGCTCTTCGCTTTCTCGGACATGCTCACCATTGAATGTGTCAATTGATGCGACGCGGCCAATTGCTGTTCCGCGCCTTCTTTGGCTTCATGTGACACTTCCAACAGGCCGCGCGACGAAATCTCCAGCTCACGAACCGTTTCGGTCACCTCACGCAACGTATCCTGAATGCGCCCGATAAACTCATTGAAATGACGCGCCAGCTCAGCCAACTCGTCTTTTCCATCCACATGCAAACGTCGTGTCAGGTCGCCTTCACCGTAGGCAATGTCTTTCATCGCATTGGCGGAACGAATCACCGGACGCACCACAGAATTGGTGACTTTACGTGAAATCAACATTCCCATCAATTGACCGATAACCGACAAGCTCAGCAGCAAGATCAAGTTACGTAAGGTGCTGTCTAAGACATCTTGGCTGGTTTCCTGCATGTGTCCGACAGAGCTCGTGGAAATGGTTTCCAGATCGTGCTCCAAGGCCAAGAAAACCGGTTGAATCTGGTTTTTCATCATCCAGGTATCCATGCGCCATTTCGGCCCCTGATGAATCTGCTTCAAACGCATGAAGTTCTCACGATAAGCTTCGTAGGCGGCTTTTGCTTTTTCCACGCCGTCCTCTTCTTCCAGCGTTAATTCATACGCCTGTTGTGTGGCCATAAACTCCAAGGCCCGTTCAAACGAATTCAAATAATTTTCGGTATCTGCAGCCATCCCTTCATTACGGAAAGCCACATAACCGCGCAGACTGCTCAACACATTCAACCAGTCTTTTTGCATGCCCAGTAAAGTCTTCAACACCGGTTGGCGCTCGGCCATCAAATCGGCCAATTCCGAATTCAACATCAAGTTGATTTGTTGCTGAATGATGACCGCGTAAGGCATCATTTCACGGTTCACGAACGCGAACGCCGGGAATTTTTGACTGCGGTCGGATTGGAATACCTGCACTTGCTCAATAAATTCCGGTAACTTTTTTAAATCCGTTGAAATGCGTTCCAGTACCGCCATGTCCTCTTCTGAGGTTTCGCCACTCATGTTCTCGGTTAACTGAATCAACATTTTTTCGGACGATTCAATACCACGGGCGTAAGATTCAAGGTTCTCCGAATCGCCGGTCAGCATATACATGCTCAAGGCATTCATGCTTTTTTCCAGCACATTGGTCATGGCATTGGCCTGCAAGGCAATCGGTTGGCGCACTTCCACCACTTCTTCCACATTCTGTCGCACGATAAACAAATTCACCGCCGCTTGAATGGTGATAATGGCCAATACCGCCCAAATCACCCCGAAGCCGAAGCGCATTTTTTGTTTAATGGTGAGTTTCTGTAAAAACTTTTCCATATCCTTTCCACTTTGAAACCATTGATTCGATAGTAGCAACTAGCAAGGCCAATGCCACTTTACACAACACATTTTCAGAACAGGCTTTCCAAACAACAAAAACCTTTTAAAAACAATAGGTTTAATCATATAAAAACGAAAAAAGCCACATCCGTGGCTTTTCCAAACATACCGTTTTTTTCGTATTTTTGTCAAAACTTTGTCATCACCGCCATCGAACCCGGTAAAAAATACCGCTCATATTTCGGTGTTAATCTCTATATGGATAATGCCCTCGGGCAATCAAGCCGCCATCCAGTGTCAGAACCGAACCGGTCATCCATTCCGTAGCGTCGGACAATAAATAAGCCGTCGCCATGCCCATATCTTCCACCGTGCCATAACGCCCGGCGGGCATGGCGCCCAACCATTTACGTTCCATTTCCGGACGATACAACACATCAAACGTTCGTTCCACCGGCACCACACCGGGTGCCAGTACATTGACGCGTACCCCGAACTGTCCCCATTCGACAGCCTGGACTTTGGTCATGGCATCCATCCCCGCTTTGGAAGCGGCGTAAGCGGCAAACCATTCACACGTCGCCTGGCCGTGAATGCTGCTGTTATTGACAATCGCACCTTTATGCCCGGCTTGCTTACAGGCACCGGCAAAGGCGGTACTCAACAAATAAGGGGCCTGCAAATTCACCGCCAGAGTTCGGTTAAACTGCTCCCCCTGCTTATCTTTTAAACTCAAGGATTTGGTCACCACGCCGGCATTATTCACCAATCCGTCCAACCCACCGAAAACCGACCAGGCCTGGTCAAAAAAGGGCTGAACCAATGACAGCTCCGCAAAATCACACCGCAGGACGTCCGCTTCCGCGCCCATTGCCTGTACCGCTTCAAGCGTCTGTTCAATACCGGTTTCATTGCGGTTGTAATGCAACACCAATCGGCAGCCGGCTTGCGCCAAGACTTTCGCCATCCCGGCTCCGATGCCGCTCGATGCGCCGGTAATCAAAATACGTTTATGCTTTAAATCTGGAAATTGTGGTGTCGATGTCACACTATTCGTCATGTTTACTCCTTTCTGTATGGTCACGCCTCAAGACGCTTTCACCACCTGTTCCAATTCCGCGACAATGTGTTCGGTGACGGCTTTCGGCGCGCCGGCTCGAATCGATTCGGAGGCGTCGCGGCAGGCGGTTTCATCCAACCAATGCTGTAACCCTTTGACCAATCGCTCCGGCATCAATTCGGTTTGCTGAATTACTTCACCGCCCTTCAAATCCACCAATGCGCCAGCGTTCGCGGTCTGATGATCGTCCACCGCATGCGGATAAGGCACCATAATCGCCGGACGGGCCGCCGCCATCAATTCCGAGACCGTCAAGGCACCGGATCGACAAACCACCAAATCGGCTTCACGATACGCTTGAACCATATCGTCAATAAAAGGGACGACTTCGGCTTCAACCCCCGCTTCGGCATACGCCTGTTGTGCGGCGGCCAGTGTTTTCTCACCCGTCTGATGGCGCACCCAAGGGCGCACGTCCGGCGGCAACAACGCCAGCGCTTTCGGAACCGTTTCATTCAACGCCAAAGCCCCGCGACTCCCACCGACGACCAACAATTGACGCGGATGGTGCGGTGTCACCGTCGGCAAGGTTTCCAAACCTTCGCGAACCGGGTTGCCAAGCTGAACCACCTGACGCCCTCGAATTTTATGTTGTGGAAAGGCGCAAATCACCCGTTTGGCAAACGGCGCCAGTAACTTATTGGTCAACCCAGGAATGGCATTCTGTTCGTGCAACACCAGTTTTTTGCCCAAAGACAAAGCCGCTAAACCACCCGGACCGCATACAAAACCACCCATGCCCAGCACCAAATCCGGCTGTGTCTGTAAAATAATCTTTCGGGCCTGCCACCAGGCGCGCGCAATATTAAACGGCGCTTTCAGCCAACCGATCAGTCCATTGCCGCGCAGCCCTTTAATGGAAATGGCATAAAACGGCAATTGCGCCTGTTCCACCCAGTTTTTTTCCATCCCGCCGGCCGTACCCAACCAAACCGTTTCCACCTCTTGTTTGGCCAAGGCCTGCGCCACGGCAATACCCGGAAACACATGCCCGCCGGTGCCGCCGGCCATAATCAACACCCGTTTCATCTCGCCGCCTCCCGCTCCATTTCACGTTCGCCTTCCGGTACCAATTCCGACAAGGGTTTTTGCTTGGTTTCAGAATCCACCCGTAAGACTAAGCCAAGCGCTACCATCAAAATCAACACACTGGAACCACCATAACTCATCAACGGCAGCGTCAAGCCCTTGGTGGGAAAAAGCCCCAGGTTCACCCCCATGTTAATCATCGCTTGCAGTACGATCCAGATGCCGACACCATAAGCAATCAAACCGCCGAAATACTCCTGTTTGTCGAATGCTTTCCCTCCAATACGGAAACAGCGGTGCAGAATAAATAAATACAGCAAAATCAGAAATGCCACACCCAACAGCCCGAACTCTTCGGCATAGATCGAAAACAGGAAGTCGGTATGCGCATCCGGCAGATACAACAACTTTTGCACACTCTCTCCGATGCCAACCCCAAACCATTCGCCGCGGCCCGAAGCAATCAAAGCTTGTGTCAATTGATAGCCGTGACCAAACGGATCGGACCAGGGGTCAAGGAAATTCGTCACCCGCGCCATACGATACGGCGAGGTAATGACCATCATCACCAGTAAGGTGCCGATTGGCAAAACGGTCATGGCAAAGAAACGCCAGGGCGCGCCGGCAATCAACAACATGCCGGTAATAATGACTGCGATCACGAAGGTACTGCCGAAATCCGGTTCGAGCAACAATAAAATCGCCATCACCCCGAACGGCAACGCCAATCGAATCACCGCTTCAAAACTTTCCCGCACCGCCGTGGCGTGACGATCCAGATACCCCGCCATAAAGACCACCACCGCGATTTTCATGAACTCGGAGACCTGAAAATTCATCACAATCAGCGGCAACCAACGCTTACTGCCGTTGATTTCCCGCCCAAAGACCAGTACCGCCACCAGTAAGACCAAGCCCAAAATAAACAGTTGACCGCGATGTTTTCGCCAGAAAGACAAAGGGATTCGGAAAACAATATAAGCGGCCAGCGTGCCTAAACCCATGGAAAACAACTGGCGCAAAAAATAATGCGTGTCGTCCCCGAAACGCTTTTCGCTGATGGCAATCGAACTCGATGCCACCATCGCCAGGCCAAGCGTCATCAGCACCGCGACCGCGCCAATCAACCAATAGTCGGTCTGCCAACCGGCGCTGTGCTCGCGCCAATCCCGAACACTCATGGTGCCACCTTGGGCAAGCCGCCCACGGTTTGATGCACCCAATTTTCAAAGGCCAAACCTCTTTCAACGTAATTTTGAAACTGATCAAAGCTGGCACACGCCGGTGAAAACAACACGATATCGCCCGCTTTCGCGACCGACTTTCCTAATTGGATAGCCTCTTCCAGCGTCTCCACAAAGACGGTTTTCGTCGGCGGCAAGCTCTGAGCAATTAATTGGCGATCCCGCCCAAACAGGATGGCCTGACGGCAAAACTGTTCCACCGCGTCGCCCAATTCGGAAAAATCAGCATCCTTACCCACGCCGCCGGCCAATAAAATCACCCGGCCTTTCGAAGCTTCCGCCGCGGATTCAATGGCCGTGACGGTGGCACCGACATTGGTGCCTTTGGAATCGTTAATCCATTGAACGCCATCCGCTTCCAATACCAATTGAGTGCGATGCGGCAGCCCCTGAAAATGACTTAGAACCTTTTCAAACACCGCATCCGACACCTGAAACGGACGGCACAAGGCCATCATCGCCAAGGCATTCAATTGATGATGCATCCCCTGTTGCGCCATGGCGGAAACCGGCACCGACGGATGGTCTTCCCAACCCAGCCAGGCCTGGCCGTTTCGGGTAATCAGACCATAACGTTTTTCCGGCAAACGCTCGGCTTCCATCAGACCGAAACGCACTTCTTCATCCGGTTTCGCCATGTGCAGAGCTTCGAATTCCAGCGGCAACACGGCCAGTTCGGTATCGTTGAGCACCGTCATTTTCGCCTGAATGTAATCTTCCAAGCCAACATAACGATCCATATGATCTTCGGAAATGTTCAGCACCGTCGATGAAATGGTCTGCAAAGAGTAGGTGGTTTCCAACTGAAAGCTCGACAGTTCGAGCACATAGACATTGAATTCGGTGTCGTCGGTCAACAAATCCAATGCCGGACAACCAATATTGCCGCCCACACCGACTTGGTAACCGGCTTCAGTCAAAGCTTCCGCCACCAATGTCGTCACGGTACTCTTCCCATTAGAACCGGTAATCGCCACAATCGGTTGACCCGCGGCGCGTGCAAATAATTCGATGTCGCCAATGACTTCCTTTCCCGCCTGAATACACGCCTTCACCCAGGGTTCGGACTTGGCGATGCCCGGACTCAATACGATGGTATCGATTTTGTCGCACCAACTGGGGGGAATCTGCCCGGTCTTGAACTGCACCTCAGGAAACTGGGCCTGAAGCTCACTCGTGTCAAGCTGCTCACGGGTGTCGAAAGCGTAACAGGCTTCGCCCTGACTGGTAAAATATTTCAGTACACTTTGGCCGGTAATCCCCAACCCTGCAACAAGATACATGGCAACCCTTTTTGATTTACTTCCTGATTAACTTTTTGGTTAATTTCTTATATACGCTCAAACGTGCTTCGTTAACGAATTTTCAAACTGGCCAGACCGATCAGCACCAAAATAATGGTGATAATCCAAAAACGCACGATAACCTGCGATTCGTGCCAGCCTTTTTGTTCAAAATGGTGATGCAACGGCGCCATCAAGAAAATGCGCTTGCCGTTTCGTAAACGGTAAGATCCCACCTGCAATATCACCGACAGGGTTTCCGCCACGAAAATGCCGCCCATAATGAACAACACCAGTTCCTGGCGCACCGCGACCGCGACAACCCCTAAGGCCGCACCGATTGCCAGAGAGCCGACATCCCCCATAAACACCTGCGCCGGGTGCGCATTGAACCACAAAAAGCCCAGTCCGGCGCCGGCCAGAGCCGCACAGAAAATCGCCAATTCACCGACACCTGGAATATACGGAATCTGCAAATAGTCGGAAAAATACAAGTGCCCGGACATATAAGCAAACACACCCAAAGCACTCGACACCATTACCGTCGGCATAATCGCCAGGCCATCCAGCCCGTCCGTCAGGTTCACCGCATTCGACGTCCCCACAATCACAAAGTACGCCAGCACCACGGTCCAGGCGCCCAAATAAATGAAGGTGTCTTTCATATACGGAATCAACAGTTGGGTTTCCGCCGGCACTTTCGCCAAGGCGTACAAACTGTAAGCGGCTACCAGGCCGATCACCGACTGCCAAAAGAATTTGGTGCGCGAACGCATGCCGTTCGGATCTTTGTACACCACTTTTTGATAGTCATCAATGAAGCCGATAATGCCGAATCCCAGCATGGTCAGAGTGGCAATCAACAAATAGTGGTTACTCAGGTTGCCCCACAACAACACCGCAATGGACACCGAAAACAGAATCATCACGCCGCCCATGGTCGGGGTACCGCTTTTCACCAAATGGCTTTCCGGCCCGTCCAGACGCACGCTTTGCCCGACCTTTAGGCGAATCAGCCAACGGATGACTCTCGGACCGATGATGAATGAAATGATCAAGGCGGTCAACACACTCATAATGGTGCGCATGGTAATGTAGTTAAACACCCCGAACCCGGAAATGAATTGTGCCAAGTAATCCGTCAAATAAATTAACATGCTGATTTCCTTAAATCTGCTTCAGGGGCCTTCACCCGTTATCATTCCGGTCCGCCACCGTCGCCACTATGGCTTGGCTGACCTTTTCCATTTGTGTTGAACGCGAACCTTTCACCAAAACATTCTGAACCTGATTTTGTTCGAGTAATTGAATCGCGCGAGCGATTAAAGCGTCTTGAGTTTCAAAATACTCACCGCCTTCGCCAAAAGCCTCCGGCATGGATTGCGCGGCCACGCCGAACACCAACAAAGACGCCACACCTTTTTCCTTGGCGTAACGGGCCACCTCTTCATGCAGACTTTGCGATTCGGCGCCCAATTCCGCCATGGCCCCCAAGCAAGCCACCGACTCACCCGGCAAGCCCGCCAAGGTTCGAATCGCCGCCTTGACCGACGCCGGATTGGCATTATACGTATCGTCGATTAAGACACCCTGCGGTAAGGCTGACTTTTGCAAGCGTCCCGCCACACCATCAAAATCTTCCAGGCCTGGCTGAATGTGTTCCCACGTCAACCCGACCGCCAAACACGCGGCTACGGCCGCGGCTGCATTCATGGCATTATGAAAACCGAGCATCGGCATGCTGGTCTGAACCGAACGCTCCGCGCCGTCCAGACCGGTCAAGCGCAAGGTGAAATGGATGCGGTCATGGTTTTGCTGAAACGCCACCAAACGGACATTGGCCTGCTCGCTTTCACCGAAACTGAAGACCTTTAAATCCAGACGTTTGGCCTTGGCGCACCAAACCTCAAACCCCGGCGAATCGGTATTCAGCACGATGGTGCCGCCCGGTTTCAAACCGTCCATGATCTCGCCTTTGGTTTCGATCACCCCATCTAAGGATCCGAAACCTTCCAAATGCGCGCCCGCCGCCAAGGTGATAACGGCAACGTCCGGGCGGGCAATCTTGGTCAAATAATGTATTTCCCGGTGATGATTCGCGCCCATTTCAATCACCGCGTAATCGTCGGACGATGTCAGTTCGAGCAAGGTGCGTGGCAAACCGTAATCGTTATTCAAATTACCCGCCGTCGCCAACACTTGCGCCTGCTTGGCGAGAATATTCGCCAACAAGGCTTTGGTGGTGGTTTTGCCATTGGAGCCGGTCACGCCAATCAAGGCTTTCAATTGCATTTGTTGACGATGCCAGGCGGCGAATTCGCCCAGCGCGATGCGAGTGTCTTCGACCAGCACCGATGGAACAATCGTTTCCACCGGTTCGGAAATCAACACCGCCACCGCGCCCTGTTTGACCGCTTCGGCAATAAAGGCATGGCCGTCAAAATTGGCGCCTTTCAAGGCCACATACAAAGCCCCGGATTTCAACGTCCGCGTATCGGTACTGACCGAATCGAACCGAATCGGGTCTTCCCCCAGCAGCTCTCCCGTCAGGACGCCGCTTGTCGCGTCCACCAATTGTGATAATGTCCAGGCCATTTGCCTATGCCTCCCCTTGTCTTGATAACGATTGGAACGCTTTTGCCACGGCGCCTTGATCGCTCATCGACCATCGCTGACCATTGATTTCCTGATAATCTTCATGCCCTTTCCCCGCCACGACGACCACGGCTTGCGGTCCAGCTTGTTGGATGGCGGTGGCTATCGCTTGCTCACGGTCATGAATTACCTCGGCCGGCTTCGATAAACCGGCTTGAATATCCGCCACAATCACTTCAGGCGATTCCGACCGAGGATTATCGTCGGTCAAAATCACATGACCGCTCAATTGAGCCGCCACTTGCCCCATCAAAGGTCGTTTGCCCTTATCCCGATCCCCGCCGCAGCCGAACACGACCCATAAGTCGTTTTGCCCCGTCGTTAAATGTTGCCCGACCGCCGCCAAAACGGCTTGCAAGGCATCCGGTGTATGAGCGTAATCAATCACCACCGTCGGTTGATTTGGTCGCGTCAACACTTCCATTCTGCCCGGCACGGCCCGTAAATGTGTGACGGCTTTTTGAATATCGTCGGAATCCAAGCCGCAGCACCAAGCACAACTGACGGCGCACAATAGATTTTCCACATTGAAACCGCCCATCAGCGGCAAATCGAAATCACACACACCGACGGGCAATTGCAACCGACCTTTCAAGCCCGTCGGTTGAAACGATACCGATTGTAAACGGACATCCGCATTCGACGCCACTTGAGCGTAAGTCAAAATATTTTGATGGGCTTTTTCAGCCAAATCCGCACCGGTTTCATCCTCCAGATTCAACACCTGACAGCGACTCGGATACGCCTCGAACAATTGTTTTTTTGCGGCACGATATTCCACTTCGGAACCGTGAAAATCCAAATGATCCCGTGTCACCTGCGTCAAAGCCACCACATCAAATTGCAAGCCGGTAATGCGATTCAAACTGACGGCATGGGACGAGACTTCCATCACCACATAATCGACCTGCTGTTCCGCAAAACGTGCCAGCCATTCGTTCAACACCAGCACTTCCAAAGTCGTATTACGACTCGGTTGCAGATCACCAATCAAACCATTGCCCAAGGTGCCCATTAAAGCCACTTTGTAACCGGCGGCTTGCAATAATTGGCCAATGTAATGACTGGTCGACGTCTTACCATTGGTGCCGGTAATGCCGATAATTTTCACCCGACGACTCGGATCGTCGTAAAACCATTTCGCCAGGTCCGGTAAGCGGTTTTGTAAATTCGGTACCGAATACACCGGGCACTTCAGTCCAGAAACATCAAAATCCGCCAGGCCTGCCGCATCGGTTAGGATGGCGCTGGCGCCCGCTTGTTCGGCTTGACGGGCAAACGTCATCCCATGGCAGGATGCCCCCGGCAGCGCGATAAACACTGTGCCAACGTCCACCTGCCGGGAATCGATCGTCAAACGAGTGACTGCATGGGCTGCAACCCCGGAAATGTCCAAATCCAAAACGTCAAACAACGCGGACAAGGTTTTCACAACGCTTCCTCCTCCAGAACTTCGTCCGGTGGAATGTTATTCAAACGCAGCGCTTCTTGCATCACTTCTTTAAAAACCGGTGCCGCGACTTTCCCGCCATAATAAATACCACGGCTGGGTTCGTTAATGGCGGTGACCATAATGTATTTCGGGTTCGACACCGGCACAATGCCGGCAAATAACGAAATGTATTTATTCTGTTCGTAGCCGCCGATTTTGGTCCGGTGCACCGTACCGGTTTTCCCAGCCACACGGTAGCCCTCGATATTCGCTTGCGGGGCCGTGCCCTTGCGCGCCGCGACCTTCTCCATCATGCCCAGCACCGCTTGCGCCGATTCCTTCGACACCACTTGCGTGCCTTCCGGCACCTTGTTTAACTTCAAAAGACTCACCGGTTTGATTTTGCCTTCATTAGCGAAAATCAAATAGGCCTGGGCCAATTGCATCAAATTGATGTTAAAACCATACCCGAATGAAGCCGAGGCCTGGTCGATTTTCTGCCATTCGGTCGCCGGACGAATAAAACCAAGCGTTTCTCCTGGCAGGAAAAGCCCTAAATCCTGACCGAACCCAACATCGTGATACATTTGCCATTCTTGCTGCGGGGTCATTTTAAACGCAATCTTACTGGCCCCGACGTTACTGGATAATTTAATCACCTCACCCGGCGTAATCACACCGTGATTACGGGTGTCGGTAATGCGCTGCCCTTGAATGCGCAAGGAACCGGGACGGGTATCGATTTCATCATCCAACTGAATTGCACCCAAATCCAAGGCTTTGGCGACAATAAACGGTTTGACGGTGGAGCCCGGTTCAATCCGGTCCGCAATCACTCGATTTCGTAGACGACTGCCGGTCAACTGGCTGCGATCATTCGGGTTAAAGCCCGGCAAAGACACCATCGCCAAGACTTCACCCGTTTGCGCATCCAAAATCACCGACATAATCGATTGTGCCTGATGGCGAATAAAGGCTTTTTTCAGTGCATGATATAAAAAGAACTGCAGGTCCTCATCGATACTGAGAACAAGAGGTTGGCCCGGTTCGGCCGGTTCAAGATCTTTTACAAATTCAATGACCCGACCCGCGCGGTCCTTGATAATCTGTTTTTTACCGGCATGACCGGACAACCAATCATCGTAGGTTTTTTCAATGCCGGCAATGCCGACATCATCAATATTGGTGAAACCAATCAAATGCCCGACCACTTCACCGGCCGGGTAATAACGCTTGTATTGATTCTGAACATATAATCCGGGCACATCCAAATCTTCAATTTGGGCCGACAACTCCGGTAATACACCACGCTCTACATACATAAAACGCCGGCTTTTCTTGGCCAGCACCTGACGGGTAAAACTTTCTTCAGAAACATTCAACAGCTTGAGCATCTCTCGATAGGCTTGATACTTAGACGCAATCAAGGCATCACGCTGCTCGGCCTGACGCGTCGTCAAGTTTTCCGTCATTAATTGCGCTTTCTGCTGCGCAGGGTCCAGATAAAACGATAAGATTTTCGGATCCACCCAAATGGAATCAATGGGCGTACTGAGCGCCAGCACCTTACCATTACGGTCGTAAATTTCACCGCGCGGCGCGGGAATTTCCAAACTGCGAATCTGACGCTTGTTACCTTCCGACTGCAAAAAATCGGCTTCCAAAACCTGAACATGGAAGGCTTTGGCAAAAATGGCCGAAAACAACAGGACAATCAAGCCATAAATAATCCAGTCCCGTCTAATTCTGGGGTTCGGCTGCGGATGCATCTTTCTTTTCCAAAATAATGGTTTGGGCGTTGTGATTTTCCGGTGTTTTATCCAACGTCATTTTCAACTCGGTGCGGGCAATGTGCTCGACACGGGCCAAAGCAGTCAAGTGATGCTTTTCCAGCGTCAGCTTGCCATGCTCTTCATGCAAAGCAACTTCTTGCTTCAAAGCACGCGCGTACTGCGTTTCTAAATGACGGACTTGATGTTGAACCAGAATAATGGCGATGAGGGAGATTAAAACAATGACAAGCAAAAGGAGCGCAAGAAGCCCGCGCCAGTTAATAGAAGATAACTGGCCCAGACTGGGGAGTTTTTGCGACACCATCTGCAAGTTATGAAAACGCTAAACGGTCGTTAGCGACGTTGATAACAATTAATCAACTTGACGACGCAAGAACGCCGGAATATCCAAATAGTTCGAACTGGAATCCACACTACCGGTGACCCCACCATTCACAACCATTTTTGGGCGCACCGTTTCCGGTGACTTGCTCGCTTCAGGCGTAGCTTCGGCTTTTGGCGCGGCACTGCTGCGTTGCTCCACTTCTTGTTTTTCTTCGGCTTTGCTGGCTTCCACCGCCTGCAAATTCGGCTTCACGACTTCCGGACGTTTCGCATCCGCCACTTCAGACAAACCCGTTGCCACCACCGTGACGCGAATTTCATCATTCATGGTTTCGTCAATTGAGGTCCCGATAATGACCTTGGCATCTTCAGATGCTACTTGGTCAATCACATCACCCACTTCATTGAACTCACCCAAGGTGAAATCCAAGCCAGACGTGATGTTTACCAACAGACCACGCGCACCGGACACTGAAATGTCTTCCAGCAACGGGTTAGCAATCGCTTTTTCCGCTGCTTTCACCGCACGGGCTTCACCGGTCGCATGCCCGACACCCATCATGGCGACACCACGTTCGGTCATAACGGTACGCAAATCCTCAAAGTCGACATTGATCATGCCCGGACGAGTGACCAGTTCCGAAATCCCTTGCACGGCACCGTGCAATACTTCGTTGGCGTAATCAAACGCTTTCGCCAACACAAAATCTTTTCCAAGCACTTTCAGCAATTTGTCGTTCGGCACCGTAATCAAAGAATCGACGTGTTCCGCCAACTGCTGAATACCGGCTTCCGCCACTTTTCCACGACGTTCAAAGCTGAATGGCTTACTGACAACACCGACGGTTAAGATACCCATTTCGCGTGCCGCCTGTGCGACAACCGGAGCAGAACCGGTTCCGGTGCCACCGCCCATACCGGCAGTGATAAACACCATGTCCGCACCTTTCAGCGCTTCTTTAACCTGTTCAATGTTTTCCTTAGCGGCTTCCATCCCTTTTTCAGGGTTGGCACCGGCACCCAAACCGTTCGCACCCAACTGAATGCAGGTTTCGACATTGGCATTTTTCAATGCCTGAACATCGGTATTGGCACAGATAAAATCAACGCCCTCGACTTCCGAGCGCACCATATAGTCGACGGCATTACCGCCACCACCGCCAAGACCAACGACCTTGATCTGAGGCATGCCCGCATCCGCGGAAATGGTTTCTTGTAAATTAAACTTCATGTGATACTCCCCTTAATCAACACAATGTTGCCATGACTTATCGAGCCGCCGACGTCAGCGAATCAATAAATTTGGTTACGCGATGCTGTCATCGCATTAAATTCGTTCGGCTATCCGCAAAACCGCGCTGCGCGATCTCGGATTTTCCTGACATTCGTCTTCCGTTGGAAAAATCGGCTTACCGACTTTTTTCAACACCGGCTCAACCACTTCAAGCTGAACCGGCGAATCCGGAAACAAATCCCGAATACGAGATTGGTCCCGGATAAATTGTTTGACGATACGATCTTCCAACGAATGAAAACTGATCACCGATAAGCGACCGCTTGGTGCTAAGACCTCAACCGACGCTTCCAATACCATTTTCAGCACATCCAGCTCACGGTTCACGGCAATACGAATTGCTTGAAAGGTCCGTGTGGCTGGATGTTTATGTTTGTCCTTTTTCGGCGTCGCTTTCGACACCAGTTCTGCCAGTTCCTTTGTGGTGTGCAAGCCATCCGCCGCCACCGCTTCTTTTATTTGACGGGCAATGCGGCCGGAAAACTTTTCTTCGCCGTATTGCCGTAACACTTGTGCCAGTGTTTTTTCGTCAACCTGTTTAAGCCATTCACGAGCACTTAAACCGCTTTCCGGGTTCATCCGCATGTCCAACGGTCCGGAGCGCATAAAACTGAAACCTCGTTCAGCCTGATCCAACTGAGGGGACGACACCCCTAAGTCAATCAAAACACCGTCCACTTTTCCCAGCCAGTCACGTTGTTCACAATACTGTGTCAAACACTCGAAACTGCCTTGCTGAACCTGGAAACGGTCATCCTTGAAATATTGTTCTGCGTATTGGACCGCTTCCGGGTCTTGATCGATCGCCATCAAACAGCCATTCGGCCCCAACTTCTCCAAAATGGCGCGACTGTGACCGCCGCGTCCGAAAGTGCAATCGATGTAAATGCCATCCGGTCGAATCGCCAAGCCCTCAACAGACTCCGCCAGCATCACGGAATAGTGGCTGGCGTTTGTTTCCGGCACACTCATCTTACAAACTCAACGTGGCCAAAGACTCGGACACATCGCCCACACCGGATGCTGTATCCAACATTTCCGGACGGCTTTCATCCCACGCACTTTGTGACCACAACTCAAATTTATTCCCTTGACCGAGCAAGATGGCTTCTTTTTCCAACTTAGCGTGTTCCCGCAAGAGACTTGGCAACAGGACACGCCCTTGCCCATCCATCTCCATTTCGGAAGCATGCCCTAACAATAGACGTTGTACCAAGCGTGCCTGCGGATCCATATTCGGTAGCGACATCAGCTTGCGTTCAATCACTTCCCATTCATCCATGGTGTAGATCAACAGACATGGGCTATGCAAATCAATCGTAGCGACCAGCTGATTCTCGCTGGCCTCTGAAATCGACTCACGGTAACGCTTGGGAATAGCCAGGCGCCCCTTTGCATCGACATTGATTGAATTGATACCCCGAAAGAACAACATTTATTTCCACTTTTCGCCACTTTCTTCCACTTGTCGCCACTATATTGAACTTTCCAACCACTGTCAAGCACTCCCAGACAAAGATTTTTGAATTTCTGTTTACAGACCAACAACTTAGCGGCGTTAGCAAACAAGACAACGCTCATTCATTAAAAAATTTTTACTTTTATTTTTCAATAAGTTAAGAGCCTATTCAAACAATTAAAATTAAGTATAAAAACTAAGAATATGAAAATTAAACCAAAGAAAGACTTGTGCTTCAACCTCTATAAAAACACAACATATAGCGAAACAAGCAAAAACAAAACACCATATATAGACGAAGACTCACTCAGGGGTGAAAAGTGGGGTTTTCGACACTCAATACCGCTTAAAGGTGAAAAAAAGTGGTGAAAAGATTTCAAACAAGAGAAAAAGCACTCAAAACATCACAGGAAATGACACGAAGCAAGGTGGCGGGAAAAATATAAGAGGGTCTATAAGCCGGGTTCTGTACCATTGCTGGTGACAATCATTCATCTAGGGGACGCATCACTACGCCCCTCAAGCAACCTACCCGAAAACCAGGTACGAGCCGCACCTTGCCCGGGCAAAGCCGGGCGCGTTTTCCTATTTGGTCTTGCACTGAATGGGGTTTGCCATGCCACAAACGGTTACCCGTTGCGCGGTGCGCTCTTACCGCACCCTTTCACCCTTACCAAGAAACTTGGCGGTCTACTCTCTGCTGCACTTTCCGTCGGCTTTCACCGCCCAGCCGTTAGCTGGCATTCTGCTCTGCAGTGCCCGGACTTTCCTCGAGGTAAAACCTCGCGATTGTCCAACCCTCTTACAGGCGCAAACTCTACAGCAGACCGCCGCAAAAGTCCATCAAATACCGATATAAAAACCTCTGATTTCCTAAAACAAAATCCCGTTGCTATGATTTTATTCCGGAAGCATAAGAGCGCATTAGTCCATGGAAGCGATTAATCATAATATGAACCACCAGGATGGGAAAAAACCAAGTATCAACATTTGCAAGCCGTCAGCTTTTTTATTCGCCTTAGCGCTGACGGTTATTTTTATCCTCTTCAACTATTGATACTGTCTTAAACTTATAAGCAAAAGCTGAAATTTCTTCAGCGTCCTGAACGGATAGACTGTTAAAATAACGGTCATGATTCGATTTCTCAAACTGAAAGTGCACCAGATCGGCCGTAAGGTCAAAGCCTCGCCGTTCCTGAATAAATATTTTCCGCGTTTTCGCGACCGAGTTTACTGGGCCGGCGATCGTTTGTCTTTTGCCCGTGCCGGTTTCATCGGTGCTTTCTGCATGATGCTGCCGGTGCCGTTTCAAATGCTGCTCGGCTCGATTCTGGCCTATTACACACGCGCCAACATCCCGTTAGCCACCGCCCTGGCTTGGATCACCAACCCTTTGACCATGGGCTTCATCTGGTACGGCGGTTATCGGTTCGGCACCTGGCTACTGGACACCCCGCCGCTGAAGAACATTGACCCGAACATCGAAATCGCCTCACAGCAATGGTTTAGCGACATTTTCCCGCACATCTGGCAACCCTTCTTTCTCGGAAACATGGTGCTTGGCGTTATTATCGGCACCGTTTTCTATTTAATGATCGCGCATTTTCATGGCATCAAGCTGCTGAAAAATCTCTTCCATAAGCCCGTCAATAAGCCGGAATAAAAACCACCAGGCCTGGTCAGTTTTCACTCAAGCGGCTGCACTAAAAATAAAATCTTCCGATTCCCTGATTAAAAAATTCATCCCGACAAGAAAAAGTTTCCCTAACCCAGGGAGTAAGTTTTTTGTTAAAGTATCCGGAATTATCTAAAAATCAACTTGTTAAAACCCAACTTAGGTCCCCAAATTTGGAAGCTCTCGACTCAGTCCCAGCCACACCGGAAGCGCCTGAACCCCAAGAAGACAGACGCAAGCATCCGCGATACGAACGTGATTTCACCGTGACCATCAACAACCATCAATTAGACGGTTACGATATTTCACAAGGTGGCATCTCCTTCATCAGCCCGGAGAACATTAAAGAGTTTCAGATTGGACGCATCTTCTCCAACGCCCAAGTCTCCTCCCTGAAAACCGAGCCTTATAAAATTGAAGCGATGGTCATCAGCTCCTATCGAACGCATTTGGACCACCACTTTTACGGTGCCCGTCTCGTCAATCTGTCTGAACAGGCCCAAGCCTTCCACAACACTCTAATTCAAGGTGGCGCCGGGATCAACGCGCTGCTGGAAGACACTTGTGGCGCCGACAAGTCCGGTATATCCCCACACTTGGAAAACCGCTTACTGACGGCATTAGAGCTATTAAAACGGGTCTATGTCTATCACTTGCCACCTGAACTTTTGGCTGTCAAAGAAGAGCTTTACAAACCCAATCCAAACCTGTCGCAAATTGAATCCCTCATCAAGAAAAGCCCGGAAACCTTAGCGGAATTCATTAAAATCGCCAAAGACGCTTATCCGAAAAAATCCATCGACCAACTGATGAAGGTTCGCACCATTCTCAACCTCATTGGCTTGGACAACGTATTCGAACTTTTCTCGTCTGCGATTCTGGTACGACAGCACAACAACAGTCCGTTGGAAAATGCGATTATGAAGCACGGCATGAACGCCGGGCTGGCGGCCGCGGAGCTGTCCGACAGCATTAACGGCATCAGTCGTTCCGAAGCTTACCTGGCCGGGCTTTTGCAAAATATCGGTGCGGTTTTCCTGTCAAAAATCGACCCCATTGCCTACAAACCGATTTTCTTGAAATCCCTGTCCAAACCTTATACGGCACGCCAGCAAGAACTGGATATGTTCGACACCTCTCACAGCGAAGCCGGGGTCATCATTGCCAAAAACTGGGACATCATTCCCGAAATTTACAAAGGGATTTTGCTGCACCATTCACGGCACATCACCCCGCAAATTCGTCAGACGCACAATAAAATTTGCGATACGGCCCTACTGATGATGCTCAGTGACTTCGTGGCCTGTTCCGCCATGGGACAAAATTACGTCAGCGACGAACTCAAACAATCGCGGGATTATGCTCTGAAACACCTCGACATTAGCCAAGAACACGTCCGCGCGGCTTACACCATGGTCATCACCACCGGCTACAAGGTCAACGACATCGCCGCTCTTTAAGGCATGCGACTTATTTCTTCGTCAACTCCGAAGGTTTTTCCGTCGTGAAAAACGACATGTCTTTCGCGAGAATATCGGCTTGATGACGCAAGCTTTCTGCCGCCGAGGTGGTTTCCTCGACCAGAGCCGCATTTTGTTGTGTCACATCATCCAACTGTGTCACCGTTTGATGCACTTGATCAATGCCGCTCATCTGTTCCACCGTTGCCGAGGCGATTTGATTGACCATTTCCGTCACATTGTCGATGGACTGAGCAATTTGCTCCAACACCTCTCCGGATTTGGACGCCTGCTCGCTGCCCTGCTCCACCCGCTTCACGCTCTCATCAATCAACTGACGGATTTCCTTAGCCGCGTCGGACGACTTCTGTGCCAAGGCCCGAACTTCTCCGGCCACCACCGCGAAACCGCGGCCATGATCTCCGGCTCTGGCCGCTTCCACCGCGGCATTCAACGCCAGCAAATTGGTCTGAAACGCAATGCTGTCAATCAAGGTAACAATGTCAGCGATCTTATGGCTGGACTCCTGAATGGCGCCCATGGCGTCAATGGTGGCACGCATTACCTGCATACCATCCGACGCCTTACCTTGTACCTCGGTGGAAACGTGTGACGCCTGCTGCGAATGCCGGGCATTGTTCTTAACCACCTGCGTCATGTTTTCCATGTTCTGCGCCGTCTCTTCCAACGCCGCCGCCTGCTCTTGCACCCGGTCGTTCAAATCATGTGCGCCTTGCGAGACTTCATCGGAAGCCGACGCCACCACGCGAGTGGCCTCGGTGGCTTGCGCGATGACTTCCGTCAAACGGTCCGACATCTGCCCGATACCATTGTTGATGCGTTCGATTTCCGGCGAGAACATCGAACCGCGCCCTGACTGCAAGGCTTCGGGCATCCGGCGTGTTAAATCACCGGCGGCAAACGCCTGCATCACCCGAGTCGCTTCGTCCACCACACGGCGCAGCAATTTCATATTGTCATTTTGTCCGACATCAGTGGCGTATTTCACCACCTTGTATGGTTGACCTTCGGCATCCAAAATCGGATTGTAACTGGCTTCCAACCAAACGTCTTCGCCATTTTTCTTCACACGTTTAAAGGTGCCGGACACAAACTTTCCGTGGTTCAATTCATCCCAAAAGGCCCGGTATTCGTCGGTGTCGGCAGCCCCCGGCTCGGCAAACATCGCGTGTTTCTGCCCTTGGATTTCCGCCAACGAATAGCCCATGGTTTTGCAAAAATTTTCATTGGCGGTGCGAATGGTGCCATCAAGCTCAAATTCGATCACCGCCATCACTCGGTTAATTGCATCCATTTGCGCCTTGAATTCCAGTTCGGCTTCCACCTGTTCGGTGATATCGGAAGCGAACTTCACCACTTTTTCCACTTGCCCCTGTGCATTCAGAATCGGGTTATAGCTCGCCTCCAACCAAACGGTTTCACCCACATTATTGACGCGTTTAAAACGCCCGGAGACAAACTCGCCTTTCGCCAGTTGGGTCCAAAAAGCCGTGTAATCCGACGCCTGCGCAATCGACGACGGTACAAAAATTCGATGGTGCCGGCCGGCAATCTCTTCCAGAGCGTAACCGACGGTTTTCAGAAAATTGTCATTCGCATGGAGTACCTTGCCTTCCAGGTCGAATTCAATGACCGCCATGGAGCGGTTCAAGGCATCGAGCACACCTTGCGCCGAATCATAACGTTTTTGCAACTGAGCATAATCATGCTTTAACTGTGAATTGAACATAGTTGTCCTAGTCGTATTTATTTGTTTTTATGCCGGAAACCAAGCTGGCTTTCAGCTCAGTATACCGATTTTATTTTATGAGTAAAATTTTTGTACAATATCTGTACAACAATATTATTTAATCGATTTATAGAGGGATTTGAATCAAGGCTTAGGCACCACGGAGCCCGACGCCAGCACCTTTAACATTACGTCATTTTGCCAGGCGAAATATGGATTAAATGTCAAACGTGCATGCGCTTTATCCTCCGTCTCATACCCCCAGGCGGAATACCACACCTCTTCGCCATTCTCACACTGCTGATAATGCGCGTCAGACTGACCGTTCCAACACATGCGAAACTGGCCGCTCGCGCCGTAAAGAGGATTGTCCGGCGAAAACACCATCCCCATATGCGAGAAGTTGCTGATACGCCATTCCGGCAAGGAAGCACTGCGCACCAATACGCGAGCATCCTCCGTTTCCGGCGGCGTGCCATACCAAATCAACCGGCTGTTCGGGTTGGTAAAACGGGTTGTAAACAACGCCAGAACCTTCTGAACATCCACCACCGAATCGGCTTCACTGACCACCACCAACGTCGGTTTATCGAATGTTTTTTCCGACAGGGCGTTCAATACCGCTTCACTTGAATAATAGTATTGCGAAAACCCGTTGGTGGGCATATTGCCATAACGCACGTAAATATCGTGTCGATATTTCATATCGGTTCGCAACCACGGCATCATGCCCTGCACCCAAGGCGCCAACCAATCGATCGGCGCATTGGACTCAAACGCCGGTGAGAACAACACCAACCCGGCAATGCGCTCATCCTGCAACGCCAATTCGGTCACCAAATTCGCTCCGGTGGAAAATCCGCCCAGATACACCTGATCCACTTCTTGCTCTAATATCTCGGTTTGCTTTTTCAACAGCGCGCGCCATTGGTCGATTTGAACATTCAACATATCGCCGGGCCGGGTGCCATGCCCCGGCAAAAGTAACGTGCGCACCAAGAACCCGTTTTCCGCCAACACCGGACCTATATCGATAAACGAGTACGGCGAATCGCCCAAACCATGCACCAGCAAAATCCCCTTTTGCGGTTTTGTCGCCGGTCGCCACTCCTGCGGACTATTGGCCTCCACTTCCGCTGCGGGATCGTCGCTCAAAAACAGCCGGTGCTCCGTCAACCACTGACGGGTTTGCAAGCGGTAATCGTCAAACGTCACCTGAGTAATCACCGGAAACGTCTTGGCCGATTGCAACTCCGGCTTATCCGCCACGGCGGTGCAACCCACGGCCAAACCGATCCAAGCCAACAGTAGCCCGTTAGCCAACCATTTTCGCCAGTCCGTCATTTCAATAACTCCTTTAGAGCGTAATAACGTTCATCAAAACAACCTGATATCACGCCGTTGCAAGCCAGGCCTGGATATTTTTAATCAATAAGTCGGTATATTATGTTCGTAACAGAATATGTTCGTAACAAAATTCAAAAAGACCCCGTCATTGGAAAGAAACCAAGGTTACTGAGCGGGTTTCGACTTCACCGAGCGCCCCGGTTTTTCCTCTAACGGCTTGTCCGGCCAACGATGCTTGGGATAACGCCCCTTCATGTCTTTCGCCACCTCAAAGTAAGACGTCTGCCAAAAATTCGCCAAATCGCTGGTGACTTGGATGGGGCGTCGCGCCGGCGACAACAACTCGAACGTCAAAGGCACCTGTCCCCAGGCCAACCGCGGGCTGGTCAGTTCGCCGAACATTTCCTGCAAAATCACCGACACTTTCGGCGAAGCACCGCTGTAATCAATCCGCACCCGGTGCCCGGACGGCGTGGTGTAATGAGTGGGCGCTTGCTGGGCCAACACCTGCTGTTGCTCATAAGTCAATTGACTCTGCAACAGCATCAACACATCCAGCGACTGCAAACCTTTGATTGTTGTAACCCCATTCAAATAAGGTGCCAGCCAGTCGTCAAGATGGGCTTTTAGCCAGGCCTGGTCGATATTGGGAAAAGGCGTTTCGTGGCCCGAATCGAACCCAGCCAGCCAATTGACCCGTTTTAACCAGGCCTGGGTGTTTTCGCGCCACGGCAACAACGATAAATCGTCTGCCAGCAATCCCAACAAGGCGGCTTGCAAAGTCGCCGTATCCGGATTGTGCAGCGGCTTTTCCGACAGCAACAGCTTTTGCAACCAACGTTGCTGCACCGCCGCCAACTCGCCTTTGCTTTTATTCAAGCCTAGATAAGGCCGCTCTTCAATTTGCTCGGCAAATAAGGTTTCGATGTCCGCCACGTCCAAAGGCGCGGCCAGATAAATCCGGCCATCCTGACGCTGGCCGTCGAGTTGCGCCACCGCTAGCCAATCCTGTTGAGCCAGCGGATCAAATTCCGGCAACACCGCGCCTTTACCGTTGCTTAACTGGAAACGCGCCCCTTGCGCGCCACGGCGTTTTGCCACCCGGTCCGGATAAGCCAGTGCCACCAGCTTACCGCATTCGGCTTGCAACGCCGCCAAACTCAATGGCTGGCAAGCCGACGATTCATTCAATTTTTTAAGCGCCGAACGCGCGTTTTTCAAGGCCTGTTCCATGGCCGAGCGTTGCACCGGATAGGTCTGACACGCCGAAGAACGGTTTTGGCGATACGCCTGTAACGCCAACACCCGCTGAACTAAATCGACGTCATCACGCGTTTGCAGTACATCCCGTTCCGATAAAATCGCCGCCAAGTCGGTCGCCAGCGTTTTGGCCTGATTCGGCGACAAATAACAAACCGACTCGGCTTTCAAACACATCACCGCCAAACGCGGTGACCAACCGAACTCCGCCGCTTTACGGCCCCAGTCGGTCGCCTGCCCCGTGTCCGTCAACAAATCTAAGGCCATCAAGAGTGCCTGGGCCGCATCAAAATGCGCTTTAGGCGGCGGCGTCATCCAATTCAAATCCGCCGGATTATGAATGCCCCAAATCGCCAACTCCAAACACACCGCGCTCAAATCGGCCTGCTCGATTTCCGGCGGATCGAAATCCGCCAATTGCAGTTGCTGGCTTTCGGTCCAGAGACGATAAGCCCGTCCGGCCGCCAAACGCCCGGCACGGCCTTTACGCTGCTCGGCGGAGGCTTTGGAAATGCGTTGCGTTGTTAAGGCCGTCATACCGCTGGACACATCGTACAAAGCTTTTCGGCTCAAACCGCTGTCCACCACCGCGCCGATACCGTCAATCGTCAAGCTGGTTTCGGCAATATTGGTGGCCAACACCACTTTGCGCCGGCCTTGCGCGTCCGGCACCAGCGCCTTTTCTTGCTCTTCCGGTTTCAAAGCCCCGTACAACGGGCATACCACCGTATTGGTCAAAGGCGTTTCTTCCAAACGTTCCTGCACACGTCGAATCTCGCCCTGCCCGGCCAGAAACACCAGAATATCCTTTTCAGTTTCCTGCCAGGCCTGGCGAATTTGTTGATGCACGGCCGGAAGCAGGTCACGCAAGTGCGTGGAGGCCAACGGCTTGGATAAATAATGCTCCGATACCGGATAAGTGCGCCCCGGCGCTTGCGCCTGCGTGACCGACGCGCCATTGGCGGCCAATAGAGATTGCACCGCATCCATGTCGATGGTGGCGGACATCACTAGCAGCTTCAAGTCGTCCCGTAACGCGGCCTGCACATCCAAACACAAACTCAACGCCAAATCGGCATGTAAAGAACGCTCGTGGAATTCATCAAAAATCACCAACGCCACATCGGACAGCTCCGGATCTTGCTGCAAGCGACGCGTCAAGATACCTTCGGTGACGATTTCCAATTGCGTTTCCCGGCTCACGCGACGTTCGTTGCGAATTTGATAACCGATTCGCTGCCCGACCGTTTCACCCAGTTGTTCCGATAGATAATAAGCAATGGATTTCACCGCCAAGCGGCGAGGCTCCAATAGAAGCACCTTACGTCCGTTCAGCCAAGGCGATTTCAGCAGTTCCAACGGCACAGCGGTCGATTTACCGGCCCCAGGCTCGGCCTGCAAAACCAGGTTATCGTGTTCTGCCAAACCCTGCCGAATCACCGGTAGAATGGGGATTATCGGCAAATCAGCCATCACAATATCCCAAGGAATTGCCCGACTCGGTGCCGACTTCTTTATAAGCAAAATAACTTATATTTAAACTCATTAAAAATTTCTTTTATTTCAACAACTTATATAGACATAAAAAAATTAAGCTTTTAGACATTCAAAATATTAAACCCAACCAACTCTTTGAAAATAAAGGGTAAACTTTATATACCCTTTTTAAAAAAAAGGAAATATGCGTTTTTTTGATTATTGCCAAGCCTTGGGCTTTTGAGTCTACTAAGCGAAATTTAGTCGCACAAAAAGGTCTTTGGAAAATGGACGTAAAAAGTCGCTCGGTTACCCAAAAAGAATATATGTTACCAGAGGGTCTCACTATTGTCTCTCGCACCGATTTACACGGGAACATCACCGAAGCCAACGAGGCATTTATCGAAGCCAGCGGTTACGACTGGCTGGAACTGGTGGGGCAGCCGCATAACATTCTCCGACACCCCGACGTGCCGGCCGCCGTTTTCAAAGACTTCTGGAATACCATCCAAGCCGGGCGACCCTGGTCACAAATCGTCAAGAACCGACGTAAAAACGGCGATCATTATTGGGTCGTGGCCAATGCCACACCTATGTTCGAAAACGACGAAATCGTCGGTTACATGTCGGTTCGAACTCCCGCATCCCGCGAACAAGTCGCCCAAGCGGAACAAGCCTACCAAGACATTGGTGCCGACAAACTGAAATTGTCCGGCGGCAGCCCAGTCACACTGGGAACCCGGTTCAACCCCTTTAATCAGTTCGAAGCCAGCCGCTTAATCATGCTGTTCAGCATTCTGCTGTTCATCACCGCCAATATGCCGCTTTTGAACCTCGGCATTCCGCCGCTGTTGTTCGAAGGCATCAGCGCCTTGTTCATTGTGGCGATTTTCCTGATTGCCTGGGTGAACGACCGCAAGTTCAAAGAAGTTCACCATTTGCTCACCGAAATTTCCGGCGGCCACTTCAATAACCCCATTCAGGTTTCGGGCCGTAACTTAGTTAACCAAGTGCTCGGACGGGTGAAGTCCATGCAGATTCGTCTCGGCGCCGATTTCGACGACGTCAACGCTTCGCTGAACAATGCCAAACGCATCGAAAGTGCGCTGAACGCAGCTTCATCCAATATCATGGTCGCCGACCGTTTTCGCAGCATCATTTTCATGAACGAATCGGTCAAACGCATGCTGAAACAAGCCGAACCGGAACTGCAAAAAGCCTTACCGCATTTCAATGCCGACAATTTGCTGCGACAGTCCATCGACATTTTTCACCAGAACCCGGCACACCAGGCCAATTTGCTCGACAATCTTACCGAAACCTACGAAGCCCGCATAAACGTTGGTGACGCCACCATTGACCTCGTCGTCGATCCGATTTTCAATGAAAAACACGAGCGCATCGGCACCGTCGCGGAATGGAAAAACATTACCGAACAACTGGCGATTGAAGAGAACATCGAACACCTGGTGTCCAACGCCTCGCTGGGCATTCTCAAGGACCGCATCGACGCCTCCAAACTGGAAGGCTTCAACCATCAGTTGTCGCTGTCCATCAACACCTTACTGGATTCCTTTTCCGCGCTAGTACAAGATCTCAGCCGCATCCTGTGCCTGATGAGCAACGGCGACCTGACCAGCCGAATGGAAGGCGAATACAAGGGCGAAGTGCACGCCATGCAAGTGGCCATAAACAATGCCCTGACCAATATCGAAGCCACCTTCGGGCAAGTCAAAATCGGTTCCACCGAAATCGGTCAAATGTCCAACGAGGTCTCTCAAGCCAGCGAAGACCTGTCGGAACGCACCCAGTCGCAAGCCGCATCACTGGAACAGACCGCCGCTTCCATGGAACAAATCACCAGTCGGGTTCAGCAATCCACCGACAACACCCACGAGGCGAATCGCCTGTCATCGGAAGCCGCCACGGAAGCGAAAAGCGGCATTCAGGTCATGGAACAAACCTCCAAAGCCATGCACGGCATCAGTGAATTGAGCAGTCAAATTGCTGACATCACCACCGTCATCGACGGCATCGCTTTCCAAACCAACCTCTTGGCCCTGAATGCCTCGGTGGAAGCCGCCCGTGCCGGAGAACACGGTCGAGGCTTTGCCGTCGTCGCCAGCGAGGTGCGCAACCTGGCACAGAAATCCGCCGAATCCTCCAAAGAGATTTCCAACCTCATTGGCACCGCCACCGAACAAATCTCGCAAGGCACCTCGTTGGTGGAAGAAACCAACCGCATGTTTGAAGACATGGTCAATAAAATCGAACAGGTCAGCGGCTTGGTGGACTCGGTCTCCAAAGCGGCCACCGAGCAATCCAAAGGGCTGGGACAAATCAACATCGCCGTCAACTCACTGGATGAAATGACGCAGCAAAATGCCGCGCTGGTGGAAGAGTTGGCCGCCACGGCGGGGAATATGAGCGAACAAGCAGAAATGCAGGCCGAGTTCGTCGGTAAATTTAAAATCTCCGAGCGTTCCGCATCCGGTCAAGGCGGCCATAGAGCCACCTTTGAGTTGGAAGACGCCAAAAACAAACACCGCGCCTGGAACGTCCGCCTGGAACGTTTCCTCTTGGGTGAAAAAGTCGATTTCGATGAACACAGCGCGCGTCGTGACGATCTTTGCCCGTTGGGCCAATGGCTGAACACCGTCGGCCGACAATATCAATCGGTGCCGGAAATGCAGCAACTGATTCGAACCCATACCGAAATGCACAGCATGGTCGGCAAGGTCATTGATGCGAAAAAACTCGGCGATGACAACACCATGCAACAATACCGGAAAACGGTGTCCGAACTCTCCGAACAATTGCTGGTGGAAATGGACGCTCTATGCGATGCGATTACCGGTGAACAGGAGAGCACGGCGCTGCCAAAACAACCCTCTCAAGCCATTTCCGCCAACCGGCCAGAGAAAGCAAAAGCGCCGTCACAGAGCGATGAATGGAGTGATTTTTAAATCTCAATCACGCGGGGTTCAAAGGCATTGACGAACTGCCGCCCGCTCTGCTGTCGGTAACCCGCCGCTTCATGCACGTGACCGAACACATGGGCTTTCACCTGCGGCAGTTCGCCCAGACGTTCTGTCAGCAACTCACAGCCGACACCAAACCCGCCGTTGGTCTGATCCAAAATGCCGTAAGGCGGCGTGTGAGTCACCAGCACATCCGTTGCTTCCGGAATATTTCGCCAGGCCTGGCGTAAAGCGTCGCCTTCACGCGGCAGGTTAAACGCCATCGCCTGAAATTCCGGTTGCCACGGCGAGCCGTAAAACGTCACCCCATCGATTTCAACCGCGTCATCCATCAGATAATGGATGCCGGAAAAATCAAACGACTGGGGCAGCTTTCCAAGGTCGGCCTGGCGCTGCGTATCCAACAAAAAATCATGATTGCCGGCAATCAACACTTTATGCGGCATCGGCAAAGCGCGGAACCAATCCAAAAAGTCCTCGGTTTGCTTGGCACTGCCCAGATTGCAAATGTCCCCCGCATGCACCACCACATCGGCCTCTGGAATTTCATGCATATGCCGGTGGTAACCGTGGGTGTCACTGATGCAAAAAATTTTCATGTCCGCTCCTAATTCTTTCCTAATCCTGTTGCTAACCATTTTATTCAGCATAAACCGAAGTCGGCGCAAAATCCACCAGGCCTGGCCGCTTTGCATTAAAATAAAGGGATGAAACAAAGCACTCTCGACAAACTGCCGGACATCCTTCAAAAAGATTTGGACGAAAATCTCTGCGTCTGCAACGGCATTCTTAAACGCGACATCATCGATGCCATTGAAGCCGGCGCCAACACGCTGGACGCAGTACGAAACCAAACCTACGCCACCGACGGCAACGGCTGTTGCAAACGTCAGGTGCAACGTCTGGTCGAATGCTTAACGTCGGAAAGCTGATTGGCGCGTCATTTCAGCCCTTTTAGCTTACTTTTCATACGGTTAAATTCAACCGAATTGCATTGAAACCGACCAACGACAAGAATAAACAAGTATAATTATGCCTGATAAATATTTTTTGCTCAGCTCGGTCAGATTAAAAAAGAATAAAAATACACAACGAACATGCAGCTTAACCGAATCGATTTACGACGCCTCATTCTCTCTCTGGCCACCGTCAGTGTCATTCTGACCCTAGTCAATGCGCTTTACGCCACTTACAAGGTGCAGAGAAACCTTCTCATTGACGGCACTTTACACGCCAATGAAGCCTACGCCACCAAACTGGCGCGCAGCGCCGCCATGCACCTCAATTTAGTGAGGAACGAACTGAAATGGAGCAGCCAAACCATTGCACAAGCACCGCGGAACCCGTCGCTTTTACAGTTGGAAACCGAACGCCTGCTCCATCAATCGGAGAGTTTCAATGCCGTAGTGCGTGTCAACGCAAAAGGCCAACTGCAAGCCTTGGCCGCCCCCGAATTCTTCAAAGCCGATGTCATCCTGAAAAACGCACCGATTCAGGAAGCCCTAACACAGCAACAAACCCGAATCAGCTCACCCTTTCGCCTAAACCAAGGTCAATATTTCATTCTGGTTTCCCAGCCGATTATCGATAAAACGGGCCACTATGACGGCTTTATCGGCGGACTCATTAATTTACACAACCGCAGCATTCTACACCGATTGCTGAGCGACCAAAGCTATCAGGACGAAACTTACCTCTACGTCGTCGACGCGAAACATCGCCTCATCGTCCACCCGGACGAAACACGCATTGGCGAAAAGGTACTCGACAACCCGGCCATCGAAACGGTGCTGGATGGCCAGACCGGCCATCAAAAAATCATCAACAGCCAAGGCATCAACATGCTGGCGGGTTATTCGCCGGTCGGCATTTCCGGCTGGGGGGTCGTCTCGCAACGGCCATTACAAGCCACGCTCGCCACACTGGACAAACAAATGCTCAGTGTCCTTTGGCACTCCCTTCCGATTCTTCTGGTCACCGGCCTGATTATCTGGCTGTTTGCCGGACGCATCTCCAAGCCACTCTGGCACTTGGCGCAACAAGCCGAACACCCGGAAACCCCGGAAACCGAATCCGAGGTCAAACTGATTAAAACCTGGTATTACGAAGCCGACGAGCTGAAAACCGCCCTGTTGAAAGGATTCGGTAGCGTCCACCAGCACATCCACGCTTTGAAAACCGAATCCCTGACCGACCCGCTCACCCGTATCCTGAATCGTCGCGGCTTGCAACAACAGCTTGAAACCTGGCAACTTGAAAACATTCCTTTTTCCGTCATCTCACTGGACATCGACCATTTCAAAGCGGTCAACGACGCTCACGGGCACGATGTCGGCGACCAAGTCATCCAGGCTGTCACCGAACAGATGCGAGAATGCTCCCGCAATCAAGACGTGTTAAGCCGCACCGGCGGCGAAGAATTTTTGATGCTCTTGCCTTACACACCACTGGAATACGCCGTGCAAGTGGCTGAACGATTGCGGAAAACCATGTCGGAGGCGCCATTGAAAACCGTGGGTACCATTACCATTTCCCTGGGCGTCGCCCACTGGCCGGAAACCGCCGAGGATATGGAAAAGGTGCTAAAGCAAGCCGATGTGGCACTCTACCAAGCCAAACAAACCGGACGCAATAAAGTCTGTGTCGCCACCGATCCTGCCTGCCAGGAAGCCATGCGTAAATGGGAAGACGTTCTGAATTGAATACATTGCTTAATCGAATTCGCCAAACTTAAAAATCAACACGGAAAATAAAGAATCACCAGACCTGGTCATTTTTAGCTACTCTAAGCAAACGAGACTGATTCAACATAGATCTTAGTATTTTTTATTCTTGTTTTTCAATGCTCTCTAAATAACGCAGGTCAATTAGCATGCGGTCAGCACACCTCAATGTATTGAGCTCAAATTGCCAAAAAAGCCTGAATCGTCTTAATAGAATCCCCCTGACGCAATTGCGAAACTAATTCATTCTGATTAAACGTTCAGCACTTGCCAATTGACTTAACAAGCTCCACCACTAACTCCAAAATCGAATAATTTAATTCAAAAGGTGATTAAAAACCCAATTGTTTTTTGACCCCCATATATCTAAATATCAACCTTGGCTCATTAAGACAAATCATTAATAATTTTTAACAATTCCTTTCTCGTAGTTCTAGTTTCAGCATTGTTCTCATCATGAACCGCACTCATCTCAAAATTATTAACGCCAACGCCACTACACCATGGTTTTTCAAAAAAAGACTCATCTTCTGGACAAAAAAACTGGCATTTTTGAGCATCAAAACCGTTTACTATTTTTAAACGAGAGACAATATTTTTTATTGACAATGTAACTAACTGAACAATTACGGCGTTTTTATCCAAATTCCAATTCAAAGCAACCTGCTTGACTTTTAAGCTACGATTACCTTTCGTTGGGCCAAGAGACTCAACCTTAAGAAAACTTAATCCATGCTCTGAACTACCAATCGTTGTCATATCCTCTTCTGGAGCTGCCTCTCCATATTCCTTCTCCAACCCAAAGGACAACATAAAACCACCCGCACTAACTCTAAAGCCATGCTTAATGCTGTTGTATTCATCTATTTGATTTTTATCTAAAAACTCTCTTGATAAATTACTCCACAACCGAACAAAATTTTCTTTTAACTTGTCACTTTCTATAGAGCCTATACTTAGTTCTTGAAAAATTAAATCAGCTATAACATTCCAAGACACTTTATCGACTTTAAAGAAAGGATGGAGTTTTAAAGTTCCTGCGTTTATGTTTTTGACCATCTCACGAAGTTCTCTATTTTTACATTTAGCAATCCATGCATACCCACAATTGGGAGCTTGAAGAAAACATCCTAGTAAAGAAAAAAATGTTTCCATAGCATGATGCTGCAAAGTTTTTATTGCAACGGAAGCTCTTTTAGAATCAGAAGATTCAAGATACAACATCACTAAATAATCAAAATACTCAACATCAACCCCTTCAATAAAGCTTGTATTTTTTGTTTTTAAATCTATATCCCAAAGACAATACGGCTCTTCATTGACTAAAAAAACAACATTCTCCATAAATGTTTACCTTTTAATTAAACAACCACTAAAGGCTGAGACTAGAACGGTTTTTCTCTTAGGCTTAAATTAGTTTAATTTTAATTTCGTTCATTGAACGATCAGCATCGGTGAATTTCTCTTAGGCTCATTTAAGCTTTATAGAACTAAAGGCTACCGCATAAAGAGCCAAAAAACATTATTCTTTGATATATGTTTTAGAGTTTTTGAAACCGAAAAGTTAATCAATTTGAAGAAAGAGACAATTAGTTCGTCTAAAAAAGAAGAGGAAAAAGAGAGGTATAAACTGCATAATTGAATTGGTCGGGACAGCAGGATTTGAACCTGCGACCCCCGCCACCCCATGACGGTGCTCTACCAGACTGAGCCATGCCCCGAGACCATTGAATCGCACATTATAAAGTGATTCGGATTTTAATCAAGCACCTTGTGCTCGCTTTCTGGCCGCATTCGACGCGGGCTTACGCTGAAATCAATCCGACCACTTTTGGGCCATTCGGCGCGGCGATAAACGCAAATAACGTTTTTGCGTCAGCCAGCCAATCAGCCACAGAATCATCGCCCCGCTCACCACGCTGATCACCCACAATTCCGGATTCCATTCCGGTGACACTTCCAGCACGAATTGATTGACCGCCAAACCGGCGAGTTGAGCGAAGGTGGCCGCCAGTAATCCGGCCAAGGCGCCGAGCAGAGTGAACTCCATCAAACCGATTTTGGTGATGTCGCGTTGCGTCGCCCCCAGGGTCCGCAACAGCAACCAGCTTTGCACACGGGTTTGTTGACTGGCCATGGTGGCGGTAAACAAAACAATCAAACTCGCCAGCAAGGTAAAGCCATACAGTCCGGACACCGCCCAACTGGCTTGCGACATAATGGTCTGCACCTGAGTCAGAATGCGCCGTGCATCAATCAGCAAAACACCCGGTGCTTGTTGTGCCAATTGCTGGGTCAATGCATTGACGTCCACCGAACGGTCTGCCAGCGCAAAGTTACCGATATAGGAAATCGGCAAGAGTCGGTCGGTCTCCGGTTGCACAATGAAAAAGAAATTCAAACGGAAACTCTGCCACTGCACCTTGCGAATCGAGGTCACTTCATAACGCCAATCCTGCCCACTGAAACTAAAGGTCAGCACATCGTTCAACTGCAACCCGAACAATTCGGCCATGCCTTCTTCCAGCGACACCTGCGGCAAACCGTGCTCCGGTTCGCTTTCCGCCAGCATTTCATTGTAAGCCGGTGGGGTTTCCAGCACAGCGATATTCGATTCCCGTTCCAACAGGCGTCTGGCCCGGTTGGATTCCTGTTCCTGCGCACGAACCGGTTCGTCGTTCACTGCGACCAAGCGCCCTCGCGCCATCGGCACCAAGTTGGTTTCAATACCATCACCTTTCAACACGGTTTGCACTGTGTCTTTTTGATCCGGTTGCACGTTGACGATAAAGGTATCCGGCGTATTGGCCGGCAAAGACGCTTGCCAATTGGCCATCAAATCATGGCGCACAAAAGTCATTAACATCAATACAAACAAGACCAGCCCCATTGAGATTAACTGAATTTTCACCAGGCCTGGCTCGCGCAACAAAGCTGCCAACGACAGTTTAAGCCAGCCGTGGCTGCGATGCTGCAACCAACCGACAAAGCGCAACAACCCCAAGGCGGCCAGATACAATACGACACCGGCCGCCACCAGCCCGACCAGCACCCACCAGACATAGCCGGTCATCAACATCACCACCAGCAGAATCAACCCCAGGCTGACCAACCATTGGCGCATTTGCGGCTGACGCGATAAATTCTTCAACAACTGCATCGGCGAGGTGCTGACCGCATGGCGATAGGCCTGCCAGGCAAAGCTCCACAGCACCAGAAAGCCCATCAAAAAGCCGTGCACATAAATCGACGGTTGATACGCCGGCACCAGCGGATCGAAATAATCCCGTAGCAACGGCAAACTGGCTTGAAACAAACCGGCGCCCAGCGCCACACCGACACCGCTGGCAATAATCGCCAACCAGCTCAGCTGAAACGCAAACAAACGGGTCATCTGAGCGCGTTGCGCGCCGAAGGCTCGCATCAGGGCGATGGAATTTTGCCAACGCTGCAAATAAAAACGGCTGGCAATCAGAATCGACAAGCCCGCCACCAACACGGCGGATAAGGCCGACAATTCTAAAAACAACCAGGCCGTGTCCAGCGATTGCGCCAAATCCTGCGATGGTGCTTGGGCGGATAAACTTTGAAGGTGCGGGTTCTGCTCCGCGTCCACGGCGTCGGCAAAGCGCTCAATGGCATTCGGTGTTCCGATCAAAGCCAATTCGTATTCCACGCGACTGCCCGGCCCTTTCAATTCCGTGGCGGCCATATCCGCCAGCGGAATCACCATTTGATGCGAAAAGGCGCCCATGCCTCCGGCCGCACCCAACGGCTGGAAGGTACCGCCCAAGGCAAATTCGGTTTTCCCCAGCGTAATAGTGCTGTCGTCTTGCAATTGCATTAACGGCATCAGTGCCGACTCCACCCAGACGTTTGGCCGTTCAGAGGTTTTGTCCGGCGGCGTTAACGTCGGGAAGCGGTTTTGATAATTGCGTAACGGATAATTCGGCGACACGCCTTTCAGACGCACCAACTGAAAACGTTCGCCGCTCAGCGCCATGGTCACCAGCGTTTCGGTTTGCGCGGTTTGTAAATCCAGCTCATCGGCCAGCGTTGTCCACTTGTCATCAATCGGCCGGGAACTGCGCAACACGTAATCCGCGCCCAAGTCATTCGCGGCTTGACGCAACATGGAATCCTTAACGGTTTTGCCGAGCTGCTCCACAAAGGTCACCGAGGCGCTGGCAATCACCACCGCCAACAGCAGCCACACCCAATCGCCGCGTTTCAGTCCGCGCCAGAACCACAGCGAAGCGGTCCAGGCATCTTGCCAGTAACCTTTCATACCGTTTGCAACCGTCCGTTATGCAACGTCAGCGCCCGGTCGCACTGGCGGGCGAAATCCAAATCGTGCGTCACCAGCACCAGCGTGGTGTGTAATTCGTCATTGAGTTGAAACAGCAAATCCTGAACTTGTTCTGCGGTGGTTTCGTCGAGATTGCCGGTGGGTTCGTCGGCAAACAGGATTTTCGGCTCGGTGACAAAGGCTCTTGCCAGCGCCACACGCTGCTGTTCCCCGCCGGAAAGCTCCGACGGGCGATGCGACAAACGATGCCCCAACCCGACTTTATCCAAGGCCTGCAAGGCTTTGTCATCGGCGTCACTGACTTGAAACAATTCCAGCGGCATCAACACATTTTCCAGCGCGGTCATGCTCGGCATTAACTGGAAGTTCTGAAAAACAAACCCCACCTGCAAGGCCCGCAACTGCGCGCGACGGTCTTCATCAAGATGATTCAACGCCTGATCGAACAAACGCACTTCGCCACCGGTTGGCAATTCCAGCCCGGCCATCAACGACAATAAGGTGGATTTTCCCGAACCGGAACGGCCGACAATCGACAGCTTCTCGCCCGGCTGGACAGACAAATCGCAGCCCTTTATGATAGATAACTCTTCATCATCAGACGAGACATGGTAATGCACGTCCTTCAAGCACAAAACGGCTTCTTCTTTCATCTTCGCTCTCTTTTGTTTCTGACGGTGACGCTGACCGTTCTGTTTGGTTACTCAAGTGTAACGCAAGCCGAGGTAAAATCCCAAGCAAAACCGGCCCCCAACGACCCCACACTTCTGGTCTTGGGCGACAGCTTGAGTGCGGCTTACGGCATGCCGGTGGAAAAAGGTTGGGTGGCGCTGCTGACACAGGAGTTAAAAAACCGAAACATTCAAGTGGTGAACGCCAGCATCAGCGGCGAGACCACCTCCGGCGGCAAAAGCCGCTTACCCGCCTTACTGAAACAGCATCAGCCGGATTGGGTGATACTGGAACTCGGCGCCAACGATGCCTTGCGCGGCCAGGTGTTGCAAACCACCGAACGCAACCTGCAACAGATGGTAGACATGAGCCGCCAGGCCGGCGCCGAAGTGTTATTGCTCGGCATTCGCCTGCCCACCAATTACGGCCCGGCCTACGATGCGTTACTGCAAAAAACCTTTCAACAGGTCGCCGAACGCAACCAACTGCTCTTTGACCCGTTTTTTCTGGAAACGGTGGTAATGGACCCGGACATGGCGCAAGACGATGGATTGCACCCCAACGCCCAAGCTCAGCCGGCCATACTCAAACGCGTGCAACCGCTGATTGAAGAGCTCATTACCCAAAAACCGGCCAAAGCCGCGTAATCCTGAAAACGGCCAGGCCTGGCAATTTTTACGCTTTGCTGCCGCCCTTGCAAAGCGGCGAATCCGCGACATCCGGGCGGGCTTCCCATTCCGCCGGACTGAAGGTATGCAAAGCCAGCGCATGAAATTGCGGCATTTCATCGCTCAGCGCTTTGTACACCGCCTGATGGCGTTTGACTTTCGACAAACCGTCGAATTCCGGCGCCACCAAAGTGAGTTTGAAATGCGATTCGTCTGCCGGGCCGGAATGCATGTGGCTTTCGTTTTCCAATTGCATAAAGGTGACATCAAACGCGGCTTTCACTTTGTTTTCAATTTGTGTCTGTAAGCTCAACTTATAATCCTCTATAAAATATCTCTTTCAGATTGTCCGAATCATGAAGAGTATAATGGTTTTCGAATTGAATCAGGAGATCACTATGCGATTAAACACGCAACTCAACCGACTCATCCCTTTTGCCTTGCTGATGTGCTTGGCGTTGGGCGCGCAAGCCTCCGCAGACGGTTCCGCCGGAAACGACGGCAAACTGAAGCCGGTGCCGGAACTGCAGGATCCACCGTCTGACCGTTTTCCGGGCGACCCGGCCGAACATCATGCCGTCTATATGTGGAATAAAGCCGACCCAGCCTACCAGCACAGCATTTTAAATTCCATCCAGGCGATGATTAAACGCTACGGCGATAATGTGGACATTGCCGTGGTCGCCATCGGCCCAGGCATTCATGTGCTGGCGAAAAAACCGCAACGCGAAGTGGAACCACTGACGTATGAACGCGTCGCCAGCTTCGCCAAAGACTACAATGTGCGCTGGATTGCCTGCGGCAACACCATGAACACGCTGCATTGGACCGACAAGGACATGCGCCCGTTTGCGGAATATTCCGAAGTGGGGGCCGCGGCCTTGATGGAATTGCAGGAAGAAGGCTATAAACTGTTGGTCTGGTAAGCCATCACGGAACCGCTCAACCGATACCAAAAAGCACCTTTTCAGGTGCTTTTTGCATTTTAAGTCCACCCAATGTTAACGGCTGTTTCCATCCGCGCTTAGTTCGTCACCATAAAACCGGAAGCCTTATTGACCGGTGCCCGTTCAAACTTGAGGAAACGGTGCATCCGCAGCAAACGCAACAGAAAATAGATGGTGGTTAATTGCACCAGAATCAGCGGCACCCACAAGGCAAAATAACCGGAACTGCCGAATTCCACCAGGCCTGAGTACACCAAACCGATATTCAACCACAGCACCAACTGCACTTCAAAGCCAAAGCCTGGGCACACCATGGCGAAGGATGAGGCGTCCAACTTGTTTTCAGCCATTTGTTTGAAAAAGCCACTGTGCTTCATCACCATCAGCCCGAACAAACCGACCAACACCGAAATGCCCGCCCCGACCGTGAACACCAGCAAGTGATAATTGACATTACGCTCCAACTGCAAGGCATGCATATTGGCGATATCTGCACGGTATAAGCCCACCACAAACATACCGATAATCACCACCGGCAACAGCAACGTGACGGATGTTCCGGCCGAGATGCCTTGTTTGAACATGGATTTAAAACCCAACACCAGTTTGATACCCGCCAAAATCGCCGTCATCCCCAGCACAATGTACGACAAACTCATGCCGATCAAGGCAATCCACGGCACTTTGGAAAACCCTAAGGCGCCCAACCCCACCGCAATCATTGCAAACGAGAAAATCGCGATTAATTGCGACAGGTTGGCATTTTCACTGAAGTCCAAATGGCCGTGTACCAAACGCAGCCAATACACCGAAAAGATTTTCAACGCCAAGACCAGCATGGCGATGAAGTACACCCCGGCGCCGACAAACAAAAAGTCGATCAGTTGTGCCTGCATGCCCATCCAGGTCACTGAGTCAAACAAGCCCGGAATAAACAAAGCACCGAGAATAAACAGCACATTCATGGTCATGGTGAGGGTCAAGGGAATCGCCATTAACTGAACTTCCTTATTGGTCGCTTTCAAGGCGGTGTATTCGGCGCTCTGTCGAAAGCGGTTGAAGCCCCTGAACCAACGAAACAGTAAAAAGAAATGCAAGGAAGCGGACAAAACAATGCCGCCAATGTAAGTTTGAATCAACAGATTCAATGCATCGGTTTTACCGAAATGATGGGCGAGTAACGTATTGAAATCGATAAACGCATTGCCCGGATGGACGGTCATATAGTTAACGACAAAAAAGAACGAAGCGGTCATCCCGGCTGCACCCAGCGGCGCGAGGATGTGTAAGATTTGGAACTGAAACGGTTTCATGGCTAACTCCTTATTGAGATAACGTTGCAGACCGTCAACGATAAAAGTCATTAACAGCCTGCAAAGCGCCCGCACCGTGTTCCTCGTCACACGGATTGAGCGATAATAAGTTCTAGTTAGCGTTTTTATATATAAGAAGTAGCTTATATAGAAACTTGTCCCATATCAACTTTTATCTAACTATAAATTTATTTTATAACAAGTCGTCAACCGACTTAAGATCGCACCTCGCTGCGCTCCGCCAGCAACCGATCCAATTTTTCGTGTAAGGCCGCGATTTCGCCTTCCAGCTTATCCTGGTACGCCTGCTCTTTTTGATGCACGACCTCCTCTTCCTCGGCCAGCATTTTTTTATGTTCTTCGTCCAGCACTTCCACGACGATCCCGATCATCATGTTCAGGAAGACGAACGCCGAGAAGAAAATGAACGTCAGATAATAAATCCAACTTAAGCTGTACACCGTCATGGTTTCGTACATCACATCCGTCCAGTCCTCAAAGGTGGCGACCCGGAACAGGGTCAACAGGGAAATCCCCAAGTCGCCCCACAGTTTCGGATTGATCTCGGCAAACATCAGATTACCGATAACGGCATACAAATAGAAGATAATGAACATCAACAACGCCACGTATCCCATGCGCGGCAAGGCGGTAATCAAAGCACTGACCAGCACCCGCAGTTCCGGAATAAACGAAATCAAACGCATGACCCGGAACAAACGCAGCATCCGCGCAATCAAGGCATACTCGGAATCGTCCAACGGAATCAAACTCACCACCACAATGGTGAAATCAAAGATATTCCAGCCCTTCTTGAAGAAATCCTTCAAACGATCTTCCGCCGCCATCCGAATCAGAATTTCAATCAAGAAAAACACCGTCACGCCATAATCCATGACCCACAGGAGCGTAACCGCCGCATCGGGCAAATCATAGGTCCGTACCCCAATTAAAAGCGACGAGAGGATAATCACGGAAATGACAAACAACTCGAACACTTTGTTGTCGCGAATGTGTTGAAATTTAGACTGAAACGCTGTCCACGTCATAACCACCCTTCCATTAAAATAAATGATTAACCAAATAAACCAAGTTTATAAATTGACGCTATTTTACTGCAAAGGATGGGATTTGAATTGTTAAAATAAAACTTTTAACACGCTTAACAAAGGTCAAAACCATGCCGAAAATTAAAGTATCAGGACAAGGAGAATGTGAATTTGACGGCCAGTTTTCATTACTGGACGCATTGGACGAAGCCGGGTTTGATATGCCCTACAGCTGTCGCGGCGGCAACTGCGGTGCCTGTGAAGTGCGCTTGGTTTCCGGTGATGTGGAAGAAATTCAGGATCCGGTCTATGAAACTGACGGTGGCTACATCTTGACGTGCAGCGTGATTCCTTTGTCGGACATTGAAATCGAATTGGTTTAGTGCGATTGGCATAAAGTCGACCAAACAAACATAAAAAACCACCGGCAAAGGTGGTTTCGTCTCAAACAAAAAAAGCCCTCCGAAGAGGGCTTTTTGACAAGGATAACCAACAATTATTTGTTGATGATTGAACGGTATTTCTCAACCATGTTCGCTGGTAGAGGGATGTAACCGTCTTTCACTACGTCTTGTTGACCTTTTTGAGAAAGAACCAAGTTCAAGAATTGTTTCACAACTGGTTCAAGTGGCTTGTTAGGCGCTTTGTTGACGTAAACGTAAAGTACACGTGCCAAAGGATAAGTGCCGTTCAAAGCGTTCTCAGGGGTCGCCGCGACGAATTTACCGTCGTTTTTCTTAGAAAGCGGAACTGCTTTAACGCCAGCTGTTTTATAACCGATACCGGAATAACCGATGCCGTTCATAGAAGACGTTACAGACTGAACAACGGAAGCCGAACCTGGTTGCTCGTTCACAGAAGACTTGTAGTCACCTTTACAAAGTGCTTTCTTTTTGAAGTAACCGTAAGTACCGGAAACAGAGTTACGCCCGTAAAGTTGGATAGACTTGTCTTTCCACTCACCTGTTAGGCCAACACCACCCCAAGTTGTGATATCGTTTTTCGCACCACACTTACGAGTTGAAGAGAAGATCGCATCTACTTGTGGAATCGCCAACCCTTTGATTGGGTTATCTTTGTTAACGTAAACCGCTAACGCATCGATTGCAACACCGATTGCAGTAGGCTTATAACCGTGTTTCTTTTCAAACATGGCCGTTTCTTTAGACTTCATTTTACGGCTCATAGGACCGATGTTAGAAGTTGACTCAGTCAACGCTGGAGGAGCCGTTGAAGAACCGGCGGCTTGGATTTGAATATTGACGTTAGGATAAGTACGTTTGAACTCTTCCGCCCAAAGTGTCATCAAGTTCGCCAATGTATCAGAACCAACAGAAGACAAGTTACCGGAAACACCGGAAACTTTTTTGTATTCTGGAATAGCAGAATCCACACCCGCAGCATAAACAGTGTTAGAGACCACAGCGGTCGCAAGACCCATTGCAATTAGTAGATTGCGTTTCATTACTTCTTCTCCTAAAAAATAGAAAGTATTTATCTTTATAGACAGGAAGAATTATGAAGGCCTGGCGTAACATCCAAATGAAACAAAAATGACAGTTATATGACATACTTCAAACCGGCCTGACAAGCCTGAAAACTCAACATATATCAAATATATTGCAATATATTTGTCACATTATCCCAATCCTCACGTAATTTTTTATACAATTCCCGCTTGTCAGAATCGCTCAAAATCAAACAGTGAAACAGAGAGACATTCCATGGAATTTCGGGACATTAATGACATAGAAGACGCCACTAGCAAAAGCCGAAAGGAGATGTTCCGCTTCGGATCGGCCCTGCTCTTCATTATCCTCATCATGCTTTTCTCCGCCAATTTGCAACTCGGTACCGGAACGGTCAGTGTTGAATTGGTCATTGCCGCCATGATCGGTGGCTACATGGCGATGAACATCGGCGCCAATGACGTGGCCAACAATGTCGGTCCCGCTGTCGGCTCCAAAGCCTTGACTTTAACCGGTGCCATTATTATCGCGGCGGTCTTCGAATCCGCCGGCGCCTTAATTGCCGGTGGCGACGTCATCAGCACCATTAAAAAAGGCATTATCGATCCCGACCTGATTGAAAACGGCGACACCTTTGTCTGGTTAATGATTGCCGCTCTCCTGTCCGGCGCCATCTGGCTGAATCTGGCCACGGCCATGGGCGCGCCGGTGTCCACCACCCACTCCATTGTGGGCGGCGTCCTCGGGGCCGGCATCGCTGCCACCGGTTGGGAAATCGCCAACTGGGACAAAATGGGGGCCATTGCCGCCAGTTGGGTTATATCGCCGGTCATTGGCGGTTTAATCGCGGCCATGTTCCTGCTTTGGATCAAACGTAGCATCACTTATCAGGATGATATGCTGTCCGCCGCGAAAAAGACCGTCCCGATTCTGATTTCCGTCATGGCCTGGGCTTTCTCGACTTACTTGATTCTGAAAGGGCTCAAAAAAATCTGGCACGCGGACTTTTTGACCGCGTCACTGGTCGGTCTGGTCATCGCCTTCATGGTGTATTTAAGCGTCCGTCCGATGATTGCCCGCCAGGCGATTGGCTTGAAAAGCAATAAAGCCAGCGTCAACGCCCTCTTTACCATTCCATTAATTTTCGCCGCCGCACTCTTGAGCTTCGCACACGGTGCCAATGACGTCGCCAACGCCGTCGGGCCTTTGGCGGCCATTAACGATGCGGTACAAAGCCACCAGGTCTCCACCAAAGCGGAAATTCCGCTGTGGGTTATGTTGATCGGGGCCATCGGCATCAGTTTGGGCTTGCTATTGTTCGGCCCGAAACTGATTAAAACCGTCGGTTCCGAAATCACGGAACTGGACCAAATGCGCGCCTTCTCGATTGCGATGGCCGCGGCGATTACCGTTATCATTGCGTCTCAGTTGGGCTTGCCGGTCAGCTCCACTCACATTGCGGTCGGCGGGATTTTCGGCGTTGGTTTCTTACGCGAATACTTAAAGCGCAACTACGCCAAAACCCTGCAACAAATTCGTGACCACCACGAAGGCGCCAATCAGGCGGAAATCGAACAGTACATCGACCGTTTCGGAAAAGCCAGTCTTCAGGAAAAGAAAACCATGCTGGCGGAACTGAAGCAGCATAAAGCGGAAGTGGAGTTAACCAAGAAAGAACGTAAATCCTTGAATAAGGTGTATCAGAAAGAACTGGTCAAGCGTTCAGCGTTCTTGAAAATCGTTGCCGCTTGGGTCATCACCGTCCCGGTTTCCGGCATTCTCGCCGCGATGATTTATTTCACCATCCGCGGCATGATGTTGCCATAATCAAGCTGCGATAACCGGGCCTGTTCGGCCCGTCACATGAATACTCATTTCAACCAGGCCTGGTGATTATTATTTTTGCCAGGCCTGGACATTTCTGCGATTCAAATTCATCACTCCCAATTGACGTTGCCGATTAATGCACCGCCTTGCTGCGCGGGAAATCACATCGGAAGCTTGACCCTTTACCCAGCTGACTTTTAATCACCAGCTTGGCTTCATGGCGTTCTAAAATGTGTTTGACGATGGCTAAGCCTAAGCCGGTGCCGCCGGTGTCGCGTGAACGGGCCGTGTCCACCCGATAAAAACGTTCGGTCAAGCGACTGATGTGTTCCTGTGAAATGCCGATGCCCGTATCCTCCACCTGAAAGTGCGGCCCTTTTGCGTCTTCGTACCAGCGTACGGTGATCTGCCCGCCGTCCGGCGTATAACGAATGGCATTGGAAATCAGGTTCATCAACACACTCTTCAGCGGTTCTTCGTAACCTTTCAACGCCAGACTCTCGTCCAACTCAAACCTAAAACTGTGTTTTCCTTGGCTCATCTGAGTGGCGTCCTGTTCCATTTTTTTGAGGATGGGAGCAATCGGAACGGTTTTCTCCTTACCGACCAGCGTTTCCGATTCCATCGCCGATAATGTCAACAGATCATTGATAATGGATTGCATGCGCTCCGACTGATTATGCATTTGTTCCAGCGGTTTCACCCAAATCGAATCCGGTTCCTGACCATCCATCATCACTTCGATATAACCGTTTAAAACGGTTAAAGGCGTGCGCAGTTCATGCGAGGCGTTGGCAATGAAATCACGGCGAATTTGCGCCAGGTTGTAAAGCTCGTGAATGTCTTTCACAATGAGCAGTTTATGCGCCTGAAAATACGGAAACAATTTCAAACTGAACACCCGTTGAATGCCGTTCAGCGAGGATAAAATCACCGATTTTTCATAACGCCCCGACTTGAGGTACTGAATGAAATCCGGGTGGCGTAACAGGTTTTCGATTTTACGGTGTGTATCGCTGTGTTTCAGCTTAAACAGTTTTTTGGCGGAGTTATTAAACCACTCGATTTGATTGGCTTCGTTAAGCGAAATAATGGCGTCCGGCACCGTCATGGAGGCCGCGAGAAATTGTTCGGATTTGTAAAACTGTAAGTCGGCGTGCTTTTCCAGTGAACGCTGTTTCCGCGACACCAAATACCCCAACTCCCCCCACAAACCGGAGCCGGGCGGATAAGACACATTGGGCGTGCCTTTCATCCAAAGTTCAAAACGGTGGATACTGTAAAGCTGGCGGGCAATGTAGAACAACACATAACCGACAAAGGTGGCCATCCACCAATCGGTCACCCATGCGATGAACAGGGCGAGCCAAACACTGGTGATGACCCAGGTGAGCTCCCGCGAAATTCCTTTTGACACTGAATCGTTTTCCTCTTATTCAACAGAGAAACGATAGCCAGCACCTCTCACGGTTTGAATCGTATCGGACGCCCCGACGGGCTCCAATAGTTTTCTAAGACGTCGAATGTGAACATCGACGGTTCTTTCCTCGACCACGACATTCTCCCCCCAAACATGGTCCAATAACTGAACCCGTGTATAGACTCGGTTGGAGTGCGTCATAAAGAAGTGCATTAACTTGAACTCTGTTGGCCCAAGTTTAACTTCTTGGTCATTGACTGTAAAACGGTAACTCGACAAATCCAGCTTCAAATCACCGGTTCGAACCACATCCAAAGCATTCTTTTCAGGCGACTGACGACGCAGTAACGCTTTGACGCGCGCCACCAACGCACGCGGCGAAAAGGGTTTAACCACATAATCGTCGGCACCGGCTTCAAAGCCCTGTACCTGGTCATTTTCTTCCCCGCGCGCCGTCAGCATGAGAATTGGCGTACTGGCGGTCTGGTCGTTTTGACGAATGCGCTGGGCCAAGGAGACGCCGGAAACGCCCGGCAACATCCAATCCAGCAATACGCAGTCCGGCTGGTGTTCCAATAACATCTTCCAGCCTTGCTCTGCATTCGGGGCTTCGATGACTTTGTAATTCGCCGCTGTTAAGGTGAAATTCAACATGTCGCGAATCGCGGCTTCATCTTCGACCACTAAAATGCATTGCTCTGTCATAAATCTTTCCCGTTAAGATTCCAGCTCGCTCAAGAACTCGTTCAAGCGATCGCTGTCTAGGTTACGCATATCCATCCCTTGAACCAGGTAGATGATGCTTTCCACAATGTTTCTGGCATGATCCGATACACGCTCGGAGGCGCGCAATGCGATAATCATTTCCATCAGACATTCTACTTGATCCGGCATCTCTTTCAGAGAGATTTTCAAATCCACCATGGCTTTGGCAAAAATGTCGTCGATCAACTCTTCTTCCTGAATGATTTTACCCGCCCCTTCGGTGGACACACGAGCAAACGAATCCAAAGCAGTTTTCAACATAACGTTGGAGCGCGTGGAAATATCCATCAACTCAACATAGCCCGGCAGCTCCGCACACTTCACTTCATGTTCTTTTCCGAAAACGATGACCATTTTCGCGATTTTCACGATTTCGTCGCCCATTCGTTCCAAGTCGATGGCGATGCGAATCGCGGCAATAATCAAACGCAGGTCGGAAGCCGTCGGTTGCTGGCGCGCCAACACTTTCGCGCACAAACGGTCAATTTCCATTTCCGCTTTATTAATCGCTTTGTCGAAGGCGATAATCTCCACCGCTTTTTCGGTGTCGCCGCTGCCCAAGGCAACCAAAGCCGACTCAAACTGGCGCTCAACCATGCCGCCCATTTCCAAAATGTGGTTGAACAAATCTTCCAGATTACGGTTCAGCATTTCCGAAATGTGTGAGCTGAATTCTTGTTTTTCCATGTGATGACTCTCCTGACTGTGTTCTTATAACTATAACTCAATACTCAACATTGAGAGCTTTGCACGAGTGGGACGCGAGGAAAAAATGAGATAAAATTTTTCTGAATTAGGCGGAAAACGAAGTTAATAGCCAGCTATTAACGAGTTTTTCAACGACATTCAGGAAGATTTTAGCTATTTTTAGCCGTGTACCCATCTCGTGTAAAGCTCTCAACTTAACCGTAACGACCGGAAATGTAATCTTCGGTGCGTTTGACTTGCGGATTCGTGAACAGAGAGTCGGTATCGGTGTATTCGATCAAGTCTCCCATGTACATGAATGCGGTGTAATCGGACACACGGGCCGCCTGCTGCATGTTGTGCGTGACGATCAAAATCGTGAAGTCCTTTTTCAGCTCGAAAATCAGCTCTTCGATGGCCAAGGTGGAAATCGGGTCCAGTGCTGATGTCGGTTCGTCCAACAATAAAACTTCCGGCTTGATGGCGATGGCGCGCGCGATACACAAACGTTGTTGCTGCCCACCGGACATGCCCAAAGCATTCTCATCCAAACGATCTTTGACTTCTTCCCAAAGCCCGGCACCTTTCAAGGCCCATTCCACCGTTTCATCCAACACGTTTTTATCGCTGATGCCTTGCAGGCGCAAACCGTAACAGACGTTTTCATAAATCGATTTCGGGAAAGGGTTCGGCTTCTGGAACACCATGCCCACACGACGACGCAGCGCCGCCACATCCATGTGCTTGCTGTACATGTCATCGCCGTGCAGCAGCATTTCGCCTTCCACGCGCACGATGTCAATCAAATCGTTCATGCGGTTAAAGCAACGCAACAAGGTGGACTTCCCGCAACCGGACGGTCCGATAAAGGCCGTCACACGGTTTTGCGGCAGTTTCATATTGATGTTCTGTAAGGCTTGTTTGGAACCGTAAAACAGGTTCCAGTCCTTGACCTCAATCGCCATTTTTTCGTTGTCCAAGTGCATACCACGATGATCACGATCAATCGAAATATTCATATTCTGTTCAGTCATAACAACATTCCTATTCTAAAATTCTATTGCAATAATCCACCAGGCCTGGTCATTAATTATCCAGAGCCTTGTACTTCTCTCTCAGCTTATTACGGATCGTGATCGCTCCGAGGTTCAAACCGATGATGATCAACACCAACAACAAAGAGGTGGCATAAACCAACGGCTGAGACGCTTCAACGTTCGGGCTTTGGAAGCCGACGTCGTAGATATGGAAACCAAGGTGCATGAACTTACGGTCCAAGTGAATAAACGGCGCGTTCAAATCGATTGGCAGTTCCGGCGCCAATTTCACCACACCGACCAACATCAACGGCGCCACTTCCCCGGCGGCACGTGCCACGGCCAGAATCAGACCGGTCATAATCGCCGGCATCGACATCGGCAGGACAATCTTCATAATGGTTTCGGACTTGGTCGCCCCCAGCGCCAGACCGCCCTCACGCAAGGCGCGTGGAATACGGGACAAACCTTCCTGAGTCGACACAATCACCACCGGCAGGGTCAATAACGCCATCGTCAAAGAAGCCCACAGCAGCGCCGGCGTCCCGAAGGTCGGACTCGGCAAGGCGTAACTGTAGAAGAGTTCGTCGATACTGCCCCCGATGATGTAAACAAAGAACCCGAGGCCGAAGATACCGAATACGATGGACGGCACCCCTGCCAGGTTGTTGATGGAAATCCGCACCGTTCTCAGCAAAATGCCGTCTTTGGCGTATTCGCTCATGTAAATCGCGGCAATCACCCCCATCGGCGTCACAAAAATCGCCATCAGGATAACCATCGTCACCGTCCCGACAATGGCCGGAAAAACCCCACCTTCGGTGTTCGCTTCACGCGGATCGTCAATCAGGAAGTGTCCGATGGACGTGAAGAAGAAACCAACCTGCTCGCCAAACGTCATGTTATTCGGCTGCCAGAAGCGCACAATGGATTTAACCGGAACGTGGATAAACTTATCCCCGGCGATTTGAAGCGTGACTTCCCCCAGGTTATTGGACTGGCGATACAGTACCTTCAACGTATCTTGCTGGTCGTTAAAGGCTTGCTTTAACTGAGCGCGCTCAGCCTCGAACTCCGTTTGCTTCTCCGCCGTATAGTCACCGCTCGCTTCCAGTCGTTTTTGATCCAAGCGCAGTTGTTCAAGCTGATAGTTGATACCGCCGATCACGACTTTTTCGATGTGGCGAATCTGGTCATGCAAATCCAAACCACTGTCGACCAACTGCTGCATCATCGGTAAAACATTGTCACCTCGGGCAATGATTTTGCCATCCTGTTTAATGTGTTCCAAATGACCGTAAACATTCCCCCATTCGTAGCGTTCCACTACGGTGACGCCGTCATCGAGAATATCCTGACGACCGATGATGTTCGCCGAATTGACCCAGCGGAAATCAATGCCGTAAACGTCGCGGTTACCCACTTTCAACAAATACTGTGGAATGCGGACGATGCCGTCTTCGGCTTTCGGGTCTTTGAATTCCTTGCTTTTCACTTCGTGCAACTCACCGACCACTTGTTCCAGTTTGCCGTTATCGGTTTTCACTTCGTATTCGTACACCGAGTGCGGCCAGAAGTGCACCAGACCTCGGAAGGAAATCATCAACAACAAGCCAACAACCAACACCACACTGATACTGACAGTCGACGCACTAAACCAAACCCAATGTTCGCCTTTTTTGAACCATTCTTTCATGTCAATATCCTTTATAGTGAGCCATACTTACGGCGCATGCGTTCGCGCACCACTTCCGCGAGCGTATTGAAAACAAACGTGAAAATAAACAAGATCAGACCGGACAGGAACAGCACACGGTAATGCGAACTGTACAGCTCCGCTTCCGGCATTTCCACGGCCAAGTTCGCCGACAGGGTACGCATCCCTTGGAAGATATTCACATCCATCAGCGGCGTGTTACCGGAGGCCATCAAGACAATCATCGTTTCCCCGATGCCGCGGCCGAAGCCCAGCATAATCGCCGAGAAAATCCCCGGGCTGGCCGTTGGTAACACCACGCCCACCAAGGTTTGCCAGCCACTGGCCCCCAATGCCAGAGAGCCGTTGACCAAATAACTCGGCACGTTATAAATGGCGTCTTCCGCCACCGAGAAAATGGTTGGAATCAAGGCAAAGCCCATCGCAAACCCGATAACCAAGGCATTACGCTGGTCAAAATCAATGCCGGCGCTGGACGTTAACCAGTGGCGCATATCGCCGTGGAAAAATAGATTTTCGATTGGCGAGCTCAACGACAAGGCAAACCAGCCGAGGAAAACCACCACCGGCAGCATCAACACGGCCCGTCTGCCGGTTGGAATCAACAAACGCACCGGCTCCGGCAGGCGAGACCAGCCAAAACCGAATAAGAGTATCCCGATGGGTACCACCAGTAAGATGGCAAAGAAGCCGGCCAAATGCGCTTCCATATAAGGCGCCAGCCACAAGCCGGCTAAGAAACCGAGAATAACTGTTGGCAAGGCTTCAATCAGCTCAATGGTTGGCTTGATGTATTGGCGGGTTTTGTTGTCCATAAAGAAGGCGGTGTAAATCGCCGCCAAGACAGCGATCGGCACGGCAAACAACATGGAATACAAAGCTGCTTTAATAGTGCCGAAGGTCAATGGCACCATGGAAAATTTCGGTTCGAAGTCGGCACTGGCGGAAGAAGACTGCCAGGTATAGCTCGGTTCTTCATACCCTTCGTACCAGACTTTGCCCCACAGACTGGAGAAAGACACATCCGGGTGTTCATTTTTAATATCGTAATTCAGCATTTGACCGTCGGCGGTTTCCACCAACGCGCCATTACCGCGCTGAGCCATCAGCAGGAAATTCAACCCGGTATTCAGCTCCACCGATGCCAGATGCCTTTCCGCCGTGGCGTTGTACAAGTTGATTTCCCCGGAACGATCCAGTGTTACAAAGCCTTTACGACTGTGCTCAATCGCAATAAAGTTGACCGGTTTTTTATCCACCTTAAAGTCGCGAATAAATTCCAAACGGAAGTTGTTGTTATCGTCCCGAACCGGGAACCATTGCAACACACGTCCTTTTGAGGAGCCGACCATTAACGAATATTCCCCCAGCAAGAAACGCAATGAAGCAATGTGTTCGTCCCCCGTCACCAAATTAACTTTCTGCAACAGAACCGGCTCGCTCAGGTTGGACAAATCATAGTAAAGCGTCGCGCCGTCTTGGGAAACCAAATACAGGTTGCGCATATTGCCGCCCATCATCAGCCAATCCACGGTCATATTATTCGGCACTTCACCTTCCGCGTATTCTTCCAGAGTCACATCGTCCGACAGCATGGACTCAACCTTGTCATACTGTTTAACGAAAACATGCGATTGACCCGCTTGCTGATAAGCAATGACCAACTGAGAATCACTGACGCGGGCCGCCACCTTTGAAATCGCGCGATCGGCCAACATTAACGGGGCCTGCCCAAATGGAAACGTCAACGAAGGCGACACCTTGCGTTCATTATTCGGATACGTCACTTTATAACCGTATTTCGCCAGCAAAACTCCACCATTCGACAAGCCGAACGCGATTAATTTGTCGGCCTCATTCACACGCGCAAAACTGGTGATGGACTCACCGTCCAACGGCAAGCTCGATTCCGACAAAATGTCACCGTTGTCAGCATTGAATCCGATCAACTTACCGGAGTCGGTAATGCGCATTGCGGTTTCTTTATATTCATCCATCCCGTAAAAAAGTGTTTTTTCCTGACTGCCGCCCGGCAATGCATAGCTTGAGTGCTCTTTGACACTGGCTGGCATGAACAAAGGCGCCACCACATAAACGAGGAAAAACATAATCAGCAGCACCGACAAAATAACACCGACACCACCGACTGAAATACTGGAAGCCCATCCCTTATCAACAAGGTTTCGGCGTTTGATACGCTTTTCAAACTTTGGCCCTTTCAAGGCCTGTTCAAGTGCTTTCTGCGCTGACTGATCCATCCAAAATTCCTAGGGAGTGATTTATGATGGGGCAATCATATCTTTTCAATATGACAGAAAGATTAAACTCTGAAATATTTTGCCTAATAAAAGTGCTCTCAAACGGCTTCTCATTTCAAACCATTTATTTTAAAATGCACCAAAACATTTCACATTGCACCAAAGAAACAAACATCTTTTACACCTCTGAACAACAACAACACAATTAATAAGAGTATTTTTTCTTGTCTATCAAGGACTTAAAAATCTTTAAAAAAATATTGGCATTCTGGCATGGTTCCAGCTATTATCAACAGGACAAAATTTCACGAAACCCGGCGAATTCCGGCGGAATTTTCCGGGTTTTAAATGGTTGCACCAAACACATAATTCAAACGTAATTTTTAAATTCAACGTGCGATTTTAGCGCCTTCAGAAACATAAACCGACCCGCCAGCCCAGCTGACGTATCGCACTATGCTTTCAGAACCACTTCGCATTTTTCAACAATCTAAAAGGACACACTTATGTCGCAAGAAATTTTTGATTTAATCAAAGACAATGACGTTAAATGGGTAGATCTTCGCTTTACCGACACACATGGTAAAGAGCAACATGTCACCATCCCGGCCGATAGCGTGGATGAAGACTTTTTTGCGGACGGTGAAACTTTTGACGGTTCATCCATTCAAGGCTGGAAAGGCATCAACAACTCCGACATGATCTTGATGCCACAAACCGATGGTTTCTACATGGACCCATTCACGAATGATCCAACCTTGATCATCCGAATGATGATTGTTGAACCTTCCACAATGGAAGCCTATGAAAAAGATCCTCGCGGCATCGCGAAAAAAGCAGAAGCCTATTTGGCTTCCACCGGCGTCGCCGACACCGCTTTCTTCGGTCCAGAACCTGAATTCTTCATCTTTGACGATGTCCGTTGGGGTGCAGACATGTCCGGTTCTTTCGTGAAAATGCATTCCGGCGAATCCGCTTGGGATTCTGAAAAAGTTTATGAAGACGGTAACATCGGTCACCGTCCTAAGGTAAAAGGCGGTTACTTCCCAGTACCACCGGTTGACCAATTGCATGAAGTCCGTGCAGACATCTGTGCCATGGCTGAAGCCATGGGGCTGAAATTGGAAGCACACCACCACGAAGTGGCCGCAGGCGGACAATGTGAGTTGGCTGTTGCCGGTAACACTCTGACGGCAAAAGCCGACGAAGTGCAAATTCTGAAATACGCGGTACACAATACGTGTAATGCGCTTGGTAAAACAGCGACTTTCATGCCTAAGCCAATTGTTGGCGATAACGGTTCCGGTATGCACATCAACATGTCTTTGTCGAAAGGTGGCAAAAACATTTTTGCTGGTGATGTTTACTCTGGCCTATCCCAAGAAGCCATTTGGTACATCGGTGGTCTGATCAAACACGCTCGCGCCTTGAATGCCTTCACCAACCCAGGTACCAACTCTTATAAGCGTTTGGTTCCAGGCTTTGAAGCGCCAATCCTTCTGGCTTACTCCGGTTCGAACCGTTCCGCTTCGATTCGTATTCCTTACGCGCCGTCTGAAAAATCACGTCGTGTTGAGCTACGTTTCCCAGATGCGACGGCCAACCCATACCTAGCCTTCTCAGCGTCCTTGATGGCCGGTCTTGACGGTATCATGAACCAAATCGATCCAGGCGATCCTTCTGAGAAAGACTTGTATGACTTGCCGCCAGAAGAAGAAGCGACTTACAACACAGTATGTGCTTCCCTAGAAGAAGCTTTGGCTGCTCTAGACGAAGACAGAGAGTTCTTGAAAGCCGGCGGTGTTTTCTCCGACGAAGCCATCGACTCTTACATCGAACTAAAAATGGAAGAAGTCACCCGCATGCGTGCGACGACTCACCCAATCGAGTTCGACATGTACTACTCTCGTTAATCCTTCGATTAACCCCCACAAAAAAGCCCGCTTTCGCGGGCTTTTTTTATGCCTGATCCGTTGGAACAATATAACTGCGCCGAGATTCGGACATAAAAAAACGACCAGGCCTGGTCGTTTTTCAATACATCACAAAAAGCACGATTAATGGCTTTTGTGATTCGGATCCCAATCCTTCAGAACATATTCCGTTCCACAATAAGGGCACTTCGCTTTCCCCGTCTCTTCAATCGGCAGCATGACCTTTGGGTGGGAGTTCCACTGCTCTTGCCCGGGCATCGGACACGTCAACGGCAAATCATCATAGGTGACTTCAATAACAGTTTGTTTACTCATAAATCTTCTCTTACGTTTTAGTTCGTTTATCAGGCGACCGGCGTCAACCAGTTCAAATGGGCTTCAGAACGACCATGAACCACATCGAAATATTTGGTTTGCAACATTTCGGTGACCGGCCCGCGAGAGCCTTGGCCAATGACTCGATTATCCAACTCACGAATCGGCGTCACTTCGGCCGCCGTTCCGGTAAAGAAAGCTTCATCGGCAATGTAGACCTCATCACGCGTAATGCGTTTTTCACGCACTTCGTATCCGGCGTCTTTCGCCAACTGCATAATGGTTTTACGCGTAATGCCATCCAATGCGGCCGTCAATTCCGGCGTGTAAATCACTCCGTCACGCACCATAAAGAAGTTCTCGCCAGACCCTTCGGAAACATACCCTTCCGTATCCAATAACAACGCTTCATCACAGCCGTGGCCGACCGCTTCCTGCAACGCCAGCATGGAGTTCATGTAAGAACCGTTGGATTTCGCTTTGGTCATGGTGACGTTGACATGGTGACGCGTGAAAGACGATGTGGCAATCTTAATGCCTTTTGTCAGGTTTTCTTCACCCATGTAAGCGCCCCATTCCCAAGCCGCGACCACAACATGCGCTTTCAGGTTATCGGCACGCAACCCCATGCCTTCCGAACCGTAAAATACCATTGGGCGAATGTAAGCGGATTTCAAATCGTTTTCACGCACCGCGGCACGCTGCGCTTCATTCAATTCCTCTTTGGAAAACGGCATCGGCATATTCATGATTTTCGCCGAGTTGAACAAGCGATCGGTATGGGCTTCCAAACGGAAAATGGCAGTCCCTTGTTCGGCTTCATAGGCTCGCACCCCTTCAAACACTCCCATACCATAATGTAATGTATGCGTCAGAACGTGAGTTTTTGCCTCCCGCCAATCCACCATTTCACCATCCAGCCAAATCAGGCCGTCGCGATCACTCATTGTTTGCATTGCACGCTTTCCTTATATCTAATTTTTCTATGTTTGGTTTTCCAGATCGATTTTGACATCGATTTTACTCGGGACTAATTTCTATTATTTTATCCTAAATCGGATTTTTCAGCATCACGATTTATAGCTCTTTCATAGACTTGCTCCCCGGCTTTGCCGGAATTTCACTACATTTTTGCTTGAAATTACGGAGCATATGATTAAAATCATTCTTTTGAATTTAAAAATAAAAAACCGATTCGATTCAAAAAAGCAATCCCAAGCCCGTCTTGCGATTGCTTTTTTGTTTTCAAAGACCCTTTTATTGAAAACGCTGGAAAAGAATAATAACGACAATGAAAACATCACCGCATTTAATGAACACCTATGCCAGACTGCCGGTTTGCTTTAAATCCGGTAAAGGCGCTTGGCTGTACGACGAACACGGCCAAAACTATTTGGACGCCATCAGTGGCATCGCCGTCTGCAGCTTGGGGCATGCCCACCCGGAAATCACTGAAACAATTTGCGCGCAAAGCCGTGAATTGATTCACACCTCCAATTTGTACTGCATTGAAAAACAAGCCGCCCTGGCAGAAAACCTGATTGAAATTTCCGGCATGGAAAAAGTGTTCTTCTGCAACTCCGGTGCCGAAGCGAATGAAACCGCCATTAAAATCGCGCGCAAATACGCCTACCAGCAGCAAATTACCGCGCCGAAAATCATCGTCATGGAAAACAGCTTCCACGGCCGGACACTGGCCACCTTGTCGGCCACCGGCAATAAAAAAGTGCAAGAAGGGTTCGCCCCTCTCGTGGATGGTTTCGTGCGCGTACCATTCGGAGATGCCGGTGCGATTGAGGCCCTGAGCGAAGACAGCGACATCGTGGCCGTTTTGGTCGAACCGATTCAAGGTGAAGGCGGCGTCAACATTCCACCGAAAGGCTATTTAAAAACCATACGCGACATTTGCGACCGCAATGGCTGGTTGATGATGCTGGATGAAATTCAGACCGGCATCGGCCGTACCGGCAAATGGTTTGCCCACCAACACGAAGGGATTCAACCGGACGTCATGTCCTTGGCAAAAGCTCTCGGCAACGGCTTGCCGATTGGCGCCTGCCTGGCCGGTCAAAAAGCTGCCGATATTTTAGAACCCGGCAACCACGGCACCACCTTTGGTGGCAACCCACTGGCTTCAGCCGCAGGCCTGGCCGTTTTAAAGGTTATGAAAGCTCACAACTTCATTGAACATGTTGCCGAAAAAGGCCAGGAAATCCTGACACGCTTTCAATCGGCTCTGGCCGACAACCCTTCCGTTAAGGACGTTCGCGGCCTTGGCTACATGATCGGCATCGAACTGGACCGCCCATGCGGCGAGCTGGTCGCTCAGGCCTTGGAACAACACGTCCTGATCAACGTCACGCAAGGCAATACCATTCGTTTGCTACCGGCTTTTGTCATGTCAAACGACCAAACCGATCAATTGATCGACACAGTGGTCGAACTCGTCAACCAATTCACACGGCAAGATTAACGTTCTTGCCAGAACGGAAAGAAGACAGCTTATGAGCATTAGACATTTTTTGACCCTAAACGATCTCTCCAGAGAAGAGTTAAATCAACTCTTATTGCGGGCCGTTGAATTAAAGAAAATCCAAAAATCGGGTGAGGTTTTCGAACCGCTGAAAAACAAAACACTGGCGATGATTTTCGAAAAATCCTCGACCCGCACCCGCATCTCGTTCGAGATTGGCATGAGCCAACTAGGCGGGCACGCGCTGTTCTTATCCCCCAAAGACACACAATTGGGGCGTGGCGAGCCGATTGAAGACAGTGCGCGCGTCATTTCCAGCATGGCGGATGGCATTATGATTCGCACCTTCGGACATGACGTGGTGGAAAAAATGGCTGAACATTCTCAGGCACCGGTCATCAATGCCCTGACCGATGACTTTCACCCTTGCCAGTTGCTAGCGGATATGCAGACCTATTACGAACACCGCGGCAGCATTGCCGACAAAACGGTTTTGTGGGTGGGTGACGGCAACAACATGTGTCACTCTTACATTAACGCCGCCAAACAATACGGTTTCAAGCTGCGCATCTCCACCCCGGAAGACTATGAGCCAAACGCCGATTTAGTGGCCGCCAACCAGGACCGTGTGGAACTGATTCGCAACCCAATGGATGCGGCGGAAAACGTTGATCTCGTGGTCACGGATGTTTGGGCCAGCATGGGCCAGGAAGAAGAACAGAAAAAGCGCGAGCGCGCGTTTAAGAACTATCAGGTCAACAGCGAATTGATGGCACAAGCCAATTCGGACGCCCTATTCATGCATTGTTTGCCAGCCCACCGTGGTGAAGAAGTCTCCGCCGAGGTCATGGATGCCAAAGACAGCGTGGTCTGGGACGAGGCCGAAAACCGTCTACACGCCCAAAAAGCACTGCTGGAATTCTTAATGGCATAACTGGTAACCGCCAGAAATCGTTCAAAACAAAAACGGCCGGCATAGTGCACTATGTCGGCCGTTTTTTCATTCGGATGCCTCTGACGGAACAACTATCGTTTCATGCCTTACTAAACCGCTTTCCGCCCGGCAAACGCTTGACTGAGCGTGCCGCTGTCGATGTATTCCAGCTCCCCACCTAACGGAATGCCCTGCGCCAAACGCGTAACCGGCACCTCTGCGACGGTCGCCATCTGATGAATATAGTGCGCGGTCGCTTCGCCTTCCACTGTCGGATTGGTGGCCAGAATCAACTCTGACACTTCACCTTCTTTCAAGCGCGCCTCCAACAAAGGCAAACCTAAGTCTTCCGGGCCCACTCCATCAATCGGCGACAAATGCCCCATCAGAACAAAATACAGACCTTGGTAAATCCCGGATTGCTCAATGGCCACCACATCGGTCGGCGTTTCCACAATACAGAGCTGCTCGCGCTTACGCGCCGGCGAGGAACAAATGCGACAGACGTCTGTTTCAGAAAAGTTCCGGCATTGCTGACAATGCCCCACCTTTTCAATCGCCTCAACAATCGCTCCCGCCAAACGCTTGCCGCCGTTCGGGTTATTCTGCAACAAATAATACGCCATCCGCTGCGCGGATTTTGGACCTATCGTCGGTAACAACTTGAAGGCATCTATCAACTCATTAATCAAAGGACTTTGCATCAGGCGTTATCCATTCAGGTCAATCACGTTAAAACAGCCAGGCCTGGTTAAAATGGCATCTTCATGCCCGGCGGCAAATCCATCCCGCCCGTCAAGCCCGACATGCGCTCCTGCGTTTCTTCTTCAACACGGCGTGCCGCACTGTTAACCGCCGCCGCAAACAAATCTTCCAGCATTTCACGGTCGTCCATTAAACTGTCGTCGATATCAACTTTGACCAACTCATGCTTACCGGTCATGACTACTTTGACCATTCCGCCGCCGGCTTCACCGGTAATTTCCATTTGGGCGATTTCTTCTTGCGCCGCTTGCATATTCTTTTGCATTTCCTGGGCTTGCTTCATCAAGTTGCCCAAACCACCTTTTCCACCAAACATGGCTACTCCTTTCTATTGTTTGACCGGTCGAATCGACGATTCGATGACCTTTAAATTTAACGTCTGAATCAGATTTTGCACCTGAGGGTCGGACTGAATACTGTTGACGGCATTCGCTTGCCGCTGGGCCTTCATTTCGTTTTCATAACGGGCTGGCGTCAAATGCGTTTGGTCGGACTCTACAAACACCAAACGGCAGCCCAACTGCGATTTAAGTTGTTCTTCCAAGCGCTGTAATGCCAACTCGGTTTTAGCATGACGTTGCTGCGGGTCCACGCTCAAAGTCAACGTTTGCGCGTCCTGAGACACTAAAATTGATTGCCGAGCCAATTCGGCCGCCATGCCATCCAACTGCAATTGGACAATCAACTGCAACCATTTTTCCGCGTCACCCCAATCGCCTTCTACCGCAATGCGAATACCCGCCGCTTCAGAAGACAAACCCGGCTCTTGCGCTTCTGCTCCATGATCGATTCGGGAATGGACGGCATTCGATTCCGAGGCTTCCACTTCGAAGCGCGCATCAGAAGCCAAATTGGCCTTATCACTCAGCGCTTCAACGGCGGCCTCGGCCGGGGCAACCGAAACAGAGAGGTCAGCCGGGGCCGTTTCGGTGGTCGGCTCAGTGGAAGGCATTTGCTGCGAAACCATTTGCGAATCTTCCTCTTCCCAAGGCAAAGGCGCTTCCGCCTTAATCGCATTGACTGTCGAGCTCGATTCAGCCGCCGTATCCGGTCCAAAGCCTGGCATGCTCGGCGATTCCTGAATCGGTTCCTCCTGAGCCGATGTCGGTGTTTCCAACGACGGAGGAGCAGACGGAGCCACCGACTCTGCCGATGACTGTGGTAAAGAGTCAGGCTTTCCCAGCGTTAAGTCTAACCTCGCCTTCAAGTCCGCTAAATGGTCAACCGGCGCATCGGGGACGTCCGGTTTATCCGCGGCAATGGACGGCGAAGATGGCGGCGGCGTTTCTTGCTGAACCGCTTCCTGCTCGAAATTCTGTGACGGGGGTTGAGCCGGTTCAGCTTGCGGCGCGCTCACCTCCGGCGCGTGCGATGCAGCGGGCTGCGCCGCTGGGGAAATTTCAGGCAACGTTGGCTCTGGTACCGTTTGAACCGGCTCGGACACGCCTGTTGGTGCTGTTAAGCCTTGCTGTTTCAATACATCGCCCGGCCGAGTAATTTTAGCCATCATCGAGCCGCCGTCACCGACCGCGTTACCAGACGAAGCCTCACCACTTTCCAAATGGCCTTCTCCTTGCGTCCCTGGCTGAAAAGCCAACATGCGCAACAACGCCATTTCGAAACCGATACGAATATCGGGCGCCATCGACATATCCTGCTTGGCCAGCAAAGCAATTTGATACAGTACTTGAACCCGTTCCGGGGCTAAGGCGTCGGCGAGCAGGCGCATGGTTTCATCATCCAGAATGCAGGCATCATCCAGCGTATTCAACACCTGTAGCAGGCTAATTTGGTGCAGGACCTCAATCAACTGCGCATTCAGCGCCATATAATCCACACCCATTGCCGCCAGCTGTTGAATGACGTTTTTCAATTCCTCGGCGGACTCATCCGCCAGCGCCGCTAGAATTTGTCGGGTAAACTGCTGGTCAACTAATCCAAGCATCGCTTGCACCGCGGCCAACTGCACCTGCCCGCCCCCATAAGCGATGGCTTGATCCAGAATACTCAAGGAATCCCGCGCAGAACCGTCGGCACTTTTAGCGATCATCGCCAAAGCCGCGTCTTCAAACGAAATGCCTTCCTGCTGAAGGATATAGCCTAAATGGGTTTGAATTTGGGTTTGCGTCAGCCGCATCAAATTAAACTGCAGGCAACGTGACAAAACCGTCATTGGCAATTTATGCGGATCGGTGGTCGCCAACAAGAACTTCACGTGTTCCGGTGGTTCTTCCAGTGTTTTCAGCAGCGCATTAAAACTGCTTTTCGACAGCATGTGCACTTCGTCGATAAGGTAGACTTTATAACGACCTTGAACCGGCGCATATTGAACGTTTTCCAACAGCTCACGCGTGTCTTCGACTTTGGTTTTGGAGGCCGCATCCACCTCAATCAAATCCACAAAGCGGCCTTCATCAATTGAACGACAGGTCGAACAGACGCCACAGGGTTTGGAGCTGATACCTTGCTCGCAGTTCAGCGCTTTGGAAAAGATGCGGGCAATGGTGGTCTTCCCTACGCCTCGCGTGCCGGTAAACAAATAGGCGTGATGCAGTCTCTGCTGATCCAAGGCATTGGCCAAAGCTTGCATGACGTGCTCTTGACCGACGAGTTCGGAGAAGTTTTTCGGGCGCCATTTTCTGGCTAAAACGGTATCGCTCACAGGCTTCGATTCTTATGATTTAAAGTAAGACTATTTTAACGTCTAAGAACAGGAATGCGAATTTAAATTGAGGAAAAAGAATGTCATTGAGAAAATGGAGGCAACCCTGCCCGCCTGACCTCGGCGCACGAATCAGAAGGTACCGTTGCTTCCTTCCGGACCTGGCGGGATTCCCAACCTATCGTCGCGAGGGGACGAACAGAGTCACCATATTGTGAAGTGTCGATTCTAACAAAAAACAATAAAAAAAGCCGCATAAAAGCGGCTTTTTCAAGAATTTGGCTCCCCAAGCTGGACTCGAACCAGCGACATACGGATTAACAGTCCGGTGTTCTACCAACTGAACTATTGGGGAAGAATCATTCAAACCTTGCGTTTGATGGATGTGTATTATAGAGATAATTTTGTCTCTGGCAAGTCCTATTTTGAAATTTTTGTGACTAATTGAACAAAGTGTGGAAAAGCCCCTTTTAACCTGCTCTTTAATACGTAAAATAACGATATCAGACTTCTTCAATTCAGGTTGCGCATGGTGGTTCGACCTCTGTTGATTTGCAAACCCTGCAGCAATAAAGGACAGAACATGAAACACATCGTGATTGTCGGTGGCGGAGCCGGTGGATTGGAGTTGGCGACCCGCCTGGGAAACTCATTGGGCAAAAAGCGGTTAGCGGCCATTACCTTAATCGATGCCAACCGAACCCACCTTTGGAAACCGCTTCTGCACGAAGTGGCTTCCGGTTCCTTAGACACCGGGCATGAAGCCTTAAGTTACCGCGCCCACTCCTCCGAACACCATTATTATTTTCGTATGGGCCGCATGATCGGCTTGGATAAACACAATCAAACACTGACGCTGGCGCCGTTACTGGACCACCATGGCAAAGAAATTCTGGGCGAACGCGCCATTCATTACGATTACCTTGTCATGGCGGTGGGCGCACGCGGGAACGACTTTGGGCTCACCCGCGTTCGCGAGCATTGCCACACCTTGGATTCGGCACAAGAAGCGGAGGATTTTCACCTAACCTTTTTAAACCGTTTCATGCAATTTTCAGAAGCGGCGAATCAGCAGGCCGTGGAAAACCACACCTCTAAAACACCGCCTTCGCCAGTTCGAGTGGCCATCGTCGGGGCTGGGGCCACAGGCGTGGAATTGGCAGCCGAATTGTGTAATGCCGTTGAGCGACTGGAAAAATTCGGCATCCGCGCCATTCACCCCGACAGTTTACAAGTGACCCTGATCGAGGCCACTGACCGCATTTTACCGGCCTTACCGGAACCACTCGCCACCAAGGCAGAGCACGTACTGACCCAACACGGTATTGAAATACGAACCCAGACGATGATCAAAGACGTTCAGGCCCAGCAATTGGTGACCGAAAACGAAACGCTGGAAGCCGACTTATTAGTCTGGGCAGCCGGTGTCAAAGCCCCCAAATTTCTTTCGGAATTGGGGCTGCCGACAAACCGGATTCATCAAATTGAAATCACCCCCACCCTGCAAGTCAAAGGCGAATCGAATATCTTTGCTATCGGCGATTGCGCCAGTTTGCTGCAGGGCGAAGGCGATCAAGCCCGACCGGTTCCGCCGCTCGCCCAAGCCGCTCATCAAATGGCCGACACCTGCGCCGCCAACTTACAGGCGTTGGTCAACGGCCAGCCGCTCGCGGAGTTCACCTATCACGATCATGGGTCTCTGCTCTCCTTAAGTCGATTTCAGACATTCGGCAGTGTGCTCGACCAACTTTTCAAAAAGAACTGGATGCTGGAAGGAAAAATGGCTCACTGGGCTTACGCCAGCTTATATCGCCAACATCAAATGACCCTGCATGGCTTCTGGCAAATGATTTGGATTCTGCTTGATGCCTTTATCGAACGTCGTGTTAAACCCAAGCTGAAGCTCTATTGATTTCCCTCAATTGGAAAACCACGTTTCCGCACCATCATAGAATTCTATGATATTGAATCAAAAAAATTAAATTGGAGAAAGGTGGAGCCATCGATAATAATGATTTTTGCTTAGCTCTGAATTCTCAGAAGAACAATAACGAAGGAGGACCCTGTTTATGAGCGAACAAGCTACGGAAACCGCCCCGTCAATTGAGTCGACAACCCGCAGCAACAGTACTTATGCCAAGATTATTTACATTCTGTATCTTGTCGGATTGGTGATTGGCCTGACCGCCATTATCGGCGTCGTGATGGCCTATGTAAAACGCAGTGAACCGGAAATGCCGGTTTGGCTGAAAACCCACTTCGATTTCCAAATTCAAACCTTCTGGTACGGACTGGTTTACCTGCTCGCAGGCTTGCTACTGGCCACCGTTTTTGTCGGCGCCATCATTCTTGTCTGGTGGATGATTTGGTTAATTATCCGTTCGGTAAAAGGCCTCAGCGCACTGGACAGACAAACGGCTATCGAAGGCACATTCTTTGGTTTCGGCCAAGACTTATAATTTTCTCAACGGCGCCCGTTGCTTTTGGGCGCTCTCTCTCCACAAATCAATGTTCAATCTGAATCAACGGCGTGTTTTCCTTGTACACCGTGGTGCCTTTCGGCGCATTGATTTTAGCGATTTTGCCGGAAACCGGAGCCTTAATCACAAAGTATTTCGACCAGGCCTGGTAAGATTCCAAATTCGCTTTCGCCTTCACCAATTCCTGTTTCACGACATCGTATGCCAACTGCGCGGCATCCAGCTCACGCTTCGCGGTGACGGTCCGATCATACAAATCCAACGCCTGATCCAGTTCGATTTGCGCATCGGCCAGTTTTAACTGCCAAAGCTTGACCTCAGCCCGAGCGGTTTTCAATTTGGCCTGATAACGGTCATCATCAATGGTCATCAGTAATTGACCTGTCTTCACGTTTTGCCCAGGCATCACCATGACTTTTTCAACCTGGCCCGACACCAAGGAACCGATTTGAACGACTTCGGCCCAAGCGGTTTGCACGCCTCCCAGAAAAAGGCCGCCCGTCAGCAGACACCCGATGAAGCATTGTTTCATAATGTTTTCCTTTTCACTCATTGGTAAGCCTCCAGTTCTACCGGCTTACCGGTCAAATAATCCAACTGCGCCCAGTGCAACGTTTCACGAAACTGCTGAGCGATGACTCGATAATTGGCTTCCGACAAACGCACCATCGAATCACCTAAATCGGTTGTGGATTCGTTTTCATACAATGCACGACTGTAATCCAGGTACAGCTCGGAATATTCACCAAACACCTTATTTTGTTTCTTTTCCGCTTCCGCCATCTGCAATTTAAAATACAAATCGGCCACCTGATCGCGCAACGATTGTTCGTACTCATGAATGTCAGCTTGAATCGCCTGCACTTCAGCGCGTGCCTCACTCACTTTTGCGGAACGCACCCCGCCATCATACAGTGGGTAATCCATCGTCAAATCGAATCGCCAACGTCCCTCTCGACCGTAAGCATAGTTTGAGGAATAGCCGCCCAAAGCATCCACCCGGAAGGTTGGCATATCTTCTAACGATTCACCGTTTAAGCGCGATTCTGCGGCCTGGAGCTTTAACTGCAAACTGTGTAAGTGCAAATTGCTGGCTAATGCCTGTTTTTGATACACACCCAAGTCATCCAATGACCGTTTCGTGACTGACTCCAGTGACGGAAAACGCAGTTTATCCGGCAAGGCATCCGGACGGCCAACCAAGTTGGCGAGATTGGTTCGGGTACGGCGCTGCTCATAGGATGCTCGCGTTCGTTTGACCAACAATTTCTCATAATCCGCTTGCAGTTTCAGATAGTCCACGTCAGACATTTGTTTGAGTTCATGGCGGTCTTCGGCCTTGTCCATGGCAATATAGGCGACGGCCATGGATTCATTTTCAATCCGGTACTGAAAATCGGCCAGAATGATATTAAAGTAGGCTTGCATCAACCGAATCTGAAACTGAATTTTCTGATCTTGGTAGCGTTCATTCTGCGCCGCCGTCAGACGTTGTTCCGCTTCCAACGCAGCCTCGTTGCGACCAAAGTCATACAATTCCTTGCCTAAATGCAGCCCGAATAAATGGTTGTCCTCGGTCTGAAAGTCATACTCGCGCCAACCCAAGCGGCCGATCAAATCCAGTTCGAAATTATCGTCGGTTTCTTGTAGGTTATAACGTGCCTGCGCTTGAGCATGACGTGCTTTGGCTCGCATGATCTGTGGGCTGATGGTTTCCGGCAACGCCATCACACTTTCCAAGGTCAAAGGTTCGGGTAAGTCCTGAGCCGGATGGCCTGGGGTCATCGCGCCTTCAGCCACCGGTCCAGTGGCTTGGGCGGCATTCATAACGGCGTCATCAGCCGCCAAAACACTATGCGGCAGCAACGCTGATAACACCAGCACGCCGCGTATCGTAAAATGTAACGGATTCAATCTCATCAAGCCACCCGTTATCTGTTTTGTCTTTTATAACGTGTAAATGACGTGTCTTTATAAGCGCCGTCGACAACATACTTCCCTAACAGCATAAACTCTTCTTTGGTTCGGGTTGGCCCGGTATAACGAACCACTGGCTTGCCTTCCAAATCGAAAATAATCATCACCGGTGTTGCCCGTACGCGATAAATTTTTTCAGACAAGTACTGAGACGTTCCTTCAGTCCCATCAAAGTTGACCATGTCGTTTGAACCTTCAATATCCATTTGATAGGTCAAAAAATGCTTTTTGAAGTATTGAATGACATCCGGTTTGTTTAGAATGGTGTTCTTCATACGGTCACAGAATGGACATTCTTCCATGTGAAAGAAAATGAAAATACCCTGTTTACCATCGTCTTTTGCCACTTCCAGTTCTTCTTGCAGATTACCAAACGTTTCATCGAAAAAATCCGCGGCCGAAGCGTGGAAGCTTGCAAGGGTCAAAAACGCAATGCCGACGGCTTGCCAAATGTTATTCATCGAGTTACCACCTTTTTTGTTATGTGCAATTCCATATCACTGACTGTGAACCTAGTACGCTATTTTTGCAGCATCATAGCATGGTGCTTTGACGCATCGCCAATAGTCCGTATTTATACATAAATACAGGTAAATAATGTGGATAAAAAATGGAAGTTGAGAAAGGCAAGGCTCACGTTAGCCTCGCCGTAAAGACATGACGGCCCGATTAAGAGGGGGTTGTGGTTTCGTCTTCTTGCAGAAGTTTTTGAAAATCCGGGTTATCTTGTAAAGACTTAAAGACCGGATCGTTTTGTACCTGCTCCTTATAACCTTCGGAATTTTGCAAGGCCGTTTGCAGAAAGTCGATGGCTTCGCTCGCTTTATCCATCAAGGCATAAGCGCCGGCTAACTGATAAAACGCATGGGTGTTTTCAGGATCGATACGCAACGCTTGATTACACAAGTTCACGGCCCATTGCGGTTCCCCCATTTCAAGTGCCGCATCGGCTTTATACGTCATCGCCTCAGTATTGCCGGGATCCAGCTCCAATATCTGGTCGTAAATCGCCATGCGGTTACTGAGAATCTGCTCCTGGCCGGCTTTCAGCCACAGGCTATGAATATCCTGATGCTGTGCCAATCGTTTCTGAGCATTGGAAATGCCGCGTGACTTTCGGTTCAGCTCTTCTTCCAGCTTCGCCAAACGCGCTTCGTACTCCTCAATGACCTTATCGACTTTGCTGTCCGCGAGCGTCAAGACTTTCTCTTTCACTTCACGCATGGAATTCCAACCAACCAAAAGGAGAACGGAGGAAATCCCAGCAATCAAATAAAAGAAATAGGTGACGGTATCGGTCGCATACCCAACCGCTCGTGAAGTGGCCGACAATTCGCGGTTGGTCACTTCTTTGGTGATTTCAACACGCAAATTGTTCATATCCACCCGCAACTGCTTCAGCTCGTCCATGACATAGCGTTCCACGAATGGGTTGTACATCGGTTCCGTGAGCTCTTCCACATCCTGTGTTTCTTTGGAGTGCCGTTGGTCAGCCGCACCGGCCGTTGCCGACGCCAACAACAATGTAAACCCCAATAGAATCAATGCTCGCATATCGCCTTCCCATGATCGTGGACTTCAATCAGCTTGGAGTGCAAGGCTTTGACCGCCTTTTCGAAATCCGTTTCATTCACGAAAAATTGCATTTCGACCTGACGGGTATTTTGATGAATCGCTTCAACGTTAATCCCCTGATCGAATAGCGTCTGAACCGCTTTGGCCAACAAGCCTTTAATGCGCATATCACTGCCCATCGCGGACGCCAAGGCGACTTTACTGGTATTGATGGTAGCGGTTGGCAACGCCTGCTGCAGTTGTTCCGAAAGTCGTTTCACTTTCTTCAAGGACGCACTCAAATACAAGGTAATGGTATTGGCGTTGAAATCCTTGGTGATAACCTGACATTTCAGACGATTACTGGTATCAATCAGAATCTTTTCATAATGCCCTTGTTGCCCCATCATTTCCTGATCGAACACTTCCAGCGCAATCAAGTGCTGCATGCCGGCAATGATTTCCACCTGAGGGAACTCACTGACATAATCTTCGGTAAAGATAGTGCCGTGATGCCCCGGGTCAAAGGTGTTTTTAATCCGTAATGGAATTTGCGCTTGACGCAAGCCTTGCGCCGCTTTCGGATGCACGGCCTCCATACCAAGATTAGCCAATTGATCGGCAATATCGTAATTGGTTTTCCCGATTGGCACCACATTCTCTTCGCCCACCAATTTTGGGTCGGCACTGCTGAGGTGGTACTCTTTGTGAATCACCGCTTCGGTCGCTTCGGTTAAGACCGCGATACGGCTAAACGTCATTTCACTGTAACCTCGGTCAAAGGTATGCATCAAATTTTCCTGACAATGCGCATAGCCGGTGACAATCGGTAGTTCACGTGAAAAGTCAACATCGCCCAGATGCACTTTAATCATTTCGTCCAAGGACAAGGTTTTATCCGCCTGCCAGCCGGTCAAGTCGACAAACCGTGCATTAACACCTTCTTGCTGCAAGAGGTGGGCTAGGTTCCAGGCACTGTGGGCTTCCCCAAGACTGGCCAGAAGTTCGCGCACCGTCAACAGGTGGCTTTCTAGCGAAAAGTGACCGTGCCGACACAAGTCCTGCAAATGGTTCAACAGCTGTTTGGTTTCTGCAAACCGTTCGTCGATAAAAGCATTGGCTTTTGTGCGCACGTCATCGTCATCGAACAAATCGGCATTAATTTTATTCAGTTTCAGACTCAACTGGTCCAAAGCAATGCGCCAATCATCCTCAACGTCGTCATTGGCAAACAAGCCGTAGACACCGGGCTGATCGGTCTTTTTATGTTCCAGCAAGTCGTTGGTAATGCCGCCGTAGGCCGACACCACAAAAATACGCTGGTAAGGACTGTCCGGATACAAAATAATATTGTCTCGAACCGCCTGATAATCACTCATTGACGTGCCGCCGATTTTTTCGACACTCAACTGATTTTTATGTGTGTTTGACATGGTAATTTTTTAAAAAAAACACTCCGTTATTTAAAAGGATAAAATGCCCAGGCCTGGGCATTTTCAAGCTCGATCAAATCGATGCTAAAAAGCGATGAGGTTTAAGCTTCATCCACTAAGACGTAAGAACCGTCTTCGTCATGGGTTTCACGCCCGGTGACCGGCGGATTGAAAACACATACCATGCGCATCTGACTGCCTTTATTGGCTTTCAAGATGTGCTGATCGTTTTCATTCAAGGCGTAAACGGTCCCTTCGCGGATCGCGTGGACTTTCCCGTTTTTCTTCTCTTCGATTTCGCCTTCGCCTTCAATGCAATACACCGCTTCCAAGTGGTTCTTGTACCACAGGTGCAGTTCTTCACCTTCTTTGATCAAAGTATCGTGCAATGAAAAGCCCATGCCGTCTTTGGCCAATAATAGGCGGCGGCTGGTCCACTGCTTATCGTCTACATCGGCATCGGTACCAATAATATCGTCATATAAATTACGAACAATCATGTTTTCTCCTAATCGTTTCTGTTCAAAAGGTTGTCGCTTGTGGGCAAAAATTACTTGCCGACTTTTTCAACCGCACCTTCCAAAATATCAAAGCCTTCGTTAATCAAATCTTCGCTAATCACCAATGGCCCTAAGAATTTAATGACTTCATCGCCGGCACCCGCCGTTTCAATGACCAAACCATCTTCAAAGGCTTGTGCACAGACTTTAGACGTCATATCTGGATCTTTAAATTCGGCCCCCCAAATCATGCCATGCCCGCGAATTTCGCGTACATATTGCGGGAAACGCAATGCCAATTTTTCCATGCGCGCTTGAACCAGAGCGGCTTTCGCTTTCACTTCTTTCGAGAAGCTGTCGTCCGACCAATATTTTTTCAAGGCCACGCTGGAGGAAACAAACGCCAGGTTATTCCCGCGGAAAGTCCCTGAGTGCTCGCCCGGACTCCATTGGTCCAGCTCCGGTTTCAACAACACCAAGGCCATCGGCTGACCGGCACCAATCGACTTCGACAATGTAATGATGTCCGGCTTAATGCCTGCACGTTCAAAACTGAAAAAGTCACCGGAACGACCGTTACCGACCTGAATCTCATCCGCCACCATCAAGATGTCGAAATCGTCACAGATTTGACGTAAGTCGCGCAGCCACTGTTCACCGGAAACGTTGATCCCGCCTTCGGCCTGAATGGTTTCCAATACGATCGCCGCCGGCAATTCCGTCCCACTAGAAGTATCTTCCAGAATTTTACGCAAGTAAGCGATGGTATCGACCTTGTCGCCCAGGTACTTATGGAACGGCACCTGAGTGGTGTAACCCGGTACACCGTAACTTTCGTCGTGGTAATAACTGTTACCGGTGATACTCAAAGAGCCCATCGACATACCGTGGAAGCCGTTGGTGAAGGACATGACCTGCTTACGGCCTTTGACTTTACGGGCAATTTTCAGCGCGGTTTCAATCGCGTTGGTCCCGGTCGGGCCGACAAACTGAAGCTTGTACTCCATGTCGCGCGGTTCCAGCACGTTATGAACGAAGCTCTCAATGAAGTCTTTTTTCGCAACGGTCCCCATATCCAGAGCGTGTCCGATGCCGTCATGCTTCAGATAATCAATCAAAGCATCGTTGATGGCCGGGTTGTTGTGACCGTAGTTCAGCGCGCCTGCGCCGGCAAAAAAGTCGATGTAACGTTTACCGTCAACATCCCAAATTTCAGCCATTTTAGATTTATCGAAAATCGTTGGAAACGATCGAATGTAACCACGCACTTCCGATTCGTATTTATTAAACGTTTCTAATGCCATGTTTTAAGTTCCTTTGAAAATTTAAAGTGTAATCGTTGATTCGGTTTCCGACGTCAGGGAGTACAACTCTTCCGCTTCATGCCCTTCATCCCCGAAATGTGCCTCGGTGATAAACGGCGCGACCTGTAACGTCAGCCCGTGTTGTCTGGCAAATGATTTAAACAGCCCTTGGGAGGCTTTATTAGACGGACTGATGGTACAACACAGTTCCGTCACGCTGTCTTTCGGCTGTTGCGTCAGCAAAGCCGTTAACAAGCGTTTGGCCATGCCCTGGCCTCGCATGGTATCGGATATGGCCACCTGCCAGACAAACAGAGAGCCAGGCCGATCCGGTCGATAATAAGCGGAAATAAAACCGACGATTTGACCGTCGACCTCCGCCACCGCACAAGTGTCCGCAAAATGCGACGCTTGCAGAAAATATAAGTAGCTCGAATTCACATCCAACGGCGGTGACGCCTGGATTAAGTGATAAATAGCCAGTCCATCTTCCAATTTAGGTTTTCTAAATTGAACGGACGCTTCAGATTTTTGAGTATCCATGATATTTTTTTAAGATTTGAAAGGTTAATGGTTCAACCAACCGCAAAAAGACAGGTGTGACACTGAAACTTCCAGTGCTAACATTCGTTTCATCCATGGCCCCTGTACCAGCTAGGGTAAAAGTTCGCATTGGGGAAACGGTTACGGTTGACTCCTCAGGACTGATCCTTTGGATTAGACTCGACCAACGTTGGTCTAAAGAAGAACGGCGCCTAAACGCAAATGACAGTGTATTAAATACAGCTGAAAAAAAGATGACTTAACCTATTTGGGTTATGAAATTGACTAGATTGTAACAAGTTTCAAACCAAACTGCAACTTGTTGCACCAATTCAGCCCCAAACAGAGATTATAACAATATGATTTTAAAGAACTATTTACCAAGCATTCACAATTGCCCTGAATCGGACTTACGACGCTTGTAATAGTAACGGACCCGATAAGGGTCGCGTGCCTCGTCACTGTCCATCATCTCAGCCATGTCTTCAAACAACCCGGGGAACAAAATTTCATAAACCTGTTCAATTTTTTCCAAATCGCTTTCATCGACCGGCACTTCAATAATGCGCAGTTTCGGGCAAGAAAAAGCCGTGATGTCCAAGGCTTCCAGATTCATTCGATCGACTTCAAAATCGTACTCATCTTCGTAATGATCTTTTATCACCCATCCCATCGTCACTTCCTCTTGTTTTTAAAATGGCTCAATTCCTAGCAAATAGCCGACCAAACTTATCGTTTGGTCAGATAATCAAGCCATTACTGGACCTGTTGATTGGCAATGTCTCGCGCCATTTCATCAAAACTTTGTTTGGCTTTAAATTGCTGCCACAGGGCCTGGTCATTTTTCATCGATGTACGCACGGCGGTTTCGACGATTTTATCCTGGGTCGCTTTATCCATTCCGACCAAAGCATACAACTTACCATTCGGACCGGTTCGAGTCTTATATACCTTGGACCCCACCAGGCTTTGGTTGGTGATGGTTTTTAATGTGGAGCTGGCGGCGGCATCCACGGTTTCAGTATCACCGACACCGGTGGTGCCCAGATACTGCTTCACCATTTTTTGGACTTGCACTTTAATCTGCTCGGCCAGACGACCACGACCATCTGCGGCCGCCATATCTTTCATAAAACTGATGCCTGCCTTGGACGGCTCGGCAATCCCTACCGCACTAATGGCCAAACTATCCACCGGCTCATCACAAATCCAACCCGGCGCGGCCACATTGGTGTTTGGAAACACGCAATCGGCTACCGCGAGTGGGTTTTGTTTTTCCGCCGACTCGTCTTTTGTTTCCTGAGTACTGCAAGCTGACATCGTACTGGCCGCAACCAATAAGCCAAAACAGAGCATTTTTTTCATGTTTTTTCCTTCTGTTTGTCCACACAAATTCGATTTTAAAATGAAACCCGGCACACCTCAATATTGGATTTCAAGCAATGTATACTCCACTTTCCGACTGTCGGGCAAAAACACGACAACGTCGTCTCCGAGTTGTTTTCCAAGCAATGCTTTTGCAACAGGGGACGCTACAGAAATCTCATTTTCTTCCAGTCGCACTTCCAAACCACCGACAATGCGGTAACAAACCCGCTCTCCGGCTTCATCTTCCAGCAGGACTCTTGCCCCGAAAAAGACTTTATCTCGCTGTCTTGGCTTGTCACGCACCACTTGAATGTCTTTCAGATGACGCTCCAAATAGCGAATTTTACGATCGGTTTCCCGCAATTCTTTTTTACGGTAAATGTATTCCGCGTTTTCGGAGCGATCCCCTTCTGCAGCGGCGGTACTAATGGCCCGAACAATTTCCGGGCGTTTTACTCTCCAGAGATAACTCAACTCTTCCGATAAACGGTAAAAGCCCTCTTGAGTGATGTAATTCAAACTCAACAATGCCACCTACAGCATGCGTTTTTTCTGGGCCAGTAATCCAATACCGAAAAAGATAGCGATGACCAATGGCGCTAACCACACATCCGGCGTTTTCGCCAGAAACCCAACCAGTAACGGCGTAACAAAAGACGTCAAAAACGCAAACCCAAAGGCACAAAACAACACAAACAGCGTTAGCTTCAAGATAAACTTCAAACTGCCGATCTGCTTGCGAATAAAGTCGGTAATATCGTTGCCGTAAATCACCAGTAAGGTTGCCACCATCGACAGACCGATTTCCAATAAATAAGGCCGCATCCAACCGGAAACCGTCGATACGGCCTCAATGATATAGTCCATACATCAATCCATAATTCATTATTGCTTTTTCCGTCAACAAAACGATGACGCCAGCCTGAACTGGGAGCCTCAACTCCCCCATTCAAACATCAAAACCAATCACTCCATAAAAAGTAACCAGGCCTGGTGAAATTAACAATAACACTCAGCCGCCGTTCAGGACATTTTAATCGGTTTCAACTTCCAGATGTCATCATTATATTCACGCATGGTTCGGTCGGTCGAAAAGATGCCACTGCGCGCTGAATTGATAATACTCATGGTGTTCCAGCGACTGTGGTTCTGGAAGGCCAAGGCAACCTCCTCTTGCGCTTCGACATAGCTGCGGAAATCCGCCAACGTCATCCAGGGATCGTTTGGACTTTTGACCGACTGGATAATGTCGTCAAAAATGCCCGGCTCCAACTGATTAAAGTGCCCGGCTTCCAGCAACCCGAAGACCGCTTGCAAATCCGAGTCGGTATCGATATAACCTTGCGGATAATAATGCTGTCGCAACTCGGCCACTTCGGGCGTTTTCAACCCAAACAAGAAGAAATTTTCCTGGCCGACGGCATCCAGAATTTCGACATTGGCACCATCCAGCGTACCAATGGTGATCGCGCCGTTCATCATGAATTTCATATTCCCGGTACCGGATGCTTCTTTACCCGCCGTGGAAATTTGCTCGGACAAATCCGTCCCCGGAGCAATCACTTCCATCGCCGATACACGGTAATTCGGAATGAACGCCACTTTCAATTTATCACCGACATCCGGGTCGGAGTTGACGATATCCGCGACACTGTTGACCAGCTTAATGATTTTTTTGGCCATGGCGTAGCCTGGTGCCGCCTTACCACCGACAATCACACAACGGTTGGTCCAGTTTTTGGTATCCCCCCGTTTAATACGCGCGTAAAGATGAATAACGTGCAAAATATTCAGCAACTGGCGTTTGTACTCGTGAATGCGCTTGACCTGCACATCAAACAACGCGGTGACATCAAACTTCACACCGGTCTCTTTTTCAACCAAATCGGCTAACCGCTGTTTATTTTCACGTTTTATGGCCATCCAGGTCTGGCGAAAAGCCTTGTCATTGACACTTTCTTCAATTTTGCTTAACTGCTCGAGGTTCGTCACCCATTGTTCACCGATTTTTTCATCCAGCAAACCTTTCAACCCGGGGTTACAACTGGCCATCCAACGACGTTGCGTCACACCGTTGGTTTTGTTGTTAAAACGTTCCGGCCACAGTTGGCAGAAATCATTGAACAAGCCTTCTTTCAATAACTGCGAATGCAACGCTGCCACCCCATTAATGGAAAAACTGCCGACAATCGCCAAATATGCCATGCACACGTGATTGTGCTCATCAATAATCGACATACGTCTTTGACGCGCGACGTCTCCCGGCCACTTCATCGCCACCTGTTTCATAAAACGCGCATTAATTTCGTAAATGATTTCCAGCACGCGCGGTAAAAGTTTTTCAAACAACGACACCGACCAGCGTTCCAACGCTTCCGGCAACAAGGTGTGGTTGGTATAAGCCATAGAGTTTGACACGATCGCCCAAGCTTCATCCCAATGCAATTTACGATCATCAATCAAAATACGCATCAATTCCGCCACCGCCAGGCTCGGGTGGGTGTCGTTCAATTGGAAAACATTATGCTCGGCAAAATCGGAAAAATCGTCGCCAAACTTATTCACCCACTGACACACCACATCTTGCAACGAGGCGGACACCAAAAAGTACTGCTGCCGCAAACGTAACTCTTTACCGTTTTCACTGCTATCGTTCGGATAAAGTACCATGGTGATGTTTTCGGCATCGCTTTTATCCGCCACCGCTTCAAAATACGATCCTTGGTTGAACTCAGATAGGTTAAAGCCCTCTGTCGCTTCGGCCGACCATAGACGTAAGGTGTTGACCACACCGTTTTTGTATCCGGGAATCGGCACATCGAACGGTACGGCAAACACTTCTTCAGCGTCTTCCCAGTGCACAATAAGTTCGCCAGTATGCGGGTCGGTAAATTGCCGACTGTGACCGCCAAATTTAATAACACGCGTGTATTCGGAACGTTGAATTTCCCAAGGATAATAACCAAATCCAAGCCAGTGATCCGGTTCTTCCACTTGATAGCCGTTTTTAATCAGCTGTTTGAACATGCCGTATTCATACCGCAAACCATACCCCATCACCGGCAAGCCCAAAGTGGCGCAAGAATCCATAAAGCAAGCGGCTAAACGCCCTAAGCCACCATTGCCCAAGCCGGCGTCTTTTTCGGCCTCTTCAATCATTTCCAAGGAGCCGCCCAGTTGATACATGGCTTTTTCGGCTTCGGTTTCAATCCCCAAATTCAACAGGTTATTGGATAAGGAACGCCCAATCAAAAATTCCATCGACAGGTAATAGGCTTTTTTATTTTTGCCACCGTTATAGGCTTTCCAGGTATCCTTCCAATGCATCATCAAACGGTCGCGCACCGTATAAGACATGGCCTTGAATTGATAATAGGCATCAGATTCAATGTCCCGACCCAACATGTTATACAAATAGTGGACAAAGTCGGCCTCAATATCCTTCTCCGACATACCCATTTTTTTGAGCAACTCGAAAATGTGTTTTTCGTGATCTATTTCCGCTTTCGTCTGTTTTTTCTTTGCCATAACCACCAACTCCAAAATTTGAAAATTTTAATTAGGCAACGTTGCCCACTACTGTGTCTATTTACGTTTTCGAACCTCTATTCGAAAGGCATTTTCCGGTTATTTAAACAGCGCTAAATACTGTTTTGCGCTGCGATCCCAACTGAAGTCTTTTCGCATGCCGGTTTTCTGTAATTTTTGCCAAGTGCGCTTCTTACCGTACAAATATAAAGCATGCAAAATAGTCGACTTCAGCGCATGCCGACTCGGGTCATAAAACACGAAACCGGTCGCCGTACCCGCCGCTAGATTTTCTTTGGTGGCATTCACCACCGTATCGGCCAATCCCCCCGTGGAATGCACAATCGGTGGCGTACCGTAAATCAAACTGTACATTTGGTTCAATCCGCACGGCTCAAAACGAGACGGCATTAAAAACAGATCCGCTCCGGCTTCGACTTTGTGTGCCAGAGATTCGGAATACCCGATGTACACGAGCACCCGTTCGGGATAACGGTGCGCCATCTCATTCAACAAATATTCGTAATGGCTCTCCCCGGTCCCCACCAAAACAAAACGCGCCGACGTCTGCTCAATCAGCTCCGGCAGAATTTCCAACACAATATCAATGCCTTTTTGCGGCACCAGCCGCCCCACCAAACCGACAACCGGGTCATCGGAGTCCAGCACGGCTTGCGGCATATCCCAAAAATCCAACATAGATTGCTTGTTCTGTTTTTTCGCCGCCACGCGGCCTTTTTCCGACGAATAATGTTTCGCGATAAAAGGGTCCGTCTGCGGGTTCCAAACATCACCGTCAATGCCATTCAAAATACCGACCAAACGCCCTTCCTCTTCACGGCGCATTAAGACACCTTCCAAGCCATACGCGTACTCCGGATAGGTAATTTCCTTGGCATAGGACGGGCTGACCGTCGTCACCCAATCCGCCATTTGAATGCCGGCTTTCAACATTGACATATTGCCGTAAAATTCAATCCCTCTGTCGGCAGACCACCATTCCCATGGCAGAGCCAACCCTTCAAACAGGCTTTTTGGAAACAATCCGGCATACGCCATGTTGTGAATGGTAAACAGGGTTTTTGGCCGTTCGGTTTCGCGCGTCAGCAAAGCCGGCACCAACCCCGTTTGCCAGTCATTGGATTGAACCAGATCGGGTTTCCAGCCCAGTCCGACCCGGTTCATGGCGACCTCCACCACGGCTTTGGAAAAAATGCCGAAACGCTCACCATTATCCCACCAGTCTCGACCATCCAACGCCAAATAAGGGTTACCAGGACGGTGAAACAACTCCGGGATATCCACTAACCAAATCGGCACATCAATGCCGTCCGCCTTGGCTTTCAAAATACGAACATGCAAATTGCGACCGCAGGCCGGCACCATGAAATCGGCAATTTGCGAGATATGGGAAACCTTTTCCCAAACATCCCCGTAAGCCGGCATTATCAAACGTACCTGTTGTTTCTGGTGACGATAAGCATCGGGTAAACTGCCGGACACATCGGCCAGTCCGCCGGTTTTAATCAGTGGATGCGCTTCGGAAGTCGCAAACAGAATTTTCATGGACGTTATTTCTCTCCAAACATTAGCGTTGTCGTCTCAACACCACCGCCCCCAAAGGCGGCAACATTAAAGACGTCGAATAAGGTAAATTCATCCAGGCCTGGTCATCACTATGCAACTGTCCACCATTACCCAGGTTGCTGCCGCCATACACTTCCGCATCGGTATTAACGATTTCTTCATATACACCGGCTTCCGGCAAACCGATACGATAATTATCCCTCGGCACCGGCGTGAAATTGAACACGCAAATCAATTTTTCCGTATCGGAAACCCGCATAAAGCTCAACACCGACTGCTCATAATCATGACAATCAATCCATTGAAAACCTTCTGCATCAAAATCATGCGCATACAAGGCCGACGACTCTCGGTAAAGATGATTCAGGTCCCGAACCAGCAGTTGTACACCACGGTTCGCACTCTGATCACATAAATACCAGTCCAACCCTCGACTTTCACTCCACTCCTGCCATTGCGCGAACTCCGAGCCCATAAACAATAACTTCTTGCCAGGATTCAACGATTGGTACGCCATCAGCAGACGCATATTAGCCATTTTTTGCCAATTATCCCCCGGCATTTTGCTGACCAGCGCGTGTTTGAGGTGCACGACTTCATCGTGCGACAACGGCAAAATAAAGTTTTCCGAATAGGCGTACATTTGGCTAAACGTTAACTGATTATGATGGAAAGGCCGATACACAGGGTCCTTTTCGAAAAAATCCAGCGTATCATTCATCCAACCCATATTCCATTTCATGGAAAAGCCTAACCCGCCCATCCAGGTGGGACGCGACACCATTGGCCAGGAGGTCGATTCTTCCGCCATCATGACCGTGCCCGGGCATTGTGAATGCACCTCGGCATTCAGTGTTTTTAAAAACTCAATCGCTTCCAGGTTTTCCCGTCCGCCATATTCATTCGGCACCCAATCTCCTGCCTCGCGCGAGTAATCCAAGTACAGCATCGACGCCACCGCATCCACTCGCAATCCGTCAATATGGAATTCTTTTAACCAATAGAGCGCATTGGCCAGCAGAAAGTTGCGCACTTCGTTACGACCAAAGTTGAAAATATAGGTTCCCCAGTCACGGTGTTCACCTTTTCTTGGGTCTTCATGCTCGTACAGTGCCGAACCGTCAAAGCGCGCTAGGGCAAATTCGTCCTTTGGAAAGTGCGCCGGCACCCAATCCAGAAACACGCCGATGCCGTTTTGATGGCAATGATCCACAAAATAACGGAAGTCGTCCGGCGAACCGAAACGACTGGTGGGCGCATAATAACCGGACGTCTGATACCCCCAAGATTCATCCAAAGGATGCTCGGAAATCGGTAGCAACTCGATATGGGTATACCCCATCCAATTAACGTATTCCACCAAACGGTGAGCGGCTTCCCGGTAGTTCAAAAAATGGCCGTCGTGATCGCGTTGCCAGGACCCCAAGTGAACTTCGTAAATATTCATTGGGGTCTGCTGCCAATCGAAACTTTCCCGTTGAAGCATCCAATCTTGGTCCTGCCATTCAAACGCGGTCTCACTGACCACGGATCCCGTTAAAGGCCGCACTTCCATTTGTTTGGCAAACGGGTCAGTCTTCACCAATGAATGGCCCGTGCGCTGGTTGCGAATTTCAAACTTATAAATATCGCCGGCTTGCAAACCCGGAATAAACAACTCCCAGACCCCGGAGGTACCATTGGTACGCATGGGATGGCGTAGGCCATTCCAGCCGTTAAAATCGCCAATTACCGACACACGATTGGCGGCGGGTGCCCAAACCGCAAACTGAACACCGTGAATACCGTCTATCTCTTTAACCTGAGCGCCCAATAAGTCATACAACTGCCAATGTCGGCCTTCGGCATACAGATGCAAATCCAACTCTCCCAACTGCGGCCAAAACGTGTAGGGAGATACCGCCGAATAACTTAACCCATCCGCTTCGCGCCAAGTCACTTTATAGTGTGCCGGCAATGCTTTCTTTTGGGCGGCGGTCAAGGTTCCCACAAACAGGTCACTGCCTTCAATGCGAGTCAGCTTAATATCGCCATCAACCTCGGCCGACTTCGCGGTGGGCAACCATTCGCGAATCTCCCAGGCCTGGTCGGTTTGATGCACCCCCAACACCTGAAAAGGGTCATGATGTGTGCCATCCATCAAGCGTTGTAAATCCATTTGTGATACGGTTTTTTGAGTCATAATTACTCTTTCTCGTCTGAGATTAGCGGAATTTTTCCATTCCGTTCACTGGCCGTCACTAACGTCGCGATTCGACTGGCCAACGATTCGGTCAATTGTTCCGAGCTTAATTTCCAAAGCCAATTACCCTCCACGGTGCCGGGCGTGTTCATTCGGCCTTCATTTCCCAGCTCTAAAAAATCTTGCATCGGAATCATGGCTAAATACGCAACGGAATTCAACGCCGCTTCCACTACCGGCCAAGGCATGGGCTCTTGTGAGTTTGGCAACTGTGACAACACCCAATGACGATACTCGTCGCCTTCTAAAGAGGCCCACCAACCCAGCGTGGTGTCATTGTCGTGCGTACCGGTATACACCACGGAGTTTTCCACCTGTTCCGACAAGGCATGCGGGTTATCCGGCAAGCCGTTAAAGCCGAATTGCAACACCGACATCCCCGGCAAGTCGAACGCTTCTTTCAGCGCCACCACTTCCGGCGTAATGATTCCCAAGTCTTCGGCCACCAAAGGCAACCGCGGGAACTCAGCCTGCAAAGCCTTCAAGAAAGCCTCACCGGGTACTTTGACCCAATGGCCGTTTATGGCGGTTTCTTCACTGGCCTCAATTTCCCAGCAAGCTTCTAAACCGCGAAAATGATCGATACGAATCAAGTCGAATAACTCAAGCGCTCCTTCGACCCGCTGCAACCACCACTGAAAACCGTCTTGCTGCATCGCTTGCCAATCATAATGCGGGTTCCCCCAGCGTTGACCTGTCTCGGAAAAATAATCGGGCGGCACGCCCGTCACAACGGTTGGCTGTCCGTTTTCATCCAATTTAAACAAGTGCGGATTAGCCCATACATCGGCGCTATCGTAAGCCACAAAAATCGGCATATCGCCAAACAATTCAATGCCTTTCGCATTAGCAGACTGCTTTAAAGCCAGCCAGTTTTTCAGCAACACATATTGTTGTCGTTTTAAAAAGTCAATCTGCTCGGCATGCGTCAACGCAAAATCCATCAATGCTTGTTTGCCGCGATTCCGGTATGCGGTGGGCCAGTCGGCCCAAGAAGCCTGGTTGAAATGATTCCGTAACGCCATGAATAAGGCATAGTTTTCAAGCCAGTGCGGGGCATCGGCTAAAAAAGCCAAATAGTCGGTTTCATTGATTTGGTCCTGCCAGTCCTCTGGCAACAACGCCGGATTCATCGCAAAAGCCGAAACACTTTGATAAGGCGACAAGCCTTGCACCGGTTCGGTCAAGGGTAACATCTGCCAAACCGTTAACTTGGCCGCTTCCATCCACTCCAAAAACCGCCAGGCCTGCTCGTCGATTTTGCCCGACGGCAAGGAGGTAGGATGCAGCAATACGCCGGCTTGTCGTTGTCTCATATGGCCGTGCCTCTTATAAAACCCCTAAGGGTTTAATTTCGCCGCATGGTGCCGGCATTTTCCATATCGCCGCCACCATAAGACAGTGGAATGGAGAGTTGTTCAGGCGGTTTTTCGCCCAGCAAAATAAACAGTTTTTCGAGGTGACGCCGGAACAGTTGATCAAAGTCTTTCACGCTCCCCGACGGGTTATAATCACCGAACCACCAAAACCAGTCTGAGCCTTCACAAACTGCCAACTGTTCTGTCGCCAGGCGAATCTCCTCTTCCGACAGTTTGCCGGAAGCCATCACCTTGTCAAAGGTCAACTTAGCATCCACCAGCAAATCCCATCCAGCGTTCTTGTCCGGCTCCCCAATCCAGGTAGAGAAAGAACCATACACCCAACTACCGGCTTTCAAAACCGGCAAATGCCGCGGTCGAACCCCGCTTTGCAGGGCATCGGAAAACGTCGTCATTTCCACCTGAGGGTGATCGACCAAGGTTTGATACAAGGCCGATAAAAAGTGATAGGCATTGTCGGGATAATATTCCCAGGCATTTTCACCATCTAAAATGACTGACACCACATAATCTTCCACGTCTTCACCCAAAGCTTCAGCGATGTTGTGCAAATTATGGGCAAAGTTATTAGCGGCATCCTGAGGGCTCCAATCCTTGTACTGAAAACCAATTAAATCCGATAAGCCATCGTCACGGAAAAACAACGCACAATTCTGAGTAGCATGTTGCAGTGGCTGATACAAAGCCCGTTTAGAAGCGATATCATGATGATCCAGGTGCGACGCCTCACATGAATGGCGCCACACCCCTTCGCCCGAGGCTGTCCAGTCAATTTCGTAATGATCCAGCAAGCCGATGGCCGCAGCGCTGACCGCGCCTTCCGACAACCAAACCCCTTTCGGCTTGGTGCCGAAATATTCTTCAAACACCTTAAAACCATGTTCCATATGCCATTTAGCGCGCTCATAGCCGTCCGGATAACATTCGGACTCCGGCATTGGCGAATGCGGCTGAGCATCTTTCATGCTATCAAAATCAATCAACAACGGAACAATCGGATGCCCATACGGCGTCATGGAAATCTCAATCTGACCGGCTTCCATCAGTCGCCGATATCGCGGAATCACACCTTCAATCGCATCGGCCATAACATCAACCATCATTCTTTGGTCTTTTGCTGTAAAGTGAACACCGTTTTGTCCGGTTTCAATCAAGGCTTCAACCCGTTCGTCATCCTGGCGCAGGCTTTGCCCCATCCAAGCTAAGTGGTACCACATCAGCAGATCAATAAAATATTGTTCATTGAAATACGACAAACAAGCGGCTTCTTCCAGCGTAGTGGCTTCATCACAATTGGACATATCCAACAACCGGCGAAAGGCCGGAAACGTATCGATCATGGTTGGCGCATACGCTTTCTGGCAGGCCTGAACAATTTCGAGTCGCTGAGCCAGATCATCGGTCACCGAAGTTTCACCCGACACCCAATTCAACAAAGCGTCCTGAATATGGGTTCCGGAGTGTAGCCAACTGCGCATTTGCTTGGCATAGTCACCTAACTGTTCAAGTAACACCGGCGCAAAATTCACCACCACTTTCGCTTCGGGCAACTTTTCGAGGTGCGCCACCATATCGGTGTAGTCCTTGATCGCGTGCAAATACACCCACGGCAAACGATATTCACCATTCAGTCCATCTCGATAATGCGGTTGATGCATGTGCCAACACAGCACCAATTTAATTTTTTTCGGTTCCATAACAGGGATCTAATCACCTAGTTGAGCATTCTTAACGAGTAACGTGCAATTTTTGTCCAAGCATTTCCGGCGTTACCAACACAATACCAGAAGATTCCTCAACATAAAAACGTCTTTTATCGTCTTCCAAATTTTCACCGATAATCGTGCCTTCAGGAATGATACTTCCTTTATCAATGACGGCATTTTGGATACGGCAGTTTCGTTGCACTTCCACTCTTGGCAACAACACCGAGTCTTTGATGAGGGTATAGCTGTGAATGCGCCCACCACTGGAAATCACCGATCGTTTGATACGCGCCCCGGAAATAATGCACCCGCCAGCAACCAATGAATCGATGGCCTCACCTCGACGCCCCTCGTCATCGAAGATGAATTTGGCCGGCGGCATCTGCGCCTGATAGGTCCACATCGGCCAATCTTCATCATACAAATTCAGTTCCGGTGTGACCGAACACAAATCCATACTCGCCTTCCAATAGGATTCAATCGTGCCCACATCTCGCCAATAAACCGGTTTATTGTCATCATCCTGAAACGGAAACGCCCGCACATGCCAATCGGCAATCACCGACGGAATAATGTCCTTGCCGAAATCCCGCGAAGACGTCATGTTATCGGCATCTTCAATCAACTTTTCAAACAAAAACTCGGTGGAAAACACATAAATCCCCATCGAGGCCAACGCCTTATCCGGCTTACCGGGCATGGCTTCCGGGTCGGCCGGTTTTTCGGTGAATTTGGTGATTTCCAGGTTGTCATTAACCGACATGACACCAAAACCGGTGGCTTCCATGCGCGGCACCTCAATGCACCCAATGGTGACGTCCGCGCCGGATTCGGCATGATCGTAAAGCATCTTGCTGTAATCCATGGAGTAGATATGATCCCCGCCCAGCACCAGCACATACTCCGGCGTATGACGACGCAGAATATCCAAATTCTGATAAAGCGCATCTGCCGTGCCTTCATACCAGCCTTTGTGCACCCGCTGCTGTGCGGGCAGCAATTCGACAAACTCACCAACTTCATAACGCATAAACGACCAGGCCCGCTGAATATGGCGAATCAGCGAGTGGGATTTATATTGGGTCAATACACCGATTTTACGAATCCCGGAATTCACGCAATTGGATAAGACAAAATCAACGATACGGTACTTACCGCCAAATGGAACCGCCGGTTTCGCGCGCCATTTGGTTAAATCCTTCAAACGGCTTCCTTCTCCTCCGGCCAACACCAAAGCTAATGTCTTACGAGTTAAATCCGTTGCGGTTTTTGTTTCACAGTAATACTTCATCCTTTCATATCTCCTCTCGATCCATGCAACCGAAAATAGTTTCGACAAACCGTCTAGGCACTCCGTTATACAGCGTGTTCGACAATCATTCTTTGTGCTTGTTTGACCGCACCGAGTAAACCGACCGACTCGTTCACCACCAAGTAAATCGGAAAAGTTTCAACAATTTTTTTCATGCGCCCTTTGTTCAAAAAAGCATGGATAAAACGCGGCTGCGTCATCCAGTCCTGAATTTTCGGCGCAATCCCTCCCGCCACAAAAATACCGGCCTGTGGTTCCCAAATCAAAGCGGCATTGCCGATATAAGCGCCGTAGATTTCAACGAACGTATCCAGCGTCTGCACCGCAATCTGTTCACCATCCAAAGCGGCTTGATGAATTTCGGCGGCATTCATGCCACGCTTACCGTGACCATGCGATTGAATACTGTAAAAGAAATAGAGGGTTTCCAGTCCTTCACCGGACAACAACCGCTCATACGAAACATGCGGCCACTTTTGACGCAGCCAGCCGAGAATTTTGTCTTGTTCATCATTTAAAGGAGCAAAGTCGGCGTGACCGCCTTCGGAAGGCTGAGGAATAAAAGAACCATTGCAGTTTTTGACCGGCGCCACGCCCAAACCGGAACCGGCACCGACCACCAGTCGATTACCGGTCATGTCGCATTGACCGGCCTGCAAGCAGACCAAATCGTCGGCCTGTAAATCGCCCACGCCAAGGGCCGCCGCGTAAAAATCATTGATAACGTCGACCCGATCAATGCCGCACAGCGTTTCCAGCGCATCGGCATCCACCGTCCAAGGTAAATTGGTTAGTTCGACACGTCGGCCTTTTACCGGGCCGGGCAACCCCAAACAGGCGGCATCGATGGCCGGTAAATCGAATTCAGACAGAAAGGTTTCAATTAAGGTCGTCAGAGAAGGAAAATCGGCACTGAGATAGCGTTTCTCGGCCAAGACAAGATTTTTGGTCGTATCCAATGCCTGTAACAACACTTTGGTCGCCCCGACATCGGCCGCTAGGATATAAGACATTGAGCACCCTCAAAACAGTCATATGTGTAAGAGGCTCAAAATAAAAAGAAGGAACCTCCTATCCAAACTCTTCATCCAGCCCTTCGCACAGAAGATGGCTGATGAAGCTGTGCGCTTCCTGTATTCGGGCAGTTTCATTGGAATCCACCTGAAAACAGAAATCTGAAATCTCGGCCAATACGGTCGGCTGATTGCCGGTCATGGCCACGGTAACACACCCAAGGTCACGGGCTTTCTCAATCCCTTTTACGACGTTGGGGCTACGACCCGATGTCGACAAGCCGATCACAATATCACCAGGCCTGGCCAATCCTTCAATTTGGCGGGAAAACAGGGTCTCGAATTCAAAGTCGTTGGTGTGCGCGGTTAAAATTGAACTGTCGGTCGTCAAAGCGATTGACGCCAGCGGCGCGCGGTTTTTCACGTAACGCACCATCAATTCCGCCGCCATGTGCTGAGCATCCGCCGCACTGCCGCCGTTCCCCATCCAAAGTACCTTCCCGCCGTCGTTGAAGGACCGAACCATTCTATCAACCAGTTCCGTAAGTATTTGTGACGATTCAGTTACAGATTGTATGGCTTTTTGATGCGCTTGCAAAGCATGTTCTAAGTTCATTACACGTTTTTTCCACTTTTCATTCTTGCGCTTGGATTTTGTCCACCATATTGGTGGTGGAATACCCGTCCCAAAACGAGAGAACAGCGACTTCACCACCATTCTCCCACACACACTGTGCGCCGGCGATTTCGTCCGGCTTGTAATCGCCGCCTTTCACCAGCACATCCGGCTTCAATTTACAAATCAAACGCTCCGGTGTTTCCTCTCCGAAAGGCACCACCCAATCGACGCAACTCAAAGCCGACAACAATTCCATTCGCCCTTCCAGTGGCACAATCGGGCGACTGTCGCCTTTCAATAATTTCACCGACTCATCGGAGTTCACCGCCACCACCAAACGATCGCCGGTTTTCGCCGCCTCGTTCAAATAACGCACGTGTCCACTGTGCAGCAAATCAAAACAGCCGTTGGTGAACACCACCTTCTCGCCTTTTTCCTGTGCCAAGCGAATCAAGGCTTCCACCTCGTCTTCCGACATCGACATATACGCCTGATGCCGTTGAGAAGCATACACCTGCTCTTCCAGCTCCACCCGCGTGACCGTCGACGTGCCGACTTTACGCACCACAATACTGGCCGCTTCATTCGCCAACCGCACCGAATCCGGTAAGGACATGCCGCTGCCGAATGCAGTGGCCAAGGTCGCAATCACCGTATCGCCCGCGCCGGTGACGTCAAACACTTCCTGCGCCTGTGATTTCAGTAACGTCGGTTTCGCACCTTGCTCCACCAACGCCATACCATGTTCGCTTCGCGTCACCAACAAAGCTTCAATATCGATGTCACGAATCAGTTTTTCACCACGCTCCACGACATCCTGTTCCGTTGGACAAGCGCCGACAATCAATTCAAATTCACCCTGATTTGGCTTCACTAAGGTCGCACCACTGTAACGGGTAAAATCATCGCCTTTCGGGTCAATTAACACCGGTACATTTTGCTTTTTGGCCGCTTCAATCATTTTTTCGACATACTGCAAAGCCCCTTTGGCGTAATCGGAAATCACCACCACATCGAACGCCGACACCTGAGAGGCTACCAATTCCGCCAAGGCCTGCGCATCTTTTTCCGGCACGGCGTTTTCGAAATCCATCCGAATCAATTGCTGATGATGGCTCAGCACACGCAATTTACATATGGTGCCCGCTTCGGAATACACCCAATCAGACGTCAAATCGGCGTCTTTCAACACTTGCGAAAGCTGCTCACCAAAGCTGTCGCGGCCGACAATCCCCATCAACTGAACTTCGGCGCCCAAATCGGCAATATTCAATGCGACATTGGCCGCGCCGCCGGCCCGAACATCTTCGTCCGCGACTTTCACCACCGGCACCGGCGCTTCAGGGGAAATACGGCCTGCGCGACCAGACCAATACTGGTCCAACATGACATCACCGACGACTAAAATTTTGGTTTTGGAAAAATCGTGCATTTTCATGGATTGATTAGATTAAAATATCGAAAGTATTTATTATGATTTAAAACTCCGACATAAGTCTAACAGGATTCCATTTTAATGTTCGTTTTTAACCCGACTTTGCGGTCAATTTTCATCGCCTTCACGGTATTATTTTCCATCACAGCCCCTAAAGCACACGCCGACAGCTCCAACGACTTATTAATGAACCTCACCATCATCGGAGCCATCGGTTCGTTCGGCTATGCCTGTTACGAAGGACAGGCCCCTTGTTCTTTTGATCCAAGTTTGAATACCGACAAATTATCACTGAGTGTCGATGTCGGTGCCGACAACACCATCCAAAACAATCGCTTCGCCTTCGGGGCCGACTGGCAAAAACCGTTATTCGAAAACGAGCATTTTCGGATCGGCGGACGCTGGGAAATCAATGCTAACTACTGGTACTCCACCGACAAGGACGCCGACAATAAAAGCGGTTATATTGTCGGCTTGACCCCGGTGTTTCATTACATTTGGAAAACCGGCCAGATCAAACCCTACTTGGAACTCGGCGGCGGCCCGCAATACCTGTCGGACGTCACCATCGAAAACGAATTCAAATCCACCCAATTCCAGTTCGGCAGCATTTTCGGCCTGGGGGTGCAAAGCGACCAGTTTGAAATCGGTTATCGCTATCTGCACATTTCCAACGCCAATATCGAAACGCCGAACCCGGGCACGGATTTTCACAATTTACACATTGCCTATAAGTTTTAATCACGTTAAGCATTTGCTTTAATATGATTCTGGCTGAGACAGCCTCAGCCCATCGAACACATCCGTAAAGGAAAGACATGAGCGCTATTGACATTGCAAAACGGGTTTTCGACATTGAAGCCGAAGCCATCACCCACTTGAAACAACTACTGGACGACCACTTTACCCAAAGCGTCGACGCCATTCTCAAAACACAGGGGCGTCTGGTCATTTGTGGCATGGGGAAATCCGGCCTCATCGGTAAAAAAATCATGGCCACCCTGGCCAGCACCGGCACGCCGTGTTTTTTCATGCACCCAGGCGAAGCGTTTCACGGCGATTTGGGCATGGTGTCCCCCGAAGATGTCTTTCTCGCCATCTCCAACTCCGGTGAAACCGAAGAAGTCATCAAGCTGATTCCGTTTTTAAAAGACAATGGCAATACCATCATCTCCATGACCGGCCGCCCGGAATCAACCTTGGCGAAAAACTCCGAGTTCCATCTGAACATTGCCGTGCCGCAAGAAGCCTGCCCACATCAACTGGCGCCAACCTCATCCACCACCGCCACGCTGGTCATGGGCGATGCGCTAGCCGTCGCCCTGATGGAAGCCCGCGACTTCCAGCCGCAGGATTTTGCTCGCTTCCACCCAGGTGGTAGCCTCGGGCGCAAACTCTTAACCCGCGTCAAACACGAAATGAAATCGGAAAACCTGCCCTTCATTCCGGCCACGGCCAGCATGAAAGAAATCATTCATACCATGACCGACGGCCGCCTCGGGTTGTGCATTGTCAACGATGGCGAAGGCATCATTACCGACGGCGATTTACGCCGCCAAATGGAAGAAAACACCGAAACCTTCTTACAGAAAACCGCCGGCGACATTATGAAACGTCAGCCGAAAACCATTGATGCCGACGCCCGCTTGTCGGACGCCGAAGAAATGATGACCCAACAAAAAATCACCTCCTTACTGGTGTCGGAACAAAACCGCATTGTCGGCGTCATTCAAATTTACGACCTGAACCGATAACGACGACTGACAATGGGACTTTGGCTCTACCGATTTTTGTTATTCCTGGCGTTTCCGTTGGTGGCCTATTCCGGCTGGAAACGCTGCCGGAAAGCCGACAAGCAAGCCCGGCAGGATCGCGATTATGCGCCCATCTCGCAATGCTTTCGCGCCCGGTTCGGCTGGAATAACCCGCCGTTTCAGAAAGGTGGCATTTGGATACACGCCGTGTCGGTCGGTGAAACCCGCTCCATTTTCCCCCTGCTGACTGAACTGAAAGCACAATATCCCAACCTACCCATCACCCTGACCAGCGGTTCGACGCAAGGCGCACAGCAAGCCTTACGCTTTGCGCCGGTGCCGATTCAGCATCAAATGATTCCATACGATTACCCCGGCGCCGTACAGCGTTTTCTGGACAATATCGCCCCCAAACTGGTGATTATGGTGGAAACCGAAATCTGGCCGAATTTATACCAGGCCTGCCACGACCACCAGATTCCGTTGGTGCTGGCGAATGCACGCATCAAGGAAAAATCGTTTCAAGCCTACCGAAAATGGGGCGGCCGCCTGATTGCCAATGCCTTGAATCAAACCCACTTAATTGTCAGTCAATTCAAAGCGGACACAGACCACTTGATCGCACTGGGCGCAAACAGAAACCGTATTCAGCAGCTCGGCAACCTCAAGTCCGACATTCACATCCCGTCGGATTTAGCGGAAAATGCCCAGGCCTGGCGAAAAGAAGCCCATTCCGACAACCGCTTTATCTGGGTCGCGGCCAGTACGCACGGGCCGGTCAAAGACGGTCAGACTTCCGAAGAAGTCCTGATGTTGAGCGCCCATCAAACGTTATTAAAATCCACACCGGACGCGTTGTTGATTCTGGTCCCCCGGCACACCGACCGCTTTACCGAGGTCTCGAAGCTTCTCGAACAATCCGACCTCAAGGTTGCGGTGCGTTCCCGTGGCGAGACGGTCACCGCCGATACACAGGTTTATCTGGCCGACACCATCGGTGAATTGATGCTTTGGTTCCAAGTCAGCGACGCCGCGTTTGTGGGCGGTAGCCTGGTGCCCTTCGGCGGCCATAACATTCTGGAACCGGCCGCGTTGGGCAAACCGGTTTTATCCGGCCAATACCACATGAATTTGCAAGCGCTTTACGATACCTTTAAGGATGACAATGCCATTTCCATTGCCGACGACGACATTCAACTCGGTGAACAATTGGTTCTGTTTGCGCAAAACCCGGAACAACGGCAACAATATGCAGAGCGCGCTCATACTTGCTTTAAAAAACAATCCGGAGCCCTGCCACGCTTTATGGATGCGATCAAACCTTTTTTAGCGCCGAACCCATCCCAAACAACAATAGAAAAATAACGAAACCTGGTTGCACTATGTCATTAAAAGATCAAGTCGATGTGGCTCGCCAACTCCTCGCCAACTACCCGGTGGTGACCATCCCCCGGGAAGTCATGGAATTGCGCAAACTCCTCGATTTATACGAATTCCCCAATCCCTCGAAAATCAAGGAACTGGTCTCCACCAGCCCCACGCTGGCAGGTGACTTAGTGGCATTGGCCAATAAACTGAGCCAAAAGAAACCCAAGCCGAAAAGCATCCAATCCATCGATGCCGCCATCGACTTTCTCGGCCTGAAAAACATCAAACATTATGTTTTCTGTGTGCAAATTCAGAAAATGCTCGACGCCAGCCCGGTGCAAGGCCTGTCCTATCACAGCATCGTCATTGCCGACATTCTGGTGCCGCTGACCAAAAAACTGAATTTGCTGAATACGGCGGAAGCCTATATGTTTGGATTGGTGCACGACATCGGCACTTTCCTATTCGCCGAGCTCGACAAACTCCACCCGGAAACCTTTGTGGCCAGTTTAATGAACCATTACCAAGTCCACCAGGACGAATACGCCCGTTTCGGTACGACGCACAGCGCGGTGGGCTATGTCATGACCAAAGATTGGGGCTTGAAAGATGAAGTCTGCAAAGCGATTTTGCTGCATCATGAAGATGACCTAAATCGCATCAAGGATAAAGACATTCGCCAATTGACCGCCATGTTGGAACTGGCGCACGTCTTGGCGTTGGAAAACAAAAAGAATATTCTCGAAACCGAATTACCGGTTCTGTACGAAGACACTATTCAAGTATTAGGGCTGACTGAAGACGACGTCAACCAAATTCGCCGTCAGGTACACCCTTAACGCAATTCAAGTCGCTCCAAAAGAACTGGGCGACTTAAATCAAGTCTTAAATTACTTTGGAAAAGCGGTTTTGAGTCCCCGGCTTCAAATAGGCGTCAAACACCATACAGATATTGCGAATCAGCAAACGCCCGGCGGCGGTGACGTATAAATCCGTTTCCGTCAACTCGATCAAACCGTCTTCCACCATCGGCGCCAATCTCGGCAGCGCTTGCTCGAAATATTCGTTAAAGACAATGCCCCACTGCTGCTCGACCTTGGCAAAATTCAAATGGAAGTGGCTGATCAAACGGGTAATCACATCCCGTCTCAACTCATCGTCTTCGGTCAAGGTCACGCCACGGAACACCGCCAAGTGCCCGGCATCGATCGCCGCATAATAGTCGTTTAACGACTTGTAGTTCTGCGCATAGGTGTTATTGATCAACGAAATCGACGTCGCGCCCATGCCAACCAAATCGCATTCAGCATGCGTGGAATAGCCCTGGAAATTCCGATACAGGGTTTCGTTGCGCTGCGCCACCGCCAACTCGTCGTCCGGCTTGGCGAAATGATCCATACCGATATAGACATAACCGGCCTCCAGCAGTCGATTTGTGGTGGCATGCAAAATCGCCAGTTTTTCATCCGGCGATGGCATATCGGCTTCATTCATTTTTTTCTGGGTCGGGAACATGCTCGGCATATGGGCATAATTGAAGACCGAGAAACGATCCGGCTCCACCGCCAAGACCTTGTCCAGAGTTGCCATAAAGCCGGCTTCGGTCTGATGCGGCAAACCGTAAATCAAGTCCACGTTCACCGACATAAACCCGGCTTCCCGCGCACCTTCCAACACTTCAAAGGTTTGGGCTTCGGTCTGAATACGATTCACCGCCTTCTGCACTTTCGGGTCAAAATCCTGCACGCCAAGGCTCATACGGTTAAAGCCCAGGTCACGCAATAACTTGACGGATTCTTTATTCGCTTCACGCGGGTCGATTTCAATCGAATATTCACCGGAATCGTCATCATGAAGATTAAAGTGCTGGCGCGTCACCGTCATCAGCTCGCGCATTTCATCCATATTGATGAAGGTCGGCGTACCGCCGCCCCAGTGCAATTGGTCCACCTTACGGTTCGGATCGAACAGCTTGGATTGCATTTCGATTTCGCGGTACAAGCGGTCTAGGTAAGGCGTGGTTTTGCTGCGGTCCCGCGTCCAAACCTTGTTGCAGGCGCAGAAAAAACACACCGTATCGCAAAACGGAATATGAAAATACAACGATAGATTACGATCCGAGGCATTACTGCGCTCGGCCGCGGCCTGATACTCGGGAATGCCGAACGATTCGTCAAACTGCACCGCCGTCGGATACGAGGTGTACCTCGGCCCGGACTGGTTATAACGCTTAATCAAATCTTCGTCGAATCGAATACTCTGTTCCATGCGGGGTTCCTATGGCATTATCGTTACGGGCGGCCGCCATCATCAGAGACGGTACCGCGGCATTCTAACAAAAAAAGGGGCGCACGCCCGACGACGCTCACCAGACTTAATGTAAATCAAGCTTTTGGTTCTAGAGAACCTTCATTTCGCCGAAAACACCCAGGCCTGGTGGATTTTTGGGTTACGTGCAAAGTCTTTCGGCAAGGTGCGCTGAGTGATGTTTTCAATGGCCCAATCGTCGGCAAATGCCGCTTGATCCAGCTTGAACTTGCGCAGATTGTTCGAGAACACCAAACGCCCGCCCGGTGCCAACAGCGTCAAGGTTTTGCGAATTAAATCCACATGATCACGCTGAATGTCCAAGGTGCCTTCCATGCGCTTGGACGTCGAAAACGATGGCGGGTCCAGGAAAATCACATCAAAGGTCTCGGACGGCGCTTTAGACGAACCATCGGTTTGCTTTTCCAGCCATTCCAGCACATTTTCCTGCTGCAAACGGTGCTGTCGTTCATCAATGTCGTTGCACATGAAATTGTGCTTGGCCCAATACAAATAGGTTTTCGACATATCCAAACTCAAACTGCCTTTACAACCGGCTTTGACGGCTTCCGCCGTGGCGCTGGCCGTGTAACAGAACAGGTTCAACAAACGTTTTCCACTGGCCAGCTTCGCCACTTCCCGGCGCACGTCCCGGTGGTCTAGAAACAAACCGGTGTCCAGATAATCGGTGAAGTTGACGCGGATTTTGGTTTGGTTTTCCAGCACGGTGAAAAAGGCTTTCTGCTCGTCCATTTTTTCGTACTGATCCTGGCCTTTTTGCTGACTGCGCACTTTGAAAATAATGCGCTCCGCGGCCACATCGAACACCTCGGGCAACACCGACAAGGCCTCGTATAAACGGCGCTTCGCTTTGGTCGGGTTAACGGTTTTCGGCGGCGCGTATTCAGCCACCACCACCCACAAACCGCTTTCCAGCGTATCGTACAAATCAATCGCCAGGGCGTATTCCGGGATGTCGGCATCGTAAACGCGGTAGGCTTGAATGTCCTGCTGCTTCACCCAGCTTTTCAGCCCTTTCATATTCTTGCGGATGCGGTTGGCCACCATGCGCGCGTTATCGGACGCCGCCAACTCCGGTTGCAAACGTCGGACTTGAGACACCAAATCCGACTTGACCTGCAAGGCCGGTTGGCGAAATAAACTTTCGTCCAAATCAAAACGGAACAAACGACACGCCATGGCGCCGTTGTAAAAGTCGTGCGAACGTTTCGCCTTAATGCCCAGGTACATGCCCAACTCGGTATTGCACGTCAACACCGCCGCTTTCCAATCTTTGAATTCCGACTTCAGGTACTCGCCCAGTTGCATGTAAATCTGCTTGACCGACTCTTCATCGCTCAAGCGTTCCCCATACGGCGGGTTGGTCACAATCAAGCCGGTCGGCCAATCGCCCCATTTTCGTCCCTGCTCAACGCTCATTTGTTTGATTTCAATCACATCGTCATAACCGGCCGCTTGAATGGCTTCGCGAGCAATGTCCAAGGACTTATGCGAAATGTCCGAGCCATAAATCATCGGCAACTGACGCAAACCGTCGGTTTCGCGTTGTTCGGCTTCCTCGACCAGGTTTTCCCACAGGACTTCGTCGTGCCCTCGCCAATAGTTCAATAGCATTTCACCGGATTTGGCCAGGCCTGGTGCCGCATCGGACGCCATCATCGCCGCTTCAACCAGGAAGGTACCGGAACCGCACAAGGGGTCATACAGCGAACCACCCCGTTGGGCGATTTCCGGCCAATTGGCCCGCATCAAAATCGCCGCCGCGACATTTTCTTTCAACGGAGCCGTCACCTGCATGCCTTCGCGATAGCCGCGCTGGTGCAAACTGTAACCGGCCAAGTCCAAACTCAACGTCAAATGGTTGCGATTGACGTGACCGTGTACGCGAATGTCCGGCGTGGTCGCATCCACCGACGGACGTGTTTGATAACGTTCGCGAAAATAATCGACGATGCCGTCTTTGATTTTCAGCGCACCGTAATGGCTGTGCTCGATGCCCAATCCTTTCCCGGTGAAGGACACCGCAAAGGTGCCGTCTTGCGCCACATGCTGAATCCAATCGATGGACGCTACCAGGCCGCTCAAGGCTTCCTGATTCGGCACCTCGGTTTCCAGCAGCACATAATAGACCCGATTGGCCAAACGCGACCAAAGACAAGTTCGGTAGCCTACGTCCAGAGGCCCTTCAAAGGTCGCGCCTGTTGGCTGAACTTTGATGTTTTCCGCGCCAAAACGGGTCAACTCTTCACGAAGCAGCTCGTTCAAACCCGGCGGAGACGTTGCAAAAAAACGACACATTGAAATTACCTATCGACAAAAACGTTATTTTACTGCATTACGACAAGTCACTTTAGTAAAATGGCCACCCTGTGACGACATTATTAGAGCGCACTTATATACAATTTATAAACAAGAATGCACATTTGAACACCGGCTTATGATTTTTTTATGACACACATCACACGACTTTTTTTCACGGTTTTTGTATCCTTTCTGCTGGCACAGTCGCCGGCCATGGCCTATGAGCCACCGCCTCAATCCGAAGCCGATTTTCAGGCCTGGCTAAAAGGCTTCAAAAAACAGGCCCGCCAGGACGGCATTTCCCAACAGACCCTGAATCAAGCTTTCAAAAATGTGCATTTGAATGAGCGTGTGCTGGAATTGGATCGCCGTCAACCGGAATTTACTCGCACCTTCTGGCAATACTTTAACCGTGCCGTCACCGACTGGCGCATTGAAACCGGCCAAAAACTGTATGAAAAATACAAACCCCAATTGCAAGAAGTCACGCGTGAATACGGGGTGCCCGGGCGTTTTCTAATCGCCTTCTGGGGCATGGAAACCAATTTCGGCGGTTACACCGGCAACACCCCGATTATCGAATCCCTGGCCACCTTATCCTATGACCGCCGTCGCTCCGAATTTTTTCAACGAGAACTCATGGCCGCTTTGCGCATTATCGACCAAGGTCATATTGATCCCGCGCAAATGAAAGGCTCTTGGGCCGGTGCCATGGGACAATGCCAATTCATGCCCAGCAATTATTTACGATACGCCGTGGATGCCGACAACTCCGGCAAACGCGACCTTTGGAACAGCCTGCCGGACGTCTTCTATTCAATGGGGAACTTTCTGAATGAACTGGGTTGGCAGCGTGAAGAAAACTGGGGACGGGAAGTCACCTTACCGGAAGCCTTTGATTTAGGGCTGGCCGATGGTCGTACCAAGCGCCCGCTGGATGAATGGCGGCAACTCGGTTTAAAACTGGCGGATGGTCGCCCGTTACCGAAAGCGGACATGGAAGCCGCCCTGCTCTTGCCATACGACTATCGCGGCCCGGCGTTTTTGGTCTTCGATAACTTCGACGTCATCAAACGTTGGAACCGTTCCGACAGTTATGCTCTCGCCGTCGGCCACTTGGCGGACCGGATCGTCGGGCGCCCGCCACTGAGCAAAACCGCCCCGAAAGACGATAAGTCGCTCACCCGCGACCAAATCAAAGAGCTGCAAGAACGCTTAGCCCTGGCCGGCGAAGACATCGGTAAGATCGACGGCATTGCCGGCAGCAAAACCCGCAGCGCTCTGCGCGCTTTCCAACTGCAAAATGGCTTGCCGGCCGACGGCTATCCATCCTATCGCATGCTGAAAATCTTACAGAAAACCGTTCGTTAGTCGATACAGTCATCAACACCTTTAGCAGGTTGATTGTAAATTATCGCAATCGGCTATAATGGTCTTTAAACGACATTTCAAACTGTTAGACAGGTCAGCGGACATGCTCAAAACACCCAAACCCGATGTGTGCGAACAACCGGCCTACTTATTCTGGAAGCTACAAAGCCGCCTGACCAAACTCGCCAATCAACTGGAAAAATCCGAAAAAGCCAAGCAACAGGCGCAGCAAACCCAATCGTCACCGAAGACGTAAGACTGACATCACTAAAAGACTAGGAAAAGAATTGAAAGAGGAAAGGCTTAAGATTCGTCGCGTTGCACGGCGCGCTTTTCACGTCTCGGCTTTAACCAAAATTCGGACAGAATCAATAATCCCGCCCCGATATTAATCGCCATATCGGCCACATTAAAGGTGGCGTAATGCCAGGAACCAATATAGAAGTCGACGAAGTCGGTCACCCGACCGAACAGAATCCGGTCAATGACATTACCGACGGCACCACTCAAAATCAGATTGATGCCAACGGTTTCCGCACTCCACACCTTCGGCAATTTTGACAGCCAGAAAAGCAACGCGCCGCTGACCCCCAGCGCCAATCCGGTGAACAGCCAGCGTTGCCAGCCGCCCATATCCGCCAGAAAACTGAAGGCTGCGCCGTAGTTATAGACCAGCGTGAAGTTCAAATGCGGCAGAATCGCCACCGGCTCGCCCAGTGTCAAACCGGTATTGGCCCAGTATTTAGTCAACTGATCCAACACCAGCAGCACAACAGCGAGCCACAGCGTTTTCAGCGCCGATTGGGAAAGAGTAACGGGATGCGTCATAACGATACGTCGAATGGTGAAACCGACCAGGCCTGGCCGATTTTAAGCAAACTGACGTTGCTCCCCTTCGCCATAGACATTATCGATACAACGTTGACACAAATCCTCGTCTTCACTGTGCGAACCGACATCCTCACGATGGTGCCAGCAACGGCCGCATTTCGGTTTATCGGCCGCTCCGGCATCCACCCACAAGCCATCCACATCGGTGGTGACGGCGGTATCGGTTTTTTCCGACGCCGGTTTCACAATGGCGTAAGAGGTAATCAACACAAAACGCAATTCGTCCTGCAAGGCTTGAATCTGCTCGAACAGATCGCCGTCGGCATACAGCGTCACTTCGGCGGTCAAAGACCCTTTCACCACACCGTCATTTCGCAGCTGTTCCAACTGTTTGGCGACCGCCGAACGCACGTCCATCATCCGCGCCCAATAGGCCGAATTCATCGGTTGCGTTTCGTCCAATGCCGTCAAGCCGTCGTACCACTGCTCGGTAAAGACGGTGTCGGAACGGTCACCCGGTAACGACTGCCAAATTTCCTCGGCAGTGAAACTCAAAATCGGTGCAATCCAACGCGTCAAGGCTTCCACAATGTGATACAAGGCGGTCTGCGCGGAACGTCGCGGCAAACTGTCCGCCTTACAGGTGTACTGGCGATCCTTGATGACATCCAGATAGAATGCGCCCAGTTCGACCGAACAGAAGTGCGTCACCGCTTGATAAATGGTGTGGAAATGATAGGACTCATAAGCCGCTTCCACTTCCTGTTGAATCTGTGCCGCCTGACCGACGGCCCATTGATCCAACGGCAACATTTCGTCGTACGGCACGGCATCGGTTTTCGGATCGAAGCCGTTCAGGTTCGCTAACAGGAAGCGCGAAGTATTCCGAATACGGCGATAAGCATCCGCCGTACGTTGAATGATTTCGTCGGACACGGTCATTTCATAACGGTAATCGGCCGCGGCAATCCACAAGCGCAGAATATCGGCGCCAAACTTATTGGCGATGTCTTGCGGTGCCACGACATTGCCTTTCGACTTCGACATTTTCTTGCCGTCTTTATCCACGGTAAAGCCGTGCGTCAGCACTTGCTTGTACGGTGCGCTGCCACGAATCGCTAAGGACGTCAACAGAGACGACTGGAACCAGCCACGATGTTGGTCGGACCCTTCCAAGTACAAATCCGCCGGCGTCGTCAATTCATCGCGCTGATCCAGCACGGTGAAATGCGAAATCCCCGAATCGAACCAAACGTCCAGAATGTCGGTGACTTTTTCATAATCGTCCGCCTCCACGCCCAACAACACCTCCGGCTCCAGGTCATACCAGGCATCAATGGATTTTTCTTCCACCATTTGCGCCACTTTTTCCATCATCTCGACGGTATTCGGGTGCATGGTGCCGGTGGCCTTATGAATGAAAATCGGAATCGGCACGCCCCAGAAACGCTGACGGGAAATACACCAATCCGGGCGGCCATCGACCATCCCTTCGATACGGGCTTTCCCCCAATCCGGCACCCATTCCACTTTCTGGATAGCGTCCATGGCCTGGTCGCGTAGATGGCCTTCGGTCATACTGATAAACCATTGCGGAGTCGCACGGAAAATCAGCGGGGTTTTGGTTCGCCAGCAGTGCGGATAACTGTGCACAATCGCTTCGTGATGGACCAGCGCCTGATGTTCTTGCAACACCTCAATCACGTGGTCATCGGCCTTGAGAACGTTCTCGCCTTCAAACAACGGTGTGCCCGACACATAGTTACCGCGACCGTCCACCGGACAATCCACTTCCAAATCGTATTTCAAGCCGACCGCGTAGTCTTCCTGACCGTGCCCCGGCGCCGTGTGTACACAACCGGTCCCGGCGTCGGTGGTGACATGGTCGCCCAAAATCAACGGGACAATGCGGTCGTAAAACGGATGTTGCAGACGGATTAACTCAAACTGATCACCACGGCCATAAGCGATGACGCGATAGTTTTCGAAGCCCCATTTGTCCATGCTGTCTTTTAAAAGCGCTTCGGCCAGGAACAGACGCTCCGACCCGTTTTCGCCTTCGACCTGCACCACGGCGTATTCCAATTCCGGGTTGATCGAGACCGCCTGGTTGGCCGGCAGGGTCCAGGGCGTCGTGGTCCAAATCACCACCGACAAAGGCCCTTCGCCCAATTGCGCTTCCACATGATGACAACGTTCGAAGAACGCGGCCTCATCCAATACTTTGAATCGCACATCAATGGCATGAGAACGCTTGTCCTCATACTCCACCTCGGCTTCCGCCAAAGCGGAATGCCCGCCGACACTCCAGTAAACCGGCTTGGTGCCTTTCATCAAATGGCCGTTTTCAACGATTTTCGCCAAAGCACGGATTTCATTAGCTTCAAACTGATAATCTTTGGTCAAATACGGTTGATCCCAATCCGCCACAACGCCCAGACGTTTGAAGTCCGTCATCTGTGCATCGACTTGCTTTTGAGCGTAGTCGCGGCAGGCCTGGCGGAATTCGGTGGCACCGATTTTCTGACCGACCTTGCCTTTCTTCTTCTCGACATTCAGCTCAATCGGCAACCCGTGACAGTCCCAACCCGGCACATAAGGCGCATCAAACCCGCTCAAGCCTTTGGATTTGACGATCATATCCTTCAACACTTTATTCACCGCATGGCCAATGTGAATCTGGCCGTTGGCATACGGCGGTCCGTCATGCAAAATAAACTTCGGACGCCCCGCCATGGTTTCACGCACCTTGCGATACAGGTCGACCTGCATCCAACGTTCAACCTGTTTCGGTTCCCGGTTCGGCAAATTTCCGCGCATCGGGAAATCGGTTTCGGGTAAGTTTAATGTCGGTTTGTAATCTTTTGTCATGTCGATAACTTCAGTTTAGATTTTTAAAAATTCGGTTTTAGCGGCGTTTCACACCGCTCAATCGTCTTTCAGACCATGCATTGTACGCGCCACTTGAGCGTCTTTTTGAATTTGTGCGGTCAAGGCGTCCAGCGAGTCGAACTTCATTTCGGAGCGAATGAAGCTCTCTATTTTAACGCCGATGTGCGCGCCGTAAACCTCTTTCTGCCAATCGAACAAGTGCACTTCGATGGACGGCCGCGAACCGTTAACGGTTGGCCGAACACCGATATTGGCGACGCCGGGCCAATCCATCTCCGCCAACCCGCTCACTTTAACGGCATACACCCCTTCCAACGGCATTTGGATGCGTTTCGGATTCAGATTCAAGGTTCGAAACCCGATTTGACGCCCCAGCTTCTGACCGTGAATCACCCGGCCTTGAAAGCGAAAATCGCCCCCCAATAAGCGCCCGGCCAACGGCAAGTCGTGCTGTGCCAAGGCTTGTCGGACCCGCGTACTGCTGACGCGTTCGCCACCGACCTCAAACGTCGCCACATCGGTGACGTCAAACCCGAATTCCTTGCCTCGCGCCACCAGAAACTCGAAATTGCCGCGGCGTTGACACCCGAATCGGAAATCGTCCCCCACCACCAAATGGCGCACATTCAAGCGTTCCGCCAACAGGTTTTGAACAAAATCGTCGGCCGTCCAAGCGGCAAAGGCTTCATCAAAACGACACACCAAGACATAATCCACATCGGAATCTTGAAAGGCGGCCAGTTTTTCACGCAAATTCATCAAACGCACCGGCGCCGATTGCGGCGCAAAATATTCGATGGGCAAAGGCTCAAACACCATGACCACCGACGGCAACCCGCTCGCGCTGGCCAAATCCTGCACTTGTTGCAAAATGGCCTGGTGCCCGAGATGCACGCCGTCGAAATTGCCGATGGTCAACACACAGCCCTGACGGAACGCGTCTCGAACCGAATCCAAATTGTGTAAACCCCGTATCAAGTGCATCTGTTTGATTTTATTGCCTGAAATAAGCGATAGATTATAACGTATTCCGGGGTTTGAGACCGCGCAAAATCGTCTGGCGTTTCGAAAAAATCATTGCCAAAACCGCGTGCCCTAAAAACGGCCAGGCCTGGCAAGTTTAAGCTTTCGACGGCAACCAACCCGCCGGGCGCACGCCAAGTAACCAGAGCACCACGCCGTATAAAGCGATGGCACCCAACACTAACGCGCCCAGCCAAGCCAAACGATGCCAAGCATCAAAGGCCAGCCATTCGACCGGGGCGGGCGATAGGTAAGCCAAAAAAGCCACCAAGGCGACATTGGCCAGCAAGACCTGCCCCCAAAGCTTGCCCCACCCCGCTAAAGGCGCAAACTTATCCTGCTTGCGTAATAGAAGATACAAGAGCCCGGCATTCACAAACGCCGACGCACTGGTCGCGGCCGCCAGCCCCACGTGCGCGAAAGGCCCAATCAGCGCCAGATTCAAGATCACATTGACCACCAGCGCCACCACCGCAACTTTGACCGGTGTTTTCATTTCCTTACGCGCATAAAACGCCGGGGCCAGAATTTTCACCAAAATAAAACCAAGCAACCCAAACGAATACGCCATGAGGCTTAAGCCGGACATGGTGACATCCTCGTCGGTAAAAGCACCGTAATGAAACAGGCTAATAATCAGCGGTTGCGCCAATAACAACAAGCCCAATGTCGCCGGCAGCCCAATGACCAATACCAAACGCAACGCCGTATCGATGTCCTGACGATAGCCGGTCCAATTTTCATTGGCGGCTTTTTTCGATAAGCCCGGCAACACCACCGTCGCCAACGCCACCCCAAATACGCCCAGCGGAAACTCCATCAACCGATCCGAGTAATACAACCAGGACATCGACCCCGTCACCAGAAACGACGCCAACACCGTATCCACCAGCAAATTGATTTGCGCGACCGACACCCCGAACAACGCCGGAATCATCAAACGTTTGACCTCGCCAACGCCTTCATTTTTCCGCGCCGACGGCACCGGCAATAAGCCCAAACGCTTCAAAAAAGGCACATGGAATAACAACTGCAATACGCCGGCGGCCAGCACACCCCATGCTAGCGCCATGACCGGCACATCCAGCATCGGGGAGATCCAAATGGCAAACGAAATCAGCGTCAAGTTCAGGAACACCGGCGTAAACGCCGGCACCGCAAACTGGTTGTAGGTGTTCATAATGGCGGATGAAAACGCTACCAGGGAAATCAGCAATAGATACGGGAAAGTGATGGACAACATGTCTGAGGCAAGCTGGAATTTAACCGGGTCATCTATAAACCCCGGGGCAAACACCATCATCCACAAGCCGGAACCAAAGACGCCAAACGCGGTTAGCAGGAGCAGTATGCCGCCCAACCGGAACAGAATGGCATCCACCAAGGCTTTGACCGCCGCTTTTCCTTCCCGCTCTTTGACCCCAGCCAGCACCGGGACAAAGGCTTGCGAAAAAGCCCCTTCGGCAAAAAGGCGACGAAAAAAATTGGGGATTTTAAAGGCGACGAAAAAAGCATCTGCGCCCGTAGAGGCGCCAAAATAGCGGGCGATCACCATGTCTCGAACAAAGCCGAGCACACGGGAAATCATGGTCATGCCACCCACCGTGGCCGTGGCTTTAATCAATCGTTTCAAGGCAAAGCCTAATCACTTAAATGAGTTGAATGGAATACGAAATTAATGGAATTTATTGTAACGGGGTTCACCGTCACACAGAAGTCTTTTTACGGGAAAAGCCGTTTTTTCAATATGAGACCAAATTGCAGGCATAAAAAAACCGGGAAGCTCCCGGTTTTTTCAACTTAACAGAATCGGTTTCGATTCGGTTAATTACGCCATCGCTTTGATGCGAGCGTTCAAACGGCTTTTGTTACGCGCCGCTTTATTTTTTTCGATGATGCCTTTACGCGCCATACCGTCCATGCTGGACTGAGCCACACGGAAAGCAGCTGTCGCCGCTTCTTTGTCGCCCGCTTCAATTGCCGTCAAAACTTTTTTGACCTTGGTACGCATTTCAGAGCGCATGCTCGCGTTATGAATTCGATGCTTCTCGGCTTGGCGAGCGCGCTTAGTTGCTTGTGCTGAATTTGCCATTTTTTACTCCAAAAAATTTGTATTTTCAATCGTTTACATCGATACGCATCGACTATCGACACTTTTCAGAAAGGGCTAAATCTTTCGTTTAAGCATCTAAATGTTTGAAAGGATTGCGGAATTATCCATAAACTTTCCATTGATGTCAAATACTTATCGCATTATTTTTTACACCCCAAACAAGGTCAAAACGGACCCTTTCAGACCGGTCACCCCCTTCCCGATGGGTTGGATTCCGGTTGAGAAAAACGGCCGAAGCTCTATACTGCTGTTAATGACTTTTGAATCCATTCCTGGAGAGCCCGCATGACGACTCAGCCGCCATCGCTCAACCCGCTTAACCGACGTGTTTTCAGCGCGATTCTAATCGCCGCCTTACTGACATTGGCTTGGTTGGGCGCCCTGGACCATTACACCTACGATTACCTGAAAGGCTCTCTGCTGAACGCCTTGGCCAGTTATGGTGTGAGCCGTTCTTTGAACGCGGTGATCTCGATGTTTTCCACGTCCACCATCAGCATTGGAGTGGCCTCGCTTTCGGTCGGCGAACTGCTGGATCCCTTGAACGATTTAATCGAACGCTTCTCGGAGCTGTTAACCTTTGCCACCGGTTCCATTGCCATTCAAAAGGTACTCTTGACCATTGTTTCTTCGAATCTGTTTAATGTGATTTTATCGGTGTTTGGACTGGGTTTAATCGTCGCCCTGTTTCGCCCAAACCAACCAGGCCTGGGCGTTTTGAGCAAACTGTTTTTATTGACGATTTTTCTTCGGCTGTCGTTATCGCTGATGCTGTTATTAAACCTGGCGGTGGACCACACTTTTATCGAACCGGGCATTCAATCCAACCAACAAAAGATCGAGCACCTCGCCCACGATCTGGATGAACTCAACCAGACACCTCAAACCCCACAAGCGATGCGAGAGAGTTTGGCGAAGCTGCAACAACAACGCCCCGTCTTGGTGACACGCCTTCAAAACCAGCAAACGCAACTGATCACACGGCAGGCACAGATTGAAGAACAAATCGAGCGGATAGAACAACTTCGGCAAGCCCTTCCGCTCTGGGAACGTTTGAATATCTTTAAACAGGACAACGCATTAAGCCAAGCGAAAGCTCGATTAGACCGACTGGAAAACCGTTGGTCGCAAGCATCGGAAGCGCTCGAGACCTTACAAGACGACTTGGAAACATTGGATGAACGCATCGCTCGTTATGAACGCCGACTGGCAGGCCAAACCGATTCGATGATGGACTCCATCAATCAAGGCTTAACGTCTTTCGCATCCACCATCCGCGATGTGGACATTTTCAAAATCCAAGCGCAATTGGAAGCCTCAGTGGAAAGTTTGCTGAATTTGATGATGCTGTATTTACTGAAAACCCTGTTGCTGCCCTTACTGTTTATGTATCTGCTCATAAAAGGGTTCAAACAGATCTGGCAGGTGAACTTAACCACCTGGTTAAAACCAGCACCGACGCCAGAAACAAAAAAAGCGGCCTAAGGCCGCTAATCTTACCGAGATACGAGGTCGGTGAATGAAGAATTTTTAGTAACTCACACCGTAGGTTTTAAAGTAAACCTTGTCCGGGTCAATTTTATAAGTCCATTCGGCGCCGGAATTTTTCCAGCCGTTTTTCAGGCGAAAGCCTTTCTTGTCACCCTCTTTCAGCTTACCGCCTTCAAAACCATCGGTCATAATGTAGACGTTTTCATAGCCGTATTGATCCATCATTTTCGCAATCGGCGCGGCACGGGTGGCGCCGGAACGACACATAATGACATAGGTATTGTCTTCGTCGGCATCCAGATCGGCGATCTTTTCTTCAAACTGCGAAATCCACTTTGGGTTCGGCGCCGGCATATAACGCGGCTTATTTTGCTTGGTATCCATTTGAGAATAATCAAACATCACCCCCGGCAACATAATCTGCGCCGCTTTGGTGTAACCCACAAACTGCCACTCTTCTGGGGTACGAACGTCCACCAAAATCACATTCGGATCTTTTTTCATCATTTCCTGGGTTTCTTTCGCATCCACATACAGGCCTTGCGGCGTATGACGTTTTGGATCTTTCGGCTCCGGCGCGGCGGAAGCCGTCGAGACATAAGCGCCCATCACGGCCGAAGCCATCATCGATAAAGCAAACTTTTTCATATTGAATTCCTTTTAACAAATCTGTGAATTGACGAGACAATTAAAGCATAAAAATAAGCATTTGCTTATATTTATTACTTTAAGCAGTTAATAAGATATTTTTATGGAAAACCGCCAGGCCTGGCGGTTTTGAAGATTAACGGCTGGAAAGTTTTTGCAAACGCCGAATCCATTGCCCTAAAGCAGGCGCTTGCGCATGAACGGATTGATAGACATCGTCCAAGCTCCGCTCCGACATGCCCAATGTTTGTTTGAGCAGTTTTTGTAAATACAGAGTGCATTTCGGGGTCAACTGCGAAGACAGGCTTAATTGCGTCAATTTGGTCACAATCACCGCATCACAGACTTCCTGCCACTGGGCATCACTCAAATCAAATCGCTCCAACAAGTTTTGAGGAATCCGTCCAAGCCGCACTTCCATGACGGTTTTCAACAAATGATAGTTATAGAGTTCAATGGCAACCGGTCTTAAGGAAAATGACAATGCATTCATATAACAGGGTTCAACTTCGTGACCTAAATTAGGCATTGTTGGAATCTCCTCACTTAAAAGACCGCCACTTCCATGCTGCTGCGAATTTCGTAGCGCTCGATTTCAAACACCACCGCTTTCTGGCTGTGTCCGTCCGGGAAATTGAAGTTAAAGGCATTGGTTTCTTTATGGGTGTGGGCTGCGGTAAAGCTGCGTATAAAGGAGGCTTCAAAATCCAGCCGCTGCCCGGTGTCCGGAAAATACAAATGAATATCACACCGGCTGTTGGCCGGGTAACGCTTATCCAGCAACACCGACAAGCCACCGGCGCTGAGGTTGATCTCTTTTTGCCGCCAGGCTTTTGGGCTGGAAGCCGGCGATAAATCGTTCAACATTTCGTCATAGGCACGAAAATAGTAAGAGGTGTACAAATATAAATAATACAGTGCTTGAACCAACGGCACTTTTTGGTCGTGATTGACCGAGGCGGCAAAGTTTTTCGCCAGGCCGTCGATTTCAAAATAACCGTCCAGCGGCTCCGGCATCTGAAACTGGCTGCCATCGGATTTCTCAAGGCACTTGCTGAAGTGGCGGTAGTAAGCTTGCATTTTCTGGTTCAACAAGTCGAAATATTGAAAGGTTTTGGGGGCATGCGCCTTGAGCGCTTCCAAGTCCTGAACGCCTTTGCCATAAGCATGAAACTCCAACCAGCTGGCCACCTCGGCCCGCGGACTGCGCGCTTGCAGAGAAACCGACTCCACCCAACCGCCGAAATAGCGGCTGTAACGCTCAAACTCGGCAAACACCGGCGCCAGAATATCCTGCTGCTCCTGAATATGGTTAATCCAGTAATGCATTTTGCTTTGTGCATGCTGAAGCCGCTTTTGCACCGACGGCGGGAAATAATCGATGCCATAAGTGAAAATATCGCCAGCCTGAATCGGACGGCTGGGCACAATTAATAAACGCGCCGGGATATCCACGCGGCGGAAACGCCGCATATCATTTTTTTCAAACCAATAGGCCACACCCTACCCCTGAAAAATTGCTGTACAGTGTATTTTTAATCGGTTTGATAGACCAACGCAAGCCGATTTTATCAACCGCCGACTAAACAGATTTTATAGCCAACGCCCCAGCTGAAACCCGATGCTCAGTGTATTGTTTCGATAGTTGTAATCGATCAGGCTTTCGCCGTAACCGTAAAACCACTGCACATACAGATTGAGGTTGCGATGAATCGGGTAACTGTACCCCAGTTCGAACGCGCCTTTATTGTCCTGAAAATCAAAGTTGTCACGCAGCATCAAACTGAATTGACTTTGCCCGTATTGCGTCACCCCCATGAATTCGACATTCCCCATATAATGAATGATATCCGGGTTATCATCCTCTCCTTGGTTTTCCGGTAGACGCACCCAAGGCTGAAGAATATAAGCTGAACTTTCCGTTTCAAAAACAAAACGCAAATAGGCGCGATTCCAGGAACGGGATAAGTCGCCGGATTGGCCGTTCGACTGATGCGACAAACCGACATCAATCATTCGACTGCGCACCCCGAACAGATCCCAGTCCATATCAAAACTCATCCAAACTTCCGGTTCATGATTGGTTTCCCGAAACGGCGCGGAAATATTATGGGTATAAGCCTGCCAAAAAGAACGGTTGGTGTAACCCGCAAACAAGTGGTCCCCCAACCCCAGTAAATCGTTGGCTAAAGGCACTTTTAAACTGATTTGAAACTTCACCTCGTAAGGTTCGAAAGACTCTCCCTCCAGCGTGCTGTCATCTTGAAAAGGCTTGTCATTAATGCCGGCAAAATCATAGGAACCGACCAAAACATAATTGGCGCGATAAAGCTGTAAGGTGAATTGATTGTACTGATTGCGTTTTTCCGCTTCCACACGCTGATCCAGCGCAGATTTCGTCTCCAAGCCGGGAGCCTTTCGGCACTGATTACGAATGTCCTCAATGGTCGTGTCCGGAGCTTGTTCTTCAATCGCAATTTGAATACAGGTGGCGTCGTATTCGCCATCATCGGATTTTGACCAGGCCTGGCCAGAAACACTCACGGCTGCAATCGCCAACATCAACCGCGCAGAGCGCCTTAGCCGTAATGTCATTTAAAATGCTCCGGCATTTTCTCCGACGCGATGCGATAGCCCAAGTCAATCATTTCCCGCGCCCGGTCGAACTCCATGGAACCGCATGCGTCACTGGCCACCTCCAGAATCAAGTCCGGCGGATAGGCGGCCAGCTTTTGACGGGCAATGGAGTTTTGCATCGAATCAAACGCCAAATCCGCCACTTCATACACGGTTAAATTCGAGGCACTCTCTTCCCCCCCACCGTTCAGAAACGGTTTCAACCATTCGCCGACCTTATCGTAAATGCTTTCATCGTCTTCCCCCTTCTCGGAAGCGGTTTTTTCGGCCTGCAGCTCGTCCAGCGTTTCCACCTTGTCGTGCCCCTGCGGTTCACCGCTTAAACTCACCGCGATAATCCGGTCGGAATGATCACTGAATGCCGGGGCAATCGGCACCGGATTCAGAACGCCGCCATCAATCAAATCCACACCGTTATAACGGAACGGGGTGAAAAACATCGGTAATGAAATCGACGCGCGAATCGCATCGAACAAACGACCGGATTGCAACCAGACCTCTTTTTGGCGAACAATGTCGGTGGCCACGGCGGTATAGGTAATCGGCAAATCTTCAATCATCTGGTCGCCGACCAGTTCAATCAAGGCGTGCATGATTTTATCGCCTTTGACCAGGCCGCTTTTCTGCCAGGAAATATCCAGCAGCCCGACAATATCGACCTTACGGATATTGCAAAACCAGTCTTCGACTTCGTCCAGCTTACCGGCGGCGTAAGCGCCGCCAACCAATGCGCCCATCGAACACCCGGAAACCGAACAAATGTCATAGCCCTGCTCTTCCAACCAACGGATAACGCCAATATGCGCCAACCCTCTGGCCCCACCACTGCCCAATACCAGTGAAATACGTTTCCCCTGTGTTGTTTTTTGCGGCCCCTTGGTCGGCATCGGCGTGGTTTCCTCAAGCGCTGGTGGTTGTTCGGATTGGCGTTGTCATCCGTTCACTGAAAACTCGGTAAGACAACTTGCTTAACTCTACCCGATTCCCCTCTTTTTGAAAAGCCATTCATGCCCTTTTAGAACCGCATTCTCACACTCTCTCAACCCAAGGTGACGACAGGATTTTTTGCACCGGTCAGGCCTGGGGACTTTTGGTCTTTCGGTCAAACGTTCGCCTATAAATATTTTTTACCCTTTCTGACAAATAATTATCATTTATACTTATTGAAACCGACGCTAAATAAGAGGCTGCAACACGCTTTTCGTACCCACCAGTCAAAAAGGAACGTCATATGAAACAAACATTAATAAAAGTCGCTTTTGTATGCTTGCTACTGAGTTCGTTTTCAACCACCTATGCTGCACAAAAACTGACTGCGGAAGAAGCCAAGGCCATCGCGATTGAAACCTATATCTACGGTTATCCGCTGGTTTTATCGGGCATCACCCAAGACATCGGTCAAAATGTCACCAAGCCAACCGGAACCAGCGCGCCGATCAACCAATTCGGTCACATGAATGTTTTCCCGGATGCCAGCTGGACCATCGTGGTTCGCCCCAACGCCGACACCCTCTATACCACCATGGGATATGATGTCACGAAAGAGCCAATTGTGATCAGCATCCCGGCCTCCAACGGCCGTTACTATTTATTGCAATTTTTGGATATGCGGAGCGACGTCTTCACCGTACCGGGAAGTCGTACGACAGGGGACGATGCCTTGACCTTTGCGATTGTCGGCCCAAACTGGCAAGGACAGCTTCCTGACAATGTACGCGAATACCGCAGTCCAACCGGCAGAGGGTTGTTAATCGGACGGACGCAGACAGACGGCAAAGCCGACTATAAAGCCGTACGCGCCTTCCAAAACGGCATGAAAGCCGTTCCATTGAGTGCCTATGGCAAACCTTATACTCCGCCAAAAGGCCACGTCAACCCAAATCAAGACATGAGTGCGCCACCCGATCAACTCGATAAAATGGATGCAAAAACCTTTTTCACTCGTTTCGCGGAAATGATGAAAGCGAATCCGCCTCACGCCAACGACTACCCGATGATTGACCGCATGAAGCAGATCGGCATCGTACCGGGCGAATCCTTTGCATTCGACCAAGCACCGAAAATCGTACAGCAAGCGCTGAACGCCGCGCCAAAAACGGCTTTGAAACAAATCAAAGCCGCCTGGAAAAGCGCCGGCGACTACGCCAACGGCTGGCGCACCAACATGACGGCCATCGGCACCTACGGCACCGACTACCTACACCGTGCGGGCGTCGCCTATGGCGGCTATGGCGCCAACGTTCCACAGGACGCAATCTACCCGACCACTTACGTCGACCAGGACGGCAAACCGCTGGACAGTGCCAAGCGTTACGTCTTGCATTTCGACAAAGATCGCATTCCACCCATCAATGGTTTTTGGTCGTTAACCATGTATAACGAACGCCAACTGTTCGCCGCCAACCCAATCCACCGTTACGCCATCGGTGACCGGGATAAACTCAAGTTCAACGCAGACGGATCGCTTGACCTCTACATTCAGCGTACTTCGCCAGGCAAAGACAAAGAGTCCAACTGGTTGCCGACGCCAGCCAAAGGGTCGTTCAGCTTAGGAATGCGCCTTTACTGGCCAAAAGCCAAAGCGTTAAACGGCGGCTGGACACCGCCCGGCGTCCAGCCGGCCCAATAATCGCTGAATTGACCATTCCATGCCAATGAAACACCTCTGCACGCCAGCCGTGTTTCATATCAAGTCAAAAACCGTGAGCTTTGCGCAGCCAATATGCCGCGCAATGCACACGACAAATGGAGTATTCAAAGAATGAAAACCCCTTTCAACTTCACGAGATTCAGCCAAATTGGTATGGGACTGTTACTGGTTATGGCCGTCAACTTACCATTAGCCGCCGCCGACAAACCGGCAAAAACCGTTCATTTAGATAATTACAATTTAGCGACCAGCGATCTGTACTTTGCCAAATACGTTAAACGAGGCGCACTGGGAAAATTCGTCCACAACCGTGAACCGGCGCCCATCGACCATCAAAACGTCATTCGCATGAATCGCGACACCCTCTACTCCTTTGCCATTGTCGACCTCGACGCCGGGCCGGCCACGGTTGTGATGCCGAATCCCGACGGGCGTTTTATGTCAATACAGGTCATTGACGAAGAGCAATACTCCCCCGAAGTCATTTACAACCCCGGTTCTTATACCTTTACCCGTAAAGATATTGGCACACGATATGTCCTGTTTATGGCTCGTACGTTCATGAACCCAAACAGTCAAGCCGACTTGAAAAAAGTACACGCGCTTCAAGACAAGTTGCAAATAAAGCAGGCGAAAAAAGGGACTTTTGAAATCCCGAATTGGGACACGGCTTCTCAAAAACGATTAACCGATGCCCTGAACAATCTCTCTTTAGCCAACGGCGGCGTGAATACGGCGAAGATGTTCGGCCCGAGAGGCCTGGTGGATGAATTGATGCACCTGTTAGGCAGCGCCGGTGGCTGGGCGGGCAATCCGCGAAAAGACGCCATTTACCTGACCGTTGTACCGGCAAAAAATGACGGTAAAACCCCTTACCGATTGGATGTCAAAGACGTTCCGGTTGACGGCTTCTGGTCCATCAGCCTGTACAACAAGGCAGGCTATTACCAAAAAAATCCGTATCACGCTTACTCACTGAACAACATCACGGCCACGCCCAATAAAGACGGTTCTTTCACCGTCTGGTTCGGGCAATGCGACCAGCATCAAACCAACTGTTTACCGACGATGCCAGGGTGGAATCTGATTGTGCGACTGTATCGACCACACGAATCCATTCTGAACGGTTCTTGGACGTTCCCGAACCCGGTACCGGTTAAATAAAATCCTACACTCAAAAACATGAAAACCGCTGGCCAGGTGTCCCCGACCAGCGGTTTTTCGTTTTCAGGGTTGGCAATATGTGCACGCCGGAAACAGAAAAGTAAACGTAGAGAAACGCTTCACTCTCGATGATAGGGGTGGTTTTGCAGCACCGACCAGGCCCGATAAATTTGCTCCGCCACCAGCACGCGCACCAGCGGATGGGGCAAGGTCAATTTCGACAAGCCCCACTTCCACTCGGCTTGCTGTATCAGCTCCGGGGCCAAGCCATCAGGGCCGCCCACAACCAACGCCACGTCCTGGCCGGAAGCCAACCAATCGTCCAGTTTTTGTGAAAACTGCACCGTGGTCGTTTGCTGCCCATGTTCGTCCAACACCACCAACTTACACCCTTTGGGCAAGGCCGCCAGAATTCGTTTGGCTTCTTCCGCCTTATAGTGCGCCACCGACCCGCTTTTGCCACGCGTCGCCATGGGCAATTCGACCAACTTCAACGTGCAGGCTTTCGGTAAGCGCTTGGCGTATTCCCCATAGCCATCCTGTACCCATCGCGGCATCTTCTGCCCGACAACAATAAAATGGATAATCACAACAGATTCAATTCAACTCGCCAACCTTAACCATTGGCAGAGCTTTTTTCCGACGCGTCACCCGGTTTGAGATTCCACAGTTTCTCCAACTGATAATGCGCTCGGGCCGACTCGGTCATGATGTGCACCACGGCACCACTCAAGTCAACCAACACCCAGTCCGGTTCCGGTCCGGCTTCAACGCCCATTGGCGGCTCACCCGCTTCCTTAAAGGCTTGCGCTAAAGCGTTACCGGTCGATTTTACGTGTGTTGTGGATGTCCCGGTCGCAACGACCATCAGGTCGGTAAAAGAACATAGCCCAGCCACATCCAGCACTTGAATATCGCGAGCCTTACTGTCTTCCAGTGTATTGACGATTAAATCTTTCATTTGTTGCAAATCCATCATAAAGATTTTGCCCTCTTAGTTGAAACCCGTGACATGGTCCATGCCGGGGTTTATTGATACAGTTGATGTTGTCGAATATAGTCGGCCACACTTTGCGGCATGAGATAGTCCACCGGCTCGCGTTTTTGCAAGGTCTCCCGCAAAGCCGTCGCACTCAAATCCAGTTGGGTAATCGGCAGATCGATGATCTGCCCATGATCCTCGCTCAAGGTTTCGACCCAGTGGGTTCGTAGAATCTCCCCAACCTCACCGTCATTTGGCAAAGGCTCGCCCGGACGGTGTGTCACCACGATGTTTGCCAACGTCAGAATCCCCTGCCAGTCATGCCAGCGGTGAAATTTGGCAAACGCATCCGTGCCCATCATCAACACCAGCGTTGCATCCGGTATTTTCTGTTTCAGGCTGCGCAACGTATCCACCATGTAAGATGGACCACCGCGGTCGATTTCGATGGTATCGAGCTGAAACTTGGGTTGCGATTGAATCGCCAGACGCACCATGTCGCAACGTTGCTGAGCGGTCGCGGAAGGCGAATCTCGATGGACAGGCTGATAGACAGGGATAAACCGCATTTCATCCAAGTGCAAAGCGGTGAGCACTTCGAGTGCCGGGCGCAGATGACCGAAATGAATCGGGTCAAAGGTGCCGCCATTGATGCCGATAAGTCGTTTGATGTGCAAAAAAGTGTCTCTTGAACGTTTTTTGGTATTATAGCAATTATGTCAGATAATCAAATGACAATTCCCGAAATCCCCGCGGAGCTGGAAAGCGCTTTATATCAATTGCTCTCCGAACGGAGCGGCATCAAGGAATACGACCTGATGAAAGCACTGGTCAATGCCGGATTTTCCGAGTTCACACCCGACCTCGACCCGCTGGCGATGTTCCAGTCGCACTTTCTGCTGTTTCACCTGCTGTATCGCTTGCAAGCCAAATGGCTTCGCAACGGCCAAGGGTCACTCAGCATTCATACCTTGGCGATTGAATTGACACCGGCGTCCGCCATTTCCGACCAGGCCTGGCAAAATGCACAACAAGCGTTAGCGGTTGAAGACGGCGTACGGGATTATTATCTGGATTATGCCGAGTTTCTGAGCACGCAGGAAAGCGATGTGATTGAACTCATCGCCGGGTTCTGGCGAGATTTCGGGCAAGGTACGAATACCGCCATGGCGGCCAGCGAAACCGACCTTGAGACGGCCAAACGGCAACTGGGCATTCAGGACACCACCGAGTCGCTGACAGTGACCTTAGTGAATCGCCGATATCGCAAACTGTCGCAACGTCACCATCCGGATAAGGGAGGCGAGGCCGAACAGTTTCACGCCATCAGCGAAGCGCGCGAGTGCCTGTTAGGTTATTTGGCTAGGCGGGCGAAATAAGATAGCCCCCCTGAACGACGCCAGCGGGTTTTCGCGAATTATTCGCGAATGGTCCCGTCGCCCAAGACAATGTATTTTTGCGAGGTCAAGCCTTCCAGCCCCACCGGACCACGGGCATGGAACTTATCGGTACTGATGCCGATTTCCGCGCCCAAACCGTATTCGAAGCCGTCGGCAAAACGGGTGGACGCATTCACCATCACCGAGCTGGAGTCCACTTGCGCCAGGAAGCGACGCGAGGTGGTCAGGTTTTCGGTAATAATCGATTCGGTGTGCCCCGAGCTGTACTGAGCAATGTGATCCATCGCCTCTTCCACGTCCTGGACCACTCGAATCGATAAAATGGCGTCCAGATATTCCGTCGCCCAATCCGATTCGGTCGCTGGCGCCATGTCGACAAAGCCGCGTGTTTTTTCACAACCACGCAACTCCACGCCCTTCTCAACAAACATTTTCGCCAGGCCTGGCAGAATTTCCGCCGCTCGCGATTCGGCCACCAACAGCGTTTCCATCGCATTGCACACCCCGTAACGATGCGTTTTGGCATTGAACGCCACTTTCACCGCTTTATCGGCATCCGCATCGGTATCGATGTACACATGGCAAATACCGTCCAAGTGTTTGATGACCGGCACTTTCGCGCCCTGGCTGATGCGCTCGATCAAGCCTTTTCCGCCGCGCGGGATAATGACGTCGACAAATTCCGGCATGGCAATCATTTCACCCACCGCCGCCCGATCGGTGGTTTCCACCACCTGCACCGAAGCTTCCGGTAACCCGGCGTCGCGCAACGCACCCTGGATGCATTTGGCCAAGGCACGGTTGGAATACGCCGCTTCGGAACCGCCGCGCAACAAGGCCGCGTTACCGGACTTCAAACACAAGGCCGCGGCGTCAATGGTAACGTTCGGGCGGGATTCATAAATAATGCCCACCACACCCAACGGCACGCGCATTTTGCCGACCTGAATGCCGGACGGCAGATAATTCATATCGGAAATCTCACCGATGGGATCGTTCAACGCCGCAATTTGACGCAGGCCTTCCGCCATGCCGGCAATGACCTTATCGGTCAAGGCCAAACGGTCCAACATCGCCGACTCCAGACCATTGGCTTTGCCTTGTTCCAAATCCTTGGCGTTTTCCGATTTCAAGGTGTCGGCATTGGTTTCCAGCGCCGTGGCGATTTTCAACAACGCATCGTTTTTTTGCTTGGTCGGTGCCACGGTCAGCTGACGCGAAGCGCCTCTGGCTTGCTGACCAAGTTGTTGCATATACTGTTTAATGTCCGATATTTGTTGCGTCATAATCATTTCCAACGTGTCTTATTCAACTGATTCAATTATTTGATCGTGCGTTTGCGAATGTTCGGTTTCGTGCTTGCCTTGTGAAGCGGCTCATCGTGCAATCTGGCTGACCAACTCCGACAGGCCCAGCCATTCATCTCCCGGTCGCACGCCTTTGATGGTCAAATCCACTTGCAAGGCCACATTCAAGAGGCTTTGCCAATAGACCAGATCGTGCCGTTGCAAGGCCGCGCTGAACTCACCCTGTTTCGACGACCAAATGCGGAGTTGCTTAAACGCCTGAGGCAAACTCATGGTTTGCTGCTTTTGGGCGATGTCGATCAACTGCCGTAAATCCTTGGCCAATAGCCACAGCACCACCGGGGCTTCCAGCCCTTCCTGTTGCAGGCGATGCAGGATTTGCAACGCATATTGGGTACGTCCGTACAGCATGGCGGTGCTTAACGAAAACAACTGATAATGCGCCTGATCGGCCACATTATCAATAATATTTTGTGGCGTCAAGACGGTGTTCGGCGGGAAAAACAACGCCAGTTTTTCGATTTCCTGATCCGCCGCCAGCAGGTTGCCTTCCACTCGTTCCGCCAGCAAACCGGCCGCTTCGTCTTCCAATGCCAGCCCCGATTCCTGGGCGCGTTGTTGACACCATTTCACCAGGCCTGGCCCTTCAATGGGCTTTGACTGCACCACCCAGCCGTGGGCTTCAATGGCTTGCACCCATTTAGATTTCATCTGGCGGCCGTCCAGCTTTTCGCACAACACCACCAGACAGATTTCCGGCGGCGTATCGTGCATGACATTGGCCCATTCCTGGATAAAGGCGCCGCCGTCTTTGCCCGGTGCACCTTTCGGCATGTCCAGCTCGATGATGCGACGCTCGGCAAACAGACTCCCGGCCTGGGTGTCCATTTTCAAATCGGCCCACTTGAAATTGGCGTCCACTTCATAACGGTCGCGTTGCCAATATTCCTGGCCCTTCAACACTTCGCGCAGCGCATCCAATGAACGGCGGATATACAACGGCTCTTCGCCGTAAATCAGCGTGATCGGCTTAATCTCGAAATTCGGGGTTTGCAGTTGCTTTAAAAACGCCGGCGCCATGATCATAGGCTGAATCCCTCTCCGCTAATCATTTCGCTGGCTCGGCCCGCGCACGATTAATGCGGTCGATGATCTGCGATGCGATGTCCGCAGCCATTTGTTGCTGAATCGACATTAACTCACGATTCGATGCCAAGGCCGCCGAATTATCAATCCGTCGATCGCGGAAAGCCTGTACCGATGTATCGAGAATGTCTTTTTCCGTCGCGACTTCCTGCACGTGAATCGGCTGCGCCATTTTAATCAGCTCGGAAGCCGCATCCCCTTGGCCGCTGATACTGGTCCGCGAGGTGGTGTACTGGGTCGGCGAAAAGCGCAAAATCACTTCGGCTTGAGCCGCATTATCGACGATTTTAACGTCGGTCGACGTCAACTGCATTTTCAAGGCACGCAAAATATCCGGGCGCACACCGCCGGTGCTTTCGAACTTAATGGACTCGAACCCGGCCACCGCATTCGGCCCGGTGCCTTTCAAATGGAAACCGCAAGCCGTCAGACTCAACGCCAAACCGATGACGGCCAGCCAGTGCCAAAACGCCCAGGCCTGGCGATTTTTACCATACACACTTGCCATTTGACGGCTCCTCAATTTCCATTCCATCACTTTTTCGCTTCCATATTGCCTTCACCGACAATCGAAACAAACCGAATCCTCAACCTTTTACCACCAGGTTCACCAAGCGCCCCGGCACTACGATTTCCTTAACGATTTCTTTGCCTTCGATGAACTTTTGAGCCTGCTCGTTGGCCTTGGCCGCGGCCAGGATGGTGTCCTTATCGGCATCCGCCGCCACTTCCACTTTACCGCGCAACTTACCGTTGACCTGAATCATCATTTCAATTTCGTCTTTCACCAACGCGGATTCATCCACTTTTGGCCAAGCGGCGGTCAACACCAAACCGTCATGTCCTAGAGATTCCCACAAGGCTTGCGAAATATGCGGTGTCATCGGCGACAGCATCAACACCAGGCTTTCCAGCGCTTCCTGCACCACCGAACGCCCGGCGTCGGAATCGTCCTTGAAACGGCTAATGTCATTCACCAATTCCATCATCGCCGCAATGGCGGTATTGAAATGCATACGGCGCCCCATGTCGTCAGACACTTTCTGCAAGGTCGCATGCAGCTTCAAGCGCAAGGCTTTTTGTTCCTTATCCAATCCGTCATTATCCGCACTGGCGGCCACGGCGCCTTGCGCCACATGACCTTGCACCAGACGCCACACTCGGTTCAAGAAGCGGTGCGCGCCTTCCACGGCGGAATCGGACCATTCCAGTGTTTGCTCCGGCGGCGACGCGAACATGATGTAGAGTCGCAAGGTGTCGGCCCCGTACTGGTCGATGAGTACCTGAGGATCGATGCCGTTGTTTTTCGACTTGGACATCTTAATGACACCGCCGTACTGCACTTCGGTACCGTCGCTCTTCAAGCGCCCTTTAATCACCGCGCCTTTGTCGTCCTTAACCGGCTCGACATCCAACGGCGAATACCAGGTTTGTTTGCCTTTTTCGTCTTGGCTGAACCAGCTTTCCGCCAACACCATGCCTTGCGTCAAGAGGTTTTTAAACGGTTCGTCGGACGACACCAACCCTTCGTCACGCATCAATTTATGGAAGAAGCGCGCGTAAAGCAGATGCAGAATCGCATGCTCGATGCCCCCGATGTATTGATCCACCGGCAACCAGTGGTCGGCGGCTTGTTTGTCCAACATTGCATCGTCGGTGTGGCGCGAGGTATAACGTGCGTGATACCAGGACGACTCGAAGAAGGTATCGAAGGTATCGGTTTCCCGTTTGGCCGGGCCGCCGCATTGCGGACAGTCGCAACGCTTAAAGCTGTCCAGTTTGGCCAATGGCGAACCGGAGCCGTCCGGCACGATGTCTTCCGGCAAACGCACCGGCAGGTCTTTTTCCGGCACCGGCAAAGCGCCACAGGCCGGGCAATAAATCACCGGAATCGGGCAGCCCCAGTAGCGCTGACGGGAAATCCCCCAATCGCGCAAACGGAAATTGGTTTGTTTTTCACCCAAGCCCAATTCACTCAAAGCTTTCGCCATTTCATGCAGGGCTTGTTTGGATTTCAAACCGTCAAATTGACCGGAATTGATCAACACACCTTTCTCGGTGTAAGCCGCTTCGGAGACATCCGGGACTTCGTCCGCTTTCGGTGCGATGACGGTTTTCATCGGCAAATCGTATGCTTTGGCGAATTCATAATCACGCTGATCATGTGCCGGCACCGACATCACCGCGCCGGTTCCATACCCCATCAAGACAAAGTTCGCCGCCCAGACCGGCAGCTCTTCGCCGGTGATCGGGTGTTTGACGCGGATACCGGTATCGACGCCTTTTTTCTCCATGGTTTCCATGTCCGCTTCGGCGGTGGAAATGTGCGAGCATTCTTCAATAAAGCGTTCCAGCGGTTCATTGTTCAACGACGCTTTACGTGCCCAGGGATGGTCGGCCGCGACAGCCACATACGTCACCCCCATCAACGTATCCGGACGAGTGGTATAGACTTTCAGATTGCCGTTGGACGCGTCCAAACCGGACGCGACCGGGAATTCGATTTCCAACCCGGTGGATTTACCGATCCAGTTCTTCTGCATGGTTTTGACCTGCTCCGGCCAACCGTCCAACTGATCCAAATCCTGCAACAATTCTTCGGCATAATCGGTGATGCGCAGGAACCATTGCGCGATTTCCTTACGCTCCACCGGCGCTCCCGAGCGCCAGCCTTTACCGTCGATAACTTGTTCGTTGGCCAACACCGTCTGATCGATCGGGTCCCAGTTCACCACCGACAGTTTTCGATACACCAACCCTTTCGACATCAAGCGCGTAAACAACCATTGTTCCCAACGGTAATATTCCGGATGACACGTCGCCACCTCACGATCCCAGTCATAGCCCAGCCCCAGCGACTTCAACTGGTTGCGCATGTAGTCGATGTTCTGATACGTCCATTTTGCCGGTGCCACCTTATGATCCATGGCGGCATTTTCCGCTGGCAAGCCGAACGCATCCCACCCCATCGGCTGCAACACATTTTTGCCCTGCATTCGCTGGAAGCGTGACACCACATCGCCGATCGTATAGTTACGAACATGCCCCATGTGCAACTTACCGCTCGGGTAAGGAAACATGGAAAGACAGTAGAATTTTTCACGGCTATCGTCTTCGGTGGCGGTGAAAACACCCTCCTCTTCCCAGACCTTCTGAATGGCCGTTTCAAGTGTTTGAGGTTGGTAATCGTTTGTCGATTCAGGCATGGATTCTGTTGTCATGTCGCGCGTTCTTTTTGGTATGATTGAAAGATAAATGAAATGCGGATGATTATAACAAATTAGAGGACCGATACATGAGCGAAAATAAAATGCTGGCCGCCTACCGTCACTTGTTGGAACAAGCCAAGGAGTCGATGATTCGGGCTGACATGAAAAGCTGGGATTTACTTGGCCAGGCCGTCGACAAAGTCCAGCAGGAAGAAAGTGTTCTTGAGCAGTTGACCGACAAACAACTGGAACAGGTTCAGGAAGACGTCAAAGCCGATATCCATAAAATCGCCGAGTATCTAAACGACTTTGATAAAGGCGTGGAGGAGTTCATCGACATGGATTTACCGGTCATCGAACAGTATTTGGAAGAAAAAGCCCTCAGCTTGGCCGACCCGACGGAACTGATGATTTTACGCTTACGCATCAACGCCGCCATGAGTGCCGAATAAGCCAAAACAACCAGGCCTGGTCAAAACCGGGTCAAACTCCAATCAGCCTTCAGACGCCTTTCTCGAGGGGCGGGCTTGAAACTTCAACCACACCAACAACAGCATCACGCCCAGCAACAATATCAAAATCGGCCATTGGCGCCACTGCACAAACGGCGTTTCACCTTCATAAGGCTGCACTTCGCCGCGAAGCACTCCGGTTTCATATGGCGGAATTTCCGCTTTCAACTGCCCTTTGGTCCCGACGATAATGGTGTAACCGGTATTGGTACTGCGAGCGATTTCACGCCCCAGTTCCAAAGCGCGCATTTGCACGTCCTGAACCTGCTGCGCCGGTTCCAACGTGTGTGCAAACCAAGCGTCGTTACTGACGGTAATCAGAAAATCGGCTTGGCGCGCGGAATCAATCAATTCTTCACCAAACGCCATTTCATAACAAACCGACAACCCAACCGGATGTCCGCCTAACGTCATTGGCGCCTGATCGTCTGCGCCGGGCGTGAACTCGGAAAACGGAATATTAAACAGTTCGCTCAACGGCTGCAAAACACTGGAAAACGGGAAAAACTCACTGAACGGCACCAAGTGCTTTTTCTGATACTGCTGTTCGGGGTTATGGGCGTTCACAATGGCATTGTAATAATGTCGGCGCGACTCATCCCGCGTGATAACCCCCAACAAAATATCGGCTTCCAATAACTTTGCATCCCGAATAAACGACCGTAGCGCACCGCGTTCCACCACATCATAATAAGCGGGCACTGCGGTTTCCGGCCAGACAACAATGTCCGCATCCAGGTTTTGCTTCGTCAAGCCGACATAGCGTTTCAGTGTGGGCAAGAATTCCTTCGACAACCATTTATCGTCCTGCGGCACATTTCCTTGCAACAGCGCCACCTCAACCGGTTTCTCCTTAGGCGTGACCCATTCGACATTCTTTAAACTGGCCCCGGTCAACCACAGCACCGCCAACACCAAACTTGCACCCACCCAGGCACGCGACTGAACCAACCAAAGCAAAATGCCCGCTGTGATGGCCACTGCCCAACTGACGCCCAGCACACCAAACACCGGCGCATAGCCGTCCAGCCAAGTCATCAAATGCGTATTGCCGGTCATCAAAAACGGAAAGCCGCCGAATAAGGTCGCCCTGACCCATTCCGCAAACACCCACACGGCCGGCATGACCACCACCCAGTTAAATCCCTGACGCTGAGCCGTTTTCAAACGGGCCACCAACCAACCGGCTAAAATGAAATACAAGGTCAAGAACAGTATGAAACACAGTACCGCCAACACCGACAGCACCAGATTCATTTCCGCATAAAGATAGATACTGGAAATCAGCCAACTGACGCCCGTTCCGAAATACCCCAAACCGAAGCCCAAACCAATTTGCATCGATTGAAACGGCGTCTCGGCTTTTTGCCACAGCCAGAACAAGCCGCCCAGTGAAATCAGGGCCAACGGGGCAATGGCGACCGGAGCATGGGCGAACACCATCACCGCGCCAAGCAGAATCGCGCTAAGCATGGGCTTATTGGGTTTGAAAAAAGAAAAGAATCGCTTCATATCGGCAGACGGAAGGCGTTATGACTTCTCCTGGGATTCAACACTTTCAGGCGCATCGATTGAGGCTTCGGCCGCGTCTTCTTCGACCTCATCAAACACCGATCGTTCTTCAACCAGGAAGCTTTCTACCCGGCGTTCATCGGCTTTGAAAACGGTAAACTGCAAGCCTTCAATTTCAAACACCTCGCCTTCCGCTGGAATTTTCCCGAGGCGTTTGGAGACGATGCCGCCAATGGTTTCCAGCAACTCGTCTTCAAACGCGGTGTTGAAGAATTTATTGAACTCGTCCAGTGACGTAATCGCCATAACGGAATACGCGCCGGACAAGTGTTTTTGAATATTGTCGTCGTCTTCATCGTGTTCGTCTTCAATGTCACCGACGATTTGCTCCAGCACGTCTTCAATGGTGACCAACCCGGCCACTTCACCGTATTCGTCCACCACCAAAGCCATGTGATTACGACTGTTTTTGAACTCCCGTAGCAGAACGTTCAAACGCTTACTTTCCGTCACCAAAGCCGGCGAGCGATACAGTTCGACCAACTGGGACTTATCGGTCAATTCATGCTTAACCACGGCACGCAACACGTCCTTGGCCAGCAAAATCCCGATGACTTCGTCGGTTTCCGCGGAAATCACCGGATAACGCGAGTGAGCGGCATCCAACATTTTTTCCAGAATGACATCCAGTTCATCCGCTTCGTCCACACAAGACATTTGCACTTTCGGAATCATGACATCGCGCACACGCGCTTCCGAAACGTTCAAAACCCCTTGAATCATTAAGAGCGCGTCTTTATCAATCAAGTCCTGCGCTTGTGCTTCCTGCAAAAATGAATCCAAATCTTCCCGACTCTCCGGTTCGTCTGAAAAAAGCTTTGATAGCTTCTCAAACCACGAAGAGCCGCTGCTACTGTCACTCATGGGTTGTTCTCACTCCCGTTAAATTACACAATTGGTTACCCGCCAAAACATTGGCTTGGTGTTGAACCTTAAGCCTTTTCATAAGGGCCTTCAAACCCCAGGCCTTTAAGAATTTCCGTTTCCAACGCTTCCATTTCATTGGCTTCATCGTCGTCCAGATGATCCATACCTTGAAGATGTAGACACCCATGGACAATCATGTGCGCCCAGTGGGCCATCATCGATTTATTCTGCTCGGCGGCTTCCGCTTCCACCACCGCGGCGCTGATGACCAAATCCCCTAAATAAGGCAGCTCTTCGCCCAAATCCACCAGGCCTGGCGGATTTTCAAACGGGAAAGACAGCACATTGGTGGGCTTGTCTTTTCCCCGATAATCGCGATTAAGCTGTTGAATTTCTGCTCGATCCACCAAACGAATCGTCAATTCGGTTTCGCCCATCCCCCAGTCTTCCAGTAAGGCGGCATCCACCCACTCCAGACATTGCTCGAACGTTGGCAAATCGGCTTCGTCGACTTCGTCGGTCGCCACCTGAAAATCCAAATGTATCATTTTGCCGCACTCCTTCTGTCGAATTGATCATAAGCCTGAACAATTTTCTGAACCAGATTGTGTCGAACCACATCCTTAGATTGGTAGAAAGTGAAACCGATGCCCGGCACGCCTTCCAATACCTCAATCACATGTCTGAGACCGGATTTTTGGTTTTTCGGTAAATCACATTGGGTAATGTCACCGGTAATCACCGCCTTGGAACCGAACCCGATACGAGTCAAAAACATTTTCATCTGTTCGGTGGTGGTGTTCTGAGCTTCATCCAAAATGATAAACGATTCGTTTAGAGTACGGCCGCGCATAAAGGCCAAAGGCGCGACTTCAATCACATGCTTTTCCATCAAACGCTCAACCGTTTCAAAACCGAGCATTTCAAAGAGTGCATCAAACAACGGGCGTAAATACGGGTCCACTTTTTGATTCAAGTCCCCTGGTAAAAACCCAAGTTTTTCACCGGCTTCCACCGCCGGGCGCGTCAAAATAATTCGGCGCACTTCCTCGTTTTCCAGCGCTTCCACCGCGGTGGCTACCGCCAAATAGGTTTTCCCGGTACCGGCCGGGCCAATCCCAAAGCTGACGTCATAATCCTTGACGGACTGAATGTAATTGGCCTGATTGGCGTTACGCGTACGAATGATTTTTTTACGCGTTTTAATCAATAACTGCTCGTCATCCATGGTTTTGGCTTCATCGAACCCGAGGGATTGCAACGCTAAATGGATTCTGGGAGGATCCAATACTTCTTTCTGCGCCGTGTCATACAAGTCCCGCAAAAACTGTTCGGCCTTGACGATGCGATCGCTTAAACCGGTCACACTGAATTGAAAACCGAGGTGGTTGATTTCCACCCCCAAACGCAATTCCAACTGCGACAAGTGCTCACTCTGCCAACCACACAGGTTGACCAGAGCATCGTTGTTTTCAGGCGATAAATAAAATTGTACGGTATGAAGCGTCGTCAAAAGGAGTAACCACAAGTAAAACGGGTGTAAAAATTCATCATAATGAAAATGATAGTGGATTACAACGCATAAAATTGGCGCTGTTCAAACTTGTCGGCTTCGGGGGTTGCGACCAATTTCCCCTTCAAAGAATTGGTATAAGCTTCTTCAATAAAAACATCGACAAATTGGCCGATGAGTTCCGGCGAGCCTTCAAAATTCACCACCCGGTTGTTTTCGGTACGGCCCGACACTTCGCTGGCGGAGTTGCGCGATAAACGTTCCACCAAAACACGTTGCGTCGTGCCGACCATCGCCTCGCTAATGGCGGCCGTTTGCTCATTGAGTATGGTTTGCAGCGCGTGCAGGCGACGTTTTTTAGTGTGCATTTCCACATCGTCCGGCAAACTGGCCGCCGGCGTGCCCGGGCGAGGACTGTAGATAAAGCTAAAGGAGCGGTCATAGTTCATATCCTGAACCAAGGCCAGGGTTTCCTTGAAATCGTCACAGGTCTCACCCGGGAAACCAACAATGAAGTCACCCGACAAACTCAGGTCTGGTCGAATTTGACGAATCTTACGAATGGTCGCTTTGTATTCCAACGCCATATGATTGCGCTTCATCATCGCCAAAACACGATCCGAACCGGATTGAATCGGCAAATGTAAATGCGATACCAATTCCGGCACTTCCGCATAACAATCGATCAAGCTTTGCGTCATTTCATTCGGGTGGGACGTGGTATATCGAATACGATCAATGCCTTCCACTTCACGTACGGCATGAATCAACACCGCCAAATCCGCGATATCGCCGTCCGGCATTTCGCCGCGATAGGCATTGACATTTTGCCCGAGTAGATTCACCTCACGCACCCCTTGTTCCGCCAACGCTTCCACTTCGGCCATGACATCGGCGAACGGGCGACTGAATTCTTCACCACGCGTATAAGGCACCACGCAGAAAGTACAGTATTTGGAGCAGCCTTCCATCACTGAGACAAAGGCCGATACGCCATTCGATTCCGGAGCGGCCAAATTATCAAACTTCTCGATTTCTGGAAACGAAATATCGATCACCGCACGTTTTTTGACTTTACGGTTTTGAGCACTTTCATCACGCAAAGCCAAAGCTTCATCAATCATGGCCGGCAAGCGGTGCAGCGTCTGCGGGCCGAAAATCACGTCCACCAATGGCGCGCGTTGACGAATCACATCCCCTTCCTGAGAGGCCACACAACCGCCAACGGCAATAATGCGATTGGTTTTTTCCGCTTTCCATTTTTTCCAACGCCCCAGCTCGTCAAATACTTTTTCCTGAGCTTTTTCCCGAACGGAGCAGGTATTTAAAATCAACATATCGGCAGCTTCCGGCGTTTCTACCAACGCCAGGCCGTAAGTTTTTTCCAGAAGTTTTGCCATGCGATCCGAGTCGTATTCATTCATCTGACACCCGTAGGTTTTTATGAATACACCACCGGTAAACGGGGACTCATGCGCTTGTAATGCTGAACTTGATGCTGACATATATCGTGACCTTAAACCGCCAATAACCTTAAGATTTTTGCCCCTTTACCAGGCTATCTTATTGATTCTAGATAATAAAATTCAAAAATTAGGCCGAGTATTCTACCACAGCAAATCCCCAGGTATCGAACTATTACATGACATCGCACAACACGGACGCCAGAAATCAAAAAACCCGTCAAAGACGGGTTTTTCAAATCGGAACCTTAAACGCGGTTACAACCGATAACACAAATCGTAAGTTGCGGTTCCATCAATCACATAATTCGAATCATCGCTACTCTGTATGGCGCCCCGATTAGCGATACCATCGTCAAACTGGCGATCGACAATATCCGCCACATCACCCGGCATACCGGTAAAGCAGATGAAATTACCTTGTGCATTGGCATGCGGGTTCTGGTTCACTTGAACCAAACCACCAAAGGAATGGGATGGCGACAAAGTTCCCGTACCTTTCATCAAACCCGCTTGTCTCAAGTGCGCCCAAAAAGCGCCATTTTCACCCGTTTCCAACTGACCATCGCCATTGCCCGCCACGTTGGCAGCGACTGCAATACTGGAAACACTGTCATCCCCCGGCATCACATTGTAGCGATCCTTATAGGTGGACACAGCGGAAATAATGTTCTGAGCATCGTTATTCACATTTTTCACTTTAGCGCCACGAATCATCTCTTGGCCTTTCAAAACGCCTCCCAAGACCAGACCGACAATCACCAATACGATGGCGATTTCAACCAACGTGAACCCGCGCTGTCTCGAATTATTATATGTGTGCGCCATGCTTTTTCCCCAGACATCAAAAATAAAAAACCGCATAATTTTAGTTTAATTCTCCCAAACAATCAGCAAAAGAGTAAAAGTTGTTTAATTTCTTCACCGAGTTACCACGCTTAAAACTGCACAATAAACCCGAATCGTTCATCGGTATATTCCAATTGAATCGAACCACCAATGGTGGACAACAGTTCACGAGCAATAAACAGACCAAGCCCCATGCCACTGTCCGACGTGGACCAAAAAGGCTCAAACAAACGTTCCACCGGCACATTCAAGTCGAAGTTTTTTTCGTTAACATACAACCGAACTTCACAGGCATCACTGATTTCAATATGCACCTGTTTTTCGTAGTACCCATGATCTCTAAAGTTTTCCAGCACACTTTTAACCACTTGATCGAAAAGCGTTCGAGACAACTCACATTGCGCATCGCCCTGCAAGCGATAATTCAATTCCAACCCTTTCGCGAGCTTATGCACCTCCTCGGCGAAGGAAAAAGCTTCGATATCCTGCAACGGTTTATTGGGCTGAGTCATTTGCTTGATGGTTTTATCGGCGCGCTCCGTTACCGTCGGCATCATGGTTTTCAAATGCTCAACCAACGCGATTTTCTGTGCGTCGGCTTGCGCCCCTTTCACCTGCTCGGACAAAAGCATAATAAACTGAGCAATGTTTTTAATATCATGTTGCACGAACAACTGATATTTTTCCAAACGCTTTTGCGACAGCAAGAACTCGGACGTTTTACCAGACACATCCAACTCCAACAAAACCTTGAAGTTTTGCAACACCAAGTTCGCCAATAATAAATTTTCACCCCGAATTCGCCCCGAGGTCAAATTCAAGCGAATACTGATCCCCCACTCGGCAACATTAATGGGATAGGTTTCGCTTCCCGCTTTGCCTTGTTGAATGGTTTTCCGTTCACCGAACCATTGAATCTCACCTTGCAAACTTTTAAAACCGGCCGCTTCCAAAATCGGCCAGGCCTGGTCAACAAAGTCCAATACATCCTGGTTCACCTGACGATTGATCAAGTAAAGTTTCAACAAATATTCACGCAAGCGATTACTTTGCATGCGCAGATACAAAATAACCACAAACAGGGTCATGCCAACCAGCAACAACCCCAAAGCAAAATCAATACTGGGCTGAACCGGCATCAGTCGCGTTCCAAACCGTATTTATTGATCAAATAGTAGACGTTTTCACGCTTCAACCCTAAACGGCGTGCCACTTCATGCACATTGAAACCGGTATCGCTTAAAACCTGCCGCAACAATTTCAACTCGGCGGCATTACGGGCCGACTTCACCCCGACGCCCATTTCCAGGTCCAGTTCGACTTTCTGAACCCCTTCTTGCTCTTTTAATTTTTGTGCTTGCGCCAAAAATAAAGTGGCACGCTCAATCGCTTGTGCTAGCTGTTCGTTCGACACCGGCTTGGCCAAGAAATCAAAGGCGCCGTGTTTAATTGCCAAATACGACGTGGCATCCGCGTCTTGCCCGGTCAACACAATGACTTTAATGCTTCGGGTGGAATCCGCCACCCAGTCCAACACTTTTAAACCTTCTTCAGCCGTGTGTTCATTCGGCGGCATCCCCATGTCCAACAGCACCACATCAATCGCTTCATCGTTCAAAATATCAATGGCCTGACCACTGGAAGCCGCTTCATAGACATCATACCCAAAGCCTTTGACGGAAAGCGCCAACATGCCCCTCAACGCTAAATCATCATCCACAACTAAAACACTTTTCATGCTCACCTCTTTGTTTCACAAACACTTTTCTGCACTATAGAGCGCCCGGATGGTTCTTCATATAATGCGACTTTATTTCGTACGCCGACACCCCAACGATTTCATCGTCAAAAAAACCGTCTTGATCCGATAATGGCGCATAACCTCCCTGCCAGAAGAAGGCATCGCCATCGCAGTTTTCTTGCTCCTGCACCGGCCGGTCTTGACACATTTCCTGTCCACGCTGATTAAACGACACCAGCACAATCGGCATGCCTTCCATTTGTTTTTGAGAAGCGCCATCACAGGTTGCACCTCCACTACCACACACTGCATAATTTCCCGTACCGCTATCGGAGGCTGTCGGAGGTGTGTTCAAGTCAAATACAGGCGCAGGATTTGACTCGTCACCAGTATTAAAAAAACTGGCCGAATAAGCGGAGTCCTGCAACGCCGCCAGCGATGTCGCTTCGGCATTGATCACGTAACGCAGTCGATTTCCAAAACCGTCCCGAACGTCTGCCAAACGTAAACCGATATCTCGATAAGGCACCTCGCCGGACACCGCCTCACAGGCTTGATTGGTTCGGTTTTCCAAACCATCGCCCGTTGTATCGGGACAGGGTAAAAAACCATTCACCACCAAAAACGACAGCACAGCCTGCTTAGTTTGTGCCAAGGCCTGATTTGAGTCGGCATAGCTCACCTGCTCGCGCTGCGAACTTAAAACCGACAAGGTGCCCGCCGTCAACAACCCCACAATCATCAGGACCAACGCCAGCTCTATTAATGAGAAGCCCGCTTGCTGTTTAATCTTAATGCGACTCAAAGCCACCCACCTCAACCATCGCTCGTTTGACATCAAACACATTTAGCCAGCTTAAAAAATCATCCTGTGTGCGCCCCCGCGCCAGCTGAAAAACCGCATCGCCATCGCAATTTTCCAGTTCCGTCGCATTCGTCATCGTTTGGTTATCGCAACTCGACCAGGCCTGGTCGCCATTCCGTCCAAACGAGATCACCATCGCCACAATCCCATTATCCAGTTCCCCCCCTGTGGAATCATCGAGCACCACCATATTCTTCAACGAGTCCGCATTATCCACTCCGACGGGCGGTGTATCCAACCGAAAATACGGTGGCGCATCCGCCCCTTTCAGTTCTTGATCAAAGTCACAGTTTCCAGGGCAAGCGCCATCTGCTCGCGCATCGCCGCAGTCACAATAAAACATTTGCGTTTCCGGGCAAAAGCCAGATTCTGCCGGGCGGGAGTGTGGCCCTTGCTGACCAAACACGCTGGCGGTTTCACACACATCATTAATACGAGATTTATTTTCAGAACGGGCATTCACGCGATAATAAAATGGATTGCCCCAGGCATCTTTCGTGTCGACACCCAGCTGAACCGACGGCAAAAAACCGGATCTCTCTTTACAGTAAGTAATCCCAGCATCAGTAGAAGTGGAACGATCCTCCCGGCCATCGCCATCGATATCCGGGCAAGGCAAATACCGATTCACTTTTAAAAACGTCAGCAAGCTGTCTCGAATCGCTTGAACCTGGAGACGGGTTTCCTTTGCTTGCGCGGCATAGCTGGTCACGTTGGAAAACTTCAAATAACTGCCAGCCAACAATCCAATCAACAACAAGGCCAACACCACTTCCATCAGCGTAAAGCCCGCCACAGAAATGTTTAAGCCCTTTCGATCATCCACAAGTTGATTCACCGGCAATCTCCAAACCAGGCACGCCAACCACTGCCAGCTTGATTATTGTCCGCATCATAGTCGTTTAACCAATAAGCCGACTCTTCCGGCACGGAGGCTAAGCGGTCCTGCTGAGCACACAAACGCGCCATCATCGCCTGCTGCCATTCTTCCAGAGTAATGCCTACCACCAAATCATTCACGCCGATATTCTCACTGGATTCAGAGAAGAAAAAACGATCACCATCGGCATTCCCGTTCACGCGCCCTCCATTGCCATCATAACGTCGATCTAAATAATCTCCGATTCGAGCTTGAGCATCGCCCGCTTGGGTACGATCTTGCGCATAGCCATCCGGAAACACCTGCACGGCGTTCGGAAAAACAATCAAAGCCACATAACCTTCACGACCATTTAAATCAATCCAAGGCGGTGTGCCATCTGGCAGTGCATTCGAACCAGCATCCGGGGCTTGAGCCGGGCTCAACGAAGGATTCAACGGTGCATAACGGCCGGTTGAACCATTATTGTAAGCGTTGTTTCCATTCACAAAGCGCTCATCGACCACATAATAAAACTGTTTGGGCTGCAAACCGCCAAAAAAGATATTCCGAGTCGTAAAGCCAACCGGTAGAAAACCGAACACAAAACCCGTCGTATCATCGGAACCGCTTCGCGGGTTACCACAAGAGGTTTCCGCCTCCAAGACAGAACCGTCGCCATCCAAGTCGGGGCACGGCAAATATCCCAGGCCAGGTATTTTTTCAGCTTCTTTATAGGTTCGTGTATTAGCCTGCAAATCGCTTAAATACAATTCAGGCTGAAACTGGGCGTATTTCAACAACTGTTGCTTCACATCGTTCAATTGATGTAAAGCCGTTAGTCGCGTCTGATCTTGGTTTTGAAACAGCCAGTTTTGCGCATACAGCCCGAAAAAGGCCGCCGCCCCGAGCACCATGACCACAATAATAACGCCTAAAACAAAACCGGATTGATTGCGCTTCAAACAAGCCCCTCCCTATATCCAACTTAAAATACACAGAACGCGCAAAGCTTGCAATGTAAAAGATTTTTACGCGGGGAGATATTAAACGACAGAATAGAGCTCAGAAACAAAAAAAGCGGGCCAAGGCCCGCTTAAAACTAACTAACTATAAGGAGGAATAAATGATTATTTGATATCAAACGTTGTTGAGATACCCAAAATCAAATAGTTTTGCAAGTAACCGTCGCCATCGGCGTCTTCTTCCCAGTTACCTGTGTAAGTGATCGAACCATCTACACTTTTGAACAGTTCACGTGAGTAGGTTAGGTTCAAATAGGTGTTCACAGCACCGTCTTTCGTCTCACCAGTAGACGTGTCCCAATCATCGTAACCAAGTTCAGCTGAGATAGGTCCGATATCGCCACTTACATTTACATTGTAGTAGTTCGTAGTAGAATCGCCGTCTGAGTTTTCAGCATCATAGATACCTGGGTTAAACGCTAAGGTCACACCACCGAAACCAACCGATAGATTCAATTCGTTATACATATCATCAAAAGCATTGGTATAGAAATAACCAGCATACCCGATACCTAGATCAACACCGCCGAAGCTTCCGCCCCATCCGCCGTACGCATCAATTTCCATACCGTTTTGACCTTGGTCACCTTCGTCAACATTAGACGCCCAAGTACCAAGATAAAAACCTGAGTCAGATTCATAGTCGATACCACCTTGACCGGCTGCACCTGTTTGCTTAAGACCACGGAAAACATAAGTTGAGACTGCACCCATGTTCCCAGTCACGCCCGCTTGAGTGGTAGCCGGTGCAACAGAAACCGCCGCAGAAGAAGCGATGGCCATGGAAACTAAAAGTGACTTAACAGAAAAGGTTTTTTTCATTTTGATACTCCAAGTTTTACAGATAATGACTTAATAAAAATCAACCACCATATAGAAAGGAGCGTACCAAAAACCCAAAACCACTTAAATAACAATATCTTAGTAAAATAATGTACAAATACTTGAGGAATAATTAACAAAAACAACGTATTTCTGTAATATTTTGCACCATAATATTTTTTTTGCACCAAGTTACCACAACTTATACCCCTTGTTTTGCTGCTCTAAAACCCACTCCTGAAAGGCTGGCGGCCCATAAGCCAAGGTCAATGGTTTTTTTTCCAAAACGGCCACTTCCGGATCCTGCATTTGGTAAATCAAGGGACGCATATTTTGTTCGGCATGCTGCATCAGCCACTGTAACGTTTCCGGCGGAATTTCCCGCCCCACCGGCACCGCCAAATCCACCTCTAACCCTTGCCAAGAGAGGATTGAGTCTAAAACCAAAGCGCCGCATTCATTAGGCCGAAAATTATCCGGCAAAAAACTCCCGGACTTCACCCAAGCGCACTCAAATTTTCGGCAAGGATCCACCGGGCGATTCTCATAATCATCACACCCCTTCCCCGTACTGTGTGGACACGGATGCCCCGGATAGGCTTCACAGCCCTTTACCGTAATTTGCACCCAACCATCACAACAGGCCGTGCAAGGCTGACATTGACGCATAATATTCCTCACCCATTAATTGTCATATTTCTGTAACTTAATTGTCACATATCATAACATAAGCCTAGACTACTCACCGCCAGGCCTGGTGAAAACACTTATTTGAAACCACAGAGACACGAATACACAGAGTTTTTTGAAAAATGGTGTCATGCTGAGCGAAGTCGAAGCATCTCAGACCGACAAATGGACGGAAGGATGCAGATTGATCGAAAGGGTGTTCTTGTAAATTCCGCCAGGCCTGGCGAAAATGATTTGTGTAAAAAAACCGAGGATAGCCCCCATGTTTTTTTGGCCAAAAACAAAAAGCCCCGCATAAGCGGGGCTTTAGCTTTAACTTAACGGCTTGCTAATGCAAGCAATCAAATTAGAACTTGTGCAGCATACCAATAGAGAAGGCATTTGCTTCACGTTCTTTACCGTAGTTTTCACTCAAACCTTGGTGCTCTAGATAAGCATATTCAGCATACACTTTTGTTTTCTTACCTAAAGAATAATCTAGACCCAATGCATAGTTAGTAGAGTCATCATAGTCACTCGCACCACGAGATACTTGAGACACTTTTACCTTAGGCATAAAGTTACCAATTTTGTAACCAACGTTAGCTTGATAGTTTTGACCTTCTTCTTGAGTATCTTTCAGAGCATCACCGGAAAAGTCCTGATACATCAAGTTAGCCACCAATCCAGCGATAGTGTACTGTGCTGAAACACGCAATTCATTTGCATCTTCACCCAGTTTATCTTTAGACCACATATTGTAAGCAGCCGCTAAATACAAACCTTTCTTTTTAGAACCGTACATAGCCGCAAAAGACATAGTGTCACCAAATGAAGACTCTTTATCCGCATCACCAGTAGCCTCTTTAGGAACAAATGCACCAATCAGTTTTACACCACCAAACGATGGAGAAACGTAAGCCAAAACGTTAGAAGTACGAACTTCACCACCTTTGCTCAATACACCTAGACCACCAGCCATTGGTTTAAGATCCGCTAGCTTACTGTCGTTAAACAAGTCTTTTGGCTGAATCATTTTGAAAGGTGTATCGTGACGACCCATCAAGACCGTACCGAAGCCACCGGCCAAACCAACATACTGGTTACGATTCTTAAGAGTAGAACTTCCATCAATTTGAACTTCGAATTCAGCTTTATAAACCGCTTTCAAACCATTACCTAGGTCAGTCGCGCCTTTAATACCGATACGTGACGCGCGAGAATTAACTTGGGAACCTGAGTTCAACTTATCCTTATCCCCGTTAGCATCTTTAACATCATACTGTTCAGCAGCCATGTTGATTTGACCGTAAACGGTAGGGGCGTCAGCCATAGCGACAGGAGCGGCGATAGCAGAAGCAACTGCTAGAGCAACAATATTCTTTTTCATGGAATAGTTTCCTATATGTAGTTAGTTTTGAATTTGCCCACAAATGTGAACTTGTTGGCAACTATATTGAGTTTCAGATGGCCGTGCAACCTTTTTTCAAAAAAAAACAACAAAAATTGCATGTGTTGTTTTTTTACAACAGACTTCGTGAGTTTACTTACTCCCCCACGCATGGAAACCGCTTACTATCAAACACTCCCTATTATTAACAAGACACATCACTTATGACATCTCATCACTGCATCCAAAACATGGGAAAGGCATTATTAAAATTTTTCTTTTCCATGGATTCGTTTTTTTGATTTCAAATATCTTTACACGCTTATTTTTATATCAACAAACCCATAAAAGGCTGACAAAACCCCAACCAACAGCGATTCGTAATTTTTACCCCAGTTTTTGCCCGAAACTTCACCCTCTATTTAGCAAATTTTTTATCAAATTTGGCTGTTTTTTAGGCTTGATTTCCAAAACTGTTTGCACTATATTTTGTTAAGGATTTAGACTGTCTAACTACATATAGTGTAAAACTCAAAATACAAGCACTAGGTTACTTTTCTCTTTTTAAGTCCCATTACACGATACTCATCTAAACAACTGAAAACATTAAAAAGATTGCGAACTATGTCTAAAGAAACCATGAATGTCACCAAACGCAACGGCAAAACCGAGCCGATCGATTTAGAAAAAATCCACCGCGTCATCACCTGGGCGTCGGAGGGGCTGGAAAACGTCTCCGTCTCCGAAGTGGAACTCCGGTCTCATATTCAATTTTACGACGGCATGAAAACCGCCGATATCCATGAAACCATTATCAAATCCGCTGCCGATTTGATTTCCGAATCCGCACCGGATTACCAACACCTGGCGGCACGCCTGGCAATTTTCCACCTTCGTAAAAAAGCGTTTGACCGCTTTACACCGCCAACGCTGTTTGAGCACGTCAATAAAATGGTTCGCAATCACCTATACGACACTCAACTACTGGACGATTACACCAAAGCCGAATTCGACGAACTGGATAACTACATCAAGCACGAACGCGACATGAACTTCAGTTATGCCGCCGTGAAACAGTTGGAAGGCAAGTATCTGGTTCAAAACCGTGTAACCGGCAAGATTTACGAAAGCCCGCAGTTCATCTATATGCTCATTCCAATGAGCTTGTTCGCACATTACCCGAATGAAGCGGAAGCAGGCAAAACGCGCCTAGACTACATCAAGCGCTTTTATGATGCGGCGTCGAACTTCAAACTCTCCTTGCCGACACCGATTATGTCCGGCGTCCGTACTCCGACGCGCCAATTCAGTTCCTGCGTCTTGATTGAATGCGGCGACTCGCTGGATTCCATCAATGCCACCTCGTCATCCATTGTGAAATACGTTTCGCAGCGTGCCGGCATCGGTATCAACGTCGGCCGCATTCGCGCCCTCGGCAGTGAAATTCGTCACGGTGAAGCCTATCACACCGGGATGATTCCATTTATCAAGCACTTCCAAACGGCCGTTAAATCCTGTTCGCAAGGCGGTGTTCGCGGCGGAGCCGCCACACTGTTCTACCCGATTTGGCACCTGGAAGTGGAATCCTTAGTGGTTTTGAAAAACAACCGAGGCGTGGAAGAAAACCGTGCTCGTCACTTAGATTATGGCGTACAAGTCAATAAACTGATGTATCAACGCATGATTGAAGGCGGCAACATCACATTATTCAGCCCTTCAGATGTACCTGGGCTCTATGACGCCTTCTTTGAAGACCAGGATGAATTCGAGCGCCTTTACAGCATCTACGAAGCCGATGACAGCATTCGTAAGAAAACCGTCAAGGCACTGGACCTTTTCACTCAAGTGGCGCAAGAACGTGCGCAAACCGGTCGTATTTACATTCAAAACGTCGACCACTCCAATACGCACAGTTCGTTCGACCCTAAAAAAGCACCGATTCATCAATCCAACTTATGTTTGGAAATCACGCTTCCGACTCACTCACTGGACTCGGTAGAGGACCCAAATGGTGAAATCGCTCTGTGCACCCTTTCCGCTTTCAACTTAGGCGCTTTGGAGAACTTGGACGAGCTAGCTGAATTGTCAGACCTGATTGTCCGTGCACTGGACAGCCTTTTGGATTATCAGGATTACCCGGTAGAAGCGGCACGTCGCGCCAGCATGGGCCGCCGCACCTTGGGGATTGGCGTGACCAACCTAGCCTATTACCTAGCCAAAAACCACACGAAATATTCCGACGGTTCCGGCAACGGCCTCGTGCACCGCACTTTCGAAGCCATTCAGTATCACCTGCTGTCTGCCTCTTTGAATCTGGCGAAGGAAATGGGCAAATGCGAATGGTTTGAAGACACTAAATACGCACAAGGCATCCTGCCAATTGACACCTATAAAGCCGACTTAAACGAAGTCTGCGACGAACCGTTACACCTGGATTGGGAAACTCTACGCGAGGACATTCAAAAACACGGCCTGCGTAACTCCACCATGACGGCGCTGATGCCATGCGAAACCTCTTCTCAAATCACCAACTCCACCAACGGCATTGAGCCGCCACGTGGCTACGTTTCGGTTAAAGCCTCAAAAGATGGTATCTTGAAACAAGTCGTTCCCGGCTTTAAAGAGCACAAGGACGATTATGAACTGCTCTGGCAAATTCCAAACAACAAAGGTTATTTGCAACTGGTGGGGATTATGCAGAAATTTGTCGACCAAGCCATTTCCGCCAATACCAACTACGACCCGGCGACGTTTGACGAAGGGCGCGTACCGATCAAACTCATTTTGCAAGACTTGCTCTACGCTTACAAAATGGGCTTAAAAACTCTGTATTATCACAACACGCGCGATGGAGCCGACGACGCTCACGAGGACGATGGTTGTGCCGGTGGTGCCTGTAAGCTTTAAACCACAGCACAAAACACAACCCACCTTTCTTTCAGACATAAAAAAACCGCCAGGCCTGGCGGTTTTTCATGTTCCGTAAAACGGTAAAGCGAATTAACGTTTCGAGAACTGTGGACGACGACGTGCTTTGCGAAGCCCCACTTTTTTACGTTCAACCTGACGCGCATCGCGAGTCAATAGACCACGCTGACGCAGAGCAGAACGGTTTTCATCGTTGAATGCCAATAATGCACGAGAGATACCGTGACGAACCGCACCGGCTTGACCGGTTGTTCCACCACCTTTTACCGTGACAGTGACATCAAACTTTTCAACATTTTCAGTCGCTTCCAGTGGCTGGTTAATCACCATCAAATCGGTTTCACGCGCGAAGTATTCTTTCACGTCACGACCGTTTACAGTCATTTTGCCAGATCCCGCTTTCAAGAAAACGCGAGCCACTGAGTTTTTACGACGACCTGTTCCGTAATATTGTTCTGTTGCCATTCTCAATTCCCTCTTACAAGTCTAGTTCTTTAGGTTGTTGTGCAGTATGCGGGTGCTCGGTACCGGCATACACTTTCAGTTTTTTCAACATTGCACGGCCTAGAGGACCACGAGGCAACATTCCTTTAACGGCAAACTCAACCGGACGAGTCGGCTTGTTACCAACCAGAGTTTCAAAGTTTGTTGATTTCAAGTTACCAACATACCCTGTCACATGGTGATACATTTTATCCGTACGTTTTTTGCCTGTAACAGCGACTTTATCCGCATTGATTACCACGATGTAGTCACCACAGTCAACGTGCGGTGTATATTCCGGCTTATGCTTACCACGCAAACGCGCCGCGATTTCAGCCGCCATACGACCTAAAGTTTTACCTTCAGCGTCCACAATGTACCAGTCACGTTTTACTTCAGCTGGCTTTGCAACAAATGTTTTCATAACTTTGTCCTAAAAATAAATAGCTAATCCATTACAACTATCCGGCGAACCGAATAATCACTTACTGTTTAACGGGCAATAAGAAGGGGTAAGGATTAAAGAGTGGAATTTTAGAGACTTTCTCTCTAAAGTCAAGCGTTTACCGCAATAAAATCCAAGAGGGCACCTCGAACAGCCCTCCGTGAGATTCTGCGGGACTAAAAGTCGGCTTATTCTAGGCGCGGCTCGCCGACCCTAGTCATTCTAAGGTCAAGAGTCGCAACAACGAAGAATCCGCCTTTTAGCCCCGCCCGAAGGGGCTTAGCCAAGTTCGCCAGCTCGTCGTTATGACGCCTTGCAAGGTCTAGACATTCCTGCAACGTCATGCCTTGATCTGACGAACTTGGCGTTGCCAGAATCCACAGGGAGTTGTTCGAGGTGCCCTATATTCATTTTTCACCAGGCCTGGTGAAAATATCGCCAGAAAGATTCGACGTCAAAAGTACCCCAAAACAGAGCTTAAAACCCCAAGTTATCGGACGCTTCTTGCAAAAACACTTTCAGCTTCTCCTCAACACGACGAAACTCTTTCACCACCAGGTGCCCCTTATCGGTTAGCTGAGTACCACCGCCGGATTTGCCACCATGTTCTTTCACCACTAAAGGTTCCTCAAACATCTGGTTCAGCTCATCAATCAACTTCCAGGCTTTTTTATAGGACATACTCATTTCTTTAGCGGCCTGATTAATGGAACCGAGCTTGTCGATTTTTTCCAGCAAGGTAATGCGCCCGATGCCGACATAAGCCTCGTCCTGGCCCATCAACCAAAAGCGAGCACGGATGTTTTCGGCATAGGCATCGCCGGGCAGCTTCATTTTCAATTTGCTTTTCGTCGTTTTTGTTGTGTCTGCCATAAAAGCCTATTGATTTTTACTCAGAGAGCGTTAACAATTAAACGGTCAAGTCGGATTTAAATAATACAAGACTGTATTTTACATGCTTAACAGACTATTGGGAGAAGATAAAAATGAATATTGGAACATTGGATAGATGGCTTCGGATCCTCATCGGCGCGGTACTGATTGTTTTGGCGGCCACCGACGTTTTAGGGCTTTGGGCTTATATTGGGATCATTCCATTAGCGACCGGCATTATTCGCTGGTGCCCGCTTTACACGTTACTGGGCATTCAAACTTGCCCACTGCATGACACAGTCAAACGATAAGATATTTTCTGACGCACATAAAAAAAGCCCGGCTATGCCGGGCTTTTTACGTTTAAACGATTAACCGGAAATCGTTTATTTTTGGATGCCGTGGAAAGTGTTGAATTTCTTCATGGCTTCAACCGGCTTTTGCTTGCTGGTTTTTTTAGTCAAGACATACACAACCGTTTCACCGTTTGGCCCGGCGCCGATATCGGAATAACGGAAGTTATCTACGTGCAGTTTCACAAACTCGTCAAACGTCGCCCAAGTCGTGAACACATAAATACGATTATGTTCTTTTTCGACCACTTCCGCATAGAAGTCTTCCGCCGGCGCCATTTTGCCGGACATCATTTCTTCCGCTGGATTCGTGGTTTTCTTTTTGTCGGCTTTGGTCAAACCATACACAACCGTTTGACCGTTTGGCCCGGCACCGATAAAGGTACGACGATAAGGTGTTTCACCATGCTCCAAGTACTTTTTGTAAAGGTCGCCGTCATAGAAAACGTTCATGCGCTCATCCATTACAATGTACAAATCATCATTTACGGCTTGTGACGCTTCCGTCTTAGTCTCGGCTTTCTTCTCAGGGGCTGTCGAACAGGCCGATAGGAAACCGGCCGCCATCATCGCGATAAATAGTTTTTTCATGGTTTAACTCTCTTAAAGTTTATAAAAATTACCCGCTCATTCTAAAAGCGCCACATAACAGCCATGTGAATGAAAGATGACAAAAAAATGAAACCCGACTCAACCCCACACCCAAATGTCGGTAAACAATACCCACCAACATTGAACGCTCCACCGATTCTCCCTAAAAAACTCCGCCTTTTAAATTGGAGGCACTTGTATAAAGGGTTTATAATATTAGAAAAATAACGAATGCACTTTTTCATGGAACCCTCAAAACTACTGCAAACAGACTGTCGATACACGCTTCCGAACCCTGACGCTCAGGAAGTCTCTCTGCGGGTGCTCGATAAGCTAAAAACGCTGGACATCAACGCCAACCCGATTCACTTCACTCTGTTCTATGAACTGTTGACCAAAATCAACCCGGACATTGCCGAACAAGTCGAACATGCCCTGCAGTTCAACGCTTACGATGAAAGTTCCGCTCGCGTCATGTTCAATACCCTCTGGTCGGAAGTGATCAGCCACAGCATGCACTCGGAAGAGTTTTCCACCATCATCAACGAACTCATTCTCTACATCGAAAGCTGGGTGAACGAGGCCAAAAGCCAGCATGATGAGCTGAACAACCACATGCAGGCCATTGACGGGCTCAAAAACCCCGATGAAATCGTCAGCCGTCTGAAAACACACGTTTTACCAACGATCAAACACTATCAAAACGAGACGAATGCGCTTCAAGCCCAAATTGAAGAAACCAGCGATGAAATCAAACAGTTGAAAAAAGAGTTGGACAAGGCCACAGCCATCGCCAAAACCGACGATTTAACCAACATCCCGAATCGTCGTGGCTTTAATGAAATCATCGAAAGTGTCATGCAGGAAGCCAACGACAATCAAAACAGTTTCGCCTTGTTGGTGCTGGATCTGGATTTTTTCAAAAAGATTAACGACAACTACGGGCACTTAGTCGGCGACAGCATTTTGCGCTACCTAGCCAAAAGCCTGCACAACGAAACCAAAGGCAAAGACTTCATCGCCCGTATCGGCGGCGAAGAGTTTGTCGCGATTTTACCGCATACCGGCTATGATTCCGCGCTGAAAGTCGCCAACAGCATTCGTCAAAAAATCGCCTCCCGACCGTTACAAGTACGAGGTGACAAAAAGCCGATCAACCTCACCCTCTCCGTCGGCGTCGCCATGTACCAATTAAACGAAACCATCGAATCGCTTTTCGATCGCGCCGACAAGAGCCTTTACATGGCCAAAACCACCGGCCGAAACAAAGTGTGCGGCGAAGCGGACTTATAAGCCTTGCTAATATGAGTAAACGCTGCGCGTTGAACATCATCTCCGGCCAACTCGGGGCCGGAAAAACCACTCTCCTCCGACACCTCTTGCACCAGAAGCCCGATAACGAGCACTGGGTGCTACTGGTCAATGAATTCGGCGCCGTCGGCATTGACGGCCCGATTCTGGAAAGCACTTCCCAAACCAGCGTCACGCAAATTCCCGGCGGCTGCATCTGCTGCACTGCCAAATCGGAATTGGAAACCACTGCCCTGCAATTGTTGGACGAACAACAACCCGATCGCCTGCTCATCGAACCAACTGGACTCGGCGAGCCGGACAGCTTGGTGGACTTGTTCACGTCTGGTCAACTCGCCGGGCGCTTTGATGTCCAAACCCTGTTTTCCGTATTCGATTTACAACAAGCCGATCTGGAAGAGTTCGAGCGGTTATCCATTATGCAAAACCTGCTCAATATGGCCGATGTCATTTTGTTGAACAAAAAAGACACCGTGTCCGACGAAAGGCTCAATCAAATCCAAGCCTATTGCGAGCAACTTTACCCGCCCAAACAGGCCATTTACGTGACGCAGCAGGCGCAAGTGCCATTGGATGAAATCCGTCACCCCCACTTTCATCACAACGTCTTCCACCCCGCTTCGCAGTCCTTCAGCCCGCTTACATCTTTACACAAAGCGCACCAAGCACATGCTGAGCACACCCAAAGCACGCTGCCTTATAGCCCCGTGGCGCTGCCCAACCTATTGCAACGTGTTTATCAATCGCAATTGAACACCCAAGCCATTGGCTGGGTGTTTGACAACGACATCACTTTTGATTGGGCCAAACTGTTCCAGCTATTGGAAAGTCTGGGGCAAAACCGCTTTCAAGATTCGTCGAGTTCAGTGAAACGTGCCAAAGGGGTTTTTCGAGTTGGCACCTCTCCAAGAATGTTGTTCCAATGGGTCAATGGGCAAACGACCCGCGAACTCATTGCGTATCGCAAAGACAGCCGGCTGGAGCTTCTGCTCGACACCGCACCATTTGACTTCCCGGCCTTTGAAAAGGCTTTAAAAGACTGCATCAAAACGCCCGACGCCTAAAACACCTTTCTAATACCGTCATTTTGGATTAATTATCAACAGACATAAAAAAACCGCCAGGCCTGGCGGTTTTTAATATTGAACTGTCCTGCATTTACACCAGTTTGGTCTGCCCACCCTCGGTGTATTTCACACCGGAGTGCCATTGCCAGATAAAGTACAGCAATGGAATGACCAGCAGCGTCAAGACCGTGGACGACAAGGTTCCGAAAATCAAGGAAACCGCCAGACCACCGAACACCGGATCGGTAATCATAATCATCGAACCGAACATAATGGCCAGGGCCGTCAACAGAATCGGACGGAAACGTACTTTACCGGCTTCAATCACCGAATCTTTCAGCGTCTTGCCTTCGGCACGGTATTCCAGGATAAAGTCGATCAACAGCAGCGAATTCCGCACCACGATACCGGCCAGGGCAATCACCCCAATCATCGAGGTGGCGGTAAAGGCTTGCCCGGTCAACCAGTGACCCGGGAACACCCCGATCATGGTCAATGGAATCGCGCCCATCACGATGACCGGCATCATAAAGGAGCGGTAGTAACCGACCAGAATCAGATAGATGAAGACCAGCGCCACAATGAACGCACTCCCCATATCGCGGAATACATCCAGGGTCAGGCGCATTTCACCCCCCCATAACAGCGAGTAGTTCATGACATCATCCGGTTGTGCTTCCACAAACCCAAGGTTCGCCGTGTGGAAAGTCACACCGGATTCCGGCAGCTTCACTCCGTCCAACATCTTGTCCATCGACAACACCGCATACACCGGACTGGAACGCAACAATTCACCGCCAACCATCACCATTTGGTGCTGGTCACGCCCCATAATCGGTTTGGCTTGTACCACCTCTTTAATGGAAGCAAAAGCCGAAATCGGCACGGAAGCCCCAGAGCGAGACTGCACGTTCAACGACAGCAATTGTTCCGGAACAGTTCGCTCAGAACGCGGCAGACGCACTATGATATTGACCGGTTCACGGACATTATCCAAGTGCATATAGCCCAACTCATAACCGTTGATGTAATCACGCAACATCTTCGCCACTTCCGCCGGCACAATGCCCAGCAGATTGGCTTGGGTACGGTCGATATTGATTTGGTAACTTTCGGTATTGGCCGTCACCGTATCATCAATATTGACCAAGCCGTAAATGTCGTGCATTTTGGCGTTGATTTCGCGCGCCGCAGCACGCAACTTATCGTAATCCGGCCCATAGAGTTCCGCCATAATTTGCAGTGTCACCGGCGGCCCCGGCGGCGTTTCATACAGTTTAACATTCGCGTTCGGGAACACTTTACGCACCGATACCAATTTATCGTTCAACATCTGCACAATTTCATGCGACGACAAATCCCGGTCATGTTTATTGACCAAATTGACACGAATCTGCGCGAAATTTGACCCTTCTTTGATCAAGTCGCCACGCACCAACGCCGCAAAATCAATCGGCGCATGGTCGCCCAAATACACACTGTAATCGGTTACAAACGGCGTATTGGCGATAATGTCATTAACACGACGCACCACAATATCCGTGGCTTCCAGTGCGGTGCCTTCCGGCATATCCACCTGAACGAGGAAGGTACTGGTATTGTCATACGGCAACATCTTCACTTCCACCCCAGCCGAATGCAGTGGATTATTCATGCCATCCCCGCGTAAGAACTGCAAGGCCGGTTGCGTCATGGCGGCAAACAGAGAAATCAACACCGCAAACAAGAATACATTTCGCTTAGTGCGACTTTCCAATAACGGCACAATGGATTTTTCATACAGGCGCTGCATCCAATCCGGTTCATTGACATGATGCGTCTCCAGACTGTCACGCTCTTGCATTTCCTTGATGGCTTTTTTGCCCAGGAAGCGATAAGAGGCGTATGGCACCAAAATGTAAGCTATGACCAGTGAGGCAATCATCGCCACCGGAACATTAAACGGAATCGGCGCCATAAACGGCCCCATCATTCCGGTGACAAACAGCATCGGAATAAAGGCCAAAATCACCGCGAAGGTCGCCACATTGGTCGGGTTACCGATTTCGTTGGTCGCTTTGATTAAGACCTCATCGAATTTTTCCGGATCGAAGCCTTCATGAATGTGCCGGTGGATATTCTCGATGACCACGATGGCGGCATCCACCAATAACCCCAGCGACAGGATCAACGCAAACAAGGTGATACGGTTGATGGTTTGACCGGAAACATACCCCACAAACAACACCACAAACAAAATCAGCGGCACGGTCAAGGTCACAATACCGGCTTCACGCCAACCCAGGAACAAAATCAATACCACGATAACCGAGGCCACCGCGATGGCTAAATGCTCCATCAACAGGTTCACCGCCGCATTGGCTTTTTCGCCGTCATTGCGAGTCACCGTAATATCCACATTGGACGGCAAAACGCTCAGTTTCAATTCATCCAGTTTTTCCAGAACGGCATCCGCCACCGTCACGGCATTCGTCCCCGGTTTTTTGGCCAATGAAATGGTCACCGCTGGCAATTCACTGCGCGAACTCTTCGTGCTGGCGGGGCCATAACCGATTCGGGTATCGGTATCAGTTTCCATTGGCCCATCCTCGATGCGCGCAATGTCTTTCAGATAAATCGGACGGCCATTCTCGGCTCCGATAATAATTTCGCCCACTTCCTCGGCATTGCCCAAAAAGCCGTTTACTCGAATCGGCTCTTGTTTATTGTTACTGACCAGGGCGCCAACCGGTAAAGAGACGTTACTGCCTTTCAGCATGTCACTGATTTGCCCAAGAGACATCCCGGTCAAAGCAATTTTTTGCGCATCCAACCACACATTGACGGCGCGGCGTTTTCCGCCCACCACTTCCGTGAAAGAAACGCCGGGAATATTTCGCAGGTTTTCTACCAGTTTTAAAGACACATCACGCAAGTCGTAACCGGACAATTCATCCGAAGTCACCGCCAACGTCATAATCGGCACATCGTCCACATTAATCGGTTTGATAAGCGGTTGCTGAGTGTCCGGCGGCATTTTGTCCATATTTTGCATCAGCTGGTTATAGAGCTTGACCAGACTGTCGACCTGATTTTCCCCCACATCGAACTGTACCGTGACAATACCGAAGTCATTGGAGGCATACCCAAACGTATGCTTCACCCCAGGCAAAGCGCCCATAATGGTTTCCAGCGGCTTCACCACCATGTTTTGCACTTCACTCGGTGTGGCTCCGCCCTTCGGCACAATAATGTCCGCCGCCGGCACCACAATTTGCGGGTTATACTCACGCGGGGTCACCAAATAAGCCAAAACACCGGCCAACGTCACCGCAACCATAATCATCATGGTGATTTTGGAATGGATGAAAATCTTGGCGAGTTTCCCCGCGATGTTTAAATCCGTTGATGATTTCTGTTCGGCCGTCGACATTATTCAGCCCCTTTCTTTTCCGCAGGTTCCATCGCTGTGTCTACGTTGACCACTTCAATGTTATCCCCATTTAAAAGACTGTTATTATTGGCCACAACAATGGTATCGCCTAAGTTCAAACCGGCTTTAATTTCCACTTTTTCGCCGATTTCTTCACCCAAGCGCACCATATGAAAACTGGCCTTGCCGTCTTCCAAAACAAACACGCCTTGCACGCCGGAACGATTTAATACCGCCGATTTCGGCACCATCATGGTTTGGCGCTCGCCACGTTTAAACCCAACACGCGCAAAGGTTCCGCTGTTCACATTAACCAGTGAAGGCAAACTGAGTTTAACGGTATGGGTGCGTGTTTTCGGATCGGCCGCGCTGACCAAGGTATAAATGGTGCCGGTTAGCGCCTTGGGCTGGCCATCGATCACCACTTCTGCTTCATCCCCAGGACGCAATACGGCAAACAAATCCTCGGCCACTTGTGTCTTCACACTCAACGACGTCAAGTTTTCCAAAACCAGAACCGGATTACCCGGTGCCGCCAAGTCCCCAGCCACGGCCATTTTATCAACCACAACACCATCAAACGGTGCTTTGACATTGGCATAGTTCAATTGGGATTTAGCTTGATTCAAAGCCGTTTTAGCGGAAACCAGGTTTTCCTGAGCCACTTTATATTGCAAGCTAATTTTGTCGAACTGCTGCTTGGAAACCGAGTCTTCCTTATACAGTTTAGAAAAGCGGTCATAGTCCAACTTCGCATCTTTCAAGGCTGCACTGGCTTGCTGGTATGCTGACTTCGCCTGTAAAATCTGGCTGTTCACATCGCTGGAATCAATGGAAAACAATAACTCGCCCTTTTTGACCTCTTGGCCGACTTTCACATTCAGGTTCTTAATGTACCCCATCAACCGCGACGCAATTTGAGCCTTCTGATCTGGAACAACAGCCCCCGGCACCACCGCTTTTAACGGAATGGACCCCAAGCTTACGGTTTCCACCGGCGCTTTGATGGTTTGAACCGGCTTCTCAGTGGCATTCATATCATCCGACTCTTTCCCGCAACCGGAAAGCCCGATCACCGCGACCAGACTGCTTGACAGTATCAGTTTTGCAATGGTTTTCATTCGTTTACCCTTTAAAAAACTTTAAAATTTTGTAATTCGATTCAATTTGCTTTTCTGCTTTCGATCAGAGCTGCTCGACACTCATCGTGCCGGTTTCAAGACGCAATTTGGCTTTTTGAATGTTTTTCTCAAAAACAGCATTCACCAAATCGGCTCTGGCCTTATCTAATTGTGCCTGGTTCGACAAAACTTCAGTCATGGTGGCAATGCCCCCTTTATAGCGTTTCATCACCAAGCGCTGTGCTTCCTCGGCCTGCTGAACCGCCAACTGATTGGATTTGACCTGTTTTTCCGCCACTTGCAACGTTCGCCAAGCTCTCAACACGGCCAGTCGCGTTTGGTTTTCCTGCGAACGCAACGCGGCTTGTTTTTCACTGGCTAAGGCACGGGCACGATCCACTTTATTCGCCGTGACCCCAAAGTCGGTGATTTTCCAAGAGACCACACCCGCCACCGTATAAGACTGGCTATCGAACCCGAGATTTTCATCATTAGTATCACCGCGGACCATAATATTGAAGTTTGGATACTGATCGGCTTTACTGGCGTCAATCGCCGCTCGCTTGGACAAAGATTCTTCACGCGAGGCTTCCAGTTTTGGGTTGGTGGTAGCCGCCATATTGGTTAATTCCGGTAAGGATTTTGACGGCAGTGAAATGTCGATACGCGGCCCCACATCCAAAGGCGCATTTTGATCCAAAGCCATCAAAGTTCTTAGGTTATCCAATGCGATCTGCTCTTGTGTTTTCGCCTGCTCCAAAGCCGTCGTGGCGTCTGACAAATGCACATTGGCACTCAATAACTCCGAACGAACAACCACGCCTTGTTCCACCATATTTTGCGTGGTTCGCACATAAGATTCCGACGCTTTAACGGCCTGTTCGGCCACGGAAACGAAGGCGCGCGCAGTGTGCACCCCTTCGTAAGCCTGATACACATTGTAGGTTAAGTACTGTTGCACAGCCTTATCACCGTGCTGTGCCGCTTTAATCATCGCTTTGGCTTGGTTCTGATAACTGGAAACCCGACCACCGTTCCAAACCGGAATCATCACTTCCAGACGGGTATTAAAGTCGGTGTAACTTCCCGGGTTATTCAAATCATCCGGTTCGTAATCCCAGTTACCATTATTGAACGCCACAGCGGTTTGATTATTAAACCCGAAATCGGCTAACGCCGCTTGTCGCTGCCCCAGCTTCATTCCAAAGACATTCATAGCATTGTTTGAGTTGGTACCGGTCATGGAAGCCGTGATTTGCGGCATGCGATTGGCATCGGCTTCCGCTAATGCGTATTTGGCTTGTTGAAGACGGTACTGACTGACGTCCATTTCCGGGTTTTGGCCCAGCGCCGTTTCCACACACGCTTTAAAATCCAGTTGCGCGGCATGAGCGGAAGTCGCCAGGCCTGAAATCAAAATGGCGATTAAAGGCATGGATACGGGTTTGATGACCCTTAATACATTTGGCTTCATAAAATTAGTTCCCAACAGGCTTAAAATTCGGTCTTTATTACAGCTAATATTTCTAAGGGTTAAGGCTTCAGAATCAAGCGTTGATCCGTTCAGGGTCGTGCTTTCATCTATGAAAACAACATTACCGCCCCCAACACGAGAACTCAAACGCATTAGAATATTAGTAATTACTTATATTAATTATTTTGAATTATATATAAGAATTTTCTTATATTCCAGTTTTGGAGTAAAAAGAGTTCAACACCTCTTTAGAAGGTTCGTGACCGCTCACCTTTAATTAATGAATCACTTAAGCGGCCTGATCCAGGGCTCAATAAACCGCTGTGACAATATTCTTCAGCCAAACCAACTGACGATGAAAAAAATGACTGGCCTGCGCCCGCCAGAAGATATCCGGAACCGAGTCGGCTTTAATGGCCCATTGCAAGACTTCCCCACTGTCAATCACTTCATCCTGCCCGCCTTGAATCAGCACCCAAGGCATCGTCGGATACAAATCGGTAAAGTCGTACATAGACACCGGCGGAGCCACGGTACATAAAGCATCCGCCTTCAACGCTTCCGCTTGTTTCAAGACCACATAGCTTCCGAAGGAAAAACCGGCCAACACCAATTCATCCACCTCGTTTGTTTCACGCAACCAATGAACGGCGGCCGCCAAGTCCATTTGCTCACCTTCTCCGCCATCGTATTCGCCTTCAGACTCACCCACGCCACGAAAGTTATACGCCAAGGTGCCATATTCCAGGCTTTGAAACGCTTTCTCGAGTGTCGCCACCACTTTATTATTCATCGTTCCACCGAACTGTGGGTGGGGATGGCTCAATACCACCCAACGTTTTGGTTGGTCGCTGGAAGAAGAGGAATCACCAGGCCTGGTCATTCTGACTTCAAGCTCACCCACCGCTCCGGGAATCCGGCGAGAGGATTTTGAGTGCATATTTTTCCTTCTATCATTATTTTAAAACAACTCTCTGTGGTCTTATTACCCCAGAATCTTGAACAGACGCATCACTCGGTATCTTGCTACAATATCAGCTTAAAGCCACAACATTATTCTTATGAATTTTCCACGGAAATACGTATGATCCCAAACAAAACCATTGTCATCGACGACGCCGTTCCCTATGCACACGAACTATTTTCACACCTCGGTCACGTCATCACCTTACCTGGCAAGGAGATTACTCGCGACAGTTTAAAAACGGCCGATGCCTTGATTGTTCGTTCGCGCACGCAAGTCAATCAAGCGCTACTGGAGAACACACCGGTCGAATTTGTCGGGAGCACCGTTGTCGGTTTGGATCATATCGATCAAGTTTACTTACAACAACAAAATATTGAATTTTACTCGGCCCAAGGCTGCAATGCGAATTCCGTGGCCGAATACGTCATCACCAACATCGTCAACCTGGCCGTTTCAAAGGGCTTCGAATTAGCCGGCACCCGGCTCGCCATTATCGGTGTCGGCCATGTCGGAAAACGCGTGGCCGACAAAGCGGCGGCCTTAGACATGACGCTACTATTAAATGACCCGCCTCGGGTGGAACAAGAAAACCTGACCGGCTTTGTAGATTTGGACACGGCCCTGTCAGCAGACATCATTACCGTGCATACCCCACTGAATTATGACGGGCCACACCCAACCCATCATTTATTGTCAGCGGACAAACTGCGCCGAATCCAACCTCATCAAATCATCATCAACGCGGCCCGTGGCGGCATTATCGACGAGCAGGCCTGGTCAAAAACGCCCACCGCTGCCAACATCATCGACTGCTGGGAAAACGAGCCCAATATCGACGAAACGCTTTATCAAACCGCGCTGATTGCCACACCGCATATCGCAGGCCATGCGCTGGATGCCAAAATTGCCGGCAGCCAAATGGTGTTTTCCGCACTGTGCCAATACTGGCACACTGAACCGGTTATCGATTGGCCAAGCATTTTGCCAACGCCACCCGACCTCATTCAACCATCGTTTACAGGAAAACTGGAAACGGACTTAAAAGCCTTATTGGCGCAATGTTACCAGCCAGAAAAAGACGATTTGGCCATTAGAACAAATAATATGATAGAGACCCATAAAAAATATGAATATTATCGTCGGCATTACCCTATCCATCGTGAATGGCACCAACATCGCGTGCAGAAAACCGGGCATAAATTATTTGATAACTGCCTGTATTCCCTAGGGTTTAAGCTTATCTGATTTTTACGTATTTCATCATTTCATAAAAAAATTATATTAGGAATTGGTTATTTCCATAAAAGAAAATTATCTCTACACAAAAAAATTAATTTTTATTTTAAAAATAACAAGAGTAACCTTGGTTGCTGAAAATTGATTCAAATCAAGCAAATAAAAAATGCGTCAAATATGTAATCGGCTTAAACGATTAAGACCACGATACATTTGGCCACAATCAACCCCCTTGATTACAAAGCAACGGAGAAAGACTCAATGAGACTAGTAAACTTTTTTAAAGCCGCCTTTATCGCAGGTGCCATCGCAACACTAAGTGGCTGTGGTACAGTCAACGCCATCAATAACTTGAATGATGGTGCAGGCGAAACCTTCATGCAAATCTGGGATAAGTGGGTTGCCGCCGACGGTGACATCGCTGATGCCACCATGTGGGAAGTCAAGGTGGAAGACGGCGTTGAACTGGAAGACGTCATCGATGCCATCAACAACGTCGGGATCAATCGTAACATCAAAAACGTAGGCGAGTTGCCACTGTCCGAAGAATTGAAAGCACGTGGCATCGACTCTAAAATCATTCACGTTATGTCTTTCTGTAACCCGGAAACGGCTCGTAAAATGGTTGACTTCTCCCCAGCGATGGGTGGTTTCCTACCATGTCGTGTCAACATCATTGAAGAAGACGATGGACTGCACATCTACACCATGAACATGGACATGGCCATTAAAATGGGTAAAAAAATGCCTCCAGAGCTACAAGAAGCCACTATGCAAGTGCGTGACACCATGTGGGAAATGCTACAAAAAGGTAAGTCTGGCGCTTTCTAAGCCACTTTACTTAGTTCGTTAAAATCAAAAAGCCCGCTTCAAGCGGGCTTTTTTATGCCTGATCGATTTTCAGATCCTCTTTCACTCTCAGCCCCCATTCTCTTTTACAATAACGTTCCAGCTTATCAAACGCCTCTAATCCGCTCTCTGGCTGTTTTCAATCGAACAATAGCCAAGGTCAAGTTCAAAGCTCTGTTTATACGATACCAACATCGAGGCTATTCCCCCTCCGGTCACCCCCTGAAGCAAAGAGGATGAAATCATTTTTTAATAATATTAGGAAGTCATAATAAAAAATTCATGCTCTCTCATAAAATTATTTTCATTTCAATATGTTAACGTTCAAATATAAGAAAATAATTATATCATTAAATGCTTAAATTGTTTATTTTCAACAACTTAAGTAAAAAAATAGCCTTCATATTCACCAAAACCAACCAATCGAACAATACGAATTAATCCCACCTAATCCCAGATAAATTTTTTTGATTATTAAATGACTTTTCTCTTCGGCATATTAGTTTCTGACCAAAAACAGCGTGCCGCTCCTCCTTTAGGTAAGCAACGAAACAACAGGAAGACACGCATCAACTTATTTGATAACGAAAAGAGAGAAACTCAATGAAAAAAACAAGACTCGCTTTAGCAATTGCCGCCACCGCAATGGCTTCAACTCCTGTTCTTGCAACCAACGGTGACAACCTAATCGGCCTCGGTGCCCAATCTCGCGCACTTGGTGGAACTGGGACAGCCGCATTCTTTGGTTCTGAAAACGCTCTGACCAACCCGGCTTTGCTTGGTAAGTCACAAGGGACTGAATTTGCCATCGGCGGCACTCTGTTCAAGCCAAATGTTAAAGCTGAAACAAACGTAGCCAGCATGAATTATCCGGCCGCTGTCAGCCAAACAAGTGATAACGATACAAACATTATCCCAGAAGTTTCGTTGTCAACCCGCATCAACAACAACTGGACATTTGGCCTAGGGATCTTTGGGTCAGCCGGAATGGGGACCGACTATCGAGACAATGGCGGTGCACCAGATGGCACCGGTCTATTCAACGGCTACAGTAATTTGCAGCTCATGAAATTCGCTCCAACCATCGCTTATAACTCTAATAAGTTCGGCATTGGTTTTGCACCCGTCATTCAGTACGGTGCACTGGACATTAACTACCAATCCATGGATATGGGAACAGGTAATGTAAGCAATGTCGGTAATGGGATGTCAACCGATATTGGCTATGGCTATAACTTGGGTGGCTATTTCGACATCACTTCCGATTTAACCATTGCCTTGGCTTATCAATCGGCCATTGATATGAAATACAAAGATCAGATCACCGATGCCGCCGATGGCTTTGGAATCGGGCCTAACGGTATGCAAACCATCACGTCCAACCACTTGGAGCAACCAGCCGAGATCAAAGCAGGTATTGCTTATACTATGGGCAGCTTTATGTTGACGGCCGATGCCAAGCAGATCAAATGGGGCGATGCCAAAGGCTACAAAGACTTCAACTGGAAAGATCAAAACGTATTTGGTGTCGGCGCGAAATATACTGGTAATCGCTACTGGCTAGGCATCGGCTATAATTATGGTGAAGACCCGATTGATAAACGAGGGGACTCCAGCAACCCAATGCAGACTTACTCAAACCAAGCTGTGAACTTATTTAACAACCAATTCTTCCCAGCGATTGTTGAATCTCATTTCACATTTGGTGGCGGCTACAGCCTGACGAAGCACATTGCGCTAGACGGCGCCATTGTGTATGCGCCTGAAGTCAGTAAAAAAATTGACACCACGGCTATCAGCTCAATGATGAGTGGCGGGATGAACACAAACCCGACTTACCAAGAAGTCAAACACTCTCAAATCGGTTACACCTTGTCTCTTCGCATGAACTTCTAATTCTGCGTCGAAACAAACCGCTTAAAAGCCGCTCCCCGAGCGGCTTTTTTTATGCCTGCCAACTTAATTTTCGATGTCGTACATTTGTTATATTCCCTTTTCGCTTTTTTGTGATACTATGCGACCAAAAGCGGTCATAAAGAAAGGGTAAAAACTATGGCGCGAGTTCTTATTGCTGGGTGTGGTGATTTAGGGTGTCGCTTAGGTGTCAGCCTATCGGAAAAAGGCCACGAAGTCTTCGGTATTCGACGCGATGCCTCACAGATTACAGCGCCCATTCATCCGATTGAAGCCGATCTATTCAGCCAGCTGCCGGAACTACCGGAGAACCTGGACTATATCTTTTACATTGTCTCGGCTCCGAGCTATAACGACGTATCCTATTACAAAGCCTATGTCATGGGTCTCAAGCATTTAATCGATGCCCTGAAAGACCAATCCCCCAAACACCTCTTTTTCATTTCCAGCTCATCCGTCTTTACCCAGTCCGAAGGGGAAAAAGTCACCGAAGACAGTCCAGCGGAAGGTAAAAACTTTTCCAGCCGACGCTTACTGGAAGGTGAAGAATTAGCGCTAAACGCACCCTTCCCCGGCACGGTGGTTCGTTTCGGCGGCATTTACGGCCCGGGGCGCACCTATTTGATTGATATGGTGTTGCAAGGCAAGGCCCACTGCATGGAAGACGTTTACAGCAACCGCATCCACTCGGAGGATTGCGTCGGCTTACTCGAACACTTGATGGAACAACCGAATTTGGATCCTTTATACATTGGCGTTGACGATGAACCGACTCTGACGTGCGATGTCTATGAATGGCTGGCGGAACAACTGTCGGTCTCGAACATTGAACACCGGGAACCAACTGAAAACAGCCGCGCACAGCGCAGTAACAAACGCCTCTCCAACGCCAAAATCAAAGCCACTGGCTACCAATTCAAATACCCAAGCTACCGCGAAGGCTATTCGGAATTACTGGAATCGCTTTAAAAAGCACCTGTTTCAAATACAAAAAACGCCCAGGCCTGGGCGTTTTTTGTACATCAGACAATCGAACAAAATTTGAGCGCTACTTCGGTCCCGACTTCTTATCCGAACCGGTATCGTCATCCAACACTTCACCCTCAATCACATCCGGTTCCGCTTTCGGCGAACCGGACTGAATCACACGCACATGACGAATACCGTCTTCGGTCTGCTCGGTCCATTCGGCTTCATACACCTGGCCTTTATAGCGTGCGTATTCCGCTTGGCGCTGTGCAATGATTTTATTCGCCAAGGCATGACGAATCGGCGGGATCAACAACAAAAAGCCCAAGGCGTCGGTAATCAAACCGGGAATCAACAGAAACAAACCGCCTAGGAATATCAACATACCTTCCATCATCTCAGTCGCCGGCACCTGCCCTTGCGCCAAGCTGTTCTGAGCTTTTTGCAAGGTGGCGACGCCTTGATGGCGCATTAACGCCGCACCGACAATCGCGGTCAATATCGTCAACAAAATGGTCGGCAGCGCACCGATTTCACTGCCCACTTCAATCAGCACATACAGCTCGATCAAGGGCACCAACAAAAACAACAGGAAGAAAACTTTAAACATACGGGTCTCTTTAGACGTGGTTAAAAACAGGGTGTGCAAACTGGGGTTTACCCCTATTTACACAAAGTTTGCACAACATATAATGAGGATTCTACGTTAAAATCACAACTCACTTATACGCTTACAGTATACATAAGTCTTTAAATCGTTTTTTCAAGGTGACCGTAAAATGAAAAAAACAGCGCTGTTGACAAATTTTCTGGCCTTCTTCTTATTTCTCTGGGGTCATCACACCTTAGCCTCGGATGAGCTGTTGGACGTCGACCAAGCCTTTGCCCTGCAACCGGCCAAAGTGGAAAATGGCGACATCCAATTGAAATGGAAAATCGCCGACGGTTATTATCTGTACCAAAAGCGCATTGCGGTTGAAACGTCTTCGAAAGACATCCAACTCGACCCATTGGTTTTTCCAACCCCGATCACCAAAGACGATCCGCTTTTCGGAAAAACCCAAGTTTTCAAGCATGACTTAACAGTTTCACAGCCTTATTCCGGCACTGCACAACAGGCCACCTTGACCGTCAAATACCAAGGCTGCGCCGAAAAACTGGGCGTATGTTATCCGCCCCAAAGCAAAACCGTCACCGTGGATTTGCCGTCTGCACAAACAAAAACCTCTGAAAATGCTCTAAGCGCCTTGAACGACTTGATTGTCGACAGCGCGGAAGTGGAACTGCTTCCGGCCGACGAAGCCTTCCAGTTCAGTGCCGAACCGGACGGGCAAGGCCACTTGGTTCTGAACTTTAAAGTCGCCGAAGGCTATCACCTGTATAAAGACAAGATCAAAACCCAACTGACACAGGGCAAGGCCGACTTAGGCGCCCTGCAACTGCCGCCGGCCACGCCAGCCAATGACCCGGTCTTTGGCGATGTGGAAGTCTACCATGGCGATTTCCAAGCCCTGCTGCCGGTGCAAAATTTGGCCGATACGGCCGAAGTGGAAATATCTTACCAAGGCTGTTCCGCCGAATCCGGCGTTTGCTATCCACCGGCCCATCAAACCGCTATCTTGAAAGCGGCGGATTTCACTGTGGCCCCCGCAGCATCCGGCACAGCGTCCTCGGCCAACACTCAGGAAGCCCTGTCGGAAACCGACCAAATCACCAGCACCTTGCAAAACAGCTCGGTCTGGATCGTCATCGGCACCTTCTTCCTGTTCGGTCTATTACTGTCCCTGACGCCGTGCGTTTTCCCGATGATTCCGATTCTGTCGAGCATCATCGTCGGTCAGGGCGACCAACTCACCACACGCAAAGCCTTCACCATGTCGCTGGTGTATGTGCTGGCTATGTCCATCACTTACACCCTAGCTGGCGTCTTGGCTGGCTTGTTTGGCGAAAACTTGCAAGCCATGTTCCAAAACCCATGGATTATCGGCACCTTTGCGCTGATTTTCGTGGCCCTGGCCTTCTCCATGTTCGGTTTCTATGAATTGCAACTGCCGAGCAGCGTGCAATCCAAAATCACCAACCTGTCCAACAAACAGGAAGGCGGCACCTTAACCGGTGTGGCCGTCATGGGCTTCCTGTCGGCGCTGATTGTCGGCCCTTGTGTCGCACCGCCGCTGGCCGGGGCATTAATTTACATCGGCCAAACCGGCGATGCGTTGCTGGGCGGCACCGCGCTCTTTGCCATGAGTCTCGGCATGGGCGTTCCGTTATTATTACTGGGCACCTCGGCCGGCAAGCTGTTACCGAGAGCCGGCGCATGGATGGACAACGTCAAAGCCATTTTCGGTGTATTGATGCTGGGGGTCGCCATCTGGATGGCCGAACGGATTCTGCCGGGCTGGATGATTCTGTTTGCCTGGGCGGCGTTGCTGATTGGTTCCGGCGTTTACCTCGGCGCCTTGGAAGCCATCAGTGATAAATCCGGCTGGCACAAACTGGCCAAAACCATTGGGGTGATTTTCCTGGTGTACGGCGTCATTATGCTCATCGGCTTGGCCAGCGGCAGCCAAAACGTCATGCAGCCGCTAAAAGGGCTCCAGAGCGCTGGCGGCTCCGTGTCACAGCCTCAAGCGCATTTGAACTTCAAAAAAATCAGCACGCTGGATGAACTGAATGCCGAAATCGCGAAAGGCCAACCCATTATGCTCGACTTTTACGCCGACTGGTGTGTCAGCTGCAAGGAAATGGAAGCCTACACCTTTTCCGACCCGGCCGTTCAGCAGGCCTTATCAAACGTCACCTTGCTGAAAGCCGACGTCACCGCCAACAATGCCAATGACAAAGAACTGATGAAAGCCTTCGGCATTATCGGCCCGCCCGCCATTTTGTTTTTCGACGCAGGCCAGGAACAAAAAGCCCAACGCGTCGTTGGCTTTAAAAAACCGGATGCCTTTATGCAACACATCCACAATTCATTCCAATAACCCAATTTTTTAAGCGGTTGAATTCGACCGCCCACCCGTCAAAACCGGCCAGGCCTGGCCGGTTTCAACACTAAGTACCATCCGTAACATTTCGTAAAAAACGCTCCATTTCATTCAAAACGTGACCAAACCTTACCATTTTTGAACTTCACCACCACTTCACAGCATTTCACGAACTTTCACGTCTTTTTTTGTGCTTTTGTATATCGTCAAACCGAACTTTCAGGTATAATTTTCAACAATTTAATCTTCAACCCCCTTTGAGACGGCTGAAACGGCTTTAGGAAGACTTATGGCGAACATACTGGTAATCAACGGTCCGAATCTCAACATGCTTGGCAGACGTGAACCGGAACATTATGGCCGCCAAACGCTCGGTGGCATTATTGAAGAACTCGAAACACTGGCGGACGACTACGAAGTTCGACTTTACAACTTTCAAAGCAATGCCGAACACGAAATCGTGGAACGCATTCACGCCGCTTTAGACGATATTGATTTCATCATCATCAATCCCGCCGCGTTCACGCACACCAGTGTGGCCATTCGGGATGCGCTCGCCACTGTGAAAATTCCTTTCATTGAAGTGCATTTATCCAATATCCACAAGCGTGAAGCCTTTCGAACCCATTCATATTTTTCCGACATCGCCGAAGGCGTCATTGCCGGCCTGGGCCCGATTGGCTACCAGCTGGCCTTGGCCGCTGCGGTTGAAAAATTGAAATAAACCGATTACATCAAAAGACTATCTTTAAGAGGAATAAAGAACATGGATATTCGTTCAATTCGCAAACTAATTGAAATTGTTGAACAATCAGACGTCGCCGAGATCGAAATCAAGGAAGGCGAGCACAACATCCGCATTACCCGCAGCAAAGAACCGGTCATGATGTCGGCTCCGGCCACCGCCACTTATCAAGCGGCCCCTATGGCACCAGCGGCGGCTCCGGCTTCCGCACCAGCGGCATCCGAATCAACTTCCGAAGCGCCTGCGGCGGAAGTCAGTGGTCACAATGTCACTTCACCAATGGTCGGTACTTTCTATTCCTCGCCATCTCCGGATGCTGATGCCTTCGTCAGCGTCGGCGACCAAGTTTCAGCAGGCGACACCCTATGCATCATTGAAGCCATGAAAATCATGAACCCGATTGAAGCCGACGTTTCCGGAACCGTGAAAAAGATTTTGGTCCAAAACGCCGAGCCGGTTGAATTCGGTCAATCTTTGTTCATCATCGAATAATAGGGAAGTTGCATGATTGAAAAAATCCTGATTGCCAACCGAGGCGAAATTGCCCTACGGGTACTGAGAGCCTGTAAGGAAATGGGCATCAAAACGGTTGCGGTTCACTCTTCGGCGGACGCCAACCTTAAACACGTCTTGCTGGCCGACGAATCCGTCTGCATCGGCCCGGCGCCGTCCTCTGACAGTTACTTAAACATTCCGGCCATTATCGCCGCCGCGGAAATTACCGATGCCGAAGCCATCCACCCAGGCTACGGTTTCTTATCCGAAAACGCCGACTTTGCAGAACGTGTTGAAGAAAGCGGTTTCGCCTTCATCGGTCCGAAAGCGGAAACCATCCGCATCATGGGTGACAAAGTCTCCGCCATCAAAGCGATGAAAGCCGCCGGTGTTCCGACGGTTCCCGGTTCCGGTGGCCCTTTGGGCGACAACGATGAAGAAAACAAACGCCTTGCCAAAGAAATCGGCTACCCGATTATCATCAAGGCCTCCGGCGGTGGCGGTGGACGCGGCATGCGCGTGGTGCACACCGAATCCAACCTGGTGAAATCCATCCAATTGACCAAATCCGAAGCCGGCAGCTTTTTCGGCAACCCGGAAGTCTATATGGAAAAATTCCTGGAGACACCACGCCACATCGAAATCCAAGTCCTGGCCGACGGCCAAGGCAATGCTATCCACCTGGGCGAACGTGATTGCTCCATGCAACGCCGCCACCAAAAAGTGGTGGAAGAAGCACCGGCACCGGGCATTACCGAAGAACAACGTAACAAAATCGGCCAGGCCTGCGTCAACGCCTGTATCGAAATCGGTTACCGCGGAGCCGGGACCTTTGAGTTCCTGTATGAAAAAGGCGAGTTCTATTTCATTGAAATGAACACTCGTCTGCAAGTGGAGCACCCGGTCACCGAACAGGTCACCGGCATCGATTTGGTCAAAGCACAAATCGAAATCGCCATGGGCAACCCGCTTACCATCAAACAGGAAGACGTGGTACTGACGGGGCACGCCATCGAGTGTCGTATCAATGCCGAAAACCCATCGAAAAACTTCATTCCGTCACCGGGACGAATCGATCGCCTGCACTTGGCCGGCGGCATTGGGGTTCGCTGGGATTCGCACATCTACACCGGCTATCCAGTGCCACCGCATTACGATTCCATGATCGGCAAATTGATTTGCTTCGGTCCGAACCGTGAGTCGGCGATTGCACGAATGGATACGGCGTTGGATGAGTTAATTATTCAGGGCATCGACACCAACATTCGCATGCAACGCGAGATCATGAACGATCTGGGCTTCTGCGAAGGCGAGCAAAACATCCACTATCTGGAGCATCGTTTGGAACACTTGGTTTAACCCGTTTCCAACACTCGCGTCCATCAAACCACGAAAGTACCGCTTTCGTGGTTTTTTGTTTCATAACAACCCAAAACAGCGAACACAACGCGCTTAAAGGAACCCACCATGGCCTGGATTCAAATCAATGCTACTGTCGAAGAAGCCCTTGCGGAACCGCTTTCCGATGCCTTTATGGAAGTCGGCGCCTGCTCCGTCACCTTTGAAGACGCCAGGGACCAACCCATTTTTGAACCGGAACTCGGCACCACGCCAATTTGGCAACACACCCGTGTGGTGGGTTTGTTCGACGCCGAAACCGATACGCAAGCCATTGTGTCCAGCCTGGAAAATCTTCTACCCGGCATCGCCGCCACGCAATACAAAGTTGAAGCGCTGGAAGACAAAGATTGGGTGCGCGCCTGGATGGACCAGTTCGAGCCGATGCGTTTCGGCCAACGATTGTGGATTGTACCGAGCTGGCACACACCACCGGAACCGGATGCCGTCAACCTGATGCTGGACCCCGGCATGGCCTTCGGTACCGGCACTCACCCAACCACCTCTTTGTGCTTAACCTGGCTGGACCAGCACGCACCAACCGGCCTGAACGTCATCGACTACGGTTGTGGTTCCGGTGTTCTGGCCTTGGCGGCGCAAAAATTGGGCGCGGCTGACGTTCGCGGCACCGACATCGACCCGCAAGCCATTATCGCCAGCGAACAAAATGCCGAACGCAACCAGGCCGACATCAACTTTAAACTGGTCAAGGACTTCCAAGCCGCCCCGGCGGATTTACTGGTGGCCAACATTCTCGCCGGCCCGCTCAAAGAACTGGCGCCGGAATTCATCCGTTTACTGAAACCGGAAGGCACCCTGGTGCTTTCAGGCCTGTTAACCAACCAAGCGCCGGAACTCATTGCCTTCTATGATCAGCAAGGCTTTGCCCTACTGGAACAGCAAGATTTGGACGACTGGTCCCTGCTGTGTTTCCAAAAGAACGCTTAATCCCGAACGGTTTGACTCAAACGACTTAATCCAATGACGCTCCCCTTTGAACACCCAACCCTTCCCAGCCTGGCCCTGGCACCGATGGCGGGTGTCACCGATCGGGTGTTTCGCGACATTTGCCGCGAAAACGGCGCGGACTATGCCGTGTCGGAAATGGTCGCGTCCAAAAAGCAACTGTGGCAATCCGCCAAGTCATCCACTCGCCATGCGGATCAAACGGAACAGGCACCGCGCATCGTTCAACTGCTCGGCACCGAACCGGATGAACTGGTGGAAGCCGCCTTATGGCAACAATCCCAAGGCGCCGACGTCATTGATTTGAATATGGGCTGCCCCGCCAAAAAAGTGTGCGACGTGGCCGCCGGTTCCGCCCTGTTGGGGCAACCGAACCGGGTTGAAGCGATTTTCCAAGCCATGACGGCGGCACTCGACATTCCCGTCACGGTCAAAATCCGCACCGGCGTCAACACCGACAACATCAATGCGGTGGACATCGCACAAATGGCCGAACACTATGGCTTGAAAGCCGTCACCGTCCATGGCCGCACCCGGGCAGACAAATTTCAAGGGCAAGCCGAATACGACACCATTAAAGCCGTCAAACAACAGGTTGCGCTGCCCGTGATTGCCAACGGCGATATTTGTCACCCAAAAGACGCGCAATTTGTATTAAAATACACAGGCTCAAATGGCCTCATGGTGGGCCGAGGTGCGCAGGGTTATCCTTGGATTTTCAGAGAGATACGTCATTTTCTCACCCACGGCACCATGCTGGCACCGCCCACCATGAACGAATTCCATGAGGTGATGATTCGGCACCTTTCCGAACTGGAAACATTGTACGGAGCCGCGCTGGGTTACAAAATCGCCCGCAAGCATTTGGGCTGGTACAGTCAGTCCCTGCCGGCGGGTACGGCACTGCGAAAAGAATTTAACCGGCTTGAAAACACCCAAGCGCAACTCGACTTAATCAATCGTTATTTTGAGACTCTATGACCTAAGCTGACATAAGCACATGACATCAAAAAAAACACAAACACCCGCGGACCATGCTCTTTGCACCCACGTCACCAATACGTTGACGAATTACTTCGAGACATTACAGGACGAAGTGCCGAGTGATGTCTACCAAATGGTCATCAGCCAAGTCGAACGCCCGATGATCGAATTCGTCCTCCATAAGACCGAGTTCAACCAGACCCGCTCGGCGGAAATTTTGGGCATCAACCGCAATACCCTGAGAAAAAAGATACAACAATACAAAATCACCCAGGCCTGACGAAAAGCCAAAAGCACCAGGCCTGGGCAAAACAGTCATTAACCATTAAAAACATTTAAAACTAACTTTCTGGAGATTTCCATTTTATGAAACCTGTTCGTCGCGCCCTCATTAGCGTTTCAGACAAAACCGGCATTCTTGAGTTTGCCAAAGCCCTCACCGACATGAACGTCGCCATCCTGTCCACCGGTGGAACCTACAAAGCGCTGTCCGAAGCCGGTTTACCGGTGACGGAAGTCTCTCAATACACCGGGTTTCCGGAAATGATGGACGGCCGCGTCAAAACCCTGCACCCGAAAATCCATGGCGGGCTATTGGGGCGTCGCGGCACCGACGACGCGGTGATGGCCGAACACGGTATCGACCCGATCGATATGGTGGTGGTGAATCTCTATCCGTTTGAAGCCACCGTGGCCAAGCCGGATTGCAGTCTGGAAGACGCCATTGAGAACATCGACATCGGCGGCCCGACCATGTTGCGTTCCGCCGCGAAGAACCACAAAGACGTCGCCGTCGTCACCGACCCGGCCGACTACGACCGCATCTTATCGGAAATGCAAGCCAACAACGGTCAGCTGGCGCACGCCACCCGTTTCGATTTGGCCATCAAAACCTTCGAACAAACCGCGCGCTACGACGGCGCCATTTCAAACTACTTCGGCAAAATGTTCAGTGAAGACGAAGCCGATACCTTCCCACGCACTTACAACACCCAGTATGTGAAAAAACAATCCATGCGCTACGGCGAGAATCCGCACCAATCGGCGGCTTTCTACACCGAGCGCAACGCCAGCGAAGCGTCGGTTTCCACGGCGGAACAGCTGCAAGGTAAGGCATTGTCCTTCAACAACATCGCCGATACCGACGCCGCATTGGAACTGGTCAAAACCTTCGACGACACCGCTTGCGTCATCGTGAAACACGCCAATCCATGCGGTGTTTCCATCGGTAACAGCGTATTCGAAACTTATGACCGCGCTTACAAAACCGACCCGACGTCCGCTTTCGGCGGCATCATCGCCTTTAACCGCGAATTGGACGCCGAGACGGCTCAAGCGATTGTCGACCGTCAATTCGTGGAAGTCATTATCGCGCCAAGCGTGTCCGACGAAGCCAAACAAGCGGTTTCCAGCAAACAAAACGTTCGCCTACTGGTGTGTGGTGAATTAGGCGATCAGCAACCGGCTTACGATTACAAACGCGTCACCGGCGGCTTGCTGGTACAAGACCGCGATTTGGGCACGGTCGCGGAAAGCGACTTGAAAGTCGTCACCAAGCGCGCGCCGACTGAAAAAGAAATGGCCGATTTGCAGTTCGCCTGGAAAGTCGCGAAATACGTTAAATCCAATGCCATCGTCTATGTAAAAGACGGCATGACGATTGGGGTGGGTGCGGGCCAAATGAGCCGTGTTTACTCCGCTAAAATCGCCGGCATCAAAGCCGCCGACGAAGGATTGGAAGTCCCGGGCTCCGTCATGGCCTCCGATGCGTTCTTCCCGTTCCGCGATGGCATCGACGCGGCCGCCGAAGCCGGTATCACCGCAGTGATTCACCCGGGCGGTTCCATGCGCGACCAAGAAGTCATTGATGCGGCGGACGAACACGGTATTGCGATGGTGTTCACCGGTATGCGCCACTTTAAACATTAATCCTGTTCGGAAGGGCTTATTTACTTGGTCTCCGCGTTGGGCTTGAACTTCCGGTGCTCACGTACTTTTTGTACGCTGCGCTCCGGCTTTCAACCCCGCCTTGACCCCAAGCAAAGCGCTCCTTCCTCTTGAATTTGGAATAAACGAGAGAAAATTTAAATGAATGTATTAGTGATTGGAAGCGGCGGTCGTGAGCATGCCTTGGCATGGAAAACGGCTCAGTCGGAAAACGTCGAAACCGTCTTCGTCGCGCCGGGCAATGCCGGAACCGCTCTGGAACCGAAACTGAAAAACGTTGCGATTGCAGTGGAAGATTTACCAGGCCTGGTCGATTTTGCCCAAAACAACCAAGTCGAACTCACCATCGTCGGCCCGGAAGTCCCGCTGGTCCTTGGCGTGGTCGATGCTTTTGAAGCGGCTGGCTTGAAGTGTTTTGGCCCATCCAAAGGTGCCGCGCAGTTGGAAGGTTCCAAAGCCTTCTCGAAAGACTTCCTGGCCAAGCACCAGATTCCGACTGCGGCTTATGAAGTCTTTACCGAAATCCCGCCCGCCATTGCCTACATTGAAAAAATGGGCGCACCGATTGTGGTGAAAGCCGACGGTTTGGCGGCCGGTAAAGGGGTCATCTTGGCCGACACCGAAGCCGAAGCAATCGCCGCGGTCGAAGACATGCTGGCCGGCAATAAATTCGGCGACGCCGGTGCCCGCGTGGTCATCGAAGAATTTCTGGAAGGCGAAGAAGCCAGCTTCATCGTCATGGCCGACGGCGAACACATCCTGCCGATGGCGACCTCTCAGGACCACAAGGCACGCGACAATGGCGACACCGGTCCGAACACCGGCGGCATGGGCGCTTACACACCGGCGCCGGTCGTGACCCGTAAAATCCATGACCGCATTATGGCCGACGTTATCCGCCCGACCATCGAAGGCATGGCGAAAGACGGCTTGCCTTACACCGGCTTCCTGTATGCCGGCGTCATGGTCACCGCCGACGGCACGCCAAAAGTTCTGGAATTCAACTGCCGTTTCGGCGATCCGGAAACCCAGCCGATTATGATGCGTTTGCAATCGAATCTGGAAGAACTGTGCCTGGCCGCCTTGGATAAAAAGCTCGATCAGATTTCCGCTAAATGGGATTCTCGCGCCGCCTTAGGTGTGGTGTTAGCCGCCGGCGGCTACCCGGACAGCTACCGTAAAGGCGACGTCATTAAAGGCATCGACGAGGCCAACGGCGTTGACACCAAAGTGTTCCATGCCGGCACCGCCACCAACGACCAAGGCGAAGTAGTCACCTCCGGTGGTCGTGTGCTTTGTGTCACGGCTCTGGGTGAAAATGTCACCGACGCCCAGAAAAAAGCCTACGAAGCCGTCACGAAAATTCAATGGCAGGATGAGTTTCACCGTACCGACATTGGTCACCGCGCCATCAAGCGGGAAGCCATCAGTTAAGACAGCGGCTAAGATAACCGCTAACGCGCACAGGTTTCGGTCACGGAACTGGCTTAAAAGCACTCCTTGGAGTGCTTTTTTTATGCCCGGAATTTCGGTATAGTTAAAGCATCGCCCGATTCGGGCTGTTTTAAGATCCGCTCATTAAGGAGAGTGATGATGTCTGCATTAGAAACCGTTCATAACTACTACGAAAGACCGGTCTTCAACTACATTCACGAAAATTATTTGGATTCTGGTTTGACGGATAATCAACTTGCGGATATGGCCTGCATTGCGTTAAACCGTATCGCTCCCCGTTACATTCGTCATGATATTGATATGTCGTTTTATATGTCCGGCGAAGAGCATCTGGAGATTCAAGCCCGCATCGAAAAAGCGGTCAGAAAAGCCTTTAAAAAGGTTAAAAAGTTGGACGGCATTGACGATAAAGCCGCCCAAGAAGAAGATTAAATGAGTTAAAAGGCGCTGAAACGGCAAACATTGACACTGATGTAGTCACTGTAAGCCGAGCCGGATTGCAGCCAATTTTTCACTTTGTTATTCACTGCTAAAGCGGGCATGGCTTCGCCTAACTTCAGATACAAACCATACTGGAACCGAGGGCTTTCCTGGTTTTCACAGATCAACTCTCCCTGTTCCACAAAGACGACTTTTTCCGGCAAACTGTTCGGTTGCGCCGCAAACGAAGCCGCACCATACTCTTGTATCAACTCGCGTAATCGCGTCTGAAAGTATTCTTTGCTCAGCGGGTTAAAGTGATAATAATTCCGCATTAAGTCGTCGGCATTGTCCGACAGGTAGGCCCTCAAAGACGCCACATCCTCAATGCGATCCTCACCCAGTTCGTAAATAACAAATGCTTCATCGCTTTTACCGAGACGCAGGTCTTGATCTTGAACCACGACCAGAGTCGCCCCATCCAAAACCTGTTGTAAATCGTCATCGGGTAACGCTGACACAGCGGTTAAAAATTGTTGAGCGTCCATGACACCCCCTTTTATCGTGTTTAGTGTCGACTATTCATTACGTGGTTAGGTTCGCAAATAGCGTCGGCAATTTTTCCGGTAAACGCATCACGTTATCGACAATCGCATAACGGTTCTGGCCGAAGATCTGCTGCACGTATTTATCGGCAAACTGGTCAATCGTCAGACAGTAGGAATAAACACCATTGGTCTGGAGTTCTTCCACCGCTTTTTTCGCATCCTGCTTCAAATATTGACTGTCTTTTTCATCAATATCCGACGGTTCACCATCGGTGATCACCAGCAACAACTTTTGTTTGCTGGACTGTCTTTCCAGATACGCTCCGGCATGACGCATGGCCGCGCCCATACGGGTCGACAAGCCACCTTGCATACCGGCCAATTTAGCGTGCACATCGGCATCAAACGGTTCTTCAAACTGTTTGAAACGCGTGTACTGAACGTCGTGCCGTCCATCCGAAGAAAAGCCGTGTACTGCAAACTGGTCACCAATGCCATTAATGGCGTGGGACACCAAAATCGCCGCTTCCTGCGTCACTTCCAGTACCGTTTTGTCTTCACCGGTGACATATTCATTGGTGGATTCGGATAAATCCAGCAAAATCACGACCGACACTTCCCGGCTGCGAACCACGTTTTTCATGGTAATGCGCGGATCCGGCTCCTGCCCCATGCGCAACGCGGTAATCGCTTCCACACAGGCGTTCAAATCCAGTTCATCCCCATCTTCGATGCGGCGGATGCGCTGCAGACCTACAGCTTGCAGTTTATCAACGATCTGCTTGATACGATGTGCAATGCCTTTATTCTGCTCCAGAATCCGGTCGTACAATTCCGGATCACCCTTCTTGGCACGGTGCTCGTACAAGGTGACCCAGTTCGGGCGGTTCAATTGTACACGGTAATCCCATTCATGGTAATGAACCGGGTCGGAAACCGGGTCGACACCTTCCATGTCGTTAAAGGATACACCGTTGTCTTCATACGGGAAGAATTCTGAATTCAGCACCCAGACTTCATCATGGTCAACGTCTTCCAGTTCGGAATCGATCTCATTGACCATTTCCATGACCGACACATGCTTGCGCACGGTTTCCTGGTGCCCGGCACCGGTGCCCTCCATTTCACCCCATTCGTCGGATGCCCACACCAAACGGTTGTCATCACGATACGGGAAGCGTATCCGGCTAATTTCGGTCAGCGATTCCCACTTGCTCATGGCTTGGTTCAGGACGTTATACAAGGTCATCCCCAAATCCCAAGACCACTTTTCGTTTTCCAGGTTGTCTTCGACTTGATCGTGGAACTGATCCACCACCATCGTCAACGGTTCATCGTCAAACGGGTATGCTTTATCCATCAACGCAAAAGCCAACTGTTCCAGGCGATACGCCGTGGTGTTCTCCGGCAGTTCCGACGCTTCCATTCCGGCTTTGGCCACTTTCATCCACAGTTTTTTCAAGCCCGGGAACTGTTTGATGGCATTGTATTCAACACGTGCGTCTTCAATCAGTTCGATGAAGAACATCTGTTGCGGGTTCAACTGCTCCATCGAAATCGCGGCCGAGGTGTACATCAAATGCGACGCCATGTGCGCGGCCATGGCGCGATACAATTCCGCCCCTTTGATGTCGCCCAAATCGTTCAAGGCATCCGGCAAGTGCATGGCCATGTTTTCATAGAACGGTTTGAAATCATCGAAATCCGACGCCGCGGGGCGAATGAAGAAATCGCGCGCCCAGAAAGCTCGCAAATAGAAGTTGATCGGACGATGAAAATCGATGAACAACGAGCCTTTACGCTGCTGCTGGAACACCGCCTTGGAATCTTCCGATTGCAAACCGAAATAATCCATCTGCGCCTGGAAATTACGGGCGTGTGCTTGCGCCCCCCATTGCGCCCAGCGGCGCAAGCCGGAGACAGTCAGCTTCGACATCAAATCGTCGATGATGCCCAGCATCGGTCTCAAACCACGCGGGGTTTTGGAGCCCAATTGGTAAATCAGCGCCAGGTATTGTCTCAACAGATCGATATCGCCGGTTCTTTCCGCGACCAACGGCAACGAATCCAATGTCAAAGCCACCACTTCACCGGATGTCACCGACGACAATTTCATCACCGTTTCCAGAACGTCATCCAGAATTTCATCTTCGACCTGCGACACAACTTGCGGCACGGCTTCCAGATAACTGATGACAATCTGTTGCCCTTTACCGAGGTACGCAATCCCCTGGGCATTTTGCAACCAGGTCTGACGCGACGCCTCCGACATGTGGTGTGAAGCCTCTTGAATCAATGAATCCAGCATTTCCTCTAACTGAGGAACGCTTTCAATCAAGGATTCCTTGACTTCCTGCATATCAAAACTCATATCGATTCTCTCTTGTTATTCCGTCGTTTAGACCTTTCTCCCAGGCCTGGTCAAAATGCCCAGGCCTGGCCACTTTTGATTTATTCAAAGGGTTTATTCAAAGAAAGTATCGACCGTGGTCAAGAGGGTATCCAAAATGTCATCGTCGTCGGTCAATGGCGTAATCAAAGCCATCGTACAGGCTTTCTTCGGATCAACACCCTTGTTAATTAACTGCGCCGCATAGACCAATAGACGGGTGGAAATCCCTTCGTCCAGACCGTGCCCTTTCAGGTTACGGGAACGTTGCGCGATTTGAACCAGCTTCTCGGCCGTGGCTTGATCGATGCCCGCTTCTTTGGCAACGATGTCGGCTTCCACCGCTTCTTCCGGATAGTCGAACTTGAAACCACCGAAACGCTGTTTGGTGGATTGTTTCAAGTCTTTCATCATCGACTGATAGCCCGGGTTATAGGAAATCACCAATTGGAAATCCGGGTGCGCTTCGACCAGCTCGCCTTTTTTGTCTAATGGCAGCACACGACGGTGGTCCGTCAAGGGGTGAATCACAACCGTGGTGTCCTGACGGGCTTCGACCACCTCATCCAGGTAGCAGATGGCACCGATACGCGCGGCGACAGTCAAAGGACCATCCTGCCATTTGGTCCCGTTGATATCGATCAGGTAACGCCCGACCAAATCGGAGGCGGTCATGTCTTCATTACACGCCACCGTGATTAACGGCTTACCGAGCTTGTGCGCCATATATTCCACAAAACGCGACTTACCGCACCCCGTCGGGCCTTTCAACATAATCGGCATTCGGGAGGCATATCCGGACTCGAACAATTCGATTTCATCCGATACCGGACGGTAAAACGGTTCGTCTTTAATCATGTATTGGCTTGGATCTAAGGCATTAATTTCCGACATGTTATTTCTCCGTTGGCAAGTCATCATTCAAAATATTTAGGTGTGATCACTGGTTGCAATGAGCACAACTAAATAAATTGAAAACCAGCTAGTTTCGGGGCTAGCTGGCCGTTACCCGAACAGTGAGGTATGAGACTGCCCGGGTAAACAAGGTTGGTGGCTGCAAAACGAAGCTTGCAACCACCGGAATTCGATAGCCGCCTCCCGTCGCTTTTGGCTAAGGGAAACGGACGCGATTCAAACAAAAGCCTAAACCGCGATTTAAATTTGTAGCTGACTGAACGATCAGCCAGCAAACAAATGGAATTAAAACGTTCGCCAGTGATTCAAGGGCTAGGCGGACGCAGCGCAGAAACCGGAGTGTGCCGTGAGCACATGAGGATTTCGAGCCGCGCCCAACAACGCACTTGGGTTGCTGGCGGGCGTTTTAAACCATTTTACATGTCACCACGCTTAACCAGCATGTTGGCACCTTGAGACTGCGCATAGTTGTCATAACCAATCAAACGAACGTGGTTGTTTGGGTTGGCTTTGATACACGCATTTACTTCTTCCAAAACGGCATCCGCAGAGGTTTCACCGAACATTGGAAGCTTCCACATATACCAGAAGTAAGAGAAAGCGTTCTCTGGCTCAGTGTGCTCAACAGCCGGGTTCCAACCCTTGCTGATGATGTACTCTACTTGCGATCTGATTTGGTCATCAGACATCTTCGGCAGATATGAAAAGGTTTCTGCCTTACGCGATGCCGGATCAGAAAGACGTGAAGGATAATCTTGTACTGTACTCATGTTTTTTCTCCTGAATTTAACAATCGATTACTTGTGAGAAACGTCTAGTTTGTCAACAGTATCGAATTCGAACTTAATTTCTTTCCATGTTTCCATCGCGATTTTAAGTTCTGGGCTGTGCTTAGCCGCTTCAGTAAGGATTTCCTTACCGACTTTCTCGACTTCCTTACCTTCGTTACGCGCTTGAACACACGCTTCAAGAGCCACACGGTTTGCGGCTGCACCCGCTGCGTTACCCCATGGGTGACCCAAAGTACCACCACCGAACTGAAGAACGGAGTCATCACCGAAGATGGAAACCAAGGCCGGCATGTGCCATACGTGGATACCACCGGAAGCAACCGGAAGAACACCAGGCATTGCACCGAAGTCCTGGTCAAACATGATGCCGCGTGAACGATCTTCTTCAATGTAGCTGTCACGCATAAGGTCGATCCAACCAAGAGTCGCTTCACGGTCACCTTCCAATTTACCAACAACGGTACCGGAGTGAAGGTGGTCACCACCGGATAGACGAAGTGCTTTCGCCAATACACGGAAGTGGATACCGTGGTGTGGGTTACGGTCGATTACACCGTGCATTGCGCGGTGAATGTGAAGCAGAACGCCGTTATCACGACACCAGTTCGCCAAACCTGTGTTCGCTGTGAAACCACCGGTTAGGTAATCGTGCATGATGATCGGAGAGCCGATTTCTTTTGCGAATTCAGCACGCTTGTACATTTCTTCAGGTGTTGGAGCAGTAACGTTCAGGTAGTGACCTTTACGCTCACCGGTTTCCGCTTCTGACTTTTCAATCGCTTCTTGACAGAACAAGAAACGGTCACGCCAGCGCATGAACGGTTGAGAGTTGATGTTCTCGTCATCTTTCGTGAAGTCAAGACCACCACGCAAACATTCATATACGGCACGGCCATAGTTTTTCGCAGACAAACCAAGCTTAGGCTTGATGGTACAACCCAACATCGGACGACCATATTTATCCATTTTGTCACGCTCAACTTGGATACCGTGTGGTGGACCGCCACACGTCATAACGTATGCAAGCGGAACACGAACGTCTTCCAAGCGCAAAGCACGTAGTGCTTTAAAGCCGAATACGTTACCAACCAAAGATGTGAATACGTTTACAACAGACCCTTCTTCGAACAAGTCGATTGGGTAAGCGATGAACGCGTAGAAAGCCGCATCGTCACCAGGAACGTCTTCGATTTTGTAAGCACGACCTTTGTAGTGATCCAAATCGGTCAACAAGTCAGTCCATACAGTCGTCCACGTCCCTGTTGAAGATTCCGCCGCTACCGCAGCCGCCACTTCTTCACGTGGTACACCATCTTGTGGGATTACTTTAAAACATGCTAGAAAATCTGAGTCTTTAGGCTCATAATCAGGCATCCAATACGTTTCGCGGTATTCTTTTACACCGGCGTTATAAGTCTTAGCCATCTTTTACCTCTTTGTTATAAAAGTTAGTTGTGAAAAGAGTCTGAAAAAACGCTTCATATTGCTACGTGGTTAGACGCTTGCGTTTCCAGTGGTTCGTATCTTATCCAAATTACCCTGGCCTAAAACTCAGTCTTTGTTATACAATTTATAAACAAAGGGTTATGATCAAATAAAATTATCTTTATTTTCAATACCTTAAATTTTCACTCTTCGAGAAATAAAATGCATAATCTCCACATCACCGCCCAACAAATTCGTATTTTTGAAGCGGTTTCCCGGCATTTAAGTTATACCAAAGCGGCTGAAGAACTGAACCTGTCACAGCCGGCCGTTTCGGTACAGGTTAAACGTTTGGAAGAAAACAACGACGTCAAACTCATTGAAGTCATCGGCAAGAAGCTCTACCTGACATCGGCCGGTGAACACATGTTCATGACCTGCACCAACATTCTGGAAGAGCTCAAAGACCTCACCGCCTATATTCGCAACGAACAAGACAGTGTGGAAGGTGAGCTCAAGCTGGCCGTGGTCACCCCCGCCAAGTACTTCATCCCATATGTATTGAAAGCCTTCTTAAATAAATACCCGGATGTCATTCCCTCCATCACGGTGGTTAACCGGCGCCGAATTTTGGACGAGTTGAAACAGAACCAATACCATTTAACAGTCATGGGGCGTGTTCCGGCGGAATTGAAAATGGAAGCCTTCCCCTTTTTCAAAAACGAACTGGTGATGGTGGCGCCCCCCAACCATCCGCTGGCAAAACACAAGCAAATACCATTAAGCGACATCGTCAATGAGAAATTTCTGATGCGTGAAAGCGGCTCCGGCATTCGTATTGCATTGGAAGAACGCTTGGCGCAAGAGAATTATGTGATTCAACCTTATATGGAACTGGGCAGTACCGAATCGATCAAACAAGGGGTCATGGCAGGCCTGGGCATTTCCGTCATTCCGCGCCATGCGGTTCGCATTGAAGCCAAATACGGTCATTTAACAGTCTTAGATGTGCAAGGCTTCCCGCTCAGCCGAGATTGGTACATCGCCAAGATGCAAGATAAGGTTCTGATGCCACCGGCCGTGGCGTTTTTGGACTTCTTGAAATCCGTGGACATCAATAAATTACTGGTCATGTCCGACACCCGTTAAAGCAAATCATAACGGATTGTATATAACGGTATAGACTGAACATAAAGGAGTGTCATGCCTGAAAAAATTTCGCTGTTGGCGCGTAATGCCACCCTCCGCCAACTGCAGGTATTTGAAAGCATCGCCCGGCACAACAGTTTCTCCAAAGCGGCGGAAGAGTTGCATTTGACGCAACCGACGGTTTCCATGCAGGTCAAAAAACTCACCGATCTCCTGGAAGCACCGTTATTCGAACAAATCGGGCGCAAAGTTCATTTGACGGAAGCCGGGCAAGCGCTCTACGAAGCGGCCAATAACATTTTGCAACAGCTTTCCATCGCCGAGCAAAAAATCAATCACCTCAAAGGCTTTTCGGGCGGCAGCGTCAAACTGACCGTCATTTCCACCGCCCAGTATTTTGTGCCGAAAGTCATTCACGAGTTCACCCAGGCTTACCCGGACGTCACCGTCATTATGCGCGTGGGGAATAAAGAGAGTTTGCTGGAACGTATCAATCAGAATAAAGACGACTTCTACCTGCTTGGCCAACCGCCGGAAGATTTGAATGTGGAATCTTCACAGCTGTCTGTCAACCCCTTAGCCTTCGTCGCGAACAGCAACCACCCTCTGGTCGGAAAGCAACTTTCCATTCAAGATTTGGTCGACGAACCGTTTTTAATGCGGGAAACCGGTTCCGGCATCCGCGCGCAAATCGAAAAGGTCTTCGAAGATTTCGACTTTCAACCCAATATCAAAATGGTACTGGGGGGCAATGAACCGATTCGACTGGGCTTGCTGCAGAACCTCGGCATTACCGTCGCTTCGGTGCCCACCCTGATGGAAGAAATCAACCAGGGCAAAATTGCCATCCTGAATGTCAAAGGGTTTCCAATCAATCGCCATTGGTACCTGGCTTACCCAAAAGGCAAAGTACTATCCATTGCGGCCGAAAAACTGATTGAACTGCTGAAAAAAGAAGGCGAAAAGCTCAGCGAGCTGGCCTTTAATAAATTCCGCTAGCCATTCACTCGGTTAAAACCTATTGATTACCAACCGATCAAATAGCCAAGCTATTGCTTTACGTCTTGGCAAAACACCATTTTGCATAGCTTTCTATCTATATCTTTAATCAAAATTATTGATTTGAAGTTATCCGTTCATTCCCTATAATAACCATTCAAGTTTTCGGGGTTGAGTCGTTTTTAACTAAATGATTCAACAAAAATTAAGGGGAAACCGCCTTTGAGGTTCGCCCCAAAAAAGAGGTAAAAAAAATGGATCAGTCGAATCGTTACGCTGACTTAACTCTATCAGAAGAGAAGTTGATTGCTGATGGTAATCACCTTTTAGTTGCATACCGTCTAAAACCTGCTGCTGGTTACGGTTTCCTTGAAGTCGCGGCTCACGTTGCTGCTGAGTCTTCAACCGGTACTAACGTAGAAGTTTCTACTACTGATGACTTCACTCGTGGTGTTGACGCTCTCGTTTATGAAATCGACGAAGCGGCCTTTGGTGACAAAGGTGGTCTGATGAAGATCGCTTACCCTGTTGACCTATTCGATCCTAACTTAATCGATGGTCACTACAACGTTTCTCACATGTGGTCTCTAATCCTAGGGAACAACCAAGGTATGGGTGATCACGAAGGTCTACGTATGTTGGACTTCATGGTGCCAGAGCAAATGGTTAAGAAGTTCGACGGTCCTGCGACTGACATTTCTGACCTGTGGAAAGTTCTAGGTCGTCCAGAAGTTGACGGTGGTTACATCGCGGGTACGATCATCAAGCCTAAACTGGGGCTACGTCCTGAGCCATTCGCTAAGGCGTGTTATGACTTCTGGTTGGGTGGTGACTTCATCAAAAACGATGAACCACAAGCTAACCAACCTTTCTGCCCAATGGAAACCGTTATTCCGATGGTTGCAGAAACAATGGATCGTGCACAGCAAGAAACAGGTGAAGCGAAGCTTTTCTCTGCAAACGTAACAGCTGACTTCCACGAAGAAATGATCAAGCGTGGTGAGTACATCCTAGGTGAATTCGCCAAGTACGGTAACGAAAAACACGTTGCTTTCCTGGTTGACGGTTTCGTAACCGGTCCAGCGGGTGTCACCACGGCTCGTCGTAACTTCCCTGATACATACCTACACTTCCACCGTGCTGGTCACGGTGCCTTGACTTCTTATAAGTCACCTATGGGTATGGATCCACTATGCTACATGAAGTTAGCTCGTCTAATGGGTGCTTCTGGTATCCACACCGGTACGATGGGTTACGGTAAAATGGAAGGTCACGGTGATGAGCGCGTACTGGCTTACATGCTTGAGCGTGACGAGTGTCAAGGTCACTACTTCAATCAGAAGTGGTACGGCATGAAGCCGACTACACCAATCATCTCTGGTGGTATGAACGCACTACGTCTACCTGGTTTCTTCGAAAACCTAGGTCACGGTAACGTCATCAACACTTGTGGTGGTGGTTCCTTCGGTCACATCGACTCTCCTGCAGCTGGTGGTACGTCACTGGGTCAAGCATACGAGTGCTGGAAAACGGGTGCAGACCCAATCGAATACGCTAAAGAGCATCCTGAATTTGCTCGTGCATTCGAATCTTTCCCAAGCGATGCGGACAAAATCTTCCCAGGCTGGAGAGAAAAATTGGGTGTCCATAAGTAATTGATGTAAAAGCCGCTTGAGGCACAATATGCGCCTCAAGCCACTTTACCCATCAATTTTGAATGGATGCTTAAAACCTCAGCTTTAGGCTGAGGTTTCCTTATCCAACCATTCAACTTCAAGCCCTTTTCGTTTAGCGTTTTGCTTTTATAGACATTAAACGAAAATGACTTTACCAACCATTTAAACTCGCTTAAAAACCACCAGGCCTGGTGGTTTATCAAGCTCAAATAACTTCTTTTTATTGAGAGTTTTGCACGAGTGGGGCGCGAGGAAAAAATGAGATAAAATTTTTCTGAATTAGGCGGAAAACGAAGCTAATAGCTGGCTATTAACGAGTTTTTCAACGACATTCAGGAAAATTTTAGCCATTTTTAGCCGTGTATCCATCTCGTGCAAAGCTCTCGTATTATCAATCAAAGTTTTCGGGGAACTCAGATGGATATTTCACAGTACAAAATCGACAACGAACCTTTTTACGATGCACAGTCAAATGAGATTGAACTTTACGAAGCCGCTTATGCAGCGCGCTTGCCAGTCATGGTCAAAGGCCCAACCGGCTGTGGTAAATCTCGCTTTGTTGAGCACATGGCCTGGAAACTGGACAAGCCAATCATTACCGTTTCCTGTAACGAAGACATTACCGCGGCGGACTTAGTCGGTCGTTACCTGTTAGACGCCGAAGGCACTCGCTGGGTCGATGGTCCACTCACCATGGCCGCACGCTACGGCGCCATCTGCTACCTGGATGAAATTGTCGAAGCCCGTCAAGATACCATGGTTGTGATCCACGCCTTGACTGACCATCGCCGTGAACTGTCTTTGGACAAAAAAGGCGAGCTGATTAAAGCGCACCCGGATTTCCAACTGGTCATTTCCTACAACCCGGGTTATCAATCCTTGATGAAAGACCTGAAACAATCCACCAAACAACGTTTCTGTGCCATGGACTTTGATTATGCCGCGCCAGACGTCGAAGCACACATTCTGCAAAAGGAAGGTGGCGTTGATGAAGCCACCGCGAAGAAGCTGGTTCAAATCGGTGAAACGGCGCGTAACCTGAAAGGTCATGGTCTGGACGAAGGGATTTCTACCCGTTTGATGGTCTATGCCGCCACCCTGATCAACCAAGGCATTACCCCTGTCGAAGCGTGTAAAATGGCCTTGGTGCGTCCGATTACCGATGATGCAGACATTCGCCAAACATTAGACAACGCCATCGAAATGATTTTCGGCTAATCATAAATTGTTTCATCCGACTTTTCGCGCTGCGCTTCGTTAGAAACGGTCGTGTATAACTTATACACTCCCTTATTCTCGCCTTGCTCAGCACGAAAATTCGGCGAACCAAACTTATGATTTCTCTTTTTAGAAGAGATACTTTCAACTGAACGAGATGTTTAAGTATGAATGAAGAATTATTTGCTGAATATCAGGAAAAATTTACCTGTAAATTTCCGAAAGCGGTCGAACTGTTCCCCGATTTGCTAAACGATGCCGTGTCCAAATTATCGCCACAAGGGGTCGAGGCCTATTTAGAAGGAGCGAACTTCCTTTGTAAAATCGGCCAAGGCGTTGAACCGGTGTTGGTGTTTATGGAAGTGATGCCGGACATCGCCTCTCACTTTGGTCAAGGCACCAATAAAATGATTGCCGATTACAGCTATCTGCTGGCACGAAGCCCCAATAAAAAAGCTTTGATTCCGTTTTTATCAACGCTTGGGCATGTTTGCCGACGCATCGACCGAACTGAAGATTTAGAGCTGTATCTGCAAATTATCGACGAGTATGTCGAAAAGACGCAGACGGTTATCCACGGTCATCACTCTTTGTATGAGAGCCCGGGAATGGTTGCTCTGTTAGAGTCCATGCCACAACTGATTTCCAAACTGTGTCTCAACGGTATCCGTAACTTCATCGATTACGGGGCGCGCAATTACCTGAATGCACCGGAAGAACAGATTGCTTACTTTAAATTGGAGTCGCATGACGCCAAAAGCATTATCACCCGCGAGCGCAAAGGCACCACGTTCAAAGACGTTGAACGTCATATGGACATGTTGAAAGAGTGCATGTGGGACTGCGATTTGCCTTTCCAAACCTTTGCAACGGCTTTTGACCAATTGCGCAAGCCGGTGCCTTATCTGGATGACGACATCATTGCGGTACCGGATGTTTATGACGCTGAAAATGGCGTGTCGGGTACCGACCGTTATCGTGCGACGGTTGCACATATGATGGCACATAAAAAATGGTCCGGACAACTGATGGCGGATAACTATGCGCCCCATATGCAATTGTTTATCTCGATATTTGAAGACTGTCGTGTTGAACACCTGGCAATTCAACGTTATCCAGGTCTGAAAGAATTGTTTTTATCCTTGCACCCTTACCCTGAAAAAGGTGCCTGTGATGATCAGAAAATGTCGTGTCTGCGCTATCGTGCAACGCGTATGTCTCGCGCCCTGTTGGATGAGAACTTTGACCCTCAGAATGAGTTGTTGGAAAGCTTTCGTGAGCGTTTCCATACAATCATGGCTGAGAAAGGTGAAGAATCCACCACCGCGGATATGGCCGAGTTGGGTATCGATTTTTATGTCAAAACTCGTAAGCAGTCTTCGGACAGCCAGCCAACGGTATTCTTTGACGATACCGAAGTGTCTTACCGTGACGATAACCGTTATATCTGGTTCTACTACGAAGAGTATGATGAGTCCGACGAAATCATGCCGAACGAGTATGAAAACGAAGAGCCAAAAATCGACAATGAAGGTGGGCTGCCGCCACGTCATTACGATGAGTGGGACTATATTTCGGAAGGCTATCGACCCGATTGGACCACCGTTTACGAACGTCTGCATCCATCCGGACAAGCCAGTAAAATTGATCGCTTAATGGAAAAACACAGCGACTTGGCCAATCGCCTGAAAAAGATGATTGAAATGCTTAAGCCGCAGAACAAAAAGCGTATTCGTTTTCAAGAAGAAGGCGAAGAGTTGGATCTGGATGTGGCGATTCGTTCCATCATCGATTTCAAAAGCGGGTCCGCCCCCGATCCACGTATCAACTACAGCCACACCACCGACAGCCGCAACATTGCGGTCATGCTTTTGGTGGATACTTCGCAATCGTTGAATGAACGTAACCCGGAAACGGGTCAGACGTTGTTGGAACTTTCCGAGGAAGCTTTGGCGATTACCGCCTGGACCGTCGAGCAGTTAGGCGATAAATTTGCAATTGCCGGTTTCTGTTCCGATACCCGCCATGAAGTGCGCTATCAGCACATTAAAGGTTATTCGGAAGGTTATAACGATGACGTGAAAGCACGCATTGCCGGATTGGAAGCGTCTTTTTCGACCCGGATGGGCGCGGCCATGCGTCATGCCGCACATTATCTTGAAGCGCAAAAAGCGGAGAAAAAGTTAATGCTGGTGTTAACCGATGGGGAACCGGCGGACATTGACTCAAAAGACCCACAAACATTGATTCAGGACACCCATAAGGCGGTCGAAGAATTGCAGGGGCAAGGCATTTACTCCTACTGCATTACCCTGGACCCTAAGGCAGATGAATATGTTTCGGATATCTTCGGCAATCAATATACGGTGATTGACCATGTGGATAAATTGCCGGAGCAATTGCCGCAAGTCTTTATGAAACTGACAAACTAAAAGCACTCGGAAATTTCTATGAAATCAACCATGAAAGTGCGTTCGACATTTGATTTTCGAGGCGAAACCTTTTGCTATGAATTAGATGTCGGCTTACCCCCTTATATTGATGATATCGATCTGTTTTTACAACAGCTCCCCAGTCGAATCGCCAAACAGAATCAACTGGATATCATCTCTTATAAATTTGAGATGCTGGAATCGAGTGAGATCGAAGTCATTCATTTCGACTCTCGTATTGATGTCTCTGAAATAGAGCTACCCATGCCGGTTGAAACCTTTCTTGAACGCTACCAGCAAATTGGATCGGATGCGTATCTACAGGAAATTGCCCAAAAACACCAGCTTGACTGGGATACCCAAACGGCTAAAGCACTAAAAGCCGCCTATTTACTCGGAAGATCACAAAGGCCAAAAGCCAACCCACCAAGTAGCCATACTTGGTTTTGACTGTTCTCCCGCGATAAATTCACATCAGTTTTTATCCGTTACCGGATATTATCGGTATAATTCTATCTTTTGAAGAAGCTTGATATTGTCTTAGCCACGACCAAAGACTTCTCCAAAAAGGATAATTATGTGCAATGAATGTCAATGTAACAGCCCGATTGAACAACTGTTACAAAACAATCTCGAATGGGTGGACGAAGTGAATGCCGAGCGCCCCCATTTCTTCGAAACCCTCTCCCACCAACAAAAACCCGAATATTTGTGGATTGGCTGCTCCGATAGCCGCGTGCCCGCCAACCAACTGGTCAAAATGGACCCAGGCACGATTTTCGTACACCGCAACATCGCCAATCTGGTGAACTCCAGCGACATGAATGTGCTGTCGGTCATCCAATACGCCGTCGAAATCCTGAAGGTCAAACACATTATCGTCAACGGCCATTACGGCTGCGGCGGGGTCATCGCCTCGATGGAAGAAGGCAACCCCAGCTTGATTGACCATTGGGTGCGCCCGATTCGAAAATACTACCAACGCAAGCAAACCGAGCTGGATGCGTTGCCTTATGAAGAGCGCGTCAATCGTTTGTGTGAAATCAATGTCGCGGAGCAGGTGCGTAATATCTGCCATGTTCCGGCGGTACGGAAAGCCTGGAAAAAAGGTCATTCGCTCGCGGTGCACGGTTTTATTTACAACATCAAAGACGGGCGCTTGAAGAACCTGGACATCAGCGTCGACAACTTGGACGCGGCCGAACAAGCCGTTGTCCGCGCAACGGCCGGTTAAAACTTAAACGCCAGCCTCCTCTTTGCCGACAAGGAAGCCCTGCATCAACCCTTGATGCAGTTTCAACTCCATTCAATCAATGTACCGAACGTTGCTTAAGCAATTTGGGCAATTTGATCAAGTCGCGCAAAGGACTGTGCGGCCAACCACTCCACATCGCATATTAGCACATCAGCATATTAGCAATATTTTTCATAACCAAACGCAATGCCAACATATAAAAGAATGATTTTTTTACCGCCTCCCCCGCCTCTATAATGCCTTCTCAAATCACGATTTAGAAGACAAATACATGCTACGCACACTTGCCCTAACGCCCTTACCCAAAGCTGCCGTCTGGTGGTTATTGCTCCCTTTGCTGGCCGTCAGCCTCTGGCTATCGGAAAACCACTTATCTTTATTCCTGGTGGGCGCCCTGCTGGGTGCCAGCTTGAACTACTTCCAATTCGGCTTCCGCACCTGCTCCCATCAACTGTTGACACAAGGCCGCACCCTTGGCGTTCGCGCCGTATTATGGATGCTGGCGTTCACCAGCGTGTTGTTTTTTCTGCTTTTGAGCCTGGGAGAATTCAACGGGCTGGCGTTACAGGGATTCGTACAGCCATTAAGCCTTTCCGTAGTCGCCGGTGCCTTCCTATTCGGTATCGGCATGCAGCTGGCCAACGGCTGTACTTCCGGCACCTTCAATAAAATGGGGCAGTTACAACCTTTATCCCTGACCAGTTTTTTCTTTCTGTTGGTCGGCGGCACGCTGGCCGCTTACCACAGTGAATTCTGGCGTGCGGTACCGGCACTGCAACCGGTTTCAGTACTGCAATCCTTCGGTTTAATACAAGGCTTGATATTGCAACTGGGCTTTATCGGTGTGCTGTACTGGCTGGCAATCTTAAAGGAAAGGAATCATTTTGACGAACTGTCACGCCTCAATACCTCCGCCTTTTGGAAAATCACCGATTGGCACCCTTGGTTGAAAGCCGGTTTGGTGCTGGCACTTCTGAATGCGTTTTTGCTCATCCTCAGCGGCCAACCTTGGTCGATTGCCAACGTCTTTCCTTACTGGGGGTTGAAAATCAGTGACGCACTGCAATTGCCACTGGACTGGTCGTTCTGGTCTTACGGCATCACCCATTTCAGCCGACAGGAAGCGCCGCTGTTGGAAGACACCGTCAGCCTGACCACGCTGGGGTTAATTAGTGGCGCATTGCTGGTCACCTTACTGGCGCGCTCGGCTCGTCAAGAAGCGACCCAATTCACGCTCAAACCGCATCTGATGGCAATTGTCGGCGGGTTTATTATGGGGTACGGTTCGGTCATCGCATTTGGCTGCAACATCGGTGCCTTTTTCAGCGGCATCGGCTCCGGCAGTTTACATGGCTGGTTGTGGGCGCTGGCGGCCTTGGCTGGCAACAGCGCCGGCATTTATCTCAAGGCACGGTTGTTTAGAGATTGAACGGATGCGTGGTCACCACCTGTTTGCCCATCGGCTGACCCGATGGGCAGCTTTCCACGCCACACAAATCACTCATGTCACAACCGGTACAGACTTTCTGCACACAGCTTTTCAAACAGGCTTGCTGAATCAGCGCCTTGGATTCCGGGTCGGACACATGAATGTCCGCACCGCACAAGGCACCACTCTGCATCAATTCCAATAATTTGTCCCAATCCAAGTCGATGGAGACCCGTGCATTCGGTTCAACGGTTCGGTTCATTGTCTCACTCCCAAAAAAAGTTAATGATAACAATTATCATTTTATTTATTGCGCGCTAAAAGTCAATTTAATCACTCACCCGTCATCCTGAGCGAAGCCGAAGGATCTCCAAAAGGTTTGCGTTGCCGGAACAAGATGCTTCGACTTCGCTCAGCATGACCATTTTTCTCTTGGTCTCTATGAATTTAAATGCATTTAAAAACACCTTGAAGACTATCAAGACACTCGAAACAATCCTTTTCAGGCATCAAAAAACCCGCTCAGCCAATCCTAAGCGGGTTATATCAGGTAATTTTATTGACCGAATCGCGACTTAATGAAAATCGATTTCACCATCCGTCAATCCGACATGAACGGTGTCGCCCGCGGCGAACTCCCCTTTCAACAGACGTTGCGCCAACGGGTTTTCCACCAATTGTTGCACTGCACGTTTCAAAGGCCGTGCCCCATAGACCGGATCAAAACCGGCTTCACCGATTTTATCCAGCACACTGCCAGCGATTTCCAATTGCAAATCGTTGTCCGCCAAACGCGCACGCAGGTGGTTCAACTGAATATCGGCAATCGCCCGAATTTGCGCCTGATCCAATGGATGGAACACCACGATGTCGTCAATCCGGTTAATGAATTCTGGACGGAAATGACTGCCGACCACTTCCATGACATCTTGCTTCATTTCATCGTAGGTTGCGGTGGCAGCTTTTTCCTGAATGATGTGCGAACCCAGGTTGGACGTCATCACAATCACCGTGTTTTTGAAATCCACCGTACGGCCTTGCCCGTCGGTCAAACGACCGTCGTCCAGCACTTGCAACAGGATATTGAACACATCCGGGTGTGCTTTTTCCACCTCATCCAGCAAAATCACAGAATAGGGTTTGCGGCGCACCGCTTCAGTCAGATAACCGCCCTGTTCATAACCGACATACCCCGGAGGCGCCCCAATCAAGCGGGCCACGGAATGCTTCTCCATAAACTCCGACATGTCCAAACGCACAATGGCGTCCTGGGTGTCGAACAGGAAATCGGCCAAGGCTTTGGTCAGTTCGGTTTTCCCGACCCCGGTTGGCCCAAGGAACAAGAAAGAACCGTTCGGACGGTTCGGGTCCGACAAACCGGCGCGGGAACGACGAATCGCATCCGACACGGCCGACACGGCTTCCTGTTGCCCGATGACTTTCGCGCCCAGCGCTTCTTCCATACGCAGCAACTTATCACGCTCGCCTTCCAGCATTCTGGAAATCGGAATGCCGGTCCAACGCGCCACCACTTCGGCAATTTCTTCCTCAGAGACTTTATTGCGCAATAAATGCACCTGACCTTCCGCTTCGTTTTCCGCTTCTTCCGCCGCTTTGATTTTGGCTTCCAGATCCGGAATCACGCCGTATTGCAACTCGGACATGCGGCCCAGGTTCCCTTCACGGTGCGCCGCGTCCATTTCGATACGGGCTTTATCAAGTTCTTCTTTATACTGTTTGGCCCCCTGCAAGGCGGCCTTGTCTTTTTTCCAGATTTCTTCGAGATCGGCGTATTCTTTTTCCATCTCGTCGATGGATTCCTGCAAAACAGTTAAGCGTTTTTTAGACGCGTCGTCCTTTTCTTTTTTCAAAGCCTCACGTTCGATTTTCAACTGAATCAAGCGACGGTCGAGTTTATCCATCTCTTCCGGCTTGGAGTCGATTTCCATACGGATGCGCGACGCGGCTTCATCAATCAAGTCAATGGCTTTATCCGGCAGTTGTCGGTCGGTGATGTAACGCTGCGACAAATGCGCCGCAGCGATAATCGCCGGGTCGGTAATCGCCACACCGTGGTGCACCTCGTAACGCTCTTTCAGACCACGCAAAATCGCAATGGTGTCTTCTTCGCTCGGTTCGTCCACAATCACTTTTTGGAAACGACGTTCCAGCGCGGCGTCTTTTTCGATATTTTCACGGTATTCGTCCAAGGTAGTGGCGCCGATGCAGTGTAATTCCCCACGGGCCAGCGCCGGTTTCAACATGTTTCCGGCGTCCATCGAGCCTTCGGTTTTCCCGGCGCCGACCATGGTATGGATTTCGTCGATAAACAGAATGACAGAGCCTTCCTGTTTTTCCAGATCCTTCAACAAGGCTTTCAGGCGTTCTTCGAATTCACCGCGATATTTGGCACCCGCCAGCAAACCGGCCAAGTCCAACGACAGCAGTTTTTTGTTTTTCAGACCTTCCGGGACTTCACCGTTCACAATCCGTTGTGCCAAGCCTTCCACGATGGCGGTTTTACCGACCCCCGGCTCCCCGATCAGCACCGGGTTGTTTTTGGTACGGCGCTGCAACACCTGAACGGCGCGGCGAATCTCGTCATCACGACCGATGACCGGGTCCAGCTTACCGCTACGCGCACGCTCGGTTAAATCCAAAGTGTATTTATCCAACGCTTGTCTGTTTTCTTCCGCATTCGGGTCTTGCACGGTTTCGCCTCCTCTTACTTGGTCAATGGCCGCCTCGATATTCTGTTCCGTGGCTCCGGCCTGCTTCAGCAAATCCTTAATCGAGTCATTGGACTGCAAAGCGGCTAAATAAAATAATTCACTGGCAATGTAAGCATCACCACGCTTCTGTGCCAGCTGATCCATCAAGTTCAACACACGTCCGCTGTTTTGCGACAATTGTACATCGCCGCCGTGTCCGGACACTTTCGGCAGGCCTGGCAGTTTTTCATCCACCGAGGCTTTGAGTTTTGCCACATCCACACCGGCCAACTGCAACAATGACGATTGCTCTGCCAGGAGCGCAGAGAGAATATGTAACGGTTCAATAAATTGATTGCCCAGCCCGAGCGCCATGGATTGCGCCTGCCCCAGGATGGATTGAAATTGAGAGGTAAACTTATCCATCATTCTTAAAAATCTCCTTAAACTAACCTTGCCTAAGCCATTCACTTGCAAGGATTATTGAACTAATTTAAAGATATGGACAAAAAAAGTCTTTTCAAGAGAAAAGTGGAAATATTACGGTTCATGTTCCATTCATATCGTATATCATATTGATATATAAAAATAATAATCATAAATAAAATTACGCAACCCTGACAACAAGGAACTTCTTCTGACGTTTATCGATGCGCACCGCATTCAAACGAACAAGGAGTGGACATTTATAGGCCACAATAAATGACAACCCTGAAGAACCAACCGGATCTCGACGTACTATTCAACAACATGGCCGATGGCGTTTATCTGCTTGAGCCGGAAACGTCCAATATTCTCTGGTGCAATCGCGCTGCTTATGAAGACCTCGGTTTCGAAAAAGAGGAAGTGCTCAACCACTCGGTCCTTTCGTTACAAAAAGACGTCGTCGGCCAATCACAATGGGATGAAATCGCCCAGGTGATTCAAGCCCACAAAACCTATACCTTCGTCGGTCGCCATCTTCATAAAAACGGCGGCGAAATTGCGGTCGAAATCAATACCACCCACTTCGAACACCAAGGCCAAACCTATTTTCTATCCATCGCGCGCGACGTCAATAAACGCTTGGCGTTGGAAAAAGACCTGCAAACCAAAGAGAACAGCATCTGGTTTGCACTCAATGAAGCGTCGGACGGTCTCTGGGAATGGGAAGTCGATACCGGCCATGTCTTCTTCAGCCCTCAATTGAACAAAATGCTCGGTTACGGCCCGAACGAAATGGAACCCGTCATTGAAACCTGGACCCGCAATGTTCACCCGGACGACCTGCAAATGGTCATGCAGGTCATGCAGGATTATCACCAAGGCCTACGCGGCGTCTACGAAGTGGAATACCGCCTCCGCAACCGAAACGGCCATTATCTGTGGGTGCATGACCGCGGTAAAGTCTGCCAACGCGATGATGACGGCAAACCGCTCCGCATGGTGGGCATGGTGCAGAACATCACCGAACGTAAACAACTGCAGTTCCAACTGGAAGCGCTGGCCGCTAATGATTTCCTCACCCAGTTGCCGAACCGGCGAGAAGGCGAAAACCAGGCACAGCGCCACTTGGCGCTGTCCAAACGCAACAAAACACCAATGAGCCTCGCCGTCGTGGATTTCGACGACTTCAAGAACATCAATGACATGCACGGCCACCAGAAAGGCGACGAAGCCATCGTCTTCGGCAGCCAGATTCTTCAACAAGCCATTCGCAGCACCGATTACCTCTATCGCTGGGGTGGCGAAGAGTTCGTCATCGTCTTCCCCAACACCGAACTGGAAGACACCGAAGTCATTGCCGAAAAACTGCGCCGGTCTTTTGAAGAAGCCGATTGGTCCAGCATCGGTATCCTACCGTTCACCTTGAGTATCGGCCTGGCCGGTTACCCGGACAACGGTGACAGCTTCGAAGACATCATTGCTCAAGCCGACAAAGCGGTGTATGCCGCCAAAGAAAACGGGCGCAATCAAAGCATCTTAGCCAACGAACTGCCGCAAGTTTAACCCATGGATCACATTTTCTTCGTTCTCTCTAAAATCGCCTGGGCACTCCTCAGCCCAAGCAATCTGATGATCATCCTGATGATTATCGGCACCCTCTTCCTGCTGTTCAACCAAATCCGAACCGCCAAAAAAATCCTGTTACCCACCGGCCTGATTGCGTTGATAGTGTTAGCCTTCCCGGTCGGCGACCTATTAATTCAGCCACTGGAAAAACGCTTCACCACCCCCAACCCCATGCCGGCCAAAATCGACGGCATTCTGGTTTTAGGCGGCGGCGAAGACTTAAAACGCAGTTTAAGCTGGCAAACCCCGGAACTCGGTTTGGGCGGCGATCGCTACATCGCCACCAAAAAACTGGCCACCCGTTACCCGAACGCCCCCATCATTTTCACCGGCGGCAGCGGCTCGCTTCAACTGCAAAACCAATCGGAAAAAGAAGGCGGCCTGGCACGCCAATTACTCACGGCCCTAAATATTGCGCCGGATCGAATCATTATCGAATCCGACTCACGCAACACCTATGAGAACTTTCGCAATGTCCACCCGTTGCTGCCGAATCCGGATGGGCGCTACCTGCTCATTACCTCCGCGTTTCACATGCCCCGCGCCGTCGGCATCGCCAACAAGCAGGGCATCAACGTCATCGCTTATCCGGTCGATTTCCGCTCCAACAGCGACGAATACCGAAAAATCGACTTGGACTTCTTCGACCACTTGAAATCATTGGAACCGGCTTGGAAAGAATGGATTGGCCTGACGGCCTACTACTGGACAGGGAAAAGTTCGGACTGGTTCCCCAAACCCAAAGCGCCCGAACCCAACGCATCAGAATAAGGAACACACATGCATCACGACATCGCCCAACTGGAACCCTTGCAAATCTATAAAATGCTGGTCGGCGGCATTATCCCCCGCCCAATCGCCTGGATCAGCACGCTCAGCGCGCAAGGCATCAATAACATCGCCCCCTATTCATTTTTCAGCGTCGCCAGCGTCAATCCGCCGGTGCTCACCATCACCCACGTGATGCCGCAAACCCAACAAGAAAAAGACACGCTACGAAACCTGAAAGAAACCGGCGAAGCCGTGGTCAATATCGTCAGCGCCGAGATGGCCGACAAAATGAACGCCTCCTGCGCCGCCCTGCCACCGGAAACCAGCGAATTCACCGCCGCCGACATTCCCGCTTGCAACAGCGAAAAAGTCCGCGCCAAAAGCGTCGCCAACGCGCCAGTGCGCTACGAATGCAAACTGCGCGAACTTCTACCGATTTCCGACCAACCCACCGGCGGCACGCTGATCCTGCTCGACGTGGTCAACATTTTCATCGACGACGCCATCGTTCAGGACGGCATGATACAAGCCGACCAACTCGATGCCATCGGCAAACTCGGCGGCGACCTCTATTCCACGACCCGTGATCGGTTTGCCCTTGAGCGGCCTTAAAGAAACCATTTAAGCAACCCAAACATCAATATCAAAAACGCCCAGGCCTGGTCAAATCAGGTCTGAACATTTTCCAAACCCATCACACAGCCAACGCTGATTCTCGCAGGCCGGATACCAAAGTGTCATGCTGAGCGCAGCCGAAGCATCTCTTACCAAAACGCCCAGGCCTGGTAAAAGACCAGTCAAACTTTAAGCTAACGTTGCGTTATTTTCTCGCCCTAAAATGAATCAATTTTCCGGTGATGCCAGTAACAACGCGATCCCCATCTAGGTAGTCGTTCTCGTTATCATCCGAGTTAACAGCGATCTTAGCCAGGTCGGGATTAGCCCGATAATGGTTCAGCATCCTAATAAACCGACGATGCCGAAGGCGATTCAAAATAAAGCGACCAAACAAAGCGCGGCGAAGGGTTTTGTAAACATTTTTTATAATAGTGAGCGACATATCTTAACTCCCAAAATAGTCATAATGTAATGGTCAATTAAACCTGCCAGGCCTGCTAGAGTGCTCAGGAAGTTAACGCCGCCATCAGATCTACAACAGTAGAAATTTGCCAGGCCTGCTAGAGGGTGGTAAAAGGATGCGGATCGTTTTTATCTACAACAGTAGAAATTTGCCAGGCCTGCTAGAGGTCTTTATTGGCGGCACGGCGGCGGAATCTACAACAGTAGAAATTTGCCAGGCCTGCTAGAGTTCTGATTCCACGCGGTAACCGCATTCATCTACAACAGTAGAAATTTGCCAGGCCTGCTAGAGGTCACACTCTATACATTATGCGAACTTATCTACAACAGTAGAAATTTGCCAGGCCTGCTAGAGCCGGCTATTCTACCGTGTTTACGCTCTATATCTACAACAGTAGAAATTTGCCAGGCCTGCTAGAGGCGAAGCCGCGCCGCCTTGGAGTACTGATCTACAACAGTAGAAATTTGCCAGGCCTGCTAGAGCTCAGGCTGCCATTCGTGCTGGGTATTCGATCTACAACAGTAGAAATTTGCCAGGCCTGCTAGAGATTGTTAATTCTGTTTATGTTGATGGTGCGATCTACAACAGTAGAAATTTGCCAGGCCTGCTAGAGTACAAAGAAAACGAAGCCAAGCTTGAATCTACAACAGTAGAAATTTGCCAGGCCTGCTAGAGTTGCTCAAGAGTGGTCAATTCATCTTATCTACAACAGTAGAAATTTGCCAGGCCTGCTAGAGGAACTGCTCACCGTTTCACAGTGCGCCATCTACAACAGTAGAAATTTGCCAGGCCTGCTAGAGTGCGCTATTTCCGTCATAAGGCCGCGCATCTACAACAGTAGAAATTTGCCAGGCCTGCTAGAGTTTAAAACTGGATGGACTTATGACACAATCTACAACAGTAGAAATTTGCCAGGCCTGCTAGAGACCGGGTGCCACATGGCGCGGCGCAAATCTACAACAGTAGAAATTTGCCAGGCCTGCTAGAGTTCTTCCGGCTCGAGTTGGACTTCGTCCGATCTACAACAGTAGAAATTTGCCAGGCCTGCTAGAGATGGCAAGTTAAACAGTTTTGGCAATCATCTACAACAGTAGAAATTTGCCAGGCCTGCTAGAGGTCACGACGAACATTGTTCATAGTACCCAATCTACAACAGTAGAAATTTGCCAGGCCTGCTAGAGTACCGAGCAATTCAGTCATCACCTTGAATCTACAACAGTAGAAATTTGCCAGGCCTGCTAGAGAATCTGACAATCAGCAGGATATGTTCGGCATCTACAACAGTAGAAATTTGCCAGGCCTGCTAGAGCGCTGTTACATTGTCAAGCGATTAAGTATCTACAACAGTAGAAATTTGCCAGGCCTGCTAGAGGAGCCATGATTGCAGACAACACCAATATCTACAACAGTAGAAATTTGCCAGGCCTGCTAGAGTTGGTGCCAACCAAGGCCTGGGACGATATTATCTACAACAGTAGAAATTTGCCAGGCCTGCTAGAGGTTTACCGGATGACCGAATCGTTCGCTATCTACAACAGTAGAAATTTGCCAGGCCTGCTAGAGATCCAGAAAATGGAGCGTACCATTGCAATCTACAACAGTAGAAATTTGCCAGGCCTGCTAGAGTTACAATGTTGACATTTCAGCACCAGATCTACAACAGTAGAAATTTGCCAGGCCTGCTAGAGTTTCCACTGCTCATTTTAGGGTTAGCACCATCTACAACAGTAGAAATTTGCCAGGCCTGCTAGAGTTCCGGTATTATGGCATTGTGGTTTATATCTACAACAGTAGAAATTTGCCAGGCCTGCTAGAGAATGATAGATAAGATGTATAGGGACGATTAATCTACAACAGTAGAAATTTGCCAGGCCTGCTAGAGCGGAATACGAAGACCTTATTGAACTGATCTACAACAGTAGAAATTTGCCAGGCCTGCTAGAGAATCACTAAAGGAGGACGGTGATGGAATCTACAACAGTAGAAATTTGCCAGGCCTGCTAGAGCTCATTGTTACATTTTCAAGTGTTAAGTATCTACAACAGTAGAAATTTGCCAGGCCTGCTAGAGTCTGATGACAAAGAATGGGTGAATTTATCTACAACAGTAGAAATTTGCCAGGCCTGCTAGAGGATATTGCCCTGAATTCAGGACGTTATCTACAACAGTAGAAATTTGCCAGGCCTGCTAGAGTCTGATGACAAAGAATGGGTGAATTTATCTACAACAGTAGAAATTTGCCAGGCCTGCTAGAGGATATTGCCCTGAATTCAGGACGTTATCTACAACAGTAGAAATTTGCCAGGCCTGCTAGAGAGGTAAAATTCCAAAACGGCTTTGAAAGACTGTAAATTCGTTACCAAATTTATTTTCCAGCTTGTTAAAGAACCATTTTTTCATGATTTTTCTCATTAAGACCAAGGTTTGCAGTTTTTTCTCGAAAAGACCTGAGTTAATTATTTTATCAGAGAATAATTAGGTCTTCATCATCATTTTTGGCGTAGCCAAATCGGTGTATTTTGCATTGTTTGCTGAGGTCAAAAATAATGACACTGTCGGTTTGTTCAAACTTTTTGCCGAAATTGCTTTCCAGCTCTGTTTGAATAATTTCCAGAATTCGACGGCTATTTTTGATTTCAAAAACAGAGTATTGAAGGCGGTAGCCGAATTTGGATAAAAATTTTGCGAATTTGGTGCGAGTTTTGTCGCTTTGAATGTCGTAGGTCACAATCAACATTTTGCCTCCAATTCAAAAACCGGATATTCTGCGATGGGTTTTTGACGCATAAAGGCTCGATAATAAGCTTGTACATAAAGAAAAATTTGTTGTTTGTGTTCCAAAATGGCTTGTAGTAAAAACGCCGTATAGGGTTTGGCTTTTTCACCAAATAGGCGATATTGGTTTTGCACGATTTGAAAGTCGTCTATATGAATTTGGTTGAGCTGGTAGGCTTTGCGAATTCGGTAGTCAATAATGGGTCTAAAGGGTTCAACGATGTCGCAAACCAGGGATTTACGCTGATAGAACTCTTGATGATAAACGCCTTTGTAAACATCAAATCCGTATAGGTTGAGCAGGCATTCTATAACGTTAAACAGGAGTGTGTAGCCAATATCCAGCAGCGTATTGGTTGGGTCTTGCTTGGCTCTTGGCTTTCGACCTTGCCAATCGTGTTCCGCAAATATCTGCTTAAAGTAGACACGCGATGCGATACCTTCCAGACCAAGTATTTCTTGCAAGTTGTGACTATCGTCAGGTAAACGATCACGATAACCCTTTAAATCTTTAATGGCTTGTTTTAACTCGGATGATTTTTTGCGAATGCGGTTTAAAGCACTCATTTGCTGATCAATTTTGTTGTAAATCAAGTGCTGGGCAATTTCCAGTGATTGATAGTCGTATTGTTTTTTTCTTAATAATACATTGCCGTCGGCTTTGGCATGAAAACTCGCGTAGGGGCTGAGTCCATGAGTGGTGAGGATAATGGTAAATCCATATTTTTGTGCTCGCTGAATCAGTCCGCTAGTGATGCTGGCGTGGCCGACAATGATAACGGCAAATAGCCGATAGCAAGTGGATTGATGTCGGATTTTTCCGTCTTGGTCTTTAATAACGATATTGTCGTTTTTAAAACTGAGTTTTTCGCCTCGGCTGAGCAGGGCAAAAATGATCTGTTTTTGTTCAAAATCAGGTGCGCTTAACATAAGGATTGATCACATAAGTTTCGATAAATGCAACGCTGGCATTTATTGATGTTGGGTGAAAAATGGCCTGAAAGACTGAATTGTTTTATCGCATCGATTAAGCCTTCAAATTTTTTGAGTTGCTCCGGTTCGTCTTCGGGCAGTGAAATCGGGTAATTTTTATTGTCATCCATGCTGTATAACTTGAGTTTTTTGACTGTATAGCCCATTTCAACCATTCCGAAATATTGGGCGTAAATTTGAAAAATATAGCCCGGATAGATGATTTTTATTTTTTTCTTGCGTTCAACCAATTCCTTGGTTTTGGCGTAATAAATATCAATCTTTCCACAGAGGTTGTGACGCTCGCTGAAGACTTCCAATCCTTGCAATATCGTTTTATCGGTACTGTAGGATTGACTGTCTATGGTTTGGTGCGCGGCCAACCCTTTCGCCTGGTCCTTGGAGTGATACAGGCGGGTGGAAGCCCGCCCGTATAGTTGGTGAAAGTAAATTGAACGCGGGCAAAAAATAAAGTCGTTCAGGTATGAAATGGGAATATAAGTTTCCATTTTTTACTCATTTATTCTTGATAGGGCTTTTCTTGAATAAAACTGAACCAATCCTGGTTTTTAATCGCCAGATTAAGTGTTTTACCCTTTTCCCACTGATTGATCTGTTGCAGATTCCACAAGCCTTTCAACGCTATGTGATAAGCGCCATTGGCGTCTGCATCTTTAGGCCACACCTCGCCCGCTTTTCGACTATCGTAAAACTCGCCTTGTTCGTTTTTAACGGGTGAAAGAATAAAGTCGTCTTCACTTTTGATTTTGCTGTGGCGGAGCGTCATGGTGAGTTTTAATAACCATAACAGTTCTTTGAAGAAGCTGGCTTTGTCCTGTTCCAGAATGACGTCAATTAGGTTGTCGTCATTGGCGTAATCGATTACGGTTGTAGTTTTGGAATCACTGGCGAAAAGGGCTTTTAGTTTTTCAGTCACATTGACTTCTTCCGTTTCCCAGTGACCTTTTTGATTACGCCGATTTTGATAGCGGACATCTCCATAGGTACAAATCACCCATTTACTCTGAGTACCAACTTTACGTTTGGGTGTGAGTTTTTTGTAATCTATTTCGAACTCAAAATAGTTTTGTACTGAATTAAAACGAATGGCATTAAAGTCGCTTAAGAGCTGTTTGGCTTTTTCGACACTCTGATAACGCAGATCAAGAAAGTTGACAAACCCGGTGGTTGGGTCAATTTTGGAGGTGTAATCCGCCGGAACATAAAACAATATGCCACTTTGCTTGCCTAACTTCTTGAAACTTTCAAACGGTGCGGTCAACTGATAGGCGGTTAGATAATGGCCCACCTCGCCTAACTCTTTTTCTTTAAATACCAAGTAGTTAAGCTTATCAATAAGCGCTTTTTCAAATTTCTGATAAACTTGTTTTTCCACTTTAAAACGCCCGCGTTTGAAACCAAAATTCAGGTCTTCCAAGCAAACAATGGCATTGTATTTAATAATCAGGTGTGCCAACTTATGAACAACATGAGATAAATAGCCTTCTTTTAATTCTTTGATATTTTCAACCGTCGTCCAGCTTTTGCGAGCGGCATCGCGTTCTTGTTCTTTTTTGTCGAGTTTTTGCTGGTAGTCATTCACATGCCCTTTATCACTCATTAGGGTATTAAGCGACTCTTGAACCAAAATTTCACCTTTCTGATTCACCACAGTGAAATACAGAAGGTGTCGTTCGCCTCGGTCAATGCCAATAATATTGACATCTGGGTTACCCTTTAAAAATCCATTCACTTTATCGTTAAATTTTGAAACACCTTGTGCCTTAAAGTTCAATGAAATCGGTACATGGAAGAAGAATTTGTCTTGGGTATAGCGCTTGTCTTTTACAAGATCATATTCAAAGGTGCTTTGCGTTTTTTCGGTATGCGGGTTTTTATTGTCAATGGCTTGATTCGCTGGGTGCACCACTTTATCAGATGCTTTGATTGAGTGTCGCCTAAAGAAAATTTCAGCTTCACCATTGAGTTTTGCCACCACATTATTTAGGTTGGCTTCCTCAAACAACGCTTTCCAGTAAAGCGTGTGTAAATTTGGTTTGCCTTTGCTGTAGGGCGAGAAGTCTTTATTGTAGATTTGGAATAAATATAGGTTCCCCTGTTCAACTTGACTCTGAATGTAAGTTTCTTTTATTTTATCGAAACTAATGACATAACCTTGGTTTTCGACTTCTCGATAAAAGGCGCTCATATCTTCAAAATCTGATGTATCTGAAAAGGTGAATCCAAAACTTCCCCACTCTGGATGCTTTTGAATGCTTGATTTAAAGAAATCAATCATCTTATGACAATCATTCAAATTAAACTCTACTTTAGAGTGCCCTTTTTGCGGTGTTCCGTTTTTAGTGTGAGAGGCTGTATTCCTGATACGAAGTATGTCATCACTTGGGTTGTAAAACCCTATGTTTTTGTTGGAAAAAAATACTTTCGGCAACATTTTGCTGGCGCCAGGTAACAGCTTGTAACGAATTTTTTCAAAGTAGCTTTCGCCATCTTGCGCAAGCGCTTCTTCGGCGGTTTTTTGTCTTCTTTGTTTTAACTTTTCAGAATCTTCCGATGAAACGAAGTAATCGAACAAAAACGTTTTTCCTTTAGGCATGATTCCTAAATAATACAAACCATCCTTCTTAAACAAAATTGAAGCGTTAGCCGTTTCTTTATTAGCATCCCAACCGGAAAGCAATGTATTATTATCAAAATTAATTTTGAATTTGTCCGCTTTAAACGGTTTACGACTTAAATAACTACGAGCTTTGTTGTAGATTGGAATAATCAGACTTTCTAGTTCTTGGTAAGCCATTTCAAAGGCTTCATAGAAACTTTGGTCTTTGTCCAGACCTTCAATCATTTTGCGCCCCTTCACCAGATAAAGTGGTTTTGCAAAATGCACCGCCTCCATCAAGGTATCCAAATAGGCTTTTATGCGTTTAATTTGCTCAAACCCTTCCTGACCTTTTGCGCCTTCGTCTTCACTTTCCGGTGGACGACGTTTTGAGCTTAATGCTTCCAATTCAAAGAGTGGTTGTACTTGTGTGAAGGCTTCGCTCGTTGATTTTATGAACCGAGAATACAGCTCGTCTGTTTTAATAAAGTAATTCAGTACGGTGTCAGTTGATTGCTGTTTTTCTGCATCCAAAGAGCTATTAAATTGCTCCAAATATTGAATCAAGTCATGAATGCTGTGAGCGGGTAGTTTTTCAAACGCTTCTTGCGCCTTTTTTGTTTTGAGCGATTCTTTGTATAAATTCAACGCATCCGAAAACACACTGTAATTTCCAAAAATGGTATTTGATAGCGCATTAAGATCAGATGTTTTAATGAATACTTTTTTCAGATCTGCTTCGGCTAAGCCTAAAATGGCTTGTTGCAGTACGGTAAATTTATCTTGGCAGTTGTTATGCAGTTTTTGCAGTGAGTCAAATAGCTCTTGGTCTGATTCAAATTGTTTTGGAATAAACGATTGGCTTTCCGTTCGTTCGCTTAGAATTTGTTTAAACAATGGTATGAGTTTGGGAATTTGTCGGGCTTTGTCTCGGGTTTGCTGTTGCTTGAACAGATTGATTTGTTCATTCATGCCTTGCTTTTTGGTGCCGTCTTCTAAGGTTTTACCCCCCAAAAGATAGTTATATTGGTCAATTCCGGCTTGGGTAACAAAATTGACAAAGTATTCGATTTCAAAGGCATGTTTCAAGTCATAATCAACTTCTAAATCTTCCTTAACCTTATCAAATTTCAGCTCTGGAAATCCTTCCTTCAATTTATTAAAGCTGATCACATTATCAAAAAACTTAGGCAGGTTTTCATGAATGAGTCGAAATGAAATGGCTGTGGCATGATCGTCTTTTGAATAAATGTTTTTTCGGTTTTCATGAAACCCCGTAAAATAAGTCGTAAAGTTGTTAAAGGTTTCAACGGTTGGAATGTCATCTTCGCGATTTTGTGCAACCAACCAGTTAATTAAATCTTCTTTAATCAGTTCTTTTTTATCAATGCGGGAAAAGCGTGCTTTGTTTGAATCTGAAAAACATTTAACAACTTTTTCGCGCAGTTTTTTCTGAAGGGCTTCCCATTCTTTCAATGCTTTTTCACGCTCTTCAACCTTAGCGGCTTTTAGTTTTTGATAAAGGTGAAAAGCTTGTTCCAAAGCGTCTTTTGAGACCTGCTCAGGAAAATAGTTCAGCGATTCTTCAATAAAATCTCGGTGGTAGTCATCAATAATTTCTTTCACTTTTTGGTAATCAACCGCACGCCGTTCATCCTCTGAAACAACTCGTTTCAAACCTTCGTTTTTAAAATCTTCAACAAACGAGGCTGTTTCACCAACCGGCTTGAGTTCAAAACGAACTGTTTTTTGAAGAGAATATAAATTAAAAAATTCTGAATCAAATGTTTTTGTCATACATAGCTTCCTTCACTTTCGGTTTAAAATGAAATTATCAAAAATGTGTATCATTAACTCTATCAGTCTTCACGGACAAAACCTGACTCTGAGTAAACCTTCATCGCCTTTTTTAATGTTTGCTGAATTTTTTCTCTGAGTTCCGGCGGTTCTAGTACTTCGGCATGTTCGCCGTATTTCAGAATGTCTTGGATCAGTTCTTCGTCTTTGTTGTAGGGGATTTGCAGTTGATAGCTTTGGTCGATGCTCCAATGGCCGATTTGTTCCGGGTGCCAGTTTTCGTATTGCACCCAGCGGGAAATATAAGGTGAAAACTTAATGAGCGCTTGTTGATTAGCTTTTCCGGCATAGATGCCGTAACTGCTTTGAAAATGGGCTTGCATTTCCGCCTCTGGCATTTCTTTGGCGGCGTGACTGAGCAGTTCTATGCTTTCAATCGCTTCCAGTGAAAAACTGCGAATGCCTTTTCGTAAATGGCAGTAGGCATCGACAATCCAATTGTCTTTATAGCGAATAAGCCTTTGTGGCGAAAGGGTTCTCAGCAGGGTTTCGTCTTTATAGCGATTCCAAAAGACGATTTGCATTTGCTTATTTTCGGCTAGGGCTTGAACCACACCTTGAAAAATGGCTTGCTGAACGGGTCGACTCGCCATTTCCAGCAATTTGATTTTGACACTTAAATCATGGCCGCTCTCTTCATCGGTCAACAACCCTTGAATACGATTTTTAAACGGTTCCAACTGACTTTTGAGTGCCCCAGGCGAAAGCTGTTCGATAATTTGATTCAGTGCAAAAAGTGACTCTACTTCTTGACGGCTAAACCAGTAATCCTGTAGTTCAATGGAATGCTGACGGGCTTTATCCAGGTAAATTTTATTGTCATGGATAAACCAAGGGGCATTGTAATCATTGACTAAGGTTTCAAGGTCGCGCCGAATGGTTTTTTCGGACACCTCAAATTGCTGTGCAAGCGTGGAAAGCTGCACTGGAAAGTGTGCATCGGCCAAACATTTTCGCAACCGATACTGACGGAGTGCTTTATTCATTCGTTCAGGGCAAGATAGTCAATATTACTTATTTTTTATCTTCGACTATACCATAACGCGGGCTTTAGCCAAACCTGAATACAAAAAAACCGCCAGGCCTGGCGGTTTTTGAATTATGTTTTTTTGTTGATGCCAATTTAAGGCTAATGCGGTCGTGATTTAATGCGCATAGGCTTTATGTGAAAGGTACAAGGCCAAGGCCACCAGCATAATCGCCAATGAGTAATACAGTAACTCCAGCGGGGCCGTCGGTTTTAAGAACAAAGCCTGCTCAAAGAACATAACAATCAGAATCAGCAAAATAACTTTCGCCAGTTTGTCTTTTAAGTCGTCCAACGACTTGATCATCAAAATCTTGCTGGCACTTTTTGCGCCTTCGGCTTCGTCGATTTTGGAGATGAAGAGCTCATACAAGCCCAACGAGAAAATCAACATAATCGCTCCCAGCAGGAAGCCGTCGACCGAACCGACCACATGGGCGACGGTTTGCGACTTCAGCTCGGCGCGTTCCATATCGGTCAATTCATGATAATGCGTCAAATGCGCCAAGGTGTAGTAGACATCAATCGAAGTCATGTAAAAAATACCGAACGCCATCAACAAACTGGCGATGACCGCAAACAGCACCACAAACCGGCTATTCCATAGAAAACTTTCAAAGTATTTTTCGCTTTTTCCCTGCGTTTCCGGCGGGCAGGCCTGGGCGTTTTCCGATGTTTCAGGCGTAACACTCATGGTTCAATCCTCTTTTTCCAAGGTTTCAATCGTAAGATTGTGATTGGTGTAAATACATAAATCGGCCGCGATGTTGAGGGATTTTTCCACCACGTCACGCGCCGACAATTCGGTGTTTTGCATCAAGGCCTGAGCCGCGGAATGCGCATAGTTACCGCCGGAACCGATGGCGATGAAGTCGTGCGCCGGTTCGATAACGTCACCGGTGCCGGAAATCAACAACATGTTATCGGCATCCGCTACCAGCATCATCGCTTCCAGCTTGCGCAAGGCACGGTCGGTACGCCAGTCTTTGGCCATTTCCACGGCGGCGCGCATCAACTGGCCGTTGTGCGTCTGCAACTTGCCTTCAAAGCGTTCGAACAAGGTGAACGCATCGGCCGTCGCGCCGGCAAAACCGGATAGGATTTTGCCGTTGTACAGGCGGCGCACTTTACGGGCATTGCCTTTCATCACAACGTGCCCCAGCGTCACTTGGCCATCGCCGCCAATGACCATTTGGCCGTCGCGTTTGGCGCATAAAATCGTGGTTCCGTGAAAAGTCTGTTCACTCATCGTCTTCTTTCCATTCGCTTGACTGAATTTGCCTGCCGTTCAGAGCGCCAAAACCGTTTAAGGTTTCTTTTTCGCTCTCGGATGCGCTTGGTCGTAAACCGTCGCCAGATGCTGCAAATCCAGTTTGGTGTAAATCTGTGTGGTGGATAAATTGGCATGGCCGAGCATTTCCTGCACCGCCCGTAAATCCCCGCTAGATTCTAACACATGCGTTGCGCAGGCGTGCCGTAATCTATGCGGCGACATCTTGGTCGGCAGGCCCGCTTTCAAGGTGCGTTCGTCCAATTGTTTTTGAATGGAGCGCACCCCCAACCGCTTACCGAAACGGTTCACGAAAACCGCTTTTTCGTCGGGCTTGGCGTAATCCGCTCGAATCGATAACCAGTGCTGAATGGCTTTTTGCGCTTGCGTGCCCACCGGGGCATCCCGTTCTTTTTGCCCTTTACCCAGCACGCGCACCCAACCGTCGTGCAAATTGTCCAGGCCTGGCGACAAATCCAATTCCACCAGTTCGGAGACCCGCAAGCCGCCGGAATACAACAGCTCGAAAACGGCTTGATCGCGTACATCCTGCCAAGTCTCCAGCGGCTGCTCCAATAGCTGACGGGTTAAATCCACATCCAGGCTTTTCGGCAGAGGCTTGGGTTGCTTCGGCGCTTTAACCCCCTTGGCCGGATTATGCCCGACGCGACCTTCTTCGAGCAGAAAATCGTAGAACGAGCGCACCGCCGACAACTGACGCGCCACTGTTCGAGCGGCAATGCCTTGCTCCATGCGAAACGCCACAAACGCCTGAATCGCTTCGGTCGAAATATCGCGCCAATCGTTAAATGCTTCCAGAAACATCCAGGCCTGGTCATTTTTCAAGGCGTGCTCATCCAACGGTTCCTGCAAAAAATCCCCGCGGTAAAACACCAACAGCCCCATCAAGTCGCGCTGATAATTGCGCACCGTGTGCACGGATTTATTCAATCGCTGCAGATGTTTGATGAATTGCTTAAAATCACTCAAAATTTTTGGCTCTTTTAGAATAAATTGCCTTTATTCTAACGCTTTCCACACTCAACTCATCAACAAATATTCATAGGGATGAAAGTACCGCCACTCGGTTTCGCCCTCCTTTTTTAGCCACATACAAAGCTTTATCCACGCCAGCAATCGTTTGCTCAAAAGAGTTGTTTTGCACCTCAGCCAAACCGAAAGAGCAGGTAATCGGAAACGCCGTTAAGGGCGATGAAACCGCTACCTCCTGACGCAGTTTTTCAAAAACAATTTCCGCATCGTCCAAGGTTATATCCGGCAAATAAAATAGAAATTCTTCCCCGCCATACCGAGCCACCACATCCCCTTTTCGCACCGCTTTTCGAAAAGTTTGGCCTAAAAAAGACAGGACATCATCCCCTGCCGGGTGACCGAATCCATCATTAATGCGTTTAAACCGATCAATATCCGCCATCGCCAGAACGCCGTTTAAACGACGTTTATCCATCATCATTTCAAAAAGTTTACGATTCGGCAACTGGGTTAAATAATCACTTAAATTAAGTACCAGATGGATATTCGAATGGAAGCGCTGCAAAATGTCGTAAAACTCTTGATGCAGCGTCAGAAATCGTTCATGGGGAACCGTACACGGATGGACAACAAACGTTTCGTTTGCAAGTAAGTCACGCAAACTCTCTAAACGCATGAATTCCTGATCATCGGAAAAACCATGTTGCCGTAAATCATCCGCCCAGCATTCATAATCCCGATTTAGGAAACATGCTTTTAAACGCCTCGTCGAGGCGATACTCTCACTTAAACAACCTACATGAGACGTCATGACTTGTTGTATAAGATCTGCCTGTTTTTGTAAATCTTCATATAGCAATTGCCCAATCCGATAAATCATTACCACACTCTTTATTTTTATTAATGATTAAGTCTTTTTGCGAACCAACCCTATTAAACCACATTTTCGCCAATAGTGACTATAGTCTGTCGACTATTGTCATCATTTTTCCATACTAGTTCTTTATGACCCACAAACGAGACTTCACCACATGACCTTAATCGACGCTTTTGCCCACACGCTCAAGCAAATTCGCATGGAAAAGAACGTCTCTCAGCAAAAGTTGGCTTTGGATGCCAATCTGGACCGAACCTATATTTCACTTCTGGAGCGCGGCTTAAGACAACCGACCATTACCACGTTATTCCAACTGGCGGAAGCTCTTGAAGTCCCCGTTGAGGAACTGATTCAAAAAACACACCAATGCCGTTCGTATTCAGTTGACTCACGAGCCAATAACATTTCGAAACCGTAATGAAAATTCAGTACAATACAGAAAACCATTCACCTAAGGAACGGCGTTAATGGAACACTTAATCACCTTTGCCATCACCATGCTCACCGTGACGAACCCGGCCGGCAACCTGGCGATTTTCGCCGGACTGACCGCCAACCGCACCGAAGCTGAAAAACAAGCTATAGCACGGCAAACCGCGATTGCCATCACCGTCATTATGCTGGTTGTCACCTGGGTCGGCAGTTTACTGTTAAAAGCCTTCGGCGTCACACCACCGGGGCTGGAAGTGGCGGGCGGTGTCATCATCGCCCTGCTGGGGCTGTCGATGCTGCGCAGCAAAACCGACGCCATGACCCACTCGCCGGAAGAACATGAGGAAGCGCAAACAAAAGACTCTATTGCCGTGGTGCCAATGGCCATTCCGATTATCGCCGGTCCCGGGGCCATTACCACCCTGATTCTGGCGACGCAAAAATTCCCGACCTTCGAAGACCGTTTCATTATTTCGCTGGTCGCCGTGGGCATCGGCTTACTGTTCTGGCTGGTGCTTTACTTTGCCGGCCCCATCAGCCGAAAGTTGGGCGTGACGGGAATGAACATCGTGTCGAAAATCATGGGGATGGTGTTAACGGCGATTGCGTTCCAAATGCTGGCGAACGGCCTTAAAGAATTATTGCCAGGCCTGGCTTAAACTGGGCAAGGTAAGATTTAAACGGGGTTATTCCCCCATTCGACCTCATACACGACTGTGCGATTGCGGCCGGTGTTTTTGGCATGATACAAAGCATTGTCGGCGCGACACAAAGCTTGTTTATAGGGCACACACTCGCCATCGACTTGGCTGATGCCGAATGAACAGGTCTGGCGACAATCCCCTAAATCCAACGTTTGAACCCCTTCCCGAATGCGTTCGATTTTATCCTGCGCGCAATCCGGCGCCATGGCCGGGAAATAAAAAATAAACTCCTCGCCACCATAACGCGCAATGACTTCACCCGACTTCAATTCGTTCAAGAAAAAACGACTGATCTGTTCCAAAACCTGATCACCCATGTCGTGACCATGCTGGTCGTTGATGCGTTTGAAATGATCCACGTCCGCCAGCACCAGGACACCTTTCATCTTTTCTTTTTCCACCATCAGGTCGAACAGTTTTCGGTTCGGCAAATGCGTCAGGTAATCGTACATATTGAACACCATATGAAAGTTCTGACAGAACTCGGTGAGCAGGTCGAAAAAGTGCTGGTGAAGCAAAAAGAAACGTTGGTGCCACTGCCCATCCTGAACCGCACTTTCCAGCTCGGCGTGGTGCCGCATCATACGGTCCCGCAACTCACCTAACTTGCGGTATTCTTCGGTTCGTGACAGGCCCAACTGCGCCAACGAATCGTACCATTCGTCAAACGGTACATGAGTCGAATAGGTTCGCAATTCATCGGGGTTTAAACAGACCGAGCGTGACGCCAACCAATTGACATGCGACGCCACCACATTGCGCGCCGCTTCCACTTGCCCGGCCAGATTATCATAGCGCAACCGGCTGATATGGTGAATCATAGCTTGCCCTTTTTTGAGACACGCACACACCTCCAGAAAACTGGTTCAAAAACAAAAACCTACGTTCATTAGGGTTAAGAAGCTTTATTTAATAAAGCTTCATGGTAAAATTCCTATACGGTGTTGTGTTATTTTAAAGCCTTGTTCGTAATTATTCTTATTCCAAAGTGTATATTACGCGCAAAAAAACGGATATGCAACTCAAAAAAACGCATTTGTTCTTTAAAATTGGACACGACGCCGAAAAACTCTTTTCGACTCGATAGGTTACGCGACTAATGGATGGCCACGTGCAGACCATAGGCCATTATTCAGGCCTGAAAAACATAGCCAGGGATTTTGCTTTGCGTTTGAAAGAGTTGATTGCCTTCCAGAGTGTGCGTTCATTTGCACGCAGTTGCCAATTATCGGAAACGGCGTTGCGTAAATACCTCAATGGCGAATCCACTCCCAACCTGGAACGTTTGATTGCCATCGCCAATCAATCCGGCGTGACGGTGGAATGGCTCGCCACCGGAAAAGGCGAAAAATACCCGCCGCAAAATGTCGCTGAACCGGAAGGGAGCCATAAAACTTCCCCACAACTGCACGAAATCGAACGCATTGTCCTCAACAAACTCATCGCCAACACCGAAAAACGCCTCAGCAACATTCAAGAACTCGCCTCTCACAGCCAAAGCCCAGCCATCTGGGAAGCCAGCATCGAAATGGAACAAAACACCCTGTCCGATCTCAAGGCCGAACTCGGGCGTCTTTAAACAACAGGTTGAAACAAAAAAACGCCCAGGCCTGGGCGTTTTGAAAAGAAAGCGAAGTGGTTCAAAAGCGTATTAAAACAACCGTTGCAAACGCGCCGTCACCATCTGCCCCATCACTTTCAGAAAATAGGTGCCTAATTCGGGGCTGAAACGATCGGTGGTGGCCCCCAGTGCCAGCGCCCCCCAAACACGATCCCGCCCCAGCGGAATGACACACACCGACTGCATCGGCTGGTCGGTATGAAACAAACCGCGTTGCCAGGTATCTTCCAATAATCCGCACACCGGCTTATTGGGCTGCAAAGTCTCTTTCAACGAATTCGACCAGGCCTGGGAGAACCCGAGTTGATGCAAACCGTTGACGATTTGCTTGGGCACATCCCAGGAAATCATCGTGACTTCTTCCACCTCGAACAATTCATGCATGACACGATACACTTCGTCCACCGCCGCCTGCTCGGTTTCCGTCGCCATCAGCGCATAGGAAAAATCGTACACCTTATGCAGCAACACGCCGTTTTCACCGGCGATGTCCTTGAGGGTATCCACCTCCACCTGTAGTGAATCGCGCTGTTCCCGCAACTGAAATACCTGGCGTTCCAACAGCGACACTTCCTGTCCGCTCTTGGGGTGCGGAATGCTCAACTCATTCAGCAAATTGGGAAAAACATGAAAGAACTCTCGGTTACGGTTCAGATAATTTGCGACATCTTCCGCATGAATGTCGTTTAACAGACTCGACACTAGGTTATTACCCCTCTTTCGATTTCACCTTCAAACACAAACACCGCCGGTCCAGTCATCCACACCGGGCTCTCCGGGTTGCCATCCCATTCCACCAGCAAGTCGCCACCCGGTAATGAAATCGTCACCGCATCGCCGACTTCCTCCAGGCGGCGCAACACCACCATGGCCGCACAAGCGCCAGTGCCGCAGGCCAGCGTCTCCGCCGCGCCGCGTTCGTAGACCCGCAGCTTGATGTGTGCATCGTCCACCCGCTCGGCAAAACCGACATTCACGCGCTCTGGAAACAAGGGATGCGATTCGATTTTCTCGCCCAACATCGCCACCGGCGCGGACACCACATCGGTGACGCGCAAGACGGCATGCGGGTTGCCCATCGACACCGCGCCGATCTCAAACCGTTCACCGTCCACTTCCAATTCATATTGTTCCGATTCCACCGGAATGTCGAACGGCAAGGTTTCCGGCAAGAAGCTCGGCGCGCCCATATTGACCCGCACCCCACCGTCGTCGGTGATGTACAACACAATTAGACCGGATGCGGTTTCCACTTGAATTTCGGTTTTGTCCGTCAACCCTTTGTCGTACACAAAACGCGCGAAACAACGCGCGCCATTACCGCACTGCTGCACCTCCGAACCGTCGGCATTGAAAATACGGTAACGGAAATCCACCCCCGGCGTCGTGGCCGGTTCCACCATCAACAACTGGTCAAACCCCACGCCGAAATGCCGGTTGGCCCAAAAACGGATTTCGTCGGTCGTCAGCTCGATTGTGTCACGTGTCGCATCAATGACCATAAAGTCATTGCCCAAACCGTGCATTTTGGAAAATCGTAAGGAATTAGTCATGGTGTTTGGTCGTGTCCGGCCTCATTCGTTTATCAATCGGTCCATCAATTCCTTTATAATAAACGAATTCCATGAACATCAGCAATTCGGAATCGCTTCCGAATGCAAAACAGAACCGAAGGAAACCCGCTAAAGATGATGACACCTAAGGAAATTGTCCACGCACTCGATCACCACATTGTCGGCCAGTCCGAAGCCAAAAAATCGGTGGCCATCGCCCTGCGAAATCGCTGGCGCCGCGCACAATTGCCCGAAGAACTGCGTCAGGAAGTCACGCCGAAAAACATTCTGATGATCGGACCGACCGGGGTGGGCAAAACCGAAATCGCCCGCCGCTTGGCCAAATTGGCGAATGCCCCCTTCATCAAAGTCGAAGCCACCAAATACACCGAGGTGGGTTACGTGGGACGCGAAGTCGATTCCATCATCAAGGATCTGGCGGAAAATGCCATCAAGCTGCACCGCGAACAGGCGGTGAAAGACGTGCAACGCAAAGCCGAAGACCTGGCCGAAGAACGCATCCTCGATATTTTGCTGCCACCGGCACGCGGTCACGAAGATGAAAGCTACGGCAATATGTCCGAGACGCGCCAGAAATTCCGAAAACGTCTGCGCGAGGGCGACTTAGATGACAAAGAAATTGAAATCGACCTGAACGCCGCGCCGGCGCATGTCGAAATCATGGGCGCACCCGGCATGGAAGAAATGACCAATCAGCTTCAGGAAATGTTCCAGGGGCTGAACCAAGGCAAAAAACAAAAACGCAAACTGCCGATCAAACAAGCGATGAAGTTGCTGACCGAAGAAGAAGCCCAGCGCCTGATTGACCAGGAAGACATGAAAGCCAAAGCCATCGAAAACGTCGAACAGAACGGCATCGTGTTTATCGACGAAATCGACAAGGTCGCCAAACGTCAGGAAGCTTCCGGCGGCGACGTGTCTCGTGAAGGCGTGCAGCGTGACCTGCTTCCGTTGATTGAAGGTTCCACCGTTTCCACCAAATACGGCATGATTAAAACCGACCACATTCTGTTCATCGCCTCCGGTGCCTTCCATTTATCGAAGCCGTCGGATTTGATTCCGGAGCTGCAAGGCCGCTTGCCGATTCGCGTCGAGCTGAAATCCCTGAAAGTGGAGGATTTTATCCGCATTCTGACCGAACCAAAAGCTGCCCTGACCACCCAGGCCATCGCTCTATTGCAAACCGAAGGGGTTAATATCGAATTCACCGATGACGGCATCCAACGTCTGGCGGAAATCGCTTACCACGTCAACGAAAGCACCGAAAACATCGGCGCGCGTCGTCTGCACACGGTGATGGAACACCTGCTGGAAGAAGTGTCTTTCAGCGCACCGGACAACGATGGGCAAAAAATCGTCATCGACCAAGCCTTCGTCAACGAACGTCTCGGTGATCTGTCGCAAGACCAAGACTTGTCGCAATACATTTTGTAAGATTAAGCAATCTGACAACTCGAAACGACGAGAGAAGCCTATGGCCATTCCAACGGACATCAAACTGCAACAGAAATCACGGCAACTGGTGGTGACGTTCGACACCGGCGAGGTGTTCGATCTGCCCTGCGAATACCTGCGGGTCTATTCGCAATCGGCCGAAGTCACCGGCCATGCTCCCGGGCAGGAAGTGTTGCAGGTCGGCAAGCGCAACGTCAACATCGAAGGCATTACCCCCGTGGGCAACTATGGTGTTAAACTGCACTTCGACGACGGTCATGACACCGGCATCTACACCTGGGGACGCTTGTACGAACTCGGGCGCCATTACGACGACTACTGGCAGGATTACCTGCAACGTCTGCAAAAAGCCGGCCACAAACACCCGGACATGCCACCGACCGATTTAAACCAATTACTGTAACAAAACCGACAACGAACCCAACACCATCAAGACAGCACTAGGATAGGATGATGAGCACACACACCGAGAAAAAAACCATCGATTTCGGCTTCACCGAAGTGCCGTTGGACGAAAAGGTCAAAAAAGTCAAAGGCGTGTTCGATTCCGTCGCCGGTAACTACGACATCATGAACGACGTCATGTCGCTCGGCATCCACCGCCTGTGGAAACGCCACACCATCGAGCTCAGCGGCATCCGCCCGGGTCAAGCGGTGTTGGACCTGGCCGGCGGCACCGGCGACCTGACCAAAGCCTTTGCCAAGCGTGTCGGCAAAACCGGCCGCGTGGTGCTGGCCGACATCAACGAAAGCATGGTGCGTGTCGGCCGTGACCGTCTGACCAACGACGGCATTATCGGCAATGTCGATTACACCATCACCAATGCCGAAGCCTTGACCTACCCGGACAACACCTTCGACCTGGTCACCATCTCCTTCGGCCTGCGCAATGTCACCAATAAGGACAAAGCCCTGGCGGAAATCTGCCGCGTGCTGAAACCGGGCGGCCAATTGATGGTGTTGGAATTCTCCAAGGTCACCCAACCGATGCTGGCGAAGGCCTATGATTTCTATTCCTTCAACATCCTGCCGAAAATGGGCAAATTCATCGCCGACGACGAAGCCAGCTATCAATACCTGGCCGAATCCATCCGCATGCACCCGGATCAGGAAACCCTCAAACAAATGATGCTGGACGCCGGATTCGACAAGGTGGAATATCTGAACATGTCGAACGGCATAGTCGCCCTACACCGCGGCTGGAAATACTGAACGCGCCAGAACAGGAAAATGCATGGAAATGGACAACCGACACGACGAAGCAGCCACTGAAAAATCACCAGGCCTGGTCAAAACCGCGCTTTCCAAGCTGTTTGAAACCCTATTGAATCAAGCGGTTCAGCTCGATGACATGCAAGGCCAAGCTCTGGCGCCTTGCGACGAAAAGGTCGTTCAACTCACCTTCACCGACCTGGGCCAGACCTTTTTCCTGATTTACCAAATCGATGCCGATAACCTAGGCGTTTTCTCGGTGCAAAATCACCTGATGGGTGCGCCGGACACGCACATTCAACTCACCAGCCTCGACTGGATTGGTCGCCAACCGAACTACGAGGCCAGCGGTGACGAAGCCCTGGCCGCCGATTTCATCCGAGGCGTACAGTCGCTGAATATCGACTGGGAAGAACAACTCTCGAAAATCACCGGCGACCTGGTGGCGTTCAAAATCGGCAGCACCGTTCGAGAAGGCCGTAAAAGCGTTGAAAGCGCCAAACGCAAAGGCGGCGACACCCTGCGGGAGTATTTGCAATTCGAAATCGAACTCCTGCCGACTGCGCCGCAAATTCAACGCTTCAAACGCGATGTACAACACACAACCCAGGCCGTTGACGCCCTCGAAAAACGCCTTCAAGCTTTGAGTGACACCCTTTCATGAATTTCTTCCAACGCCCGTTGCGCCAAGTGGCGCGTTTGATTCGCATCAACCGAGTATTGACCCATTACCAAATCGACAAAATGGTGCTCAGCCACAGCAAATACGCTTGGCTATTGCTGCTGAATAAACTGCTGCCGTGGAACTGGCGACCTTCGTCGAAGGGCTCTCGCGGCGAGCGCATCCGTTTGGCGCTGGAGGAACTCGGGCCGATTTTCATCAAACTGGGGCAGGCGCTGTCCACCCGAAAGGATTTACTGCCGGAAGACATCGGTGCCGAGCTGCGTAAATTGCAAGACGATTGCCCGCCTTTCGACGAACAGCATTCTATCGCCATCATCGAACGCGGTTTGAAACGCTCCATTGAAGAGGCTTACGCCAGTTTCGACCCCAAACCGATGGCCTCAGCCTCCATCGCGCAGGTGCACGCGGCCAGCCTCTACGACGGCACCGAAGTGGTCGTCAAGGTCGTCCGTCCGGACATCAAACCCGTCATCGAACAAGACGTCGCCATTATGAAATCCCTGGCCGGTTTGCTGGAAGCCGCGGCCAAGGAAACCAAGCGTCTGCACCCGGTGGAAGTGGTTGAAGAATTCGAGAAAACCATTCTCGACGAACTGGACATGATGCGCGAAGCTTCCAATGCCTCGCAGCTGCGCCGTAACTTCGAAAATTCCGACCTCCTCTATGTCCCCGAGGTTTACTGGTCGCACACCAACGACAACGTCATGACCATGGAACGCATCCGCGGCATCCGCATTTCCGAAGTCGACCAGTTGATTGAAGCCGGAATCGACCTGACCGACTTGTCCGCCAAAGGCGTCACCATCTTTTTCACCCAGGTGTTCAAACACAACTTCTTCCACGCCGACATGCACCCCGGCAATATTTTCGTCTTGCCCGACGGCCGTTATGCGGCCATCGATTTCGGCATCATGGGCACCTTAAACCCGGAAGACCAGCGCTATCTGGCCGAAAACTTCCTAGCGTTCTTCAACCGCGATTACCTACGGGTGTCGGAACTGCACATCGAGTCGGAATGGGTGCCCGCGGATACCCGCGTCAACGAACTGGAGTCGGCGATTCGTTCGGTCTGCGAGCCGATTTGGGACCGCCCTCTAAAAGAGATTTCATTCGGCTTGTTCCTGATGCGTCTGTTCCAGACCGCACGCCGCTTCGGCATGGAAGTGCAACCGCAATTGGTGCTGTTACAGAAGACCCTATTGAACATCGAGGGCTTGGGGCGCCAACTCGACGACGAGCTCGACTTGTGGGACACCGCCAAACCGTTTCTGGAAGATTGGATGCAAGAGCGCGTCGGTCTGAAAAGCCTAGTTAAAAACACCCAAGCCAATCTGCCTTACTGGATTGAACAAGCCCCGCATCTGCCCGGCCTGCTGCACAACAGCCTGCAAAAACTGTCGCAAGCCGACTTCAATCAGCAGTCCAAACAGATTGAACAGCTGGAACAGCAAATGGCCAAACAAAGCAAAGCGCAACGCAACCGCTTTATCGGCGCCCTCTTGTTGATTCCTGCGGTTTTCCCGGCGGTTTTGGCGCAATTTGGTTGGTTGAATCCGGCCTGGTTGCCTTGGTTACAAGCCTTATTCGGCTTGACGGGACTTTACCTGATTTTGAAAAAGACCTGAACCATCAGTACACAATTTAGTTAAGGCGTTTTCGCTAACGGAGGGCACACGATGTTTCACCTGCAACAGCACAACACCACTGTCCGCACCGAATTCATCGCCGGGCTCACCACCTTTCTGACCATGCTCTACATCGTACCGGTGAACGGCTACATTCTCAGTGCCGCCGGTTTGCCAATGGAAGCCGTCATCACCGCTACCGCGCTCATCACCATTCTCGCGACCCTGATGAACGGCCTTTGGTCCAACACCCCGATTGCCATGAGTGTCGGCATGGGACTGAATGCCTATTTCGCTTATGGTTTGGTACTGGGCATGCAAATTCCCTGGCAAACGGCCTTGGGCGTGGTGTTTCTGTCCGGCGTGCTGTTTATCATTCTGTCGTTCACGCCTTTCCGTGCCTGGATCATGTATTCGATTCCCATCGATTTACGGCGCGCCATCAGTGCGGGCATCGGTGGTTTCATCGCGTTTATCGGCTTGGAACAGATGGGCATCATCACCAACAGCGATGCCACTCTGGTCACATTAGGCGACTTTTCCTCTCCCGCGGTGTTGCTGGGCATTTTCGGTTTTTTCGTGGCGTTGGTGTTGTACGCCTATAAAGTCACCGGCGCCTTTGTATTTTCCATTGTCATCACGTCAATTGTCGGCTGGACTGTCGGCATTGCCGAAACACCGACCACCTTATTCAGCTGGCCGTCCTCGATTGAACCCATCGCATTTGAGCTGGACATCGTCTCGGCGTTTTCATTGTCGTTACTGCCGGTGATACTGATTTTTCTCATCACCACCATGTTCGACACCCTCGGCAGTCTAACCGGCATCGGTACCCGAGCCCATCTGTTTCAGGAACAAACCAAAAACGATGCCTCGCTGGAAAAAACCTTGAAAACCGATGCGATAGCCACCACAGGCAGCAGTTTGCTCGGCGTCACCCCGATTGCCGCCTTTATCGAATCCGCCGCCGGGGTGGAACAAGGCGGGCGCACCGGGTTGACCGCCGTCGTCACCGCCGGGCTGTTTATTTTGACGCTCTTTATGTTGCCGTTGTTTCAGGCCTTACCGGAAAACGCCATCTATCCGATTCTGGTGATTGTGGGGATTCTGATGTTCGGCGAGTTGCGCAAAGTCGCATTCCAAGAAAGTGATCTGGCGACCAATGCGGCCATTTTCCTGATCGTCCTGCTGATGCCGCTGACCTATTCCATCACCACCGGGATTGCCGCCGGTTTTTTGGTGTATGTGGCACTGAAATTAGTGAAACGGGAGTTCGCCGATCTGAACCTCGGCATTTTCATTATCGCTTTGATCAGCGGCTTGACGTTCGTTCTGTAACCGCAAAGCCTTTACACCCAAAACGCCCAGGCCTGGGCGGATTCGGTATTGCCCGTTTAACGCGGGCGATACCGAGGCTCGCTCAACAACGGCACCGCAAATTCGATATCCCGGTCACGGTCGAGGGTTTCAATCAGTTTGTCATAAGAGACTTGCGGCTTCACATCAAACACCGCCGTAAAACGATTGGGCAAGGTGGAAACCATTTTAAAACCATAGCGCCCGGCAATTTCATCCAAATGTCGCTCCCGATAGGTTTTAATCAAAAACACGCCATTCACCACGGCATTCGAGCCCGTGCGGCGATTCAACAACACCGGCACAAACTCATAGGTCGTCGTGCCGACCGTTTGCGCTTTAGGCCCGCAGTGATCCACATCAAACCAATCTTTTGAGGCTTGATAAATAAACCAACCGCCATTGCGCTCAATGAAAGACGCCTCAACCGACTTCGGCATGTCTTCCGGCGCCGTCAGGGAGCCGAAACGCTTTGGCTTGGTCTGATAATCCGGCCCCGCCATCTGCGCCACCAACTGACACGCCTCCGTAAATGCCTGTGCATTTGGAACCATAATGACGACCGCCATTGCTACCCACCATTTTTGCATTTCCCACTCCTTACATTATTATTAATGGCCATACAGCGTGAACTGGAAATCATCTAATTGGCCTTCTCCCCCATGGTAAATTCGGTTGTTGGTTCCATTATCCATATCAATAACTTTCAGCGTCCACTCCCCATTAGCCAGTTCTCCGTAAAATGCATTGGACGTTAATAGAATGCCTTCCATATCATGTCCCGATTGATAAGCATTAAAAGGCGTCAGTAAAATAGAACGTGTTCCAGATGGTGACGTCAGTTCAATCAAATAATCACTTGGATCAATATTCGGATAAGCACCATAGCTCGTTGCCGAAATATTCAATCTCAATTGAATACTTTCAACAATCATACTCGATGTCACATTTTGTTTTTTGACAAGACCTAACGGACTACCACTTGGGATTGTATTCTCCGAATCAAGCGTCTGGTTTGGCAAGGTCTCGATAACCATATCCGGTAGATGTGTTTGAACAGATTTCCAATCCAGTGCCATTTGCATAGCCTCTCGCACATTGACCGCGCCAAAGCCATAGGCGTTACTGAAATGATAACCAGCGGCATTTTCCACCCAACCCTGTTCAACGACAATTTGGACATTACCCAAACTTAAGTTATTCGCTTCCAAGCTTGGGTCTATTTGACGCGCCGTGGCGGCTAAAATATGCTTGACATCCCGCCAAGTCAAATCTGAATTCGCTTCCAATAATAAAGCCACAACACCACTTACAATTGGCGTAGCAGAAGATGTTCCATTAAAGCTAGAATAATAATTACACAACTCATTTCCCGAACCAGTTGCTCCACGATTAAAAGAAGTACTTGCAACAAATGTTTGACTATACCCCGCATCACAGCCACTTTGGTCCGTAGTCATTAAAGCCGGTGCATCAAAGCCATACTCCCCTCCTGGGGCCGACAGCCAGATTGCAGAACCCGTATTGCTGTAAGAAGAACGAACACCGGCAGCATTAAAGGCCCCAACGACTATTTGGTAAGGTGAATTGTTTTCCGTTTCTTGATTCAGGTTATAACACGTGACTTCATATTCATTCGCTATACTGCACCAACCTGAAGCTAGATTACTTTCCTTTGGCATTTCATGATATTCATTGCCACCCGCTTTAATATAAATCGCCCCTTTACCATTACGTAAATGCTCCGTTCCCCATTCCATGGCATCCATCACCGCACCGACTTGAGCTCCGGCAGAGCTTGGATAAGAGTCATCCAAGCGCGGAACGACCACCGGATTAGTACCATAACTTTTATTAAAAACACTCACGGTTACATTTTCGAGTCCTAAAAAGCCGTCAACGGCTTCCTGATACCCAAGGGATGCTAATTCCTGAGACAAATCTTGATTCGATGCGATTAAATTAAATCCTCTTAACATAGCTCTTGGCGCTACTCCCCAAATACCAATATCATTTCCACCTCGCCCGGCCGCTAACCCGGCCACACTGGTACCATGGTCACCATTGGTTACGGTATTTGTAGGATCATTACTGCCATTGATAAAATTATAGGACCCCTCAGCTACTACATTTTCGGCCAAATCTTCATGGCGAATTTCCAAACCGGTATCGACAATCGCAATCTCAACGCCGGTTCCTTTGTAGCCTTTTGCATAATTTTCCGGACTCAAAAAGGTACTGCTGAAAGCACGGATATCTTCACCGGTCACGCCGCCCAGCCCGCTTGATGTCAAAGCGGATTGGCCGATATTATTCAAATACCATTGTTCATTGATAAACGCGTCATTAATGGCAGCGTCTTCCGCTTGAACCACTTCACTGCTGGAACTGCCTCCGCCACCACCGCCACAGGCGGTTAAAAATCCAACCAGGCCTGCCACGGCCACAAACCGAAACCTTAAACAATTTTTCATTACCAACGTCCCGACTGATCCGACTCCGCCAATACCGGGCTTTTCACCGGCAACACCATGCTGACCCAAGATGGCATACGCTCTGCCGCCTCCGCTTCTATTTTCAATTGCGAACGATAAGTGTGATTCAGGTTCAATTCCGTTTGTCCAGAAAGCCGCCAACCGTCACCACCGCCCGTTAAATCAAAGCGTACTTGTTTTTGCGCCATGGAAGGATGAATCTTTAATGACGGTACGTTCACACCCAGCACTTGCAGGTTTCGAACGGACACATCCCCGTTAATGGTTTTCGGCCAGGCCTGGCGATTAATGGCAATTTCCGCCGCCATCTTATTCAAGACAATCTCACCGCCAGCATCCACCAATAAAGGCCCCACTTTCGGTACCACGCCGGCAAAATCCGCAACGCCTAGACGACCCGACAAAGCATCCAGCGTCAACTGCTCTCCATCCCAAAGCACCGTGGCGGAAACCGACTGTTTCACCGGCGCCCAAACCACATCCAAACCGACCTGCCCGGAAAATAAAGCCGACGGTCGCCAGGCCCACTGCCAATTTCCAAGCGCCAACGTTTCATTGCCCTGGCGCCAACTCACTCGCGCAGAGCCTTGCCACCAAACGCCGTCCAAGTCCGTTACCTGAAGATTGGGCGGCAAAGCCCGCGTCGCATGCACCTGTTGCCACACCCAGCCGGCGGGCAAATGCCAGAGAAAAGAGACCGCCAATACCACCATGAAAACGCCGATGAACAAAATGCGCTTCACGACGCCACCTCAAACTCGGCCTTGGCTTGAATCAACCCGGGTTTCAATGGCTTCACCTCAAGTGTTTTAACCAACACCCCTTCCTGTTCCATTTCCGACAACCAGGCGAAAAAATGTGGCGCTTTGACCGAATCGAAGCGCACTTCGATACCGGCACGATTGCGTTTATTGATTGGCGCGATTTCCGACAGTTGCGAAAAAATCTGATGGGCACGCAGTTTCTGCTGCACATAAGCCGTCAAACGCGACTGCGAATCCAGCAACACCGTGGCGGGAGCGGCCGGTTGATTTTCCAGCTTCGGCAACTGAGCATTCAACCATTGCCATTCCGATTGCGCACGGTCCAAACGATTTTGCGCATTGTCCAGCCCGCCGGACACCGGCGACCAAACCAAAAAGTAAATGAAGGCCAACCCGACAACCGCACCTAACCATTGAATGGACTTTCGGTCCCGTTCCGATAAATTCCGCCAGGCCTGCAACCAGGCCGGGGGCAAACGATCCAAGCACCACTGGTTAACGCGCGCGAACATAAATCACTCCTTCGGTTTTATCCGGGGCGGCATGCGACAATTTAAATTCGGCTTGAAAGCGCTGATTCAAACCCTCCGCCAATTGTTGCAGGGTCGCCGATTGCTTGGCCGACACCGTTAATTGCAATTGTCGGTTTTGCCAACGCAGGGCCTGCAAACGCATGGCTTGCTTATCCAGTAGCGGTCTCACCGTGGATTCGACCGACCGTAACATCGCCGTAAAGTCGGCGGTATCGGCTTCATCGGCCGCACGGTTTAAGCGCACTTTGGTTTGCGCCCGGATATTCACCACGCGTTTAACATCGGGAAAAAGTTGTTTGAACAGCGCCAGGGTTTGGCGTTCATAGGCCGCCGCTTGCAAGTTCAAGCGCTGCGTTTTCAATACGGTATCGGTCAGCAAGACGGCGAAAATGGCCACCAACAAGACCATCGGCCATTTCCAGATTTGCCAGACGCGCCCGCTGTCGCTCGCCGTACGGAATTCGCCCTGACGCAGGCTGAAAGGCTTGAGGCTCGCCCAGTCCGGTTCTGGGAGACTTGACAAGGTTTCCTGTTGCAAGTCGGACTGCTGCTCGCGTGCCAATGCCCAAACTTGCTCCAGCCAAGCGGCCTCACCGGCCAACCCGGAATAAACCCCGTTTCGCACCAAACGACGCGGCTGGCGCTCATCTTCCCAAATCAACCAGGCCTGGGCGTTTTGGGTTAAATCCAGTGTCTCACCTTGCACGGGCAAACGAAAACAATCCGGCACCAACTCTGCGTTGGCCAGGCCGTTGGCTTCCAGTTCGTCCAGCCAACGACGCATACGGTCTTTTTCAACCACGGCAACGTGTGTCCAGCCGGCTCGTTCACCGCTGTTTTCACGATGCAAAACGGCGAAATGTAAGGTTTCCACAGGCTGTGCCAAACGCTCTTCCAGCACATACGGCAGTGCTTGCATCCAATCCGCCGTTCGTTTTCCAGGCACTTTGGCGTCCAAAAACAGCACCTGTTCGGTCGGCACCCAGACCCATTGCACCGAAGACGCGTCTTGCATCGCCTCGATCTGGCCGTCCTGATTCATCATGGCTTGACGCGTATCAGTCATCGGCGACATCCACCCAACGTTGTACTAAATTCACGTACGAAGTTCCTTTGCGATAAAACAAGGCCGCCGTATGCCACTGCGAGGCACCGTAAGCAGCCAACCCTTTCAGTAAAAAATAATCCGTCTGCACGGTAATCAAATCATCGGGTAAATCTTCATTGACCCGCTCTTGCGAAACGCCCTGCGCGACGCAAAACTCCCGAAAAACCGCGGTATCGTCCGCAGGCAGCGTCTTTCGCTGTACCGCCCAGGCCGTCGCCATTTCCGGCGTCATCCAATCCGCCAGCGCTTGTAACACCAGTTCCGGTGCCGTATTGATATTGATCGGCGTTGATGACGGCAAGGCCGCCAACTCCGGTTTGACCCGCTCAATTACCTCTGCGGTCACGCCTTTCAACAAGCCCAGTTCTTCCACCAACACCATCTTTTGGTTGGCGGTTCGATAAGGCGGTTGTTTCAGCAAATAAAAATCGGATTCGGCGCCGTTTTGCGTCAAATTATTATCGGCATCCACCCAATCGATCACCACCGCCGCCAAACTCGGGTCCAGCTCTTTGAGCTGAAAGTAACGTTCGAAAACACTTTGCCACTTTCTTCGTAACGTTTCGTCGGTTTCCTGCAAATTATTCAGATTCAGCAACCCCTGCTGATCCAACAATTGCCCGGACACTTCGCCGCCCTCAAACGGCACCGGCATCAGTGGCTGCGCCCATTCTTCCTGAAGATGGTCGGTCTGATTGGCGCGCGCATCCAACAACAATCCTTTTTTCACCCAGGATTCCAATCCCCAGGTCACCGCCGCGGCTTGGGTTTGATGCAACATATTCATACTGCGCTGCACCGCCAATCCTTGCCGGTAAATCAATTCGGACGCGACAATCGCAATCAACGCCACCACAATCATCACCGTCAGCAGCGCAAACCCTTTTTGCGGCCGTGCATGTTCAACGCCACGGGCCATCATTCAGACGCCCCCGGCAAACCATCCACGCCAGGAAACAGGCGGCGTATTTGCCCCATGTCTTCCAGCGTCAAGGTCACTTCGATTAACCTCGGCAAATCGGTCAACGGCTGATCCGCTTCCGGCCAGATTTCCTGCCACTGGTTATCGGCATTCAAAACCCGAACCTCGAAACGCGCCACATCGGACAACACCGGCAAGCGTTCCACTTCCGAATCCGGCGCGCGATCGATCACCGGCCAAACCTGGCGATATAAAACTCCATCCTCCAGCACATAACCGATTCTGGCCAGGCCTGCGATACCGTAAGGCGACGGATAGACCGCAATCCGCGTCATCTCGGCACCGTAATCATAACTTAATTGAAACGTCGGCAAGGGCGATCCCAACACGTCTTGAACCGTACGCGGTGCCATTTGGGTAAAATCCTGCTCCATCCACCAAAGCGTTCTTTGCACGGCTTCAAAGCGTTCAACCGATTCATCGGCATTTTCTTTAACCAGTACGCCTTGATGGATGGCCTGATACGACAACACCGCGATCACCGAAGCGATGGCCACCGCAATCAACAGTTCGATTAACGTGAAGCCAGCCTGTTTTTCCGTGGATGCCGACAAATCAACCGCCTCCCAGAATCGAATACAGCCGCACCGTCGGCTGCTTTTCGGCCGGTGCTGTCACCGCCACCTCCACCTTTTGAATGCCGTCAATCAACGTATCGGACGTTGTGAACTCGGTTTGCCAATCCTGGCTCAGCGCCGTTTCCTGCGCCCGGCTTTCCATTTGAGCCCCTGGCAGACGTTGTAATTCCAATAAGCGGTTTTCCGCCACCCAGGTGGCGATCACCCGCTCCTGCAATTGGCTTTGCTGAAACACATACTGGCCTAACCCGCGCGTGAGCGCCGTTAACGCCAACGCCGCAATCACCAACGCGACCATGACTTCAATCAAGGTAAAACCGCGTTGTGTCCGACAAGTCTGAAAGCTGTTTTTAACGTTCATGACGGCCCGATTCCTCAAACTGTCCTATGGCATTCCAACGCAGAGTTCGCTGAGTTTTTCCCAGCGTAAACTGCAATTCACCGCCGAGCATTTCGCCGCTGGGCCAGCACAACCAGCCCGGCTTGGGTAACGTCTGTTGCAACGGGGTGGCATCATTAATCTGCCAATCCACCGTTAACCCCTCCAGCCAAACCAGTTCCCGCGCATTGGGCGGCGTTGACCATGCCTGTTTCACTTGCCTGGCAAACGTCATGCCGGTCTGCGTCGGCATCATGACATAAATGTGCTGATCAAACGTGGCACGGTCACACACCGACTGCATCCACCCCTTCACGGCACCGATCTGTTGCCGAACCTTCGATGATTCGCTCGGCTGAATGGAAATCACCACCGCCGTGAGCAGAATGGCCACAATGACCACCACCACCACCAACTCAATCAGAGTAAACCCTTTTTGATGCGCTTCTTGATGCCCTTTTTGATCCCCTTTGGCCTTCAAGTCCTCTATGCGACCTTTGAACAAAAACCGCCAGGCCTGGTCATAATCGCTAAAGGAACGGAGCCGAGGTCGCAACACGCTTACTGAATATTCCAGTTACCAATGGTGGCGTCAATGCCTTCACCGCCGTCTTCGCCATCCGCGCCCAGCGTATAAAGATCAAAATCACCGTGTTCACCCGGGCTGAGATAAATGTAGTCATTCCCCCAAGGATCTTTCGGCACCTGTTGAAGGTATTGTTTCCAGTTTTTCGGTTCCGGCTCGGTGGTCGGTTTGGTCACCAACGCTTCGATGCCTTGATCGGTGTTTGGATAACGGTAGTTATCCAGCTTATACAACTGCAACGCCGATGAAATCGCACCGATGTCCTGCTTGGCTTTCACCAGACGCGCTTCATCGGGACGATCCATCAACTTCGGGACGGCGATCGCCGCCAAAATCGCCAGAATCACCACGACCACCATCAACTCAATCAAGGTAAACCCTTGTTGTTTACGGCGTTTCATCGTCATATTTTGTGCTTTCATTTCAACCTCTTTCATCTTTTAAATGTCTTATTTGCGTGAAGTTCATCCTTACCCCACCATCTGGTTCATTTCGAAAATCGGCAGCATAATGGCCAATACGATGGTCAACACGATGCCCCCCATAATCAGAATCATCAAGGGCTCCACCAGACTCACCAAGGTCGCGGCGGCATTTTCGACTTCCGATTCATAATGATCCGCGCCTTCCAGTAACATGGTGTCGAGCTGGCCACTGCCTTCCCCCGTCTGCACCAAGTTCAACAGCAGAGGCGGAAAAAAACCGGCTTCGGTCATGGCGTCCTGTAATTTTTGCCCTTCACGAACTTGATCCACCATGGTCAATACTTTTTCTTTCAAGGGTAACAGCGTCATGACTTCGGACGAAATGCGCAGGGCATCCGTGGCCGGCACCCCACTCGCCAACAGTACCCCCAAGGTACGCGCCCAGCGCGCACTGGAGGCGTAAACCAAAAATTTACGCAACATCGGCAACCGCAACCAAAATCGATCACGTCGTCGCCGCCAAGGTGTTTGCTTCATCAGCAACCGATATCCCACGAACAGCAAAATCACCACAAACAATAACATCAACCAATGCAACTGCAAAAACTCACTGACCGTCAACATCCCTTGCGTCAAGGGTGGCAAGGCCTGCTCCATATTGTCAAAAACCGTCACCACTTTCGGCACCACGTAAATCATCAAGAACAAGACGATCAGCACCGACATCACCACCATAATCGCGGGATAAATCATCGCGGTTTGAATTTTCTTGCGAATCTTTTCCTGTTGCCGAATCGATTCGGCCAACCGAGCCAGCACCTGTTCCAAATGCCCGCTTTCTTCGCCGGCCCGCACCGTAGCGATGTACTCTTCATTCACCCGGTAATGGCTCAACGCCAAAGCCTGGGCGAATGAATGGCCTTCAATGACTTTGGCATGCAAAGCCGACAAAAACCGCCGCACCGTGCGGGTTTCCGCCTGCATGGACACGGCTTTAATCGCTTGCGCCAACGGCATCCCCGCTTTCAATAACGTATGTAACTGACTGGTCATCAGCGCCAAATCGCTGGTGCGAATCACCGGTGTAAACAGCCCTGACGTGCCGCTACCGGAAGCTTTCCGCTTTTGGTCGACGGACTTTACCTCCAACGGCGTCAGCTTTTGGTCGCGCAGTAACTGTCGTACGTGACGCGGCGAGTCGCCGTCCAGACTGCCTTTGCGTGTTTTTCCGTCCGCCGTGAGGGCTTTGTATTCAAACGTCGCCATAAATTATTGCTGCGTGACCCGTAATACTTCTTCCAAACTGGTCTCGCCATTCAACACCAACTGAATGCCGCTTTGATGAATGGACGGCATTTTCTGGTGGGCATAACGATCCATTTCAATTTCAGACGCATCGCTGTGAATCATTTGTCGCAAGGCCTCATCAATCGCAATCAATTCATAAATCCCGATACGTCCTTGATAACCGGTCTGCTGACAGTGTTCGCACCCTTTTGCTTGATACAGGGTGGCATCGGAAACGCCCAGCAACTCGCATTCCGCCTCATCGGCCGGGTGCGCGGTTTTACAGTGTGGACAGAGTCGTCTGACCAGACGCTGCGCCATCACGCCCAACAAACTGGACGCCAGCAAAAACGGTTCGACGCCCATATCGCGTAACCGGGTAATCGCACCGATGGCGGTATTGGTATGCAAGGTGGAGAGCACCAAGTGCCCCGTCAGGGAAGATTGCACCGCAATCTGCGCCGTTTCGATGTCGCGAATTTCCCCGATCATCACCACATCCGGGTCTTGTCGTAGAATCGCACGCAGGCCTTTCGCAAAGGTCATATCCGCTTTGGTGTTCACCTGGGTTTGATTGATCCCCTCGATGTTGTATTCCACCGGGTCTTCAATCGTCATGATATTACGTTGATTGTCGTTCAAGCGACTGAGACTGGCATACAGCGTGGTGGTTTTCCCCGACCCGGTCGGTCCCGTCACCAATAAAATACCGTGCGGCTTATTCAAAAGCCCTTTGAGGGTTTGCAACTGAGCATCCGGCAACCCCAAGTCCACTAGGTTGAGACGCCCGGCACTCTTATCCAACAAACGCATCACCACCCGTTCGCCAAAACTGGACGGGATGGTCGACACCCGCAAATCCACCGCGCGGCCACCGAGTTTGGTGGCGATGCGCCCGTCCTGCGGCAAGCGTTTTTCGGCGATGTCCAAACGCGCCATGACCTTGATCCGCGACGCCAGCATTTCCGATAAAGCTTTTTTCGGGGTCAGCACCGTTTTCAACTGACCGTCGATGCGGAAGCGAATACGAAGTTGGTTTTCAAAGGGTTCAATGTGAATATCAGAGGCGTTGGTACGAATGGCTTCGGCCAGAATGGCGTTCAGCAGACGGATAATCGGCGCATCGTCGGAACTGTCCAACAAGTCTTCGGCTTCACTGGCCTGAGCCGCCACCAGTTCTAAATCGTCCAATTCAAAGTCGTCGACATTATCAATCGACGTGCTTTCCGACCCGGTGTAACGCCGTTGCAACTCTTTATCCAACTCATTTTCAGAAACCGATTGCAAGGTACAGGTTTCATCACCTAACAAACGTTTCACTTCCAGCAGAGCATCCAACGGCGTGGCGGCAAGATGAAACAGCACATACTGTTCATCCGGCTGGCGCACCAGCACCAAGCCATTTTTTCGAGCAAAAGCAAACGGCAGTTCCATGTTAGAACCCTAATAGTTCATCGTGATACGGCTCGGTATCAATCATTTCCGAGGCTTCTTCGGACTCAAAGGCTTCGGATGATTCTCTGGTGGCCTTTTTGGTTGATTTTCCATCGGCTTTTGGCGTCGGTTCATCCTGACCATAAGGCGTCGCAGGGTCCATATTTTCCCACTGTTTCAACGTCGGCATACGCGGTTTCAAGCCTTCCAACATTTCCGAGTCTTTTTCGAGAATACGGTTTTGTGAGTCGCGTAAAATATTGTATTTTTTATTACTGTAGTAGTCGCCCATCCGGTTATTTTTAACAATCACCGTCCGCAGGAAAATCATCAAATTCACTTTTTCACGCTTATTCTGCTTCGAACGGAACAGGCCGCCGATAAGCGGAATATCGCCCAGGCCTGGTATTTTAGCCGTTACTTCGGTTTCACGTTCGTCCAACAAGCCCCCTAACACAATCATCTTGCCATCGCCGACAATGATATTGGTTTTGATCTGGCGCTTTGAGGTCTGCAAATCCACGGCCCCGTCGGCCGGCAATACGCTGGACAATTCCTGGTCAACTTCCAGGAACACCTCATCCCCTTCGTTGATTTGCGGTTTGATTTTCAACTTCAAGCCCACTTCCTCACGCTCAACGGTGGTAAAGGGGTTGCTGGAGCCGCTGCTGGTGGTGGTATAACTCCCGGTTTGAAAGGGCACTTCCTTACCGACAATGATTTCCGCTTCTTCATTGTCCAAGGTCAACAAGGTTGGCGTCGCCAAAACATTGGCCTGGTTATCACTGTTCAATGCTCGAATCAACGCGCCCCAACCTTGGTTATCCGCGCTGATTTCCCCCATCGCCGCCGTCGCGCCGATGCCGATGGCACTGGCTTGCGCCGCTGGGTTACCGGCATTGGCCACCAAAGACGGAATGGTGCCGGAAAAGTTAATCAGCCCAACCCCGTTTGGCCCGTTCGCGACCCAGTCAACGCCCAGTTCGGCTTGCTTGGATTCGGTGACCTCGACCAAAATCGCTTCGATTAACACCTGAGCACGACGAATATCCAGCTCTTTCACCACCCCTTTCAAGGCGGTCACAATCGGTGGCGGTGCACTGATGATAACGGAATTGGTTCGCTCGTCGGCTTCAATGCTGATGCGCTCTTCCAAAGCGCTTTTATCCAAATTAGAGACTTGCGTCGGCGTGGCTTTTTTCGCCCCGCCTTCCGTCTGCCCTTCCAGCCCGGCGACGCTGTTCAATAACGATTCATTGGTCGCCAGCTTTTTTAGCACCGGCACTAAATCTTCCGCTTTGGCGTATCGTAAATACACCACCTGAACTCGCCCTGACGATTCAACCGGCACATCTAGTTCGGCAATCAATGCCCGCATCGCCAAACGTTGCTCGGCATCGCCTGCCAGAACAATCCGGTTGGAACGCTCGTCAAAATTCATTTTCAAATTTTGACCATTAGCACTTTCCGGCAACAAATTTTTCAGGGTGCGTACCATTTCTTCCGCCGAACCGTTTTTGATGGAAACCACTTCATAACTCGAAGTTGGCGAAACATCGACACGTGCCAAAATACTTTTAATACGTTTCAGGTTGGCGCGACTGTCGGTCACGATTAAACGATTGCTGTCTTGAAGCGCTACCAAATGGCCTTCACGCGCCACCAAAGGACGCAACACCGCCACCAGTTTGGTCGCCGAAACATGCTTTACTTTCAGGACTTCCGTCACCCAGTCATCGGTTTCGAATTGCTTACGCTTTTCATAAGGCACTTGATCCCGCGCCAGATTCGCCGGAATAATCCGAATCGCGGTTTCGCCCGGCACCGCCACATAATCGTGCACGCGCAAAATCGATAACAGGGTTTCATACAAGGCTTCCGGCGGCATGGGTTCCGGCGCAATTAATGTCACCTTGCCTTTCACCCGCGGGTCGATAATAAAGTTTTTGCCGGTTAGTTTGGCAACGGCTTCAATCACCGTTTTAATATCAACGTTTTGAAAGTTCTGTTTTAAGGTCGCAGCGTTGTTCGAGGTTTCGTCCGCCGCCATCAATTTTGGCGTTAACAGGAAACTCAAGGCCAAAGCGGCCATCAGGGCTGCGCTGAACTTCAGCGTATGTTTCGTATCATTCATAAATCTTATTTGTACCTTAACTGCCGAACTGAACCGCCACGGTTTCCGGCACGCCATTGCGTTCAACCGTCAAATCCATTTTGCTTTCATTTAAAAACTCTCGCCACAAGGCCGGGTTTTTCGCCATTTCGTCAATCGTTTTACCGTTGATTAACGTCACACGATCACCTTCTTCAAACCCAAGCGAACGGAATAAGGCTTGATCCGATTTCGACCAGATTTTAACCGCCACCCATTGACCGCCTTGATTAATCGGTTCGAACCGCAAATATTGGGAAATCGACATGGGCGAACGCTTGAGCTGCCGACCGATTTCAGTCAAACGCGCCGGTTGACTGGAAGCTTTGCCAGCATTACGAGCTTGAGATGCGTTCGAGGATTGAAGTAATTGGTTATTCACGCCTTCCAAAGCCAATCTTTCCTGAACGCCACGATTTAAAATAATGGCTTGATCACCCAGCACACTTAATAGTGTAACCCCCGACTGAATCTCATCCCCCACACCATAAACTTCACTTTTGGCACCTCGCTGAACCAAAGCCAAGCCATGATTCGGATAATCGATTACTCCGACCAACTTGATGTTAAGCCTCGTTTCCTTTAACGCTTTCAAATTGGCCGTCGCTTCCGATTCTTGGTCTAAGGCCGCTTTGAAATCGCCAAATAAAAACGACGGCTGACCATTCACATTAGCCGCCTGAGATGCCTTTTTAAGCACAGGCAATGATGGCGGCTGTACGCTACTAAGTTGGTTCGCAACCAACTCTCCAGCCAGCCAGGCCAACACAATAAACAACAACCACTGCAACACGGAACGGACTTTGGAAACGGAAAACGCCGAGTTAAAACGAGGTATCAATACGATTGTCCAACTCCATTAAATGAGAATAATAACTATTAATAAAAAATCGATTATACTCTATTAAAAACGCAAACAAAAGGAACTTAAGCCCTTCTTTCAAAAGCAAACTACTATAGCAACTTATCCATAAAACAAAATGACGTTTTCATGACCCTGCCTATCCAATAAAGGATTAAGTATAAATACTTGCAAGAGTATTTCAAATAAGGCAGAAATAAAAAAGCCCGCAAGAAAGCGGGCTTTTGGAATAAGTGGTGGCTACACCGGCCACAAACATAATTTAAATAACAAATAGATAAAGAAGAAGGTATCAATTTTACTCACATCTTTACTCACATAAGTTTTTTACAAGACTTTACTTTGCCGGCTCAAACATCTCAACGATAGCTTTCGCGTTATAAGTTTCTGCTGTCCATATCGGGTTTGAAAGGCCAATAGATCCCGTAATTGAAATATTGCTTTCATACCCTGCTGACAAGATCGTAAAACTTGTACTTGTTGAGCAGCTTGACGTATCACACAGAACCGGGCCTTTTGCTATCATCTCTTCAGACTTTTCCTTCTGGATAGAATTAGTAATTGCGCTTTCAGCCAAGGAAGCAGTGACCCCTTGAGCAATAGAACCCCCCAGCCCCAAAACCGTGCCGCCTGAAATACCTGTACCAACCCCGCTTCCAGGTCTCGGCCGGTTAATAGAGACAAAATCATTGAGGCGCAGAGTTACAGGTATACCTTCATCACTGACTTTGATACCTTTATTCTCAAGACCATCCTTCACATTCTTACCAACTACATCCCAGTCAAACAGCCCTTGCGGGTCACCATTAACCACTTCAAGCTTAAGATTCACATGACCCACCTTGATCCTCTCATAATTGGAAACTAGGATTGTCATGTCATAAAAACGGTCTTGTCCCTTTTTTATCATGGTTTCCGAGCAGCCAGACAGCATAAATGCTAAAGCGAACATCAATGTCACAAAGCGAAATGTAAACCTCATTACCCGCCCTCTTTTCTTATTAGACTTTCAAAAAATGGTTTAACAGTTTTCTTAAAATCATTTGAAATAAGATCATGCGCCATCACGTGATTCCAAAACTCAACCGCTATAGCAAGTGCCTTATCCTTTGCATCATTCGACACATCAATAAAACGCGGCACCGTTAATTCCGGGGTTCGCAACTCGCCTTGCACAGGCATATACACCATTGGCAGCATGTCATACACAGGTGTGGCACCCACCAACTCTAAACGTTCCATAAAAAACGAAAAGTTTCCGTTATGCATATCGGAGTTAGCGATATAACGGCCAAAGGCATAAGCGACTTCAACATCATACACATCTTTCTCCGTCAGAATCTTCTGTCGCAATAAGGCTTGTGCAATCTGCGGCCAGGTACCATTAACCCCCGTATACTCGGCATCAATGACTTTCAATGAAGCCATACCTTTGCGCCCATACAACCCGTTTCGGTCAAACCGTTTCACTTCCAGGTAAAGACGGTCATCTTGGTACAAGGCGGCTTCAGAAGCTTTCACGCCATTTGCGCGCAAGGTGTTCAATGCCAAGTGCTCACAAACCATGAGATCACGGTGCCGCATTGCGACAGGATTATCTTCAGAAAACCTGGGGGAATACTTAACGATTAAGTGATGATTTCCATCGTACACAGTGAACTTAGGTTGTTCGCCCGCGATAGAAGACCCCATGTTATCGGGGGACCGGTTGATTGCACCTGCGATTCGACCATAATCCCCTCTCTCCACCACTGGATAAGTTTTCGTTGACGCCAATTGCGCCATTCGGCTTCCCAGGACCAAACTCCCCGTCAGGTCTTCACCATAATTCGTCATATAGTGCCAAATTTGTAAATCTGACCAGTCCTGACTTTTCGTCGTCAGCCGTTGATCCTTGTCAACGATCTGTTTCAGGTGAATCGCGCCTAAAAAGCCAGAGGGTACGGCATCATAAAAATAAAATGGTAAGCCATCATAAGCGATATGGCTCTTTTCCCGCACCAGCAAGGTTCGACTCTCCGGTTGACGGTAAAGGTCGCCAAAATGAAAAACGTCGCCTGTTTCATCGATTTCGTATAAAGGCTCAGGTTCTTTCGCCTCAACCCATGCAAACACAGTCCCACGCCCAGCACCTAACTTGACGACCGGCAGTTTTTTCAAAGCACGACTAACGGTAGGTTGGCTCAAACCGGTTGCTTTTGCAATGGCGGACGAACTCAGGTTGTCATACCTGAGTACCTGCTGGATAACTTCTAAGTGACTGGACATGTTCAGCGCCGAATAAAGTATGAATAGATAGCTGAATAGTTTACTGAATAAAAAAAACCTGTCAACAATCCTTTATTTACAAGTAATTCAGAAATTTCCTATTTATTTTTTTGAATAATTAAAAACAAACCATGAATAGTTTTCAGCCTTAGTACAAAACGACTGTGAGACTAAGGCTACCTTAGTGTTACCGACTCTTTTATCGCTCTTTATTCGCTAATGGTTCAAACAAATCCGCAATCCCACGTGCTACCATTTTTTCCGTCATCGAAACATAATTGGCAAAGCCTTGTGAATGCATGAGATTTACATTGCTTTCATAACCTTCAGACAAAACAGAGAAACCTGCCTCAGGAACACAGTCCGAGTCACAAACTAGCTCTGCTTTTTTATTCTTATCCGCTTCATAAGTTACTTGTGATTCAATCAAAGAAGCGGCAACACCTTGTAATATACTGCCACCTGCGGCAAGAACAGAGCCTCCAGCGATTCCAGAACCAAAACTTTTCCTTGCAGGGAACTGGCTTCTATCCCACCCAACGAACCCGTCAAACACAACCGTAACCGGCTTTCCATCATCGGAAATCTTAACCCCTTTCTCTTTGATTAAGTCAATTGCGCTGCTCTGCACATCTTTCCAATCAAATTCACCGACGGGTGCATTTTGAGCCACTTCAAACTTCAGGTTTATATCATCAGCTTTGATTTTAGAGTAGTCTGATACCGTGACCTTATAACCACTTACCCTTTCATCAGGATTCTTTTCGTCAATCACCTGACTAACTGAACAACCGCTTAAAAAACCAATTACGGCAAATAAAAACAATATACGCTTCAAGTTCGCTTTCATAAAATACCCCCGTCATTTAAAAAAACATAACCTTCATCTAACCTAGAACGGCTACATGACTCATTCAAAGATTTAGCACCGTGGGAATATTTAGCTTAAAAAAACCCGCCGGAAAATCCTAAAAGAATAGCTCAACACCATCTACTGTTCATCAACTTCAAACCCACCTTCAATCACAAATTTTTCTAGCAAATTATGGATTCGGATATTAAGCTTAAATATAGGGATTGTGACGCCTTCAAGAGATTCAAAGTAAGCTTTAGCTTTAGCCTCATCAACTGTCGCTTTTAACGCATCAAACCTACCGCCAACATTGGGTTTCTCAGCAAAGTCTGTGGCCTGCATGAGTGTTATTAGCTTTTCTTTGTCTAAGCCTAATAGCTCACAGAGATGATTCACTTGGTGATCTTTGGCGGTGGTTTGATATTCCGATATATAGTCTCTGAATGTCTTACTAGCATCGAGCTTAACCTGTCCACGCTGAACGTCGTTTAGGAAGATATTGGCGTATTTCTGTTCTTCTTGGGTCAGGGTTGCGAAGGACTTATGTAGCTCATTCAGGGTCGCTTCAATTTCTTCTTCGGTCGCACCTTCAAAATCTAAAACACGAAGATATTTCTCAAAGTTGTTGTTCATGTAATCGTTATCAATGCGCCCAGTATCGATTTCGGTCAGGTAGCCGTTAATATCGTAAGGAATACTTTCATCACCGCCACCGCCTGACTCACTAAATAGTTCTTTGTAACGTAGGGCTAAAATGAGGTAGGTGTTTTCATCAAAATCCAACGAAACACTATACTTGTCTTGAGCCTCTTCCTCTTCAAACTCATAAGTTAGCTTGTCCCAGACAAACCCTTGAACTCTTGCCGCTTCAAGGTAAATATTTAATTGATTAAAAAGCTTAGCAAATTGGCCTCTATCGGCTTTTTCAGTTGGCAGCGTGGAAAAATCATCAATATCAGCATTCTTGAATAGTTCAGCAATGTCGGCAAATGCTTGATTCATTTTGATGAGGTTTTTATCGAGCTGTTCCACGAATAACATCACAGGTTTATCACCTGAATATGACTTTACCGCATCATTGATGTTGCGTTCCATTGAATGCGGGTAACGATAGTAGCGAATCGTGCCAAAAGGCTTGTCTGGGCCGAATAAACGGTTAGTTCGTGAGAATGCCTGAATAATGTCTTCATAGCGCATCAGCTTATCCAGATACAGCGTATTAACCCATTTCGAGTCAAAACCCGTCAACATTTGGTCTACTACAATCAATAAATCCAGCTGTGCTTTTGGTGTTTGACTGATACCTTGATAAGGCTTTTTATGCGATAAACGGTTTGAAATATCTTTCTTAAACTTGCCGTGCGTAGCTAACGAAAAGTCCATGTCATAAAGTCCATTGTAGTCTTCTAGAATTTCTACCAACCCATCTTGCTTAAACTTAACGCCACCTCCGTTGTCGATATTTGGGTCAAATAAAGCCGTGATATTTAACTCTGGCATTTTTTGCTTAATTAATCGGTAGTATTCAATCGCTTCAGGGATACTTCTGGTCGCCAGCATTGCATGAAACTTTCCTGCCTGACTCAATGTTACCCAATTATCAAAAATGTCTTCTACAACTTGATCTCGGTGCTCTTCACGGTCATATTGCACATTTGGGATATAGTCCTCAATGCCTTTGATGTATTTGTCGTTGTCATTCTTAAAGCCCGCCATTTGGACGTCATTCAAAAATTTCAGATAAATTGCTTTCTTTTTTTGGTCAGCGAAAGCTTCGGATTCTGTTTTCGCTTTAGCCTGCTCTAATGCAACGGCTTTCCGAATCTCTTTGTCTTTGTAAGTTAGGACTTTATAAATATCGAAGCCAAGAACATTTTTATCCCGAATCCCGTCTGCAATGGTGTAACGATGTAACTCATCACCAAAGACGGTAGAGGTCATACTGTCTTTTTTCTTGTTTTCATCGTTGATAGGCGTTCCAGTGAAACCAAAGAACATGGCATTAGGAAAAGCTTGCTTAATGGTCGTCATCATATCGCCAAAGGTTGAACGGTGTGCCTCATCAACAATAAACACAACTCGCTTGCTATTCATTACCTCTAAATCATGCTTATTAAGTCCTCCTTCTTCATCTTGGATATTGCTCATTTTTTGAATAGAGGTAACAATTAGTGTGTCATCAGATTCACTACTTTTCAGTTTAGAAATTAATTCATAGGTACTTTTTGTTTCTTGAACAGATTCATCGTCATTTGCGAAATTAGAATATTCATCATATGACTGTGTACCTAGTTCAATGCGGTCCATTAAGAACACAACCTTATCGGCATCTTTGGAATTGGCAATGAGCTGAGCAGCCTTAAAGCTGGTCATGGTTTTACCAGACCCCGTCGTGTGCCAGATAAATCCACCACGAATATTATTCTGCTCCCAATCCGCTTTAGATACCTTGTCGGAAATGGCATTGGCCGCATAATACTGATAGCTACGCATGACTTTCAGCACACCATCCGAACCATCGGCCACGGTATAAAAGCCAATTAACTGGTGTGCCATTGGAATCGACAATAATGAAGATGCCACCTTATCCCACTGTTGAATCGGCTCATTGTTAAAGTCTGCCCAATTGAAATAAAAGTCTTTATTAAACTTGCCATCAGGTCCAGCATTGGCAAAATACACCGATTCTTCTGGGGTCATCGCCACAAAGATTTGTACCAATGAAAATAAGCCACTAAAAATGCCTTCTGCTGAGTATTTCTCGATTTGGTGATAGGCTTGGCTGACTGGCACACCGCTTTTTTTTAATTCAATGTGAAAAACAGGCATACCGTTAATTAGCAACATTAAATCACCACGACGGTCATTGAGAATTTTGGAACTGGCTTTAAATTTTGGTTGCTGCACAATCTGGTAACGACTTTTACCGCCTGCAATTTCTTGACGGTCGTAAATGCTTAGGCTGATTTCTTTACCAAAATGCAAAGCATCGTCTTCGTTATCTCGCACAATACTGACCGACTTACCGTTAATAAAGCCATTGAGTTTAAGCGGTGTTTTTAGCTCATTGATTTGCTCAATAATCTGCTGCATTTCGCCATCAGTTAAAGGGTAATCGCCCAATGAATCAATGTGACGATTATTTTCAAACAGAATATCTGACCAGTTTTGGAGTAGGTCTGCTTCTGTGGGGTTTTTAATAACTTTATCTTCCCAGCCTTTTTGAGTTAGGGTGTTTATTAAGGCTTCTTCAAATGCGGCTTCCGTGCTAAATGTCATGGTAATAAAATTCCTATACAAACATCTTTTCTAAACAAGCCGATTTGATTTGCTTGAGCTTGGTGAGTTCGGTTTTTTGGAGAGTGATTAGGTTGTCTAGTTGTTTGAAATATGAACCAATGGCTTTTTGTTCCTGTTTAGAACAAGTCTTAATTGGCGTAGCTTTTGCCTGTTCAATTGTATAGTGGGCTATGGTTCCAATATGGGATATGTTTTTGATGTGTTTTCTAAATGTTGAACTAAAGAAGAATGTATATAAAAAATACCCATCAAATTTGTCGTCATTTTTCAACCAAAGTAAATCCGCATCTTTAAAGTAGAGAGGATTATTGTTCTTTATTAGAAATGGAACGCCAATTGAACCGCCACCTGTTATTAGTAGGTCATTCTTTTTTACTTTGCCTATTTTCGCTATTAACTCTTCATAAACTGTCGAAGAAATGTATGCTTTAGTGTTTTCTTGCTCTTTATGAGTGGCAATAACATCACTTGTTCTGAAAAAAGGCACACCTTCAAGGGTCCATTGCTCTTTATGAACTCGTGCAGCAGACCTTATATCAATTAACTCACCCAAAGATTTTAGTTCCCAAGTCCCCGAAAACCCTTTAAATCGAATTTCAGGTTTATCGGCACCTTCTTTGGGAAAGAGCTTTTCCAGCATGGCTTTTTTTAAGGTCATCAACTTATCCAGCTTGCGCTGTTTATGTGTGATTTGGCTATCGAGGTTTTTAAAGAATGTTCCGATTGCTTTTTGTTCGGTAATTTCTTGAGGAATATTAAGATTAATATTCATCATAACCTCAGCGTTTAGTTTTGCTCTTCCACCACCGACAAGAAATGGTTCAAAATTAACACTTGAAAAAACACTTTTTAAAAATAAATTATCTAGCTTTTCCTCCATGCCTTGAAGAACATGGGCATGGTTATTGACCCAAACTTTGCCATTTACATAAACAACAGGATAGTTGTTTAAATCATTCGCGCCATCTTCTGCTAACAAAACAAACTCACCATCGTGTGTATATCCACTCACATAATCTTGAACACCATTAGCACCATAATATGGAGTTGAGCCAGATATACGATTAGAAGCAGAAACAGGAACTCTCAGATTGTCATATCGGTTAGCTACTTCATGAATAAACTTTTGAGTCCAAACGTTTGGAAAACCTTTAAACCGAACATCAGGAACACTTTTAGTTTCAGCCATCACACATTCCCCTTAAGCAAAGCCTGAAATTCCGCCAGGCCTGCCATATCAAATTCACCGCCTTCTAGGTCATCGATCATTTCAGATAGAGCTTGTTGCGTTTCATCGATCTGCTCAACCACTTCTTTGTAAGTGGTGGCGTATTTTTCTGCCAAAGCAGTCACTTTATTGGCGAGGCTGTTAATAAGGTTATCAGGCAGTTGATTAATGGAATCCACCAGTGGTTTAATCCACTTTAGTTCCACCAGTTCATTGGCTTGCTCATCGCTTAGTTTCTCTATGGTTTCTTTGGTCAGCAGGTGCAAAGCTGCCGCTTCTTTTTTCAGTTCGGCTTTTTTGGCCTTTTCTTCTGCCATTAAGGCTTCGACTTTAACGACAATTATTTCATAACTGTCATCTGGATAAGTTTCTCCCGCTTTAATGTCTGCTTTAACTTGTTTGGCTTCTTTTTTAACCCCTGCGGCAACAAAGGCGGTTTGCCCCTCATTGACCGCATCGCGTTCTTTATCTTCTTCATTTAAGGATTCAAAAGCGGATTCTAATTCGGATGAAACTTCTGCAAGTCGTGATTCCAATGCTTCAATCTTTTCTACTTCAGTCGGTAATAAAGCTTTTTGCACTAGCTCAAACGGTAAAATTCGTCCTTTCCAACCCTCTTGAACTTCATGGTCTTTTCCATTTTTCTTTTTAATGACAAGGTTTGGCTCAACCACTTTAATCGTCGATACGCCTTCGGTTTGAATCATCTCTAAATCTGGAGCGATGAGTTGCCATTCATCATCCAAGAGCTGATAGGCTTCATATTTGTCAATTAGTGAATTCTCAGGCTCAACCTGAGCTAAACGCTGGAAAAGTTCCTTGCCTAAAATAGTTTCTTGGCGTGTGATTTTAAGGGTGCTCATACCGTCAATCAGTTGCGATGTGAGGTAGTCATGAAAATCGGCAAAAGCTTGGTTAAATGTCGCTTTGAACGCCTGAATGTCCTCATGCGCTGTAATGCTGGTTTTAATATTATCAACCTTGACTTGGGTATAGGCATCGTCTGCGTTTTCAAAAAGGGCATTACGAAGTGATGGGAAGGCTTGCCAGAAGTGATTAAGGGTGTCGATTTCATGTTTTGGAATCCCCCCAAACATGGAGGCATAAATATCCCAACTTTCGGATGGCTCTGAAGAATCCACATAACGTGGAATATTTAAGTTATAGCCGTTATCCCGAATTTCCTGTCGTGTGACTTTTCTGGAGAATTTATCGACGCTTTTTCGCTCAACGACGGTATCGACAATGCGCTTAATATCCGACGCTTTGAGCAAATTGTTTTTACCGACTTTGGTAAAGTGTTTTGACGCATCAACAATGAGCACATCTTCATTATCACGCGTTTTCTTTAACACGATGATGATGGTCGGAATTCCTGTACCAAAGAAAATATTGGCTGGTAAACCGATAATGGCATCAATGTGATTGGCTTCAATGAGATTTTTGCGAATCTCGGCTTCATCACCGCCACGGAAAAGTACACCATGCGGTAAAACGATGGTCATAATGCCTTTTGGTTTAAGGTGATACAGGTCGTGTAATAGGAAAGCAAAATCCGCTTTGGTTTTCGGGGCTAAACCAAACTTTGCATAACGTGGGTCGGCTTCTTTGTGGGCTGGATCCCATGATTGGGAATAAGGCGGGTTAGAAACCACTGCATCCACATAAAGCGGGTCATAAGTGCCTTCTGGGTCAGATTCATCAAAATACGGCCAGTCGTCTTCTAGCGTATCACCATTACGTGTGGTGATATTCTCCACCAAAATCCCGCGCATGATCAGATTCATACGGGTTAGGTTATAGGTGTTTTCTTTGAGTTCCTGAGCGTAGTATTGGATATTGTTTTTATCGTCAATGTGCTTGGCGACACTTTCACCAATGTTAATCAGCAAAGACCCCGAACCACTGCACGGGTCAAAGATTTTGATTTCATCATTATCTTTAAGGTGGTGGGCAATTAGCTCACTTTTCAGAACCGAAATTTCGTGCGGCGTATAAAATTCGCCTGCTTTTTTTCCTGCATTTGCAGCAAACATACTGATTAGGTATTCATACACAAACCCCAGTACGTCATAGCCTTGCCTTCCATCGGTCGGTATATCTTGAATTAGATGAATAAGCTGACTAATCGCCTTGGTTTGCTTCTGCGCGGTATCGCCCAGTTTACTCAGACCCGTTTCTAACGTAGTAAAGATGCCATCAAATAGCTTTTTGTGTTTAGCATTGATTAAGCGGTTAAAGGCAGATAAAGCATTTCGAACGTTGGCAACTTCAAAATCTTTGCCTTGTGCAATCCAAGTCGAAAAAAGATTATCATAGGCAATAAAGTAACCCATATTGGATTTGAAGTATTCAACGGTTTCTTCGTCATCTTCGGTCAGTTGCTTTAAATCTTCGCCCGACAAACCTTGCTTCTCAGCAAAAGCCACCGTCTGATCACTCAAATATTTGTAGAACATAAAGCCCAAAATATAATCCTTATATTCATTAGCTTCGATTTTTGAACGCATCTGGTTCGCGGATTCCCAAATTTTTGCGGCTAATTGCTGTTTATTCATAAGTACTCTTATTATCTTCTTAGCTTTGGGGATTTACTGCCCTAAGCTCGTTAATTTTATCTTGTTGCTATTCAATAAATTCTTCAGCGCATCGACAATGAGCACAGCATGCATCCTCAACATAACAAACGGTCAATGCTATTAATAATACGTAATTATATAGATTTATTTCTCTCTGGGAGTCCATCATACCCTTCTCTATTAAGGGATTTATTTAATGTCAGCCGACTAACCCCGAAATGTTTTGCCACTTCGGTTTTGGTGATTAGAGGATCTTTAAGCATAGCGGCCGCCTTTTGGACATCAGAACGATTCATAGCTGGCTTTCTGCCACCTTTACGCCCTCTAGCTCTTGCCGCCTTAAGCCCTTCAAGGGTTCTTTCTCTAATCAGACTATGCTCAAACTCTGACAGTGCACCAAAAATATGAAAGATTAATTTCCCACCAGGAGAGGTGGTATCAATGGATTCGGTCAGTGATTTAAAGCCTACACCCCTGGACTCAAGCTCTGAGACGATCTCAATAAGATCTTTGAGGGAGCGAGCAAGACGATCAAGCTTCCAGACGACCAAAACATCCCCGTCCCTTAGCATTTTCATGCAAGTTTCAAGCTCAGGGCGCTCTTTATTCTTGCCGGTGATTTTTTCCTGGAAAGTTTGCTCACAACCCTCTTTCTCTAAAGCATCCTGTTGAAGCTCCAAGTTTTGATCCTGTGTACTGACGCGTGCATAACCTATGAACATAAAAGGTACCTTTTATTTACATAGATTTATTGTCGTAATTTATTAACATTAAAGCAAGCATTTTGGAAGAAATTTTGATTGGCGTAAAAGGTGTTAATAAAACGACCGTTTTATTAACACCAACAAATGAATCTATGCCTGCCTCTTATGGACTTACCCTTTGAATCTGAGCCGCACCCATTATGACCCCCTTCTAATTAACCCGACCCGATGCCTTTTCATACAGCGTTAAATTTCGTTTAATATTTTGAATAACCTTTAAGCGTTCGCGCAATTTCGCAAACTCTGTCTCAACGTGTTTAACCAAATCCTTCTCATTCAATAAACATTTTGCAAACAACTTGTTGAGAGAATACATATTCGATTTTTGGCCTTTTTTAATATGTATATTTGTTCGTCGCGTCTTTTGAGAACTGTCTTTGTAAAACCGGTAATAGAACCAATTCATTCTTAACGCACCATTTGACTTATGAACACGACAGCCTAGCAAAGGGAGCTGCTCACTAACCTTGTTCTCCACCATGTCACTTCGATGCTCCCAAAAGAGTTCACTCAACATATTTGCCCGGGTTTCAATATCTTCATATTCGGCCTTCAAAGCTTCGCGCATAATCTCAATATTTTTTAAATGCATAAAACCTCCTATTTTTTCCATTTAATAACTGGGGACTCCAAACTCTTGTTGTCCCTATTACAATCAAAAGTTCACTAAAAACCCCAAAAATCGTATTTTCACAATAAGGACAACAAGACTCTGTTTACAATTAGGACGCCAAACCGCCATTTACAATAAGGACAACAAGATTCTGATTCTTATAATGGACAGCAAGGTGCCAATTCATAAAAAGGACAGCAAGAATCTTTTTAACCTTCTCTAAAAGGAACTATATTTCAGATCAATAAATAAGATTGGCCGGTTTTATTCAGTTTTTATTGGTAATCTTGCAAGTTTTTTCTATCTAATTGAAATGCGACACTGAAATACTTAACAAGCCTTTGTGATGAAATCGCTTCCATCTCCAAAAACCGTATTGCGCTTGAATTGCGTAGTGAAAATTAAGACTCTCTTTATTGCAAACCAGAAAGAAACACGTAGAATTATGATTACAACTCTCCCCTAGTGAAGATCATTAAATTGTGGTTCGCCTGGGGCGAAAAAACCGCCTAACGGCGGTTTTTTCATTTCTAGAGGGGTTACGAAAGAAAATTAAGGGCGATAGAAAACACCCTTCGGCAGTAACAAACTATATATTTCTTTACTTCACTTCTTCCAGGTTCAAGGAACTTCCATCCCAACTATGCTCGGGATCACTAATAAAAGTTAACCCACCAGAACCGGATCCGGTAGCGGCATTTCCCGTGGAAAAAGTAACAAGCCAGCCACCAACTATTTTCGCTCTATACAAATCCATTTTAATTGCACCTAACCCTTCTACCCTTTCCCACTTAACCTTTCCTACTGGGTAAGCTCCCGAAAAAATTCCCATAAGATGATCTCCATATCCGTGTAAACGCTATGACTTCTAAACCCTCGGTTTAATTTCGGGGTCGCTCACTTAAACTAAGTTTATTCTCACTATCAAATATACGAGCTGTTGAAAGTCCTATTGAAATGATCCCAAAAAATAAAAAAATCATTCCAACATGGATCCTCTCTATTGCTGGGTTTTCTGTCATGGATTTAAAAACATCGGAGGAACATTGTATATTGGGAGAAAATGCTGAATAAGAAGGCACTAAACCAATGGCTTTATAGTGCAAAATCCCTTGGTGACAAATCACACCATTAGAAGATTCCAGCGAAATCCCATACTCTTTAGAAATCAATAACGCTGAGCGTTGTACGTTTTGTTGATATTGATCCCACTGAATATTCAAGAAAAAAGCTGACATTAAAACCGTTAAAACGCCGTAAACAAGGCCTACGTAATTACCAACACCTGTTCCTTTGATTAAATCTTCAAGAGTTGTCACTTATCCCTCCTATATCATCCAATAGCTTTTTAATTATTCAAAAAATTAAATATGAAGTTGTTCCAGGCAGTCCTGAATCACAACCAACTTTCAACTTTTGAAAAGCTATTTTTAATAATAGGACCTCAAACTTAAACTGTAAAGAAAAAACAACATATCTTATTGTTTTTAAAAATAAAATTCTCAACGAGATTATATTTTTTTCAATCTCATTAAGGTTTCATATTTCACTGAACCTAACCACCCTGCATTTTCGTTCCGCCCCAATGGTATATATATCGTGTCCAGAAAGTGGACTTAGAAAATAAAAAATACCGTTCTAACAAGTCCAATTATTGGACCTGAGGTGTAATTTTTTAACTTTATAAGTCCAGTTATTGGACTTATAGTGCTCAAAAATTGGACATAGGAATTATTTTTTAAAAACACTCAAATGCCTCCCAACTAAAGCCGAAATTTCCCCATCATAAACCCCATTCAAGTCATCATCTAAAACCTGCCATGTGATCGCATAGAGACTTAATGTTTTGGGGTATGAACCTTGACGCGTTTTAACGATAAACCCTGCATCAATCAGCTCTTGAATACATCTAGCTAAAGTAGTTTTTGACTTCCAACCTTTTTCCTTAAACACACCAAAGCTAGCGGTCAATTGGCCATTGTTTCTGCCTTTGTACTGGGAGGCGATCTGAACAAGGAGTTTTATCGAATTACCACTGAGACTCTCGAAAGCTTCGCTCTGAATAACAGCATGAGGTAGCGCTAAAAAGCGACCGGTCTCTTTCCGCCCTGTCAACTTTTCCCTTTTCGAGCGATAACCAGCCATAAAAAATCATTCTTGCCCTAAATCACTATGTATTTTGTTCCGCTCTTGAATTCGACTTTCGATCCATTGCTTCACCTCCTCCTCAACCCAAGCTGAAGAACGCTCCGTCAGCTTCACAGGTGCTGGAAATTCCCCTTTTTGCGCCAGCACATAGACATAGGCGCGGCTAATGCCAGTTAAATTCATCACTTCCTTTATTCTGATAAGTCGCATTTAATCTCCTTAAAACTTTGTATTTAATATTGAATTTTTGATTTCAGGAGAATTATCTTGTTTTTACAAACGACATCATGCTGGGTTTACTAACAAAAAACATTGTGTATCTTGTTTTTTTTAAACATTGAATCTTAACGAGAATACAGACATAAAAAAGCCCCATAAAAACGGGGCTTAAAAAAGAGCCGACACGGTAAGGTCTTTTAATTCAAGTTAACTTTTCAATATAATCTGACCAGACTTGCATCATATGACTTCTCTCAGAGAGCTTTTGAGCTTTATTATAAACACCCCTGACACCACCAATAACATGGCTTAACTGCAACTCAATCGCATCTTGGTCAAACCCCATTTCATTCAGTATTGTTGAAGCGGTATGCCTAAAACCATGCGGATGAATTTGATCAATACCATTTCGCCTTAGTGAGTTCGATAATGAATTCGTACTTACTGGCTTGCCAGTGCCATAGGGAGAGTAAAAAACAAACTCTGTATGACCTGTTAATGGCCATATATCCTCTAAAATAGATTTTGCCTGTCGGCTAAGCGGGATGACATGGTCACGACCTTTCTTCATTTCACTGGCGGGTTTAGAAATAACTCCTTCATCAAAATCGACATGAGCCCATTTCAACTGAGAAACTTCCGAAGGCCTGGCAAATATCAACAATCCCAGCTTTATACACTGTATTACCTCATATGAGGCCGACATTTTATCGATTGCGCGAACAACCCCCTTAAGCTCCAGTTCTGTCGTAACGTGCTTATAATGCGTCTCTTGATGCTTAACAAATAGAGAGTCTGAAATATACTTGGCGATGTTTCGAGTTATGTATTTTTTACCCTTTGCATAATCAAACATTCCATTAAAAACAGTTCGTATCTTATTTCGACTCACCAAAGCGCCATGCTCCTGAACAACTATCAAACACTGTTCAAGATCATCTTCGGTAAGATCGCTAACGATTCTGTCAGAAAGCATAGGAAGAACATACTTCTGAAACCGCTCATTATGCTTTTTCAGTGTTCCGTACTCCCAAGCAGGTTTACGATCTCCAAAGGACATCGTTTTAAATCGACAGTACTCATCATATAGATCTTCAAATGTTATTTTCTGAACCTTCGACACGCGTTCAGCTTTCTTCTTTTGATCAACAGCTTCAATAACATCGGAAGTTAAAAGCTCAGTTTTATATGGCTTAGGGTCAATCCCTCGTTCAATTAAAAGTTTGGCATTGTCTTTTGCCATGCGAGCTTTTTTAATAGTGAGCTGACCTGAACGCGCTCCATATTGGCCTAAGGTTAGCATATCTGCCTTATCATTAAATCGATAACGAAAGACCCAGGACTTCCGCCCTTTGGGGCTAACAGCAAGGTTCAACCCTTCTCCATCGGGCTTTAAATATCGTTTTTCCTGCGGCTTTAAAGCTTTAATTTGAACATCTGTTAAAGACATCTGTGAGTAAAATCCGTTTGAATGAGTAAATAACAAGAATTTTACTCACAATTTTTTTTGCTGCGAGTGAATAAATCAAACATAAAAGATTGTAAAAAGACGTAACTTATTGATTTTACGTTTCAGAGGACGAAAAAAAAGCCGTATAAAACGGCTTAATTCTTGAATATGGTGGCTACACCGGGATTTGAACCTGGGACCCCATCATTATGAGTGATGTGCTCTAACCAGCTGAGCTATGTAGCCAAAAAAGATTGGCGTATTATAGAATTTTTATACGCCATGTCAACTGCCAGTTGACACTTTTATGAAGCTTTTGCCAAAATCGCCAGGCCTGGCGATTTTAGACGTTGAAACGGAAGTGCATGACGTCGCCGTCTTGGACGATGTATTCTTTTCCTTCCAGGCGTTGTTTGCCCGCGGCCTTGGCGCCAGAATCGCCTTTATACTCCACAAAATCGTTGTAGGCGGTGACTTCGGCACGGATAAAGCCTTTTTCGAAATCGGTGTGAATAACGCCTGCCGCCTGCGGCGCGGTGGCGCCTTTTTTGACGGTCCAGGCACGCACTTCTTTCACACCGGCGGTGAAATAGGTTTGCAAGCCCAACAGTTCGTAGGCGGCACGAATCACACGGTTCAAGCCGGGTTCTTCCAAGCCCATTTCTTGCAGGAAGTCGGCTTTTTCATCGTCGTCCAGTTCGGCGATTTCGGATTCGATTTCCGCACACACTGGCACCACAATGGCACCTTGCTCGGCCGCCAAAGCACGAACTTCATCCAACATGGTGTTGTTCTCAAAACCGTCTTCATTGACGTTGGCAATGTACATCATCGGCTTGATGGTCAGCAGGTGTAGATCGCGCAACATAGCTTTTTCATCCTCGGTAGTCTCCACCAAACGCACCAGTTTACCGTCTTCAATTTCCGCCAAAACGCGTTCGAACAGTGCTTGTTTGGTTTGCGCTTCTTTATTACCGCTTTTACCCAGTTTCTTCTGTTTTTCGGCGGCTTTTTCCAGCGACTCCATGTCCGCCAGCGTCAATTCCATATTGATGATTTCGATATCGGCCAATGGATTAACCTTACCAGCCACATGCACGATGTCATCGTTTTCGAAACAACGCACCACTTGCACAATAGCATCGGTTTCACGGATATTGGCCAGGAATTTATTCCCCAGGCCTTCCCCTTTGGAAGCCCCTTCCACCAAGCCGGCGATGTCCATAAAGTCGACGGTGGCGGACAAAACGCGTTCCGGGTTGACGATTTCGGCCAGTGCCTGTTCACGCTCATCCGGCACCGGTACCACACCGACATTGGGTTCAATCGTGCAGAACGGATAGTTGGCCGATTCAATACCGGCATTGGTCAGCGCATTAAATAAGGTTGATTTCCCGACATTCGGTAACCCAACAATTCCGCACTTAATTCCCATGTTTGTCTCCTGAACCCAAAGTTAACGTTATTAATATGATTTGAATGTGTTTCGTGCTGAATCAAGTGGCCGTGTGCAGTTGATTCATGGCTTTTTCCATCTGGCCGTCTAGAATGGCTGGCAAAACCCGGTCGGCTTCATCAATGGCGGTTTCAATGGCGGCCAACTCGGTTTTCGACGGTGCCTTAAGCACATAGTCAACAACCTGTTTACTGTTGCCGGGATGACCGATCCCCAGTCGCAACCGCTGAAAGTCTTTTGTGCCCAGCGCGGCAATGGTGTCGCGCAAACCGTTATGCCCGCCATGACCGCCGCCTTTTTTCAAACGCGCGACGCCTGGCTCCAGATCGAGTTCATCATGCACCACCAGAATCTCTTCCGGCGCGATTTTATAGAACTTGGCCATCGCTTGAATGGATTGGCCGCTGCGATTCATGTAAGTCATTGGTTTCAACAACCAAACATCCAACCCGGACGATTGCACACGAGCCGCTTCACCTAAAAATTTGGTTTCTGGACGAAATTGCACACCGTAGTGACGAGCAACGTCCTCCACAAACCAAAAACCCGCATTATGTCGGGTCTGTACGTACTGCTGTCCTGGATTTCCAAGACCAACAATGAGCTTTACAGATGACATATGCGGGCTTTCGAACAAATAACGTTAAAAATTAACGCTTGATTTTACCGATACCAACAACCGCTTGGTCATAGTCAGTATTACCGTGTGCCAAAGCAGTCAGTTCCACGCCTTCAGGCAAGGACAACTGGGACAAACGTAGGTTTGTACCCGCTTCCAAGCCAGAAACGTCAACTTCAATCGCCGTTGGAAGGTTCTTAGTCAAACAAGAGACTTCCACGCTGGATTGCATGAATGACATCAAGCCACCCATTTTCACACCCGGTGCAGACGCCTGACCGACAAATTTCAACGGTACGCGTTTAATAATGCGTGAAGAATCCGACGCACGTTGGAAGTCGATGTGAGAAACAAACCCAGTGGCTGGGTGACGTTGAAGATCTTTGATGACACACGTTTCAGCGTCACCAGCACCTTCGACGGTCAAAACCGTGTTATACAAATCAACGTCAGCCAATGCCTGCTCAACGATGCGGCTTTCCAACGCGATTGATTTTGCTTCCTGTTCACCACCGTAAATGATGGCCGGTACTTTCCCCGCATGACGAAGGCGGCGGCTCGCACCTTTCCCTTCTTCAGTACGAAGTTCTGCAGTCCATACTTGACTCATTTTCATTACTCCATTCAACCCGGGCAATATAGGCCCGTTATTAAGAGGATGACATCCTCAAACACTCCATGCTCGCGACCAAGCACAGAAACAAAGAGCGGTATTATACTGAATTTTGTTGAAACTTAAAGCGGAAAGTCAGAAAAAACAAAGTATTAGATATGAAGAAACCACCAGGCCTGGTGGTTTCTAACGAATCGGCATCAGTTCGGAAACCGACTCTTCTTGGTGTACGCGACGGATGGTCTCACCCAGCACCGGGGCGATGCTGACACGACGGACTTTTTCAGACGCCATACCGTCAGCGGACAACGGAATGGTATCCGTCACCACCAGTTCGGTCAGGCAGGAGTTATTGATGTTCTCGACCGCTGGACCGGACAGTACAGCATGCACCACGTAAGCCGTTACACTCTTCGCACCGTGGTCTTTTAAAGCCTGAGCGGCTTTACACAGAGTTCCGGCGGTATCGACCATGTCGTCCACCAGAATACAGTCACGCCCTTCGACGTCACCGATGATATTCATGATTTGCGCCACATTGGCTTTCGGACGACGTTTGTCGATAATCGCCATGTCACACCCCAGCGCTTTCGCTACAGCACGCGCACGAACCACGCCGCCCATATCCGGCGACACCACCATCATATTGTCGGCCGCAATGTGCCCGGACGCACGCATGTCATCGACCAGCGTCGGCGAACCGTAAATATTGTCCACCGGAATGTCGAAAAAGCCTTGGATCTGGTCAGCGTGCAAGTCCACCGTAATCAAACGGTCAGCGCCCGCCACGGTAATCATGTCTGCGGCCAAACGCGCGGTAATCGGCACACGCGCCGAATGCGGACGACGATCCTGACGCGCAAAGCCGTAATACGGCACCACGGCCGTAATACGTTTCGCCGACGCGCGCTTTAAGGCATCAATCATCACCAGCAGCTCCATCAAATTGACGGCTGGCTCCGGTGTACACGTTGGTTGTAGGACATAAACGTCTTTACCACGCACAGATTCATTGATCTGAACCATGATTTCACCGTCACTGAAACGGCCAACGTCTGCTTTTCCAAGGGGGATGTCGATAGAGGAGGAGATATTCTCAGCCAGGCTAACATTTGCGTTTCCGGCAAATAATCGGACATTTTTGTAAGCCATTGAAAGGCAACTCCTATGGCGAAAGGCCAGGAAAAAAAATGATTTGAAGAATTCGGGATAGGATAATGGCTGGGCTAGCAGGATTCGAACCTGCGCATGACGGGATCAAAACCCGTTGCCTTACCGCTTGGCGATAGCCCAACTGTTTATCGCTGTCATAAAAGACAGGTGCGTATTATCCATGTTCCCTCCCGCAAATCAAGCTCTTTTTCAGAAAAAGTTTCACAAAACCGTAAAAGACCTTTTCCGAACGAAGCGCGATTCACGCCCCGTTATTCGGAGGACAGTTTCTGCAGAATTTGCTGCAGAGCTTCGTTCTCCGGAAACCTCTGATGATGCTCGTTCCAAAGCTCGGTGGCAACATCTTTTTTGCCAAGCGTCCATTCGACTTGGATCAAGTGCAATAACACCTCACCGTCCATCTGGATGGCCAAGGCTTGTTTTAAATACGACTCGGCTTCTTCATAATTCCCTTGCTGATAAGCCAGCCAGCCTCGGCTGTCGAGCACATAAAAGCGGTTTGGTGCCAGCGCCAAGGCCTTGTCCAACAATTGCTGCGCACGATCCAAGTCACGCCCCTGCTCCACATAAAAATAGCCCAGCGCATTCAAGGCATCAACGTCATTTGGGTTGATGGCCAAGGCTTTTTCCAAATTCTCTTCATAAGCATCGAACTGCTTGAGATCGTAATACAACATCGACTGCATCAAATACAAATCCACGCGTTGATCGTCAATATCAATGGCTTGCTGATACTCATCAATCGCTTTTTGCTTTTCACCCGCGATATTGTAGAAAATCGCCTTGCCGCGCAGAATTTTGACCTGCTCTTCCGGCTGGTCGGACTGAATAGCCTCCAAGTTTTCAATGGTACGATTCAAACCGATTTTGGAAAACTCGATTTCCGCAATGTGCAGTTTCGCGTCTACTAGGTAGTCAGAGGTATTGATACGCTTATAATAAGAAATGGCGTCTTCAAGATGCCCTTGTTCCTGGGCCGACAACCCGAGGTAATAATTGGCCGTCGAACGGTATTGAGGCACCCCCTGCAAGTCTTTCAGCAAGCTGTCCGCCCCGTCGTAATCATTCCTCTCCAACCGCAACAGCGCCGCCGACAGTTTCGACGTATAGGCTTTCGGTTCATTTTCAACGATGCGCAAATAGCGCTTTTCCGCCTCATCAAAATACCCGGCTTTGACTTCCAAACGCGCAAAACGTTCCTGCATCAGCCAATCATCGGTATTTTCGTCAATATAAGGAGACAGGCGCTTTAAACCCAATAAGGCCTGATTGGATTTCAAATACGCATTCGCCAGCAGATGATTGGATTCACGATACAACTTTTCCGCCGTAAAATCGTCTTCGTTCTGTTTCCAACGTTTTTTGTAGCGCTTACTGGCTTCTTCCAAGTTGGGAATCGCCACTTCATACTGCTGATACCCTTCCGCGGCCGTACCCAGACCAAATACCGCGGCGGCTTCATTTGGATACAAATCTTTTAAACCGGTGAGAAATTCCAAACCGTATTCCGGCTGAGCCGCTTGCGTGACGCGAATGGAGGTCGCAATCAAATCCTGCTCCAGCGTCACATCGGATAACGTCCGGTAATGCTCCCAATATTCCAACGCCTCGCCGACCTTACCTTCTCGCACCGAAATAAGGTAAGAAGCCTTCCAAGCCATGGCTTTTTCCGGCGACACTTCTCGCCAGAGTTTCGCGGCTTCCTGAATGGCATCCAAGTCATAGGTCGCCATCGACAATTGAAAGACTCTTTCCGTCAGGCCTGGATCACGGGTTTTCATCGCTACCGGATACAACACACCAAAGGCACTCGCTCGTTGCCCTTTCTGAACCAGCATCTCCCCTACCATGATTTTATACATGGTCTCCGGTTCCATTTCCGCGGTCGGCACGGTCGCCGGAGCGGCCTTGGATTCAGCATCAGGTGACTTGGCCGACTCTTCCTTGGATTGCTCAACCGGCGTACTCTCAGGCGTCGTCGCCTCTTCTTTCGGGAACTGACTGCAAGCCGTCAACTGGAAAACCCCAGCCAAACACACGCCCCACACCCAGCTTTTTCGTATTGTTTTATGAATCAAACTTGGCACCTGATCTCCGTTTGAAAAGAAAATTGAACCGCGTTTCTACGCATTGGAAGCTCTATTTATAACACAATCTCACCGTTTTAACGATGAAACGAGCCTGGCTTTTCGGCTTAATCGCGGAAAACGCTTTCAAAACTTGCAATTAGACCCATAATTTAGCAAAATTACGCCTCTTTGATTGCATTATTTTCCCTGTTGGCTAAATCGACTCCCTATGAAACTATTAGTCTTAGGCGTGAACCATGAAACGGCGCCTGTTGATATTCGTGAAAAAGTCTCTTTTTCACCCGACGAAGTGCAGGACGCACTGGCTGAGTTGAGAGCCGAGGGTCTTGCCAATGAAAGCGTGATTCTTTCGACCTGCAATCGCACCGAGATCTACACCACGTTAAAAGCCGACACGCCTCAATGCCTGCGAGACTGGTTACACAACTACTTCCAGCTCGAGCCGCAAAGCATCGACGACTTCCTTTACGAATACGCCGACCTGGATGCCATTAAACACATGATGCGAGTTTCCAGCGGACTGAACTCGCTGGTGCTCGGCGAGCCGCAGATTCTCGGCCAAATCAAAGACGCCTATAATCTGGCGCACAAATCCGAAACCGTGCATCAGACACTCGACAGTCTGTTCCAGTATGTATTCAAAACCGCCAAACAAGTGCGCACCGACACCGCCATCGGTTCCAGCCCGGTCTCGATTGCCTTTTCCGCGGTGGCACTGTCGAAACAATTCTTCGGCGACTTGTCGCAGCAAACCGCGTTATTGATCGGCGCCGGTGAAACCACCGAACTGGTGGCGCGCCACCTCAAGGAAAGCCGCATCGGCAAACTGATCATCGCCAACCGCACGCTTAGCAAAGCGCATCAGTTGACCGAAAGCCTAGGCGGTTACGCCATCAGCCTGTCGGAAATCACCGACCACTTGCATGAAGCGGACATGATCATCACCTCCACCGCCAGCCCGGAACCGATTTTGAAGAAGGACATGGTCGGTGCCGCCCTCAAACAGCGCCGCAACAAACCGATTTTCATGGTCGACATTGCCGTTCCACGCGACATCGAACCTTCCGTGGGCGACTTCAGCGACACCTATCTGTATACAGTCGACGATCTGCAAGAAATCATCGAAGAGAACAAACGTTCCCGTAAGGACGCCGCACTGGAAGCGGAAGAAATCGTCGAACTGCAAGCCGAAAGCTTCATGATGCAATATCAGGCCACCCAGCAGGTCAGCCCGATTATCCAATCCTATCGCAACCATGCCCACGGCTTGAAAGACCAAGTCTTGTCCGAAGCCCTGCACCACTTGGAACACGGTGGCGACCCGAAAGAACTGATGACCAAATTGGCCAACCAATTGACCAACAAAATCCTGCACACGCCCACCAGCAACTTACACCAAGCCGGCCTGAACGGCCAAAAAGAAGTGGTGGACGCCGCGGCTCAAATCCTGTTGTCCGAACAATCCGACGATTCCAACTCCAGCACCCGCGCTTAGCGTCGCCCGCTCGATTCGACAACCCTTTTCAAATTGCAAACGAGACACTCGAACCCATGAAAGATTCCATACGCAGCAAACTCGAAAACCTGGTTGAACGCCTCGACGAAGTCAACCACCTGTTGTCCGACCCGGAAATCATCGGCAACCAGGATAAGTTCCGCCAGCTGACCAAAGAACATTCCCAACTCACTCCCGTGGTCGAAACCTTCAATCGGTTCATCGAAAACGATGCCGACCTGCAAGAAGCCAAAGACATGATCAAGTCCGGCGATCCCGACCTGAAAGAAATGGGACAGGAAGAACTGCCAGGCCTGGAGAAAACTCAGGAAACCCTGGAAACCGAACTGCAAAAAATGCTGCTGCCGAAGGATCCGAACGACGACGCCAATATCTTTTTGGAAATCCGAGCCGGCACCGGCGGTGACGAAGCGGCGATTTTCGCCGGTGATCTCTTTCGGATGTACAGCCGTTATGCCGAAAACATGCGCTGGCAAGTGGAAATCATCAATGCCCAGGAAGGCGAGCACGGCGGTTATAAGGAAATCATCGCCCGCATCATCGGCGACGGCGCCTATTCGCGCCTGAAGTTCGAGTCCGGCGCGCACCGCGTGCAACGGGTACCCGCGACCGAAACCCAGGGGCGCGTCCACACCTCCGCCGCCACCGTGGTGATCATGGCCGAAGCACCGGACGTGGAACAAATCGAACTGAACCCGGCCGACTTGAAAGTGGATACCTTCCGCGCCTCCGGCGCAGGTGGTCAGCACGTCAATAAAACCGACTCCGCCATCCGCATCACCCACTTGCCCACCGGCACAGTGGTGGAGTGCCAGGACGAACGTTCACAACATAAAAACCGCGCCCGAGCCATGTCGTTACTGGCCGCGCGCATCATGGACGAACGCCAACGCGCTCATGATAAGGAAATCGCCCAGGAACGTAAAAGTCTGGTCGGCAGCGGCGACCGTTCGGAGCGTATTCGCACCTACAACTATCCGCAAGGCCGGGTGACGGATCATCGCATCAACCTGACGCTGTATAAACTGGACGAAATCATGCAAGGCGGTTTGGAGCAAGTCATCGACCCGCTCATCAACGAATACCAGGCCGAGCAGCTGGCCGCGCTCAGCGACGACGCCTAACCGCGAAAAGGATTCGGAATGACGGCCCTGACCATTGCACAAGCCCTGTCAAACGCCAAACAAATGCTCAGCACCAGCGGTTCCGACTCCATCGACCTGGACGCGGAACTGCTGCTGGCGAATGCCATCGGCCGTAACCGAACCTACCTGTACACCTGGCCGGAAGCGCTTCTGACCGAGGCTCAAAGCCAACAATTTTTCGACGACGTGACCCAACGTCAAGCGGGCACGCCAGTCGCCCACATTCTGCAAACCCGCGAGTTCTGGGGACTGCCTTTCAAAGTCACCGAAGCCACCTTAATTCCCCGCCCCGACACCGAGATACTGGTCGAAACCGCTTTGGAAAAATTAACGGCAGGGAACCCGGAAACCGACCAGGCCTGGTCGGTTTTGGATTTAGGCACCGGTTCCGGCGCAATCGCCTGCGCCCTGGCTTCCAGCGGCACGAATTGTCGCGTCACCGCCGTTGAATTCAGCCCCCAGGCCTTGGCCGTCGCCAAAGAAAATGCTCAACGTCTCGACCTCGACATTCGTTTTTGCTCAGGCAGCTGGTTCGAACCTCTGGCCGGGGAACGCTTTGAACTGATCGTTTCCAACCCGCCTTACATTCGTGAGGACGACCCGCATCTTTCCCAAGGCGATGTGCGTTTCGAACCCTTGACGGCGCTCACCTCCGGGGAGACCGGACTGGACGACATCGCCCAGATTCTGCAACAGGCGGGCCAGCACCTGAAGCCGAACGGCTGGCTCATGTTTGAACACGGTTACGACCAAGCCGACACAGTACAGGCCTTATTCCGACAACATGGTTTTGAATCCATCAAAACCCGTCGCGACTACGGCGGCCAACCGCGCGTGACATTGGGTCAATGGCCGAAAACAACCGCCAACGAAACTTGTTAAAATAAACCGAAATCGAAACAGGAAGCACGACTATGACCTCCGATAAAACCGAACTCAACGATGCGGAATTGTCCCGATACAGCCGTCAGATTTTGTTATCGGATGTCGATTACGACGGGCAACTGACCCTGACCCAATCGCATGCCGTCATTTTCGGCCTAGGCGGTTTAGGTTCGCCGGCGGCTCTTTATTTGGCTTCCGCCGGCGTCGGAAAACTGACACTTGTGGATTTCGATCAAGTCGATGACTCCAACCTGCAACGTCAGGTGATTCATCGTGAAGCCAATATCGGCCAGGACAAGGTGGCGTCGGCCAAAGCCAACCTTCAAGCGCTGAATCACCACATTGAAATTTCGACCGTTGCCACCAAACTCACGGAAACCGAATTGGCCGATTTGGTCGCAACGGCGGATGTAGTGCTCGATTGCACCGACAATTTTGAAAGCCGTTTCGCCTTGAATCGTCAATGCCGGCGCCACGGCGTGCCGTTGGTATCCGGCGCGGCCATCCGTTGGGAAGGTCAACTCACCACCTACGATTTCCGCCAAGCGGAAACACCCTGTTATCAATGTTTATATAAGGAAGAGCAAGGTCAGGAATTGACCTGCAGTCAGAACGGCGTCTTGGCGCCCGTGGTTGGAATGGTGGGCTCCATGCAAGCCATTGAAGCGATTAAGGTACTGCTGACATTACCCACCTTAATGGGCAAACTGATGATTATGGACGCACACACCATGCAGTTCCGAACCCTTAATCTACCTAAAGATCCGGACTGCAAAACCTGCCGCCATTAAAGGATCGTTACGGACGGTTTTGTAAATCAAACGCCGGTTTATTGGCCGCCGGGGCAGCTCTTTTCTCGGCTTTTTTGTCGACCAGAATAATCACGCGACGATTCAAGGAACGGCCATAAGGCGTTGAATTCGGCGCCACCGGTTCGTTTTCAGCCTTACCTTCAATGGTAATCAACGACGGATCGACGCCCATATAGATAAAGGTTCTGGCAACCGTCGCCGCACGGGCGGCAGAAAGTTCCCAGTTGGATGGGAATTGCAGGTTTGAAATGGGAATGCTGTCGGTGTAACCGGTAATGCTCAACTTTTGCCCCCGACCCGCCAAGGTTTCCCCTAGCTTTTCCAACTGCTCACGCGTTTTATCGTTAATGGTCGCCCGCCCACTCTCGAAGAAGCTGTCCGAACGCAAGGTAATCTTGGTGTATTCCGGTGTGTCTTCAATATCAATGTCTTTTGGGTCGACCTTGGACATAGCTTCTTCGACTTCCTGAGTGGTAATCGGCGGCTTCAGGCTTTCAATCGGCGTCACACTTTGCAAATTGGTTTCTTCGGCGGAAATGTTTTCCCCGCCCGCCCCTTCACCAATCAGAGCGTCCACAAATGCTTTACGCTTGTTTGGATCGACAATCGACGTCAACCACATCACCAAGAAGAAAACCATCAGGGTGGTCATCAAATCCGCGAGGGCGATTTCCCAAGCCCCGCCTTCTTCCGGACATTCTTCGTGACGTTTACGCTTAGACATCGAACTTACCCTTCACGCGGTACTTCAAATTCCGGCGGCACGCGTTGACGACCGATCTCCATCGCCATACTCGGTGAAACACCATGCGCAAAGGCCGTTAAATACGAGGCCACGACGATAAAGATCGCCTTATCCTGACGAATCATCACCTCGACAGAGTGGGTAAACGGCGCGATGGCGGCAAATGCCACGAAAATCCCCGTCAAGGTTCCGACCAAGGCCGCCCCGATGGAGTTACCGATCGCGGCCACATCCATGTCGCCTCCCAATAAGTTCATCGTCAAAATGACCCCCATGACGGCGGCAATAATCCCGAAGCCCGGCATCAAATTAGCAATTTTACCGGTGGCTTTCGGCACTTCTATCATCGACTGCATAATGTCTTCAATTTGGTCGTGCAGATAGTTTTCAAAGTTCAATGACTGGGGTGGATTGAGCAGCAAATAACTGAAGTTATCGACGACAAACTTTTTCAGCTCTTTATGCTTCAACACCAACGGATATTTGGCGAAAATTGAACTGTTTTCCGGGGAGACAACATGATTTTCCAAGGCCAACAACCCCTGCGAACGTGCCAAACGTGACAGTTCGTCTAAAAGCCCCAGCACTTCAATATAGATTTTTTTGTTGACGCGCCCGCCCCCAAAGTAGCGACCGATATACGTCAACGTCTTCAACCAGACGTACACGGGCGTGGAACCTAAAAAGACCCCTAGCCCCAAGCCGAGAATAATGACCAATTCCGCCGGGTGCCACAGCGAAATAAGCGAACCACCCGCCATCAGGAAGCCCCCGACCATGCTCCCGAGAATGACAAGTATTGAAAAAGGTTTTGAAATCATAATGGCTACTTTTTTGACAGTCTTAAATTTATCTAACCTCGTTTAAGCAACAAGGATACCAAAAACCGTCAAATCTATTCCGCCAATCGGATACCGGTGACCTTTTTCAAGGTTCGAGGGAGCGTCACACCGCGCTTCGCACGGTTTGAAAAGGCTTCTTCAATCGCTGTCGGCCCAAACTCTTTCGCATACTTACCGGCAACAATTTCAATTTTTTGCCCGGCCTGGAAGGCAAAAACCGCCTGCACCGACGTGCCTTTCGGCATTTGAATCAGTTTATTGCCTTTTCCTTTTGCCAAAACCGGCAGTTCAGCCATTTCAAACACCAACATCCGTGGCTCGTCGGTCACAACCACCACCCAGTCGGCTTCCGACACCTTCGCCGGTTTCAAAAGCTGACTGCCTTTCGGCAAGCTGATCGCCGTTTTACCGGCTTTATTTTTCGAGTACAGATTCTCCAACTCGGTAATAAAGCCATAACCGGCCGAACTCGCCAAAATATACTGTTCCTTCGGTTGACCAAGCAACACCTGTTTAAAACTGGCACCAGCAGCGGGGTTCAGACGGCCGGTTAACGGCTCGCCATGACTTCTGGCCGACGGCAAACTGTGCGCCGGAAGACTGTAAGCCCGGCCGGTGTTATCCATAAACACCGCCATTTGACGACTTTGGCCACTGGCTTGACCACAAAAGCCATCGCCGGATTTATACCCCAGCGATTCGCCTTCCACGTCATGCCCTTTCGCCGCGCGCACCCAACCGTTTTCCGACAACACCACCGTAATGGCTTCGGACGGCAACAAGTCCTGTTCGCTCATGGCTTGTGCCTGAGACGCTTCCACCAACGGAGAGCGACGGTCGTCACCATAAGTATCGGCATCGGCCTGTAATTCCTTTTTGACCAGGGTTTTCATACGCGCCGCACTGCCCAGGATTTTTTCAATTTTTTGTCGTTCGGCTTCCAACTCTTCCTGTTCACCGCGAATCTTCATTTCTTCCAGGCGTGCCAAGTGACGTAACTTCAGCTCCAATACCGCTTCCGCTTGCGTGTCCGTCAGTCCGAAGCGTTCCATTAACACGGGTTTAGGTTTGTCTTCTTCACGGATAATGGCGATGACTTCATCGATATTCAAAAACGCGACCAGCAGGCCGTCCAAAATATGCAATCGAGCCAATACCTTATCCAGGCGATACTGTAACCGCCGACGAACCGTTTCCGTTCGGAACACCAACCATTCCGACAAGATACTTTTCAAACTCTTGACCTGTGGACGTCCGTTCAACCCAATGACATTCAAGTTCACCCGATAACTTCTTTCCAAGTCGGTGGTCGCAAACAGGTGCAACATGGCCGCTTCAACGTCAATGCGTTTGGAGCGCAATTCAATCACCAGGCGAATCGGGTTTTCGTGATCCGATTCATCCCGTAAATCCACCACCATCGGCAATTTTTTGGCACGCATCTGCGAGGCAATCTGCTCCAACACCTTTGCGCCGGAAACCTGGAATGGCAAGGCATCCACGACCACATTAACTCCGTCCTCAACGTCATAATGCGCCCGTTGACGAATCGAACCGCTGCCGGTTTCATACAAGCGCTGTCGTTCGGTTTTTGGCGTGATAATCAACGCTCGATTGGGGTAATCCGGCCCTGGCAAAATCTCGCACAAATCTTCGTGAGAAATGTTTTTATCGTCCAACAAAGCGATGCACGCATTCACGACTTCGCGCAAATTGTGCGGTGGAATATCGGTGGCCATCCCCACCGCGATCCCGGAAGTTCCGTTCAACAGAACATGCGGCACGCGGGACGGTAACACACTCGGTTCGTCCAGACTGCCGTCAAAGTTAGGCACCCAGTCAACCGTGCCTTGCCCGGCTTCTTCCAGCAACAGTTGGCTGAATTTCGACAATTTGGCTTCGGTATAACGCATGGCGGCAAAGGATTTCGGATCGTCCACCGACCCCCAATTCCCCTGACCATCCACTAAGGGGTAACGGAAAGAAAAGTCCTGCGCCATCAGCACCATGGCTTCATAGCAGGCCGAGTCACCATGCGGGTGGAATTTACCCAACACATCCCCGACCGTTCTCGCCGATTTTTTGTATTTGGCGCTGGCTTTCAAGCCCAACTCCGACATGGCGTAGATGATTCGTCTTTGCACTGGCTTTAAGCCATCCCCAATATGCGGTAACGCTCTGTCCAGAATGACATACATGGCGTAATCCAGATACGCTTTTTCCGTAAACTGAGCAACCGACTGCTGCTCGATGCCTTCATAATTAATCATCTGTTGGCTCATCCATGCCTCTTTTTATTGGTTTTGCTTGCTGGTGTTTGGGTGTTCACTGAATTCATGCTGGGAGAGAAAGCGTTTTTTCAATCTTGAGTCATTTTGCCAATGGCGCAGGAAACATAGGATTTGGCTTTGGCACCGACGGCGCCCACACCGTCCAAGGCCCCTTTTTCCGGATACCCCAGACTGGCCAACTTGGCTTTAACCTTTTCCACCGGCGTATCCTTTTCCGACTCAAAAGTGACCAGACCTGCTTCAACCTCTACGGTTACCTGAGAAACGCCATCCAATTCGGACAGTTTGGATTCGATGGAATTGGCACAACCACCACATTTAATGTTTTCAACTTCCACAGAAAAAAGCATATCCGCTCCACATTTTAAGTTTTCCATTCAAGACAAGTTAATTTATCATAGTTAATATACTGAATAAAACTAAAACCAACCCGAAACCCTGATGGAACGCAATGCTGTATACTGCTGAACAACGAAGAGCTGAACGCATCTCGACGGAAAGACCTGTCAAATTAACCACCGAGTCCGGAAGCTCGGATGCGAAAATGCTGGATTTATCCATTTTAGGCGTCGGCATCCTGTCCGATGAAGAGCTAAACGAAGGTGATAAGGTTTCCATCCGATTCCAACTGCCGAGCATCGGACGCTCCGAAATCAAACTGGAAGGTGTTACCGCTCACAGCACCCACATTCGAGGCCAGCAATATTTAATCGGTGTTGAGTTCACCGAGATTTCCAATTACATGCAGTCGGTCATTGCCGAATACATTCATTATCATCACCGTTTGGATTAGGGAGACACAAACCAAATGCTATTTAATTCGCTGTCCGCTTCGGCGGACCGCAATGCCACCATCAAAGGGCATACAGTAACCGTTCAAGGGCGCTTAAAGGAAATATCCATTAAAGGCGTGGCGGTCGAATCGTCCAAAAACGCCTCCGTCGGTACGCGCTTGGAAGTGATTTTTGAACTGCCGGCATTGGAGCGTTTCAACCAAATGACGCTATTTGGACACGTTCGCAGCAGCCATAACACCGCTAACGGCTATTTTTTAACGATTGAGTTTGAAGAATTAGCCAAACGAGATTACGACATCATCGAAGACTTCCTTGCTTATAAAGAACGCCTGAAAGAACTCGGTCGACAACTGCACCGCAAAGCCAACAGTTAGCCCTCGCCTCAGCATTCTTCATTTTGATTTCAAACGCTCTTTCATTCGTACCGGCTTGGCGCCGGGCGGCACATCGTCTTTTTGAAGCTTACGCACCGCTTTTTGCAGTAACAGATTATTCGGGTAGGACACCATCTTGCCGTCATCGTCACGCAAAATGATTTGAAACAAATTGATCTCCACTATCTCACCGATAACACTTGAAGCGCCGTCGATAATTTCCATCCTATCGCCGATACGCACCGGAAAACTAAAGAAAATCAACACACCCGCAGTAATGTTGCTCAAAATCGACCATTGCGCGACCAATGCAACCGCCAACATCGCCAAAATCGACGAGGCCACCACCACCAAGCCACGGTAGTCAATCCCCCAAGCCAACAACATCACCACCACCGTCAGGATAATCAGCACCACCCGGAAATATTTATACACTTGTGCATGCCGCGCGGCCGGCACATTCTTTAAGTGCCCCAGCGATGTGATCACCCGTTTCAAAAGCCAGTTCAGGACAAAATAGCTCAGCAGAATTAACCCCGTTAAAATCAACGGTGTTAATGAGATGGGGGAATAAGACAGTAAATTCGACATAAGCCTACGACAATGAATCGATTACAGGAAATTTTATTTTGGCGGCTTCTGATAAAAAAGACAATCAGTTGCGCAAGATATTTTCGGCCACTTGGTTACGACCGTTGGTTTTGGCTTGGTACAACACTTTATCCGCCAAAGAAATCATTTCTTCCATGGAAGGAATCTCGTCACGTTCCACCGCTACCAAACCGATGCTGACCGTAATTTGAATCTTAACGTCTTCTCCAATATCCATTTCCGCTTCTTCCACCGCTTGGCGAATCCGATTAGCGAATTCCATCGCGCCTTTCGCCGGCTGGCTTTCCAGCAAAATCAAAAACTCTTCGCCACCGTAACGACAAATCAAATCTTCCTTGCGACACTCATGTTCGAACAACTTGGCCAAGCCTTTCAACACACGATCACCGGAATTATGTCCATAGGTATCGTTGATTTCCTTGAATAAATCGATGTCCAGCATCAACATACACAAAGGCTCATGGTTCCGTTTGGCCAGACTCCAAACTTTTTCGGCATGCTCGAAAAATGCTTTGCGATTCATCAACCCCGTCAGGTAATCTTTAGTGGCTTCATTACGCAATTGCAGCAACACGGCGCCCAACTGTTCCATCAATTTCACGCGATCAGTGATGTCGTGAATAATACCGACAAACTTTAATTGTCCGCTCACACTCAGTGGCGTCACCGTAATCTCAACCGAAATTTCCGAACCATCTTTTTTGAGAGCTTTTAACTCCCGGCCCTTAAACAGCACCTTCTTACGCATCGAAGCCGACTTCATATAATCGGCATGGTGCTGTTTATGCTCGCCTTCCGGAATCAGAAGCTCAATTCGCTGCCCCATCAACTCGTGGGACGCATACCCAAAGGTTTGCAGCGTGATTTCATTGAAATTCTCGATGGTACCAGTCGCATCCGTGATAATGCAGGCATCCACCATGCTGTCCAAAGTGCCTTCGTACAGATTTTCATAGCAGAGAATTTCTTTTTGCAAGGATTGCACTTTTTTGACCAGGCCTGCCTTGCGCTTCAGGAACAGCAACAACAATAAACTCAGCAGCAGCAACACCGTCAAAGAGAGTGTTTGATAAAAACGCACATTATCAATTAAGTCCTGATTTTTACTGAACGATTCATTGAATAACCGCTGGTTCACTCTCACCAATTCGTCCAGGGCATTCAATGCAGCACGGTCACTCACCTTCACCAAGGCGTCGGTTCGTTCCGGCGACCACCCTTCCTGAATTGCCTGTTTCAGGGTAGGCACCATGCTCCAATACTCCTGAAACGTGTCTTCGATTTGCCGAATCAGACGCTTTTCGGCCGGCGAGGTGGCCATTTTTTGAAGTGTGGTGAGGTTCTGTGTAATGGTTTGATAATTGTCGGAAAGGTGTTGAAGTGTATCGGAATCGTTGCGCAGGACGGTATTTTTGAAGTGGTGAATGAAGCCGCCGTAGCCCGACGCTTTGTATAGGTTAAAGTACAGTTTATCTTTGGTTTCGTACAGGCTGTACTCATTGGCCCACTCAGCCTGCAACCATTTAATGCTCACAAAACTGACAACATTCATGGTAATGGTCAGCAAGATCACCAAGACTAGAATAACACCGTTCGATGAGAAGAGTTTTTCCAGCTCCGCGAACAAGCGATGCACCAGGGATGACTGAATCGGCGTTTTCACAGAATGCTTACCACCTTATTATTGTGTAAGCTCCATGATATTAAAAAGCTTTTCGAATGTAAAAATAATTTACCTGTCGAATACAGGGAAATTACACCACTTCCGCCAAGTCGCCCTTTTCTTCCAGCCACGTCTTACGGTCCGAGGAGCGCTTTTTGGCCAATAACTTATCCATTACCGTGACCGACGTTTCTTCATCCAAGCTTAACTGGATCAAACGACGTGTTTCCGGCATCATGGTGGTTTCTCGCAACTGCTTCGGATTCATTTCACCCAACCCTTTAAAGCGAGTCACCTGTACCTTACCGGGCATTTTTTCGGATTCGACACGATCCAGAATGCCGGTTTTTTCGGCTTCATCCAACGCATAAAACACCTGCTTGCCGACATCCACCCGATACAGCGGCGGCATGGCCACATAGACATGGCCGTTTTCCACCAATTTCGGGAAGTGTTTAACAAACAACGCACAAATCAAGGTCGCAATATGCGCCCCATCGGAGTCGGCATCCGCCAGAATACAAATTTTACCGTAACGCAAACTCGCCAAATCTTCTGCGCCCGGATCCACACCAATGGCCACACTGATGTCGTGAATTTCCGCCGAGGCCAACACCTGCCCCGGGTCCACTTCCCAGGTATTCAGAATTTTGCCGCGCAACGGCATAATGGCTTGGAAATTTTTATCACGCGCCTGTTTGGCGGAACCCCCGGCGGAATCCCCTTCCACCAAAAACAGTTCGGTACGGTTCAAATCCGACTCGGTGCAATCGGCCAACTTGCCTGGCAACGCCGGGCCGGAAGTAATTTTCTTACGGGTGATTTTCTTGGCTTTCTTATTGCGATTATTGGCGTTATTGATGACAATCTCGGCAATCTTTTCCGCCACATCGGTATGCTGGTTCAGCCATAAACTCAAGCTGTCTTTCACCACCCCGGAAATAAATGGCACGCATTCACGCGACGACAAACGCTCTTTAGTCTGCCCGGCAAACTGCGGTTCGCGCACTTTGGCTGACAGTACAAACGCCACATTCTGCCACACGTCTTCCGGTGTCAATTTCACCCCGCGCGGTAGCAAGTTTCGGAATTCGCAAAACTCTCGAATCGCATCCGTCGCCCCCGCCCGCAAACCGTTGACATGCGTCCCGCCCTGCGGCGTCGGAATCAAGTTTACATAGCTTTCCAGCAGGTTTTCAGACGGTTCGTCCAACCAGGTAATCGCCCAGGAGACCCCTTCATTTTCATTATGCGACTCGCCAACAAACCCTTCCAGCGGGGAGCGCTCGACACCGTCCAGCGCTTGATTCAAATAATCACGCAAACCGTCGTCGTATTGCCACTCGGTTTTTTCCTGACTCGGTTCGTCGAAAAAGGTGACCTTCAGCCCCGGGCTGAGGACCGCTTTGGCGCGCAATAAATGTTTTAATTTGGTCAAGGCATACTTCGGTGTGTCAAAAAACGTGGCGTCCGGCCAGAAACGTAACGCCGTCCCGGTGTTTTTCTTGCCGACCTTACCAATCACTTCCAGCGGCTCGACCAACTCACCGTTCTCAAAGGCGATCTGATGCTGTTGACCACCGCGTTTGATTTGAATTTCCACCCGCTTCGACAAGGCATTGACGACCGACACCCCCACCCCGTGCAAACCGCCGGAGAACTGATAGGCTTTACTGGAGAACTTCCCACCGGCATGCAGTTTGGTCAAAATGACTTCCACCCCCGGCACGCCCTCTTCCGGGTGAATGTCCACCGGCATGCCTCGTCCATTGTCTTCCACCATAATGGAGCCGTCTGCAAAATGCGTCACCGTGATTTCCGAAGCATGACCAGCAATGGCTTCATCCACACTGTTATCGATTACCTCTTGCGCCAAGTGATTGGGACGCGTGGTATCGGTATACATCCCCGGCCGTTTTCGAACCGGATCCAGCCCTGTTAAAACCTCGATTTCGGACGCATTGTAATTTTCGCTCACGTAAGGGAACTCCTAAGTGGTAAGTCATGTGGTAAGTATTTTTCAGTTGAGTTATATTAACCCTAATATTCTATGGATTCAAACGAGAACCGAACCAATGCCCAATCGAGACTATCACGACGAACGCCGTCAATACGAGTTTGCCACACTCAATCACGCCGATTTGCATCTCGACCCTTTCCAACAGTTCTCCGAATGGATGGACTTCGCCTACGAACGTATGGCACAAGACCCCACCGCCATGAGCCTGTCCACGGTGGATGAGGCCGGCCAACCGCACAGCCGTATCGTCCTGCTGAAAACGTTTGGGCGTGAAGGCTTGGTTTTTTACACCCATTACGAAAGCGCCAAAGGCCAGCAAATCGCCGACAATCCGAAAGGCGCCCTGCTGTTTTTCTGGCCGGAACTGGATCGCCAGGTCCGTATTGAAGGCACGCTGGAAAAGATTTCCCGTGACGATTCGGAAGCTTATTTCAAGTCCCGCCCGCGGGACAGCCAATTGGCCGCACTGATTTCGCAACAAAGTGCCGAAGTACCGGGCCGAAAAACGCTGGAACAGAATATGGAAATCGCCGCCGAAGAACATTTAGGCGAGATCCCCTGCCCCGAGCACTGGGGCGGCTATCGTTTGATGCCCACCTATTTCGAATTCTGGCAAGGTCGCCCGAATCGTTTGCACGATCGCTTCCGCTTTGCGCATTTCGACGAAAACGACCAGGCCTGGCATATTGCCCGGTTATCGCCTTAGCCTACGGTTCAGGCCGTTGCCCCCATTTGATTAACCCGTTTTAAACCAGAGAAACTCAATGCCTCAACCCAACATCCAATTGGATCCGTCTTGGCTGGCCGTGGTCGGACAGGAATTCGACCAACCCTATATGCAAGATTTAAAGGCGTTTTTAACCGCCGAAAAGGCCCGGGGAAAGCGTATTCTTCCGAAAGGCAGTCTGTGGTTCAATGCCCTGAACAGCACGCCGTTTGATAAGGTCAAAGTCGTGATTCTCGGCCAAGACCCTTACCCGACTATTGGTCACGCCCACGGCTTGAGCTTTTCGGTCCTGCCGGACGTTAAGCCTTTGCCAAAATCACTGCTGAACATTAATAAAGAGTTGCAAGACGACCTCAATGTCAACAATCAGCATTGCGGCTATTTACAACCCTGGGCCGACCAGGGCGTCTTACTGCTCAACGCCGTCCTCACCGTGGAGGCCGGCCAACCCAACGCCCACCAGAACCACGGCTGGGAACAATTTACCGATGCCATTATCCATGCCCTGGCGACGCAACGCGAACATTTGGTGTTTATCTTGTGGGGCGCTTACGCGCAAAAGAAAGGGCGCTTCATTGACCCGCAGCGCCATTTGATTTTAAAAAGCCCCCATCCATCACCGCTCTCCGCCTATCGCGGTTTTTTCGGCAGCAAACCGTTTTCTCAAGCCAACCATTACCTGGCTCAGCACCAGCAAGTCCCCATTGATTGGCAACTGCCGGTAAACTGACAAAATACCTGTCAACGACTTATTCGCTCGACCAATTATCCTTCTCAAAATTGGCGGTTACCAAAATCTGCACTCGACGATTCAAGGCCTTGCCTGCCGGCGTGTCGTTGGAGGCAATGGGGCGGAACTCGCCATAACCGGCAATACCGAACAACCGTGGTGATAAATCACTGTTCTCATACAACAAGCGCATCACATTCTGCGCCCGCATGGTGCTGAGGAACCAGTTATTGCGCAAGGCCGAATTCGGATCAATCTTGTCGTTATCGGAATGTCCTTCCACCGAAATTTCGGCGCGCCATTTCATGTGGTCCGCCTCAGCGTATTCCACTACCTTTTTCGGCATATCCGCGAGACTGAGTTTAAACAGTTGCAAACCGCCAAGGGCTTGCCCTAAACGTATCAGCTCATCTTTCAAGGACTCGGACGGTTCAAAGCCACCTTTGACATAAGCGCCATCCTGATCGATATTGATCAGGATGCCATTGGTTTTGCGCGCCAACGAAATGCCCTGTGCACCAGCCATCTGTTCCTTCAAATCGACATAAGCCAAGTCCAGTTGCATCTCGGTCCATTTTTGCACTCGCGTGATTTCGCCTTTATTCAGGACAATCATCATAATGAAAAACGTAATCAGCAACGTGATCACATCCCCAAACGAAAACAGCCAGGAGCTGCGTGCTTTCAAGGCCTGCGCACTCATGGCCCCTCCTCAATCGGCACCAGTTGTGGCACCAAATAAATTTCCACCCGGCGATTTTCCGGTTCCAACGGATTTTCCGTCACCGGCCGAAAACTGCCGTAACCGGCAATGGCGAAAAAATGGTCGGGCAAACCGGTATAGAGTTTCAGCAAACTCATAATGGCATAAGCCCGAAACGTGCTCAGCTCGAAGTTGCTGCGATACAAAGCGGTTTTCGCCAAGGGGCTGGCATCGGTATGCCCCTCTACTCGAATGGTGACTTGGAATTTTTCATCCGGTCGTAAAATGCTGTTGACCAGTTTTTGGTGACGGGCGCCATAGGTTGGCAAGTCCAATTCGTCCAAAAATTGGACAAAGCGGTTAATATAAGGCAGGTAGCGCGGATTCACTCTGGCCCGAGCGGGCGCGAATAGGTCTTGCCTAGCTAAATCCGATTCATCTAACGTGAAGCGAACGCCTTTCGACAGGGTATTTTCAACGTTCAGCCACTCCAGGCCCAATTGTTCTTTCAAATGCACGGAATCCTGATAGAGATTATTGACCAGGCGTTGATAATCACGTTTGGGTTTGGAGCCTTCCAACTCCACCATGGAAATAATCAACACAAAAAACGCCAGCAGGGAGGTAAACAGCGCAATAAACACAATTTGCCAGGCCTGATTGCGTTTCATGCGCTGAGTGGCACGTACTTCCTCCGCTTGAACGATGGTTTCCGACTTCATGACACGCCTCCGTTACCTGAGCGTCAGTTCCAACCGCTCTTTGTTTTTCTCGTTGACAAACGCGGTCAGACTTTCACGTAACAGCAGCGGCGGCTGTTCGCTTTTCAGCCCCAGCACACCGTACATCAAAATTTCATTTTTCAGCGCCTCCGCGTCCGACAGTACTTTCAACTTACCGGCAATCGGAATAAATACAAAATTGGCGAACAAAACGCCGTAGAAGGTTGTCACCAGCGCCAAACCCATGCCTTGCAACAAGTTATTCAACATGTCGTCGGACTGCCCGGGCGTGTAGGTGCCAGCATCGCCGCCCACTTGCGAGGTCATCATCATAATCAGCCCCATCACCGTTCCCATCATCCCGAAGGCGGGTGCATAAGACGCCATATTATTGAACACATCCTGACAATTGAGGTGTCGCAGCCGCATGGCGTTCAAGTGGTTTTCCAAACTGGTGGCGAGGTGTTCTTTATCCCGATAGACCATCATTTCCGACAGCGCAAAACGCAGAAATGAATCCGAGATCAATTCAATTTCCTTTTCCAGCGCCAACACACCTTTGCTTTGTGCAATGTGACTGAGGTAAACGATTTGTTCGATGGCTTCGTTTTCCGACTCCGGCTCGGATGCAAACACCTTACCGATGCCTCGGAAGAAGCAGCCCATTTGAGAGAGGGGATAATTGATGAGCGTGGCGGCAAAGGTGCCGCCCAGAACGACCAGCAACCCTTGAAAATTGAAGAAGGCAGACAGCAACTGGCCTTTTTCAAAATCGACCATGCTCAGAAGTACAATCAGACTTCCGAAAAAGACGCCAATGAAGGTTGCCAGTTTACTCATTTATCGTTTCGTTTCAGCGCACCTCACTCTTATCACTCTTCTTATCGGTTGAGTTGTCGTGCTGAATGTCAGAGTGCGCTAAAAACCATTCCTCTATTTTCTGGTTGATTTCGGCCACCGTCAGATCTGCAGTCTCCAACGGCGGGCTGATATGAATATCCACAATACCGGGATATTTGACAAAGCTGTTCTTCGGCCAAAAGCGCCCCGCATTATGCGCCACCAAATACACCGGCGCATCGGCCTTCTGCGCCAATAAAGCGCCGCCCGGCTTGATCTTGCCGGGCTGACCGGATGTCATACGGGTCCCTTCCGGAAAAATTACCACCCAAACATCATTGTGGAGGCGCGCCACACCATCGCTCACCACTTGTTTGATCGCCTGTCTTCCGGCATTCCGGTCAATCGAAATCGGGTCCAGCAAGGCCAGTCCCCACCCAAAGAACGGAATCCGTAGCAGTTCTTTTTTCAATACGAATGTTTGCCGTGGGAAAATTTCCTGAAAAGCCAAGGTTTCCCATGTCGACTCATGTCTAGCAAGAACTAAACCAGTTTTTGAGAAGTCCAGATGCTCGCGACCGTGCAGTCGATAGGAGACACCACAAGTCACCTTCAACCACCAAATACAGAATCGAGCCCAGTAGTGGATAAACTGGTAACGGGCGCGACTCGAGAAGGGTCGAAACAGCTGACCGACCAACGAAAACAGAATGACCGACACCACTTGCCCGACCGAGAATAAAATCGAGCGAAACCCGTAGAATCCTTTTTTCAACGCGCTCATCGTAAAGCCTCCACCACCGTCAATAAATTGTCGTAAACTGGAACGCCCGACAACAAAGGGTCTTGCGTCGCTATGGTTCGCGGGCCTTTTCCGGTTTTCACCAGATAAGGCGTCATGCCTTTGGCCTTCGCCACGGCAATATCTGCCAAGGTATCGCCCACCATCGGTTGCCCCGCCAAGGACACGCCAAAACGGTTTTCAATGGCCTGCAACATGCCCGTTCCCGGTTTACGGCACGGCGAGTCGTCTTCCGCGACATAAGGCGAATAGCTGATCCAGTCCACTTGCGCGCCCTGCTCTGCCAGCAACGCCACAAACTTCATGTGCATGGCGTGAAGCGTCTCGCGCGAATAATAACCGCGCCGAATCCCGGACTGGTTGGTGGCCACCGCCACCGTCCACCCGGCTTGTTTCAGTTTTGCGATGGCCTCCAAACTGCCCGGCACCGGATGCCATTCATCCGGATGCTTGATGTAGGCATCTGAATCCTCATTCACCACGCCATCGCGATCCAATACAATCAATTTCATGCGATTTTCCTAACAAACGCCCAATCCTAAAAGCGACCAGGCCTGGTTATTTTCATTCGTCTTTTCAGACGTCTTAAAACAAAACGGACCCGACAGCCAAAGACTGCGAGCCCGTTTTTCAATACACACAAGAACTTACAGACGCGAGATATCCGCCACCTGTAAGAACAGTTGATAAATTTGATTCAACAGCGCCAAACGGTTCTGTTTAACGGCTTCCGAATCGGCCATCACCATGACCTGATCAAAGAACGCATCCACCGGCTGACGAATGGTCGCCAACAACGCCATGGCCGCCGCATAATCGCGCCCGGCAATTTGACTGCTGACCGTTTCGCGCAACGCATCCAACGCCTCGAACAATTCCTTTTCAGCCGCTTCTTCAAACAGCGCGGTGTCGACTTCTTCCGGCAAATCACCGTCGTATTTCTTCAGGATATTGGCAATCCGTTTATTCGCGGCACTTAAACTCTCCGAACCGTCCATATCGCTAAACTGACACACCGCATCAATGCGCTTGCCGAAATCCAACGGATGCGCCGGCGCACAGACGCGCACCGCTTCAAACTGTTCGGCGGACACACCTTTGGCCGCGTAATAGGCTTTCAGACGGCTGACGATGAAATCGTAAATTTCATCCACCAACGTCTCGGAAGCGGTGATTTCGGAATGCAAATCCAAACTGAATTGAATCAACAAACGCAAATCCAAATCGAGTTCTTTTTCGATGATAATACGCATCAAGCCCAAGGCGGAACGACGCAAGGCGAATGGGTCTTTATCCCCGGTCGGCACCTGACCGATGCCGTAAATACCGGTAATCGTATCCAGTTTATCGGCAATCGCCAAGGCTTGCGAGACCGCCGATGCCGGCAAGTCATCCCCGGCAAAACGCGGCTGATACTGGCCATCAATCGCTTCGGCGACCTGAGCGTTTTCGTTTTGCGCCTGAGCGTAATAACGCCCCATCACCCCTTGCAAGTCCGGGAATTCGCCCACCATTTCGCTCATCAAGTCGCATTTCGACAAACGCGCGGCGCGTTCCAAAATCTGCGCTTCTTCACCCAACGGCTTGCCGATTTTCACCGCCAGCGTTTCCAATCGCTCGACCTTGTCGTACAAGGTGCCCAATTTTTGTTGGAACACCACGGTTTTCAAACGCGGTAAAAAGTCATCCAACGGCTGCTTGCGGTCTTGATCCCAGAAGAATTTGGCGTCCGACAGACGCGGACGAATCACGCGCTCGTTGCCTTTTTTCACCGACTCCGGGTTGGAACTTTCGATGTTCGACAAGGTAATGAATTTCGCCATCAAACGACCGTTTGCATCGAGAATATGGAAATATTTTTGGTGGCCTTTCATCGCCGAAATCAAGGCTTCCGACGGTACATTCAAGAAGCTTTCGTCGAAGTCGCCCACCACCGCAGTCGGCCATTCATTCAAGGCCGCGACTTCTTCCAACAGGCTTTCATCAATTTCCGCTACGCCATTGACCGACTCGGCCGCAACGATGACTTGTTGACGAATGCGTTCCTGGCGCGCGTCGAAATCGGCCTCGACATAGCCTTGCTCACGCAACACGGTCAAGTAATCACCAGGCCTGGCGATTTTAATCGCTTGCGGCGCATGAAAACGGTGGCCGTGCGTCACGTTCGAGGTTTCATGCCCCAACACTGTGGCCGGCACCACCGCGTCATCCAGCAACATCAACGCCCAGTGGACCGGACGGACGAATTCCACATCGGAGCTGCCCCAGCGCATGCGCTTCGGAATCGGCAATTTCGCCAAGGCTTGATTCACAATCTCTGGCAACAAATCGGCGGCCGCTTGGCCTTTTTGCTCCAGGTAATACACCATCCAAATGCCTTTATCGGTTTCCAGTTCCGACAGGTCGCTGACGTCGGCACCACAGCCACGCGCGAAACCTTGCAACGCCTTGGTCGGATTTCCGTCCGCATCAAAGGCCGCTTTTTTGGCCGGCCCTTTGCGTTCAACCGTTTTATCTTCTTGGCGGGTTTGCAAACCTTCCACCCGCACGGCCAAGCGGCGAGGCGAGGCATAAGCTTGCGCGACGTCATAATTCAGTTCGGCTTCATCCAGCCCGGCTTTAACACCCTCCATAAACGCTTTGGAAAGGGTTTTCAAGGCCTTCGGTGGCAGTTCTTCGGTACCAATTTCAACTAAAAAATCTGCTGTATTCATATTCATGGTCATCTTATTGCCCTCCCTCTTTGACCAGAGGGAAGCCAAGCGCTTCTCGTCCTTCATAATAGGCTTCGGCGATTTGTTTCGCCATGTTACGCACTCGCCCGATAAAGCGGGCGCGCTCCGTCACACTGATGGCATGACGCGCATCCAATAGGTTAAAGGCGTGCGACGCTTTCAATACCTGCTCGTAAGCCGGCAACGGCAGCTTGTCCGCCACCAGCTTTCCGAACACGGTCTCGCATTCGTCAAAGGTACGGAACAAAATTTCGGTATCGGCTTTTTCGAAGTTATAGGTCGACATTTCCACTTCGTTTTGATGGAACACATCCCCATAAGTGACTTTGCCTTCCGGCCCGTTCACCCAAGTCAGGTCGTACACACTGTTGACGCCTTGCAGGTACATGGCGATGCGCTCCAGACCGTAAGTGATTTCACCGGTCACCGGACGGCATTCCAAGCCGCCGACTTGTTGGAAATAGGTGAACTGGGTCACTTCCATTCCGTTCATCCAAACTTCCCAGCCCAAGCCCCAGGCACCCAAGGTTGGCGATTCCCAATTGTCTTCCACAAAGCGGATATCATGTTCCAGAGGATCGATACCAAGGGTTTTCAACGATTCCAGATACAATTCCTGAATGTTATCCGGCGACGGCTTCAACATGACTTGGAACTGATAATAATGCTGCAGTCGGTTCGGGTTTTCACCGTAGCGACCGTCGGTTGGACGGCGGCATGGCTGAACATAGGCCGCACGCCATGGCTCCGGGCCGACGGCTTTTAGAAAGGTGGATGGATGGAAGGTTCCCGCTCCCATTTCGTTGTCGTACGGTTGCATAATGACGCAACCTTGTTCTGCCCAGAAGGCTTGTAGGGTTTGGATCAACCCTTGAAAAGTTGAAATATCCGTTGCCGCGTTGTTAGACACTTTGTTTCCCTGTCTGTTTGATACTGTGTAATGGGTTTGAATCACCGAGGCCACAACTGTGTTCCGTAGCGCCAAGCCACTTCATCACAATTTGCGCAAAACCCCGGCCTTTCTGACGTAAAATACCGCTAATTATAACAACTTATTGGATAAAAAAATGCCCGAAGCACAGCGGATTGACGCAAAAGGACTGAAATGCCCAATGCCGGTGATTAAATTGCAGCAACGCGTTCGCCAGTCGTCATCCGGCGAACACCTGATTATCGAATGCACCGACCCGGGCGCCGAAAAGGACATCCGTAGCTGGTGTAACGTGAACAAGCACCCGTTCATTGGCGCGACCCCAACGGATTATGGCTGCGAAATAGAGGTCGAAGTCGGCTAAATTAAGCTTAAAATGGTTTAAAAAAACTGAACCGGAAAGGTTTCTTCATGATTAAGGCTAGTATTTACGGTTTTTGTTCAGGTATAATCGAGCTTAACGTAATTTTAGAGCAGGTACTAAATCGGCCTTCCGCCGGTTTACAAAGCACTTAGAAAAGACTAGTGAACCAGTTAAAAGCAAGCTTACATTTTATACTGTTACTGACACTGATTTTCCTGTTTGTCGTTCAGTTCGCCACCGCCTCTCAACCGGCGGAGAAGGAACGACTCCCTCTCCCTCCGCTCATGGACGCCACCAACCTGACGACCAAACAGCCTGAAAACAATTGGCACAAACACCACGTCACCATTCAAAGAAATGGCAGCCTATCGCAAGCGCTGGATTCGCTTGGCATTCCCGCCGGCACCACCTTTAAAATTGCTTCCACTCAAAACGGTGAATGGTTAACGCAATTGCGCGTCGGTGATGCCTTGGACATTTGGACCGACCAGAGCAACCAACTGCAAAAAATTCTCTACCCAAAATACGATGCCACCCACTATCAGTTAGTACGTCAGGATAACGATGACTTTTTGATTCAAAAAATCGAACATCCCGTGGAAACCAAGGTGGAAACAGCCGCCGGCACCATCCAACATTCGTTTTACCTGAGCGGCACCGAAGCCGGACTCAGCGCAAAAACCATTATGAATTTAGCCGACATTTTTTCATGGGAAATCGATTTCATCCGTCAGCTACGCCCAGGTGATCCGTTCAAAGTCATTTATGAAAAACACTTTATCAACGGTCAATATATCGGCGACGGCGACATTCTCGCCGCCGAAATCAGCACCGCCGGTAACGAGCGTCACACCGCCTTTTTATTGCGGGACGCCAACGATGAGAAAGTGGGCTATTACGACGAAAACCGTCGCAATTTACGTAAAGCTTTTTTACGTAATCCGGTGGACTATGTTCGCATCACTTCCCGTTACAAACCCAAACGTTTTCACCCCGTCTTGAAAAAATGGCGCGCCCACCGCGGTGTGGATTATGGCGGACCAACCGGTACCCCGATTCATGTCACTGGTGACGGCCAAATCGTCAAACGTGCTTGGAGCCGCAGCTATGGTCGTGTGATTTTCGTCAAACATGCCGGAAAATACACCACCGTTTATGCCCACATGTCCAAATTCGGCAAGTACAAAAAAGGTGCCTGGGTCAGACAAGGCGATACCATTGGCTACATCGGCCAAACCGGTTTGGCTTCCGGCCCGCATTTGCACTATGAATTCCGCAAAAACGGCCGTCACGTGGACCCATTGAAAGTCAAATTCCCCGACGCCGGCCCGGTACCGAAACAGTACCGCGCCCGTTTCAAGCAATATGCCGGTTTGATGACGGCCCAAATGGACCGCCTCAATCCGCACACCCAATTGGTGTCTAACTTTGAATAAAGCCGGAAACGGTCCAGGCAAAGATCTCTACATCGGACTCATGTCCGGCACCAGCCTGGACGGCGTCGATGCCGCCTTGGTGGATCTCTCGCAAACCGCACCGAACCTCGAAGGCTTTTTCACCCATCCTTACCCAAGCGATTTACAGAGCGCTCTCAACCAACTCAATGAACAACCGCAAGCCAGTTTAAAAAACCTGTGCCAACTCGAACACGAGGTGGCCATGCAGTTTATACAAGCCAGTCAGACGTTACTTGAACAGACCGGCACACCGCGTGACGCTGTGACCGCCATCGGCAGCCACGGCCAAACCGTTTTCCATGCGCCGGACATTCCGATGAGCTTGCAAATCGGGCACCCGGCCTTTATCGCCAAACAAATGGCCTTGACGACGGTGGCCGACTTTCGCATCGACGACCTGGCCAACGGCGGCCAAGGTGCCCCACTGGCGCCAGCCTTCCATCGCACACTTTTCTCGCACGCTGAACATTTGGCGGTGATCAATATCGGCGGCATCGCCAATATCAGCTACCTGTCGCCAAGCGACACCCTTGGCTTCGACACCGGGCCGGGCAATGGCTTAATGGATGACATCTGTCGCCAGCACTTTGGATGCGACTACGATGCCAATGGACAACTGGCGGCACAGACTGAACCGGACAGCGAGTTATTAGCGCAACTTTTAGCGGACGACTACTTTGCCCAACCGGCTCCAAAAACCACCGGAAAGGACTACTTCAACCAGGCCTGGTTGAATCGGCAATTGGCCTATTTCAGTTCCGAACAACCGACCCCGAAAGCCCTGTTATCGACACTCAACCAACTCACCGTCGAGACACTGATTCAAGGGCTGAAAACCTTGCCCGAGCCCCCGACAGAAGTGCTGATTTGCGGCGGCGGTGCCGAAAACCAAACCTTACTGAACCGCCTGCAAGCCAAGCTGAACTATCCAGTCAAAACCACCGCCGATTATGGCATTCACCCCCACGCCATGGAAGCAATGATGTGTGCCTGGCTCGCTCAACAACGCCTGTTAAACCAGCCTATTTCATTGGCCAACATTACCGGGGCCGAACGTGATTCGATATTGGGCGGCATCTGGCACGCTTAACACGAATGAATTGCTAAAGATCACCAGGCCTGGTGATTTTCAGCCAATAAAAAAGCCGCTCAATTGGCGGCTTTTCTGAAACGGAAATAATCTTCACATCACTCGGCAGCTTCTCGCTCATGCGATTCGCCGCGCTTTTCCATCGGCAGGTAACAAGAGTTGCCCGCCCCCGTGTAAATTTGCGTCGGACGGAAGATTTTGTTGTTCTGCAACTGCTCACGCCAGTGCGCCATCCAGCCCGCGGAACGTGCCACTGCAAAAATCGGCGTGAACAAACCGGCGTCGAAGCCCATTTCTTTATACAAAATACCGGAATAAAAATCGACGTTCGGGTAAACACCTTTATGGCTTAATAACTCTTCGCAGACTTTTTCCACTTCCATCGCCGTGGCAAACGCCTGACTCAGAGAACCGGCATCGCTTTTCTTTTGCAATAATTCCGAAGACAATTTCTGCAGAATCGTGGCACGCGGGTCTTTGGTTTTGTACTCACGGTGCCCCATGCCCCAAATCACTTTCTTTTCCGCCAGACGTTTTTCAATGTAAGGACGCGCATTTTCCGGCGAACCAATTTCATCCAGCATTTCGATGACTTTCTGGTTGGCCCCGCCGTGTAACGGGCCGGACAAGGACGCAATCGCCGAAGAAATGACCGAGCATGGGTTTGCCAAAGTTGACCCTGTGACCATGGTGGTAAAGGTCGAGGCATTGATGGTGTGCTCGGCATGCAAAATCAAACAAGCATCCAACAACCGCGCCCAATCCTTATCCGGCTCTTCCCCCGTCACCATGTACAAAAAGTTTTCCGCATAGGTCAAATCCTTGCGCGGTTCGATGGGGTCATAACCGTTGCGCATGTGTTCCCACATCGCCACCAGGGTGCCCATGTGAGAAATGATGTTCACCGTTACTTCATTGATATAAGCCTGGTTTTCCGTCCCGCCCTTCATGTACTCGGTGCTTGGGTAAAAGCTGGCCAAACTGGCCACCGCGACTTGCAGCATGTGCATTGGGTGCGTGGTGGCCGGCAGGTTCTTCATAATCTCGCGCAGGTTGTATTTCACGCGACGCGCATTGCGGAGCTGGTTCTCGAAATCCGCCAATTCACTGGCCGTCGGCAGGTTGCCAAACAGCAACAAAAGCGTGGTTTCCTCGAAGGAAGAGTACTCGGCCAACTCCATGATATTGTAACCACGGTAGGTCAGAATACCCTTTTGACCATCGATGTAAGAAATTTCAGACTCTGTTGCAGGCACGCCCGCCAGACCAGGAATGTATTCCATAATTTACCCTAGAAAATGATTTCGAACACTGTAACAAACCGGGATGACCGGGTAATGACAGTGCCGTTAAATAAAGTGTTTATCGAATTTTAAACACTGAACGATGAACCGCAGCCACAGGTTGTTGTCGCATTGGGGTTCTCAATGACAAAGCGTGCGCCTTGTAGATCTTCAAGATAGTCGATTTTCGCACCGACAAGGTACTGAAAGCTCATTGGGTCAATCATCAGCTTGACACCTTCTTTCTCAACGACCGTGTCGTCTTCCGCTTGAGATTCATCAAACGTAAAACCGTACTGGAAACCGGAGCAACCGCCACCGGTGATGTAAACTCGTAATTTCAAATCTGGGTTACCTTCATCTTCAATCAGGCCACTGACTTTGGAAGCCGCGGCTTCGGTGAAGTTAACCGGGGTAGGCATTTCAGACATGATCGCCTCCTACTTTATCGCAAAGTTTAATTGTAACAAAAGCCCGCGGCATCGTCAGTAATTCATAACCGAAGGACGGCATTACGGCATCAACGCCACTTGTTTCAGCCCGGTGTCTTCCGGTAAACCGCTCAAGACGTTCATATTCTGAACCGCTTGCCCGGCCGCGCCTTTCACCAGGTTATCGATCACGGATGACACCACCACTTTATTGCCGCCTTCCGGACGATACACCGCCAAACGACACATATTGGAACCTTTCACCATCCGCGTTTCCGGCAAACTGCCCGCCGGCATCACATCCACAAACGGTTCGTCAGCGTAAGCCGCTTCCAGCACCGATTGCAATTCGGCTTGGGAAACGTCTTGCGTCAAGGTCATGTAAATGCTGGACTCCATGCCGCGCACCATCGGTACCAAATGCGGCACAAAGGTCAAATCCACCGGCGCACCGGCTTGCTGCTGCAGCTTTTCCAACATTTCCGGTAGATGACGATGCCCGGCCGCGCCATAAGCCTTAAAGCTTTCGCTCATCTCCGCGCCCAGCATGGCGACTTTTGCCCCACGACCGGCACCGCTGACACCGGATTTACCGTCGGCAATAATGCCGTCCGTTTTGACCAGACCGGCTTTCAAAAACGGTACCGCCCCCAACAAAATACTGGTTGGGTAGCAGCCCGGATTAGCGATCACTTGCGCTTGCTGGATGTCTTCCCGGAACAGCTCCGGTAAACCGTAAGCGACCTGTGGCATCACATCCGGGCAGGCATGTTCCATGCCATACCATTTTGACCAGGCCTGCATGTCTTCAATCCGGAAGTCCGCTGCCAAGTCGATGATTTTTACGCCAGCCGCCATCAGTTCTTTGGCCATACTCATGGCGACACCGTGCGGCGTGGCAAAGAATACAACATCACAGCCTTTCAAAACCGCCGGCGACGGCTCGGAAAACGCCAAATCATAATGACCGCGTAGGTTCGGGAACAATTCCGCGACCGGCATGCCCGCTTCGCTTCGAGAAGTGATGGCGACGACATCCGCATTCGGGTGACTGGCCAGCAAGCGCAGTAATTCCACCCCCGTATAACCGGTTCCTCCAACGATTCCTATTTTGACTGTTGCGTTTTCCATATTCCAACCATTCGGCCCTAGCGCCGGTTTATTTCGTTACAAAATGACAAGGTAAATATTTTAGCATTTTCGCTTTCAAAGCATAACGCCCTTTCAAACAAAACCGCCAGGCCTGGCCAATTCTCTGATAACCCCGCCTAAACGTCAGACACAAAAAAGCCCGCACAAAGCGGGCTTTTAAATTTTTTAGCAAATCTTGGGGATGAAACGCACCTAAACGACTTATCGATGCGCGCGCCCCAATAAAAAAGGCCAGCATAAGCTGGCCTTTGAGAATGAGCTGAAATGATTTTTCAGCCTAGGCGGTACAAATTTTAGATGAGAACAAGGCGGATTTGAAACCAACGCGCCGTGGACATTTAAGTCCATGAGCACTGGAAGTTCAAATCCAACGCGGTTATCGCTGAAATTTGAACGCCCTAGGCGAAAAATTACATCATGCCGCCCATGCCTCCCATTCCACCGGCTGCGGCGGCCGCCGCGGCATCCGCAGCACCGCCGTCTTTTGAAGGCAGATCCGCAATCGCGGCACCGGTCGTCAAGACCAGACCGGCGACGGAAGCGGCGTTTTGCAAGGCCGAACGCGTGACTTTCGCCGGATCGATGATACCGGCTTCCAGCATATCCACATAAGTTTCAGAAGCCGCATCGAAGCCCATGTTGTCTTTGGATTCCATCACTTTATTGACGATAACGGAGCCTTCCAGACCACAGTTGGCGGCGATTTGACGCATTGGCTCTTCCATGGCACGCAAAGCGATTTCGATACCGACTTGTTGTTCGTCGTTATCGCCTTTCACTTCTACTTTAGAACGGGCGCGAACCAAGGCGACACCACCACCGGCCACGATCCCTTCTTGAACGGCCGCACGGGTCGCGTGAAGTGCATCGTCAACACGGTCTTTCTTCTCTTTCATTTCGACTTCAGTCGCCGCACCCAATTTGATTACCGCAACACCGCCGGACAATTTCGCCAAACGTTCTTGCAGTTTTTCTTTATCGTAATCGGATGTGGTGTTTTCCACTTGAGAGCGGATTTGCGCACAACGCGCGTCGATGTCTTCTTTCGAACCGGCACCGTCAATCAGTTTCGTGCTGTCTTTACCAACCACCGCAGACTTGGTTTCACCCAACATATCCAGCGTGACGTTGTCCAATGTCAGACCCACTTCTTCGGAAATCACCGTACCACCGGTCAAGACCGCCATATCCTGAAGCATCGCTTTACGACGTTCACCGAAACCTGGCGCTTTGATGGCCGTGGCTTTCACGATGCCGCGCATGTTGTTGATAACCAGTGTTGCCAAGGCTTCACCGTCCACGTCTTCCGCAATGATCAACAATGGACGACCGGCTTTGGAAACCGCTTCCAAGGTTGGTAACAAGTCACGGATGTTGGAGATCTTCTTGTCGTGCAACAAGATGTATGGATTTTCCAGCTCTGCAACCATTTTTTCTTGATTGGTCACAAAGTAAGGGGATAGATAACCACGGTCGAACTCCATCCCTTCAACCACAACCAACTCGTCGTGCAAAGAAGACCCTTCTTCAACCGTGATCACGCCTTCGGTAGACACTTTTTCCATCGCATCGGCAATCATCTTACCAACCGACAGATCCGAGTTAGCGGAAATGGTCCCGACCTGAGCAATCGAGTCTGTCGTGGTACATGGCACAGACATTTTTTGAATTTCCGCAACCACCGCTTCCACGGCTTTGTGGATACCACGGTTCAAATCCATTGGGTTCATCCCGGCTGCAACCGACTTCATCCCTTCGCGAACGATGGACTGTGCCAAAACGGTCGCCGTGGTCGTACCGTCACCGGCCACATCATTGGTTTGGGAAGACACTTCCTTCACCATTTGTGCACCCATGTTCATGAACTTGTCTTCCAATTCGATTTCACGCGCAACGGAAACACCATCTTTGGTCACGGTTGGGGCACCGAATGATTTTTCAAGAACCACATTACGGCCTTTTGGCCCCAAGGTGACTTTAACCGCGTCTGCCAGGACATTAATCCCTTCAACCATTTTTTCGCGGGCGTCTAGGCCCAATCTTACGTCTTTTGCCATCTTTTCAAATCCTTATATTTAAAAATTTTCAATAATGTTGATTATTCGACAATTGCAATAATGTCGTCTTCACGCATTACTTTCAAAGCTTGTCCGTCTTCGTCTTTGACTTCCTGACCGGAATACTGACCGAACATGACTTTGTCACCGACTTTGACCGTCATCGCGATAATGGAACCATTATCGGCCGCTTTACCAGGCCCAACAGCGACCACTTCGCCCATGTTTTCTTTTTCTTGAGCGGAACCAGGCAGCAAAATGCCACCGGCGCTTTCTTTTTGCTCTTCAACTTGACGAACGACCACACGGTCATGCAACGGTTTAATTTTCATAGGATTCTCCTAAACATTTGATAAATGAGGGTACTAGATTACTAAATTTTCAATAATTAGCACTCTACCACATAGAGTGCTAATTATTTTATAAATCGATTAGTCACTGTCAAGCCTTATGGGGGCAGTTATTTTTTTTTCAAGGAATGGTGCGGAAAATTTCCGTAAAAAACCAAAAACGCCCAGGCCTGGGCGTTTGCATAGTCTCGAGATAAACTTAACTAAATTCTGGTATTACGTCATTTTGGCCAGCAGCTTTTCAAGAAAATCTCTGTTTTCAAAATGGCTAAGCGGAGTACCTTGGGGGCGAAACTGCGTTTCCAGTGATTGCGTAACATCCGGGGCAACATAACCGTCCATTGACGACAAGCGTGGCAGAGAACCTAATACCGCCTTATTTTCTCTCAACCACTCAACTGTCGCTAAAAATTCAGAAGGCAACTTACCATGTGGTTCACCGTATTTCTCAGTAAAATATGCCTGTTGCAAACGATAGCTGTCGTTCACCGCGCCAAACCTCTTATCCAAGTCCGACTCACTGTTAAAAATTTCCTGATTCCCCCAACCCAACAAGGAATCAACTTTATTTTTAAGGATGGTTCGCTGTTCGGGATCATGAGTATTCCCAACCTTAGTGCTTAACTCATCAAACAATGCCTTGTTCTCAGGTAAAAGCTCGTCTTCAGTTCCATCTTCCCTGTAGAAAACAAGCCCTGCATATTCCCTACCGGAGTCTAACCAGTCATTAAATAAATCAACAGCATCTTTCATCTTATACTGCTCTTGCCGATCCAGTTGTTGTGCTTTATTTGAAATAACAACAGAATCAACAATATCTTTACTTACATTGGAAGTCGATTCCAAACCGGCACCTGTTGCCGATTGAGCATTAGAATTAACGGCACTGGTAATACCGCTTACTGCCGCTTGTACACTTGAAATACTCATGTATCACCACCTTGAATTATTACGATTTGAGCATGACGCGTCTATACGTAAATATAACAAGCAAAAACAACGCCAACTAATGAGAATAGTTATTAATAAAAAACGCCCAGGCCTGGGCGTTTTATGGGAAGTGCTATTTCAGACAAATGTGAATGGCGACTTAATCCACCAGAACCAGATTATCGCAATGAATCAAAAACTCGCCTTCCGAATAGCCGAGCAAGTCGGCAATGTCCGAGGAGGGATGACCGATGATTTTCTCGGCCTCGTGATAAGGGTAGTTGACCAAGCCACGCGCGACTTCCTGGTTTTTTTCATTGACGCAAATCACCATCTCACCGCGCTGAAATTCGCCGTCAATCGCTTTGACACCGATCGGCAACAAGCTTCGGCCGGAGGATTGCAACGCTTTTACCGCGCCGTCGTCCAACACCAACTGCCCTTTGGCCTGAAGATGCCCGGCCAACCAGCGCTTACGCGCGGTTAAAGGTTCCAAGTCGGGAATCAATAACGTCCCCAGATTTTCACCCGCGTGTAACCGCGGCAAGATATTTTCCGCCCGGCCGGATGCAATAAACGTGGCTGTCCCCGACCGCGCCGCACGTTTTGCGGCCATCACTTTGGTGTACATCCCGCCTTTGCCGAGACTTCCACCTTCCGGACTGGCCATGGCTTCAATATCTTTACGGCTCACTTCCGCTTCCGAAATCAGCGTGGCTTGCGGGTTGGTCCGCGGGTTGTCGTTATACAACCCGTTTTGATCGGTCAGAATCACCAACACATCCGCCGACACCAGGTTCGCGGTCAAGGCGGCCAGCGTATCGTTATCGCCAAAACGAATTTCATCGGTCACGACGGTATCGTTTTCATTGATAATCGGCACCACATTGTGCTCCAACAAAGTTTGAATGGTATTGGAGGCATTGAGGTAGCGAGCCCGATTCGACAAGTCGTCGTGTGTCATCAAAATTTGCGCGGTGCGTAGACCGTTTTTGGCGAATTCGGACTCATAAGCCTGCACCAACCCCATCTGGCCCACCGCAGCAGCCGCTTGCAGCTCATTGATTTCCGAGGGACGTTGCGTCCAGCCCAATCGTTGCATCCCTTCCGCAACCGATCCAGAGGAAACAATCACCAGCTCAATGCCTTGCTGCTTCAGCTGAACCATCTGCGACACCCAGTCTGCCAGCGCGGCTCGATTCAGCCCTTTACCATCATTCGTCAGTAAAGCGCTGCCGATTTTCACCACCCAGCGGCGTGATTTTGTGTGAATGTTTGAACGTGTGACCATTTTTTATGACTCTTCGTCGGTTTCTTCCAAGGCCTTCAAACGATTTTGTTCCAGCCCGTAAGCAATCTCTTTCATTAGTGCCTCGGTGCCGGTTCGATTCACGGCGGAAATCGCATACACCGGCCCTTGCCAATCCAACTGCTCAATAATATCGTTGCACAATTCGCTGGCGTCTTCTTCGGGCAGCAAGTCGGTTTTATTCAACACCAGCCAACGCTCTTTGCCGGCCAAAGCCTCACTGTACTTCTCCAACTCTTTTTCGATGACGCGCACCGATTCAACCGGATCGGAATCGTCAATCGGCGCGATATCCACCACGTGCAACAATAAACCGGTTCGCGACAAGTGTTTCAAAAACTGTACACCCAAGCCGGCCCCTTCCGAAGCGCCTTCAATCAGCCCCGGAATATCGGCAATGACAAAACTCGATTCCGGCGATACTCGTACCACGCCCAAATTTGGATAAAGCGTGGTGAACGGATAGTTTGCTACTTTCGGGCGCGCCGCAGAGACGGCGGTAATCAGACTGGATTTTCCGGCATTCGGCAGTCCTAAAAGTCCGACATCCGCCAGTACCGACAGCTCCAGCGACAAATTGCGCTCATCGCCCGGTTCGCCCGGTGTGCATTGACGTGGTGTACGGTTGGTACTGCTTTTGAAATGCACATTCCCCAAACCGTGACGGCCGCCCTTGGCGACCAGTAGCACCTGATCGTGCTCGACCAAATCGCCAATCACTTCCTGTGTATCCAAGTCGCGCACAATGGTGCCGACCGGCACGGGAACAATCAAATCTTCCCCGGCACGACCGGTTTTTTGCTGCCCCATTCCGGCCTGGCCATTTTGGGCTTTATAGTCTCGGGTATAGCGGAAATCAATCAAAGTGTTGATATTGCGATCGGCAATTAAATACACACTGCCGCCATCCCCGCCGTCGCCGCCGTTTGGGCCGCCAAACGGAATGTATTTTTCACGACGAAAACTGGCAACGCCATTCCCTCCGCGACCGGCCGCGACTCGAATATTGGCTTCATCAACAAATTGCATGACTGGAAATCCTAATGTGTCTTAAGGGTCATTGAGCAAAGAATACGATTATTTTAGCTCAGCGTTTTCCCTTCGCCTAGAAATAAAAAAGCCCCGACTCGCGGGGCTTTCTGTAAGCAATTATGGCTGACTGAAATCAGTCGGCTTTAATTGTTACGTAAGTACGTTGAGGCTTACCTTTGGTAACGAAAGCCACTTCACCAGTCGCTTTTGCAAACAAAGTGTCATCCTTACCACGACCAACATTATCACCGGCGTGGAATTTAGTTCCACGTTGACGAACGATAATGCTTCCCGCTAGAACTTGCTCACCACCAAAACGCTTAACGCCTAATCGCTGAGCATTAGAGTCGCGACCGTTTTTAGTACTACCTGCAGCCTTTTTATGAGCCATGGTGACATCTCCTGTTAACCTGTCTGCTCCCTACTCAGAAACAACTCAGATTGTATTAATCAATTCAAAACTGATTGAATCAGTTCGAAATTACGCTGAAATTCCTGTGATTTCAACTTCCGTATAATTTTGACGATGGCCTTGCTTAGAACGTGATCTGTTCTTACGACGACGGAACTTGATGATTGTCACTTTTTTACCACGACCGTTTTCTGTAACGGTTGCCGCAACTTTGGCACCTTCAACAAGAGGTGCACCTACTTTAACGTCTGCACCTTCACCAACCATCATGACCTGATCGAATTCTACTTTATCCCCTTCGTTTGCATTTAGGGATTCAACACGCAGAACTTGACCTTCACGAACACGATATTGCTTACCACCGGTTTTAATTACCGCATACATCTTGGAAACTCCCGGTTTCAAATATTCATTTATTCTGTTATTTCACGCCGTCAGTAACGGCAAAGGCGGGATTATATAACCTTTTATATTAGAGGTCAAACCCCATGTCGGAAATAATTTATAAAATAATTTCAAACACTTTTTAAAAATCCGACTTGGCCACGACTTGGTGTCAGATTGCCGAAAAAACCGATTTATAACTTTGCTTCCCGTGCGTTTCATACTAAACTTTGCCTTTCTGAGACTAACAAGTAACGCACTACAATAAAATACATGACGCTTTCTGAAATCCGACAACTCATCCAGTCCGACATCCAAGCCACCGACCAATTAATTTTATCTCGACTGGCTTCGGACGTCGTGCTGATCAACCAAATCGGCCATTACATTGTTAACAGCGGCGGAAAGCGCTTAAGACCATTACTGGTTTTACTGTCCGCTCGCGCTTGTGATTACGACGGGCAAGACCACCTGACCCTGGCCGCCGTTATTGAGTTTATCCACACCTCAACCCTGCTACACGACGACGTGGTGGACGAGTCCGAAACCCGCCGCGGCAACAAAACCGCCAATGAAGTCTGGGGCAATGCCGCCAGCGTACTGGTGGGCGACTTCCTTTACTCCCGCTCGTTCGAAATGATGGTGGAACCCGGCTTGATGCGCGTCATGGAAATTATGTCGGAAACCACCAACGTCATCGCCGAAGGCGAGGTATTGCAATTGCTGAACTGCCATGACGCCGACACCACCACCGAGCGCTACATGGAAGTCATTCATCGCAAAACGGCCAAACTCTTTGAAGCGGCCACTTTGCTCGGTCCGGTTTTAGCAAATAAACCGGAGTTGGAAAACGGCTTTGCGGCTTACGGACGTCACTTAGGGGCCGCTTTCCAATTAATCGATGATGCGCTGGATTACATGGCGGATGCCGACGAGTTGGGGAAAAATCTCGGAGATGATTTGGCGGAAGGTAAACCGACATTGCCGTTGATATTCATTCTGGAAAACGGTTCTGAAGCCGAAAAAGATTTGGTGCGCCGAGCCATTGAAACCGACGGCATCGCACTATTGCAAGAAGTCACCAGCATTATCCAAAACTCAGGCGCACTCGCCTTCACGCAACAGGTCGCCCAATCCGAAGCGGATAAAGCGAAAGCGGCTCTGTCGGATCTGGCCGATTCGCCACTGAAAACAGCGTTATTATCACTGGCCGACCTTGCCGTCCAGCGCAACCACTGATATCAGTGGTGTAGGCGCGACGGCATTTTGCGTTTTTCGCGCTGACCGAAGTGCTTATCCAGCGTACGCTGCAACTCATGATGTTCACGCTCCGCCTCTTCCGCCGCAATGGCTTCTTCCAGCTCTTTACGCTCAACATCCACAAATCGTTTATACAAATCCAAGTTATCGATTTTGGTTTTTTCCCAGTCCACGCGACGCATCAGCCAATTGATGAAAAAGCGAATCACATGGCATTCGTCCTTACTGGCATACAACAACTCTGGCTTGGGCCGAAAACCATGTAAACGCTCGACGAGAATCAACTGCTGATCGATATCCGGACGAAGCCGTAAAAAGCCCTGCTGATCTTCATCAAAACTCGTGCTGTAATAAATTCGCACCACTTTATTGATACTGAACATGGCTTTCGTCAGGATGGTGGACTCCCGCTTACCATTGACCCCAACGGTATAAATGAAAATATTTTGAGTCATGATCGATCGAGCAAAGCGCTCCACCTCATCAAACGGAACCGTTTTCTTCAGGTCTTTTTCCAGAATTTCAGCCTGGCGTAACGCTTCCGATTTGCGCTCCAGCTTCTTAAAGAAATACCTTAAGGCTGGTGTAATTTCCATCTTATTCATCATAGACACCTCTATAGTAGGTATCGGCCAATCCGGCAAACCATTAAACAAAAAGTGCGATAAAAACCCAAAAACCAAAAAGGGCCTTTAAAGGCCCTTTTATAACAACACGTTAGACAAACAACACCGCTTAAAATCATTTAAGCATCACTTTGCTTAAGGTGTGATTCTAATCAAAGAAACGGCTAAAGCGCTCAACCTCTTCCCGCTCAGTGCGATATTGATTCACTGGATGCGCGTTATCTTCATACCCCAACGCCATGCCGCCCAGCACTATGTGACTATCATCATATCCCAATTGCTGGCGAATGATATTCGGGTATTCCCCCAAGGCTCCTTGTGGACAAGTGGCCAGGCCGGCTTCTTCCGCGAGCAACATCAAGTTCTGCAAGAACATGCCGTAATCCAAAAAAGAGCCTGTATTGAGTAAGTCATCCATTAAGAAAATCAACATCACCGGTGCATCAAACGCTCGATAATTCGCGGCCCATTGCGCTTTTTGGCCTTCCTTATCTCCTCGCTCTATTTTTAAAGCACCGTATAATTGCTTTCCCGTTGCAACTCGGCGCTGCTTGTATGGCGGACGCCATTGATCGGGGTAATAACCATAGTCCATATTGCCACGACGACCGGATTCAAACTCCGCTAGAAAAGCGGCCTGCAAATTTTGCTTGGCCTGGCCGGCCACCACGGCAACTTGCCAAGGTTGTGTATTCACACCAGAAGGTGCAAATCGAGCGGTCTCAAGCAACTGTTCAATCACGGCTTTTTCGACTGGCTGTTGAAGAAAAGCGCGCGTCGAGTGGCGCTTGCGAATCGCTTCCGTCACCGATAACGGCATAAAACATCTCCCTTTCCACTCCCGGCATCAGAATGAGACCAAATCGCTTTTGGCCCAACCGTTAAAAACGGATTCCATGCTAGACACCATTCCAACACCTTAAAAAAAGAAAGGCCTGCATCAAGCAGGCCTAAACAAATACGTTTGAAATATTTAGGTATGCCCTAGAACGGCACATCGTCATCGTCAAAGTCATTGGCGGTATAAGCCGGAACCTGTTGGGCTGGAGCCGGATTATTCGGCTGTTGCCCACCACCAAAGCCTTGTTGCGGCGCTTGCTGACCAAAGTTCGGTTGAGCCGCTTGTTGTTGCGGCGCACCGCCCATTGGGTTGCCACCCATCGGGTTTGGTTGTGTGACTTGTGGGGCCGCTTGCGCGCCAAAACCGTTATCGTAAGGGGCGTCCGACTGTCGGTTACCGCCACCTAACATTTGCATCTGACCATTAAAGTCAATAACGACTTCCGTGGAGTAACGGTCTTGGCCGGTGTTTTGGTCTTGCCACTTGCGCGTTTGCAACTTCCCTTCCAAATACACCTGAGAACCTTTGGTCAAATACTGCCCGGCAATTTCCGCCAACTTACCGAAAATCACCACACGGTGCCATTCGGTTTTTTCCTGCTTTTGTCCGGACGCTTTATCTGTCCATTGTTCGGAAGTAGCGACATTCAGATTGGCAATCGCATTACCGTTTGCGGCATACTTCACCTCAGGGTCACGCCCCAGGGTACCAACCAAAATGACTTTATTTACTCCACGCGCCATACTTATACTCCAAAAATTCTTTCATTTTTAATCAGGAAATCATACCCTGTTTGACGTAAAAAAGATATAACTTACGCAAGGCCTTTTTCCAGGTAGTCAATCAACCCCGCTTCATTCACTTGCGTCCGATCAACTTTAAAATACACTCGCTGCTCATCCGGCAAAAACACCACTTCATGCACACCGTCATAAGACAGCAGCTTGGCGGTATAAGCCTCGCGATCCGCCTCGCTCAACACCCCAGAAAAGGGCACCGATGCAATACTCAACGGCAACGGTTTTACCATGGTCGCCGCCACGGCAAACCAAACCAATCCCATTCCGGCGGTAAACAAAAACAGGCCGTCCATTCCATACAACTGGTAGAACCAGCCGCCTAAGGCGCCACCGCAGGCCGCCCCTAAAAACTGACTGCTGGAATAAACGCCACTGGCGGTGCCTTTCTTGTCCGCCGGTGACAATTTCACCACCAAAGATGGCAGACTCGCTTCCAGTAAGTTAAACGCCGTGAAAAACACCAGCAGAATCACGAACATTGACCAGAAGCCTTCGGCCCCATACAACAATGCCAATTGCATCACACTCACGGTCAGGACCGCACCCACAAAAATCGGCTTCATCCGCCCTTTGGATTCCGCCTGAATAATGAACGGCACCATCAAAGCAAACGACAGCAACATCACCGGCAAATACAATTCCCAATGGTGCAGCGAATCCAAACCGGCGGTATCGCGAATCAAGAACGGCACGGCGATGAACATCGCCGTCAGCATGGCATGCAGAACAAACACCCCGATGTCCAAACGCAGCAATTGTGGGTTTTTAATCACATCTTTGAACTGGCTCGGGTCGGCTTCAGCTTCACGTTGAAAGGTTTGGTTGGAAATCTTCGGCACCATAAAAATGACCAGCAAAACTCCAATAACCGCCAGGCCTGCAATCACCCAAAAAATGCCCCGCACACCAAACAATTCACCCAACATCGGGCCGGCGACCAGTGATACCGTAAACGATAAACCGATGGTCATGCCGACAATCGACATGGCACGCAACCGGAACTGTTCCGACACCAAATCGGCCACCGTCGCCATCAGAACCGCCGCCACGGCGCCCATCCCCTGTAGCGCTCGCCCGACAATCATCATTTCAATGGAATCCGCCAAGGCACACACCATCGAGCCGACCATGAACACCAACATGCCGAGAATAATGAGTGGCTTACGACCGAAACGATCCGACAACATACCATATGGAATTTGCAGCAGTGCCTGTGTTAAACCGTAAATCCCCATCGCAATCCCGATTTGTGTCGCGGTCACACCTTCAAACTCCTCGTGCGCAAACAGGGCGAACACGGGGAAAATCATAAACAGACCCAGCATCCGGGTGGAGAAGATTCCGGCAACGGAAAAAGCGGCACGCCTTTCCGTCGGGCTCATGCGACGGCTCATTTCAGACATTTATGGTATCCTGTCATTGTTGTTTCGGTGCGGCCATCCCGACCGTTCCTGGATTTCAAAAAATAGTTCGCATTATAGCACTGTTCCACTTAACGGAAAAAGGAGCCTCAACATGAATTCAATACTTTCGATTCTGGTCGCCGTCACCCTTTCCCAATTCGTTTTCAGCCAGGCCTGGGCCGACGAAGATGCCAACCGATTTAACCGAATCAGCTTTGCCGAAACCGTCACCGAAACGGTCAACAACGACCAAGTCACCGTCCACTTTCTGGCCCGAGCACAAGACGATGACCCCGACACCGTCGCCCGAGAAATTAACCAGCAAATGCAACAAGCCAAACGGCTCCTGGATCGCACTTCCGGCCTTCGGATTCAAACCGGCGGTTACCAAATTCATCCGATCTATGACAAAAACCGGAAAATCCAAAGCTGGCGCGGCCAACAATCCTTAAGCATCGAAACCCAAAACACACCAGGCCTGGCTGAAATCCTGGCAGACTTGCAAAGCCTACTGAACTACAACGGCATGCAATTTTCGGTATCTCGCCAACAAAAAGAACGCGTCATGAGCCAGTTGTTGAAACGCGGCATCCAGGCCTACCGCGACACAGCCAAACAAATTGCCCGTGCTTTCGGCAAAGAAGCCTTCAACATCACCGAAACCCGCATCGAGAACACCATGCCGCCGGGCCTTTACCGCCAACCGCGTGCTCTGGCCATGACCGCGATGAAAGCCGAATCCGCACCGGTCATGGAAGCTGGCGAAAGTGACATCCGCCTGACCATTACCGGTGTGGTCACGATTCGTAACGATACGTTTTAAAAAGGGTTTTCCAACCCCACAAAGGGGTGTCGGCATGTGAAATTTGCTATAATAATCCCTTTGCTTTGATTCAACGGCAGGCGGATTTTACATGCTAGAAGAGATTATCGTTCGTGGCGCACGCACGCACAATTTAAAAAACATCGACATTGCGCTCCCCAGAGACAAACTGATTGTCATCACCGGCCTGTCCGGTTCCGGGAAATCGTCTCTAGCCTTCGACACCATTTACGCCGAAGGGCAACGCCGTTATGTGGAATCTTTGTCCGCCTATGCCCGCCAATTTTTGTCGGTGATGGAAAAACCGGACATTGACCACATTGAAGGTCTGTCACCCGCCATTTCCATCGAACAAAAGTCCACGTCGCACAACCCTCGCTCCACCGTCGGCACCGTCACCGAAATCTACGACTACCTGCGTCTGCTGTATGCTCGTGCCGGCACGCCGCGCTGCCCAACACACCATTGTGATTTGGTGGCGCAAACCGTCAGTCAAATGGTTGACCACACACTGGAATTACCCGAAGGCAGTAAGTGTCTGCTGGTTGCGCCGGTGGTGCGCGGTAAAAAAGGCTCCCACCAAAACCTGTTGGACGAGCTGCAAGCGCAAGGTTATGTCCGCGCCCGTATCGACGGCAAACTTATGGAGCTGGGCGGCGGCATCGAGTTGGATAAAAAATTCAAACACGACATCGAAGTGGTGGTCGACCGTTTCAAAATCCGCCCGGACATCAAACAGCGCCTGGCCGAATCCTTTGAAACCGCTTTGCACCTAGCCGATGGCATTGCCCAAGTGCTCCCCATGGATGAAGACGACGATTTCCACCTGTTGTTTTCGGAACGCTTCTCCTGCCCGCACTGCGGCTACTCGGTGCCGGAACTGGAACCACGCATCTTCTCATTCAACAATCCGCACGGTGCCTGCCCGACCTGTGACGGCTTGGGTGTCAAACAAACGTTTGACCCAGCGCGCGTCATTATGCATCCGGACTTAAGCCTGGCAGGCGGTGCAATTCGCGGCTGGGATCGCCGTCACAAATATTACTACGACATCCTCAAAGCCGTCGCCGACCACTATGCCTTTGATGTGGAAACCCCCTGGACCGAACTGGATAAAAAACACCAGGACATCATCCTTTACGGTTCCGGTAAAGAAAAACTGCCGCTACCGCACGGCCGCTATTCGGACACACGTCGTTTTGAAGGCGTGATTCCAAACATGGAACGCCGTTACGCCGAAACCGACAGTAAGGCGGTGCGCGACGAACTGGAACGCTTCCGCGTATCGCACTTGTGCAGCAGCTGCCATGGGGCACGTCTCAACGAGGCGGCCCGGAATGTATTCGTCGCGGAAAAAACACTGCCGGAATTGACCGAACAGCCCATTGGCGAACTCCACACCTTTTTCACCGACCTCAAACTGGACGGCACCAAAGGCCAGATCGCCGAAAAAATCATCAAAGAAGTGCATGACCGCTTGTCCTTTTTGGTCAACGTCGGCCTCAACTATCTGACCCTGAACCGAAGTGCCGATACCTTATCCGGCGGCGAAGCCCAGCGCATCCGTCTCGCCAGTCAAATCGGCGCCGGCCTGGTCGGCGTGATGTATGTTCTGGACGAACCGTCCATCGGGTTACACCAGCGTGACAACGACCGCCTATTGAATACCCTGAACCACCTTCGAGACTTGGGCAATACCGTTATCGTGGTTGAACACGATGAAGATGCCATCCGCGCCGCCGATTACGTTTTGGACATCGGCCCCGGCGCCGGAGTACACGGCGGTCGGGTCATGGCGCAAGGCACGCCCGACGACATCATGGCAACCAAAGCCTCGCTGACCGGCCAATACCTCACCGGCGAACGCGCCATTCACACTCCGGAAAAACGCCTGCCGCGCACCAAAAGCAAAACCCTGAAAATTCAGGGCGCATCCGGCAATAATTTGAAAAACGTGGACCTGGAAATTCCAGCCGGCTTATTGACCTGCATCACCGGGGTATCGGGTTCCGGCAAGTCGACGTTGATCAATGAAACGCTCTACAAAATCACCGCCAATCAACTGAATAAAGCATCGCTGGAACCGGCCACCTATGAAAAGGTTTCCGGGTTGGAACATTTTGACAAGGTGGTCAACATTGATCAAAGCCCGATTGGCCGCACCCCTCGTTCCAACCCGGCGACTTACACCGGATTGTTTACACCGATCCGCGAACTGCTGGCTGCCACGCCGGAAGCACGAACGCGCGGCTACACGCCCGGGCGCTTCAGCTTTAATGTCAAAGGCGGCCGCTGTGAAGCCTGCCAGGGCGACGGCGTTCTGAAAGTGGAAATGCACTTTTTACCGGACGTCTACGTCGCCTGCGATGTCTGCCAAGGTGCACGCTATAATCGTGAAACCTTACAGGTGGACTACAAAGGTAAAAATATTCACGAAATTTTGGAAATGACGGTGGAAGATGCTCGGGCGTTTTTCGATGCCATTCCGGTCATTGCCCGTAAACTGCAAATGCTGATGGAAGTTGGGCTGGGGTACATCAAGCTCGGACAAAGTGCCACCACTCTGTCCGGCGGTGAGGCCCAACGCGTCAAGCTGGCGAAAGAACTGTCGAAGCGCGACACCGGCAATACGCTCTACATTTTGGACGAACCAACAACCGGTTTGCATTTCCACGACATTGAGCTATTATTAAAAGTCATCCGGAATTTACGCGACCAAGGCAACACCATTGTCATCATCGAACACAACTTGGACGTGATTAAAACAGCAGACTGGATTGTCGACCTCGGACCCGAAGGCGGATCCGGCGGCGGCGAAATCATCGCCATCGGAACACCGGAAGACGTGGCGAAAAACAAACACTCCTACACCGGCCATTACTTGAACAAAATTCTCGACGCCGGCCGGCGTAAAAGCGGCTAAAACCACCAGGCCTGGTGGTTTCTTTAAGGAAAGGTAGCCGAAATGAAATCCTCAATGCATATTCTCACTTTCGCACTAAGTATCAGTTTACTAACCAATGCCTTCGGCTTTGAGTTATCGACAGATTGGCAGAATCCGGCTTATATTAAAAAAGCGTTTAACGAAATCGCCCTTAAAAACGAATACAAAAAAACCAATAACCGAATCATCAAGTGGCATGAACCTATTTACTATAAGTACCATTTTTTCAAATTACCGGAAAATCAACTCGTTAAAACGCTCTCTGAAGCCCACCTTCACCAACTGAGAGAAATTACCGGTCATAGCATCCTTCCTAGTCATGCACAGCACCCAGCCAATTTTTTCATCATTTTCACCAAAGACAGTTCATATCAAGAAGCGATTAATGATTTCGCACCCAGCCAAGTCAAAAACCTTTCCAAAGACAGTCATTGTATGGGGCGCTATCAAACCAATCAGCGAAATGAAATCACACGGGCAACCGTTATTATCCCTCTTGATCATGCCATGAGCCGCGGCCTACTGCCCGCCTGCATTGTAGAAGAAACCACTCAAGTCATGGGGCTTCCAAACGATTCCGACTGGGTTAATCCCAGCATTGCCAATGACAAAAGTCGCATTGACCTACTAACCGGGTTGGATTATATATTACTCAAATTACTGTATTCACCTGAAATTAAAGCCGGAATGAATCAAAATGATATTCAACCCATTATTCATCGAAAGTTGCAACTTTACCAGCGGAACGGCATCATTCGCAAAGCCAGCCATTTAGTCAACAAAGGTGGGCTCTACCCGCTTTTAAACTAAGCCGCCAAATCCTGAATAACCAAACTGGCCAACATCAAACCGAAAATGCCCGGCATGTAGCTCGCGGTGCCGTTCACAACCCGACCCCGTGCACCCTCAATTTCTTCCATTGGCCCTGGGTCTTTTGGCAGTTCGGTTGAAAACACCACCTTAACACCCTTATGAATGCGCTGTTTCTTTAAGCGTTGCCGCATATTACGCGCCAGCCCACAAGTGTGTGTTTTCGACAAATCGGTAATCTGAATTTTGGACGGATCAATACGGCGTCCGGCTCCCATGCTTGAGACCACTTTGAAATCTTTTTGAAAAGCGGTGGCCACTAAGGCCACCTTACAATTCAAACTGTCAATGGCATCCACGACGTAATCAAAGTCGTTTTCAAGCAGTGAATCCATGTCTTCTGGCTTCAAGAACTGCTCAACAACCGTGACTTCGCAGTTCGGATTGATGTCTTGAATCCGAGCTTTCATTGCCATGGCTTTATTCTGCCCCTGAGTGGATCGCAAAGCTATAATTTGGCGATTCAGATTTGACGGTGAGACCTGGTCATGATCGACAATCGTCAAACGGCCGATTCCGGCCCTTGCCAAGGCTTCAACGACAAAGCCGCCCACCCCGCCTACGCCAGCCACCAAAACATGGCTTTGCTTTAAGCGTTCAATTCCAGCATCATCAAAAACTAATCGGCTTCTTTCAAACAAGGCGTCCATCGGTATCCCTTAAAAATAATCTCTTTGCATTTTCACAGTTTTTTGCAATCACCTCTTCCGGTGAAACCTGCAATAAGTCCGCTATTTTAATAGATAAAGCCCCAAGCCCAGACAAAGGATTGCCCTGCGGCAAATTCATTCCAAAAGGGGCATCGGACTCCAAGACCAAAAACTTCAGGCCAATCGCTTGTACCATTTCGTGGTAACGACGCGCATTGTCATTTAACAAAACAGAATTCACACCAATCAACTGACCGGCCTCGACAAACTCTTCAGCCATTTGCGCCCCACCGGAAAAGCCATGCATGACGCCAGGTACTTTTGATGAACGCAAGTGAATCAACATTGGGTTAAAGGCTTTCGTACAATGAATTGAAACCGGCAGTTGATAAGTTTCGGCGAGGCTAAGCTGATGTTCAAAGACCGCTTCCTGCCAAGTCATCTCCACTCGCCCTTTTCCTTTATCCAGACCGATCTCGCCAATAGCCGACAAATCACCATGATATCGTTTTAAAAAGGTCTCTAACTCTAAAAGTTGCTGTTTATAATCCGGCTTAATAAACCATGGGTGTAAGCCAACGGCTGATAGAATTTGAGGGTACTTAACGCTGAGATCGACGGTTTTGAGATAATCAGAAGACGATGTGGCGACACTGAGAAAATAATGCGCGAGCGTAGGATGTGATAATGAATCAGGCAACAAGCTACTCGTTAGCAAGTCGTCTGTAAAAAAATCATCTGCAAGATGACAGTGTGTATCAAAAAAGCAGGACATAAAAAAGCCAGCTTACGCTGGCTTACGACTTAGTCTTCAGAAGATTCGGCTTCAGCCCCTTCAGGGCGGTCAACCAATTCTACATAGGCCATCGGCGCGTTATCGCCAGGGCGGAAACCGCATTTCAAAATGCGAATATACCCACCAGGACGAGACTCATAGCGAGGACCCAATTCTGAAAAAAGTTTGCCTACGGCAGCTTTATCACGCAAACGTGAAAAAGCAACGCGACGGTTATGAACGCTGTCTTGCTTGGCCAATGTGATTAACGGCTCAGCAACACCACGCAATTCTTTCGCTTTAGCCACTGTCGTTTTGATCACTTCATGTTCGATCAAAGACGCAGACATGTTTCTGAACATCGCTTTACGATGCGAGCTATTACGATTTAATTTACGACCACTTTTACGATGACGCATGGTAGCTTTCCTTTAAATTATGCTGACTCTTTACTCACCAGGCTTGATGGCGGCCAGTTTTCAAGTTTTGTACCCAAACCAAGACCTCTTTGTGCAAGAACGTCTTTGATTTCTTGTAACGATTTTTTACCCAAGTTTGGTGTTTTCAACAAGCTGGACTCGGCACGCTGAACCAAATCACCAATGTAGTAGATTTGCTCGGCTTTCAAACAGTTCGCTGAACGAACCGTCAATTCCAAATCATCTACTGGTTGCAAGAAGATCGGATCAAACTCATTTTCTTCTTCTTCCTGTACGACAATTTCTTTGTGCTTCAAATCAACAAAGGCGATCAACTGATAATGCAGAACCGTAGCGGCTTGCTTAATCGCGTCTTCTGGATCTAAAGTACCATCAGTCACCACATTCAAAATCAGCTTATCCAAGTCAGTACGCTGTTCAACACGCGCATTTTGAACTTCATAACTAACGGTTTTGACCGGACTGAAACTTGCGTCCAGTTTTAAAACACCAATGTTAGCCGATTCAGAATCATCTGCTTGAACCGCTGCACGATAACCAATGCCTTTTTCCACTTTCAATTTCATTGAAAGTTCTGCACCTTCGCTCAAGTGAGCGATGATTAGGTCAGGGTTCATGATTTCAGTGTCGTGGTTCAGTTGAATATCTCCGGCCGTCACCACTGCTGGACCTTTTTTCGACAAGGTCAACTCGGCTTCAGAAGTTTCATTTAACTTAATGGCAACTTCTTTCAGGTTCAGCAAGATTTCCAAAACATCTTCGCGAACCCCTTCGATAGCCGAATACTCGTGTAGTACACCGTCAATCTGAGCTTCAACAATCGCCGCACCCGGCATTGAAGATAATAAGATTCTTCTTAAAGCATTCCCTAGAGTATGCCCAAAACCACGCTCTAGAGGCTCAAGAGTTACACGGCTATTAAAACCGCTAACTGTTTTAATATCTACTAAACGTGGAGTTAGTAGCTGCTCTAACATCTCTTGCATTAGAAGTTATCTCCGTTTCAAAGGGTTACTTAGAGTAAAGCTCGACAATTAGGTTTTCTGAAATATCCGCAGATAAATCGGAACGATCCGGTACAGACTTGAATACACCTTCGAATTTGGAAGTATCAACTTCTACCCAGCTTACATTGCCAGCTTGATTGCTCAACTCAAGTGCAGTTGCAATACGAGATTGGTTACGAGACTTTTCTCTAATGCTAATAACGTCACCAGCAGACACTTCGTAAGAAGGAATATTAACTGCTTGCCCGTTTACTTGAATCGCTTTATGCGAAACCAATTGTCTTGCTTCTGCACGAGTCGAAGCAAACCCCATACGGTAAACGACGTTATCCAATCTGCTTTCTAGCAATTGCAGAAGGTTTACACCGGTTGACCCTTTACGACGGTCGGCTTCTTTATAGTACAAACGGAATTTCTTCTCTAGAACTCCGTAAATACGACGAACTTTTTGTTTTTCTCTTAACTGTAAACCATATTCCGTCACACGCTTACGGCCGGCACCATGCTGACCTGGTAACTGATCGATTTTACATTTTGATTCGATGCTACGAACACCGCTTTTCAAAAATAGATCAGTTCCTTCACGACGTGATAGTTTACATTTTGGACCAATATATCTAGCCATCTTCTACCTCTGAATATTAAACGCGACGTTTTTTAGGCGGACGGCAACCGTTATGCGGGATTGGTGTCACATCGGCAATCGATGTAATTTTAAAACCAACACTGTTCAATCCTCTAACAGCTGAATCACGGCCGGGTCCAGGACCTTTAACCATAACATCCATATTTTTAACACCATATTCCGTAGCCATTTGGCCAGCACGTTCTGCGGCTACCTGAGCTGCAAAAGGTGTACTTTTACGTGAACCACGGAAACCACTTCCGCCGGAAGTTGCCCAGCAAAGTGCATTACCTTGGCGATCCGTAATCGTCACGATGGTGTTATTAAAAGTAGCGTGAACATGCGCAACGGCGTCCGTTACAACTTGTTTTGCTTTCTTCTTAACACGTGAATTTGCTTTTGCCATATCTAATCTCTAAATTTATGCTTAACGCTTAATAGGCTTTTTAGGCCCTTTACGAGTGCGAGCATTATTTTTGGTACGTTGTCCTCGCAAAGGAAGACTTCTACGGTGACGAATTCCTCTATAGCAACCCATATCCATCAAACGTTTGATGTTCATGGTTACATCACGACGAAGATCACCTTCAATTTTGTACTTAGTCACTTCGGAACGAAGTGCTTCTAACTGTTCTTCAGTTAGTTCACGAACTTTCGTTGTTGGATCAATTTTCGTGCTCGCACAAATAGTTTGCGCTGTTGTCTGTCCAACACCGTAGATCGATCTCAATCCAATAACGACATGTTTGTTAACTGGAATGTTTACGCCGGCAATACGAGCCATTTTGCGCTCCTTAACTATCCATCTACCGAAAAACGAGCGATTATACTCATTTCCAGGATTAATTACTAGTAGTAATCTTAATTTTTAGCCAATTAAAATTACCGCCCTTTTAAGTTAGCTTTTCTCATCATACTTTCGTATTGACCTGATTGCATATGCGCTTGAATATTCGTCATGAAATCCATAACCACAATTACAATAATCAGCAATGATGTTCCACCAAAATAAAAAGGAACATTCCAATACAAAATTAAAAATTCAGGCAACAAACAAACCAGCGTGATGTAAATAGCACCTGCCAGTGTCAGTCGACTCATAATCGTATCAATACGACGAGCTGTTTGTTGACCCGGTCTGATTCCTGGGATATAGGCCCCTGACTTTCTCAGATTATCAGCGGTTTCGTTCGGGTTAAAAACGATCGCGGTATAGAAAAAACAGAAGAAAATAATCGCCATGGCATAGAACAGGATGTACAGAGGCTGACCTGGAGACATTGTCGTTGCGATGTCTTTTAGCCAGCCCATGTTCTCTGCTGTTCCAAACCAACCCCCAAGGGTTGCAGGAAACAGAATAATACTTGATGCAAAGATGGGTGGAATCACGCCCGCCATATTCAACTTCAATGGCAGGTGTCCTTCTTGTCCACCGTACATTTTGCGGCCTCTCATTCGCTGAGCATAATGAATTGGGATGCGTCTTTGCCCTCTTTCAACGAAGACAACAAACGCAATCACCAAGAATACCAAGGCCAACAGAATAAAGGCAGTGATGGCATGCATCGCACCTGTATTCACTTGCTCAAAGGTTCCACCCAAAGCGGAAGGCAATCCGGCAACGATACCGGCAAAGATAATCAACGAAATACCATTCCCAATGCCGCGTTCAGTGATTTGTTCACCCAACCACATTAAAAATATAGTACCGCTGACCAGAGTCGTGACCGCAATAACTTTAAACAAAAAGCCCGGCTCAACCACAACAGACATCCCATTGATGTTTTGGGACTCCAATGCAATCGCAACACCCAACGCTTGGAAGGTTGCTAATACAACGGTTCCATAACGAGTGTATTGTGTGATTTTACGTCGCCCTGCTTCACCGTCTTTTTTCAACTGCTCCAGCGTTGGAGAAACAACGGTCAGCAACTGCATAATGATCGAGGCCGAGATATAAGGCATGATTCCGAGAGCCAGAATGGACAGTCGCTCTAAAGCCCCACCCGAGAACATGTTAAACATGTCCAGGATTGTGCCCTTCTGCTGCTCAAACATCGCAGCCAGCGCAACTGGATCAATCAAAGGAACCGGAATATGAGTCCCCAAACGATATACGATAAGGGCTCCCAAGACAAAAAAGATTTTTTGACTTAGACCGCTTGCACCTGAATTTTCAATTGACTGACTTTTCATAATCAAGCTTCTACTGATCCGCCAGCAGCTTCAATAGCCGCTTTTGCGCCAGCCGTGACTTTCAAACCTGAAAGTTTAACAGCTTTAGTCAATTCACCGCTATTAATCACTTTTACCGACTTGATCTTTTCAGAAACCAAATCTGCCGCTTTTAATGCTTGCAAATCAATTACATCCGAATCCACTGAAGACAGTGTATCCAAACGAATCTCAGCTGTAAAAGCCGCTTGTCTAGAGGTAAAGCCGACTTTTGGCAAACGACGCTGCAAAGGCATTTGACCACCTTCGAAACCAATCTTCGGCATACCACCGGAGCGTGATTTTTGACCTTTATGTCCGCGCCCAGCCATTTTACCGTTTCCGGAACCTTGACCACGACCTTTACGCTTAGCAAGTTTCTTTTCGCCTTCAGCTGGCTTTAAAGTATTTAAATGCATATTATGCTTCCTCTACTTTAAGCAAATAGGAAACTTTATTGATCATCCCTCTGTTTTCAGGGGTATCAACAACCGCTACAGTTTGGTGCATTTTTCGTAACCCTAATCCCGCTACACAAGCTTTATGCGCAGGCAGACGTCCGATTGTGCTTTTAACCAAAGTAACATTGACTAATTTCTTATCTGACATTTTATTCACCTAAAATTTCTTCGACGGACTTACCGCGCTTGGCCGCAATTGATTCCGGGCTACTCATTCCAGTCAAAGCATTAACGGTCGAACGCACAACGTTAACTGGTCGTGTCGTTCCAACGCATTTTGCCAATACGTCTTTCACACCAGCCGCTTCCAATACGGCACGCATTGCACCGCCGGCGATGATCCCGGTACCGTCAGATGCTGGCAACAATACGATGTTCGCCGCACCTTGCTTGAAGTTGATCGGATACTGCAATGTACCGCCATTTAGGTGGACATCTTTCATGTTACGGCGCGCTTTTTCCATTGCCTTCTTAATTGCAACTGGAACCTCGTTTGCCTTACCACTTCCGTAGCCAACACGACCTTCACCATCACCAACAACTGTTAGCGCTGAAAAACCGAAGACACGCCCACCTTTTACAACTTTTGCAACTCGGCGAACTGAAACCAATTTCTCAATAAGTCCGTCTTGACCTTCTTGTAATTCTTTTGAAGACATTGTTATCCCTTCTTTTAAAACTGAAGACCGTTTTCTCGAGCAGAATCTGCTAGAACTTGAACACGACCATGATATTTAAAACCAGAACGGTCAAATGCAACAGACTCAATGCCCGCAGCCTTAGCTTTTTCCGCTATTGACTTACCAACAAGCTTCGCTGCGTCTTTGTTTCCACCAAAGGCAACTTGCTTTTTAATTTCTGCTTGGACTGTAGAGCTTGACGCAACAACAGATGAACCATCTGATGAAATAATCTGAGCATAAATGTGCTTAGGAGTTCTGTGCACACAAAGGCGTGCTCTATCCTGTGAAGCCAATTTTGCTCGCGTTTTTTTCGCTCTACGAAGTCGGGTAGCTTTCTTATCCATTTATAATCCCAACCTTTATTTCTTCTTAGCTTCTTTGCGCAAGATATATTCATCCGCATATTTCACACCCTTGCCTTTATAAGGCTCTGGTGGGCGGTAGCCACGAATCTCGGCAGCAACTTGTCCAACAACTTGCTTATCTGCACCTTTCACTACGATTTCAGTTTGGCTTGGCGTCTCAACAGTAATGCCTTCTGGCAACTCATGGTTGACAGGGTGAGAAAAACCAAGCGTTAGGTTTAAAACTTTTCCTTGAGCTTGTGCACGGTAACCAACACCCACTAGCTGAAGCTTTTTCTCAAAACCTTCAGAAACACCAACAACCATGTTGTTGATAATGGATCTAACCGTTCCGGCTTGAGCCCATGCATTTTTACTATCGCTCTTTGGCGCTACGGTCACCACACCATCTTCCAGTGAAATCGTCACAACAGGGTTAAAAGAATTCGAAAGCGCTCCTTTCGAACCTTTGACCGACACATCGGACCCTTTTACAGACACTTCAACACCAGATGGTAGAGTGATAGGAGACTTTGCAATTCTAGACATTGTGATCTCCCCTTATGCTACGTAACAAATAATCTCACCGCCGATACCAGCTGTGCGGGCATCACGATCAGACATAATTCCTTTAGAAGTCGACACTACGGCAACCCCTAAACCACCAATTACTTTCGGCAATTCATTTTTGTTTTTATAAACACGCAAACCTGGACGACTTACACGTTTCAACATTTCAATGACCGGCTTTCCTTCGAAATACTTCAAATCAACCGACAGTTCTGACTTACCGTTCTTATCACTTACGCTGTATGCGCTAACATACCCTTCACCAGCCAAAACCTTTGCGACTGCAACCTTAACTTTGGAAGAAGGCATAACTACATTTGCATGACCAGCGATTTGGCCATTGCGAATACGGGTTAGCATATCAGCTATTGGATCAGACATACTCATAAATATTTATCCTTACCAACTTGCTTTTCTTAAACCAGGTACATCACCTTTCATGGCTAATTCTCTTAGCATGTTACGTGACAATCCAAACTTTCTATAAACACCATGAGGGCGCCCTGTCAAACGACAACGATTCTGTTGCCTTACAGGAGATGCATTGCGTGGCAACTTGGCCAACTTTTCCATTGCATCCATACGCTCTTCAAAGCTCAAAGACATATCCACTGAGGCTTTTTTCAACTCAGCTCTTTTCGCTGCATACTTTGCAACAGTCTTTGCTCTTTTCTTTTCTCTTTCAATCATTGATTGCTTTGCCATGGGAAACCTCTACCTTACTTCTTAAATGGAAAATTAAAGGCTTCTAAAAGAGCTTTTGCTTCATCATTTGTCGAAGCAGTCGTCGCAAAGCTGATATCCATCCCGCGGATTTTATCAACCTTCTCAAACTCAATCTCTGGAAAAATGATTTGCTCTTTGATACCTAGATTGTAGTTACCACGACCGTCAAAGGCATTCGCTTTAACACCTTGAAAGTCTCTTACTCGAGGTAAAGCAACATTAATCAGCCGATCTAAAAACTCATACATTCTGGCACCGCGCAAAGTCACTTTGCAGCCTAACGGATAACCATCACGCACTTTAAAGCTTGCAACGGAACGTCTTGCCAATGTACGAACAGCTTTCTGACCAGTAATGGCTTCCATGTCTGATACGGCATTATCCAACACCTTTTTATCAGCAATCGCTTCACCAACACCCATATTGACAGTAATTTTTGTCAACTTAGGAGCCTGCATTACAGACTTATAACCAAATTTCTCTACCAATGAAGATACGATTTGGTCGTTATAAATTTTTTGTAATCTTGCCATATCTCAACCTACTTAAGCGTCTACCAAATTGCCGTTAGACTTAAAGAAACGTTTTTTAACGCCATCTTCGTCACGAACACCAACTCGGTCAGCTTTCTTTGTTTCAGGATTGTATAAAGCAACATTAGAAGCATCAATTGGCATTTCTTTCGAAACAATTCCGCCCTGCTCGCCCGTCATAGGGTTTGCCTTCACGTGTTTCTTTGCCAAATTAATCCCATCTACTATTAGCTTACCATTTTGCATAACTAGGGAAACGGAGCCTCGTTTGCCCTTGTCTTTTCCAGCAATAACGATAACCTCATCACCTTTTTTTAGACGATTCATTATCCGTTCCTTATAAAACTTCTGGAGCCAACGAAACGATTTTCATAAATTTATCGTTACGAAGCTCACGTGTTACTGGGCCAAAAATACGCGTACCGATCGGTTCAAGCTTTGAGCTCAGGATTACTGCCGCATTCCCGTCAAACTTGATCTTAGAACCATCTGGACGTCTTACACCTTGCGCCGTACGCACTACAACCGCGTCAAAAACGTCACCTTTCTTGACCTTTCCACGCGGAGCCGCTTCTTTAACAGCTACCTTAATAACATCACCAACACTTGCGTAACGACGCTTAGAACCGCCCAACACTTTGATACATTGAACTTTTCGCGCGCCACTGTTGTCAGCAACATCAAGCACAGTTTGCATTTGAATCATGATGGAACTCCATCCATAAAATTTAAATAACACAAAAACCGCCAAAACAACTAGTCCCTTCAATAGGCTTGGTTGTTAAGACGGTAAAAAATTTGGGCAATTATATCAGATAAAACTCAAAAGTCTATCACTAATTTATAGTGCAGCTTTTTCGTCAACCGATACGAGAGACCAAGACTTTCTTTTGGAGATCGGAGTACACTCTGAAATAGTCACTCTATCACCAACACCACAAGCATTATCCGCATCATGCGCCATAACCTTAGTGGACTTTCTCACGAATTTTTTATACTTAGGATGCTTGATATAACGGTTAGTCATAACAACAATTGACTTATCCATACCGTTACTGACAACAACACCTTGCATTGTACGAGCTTTCTTTTCCATACCAGCCATTCTTATTTACTCACTTTTTGACGAATGATGGTTTTAACTCGAGCAACGGAACGACGAACAGTACGAAGCTGAGCTGTGTTAGACAGCTGGCCTGTCGCATGTTGCATTCTCAAGTTAAACTGTTCTTGCAGAAGATCCAACAAATCTTTTCTCAAATCTTCTACAGATTTTTCTTTCAATTCTGCAGTCATAATCACATCACCGTTCTTGTAACAAATTGTGTTTTAAACGGAAGCTTTGCGGCCGCCAACTCAAAGGCTTCGCGCGCTACAGCTTCATCCACACCTTGCATCTCATAAAGGACACGTCCTGGTTGCACCTGTGCAACCCAATATTCAACGCTCCCTTTACCTTTACCCATACGCACTTCTAGAGGCTTATTGGTAATTGGCTTATCAGGGAAGACACGAATCCAAATTTTCGCACCACGTTTTACTTTACGCGTCATCACTCGACGAGCGGCTTCGATCTGACGTGACGTCATACGACCACGTTCCATCGCTTTCAAGCCGAACTCACCAAAGCTAATTTTGTTACCGACATTTGCAAGACCGCGGTTACGTCCTTTATGTACTTTTCTGAATTTTGTACGTTTTGGCATTAACATAACAACTATTCCCCTTATTTACGGCCTTTCTTGCCTTTCGACTGCTTTTTATCATCATTTACCATTGAGATTTTTTCCAGTTTTTCACCTTTAAAGATCCAAACTTTAACCCCAATTTTCCCGTAAGTGGTGTCAGCTTCGAAAGTGGCATAGTCGATATCCGCACGCAGAGTGTGCAATGGCACACGGCCTTCACGATACCATTCGGCGCGCGCAATCTCAGCACCATTCAAACGTCCAGAAACATGAACTTTGATACCTTCAGCACCTAAACGCATAGCATTGCTGACCGCACGCTTCATAGCACGTCTAAACTGAATACGCTTTTCCAACTGTTGGGAAATATTTTCCGCAACCAGTTTTGCATCCAATTCAGGCTTCTTGATTTCTTCAATATTGATATTGACCGGAAGACCGGTTTTAGCAATCAAGGATTGCTTCAACTTTTCAATATCTTCACCTTTCTTACCAATAACAACACCAGGTCTGGCCGTATGCACTGTAACACGCACACCATTGGCAACACGTTCGATATTGATTTGGCTAACTGAAGCATGCTTCAATTTTTCATGCAATTCTTTACGAATTTCTACATCACTGATCAAGAAGTCAGAGTAGTTTTTGCTATCTGCGTACCAGCGTGCATTCCAATCTTTTGTAATCCCTAAACGGATTCCAACCGGATGAACTTTTTGTCCCATTCTGACTCTCCTTACTTATCGCCAACAGTCACAGTAATATGGCTGATGCGTTTTAAGATTCGATTTCCACGACCTTTCGCTCTTGCGCGCATACGCTTCATAATCGGGCCTTCATTGACGTAAGCGGCTGTTACCTTTAGCTCATCAATGTCCGCACCTTCATTATTTTCAGCATTTGCAATCGCCGAGTTCAAAACCTTCCCAATCAATTGAGAAGCTTTTTTGTCGCTGAAAGCCAAAATGTTTACAGCGGTTTCCACATCCTTACCGCGAATCAGATCTGCAACCAGACGCGCTTTCTGAGGAGAAATGCGGGCAAATCTATGAGTAGCACTAACTTGCATAATTTTTCTCCTTATCTAGACTTCTTGTCTGCTGCGTGACCACGATAAGTACGAGTCATCGAAAATTCACCAAGCTTATGCCCGACCATGTTTTCTGAAACATAGACAGGGATATGCTCTTTACCGTTATGTACTGCAATCGTCAAACCAATCATATCAGGAAGAATCATTGATCTTCTTGACCATGTTTTTATTGGACGTTTATTACCAGATTCTTGTGCCTCCATCACTTTTTTCAACAAGTGATGATCTACAAAAGGTCCTTTTTTAACTGAACGTGGCATAGGGTCCTTCCTTATTTGTTTCTACGACGTACAATCATTTTTTCTGTACGCTTATTACTACGAGTTTTCTTACCTTTCGTCGGAACACCCCATGGCGTAACAGGGTTACGACCACCAGAAGTACGACCTTCACCACCACCATGCGGGTGATCCACAGGGTTCATAGCCACACCACGAACCGTCGGTCTAACACCTTTCCAACGTTTAGCACCGGCCTTACCTAGCTTTCTCAATGAATGCTCAGGATTGCCAACTTCACCAATTGTCGCGCGACAATCGGCCAAAATTTTACGCATTTCACCGGAACGTAGCTTAACCAAAACGTAGGCACCATCACGCCCCGCAATCTGCGCATAAGCGCCTGCACTACGTGCAATTTGAGCACCTTTACCAGGTCTCATTTCAAGTGCGTGAACAATGGTACCAACCGGGATATTTCGTAATGGTAGTGCATTACCCGCTTTAATCGAAACATGCTCACCTGACTCAATTGGATCACCGGCTTTAACATGTCTAGGTGCCAAGATATAACGTCTTTCACCGTCTGAATATTTCAACAAAGCAATGTGTGCCGTACGGTTTGGATCATATTCCAAACGCTCTACAACGGCAGTAACGCCATCTTTGTTACGCTTAAAATCTACTTGGCGATAATGCTGCTTGTGACCACCACCTTGGTGTCTAACAGTAATGCGTCCGTTCGAGTTTCGACCACCTGATTTTGATTTCTTTTCAAGCAGGGCTGCATGCGGTTTACCTTTATGTAAATCCGGCTCAACAACACTTACAACAAAACGACGGCCAGGCGAAGTAGGTTTTGATTTCTTAATAATTGCCATGACAACCTCTCTTATTCTGCGCCAACAAAGTCAATTTCTTGACCCGGCACTAAACGAACAATGGCTTTTCTCAAACCATTACGCTTTCCAACCCGGCCTCGAAAGACTTTTGTCTTGCCTTTAATATTGATCATATTGACCGACTGTACCTTCACATCAAACAATTCTTCTACAGCTTGTTTGACTTCAGGCTTTGTCGCACCTGGCATGACTTTAAACACATATTGCTCGGATGAATCCGCCATCAAAGCTGATTTTTCCGAAACATGAGGAGCCAATAATACCTTTAGCAAACGTTCCTTACTCATCCTAACTTCTCCTCAAGCTGCTTAACCGCACCTTGCGTTACGACAATCGACTTAAACCCAACCAAGCTGACTGGATCAATGGAAGCAACATCACAAACATCCGCATGATATAAATTGCGTGCTGAAAGGTACAGATACTCGTCAAACCCTTCTGTGATAACCAAAGCGTCTTTCAAATCAAGCGCTGCTAACTTTGCAACAAATTCTTTTGTCTTTGGGGCTTCAACCTTAAAGTCATCCACAACAACCAATCGATCGGTACGCACCAATTCAGAAAAAATTGATTTCATGGCACCGCGATACATTTTCTTGTTCACTTTCTGTGAAAAATCACGATTGTGACCAGGGAAGGCACGACCACCACCAACCCAAACCGGGCTACGGGTCGTACCTGCACGAGCGCGACCAGAGCCTTTTTGAGCCCATGGCTTTGCACCGCCACCGCTTACAGCAGAACGATTTTTCTGGCCTTTCGTACCAGAACGTGCGCCTGCCATATAAGCATTAACTACCTGGTGAACAAGAGATTCATTAAATTCAACACCGAAAACATCATCAGAAACATTAACTGCTCCTGCTTCTTTCCCGCTGGCTAGCTCTATTAATTTCAAATCCATCGTGCCCACCTTACTTAATTGCCTTGCGAACAATTACAGTGCTGCCTTTCGCTCCAGGCAAAGCACCTTTAATCATTAGCAATGAATTTTCAACATCAACCTTAACCAACTCAAGGTTTTGAGTGGTTTGCTTGACGCTACCCATGTGACCAGCCATCTTTTTACCTTTAAAGACTCGCCCAGGAGTCTGGTTTTGACCGATCGAACCAGGAGCACGGTGAGAAATAGAGTTACCGTGAGTTGCGTCTTGCATTTTGAAATTATGACGCTTCACACCACCTTGGAAACCTTTACCTTTAGTTGTACCGGTAACGTCCACCAAAGTGACTTCTGAAAATTTCTCTACTGTAATTTCAGAACCAGGTTCCAAGCCCTCAACTTCTGAAACATCTTCCAATCTAAACTCCCACAGACCCAAGCCAGCTTCAACACCGGCTTTTGCGAAATGCCCTGCTGCTGGCTTAGTCACACGACCGGCGTGCTTGGAGCCAAACGTTACCTGAACAGCATCATAACCATCCGACAAATCGTTTTTAATCTGTGTAACACGGTTTGGAGTTACCTCAACAACCGTCACTGGAGTCGATACACCATCCTCGTTAAAAATACGAGTCATACCAATTTTGGTACCTACAACACCAATACCCATATCGTTACCTCATTATTATTTACTCACTAACCATTACGATTGATGGTTAATGCCAACTAAGATAATTTATTATCTCAGCTCCAGCTGTACGTCAACACCCGCTGCCAAATCCAATTTCATCAACGCATCAACGGTTTTATCCGTTGGGTCAACAATATCTAGCAAACGTTTGTGCGTACGAATTTCATATTGATCTCTAGCATCTTTATTAACATGCGGAGAAATCAGTACTGTAAAACGCTCTTTTCGAGTAGGCATAGGGATAGGCCCCTTAACTTGAGCACCGGTTCTTTTAGCCGTCTCTGTGATCTCACGAGCAGACTGATCGATTAAACGATGATCAAATGCCTTCAAGCGAATTCGAATATTTTGAGTCGCCATAACATCTTTTTCTCATATTACAAAAAAAGAAAAGCAGTGGTGTGATTAACAGACCACTGCTCACTAAGGATGCGGATTGTAACAATAATCCAATTTAATATCAAGCAATTATTCAATTGCTTGAGTTAAATTTTATTATTCAATAATTTTAGCTACAACACCTGCACCAACTGTACGTCCACCTTCACGAATCGCGAAACGTAGACCTTCGTTCATTGCGATTGGCGCAATCAACTCAACAGTCATTTGTACGTTATCACCAGGCATAACCATTTCAGTTCCAGCTGGCAATTCACATGCACCTGTTACGTCCGTTGTACGGAAGTAGAACTGTGGACGGTAACCTTGGAAGAATGGTGTGTGACGACCACCTTCATCTTTGGACAGTACATACACTTCGGCTTCGAACTTGGTGTGTGGTGTTACTGTGCCTTTATGTGCCAGTACTTGACCACGTTCGATGTCTTCACGCTTAGTACCACGCAACAGGATACCAACGTTGTCACCCGCTTCACCTTGATCCAGAAGCTTACGGAACATTTCTACACCGGTAACCGTTGTAGTCGTTGTTGGGCGAATACCGACGATTTCGATTTCTTCACCCACTTTTACAACACCTGTTTCAACACGACCGGTTGCAACCGTACCACGACCTTGGATGGAGAAGATGTCTTCTACTGGCATCAAGAATGGCTTGTCTGTTTCACGCTCTGGTGTCGGGATGTATTCGTCCAATGCATCAACCAAACGGCCGATAGATGGTTCACCGATTTCAGAAGTGTCGCCTTCGATGGCTTTAAGCGCAGACCCCATGATGACTGGTGTGTCATCACCTGGGAAGTCGTAGGTGTCTAGAAGTTCACGCACTTCCATTTCAACCAACTCTAGCAGTTCTTCGTCGTCAACCATGTCGGCTTTGTTTAGGTATACAACGATGTAGGGTACACCTACCTGACGAGATAGCAGAATGTGCTCACGCGTTTGTGGCATTGGGCCATCGGCTGCGGAACAAACTAGGATCGCGCCGTCCATTTGAGCGGCACCTGTGATCATGTTTTTAACATAGTCGGCGTGACCTGGGCAGTCTACGTGTGCGTAGTGACGCGTTTCTGACTCATACTCAACGTGTGCTGTTGAGATGGTAATACCACGTTCACGCTCTTCCGGTGCGTTGTCGATGTTAGCGTAGTCTTTCGCTTCACCACCGAACTTCTTACCTTGTACAATTGTTAGCGCCGCCGTAAGAGTTGTCTTACCATGGTCAACGTGACCAATCGTACCAACGTTTACGTGCGGCTTACTACGTTCAAACTTTTCCTTTGCCATTTTTAAAGTCCTATTTTTTTAAATAAGTTAAATTATTCGCCTTTCTTGGCCTTAGCAATAATCTCTTCTTGAATATTGGCTGGTGCATCCGAGTACTTATCGAACACCATGCTGTATGAAGCACGACCTTGAGTCAACGAGCGCAATTGAGTGGCATAACCAAACATTTCGGCCAACGGTACTTCTGCTTTCAGCTTCTTACCGGTTGGAATATCTTCCATGCTTTGAACCAAACCACGACGTCGGTTCAAGTCACCCATTACATCCCCCATATACTCTTCAGGAGTAGTAACTTCAACAGCCATCATTGGCTCAAGAATAACTGGGTTGGCCGTCACGACACCGTTCTTAATACCCATACTGGCAGCCACTCGGAAAGCCGTTTCGTTCGAGTCAACATCGTGATAAGAACCGTCAAACAAGGTCACTTTAACATCCACCATCGGATATCCGGCAATAACACCGTTTTCAAGCTGTTCTTGACAACCCTTTTCAACCGCTGGAATGTATTCTCTTGGAACCACACCACCGACAATCTCATTCACAAACTCAAAACCAGCTCCAGCTTCAGCTTGCGGTTCGATCTTCAGAACAACATGACCATATTGACCACGACCACCTGACTGGCGAACAAACTTACCTTCGGCTTCGACGGCTGTTTTAATCGTTTCACGATACGAAACCTGCGGCGCACCGATATTAGCTTCAACATTAAATTCGCGCTTCATACGGTCAACGAGGATATCTAGGTGCAACTCACCCATACCGGACATAATAGTTTGTCCCGTTTCCTCATCTGTATGAACACGGAAAGATGGATCTTCTGCTGCAAGCTTCTGCAGAGCGATACCCATTTTTTCTTGGTCCGCTTTCGTTTTCGGTTCAACCGCAATCGAGATAACCGGCTCAGGGAACTCCATACGCTCTAGAATAATCTTCGCGCTGGCATCACACAACGTATCACCTGTCGTCGTATCCTTCAGACCTACAGCACACGCGATGTCACCCGCACGAACTTCTTTAATCTCTTCACGGGAGTTCGCATGCATTTGCAAAATACGACCAACACGCTCACGCTTATCTTTTACGGTGTTATAAACCGGACTCCCCGCTTCCAATACACCTGAATAAACACGGAAGAATGTCAAGGTCCCAACATAAGGGTCCGTCATAATCTTAAAGGCCAGGGCAGCAAACGGCTCATCATCAGATGATTTACGAGTCGCCTTTTCTCCATTCTCCAACTCACCTTCAATCGCAGGCACGTCGTTCGGAGATGGCATGTAATCAATAACCGCATCCAAAAGCGCTTGAACACCTTTGTTTTTAAAGGCCGTACCACAGAACATCGGAACAATTTCGACGTCAATACAACGCTGGCGAATACCGGCTTTAATTTCGTCTTCGGAAAGCTCACCTTCTTCCAAGTACTTATCCATCAACTCTTCAGACGATTCAGCCGCCGCTTCAATCATCGCTTCGCGATATTCTTCGGCTTGATCCTGCAATTCTGCTGGAATATCTTCATAGGTAAATTCCATACCCATGTTTTCTTCTTTCCAGTAAATCGCTTTCATCTTAACAAGATCGATCACACCCTTGAACTCATCTTCCGCGCCAATTGGCAGCTGCATTGGAACCGGCATGGCACCCAAACGCGTCTTAACCTGTTCCACTACGTTAAAGAAGTTTGCCCCAGAACGGTCCATCTTGTTGACAAAGCCCATACGTGGCACGCCATACTTATCCGCTTGACGCCAAACTGTTTCAGACTGAGGCTCAACCCCACCGACTGAACAGAAACACGTGACCGCGCCATCCAACACTCGCAAAGAACGTTCTACTTCAATCGTGAAGTCAACGTGACCCGGAGTATCGATGATATTAACGCGGTGTTCAGGGTATTGTTGAGCCATACCACTCCAGAAAGTGGTCGTGGCAGCGGAAGTGATTGTAATCCCTCTTTCCTGCTCTTGTTCCATCCAGTCCATGGCTGCACCACCGTCATGGACTTCACCAATCTTATGAGAAACGCCTGTGTAAAACAAAATACGTTCTGTCGTTGTTGTTTTACCAGCATCAATATGCGCCATGATACCAATGTTACGATATCTGTCTAAGGGGGTTTTACGTGCCACTTTAATAAACCTTTTGTTTGAATATAAATAATAAAGGCCCACTTACGGGCCCAATTTAGATTACCAACGGAAGTGCGAGAAAGCTTTGTTCGCTTCCGCCATTCGGTGGGTATCTTCCTTCTTCTTAATCGCTGAACCGCGATTTTCCAAAGCGTCAGATAACTCACCCGCCAGACGCAACATCATGCCTTTTTCACTGCGCTTTCTGGCCGCTTCAACAACCCATCTCATTGCCAAAGCTGTTTTACGTTCCGGTCTTACTTCAACTGGAACCTGGTAGGTAGCACCACCAACACGGCGAGATTTTACTTCAACCATTGGTCCAACATTTTCCAATGCCTCTCTCAACAGCCCAGCATGCTCTCCGCCTTTCTTTCTTTCAACCACAATATCCAGTGCGTCATAAACAATCTTTTCGGCAACGGCTTTCTTCCCGCTGACCATGATCATGTTTACAAATTTGGTTAAGGTGGTATCACCGAACTTAGGATCCGGTAACACTTGTCTTTTAGGTATTTCTCTTCTTCTTGCCATTCTTACTCTTCCGGTATAAATTTACACTAAACAATTGCAAAACGTATGTTTAAGGATTAACCCTTAGGACGCTTCGCACCGTACTTAGAACGACCTTGTTTACGACCATCAACACCTGCGCAGTCCAAAGAACCACGAACGGTATGATAACGCACACCAGGTAAGTCTTTTACACGACCACCGCGAATTAGGATCACGGAGTGTTCTTGCAGATTGTGACCTTCACCACCGATATAACTTGAAACTTCATATCCGTTAGTCAAGCGCACACGTGCAACTTTACGTAGGGCAGAGTTAGGCTTTTTAGGGGTTGTTGTATAAACACGCGTACAAACACCACGACGCTGAGGACACGCCTCTAACGCACGAACGTTTGATTTTTTCGGTTTATCCTTACGCGGCTTACGCACCAACTGGTTAATAGTAGCCATTACTTCTCACTCCATATTAAGACTTTTAAAACATCTTAAATTATCAAAAATCATCGCAGCACTAAAACGCCACGAATAAGGTTGTGGGATTTTAGAGATCCCACGTTACATTGTCAAGTATAAGTTAATGAAATTATTCAATGAATTTCAAACTTATTCTGACGTTTCGATCACAGACGAATCTTCTTCCACCATCTCTGGTTGAACCGTTTCATCATCCTGCGCATCCATGAAAGCAGTTAGCTCTCTCTGGGTTTTTTCGTTCGCTTCTCTTCTGGCTTGATGATATGCAAAACCGGTACCGGCAGGAATCAGACGCCCCACAATTACATTCTCTTTCAAACCAACCAGCTTATCCTCTTTACCGCTGACAGCGGCCTCGGTCAGAACGCGAGTGGTTTCTTGGAAGGAAGCTGCTGAGATAAAGGACTCAGTTGCCAAAGACGCTTTAGTAATACCCAAAAGCACTCTCTGGAAACTTGCCTCAACATTACCTTCCGTCATGGCACCTTCATTCAACTCAAGCACTCTTGCAAATTCAGCCTGTTCTCCTTTGATCAAGCCCGTATCGCCGGATGCCTTGATTTCAACTTTACGCAACATCTGGCGAACGACTGTTTCAATGTGCTTATCATTGATGCGAACGCCTTGCAGACGATAAACATCTTGTACTTCATCAACGATGTATTTCGTCAATTCTTCAACGCCCAGTAAGCGAAGGATATCATGCGGATTCGGGTTACCGTCTACAATAACATCCCCTTTCTCAACGCGCTCGCCTTCGAACACGTCAACGCTACGCCACTTCGGAATCAGCGTTTCGTGTTGCTCACCACTGTCTTGCGTAATGACCAAACGCTGTTTACCTTTGGTTTCTTTACCAAAGCCAACTACGCCGGAAACTTCCGCCATAATAGCGGGCTCTTTTGGAATACGCGCTTCGAACAAGTCTGCCACTCGAGGTAGACCACCGGTAATATCTTTTGTTTTGGAGGACTCTTGTGGAATTCTCGCCAAGATATCACCTGCACCAACTTTGTCAGCCTGGTTCACCACAACGATTGAGTTTTCTGGCAAATAGTAAATCGCCGGGGTTTGAGTACCTGGGAACGGAACCACTTCACCCGCGGCATCCACCAACTGAATATACGGTCTGGCTTCTTTCGTCGCAGAAGACCGTTCTTTTGCACTTTTAACAACATGCGTCGTTAAGCCGGTCAATTCGTCGGTATGCTCTTCAACCGCGCCTTCAAAGTTACCAAACTGAATTTCACCTTCCGCTTCAGTAATAACTGGGTGCGTATGCGCATCCCAAGTTGCCAACACCTTACCGGAAGTTGCGTCCGTACCATCCTGAACATTCAAGACAGAACCGTAAGGAATTTTGTAGCGCTCTTTTTCACGCCCCATCGAGTCCAAAATGGAGATTTCACCGGAACGTGACGTTACAACCACTTGGTTCTCTGAGTTTTGAATGGTTTTCAGGTTGTCAAACTTGACCTTACCTTCGTGCTTCACTTCAACTTGGCTTTGTGCCGTTGAAGCAGACGCCGTACCACCAATGTGGAAAGTACGCATGGTCAGCTGAGTCCCCGGTTCACCGATGGATTGTGCCGCCATAACACCGACAGCTTCACCCAAGTTCACCATATGGCCTCTGGCCAGATCACGTCCATAACATTTTTGACAGATACCAAATTTGGTTTCACACGTAATTGGCGAACGCACTTTGACAGAATCCACACCGGATTCATCAATCAATTTCACCAAACGCTCATCCAACAATGTTCCGTTGGACACAATCACTTCGCCATCCAGAGCCAGTACATCTTCAGCGACAACGCGCCCTAGAATACGTTCTTTCAACTCTTCAACGACTTCGCCACCTTCAACATGCGGTGCCATCGTGATGCCAGCATCTGTACCACAATCGGCTTCAGTTACCACAACGTCTTGCGCAACATCGACCAATCGACGTGTCAGATAACCGGAGTTAGCTGTTTTCAAAGCCGTATCTGCCAAACCTTTACGCGCACCGTGGGTCGAGATAAAGTACTGCAAAACGTTCAAACCTTCACGGAAGTTGGCCGTGATAGGCGTTTCAATGATTGAGCCATCCGGCTTCGCCATCAAACCACGCATACCACCCAACTGACGCATCTGCGCAACGGAACCACGCGCCCCGGAATCGGCCATCATATAGACCGAGTTAAAGGAGGTTTGCTGAACGTCCTTACCTTCCGAATCCTTGACCGTTTCAAATTGCAACTCGTCCATCATCGACTTGGTGACCAACTCATTGGTGTGCGACCAAATATCAACAACTTTGTTATAACGCTCACCTTCTGTAACCAGGCCTTGCGCAAATTGCTTTTGAATCTCTGCAACTTGTTCATCAGCGCGTTCAATGATTGGCGCTTTATCATCCGGAATCAACATATCGTCGGAACAGAAAGACAAGCCAGCCAACGTCGACCACTTGAAACCAGCGTACATCAACTGATCCGCAAAGATAACCGTCTCTTTTGGCCCTAACAAACGGTAGCATGTATTCAATGCCTTAGAGATGTTCTTCTTAGTCAAGTTCAAGTTCAGCAAATCAAAACTTAGGCCCTTAGGCAGGATACTCAACAATAATGCTCGACCCGCTGTCGTGTCGACCAAACCTTTTTTGACGGACTCAACACCTACATCATCAATTACCGTCTCTTCAACTTTCAACTTGATCTTCGTGTGGACATGAACCGCACCTGCTTCCATGGCGCGCTGCACTTCCATCCAGTTTGAAAACGCCTTACCTTCACCGATCGCATTCACACTTTCACGCGTGATGTAATAAAGCCCCAAAACAACGTCCTGAGACGGTACGATGATCGGGTCACCATTTGCCGGTGACAAAAGGTTGTTTGTGGACATCATCAATGTACGCGCTTCCAACTGCGCTTCCAACGATAGCGGTACGTGTACAGCCATTTGGTCACCATCGAAGTCGGCGTTAAAGGCCGAACATACCAATGGGTGCAAGTTGATCGCTTTACCTTCGATTAGGACCGGTTCAAACGCCTGAATCCCCAATCGGTGCAATGTCGGAGCACGGTTCAAAAGAACCGGGTGTTCACGAATCACTTCATCCAAGACATCCCATACTTCCGGCAAACCTTGCTCGACCATTTTCTTAGCCGCTTTGATGGTGGTTGCCAACCCACGTTTTTGCAATTTGCTGAAAATAAATGGCTTAAACAATTCCAACGCCATTTTTTTCGGCAGACCACACTGGTGCAAACGTAGTGACGGCCCGACCACGATAACGGAACGGCCCGAGTAATCCACACGCTTACCAAGCAAGTTTTGACGGAAACGACCTTGCTTCCCTTTGATCATGTCAGCCAAGGACTTCAACTGGCGTTTATTCGTACCGGTTACCGCACGACCGCGACGACCATTATCCAACATCGAATCAACCGACTCTTGAAGCATACGCTTCTCGTTACGAACGATAATGTCCGGTGCCATCAAGTCCAGCAAACGCTTCAAACGATTGTTACGGTTAATGACACGACGATATAAATCGTTCAAATCGGAAGTCGCAAAACGTCCACCGTCCAAAGGCACCAACGGTCTTAACTCTGGTGGCAACACAGGCAGCACGTCCAGAATCATCCATTCTGGCTTGTTACCAGATTGAATGAATGAATCGATCAATTTCAAACGTTTCGAAATCTTTTTCTGCTTGGTTTCAGAGCTGGTCGCATCCATTTCTTCACGCAGGCGAGTCGCTTCGGCATCCAAATCGATGGACTGAAGCATTTTCTTAATCGCTTCCGCACCCATTTGCGCTTCGAACTCATCGCCATACTCATCCATGGCATCCAGATATTCTTCTTCGCTCAACAACTGCCATGGTTCCAATGGCGTCAAGCCAGGATCCACAACCATGAACGCCTCAAAGTATAGAACCGCTTCAATTTCTTTCAATGTCATGTCCAACATCAAACCGATGCGGGATGGCAAAGACTTCAAGAACCAGATATGAGCAACAGACGTGGCTAGGTCAATGTGCCCCATACGCTCACGGCGCACCTTAGACTGCGTGACTTCAACACCACATTTTTCACAAATAACACCGCGATGCTTCAGGCGCTTATATTTACCACACAAGCATTCGTAATCACGAATTGGCCCGAAAATTTTGGCACAGAAAAGCCCGTCTCTTTCCGGCTTGAACGTACGGTAGTTAATCGTTTCCGGTTTTTTGACTTCGCCATAAGACCAAGAACGAATCTTTTCCGGTGAAGCAAGTGTAACTTTAATCGTATCGAACTCATTCGATACATTTTGTTTTTTCAGGAATCCTAACAAATCTTTCATTATTCTTGCTCCAACTCAATATCAATACCCAAAGCGCGAATTTCTTTGCGCAATACGCTAAACGACTCTGGAATACCAGGTTCCATATACTCGTTACCATCGACAATGTTTTTATACATTTTGGTACGCCCGTTCAAGTCATCCGACTTCACGGTCAACATCTCTTGCAACGTAAAGGCGGCGCCATAAGCTTCCAATGCCCAGACTTCCATTTCACCGAAGCGCTGACCACCAAACTGAGCTTTACCGCCCAATGGTTGCTGAGTAACCAGACTGTAAGGACCGGTCGAACGTGCGTGCATTTTATCGTCAACCAAGTGGTTCAACTTCAAGTAGTACATGTAACCAACTGTCACTGGACGATCAAATTCTTGACCCGTCACACCATCAAACAGTGTCATCTGTCCAGATTCAGGTAAATCCGCCAAGCGCAGAAGCGATTTAATCTGATCTTCCGAAGCCCCGTCAAATACTGGCGAAGCCATTGGAACACCTTTACGCAGGTTACCGGCCAGCTCAATAATTTCCGCATCACTTAGGCTATCAAAATCAACGCTTTGGCCTTGAGTCTCGTTATAAACCTGGTGCAAGAACCCTTTCAATTCCTTAATATCGGCTTGCTGTTCCAGCATGGCATTGATCTTATCACCCAGGCCTGCCGCGGCTAAACCAAGGTGGGTTTCCAGGATCTGCCCCACGTTCATACGCGATGGAACCCCCAATGGGTTCAAGCAAATGTCCACCGGACGACCGGTTTCATCATATGGCATGTCTTCCACAGGACAGATTCGAGAGATAACACCCTTGTTCCCGTGACGACCGGCCATTTTATCGCCCGGCTGAATGCGACGCTTAACGGCCACATACACCTTAACCATCTTCGAAACACCTGGCTGCAAATCATCGCCTTGTGTTAGCTTTTTCTTCTTCTCTTCAAACGCTTTGTTCAATTCTTCTTTCTTCGACGCCAATTGTTTTTCCAGCGCTTCCAAATGATTGACCAACTCTTCGTCTTTCAAGTTCAAACCAAACCATTTTTCACTTGGCAGGTCTGCCAGCATATCGGCTGTGACGGCTTTACCATCAACCAGTTTTTTGCCAACCAGCATCTGCTCAATACGGCTCAGGGTATCCACTTCCAAAATCTTATATTGTTCGTCGATATCCTTACGAACGCGCTGCAACTCATCTTCTTGAATTGCCATGGCACGTGCATCTTTCTTAACGCCTTCACGCGTAAAGACTTGAACATCAATAACCGTTCCTTCAACGCCTTTACCAACGCGCAAAGAAGTGTCTTTAACGTCCGAAGCTTTCTCACCGAAAATGGCACGCAGAAGTTTTTCTTCCGGCGTCAATTGGGTTTCGCCTTTTGGCGTCACCTTACCGACCAGAATATCACCTTGCTTCACTTCCGCACCGACATACACAATGCCAGACTCGTCCAAACGAGACAGCGCGGCTTCACCGACATTCGGGATATCGGATGTGACTTCTTCCGGCCCAAGCTTGGTATCACGCGCTAGACACGTCAATTCTTCAATGTGAATGGATGTATAACGATCTTCTTGAACCACGCGCTCGGAAACCAAAATGGAATCCTCAAAGTTGTAACCATTCCACGGCATAAACGCGATGCGCATATTTTGACCGATGGCCAACTCACCCAAGTCGGTAGAAGGCCCGTCGGCTAAGACATCACCACGTGAGACGGCATCACCCGCCTTCACGATTGGCTTTTGGTTAATACAAGTGTTTTGGTTCGAACGCTGATATTTAATCAAGTTATAAATATCCACACCCGTCTCACCGACAGCAATTTCATCCTGATTTGCCCGCACGACAATACGAGCGGCATCAGCGGAAACCACTTCACCGCCACGGTTAGCAATCACGGTCACACCGGAGTCAATGGCGACGGTTTTTTCAATCCCCGTTCCGACCAAAGGCTTATCGGCACGCAAAGTCGGTACCGCCTGACGCTGCATGTTAGACCCCATCAAGGCACGGTTGGCATCATCGTGCTCCAAGAATGGAATCAAAGAAGCTGCCACGGAAACGATTTGCTTCGGTGAAACATCCATATAATCAATGTCTTTAGAAGACGCCAAAATGGTTTCATTTTTATGTCTCGCCGTGACTAACTCATCCGTTAGATGGTTTTTCTCATCCGTTGCCGCACTGGCCTGAGCGATGACATATTGCGCTTCATCAATTGCGGAAACGTATTCGACTTCATCAGTAACTTGGCCATCCACAACTTTACGGTAAGGTGTTTCTAGGAAACCGTACTTATTGGTTTTTGCATAAATCGCCAAAGTATTAATCAGACCGATGTTTGGCCCTTCCGGCGTTTCAATTGGACACACACGTCCATAGTGCGTTGGGTGAACGTCACGGACTTCAAACCCGGCGCGTTCACGTGTTAAACCACCTGGCCCCAATGCCGAAACACGACGCTTGTGGGTCACTTCGGATAGCGGGTTCACTTGGTCCATAAACTGAGAAAGCTGACTGGAACCGAAGAACTCCTTAATCGCAGCCGAAACCGGCTTAGCATTAATCAAGTCTTGTGGCAACAATCCATCGGTTTCCGCTTGGTTCAAGCGCTCTTTTACCGCACGTTCAACACGGACCAAACCAACACGGAAAGCATTTTCAGCCATTTCACCGACGGCACGAATACGACGATTACCTAGGGTGTCGATATCATCAATGGTGCTCAAGCCATTACGAATATTCAGCAACTCTTTAACCACATCAACGATGTCTTCGTTTTCAAGAACCAAGCTTCCGTCGTTGTCTTTGCGACCCAAACGACGGTTTAGCTTCATACGCCCAACGGAAGACAAGTCATAACGGGAATCATCAAAGAATAGGCTGTTAAACAACGCTTCAGAAGATTCTTTCGTTGGCGGCTCACCAGGACGCATCATCCGATAAATTTCAATTTGCGCTTCTAACTGAGACGTTGTGGTATCCAGATTCAGCGTATCGGAAATATAAGCACCATTTTCCAAGTCATCAATAAACAGAACTTTAAAGGACAACCCTTTGATGCCTTTGATGGTTTCAACCAGGTCTGCTGTCATGACTTCATTCGCACGCGCCACCAACTCACCGGTTTCTTCATTCATAATGCCGGAAGACAAGACCTTACCGACCAAAAATTCATCTGGCACGATAATGGATTTGATTTTCGCTTCCTGTAGCTGCTTAACGGTACGAGCCGTGATTTTCTTGCCAGCTTTTACGAACACTTCTTTACCGTCGGTAATATCAAATGCGGCGGACTGACCTTTCAGTTGTTCCGGTACCAGCTTCATGGAAAAGTTTCCAGACTTGCAGCTGATTTCCGAGTGATCAAAGAAGGTATCCAACACTTCTTCCGTGGAGAAGCCCATGGCTCGGAAGATCACGGAAACCGGCAGCTTACGACGACGGTCGATACGTACGAACACACAATCGTTGTGGTCAAACTCAAAATCCAACCAAGAACCACGGTATGGAATAATACGAGCGTTAAACAGCACTTTACCGGAAGAGTGTGACTTACCGCGATCGCTGTCGAAAATAACACCTGGTGAACGGTGCAACTGAGTCACAATAACACGCTCAGTACCGTTAATAACAAAGGTACCGTTTTCCGTCATTAACGGAACATCACCCAAATACACTTCTTGTTCTTTAACATCCTTAACAGGACGTTTACCAGCCGGCGCATCCTTATCAAACAACACCAAACGCATTTTAACGCGCAGTGGTGAAGAATAGGTCACGCCACGCTGCTTACATTCTTTTACGTCAAACTCAGGCTGACCCATCGTATAACTGACATATTCTAAATCCGCTGTACCCGCAACGCCATGAATCGGAAAAACGGAAGAAAATGCCGCATGCAAACCAACTGGATCACGTTCCAGTGGTTTTTTATCAACTTGCAAAAACTCTTTAAAAGATTCTTTCTGCAAAGAAAGAAGATATGGAACTTCCAGAATAGAAGGTCGTCTCGCAAAATCCTTACGAATACGTTTCTTTTCAGTTAAAGAATAGGCCATCAATTACCCCAACATTCGACTAAATTAAAGGAAGAAAGGTCTTCCCAAAAAATGCATAAAACTGTAATAACAGCGGGCTAAAACAGCCTTCCTATTGATTACACTTTTACACACTACCATAAACAACAAAAGGCCGACGCAAAGCGCCAGCCATTTTTTATGCTACAAGAGCGGAATCGAAAGTCTTACTTAACTTCGACTTCAATTCCAGCTTCTTTAAGATCGTTAGCAAGTGCTTCTGCTTCTTCTTTAGAAACACCTTCTTTAAGCGTGAACGGAGCACTTTCAACAGCTTCTTTAGCTTCTTTAAGCCCAAGACCTGTCGCACCACGAACGGCTTTGATCGCAGCCACTTTATTGTCGCCAGCGCCAGTAAGAATAACATCAAACTCTGTTTTCTCTTCTGCCGCACCACCAGCTTCACCAGCTGGACCAGCTACTGCAACGGCCGCTGCAGATACGCCAAATTTTTCTTCCATTGCTTCAACAAGTTCAACAACTTCCATTACGGACATGTTAGCAACAGCTTCTAAAATATCTTCTTTTGTAATTGCCATCTTTATTTCCTTAAATTAATAATTTCGAATCAAGCGATTAGGCCGCTTCTTCTTTTTGCTCTTTAACAGCAACAAGACCGCGTGCCAATTTAGCCACAGGCTCTTTCATGACATACAACAACTTGCTCAAGGCTTCGTCGTAAGTCGGTAGCGCCGCAATAGCAGACAACTGACCAGCATCTAGAACGCCATCACCAATGGACAATGACTTCACAACCAAAGCTTCATTCGTTTTCGCAAAATCTTTGAAAACACGCGCTGCATTGCCTAACTCTTCTCCAGAGAAAGCAAAGATCAACGGACCGGAAAAAGTCTCGGCCATGTCTTCAAATTTTGTTCCCGCGACAGCACGGCGAATCAATGTATTTTTCACAACACGAATTGATACATTGGCTTCACGCGCTTTAGAACGAAGTTCGGTTAATTGCTCAACAGTCAATCCGCGATATTCAGCCGCAACCAATGAACCCGCTTCCGCAGCAATCGCGGAAACTTCTTCAACAACGGCTTTTTTATCTTCGATTTTGAGTGCCATATAACCTCCAAAACAGTTTGGTCAAAAACCAAACTCCTCCATCTACGTAGGCTTAAATCTATTAAGAATGTGCTTCACATTCGCCTACGGTCTGCGATGGGCACTCACTTAACTTAAGGAGCCCCAATTCGCACTTCTGCAAAATGCAGAAATTCTTACAAAGTTGATTGATCAATCAACAAGCCTGGCCCCATTGTGCTGGAAACACTGACTTTTTTCATGTAAGTCCCTTTCGCAGCGGCTGGTTTAGCCTTGTTCAAATCTTCAATCAACGCATTCAAATTTTCTTTCAATTTTTCAGGCGCAAAATCCACTTTACCGATGGACGCATGCACGATACCGGCTTTATCCGCACGGAAACGAACCTGACCGGATTTAGCGTTTTTGATTGCACCCACAACGTCCGGCGTAACGGTTCCGGTTTTCGGGTTTGGCATCAAGCCTCTTGGCCCCAAAACCTGACCCAACATACCAACGACGCGCATCGCATCTGGAGACGCGATAACCACGTCAAAGTCCATCATGCCGCCTTTGATTTCAGCCGCCAACTCGTCCATACCAACGAAATCTGCACCGGCTTCTTTCGCCGCTTCAGCATTCCCTTCACCTGTAAAGACCGCAACACGCACATCTTTACCCGTTCCGTTCGGCATGACCGTCGCACCACGTACAACCTGGTCGGACTTACGCGGATCGATACCCAACTTAATGGAAACATCAACCGACTCTACGAATTTCGCTGTCGCCAACTCGGAGACCAATGAGAAACCTTCCAAAGCATCATAAGCTTTTAGGGCATCAAGTTTTTCAGCATAAAGCTTTTGTTTTTTCGTCAACTTTGCCATCTTCGATTACCCCTCTACATTCAAGCCCATGCTACGAGCAGAACCCGCAATGATTTTCACTGCAGCATCCAAGTCGTTCGCATTCAAATCGGCCATTTTGGCGTTTGCAATTTCTTCCAACTGCGCACGCGTTACCGTTCCAACTTTATCCATATTTGGAACACCAGACCCTTTAGCAATACCGGCCGCTTTCTTCAACAGGATAGACGCTGGGGGTGTTTTAGTAATGAACGTAAAGCTACGATCGTTATAAACCGTAATAACAACCGGAACAGGCAAGTTCTTTTCAAGGGATTGAGTCTGTGCATTAAATGCTTTACAGAACTCCATGATGTTCACACCGTGCTGACCCAGAGCAGGACCAACCGGTGGACTAGGGTTTGCATTTCCCGCAGGAACCTGCAACTTGATATAGGCTTCAATCTTCTTAGCCATGTCTTTCTCCTTGTGGGTATAACGTCTTTCGACTTCCCAGGGTTAAAAACTCCAGCGCTTAATAGCGCCGGACATTAATTCTTTTCGACCTGAGTAAACTCAAGCTCAACGGGCGTAGAACGCCCAAAAATAAGCACAGACACCTGCAACTTATTCTTATCGTAGTCCACTTCTTCAACAACCGCTTCAAAGTCATTAAATGGACCATCGATGACACGAACCATTTCACCCGGCTCGTAAATAACTTTTGGCTTCGGCTTATCCACACCGTCTTCTACTTTCTGAAGAATACGATCCACTTCTTTTTGCGTAATCGGCGCAGGACGATCCGAAGTCCCGCCAATAAAACCCATTACCTGAGGCACACTTTTAACCAAGTGCCAGGTATCCTCATTCATTTCCATTTGAACCAGAACATAACCTGGGAAAAACTTACGCTCAGACGTGCGTTTCTTACCTTCGCGAATCTCAACAACTTCTTCAGAAGGCACCAAGATTTGACCAAAACTATCTTCTAAGCCAGCACGCTCCACGTATTCCGCCAAGCTTTTCTTGACCTTGTTTTCATACCCAGAATACGCATGAACGACATACCATCTTTGAGCCATACTAACCACCTTGTCCTGTTAAGATTTGAACAGCCCACAAAAAGAACATATCCACCAACCACAAGAAAATACTCATCAGGATCACCACGACAAAAACAATCAGGGTCATCTGAACCGTTTCCTGACGCGTTGGCCAAATCACTTGCTTCACTTCTTTCTGCGCATGAGAAAGATAACTAAACCAAGCTTTGCCTTTCTCAGACTGATAAAAAACCAAACCGGCGACAACAAGACCACCAATCAACCCAAGCACTCTTACTACAGCATGGACATCCGAATAAATGTAATAACCGGCTAAACTCAACAAAAGCAACGCAAGCGAAACGACTACTTTCATCGTCTCCATGGCTTTGGCACTTGAGTGATTTTCTGCTTTTTGACTCATATAATTAACTATATTCTGAAATAAAAACGACCTGTCCAACCGACAAGCCGCTATAAAATATGGCAGGGGTAGAGGGACTCGAACCCCCAACACCCGGATTTGGAATCCGGTGCTCTACCAATTGGAGCTATACCCCTGTAACCGAAAACAAACTAATTTCGGCTTTCGAAAAAAAAGGGGATTATACATCCCCTTTTTTTGTTTAGCAAGTAGTCGCTATTTATTATTCAATAATTTTAGCTACAACACCTGCACCAACTGTACGTCCACCTTCACGAATCGCGAAACGTAGACCTTCGTTCATTGCGATTGGCGCAATCAACTCAACAGTCATTTGTACGTTATCACCAGGCATAACCATTTCAGTTCCAGCTGGCAATTCACATGCACCTGTTACGTCCGTTGTACGGAAGTAGAACTGTGGACGGTAACCTTGGAAGAATGGTGTGTGACGACCACCTTCATCTTTGGACAGTACATACACTTCGGCTTCGAACTTGGTGTGTGGTGTTACTGTGCCTTTATGTGCCAGTACTTGACCACGTTCGATGTCTTCACGCTTAGTACCACGCAACAGGATACCAACGTTGTCACCCGCTTCACCTTGATCCAGAAGCTTACGGAACATTTCTACACCGGTAACCGTTGTAGTCGTTGTTGGGCGAATACCGACGATTTCGATTTCTTCACCCACTTTTACAACACCTGTTTCAACACGACCGGTTGCAACCGTACCACGACCTTGGATGGAGAAGATGTCTTCTACTGGCATCAAGAATGGCTTGTCTGTTTCACGCTCTGGTGTCGGGATGTATTCGTCCAATGCATCAACCAAACGGCCGATAGATGGTTCACCGATTTCAGAAGTGTCGCCTTCGATGGCTTTAAGCGCAGACCCCATGATGACTGGTGTGTCATCACCTGGGAAGTCGTAGGTGTCTAGAAGTTCACGCACTTCCATTTCAACCAACTCTAGCAGTTCTTCGTCGTCAACCATGTCGGCTTTGTTTAGGTATACAACGATGTAGGGTACACCTACCTGACGAGATAGCAGAATGTGCTCACGCGTTTGTGGCATTGGGCCATCGGCTGCGGAACAAACTAGGATCGCGCCGTCCATTTGAGCGGCACCTGTGATCATGTTTTTAACATAGTCGGCGTGACCTGGGCAGTCTACGTGTGCGTAGTGACGCGTTTCTGACTCATACTCAACGTGTGCTGTTGAGATGGTAATACCACGTTCACGCTCTTCCGGTGCGTTGTCGATGTTAGCGTAGTCTTTCGCTTCACCACCGAACTTCTTACCTTGTACAATTGTTAGCGCCGCCGTAAGAGTTGTCTTACCATGGTCAACGTGACCAATCGTACCAACGTTTACGTGCGGCTTACTACGTTCAAACTTTTCCTTTGCCATGATGCAAACTCCGTTAAAACAGCGACAAACCTCAAAAGGCACGCCCGCCTATATTAAATGAAAAATGGAGCTCTCAACCAGGATCGAACTGGTGACCTCATCCTTACCATGGATGCGCTCTACCTACTGAGCTATGAGAGCAAATATTAAAAAGGCCCTCGCCATTAATCCACCTTAGGTGCAGACCAACAAAGAGAGCCTTGAATTGGAGCGGGTAGGGGGAATCGAACCCCCCTCATCGGCTTGGAAGGCCGAGGTAATAGCCGATATACGATACCCGCATAATGTAAAAACTCAATTGAAAATGGTGGAGGGTAGTAGATTCGAACTACTGAAGGCATAGCCAGCAGATTTACAGTCTGCCCCCTTTGGCCGCTCGGGAAACCCTCCCAATCAAATTGATGGGCGTATTTTAAAGGAAAAATACTGGGTGTCAAGAAAAAAACCGGAATTTTTAAATTTTATCTGGAAGACGATTTTTAGCCGATTTCATCGACCTTTCCCAACGGCAAACAGAGACCTTTCAACTGAGATTCTCCATCACCAAAACACCTTAAAAGTGAAGAATCATTTAAAACCATCCGCACCACCATTTCAAGTGATTGTTGTTAAAGACTTATTCAGCCTTGCCAGCCACCGACGCCAGAGACTGCAAGACATCCGCCACCTTATTTAAAACCGGCTGGCATTTCGATAGATCAAAGCGCTTCGCCAAAGCTTGCGGATTTTCATAGGTCAGCCAAACCTTATGATCCAAGTCTTGGGTGATCAGCATTTTCAACGGCAATTCAATACCGACTTGCGAATCGCATTGCATCAGCTTGGTGCCGACTTTCGGGTTACCAAACATCACCATCGTATTCGGCGCCAAAAACAAGTCGACCTTTTGCGCACCCGCCGCATGATCGACGGTGGCGAAAACCGTCATCCCTTCCACTTCGATGGCGCTTTTCAGCTTTGTCACCGTCTGTTGAAAATTATTTTCGCTTTGCACCTCAATCAACTCAGCCTTCGCCGACATGGACAACGCCATCACCAAACCTCCCATTAAACAAGCCAGCTTTCGCATAATGACTCCTGTGTTTTACTCCGCGAAATCCAACCGATCCTGAACCGATTCCAGTGCCTTCATGGCGCAGACCTCATCCTTGTCGCCGCCCGGCGCGCCGCTGACGCCAATCGCCCCGATTCGCGCACCGGCCGCCGTAATCGGCACACCACCTTCCATGACAATCAAACCATCAATATGATTCAGCTCCGGGCGAATATCCGCTCGCAGTTTTCGAAACTCGCCGGATTTCAACCCGGACATCACCACCATATTCGCTTTTTCCTGAGCGATTTGCAATGTAAATCGCGCCGCCAAATCATCGCGCATGGCGGAACGTAAATTGCCGTTGCGGTCCACCACCACGGCGCTGACCTGATAACCGTCTTTACGGCAAGCCTCCACGCTCGCCATGGCAATCTGGTTCGCCAACTCCAAACCGATGTTCTTGGTCGTCACCACATCCGCCGCTTGAACCGGCGCCATCCCGGCAAACAACCCCAACGCAACCCAACCACTCAAACGTTTGAATACCATCATGTTTTGCTCCTTATTCATATGTACCAAATACATCACCTCTTATTTCAGCACAGGGTTTTGTTTACAATATGCAACCACTGTGAAACCGAAACTGGATGGCACCGCCACTGATTATTATGCATACCGACTGTCAGCTCGACCAATTCAAAATCCTCTATCAGGACGACCACCTGGTCGCCATCCATAAACCGGCCGGGCTATTGGTGCACCGCTCGCCCATCGATAAACACGAAACCCGTTTCGCCCTGCAAATGACGCGAGACGCCATCGGCCAACCGGTCCATACCCTACATCGTTTGGACAAAGCCACCTCCGGCCTGTTACTGTTCGCTTTGGACCGCGACACCGCCCAGCGCATGGGCGAACAATTCGAAGCCCATCACATTGAAAAGCATTACCAAGCCATTTGCCGCGGCTGGGCGCCTGAAAGCGGCGAAATCGATCATGCTCTGAAACATAAGCTCGATAAAATCGCCGACAAGCACGCTCGCCAGGACAAACCGCCTCAAGAAGCCGTCACCCGGTTTCAGCGCCTCGCCATCGCGGAAGTCACACACCGGATGGGCCGTTACGACCACCAACGCTACTCACTACTAAAACTCATACCGCAGACCGGCCGCAAGCATCAACTTCGCCGTCACCTCAACCACATCAACCACCCAATCATCGGTGACGTGCAATACGGCGACCGACACCACAACCATTTCTTTCACGATTGGCTGGGACAGCACCGACTCTACCTCGCCGCCACCGACCTCATCTTCACGCATCCGGTCACCGGCGAACACCTGCACTTGACGGCCGAACCGGAAACCTCTTTTCAAACCGCACTCAACGCCTTGAATTGGCAAAACTCGCCAGGCCTGGACGATTAAGGTTTTGGGCTAGCAGGCTGCCAGGACTGGTCAATTTCGATATTCGTGCAGAGTTCGATTTCCAACGGCGGGATTTGTATAATGCCCGTCTGACCGATTGCAATTTTCACCCACAACCGAACGGGGCACTTATGACGGACTGGCCAACACTTCTGGATTTCGACCAAAACCACATCTGGCATCCTTACGCCAAAATGCCCGCCGACATTCCCGCCATCGGCGTCGCCAAAACCCAGGGGTCAATCATCACCTTGGCGGACGGCACCGAACTGGTCGACGGCATGAGCTCCTGGTGGGCCGCCATGCACGGTTACAACCACCCGAAAATCCAGCAAGCCATGCACGAGCAAATCGACACCATGCCGCACATCATGTTCGGCGGCTTCACCCACGAACCCGCCATCGAGCTCGCCAAACGCCTGGTCAAACTGACGCCGGAAGGATTGGAAAAAGTCTTTCTGGTTGATTCCGGTTCCGTCGCCATGGAAGTCGCCATCAAAATGGCCATGCAATATTGGATCAGCCGTGAGCAACCAAATAAAAACAAACTGCTCAGTTTCGAACACGGCTACCACGGCGACACCTTCGCCACCATGGCCACCTGCGACCCGGTCAACGGCATGCACAGTTTGTTTTCACAAGTATTGCCGCAACATTTCTTCGCCCCCGCCCCGCAAATGGGCTTCGAAATCAATTCCGACGACAGCGACATTGCCGCCGTTCGCCAGCTTCTGGAGCAACACCATGACGACATCGCCGCCGTCACCATCGAACCGATTGTGCAAGGCGCCGGCGGCATGCGTTTTTACCGTCCGGACTTCCTGCGCCAACTGCGCGACCTGTGCGACGAATTCAACGTCCTACTCATTGCCGACGAAATCGCCACCGGCTTCGGCCGCACCGGTAAGCTTTTCGCCTGCGAATGGGCCGACATCCGTCCGGACATCATGGCGCTCGGCAAAACCCTCACCGGCGGGCACATCACACTCGCCGCCACGCTCGCGACCACGGACATCAGCGACACCATAAGCCAAGGCCAACCGGGCATTCTCGCACATGGTCCGACCTTTATGGGCAACCCGCTGGCCTGCCGCGCCGCCATCGCCAACATCGATGTCCTGCTGGATTCGCCTTGGCAAGACAACATCCAGCGCATTGAAGACCACTTCAATGACACCTTGTTGCCGCTGAAAACGCAAGACGGCATCGCCGACACCCGTGTGCTCGGCGCCATCGGCGTCATTGAACTGGAACGCGGCGACTTAGGCCCACACATCCAGGCCGCCGGCATTGAAAACGGTATTTGGGTACGCCCTTTCGGCAAACTGATTTACACCATGCCGGCGTATAACATCCCGCAAACGCAGCTGAACCAACTGACAAACGGGCTGACTCAGGCGGTCAAAACCGCCGTACAATCCGCCATCCAAAACGCCTAAACGCTGACTCAAACTCAACGGCGGCTGAACCCGTTTAAAAAGCGTTCAAAAACGATGACGTTCGGGTAAAACTTCCCTTAAAATGGTTGGAAAAACCCTCTGATTTTCCATTTGAGACCCCGCCCATGGACAGCTTCAACGAGTTTATCGACCTACTCAAATCCCTGATTCGTCAACCCAGTGTGGTCGGCGCCGAACATTCTTTTTTCCGCGTCCTGCAACGCGAACTGGAAGAGCGCGGCGCACGGGTCACTTGGTATGAAGGTCTATTGGTCGCTCAGGGTGAGCGGCCTGACAGCACCTTTTTATCCAGCCACATCGATCGCCACGGGTTGATCTGCACCGGACCCAACGAATTCCAATTCGCCGCTTTTATCGCCGGACGCATGACCACTTTGCACGGCAATGATGTCAGTGACGAGCTGAAAATGACGCTGATGAACCGTTTCGAAAACACGCCGGTACTGGCGTATGAACCCTGGTCGGGCGCCTACCGCGGTTCCGGCACCATCGATAACGCTTATATCTGTGAATACCGCAACAACCTGATTTTTGAAGTAAATGGCTTGGAACATTTGGTTGCCGGCACGCCGGTCGGCTTTCAGGACAAATTGAAAATTCAACAAGGCCTGCTGTCCGGCCAACTCGATAATGTGCTCACCGCCGCCATGCTGGTGCATCTATTCAGTCTGGGATACCAAGGCACGGCGTTTTTCACCGCGGAAGAAGAGTCCGGTGGGAGCTGGCGTTATCTACTGGAGTGGTTCCGCCGTTTTGGCAACCCCACCAACCAGCTTTATGTGCTCGACACCAGCCCATACAAAAATCGAACCGAAGCGGACAAACAGCTGGTGGTGCTACGAAACCGAGACGAAAACGCCGAGTTCAATGCAGAGGCCACTCAACAACTGGCGCAACTCTGCTACGAACTGGACATTCCCTACAGCTTCAAGGACGAATACATCGAGCAACTCAATCAACAGGCCAAGTTGAACGGCCAACCGAAACAAGGTATCGGACGCACGGAATTGGGCCGCATCACCGCCAATGCCGATGGCCTAGTGCACGGCACCACCTTACAGATTCCGACCACCGGTTATCACACCATGGACGAAACCGCTTCAATCGAAGCCTGCCAGGCGTTCTTGACCGTCTTGAAAAAAGTGGCGGAACTGGATTGATGTTGCCAGTGCTCTGAAACGAAAAAACGCCCAGGCCTGGGCGTTTTAACGATAAGGTTTAAAGAAACGTTCGCCGGTTACACTTCGATGATTTCGAAGTCGTGGCTCATCTCAACGGAATGCTCCAGCATTTTCGACACCGAGCAGTATTTTTCCGCCGATAGGTTCACGGCCCGTTCGACCTTTTTCGGGTTCAAACCATGCCCGCTCACCTTAAAGTGGACATGAATCTTGGTGAACACCTTGGGAATCGAATCGGAGCGTTCGGACTCTATTGCCACTTCGCAATCGGTGACGTCCTGCTGGCTTTTCTGCAACATCATCATCACATCGATGCTGGTACAACCGCCCAGCCCCAGCAGTACCATTTCCATCGGACGAGCGCCTTTGTTGTCACCACCGACTTCCGGTGCCGCGTCCATCAAGACATCGTGCCCGCTTTCGGTTGTGCCTTCAAAGGCCATGCCGCCCTGCCATTTCACTACTGTGGCCATACATCCTCCTGAAATATTTACGATTCGTCTTCCGGGTGTTCGATCAAATCTTCGACCACCACCACTTTGGGTTTAGGATAATAGTTAAATTCCGAGGCGGACGCAATGGTGTAAGCGCCCATTTGTTTCGCCACCAGCACATCGCCCACCGCCAAATCCGGCAATTCAATGTCTTCGTCGATGACGTCCACACTGTCACACGTCGGTCCTGCCAACACGCTCGGGAAGAAATCGCCGGTCGGGTCAAACGGTTTTAACGGGGTAATCGGATATTGTGCATGATCGTACATCTGCCCACTAAAAGCGCCGTAAACACCGTCATCCAGATAATACCAAGTCCGCGCACCGCGCTTGGCTTTACCGACAATGCGCAGGACTTCGATCATCGAGGGTGCGGAAATAAACCGCCCCGGCTCGGCGAAGACTTCAATCCCCTCCGGCACGTCCAACAAAGCCTCGCGAATCGGCGCACAGAAATCGTCGATCGGCATCACCGGCCCTTGATAAGACACCGGAAAACTGCCGCCGATGTCCAACCACTTCCAGGCCACATGCGCCATTTCCTTCATCGCCGCCAACGACGCCTGAATCGCATTGACTTGTGCAAACGGCGACAACGATTGCGACCCCACATGGAAAGACAAGCCGGACACGGTCAGGCCATGGCTCATCGCCAAATCCACCAGGCCTGGCAATTCTTCCAAGGCACAGCCGAACTTGCGGGACAAATCCACCGTCGCATCCTGACTGCGAAAACTGACACGAATCATCAATTCCACGTCGTCTTTATAAGGCACAAACTTGATCACTTCGGCCGGGTTATCCACCACAAACCGTCGGCAGCCGAATTCCAGCGCGTGACGGATTTCACTATCCTTTTTAATCGGATGGGTGTGAATGCATTGTTCGCCCGCCACACCCAGACCTTTTACCAAATCCACTTCGCCCGCCGTGGCCAGGTCGAACTGGCCGCCGAGTTTTTTTAAACGGCGAATCACCGCCGGATGCGCCAGGGATTTAATGGCGTAAAAAAGCGACACGCCCGGCAAAGCGTTTTGCAAAGCGTGATACTGGTATTCGACTTCCTGCAAGTCCAGCACCAAAAATGGCGTCTCGTGTTCCTTCAACAACTGGCTCAGCGTCGAGCGGTCGAATTGTTCGAGTTCATCCGGGTGCGTTTGTTCCGCAAAATGTTGGACAAGTGCGTCTGTGTTCAAGATCTGTTTTATCTCCTAATGGCCCGCGGGCCGAGTCATAAAATCGGTTTAACCAACGTTAAACCATGGCGTCCTGCACGTATTTCGGCAGGGCAAAAGCTCCGGCGTGTAACGCCGGTGTGTAAAAACGGGTATTCAAATTGGCGGCGTCGTAACGCTGCTGCAAAACGGCCACGCTTTGCGTGTTCAAATCGGTACGATCCGTCGCCCAAGCGAAGGTCATTATGCCGCCCACATAGGTCGGCACCGCCGCCGAATAAAACGTCGCTTCGGCAAACAGCGGCGACAAGCGTTTGTAAGTGGTGGTCACTTCATCGGTTTGCATAAAGCTCACGCCGTTCTGCGCCACAAACACCCCACCGTCGTTCAGGCAGTTCTGGATGCCCTGGTAAAAACGCGAGGTGAACAACACTTCACCCGGCCCAATCGGGTCGGTGGAATCGGAAATGATGACATCGAATTTTTCAGTGCACTCGGTCACGAAATCCACGCCGTCGGCAATCACGATATTCGCTTTCGGGTTCGAAAAAGCGCCGGCCGAATGGTTCGGCAAATATTGCACACACATATCAATGACCTGTTGATCGATTTCCACCTGGGTGACCGACTCGACCGTGTCGTGTTTCAACACTTCACGCAAGATGCCGCCGTCACCGCCGCCGATGATCAGCACTTTTTGGGCGGCACCGTGCGCCAACATCGGCACGTGCGTCATCATTTCATGGTAAATAAACTCATCCTTCTCGGTGGTTTGAATCACGCCGTCCAACGCCATCACGGTGCCCCACTGCGCATTGTTGAAAATCACCAAATGCTGGTGACCGGTATCGACTTCAAACAACACTTCATCCATCACGAACTGCTGTCCCCAACTCGGATAAAGGGTTTCCAAATAGGTCTGAGCGCTTTTAGGCATCGGTCACTTCCCCCCTGAGAATATTTTCCAGCCCGACTCTTTCCGGCGTAAAGGCCGCTTTCAAAACATCGATGGCTTTTTCCGGCTCGGAATCGCCACACATAAAGACGTCAAAAGCCGCATAGTTACGCTCCGGCCAGCTGTGTACACTGATGTGCGATTCGGCCAACACCGCCACACCGGAAATGCCGCCGTTCGGTGTAAAGTGATGCAAATGAATATGCAGCAAAGTCGCTTTGGCTTTTTCAACCCCTTCACGCAGGGCTTTTTCCATCAATTCCAAATCGTCGAGGCGCGATGCCCCCCAAAAATCGGCAATCACATGTGTGCCGGCAAAGGTCTTGCCGTCACGGCAAATAAAATGATCCAGCGTCTGATCTTCGATGGCCTGGTCATGTGTCGGCCAGGAGTCATTGATGACCGCAGTTTTTTCAATCACTTCAAAATGGTCGTTACTTGTGACCAGTACGTTTTCTGAATGAGGCATGTAAGGAGTACCTTATTAAAACACCCGGCCAAAGGAGGCATGCGGCCCGGATGAATGATTAAATATAATTTACTGAACAAAGGCTGAGTTCAGTAAATCCCAGCCACGTGCAACACGCACGTGAGGCAATAACCATTTTTCTTTCTGTTGCCTAAAAATTCGCGTAGCGAACTGAAGGTTTCTGTGTGAAAAAGGAAGAGCGTATTATTCCGCTTTTTCAAAAAGTTGCAAGCTTTTTATCGGAAAATTCATAAATTTTTCATGACGTATTTGGCGGTCCCGGACGGCACCGCCTGAAAGGGGATTAACGGAACAATTCGGCCAATTTTTCACCCGGGTTTTCGGCGCGCATAAAGGCCTCACCCACCAGGAAACTGTTGACCTGATGGTCGCGCATGGTTTGCACATCGTCCGGCCCCAAGATTCCGCTTTCGGTAATCACGATGCGATCATCCGGAATCATCTCCAACATGCGGATGGTGGTGTCCAGCGACACATCAAAGGTGTGCAGGTCGCGATTATTGATGCCGATCATCGGCAGCGGCAAACGCAACGCCCGTTCCATCTCCGCTTCATTGTGCACTTCCACCAGAACGTCCAACCCAAGTTGCAGCGCGGTTTCGGTCAATTCATACATCTGGGCATCGCCGATGGCGGCGGCAATCAGCAAGATACAGTCGGCGCCAATGACCCGTGCTTCGTACACCTGATAATCGTCAACGATGAAATCTTTACGGATAATCGGCAAGTCCACCGCTTCATGCACTTGCTGCAAATACGCATTCGAGCCCTGGAAAAAATCCTGATCGGTCAACACCGACAAACAGGCCGCACCGTGCTCCGCATAACTCTGGGCAATCTCCACCGGATTGAAGGGGTCGCGCAATACGCCTTTGCTCGGCGAGGCTTTTTTGATTTCGGCAATCACCGCCGACTGACCGGCGTCCAACTTGGCTTGCATCGCATCGGCAAAACCCCGTGTCGGCGAGGTGGTCATCATCAAGGCTTTTTGCTTCATTTCCCGAAGCGGAATGCGGTCGCAACCGGCTTGGATTTCTTCAAGCTTGCGTAAAATGATTTTTTTCAGGATGTCCGGTGTCTGGCTCATAGGTTCTATCTTACTGTATTCTTTTTATCGGTTTCTCTGACGGCTTCAATGCGACCCGAACCGCACATCGGCCGCGAACGGTCATCATAAAACCGGCCAGGCCTGGGCGTTTTCGTTTAAAGGCGCTTATAAGAAGCTTTGGGTTTTTTGAATGAATTCGTTCAGTTTCTGACGGGCTTTGCCTTCGGCAATTACCAGTTTCGCGCGCTCCACGCCTTCCTGGTAGGACGGCGCCATTCCGGCCACGTAAATGGCTGCGCCGGCGTTCAGACACACAATATCTTCCGCCGCACTGTGATCGTTGGCGAACACCGCATGAATGATGTTCAAACTGTCTTGCGCGGAATCCACCGCCAAGTCGGCCAAATCCGGATGATCCATATCATAATCGTAAGGGTCAATGGTCCATTCGGTGATTTCACCGTTTTTCAATTCGGCCACCTGGGTCAGGCTGGCGATGCTGATTTCATCCAAACCGTCATCGGCGTGCACCACCATTACGTGCTGCGCGCCCAATTTTTGCAACACTTCGGCAAAGGGTCTCAACAACGCTTTGTCGTACACGCCCAGCACTTGGGCCGGTGCTTCGGCCGGATTGGTCAACGGCCCTAGTAGATTGAACACCGTGCGCACCCCGATTTCCTTACGGACATTGACCATGTGCTTCATGGCACTGTGGTGCAGCGGCGCGAACATAAAGCCAACACCGACGGATTCGACGCATTCAGCGACTTGTTCGGCATTCAAATTCAGGTTCGCTTCGGCGGCTTCCAACACGTCTGCACTGCCGGACTTACTGGAAATGGAACGGTTACCGTGTTTGGCGACTTTACCGCCGGCGGCGGCCACCACAAAGGCGGAAGCGGTGGAGATATTGAAGGTATTGGCGCCGTCACCGCCCGTGCCACAGGTATCCACAAGATGGGTTTTATCGGAGACATGCACCGGCGTCGCCAGTTCGCGCATCACTTGTGCGGCCGCGGCGATTTCGTCAATGGATTCGCCCTTCATTCTCAGCGCCATCAAAAAGGCACCGATTTGAGCGGGGCTGGCTTCGCCGGACATGATATGCCGCATCACGGAAACCATTTGCTCGGAAGACAGGTCCTGACGATCCAATAAACGTTCTAACGCCTCTTTCAACTGCATAACTCACCCCTCATCGCCCTGGTTCTCAGGCCGATTTCTGATCCTTTTGTTCGAGAAAATTCTTCAACATCGCATGACCCTGCTCCGTCAAAATCGATTCCGGATGAAACTGCACCCCTTCAATCGGCAAGGTCTTGTGGCGTACGCCCATGATTTCATCCATCTGGCCTTGTTCGTCCTGGGTCCAGGCCGTGATTTCCAGACAGTCCGGCAAGGTGGCTTGATCAATCACCAGCGAATGGTAACGCGTGGTTTCCACCGGATTCGGTAAGCCATTGAACACGCCGATATTGTGGTGGTACACCGGCGAGGTCTTGCCGTGCATCACTTCCTTAGCGCGAACGATGTTCCCGCCAAAGGCCTGACCGATACTTTGGTGCCCAAGGCAAACGCCTAAAATCGGCACCTTACCGGCGAAGTGTTTAATGGCTTCCACCGAAATACCGGCTTCGTTCGGTGTACACGGGCCTGGAGAAATCACCAGATAATCCGGGTGCAATGTCTCGATCGTTTCCAAATTGATCTGGTCGTTGCGATGCACATCGACATGCTGGCCGAGTTCACCGAAGTATTGCACCAGGTTATAGGTAAACGAATCGTAATTATCAATCATCAACAACATAATTTATTCTGCCTTCGACACTATCGATGTCCGACATCGGGATTGTCGGTTTTCAGCCCTTTGGAAACGAATTCCACCGCCTTAAAGATGGCGCGGCCTTTATTCATGGTTTCGTCCCATTCGGATTGCGGCACCGAATCGGCGACGATACCGGCACCGGCCTGCACGAACAGACGTTGATCTTTAATCACCGCCGTACGAATCGCAATGGCGGTGTCCATATTGCCGTGCCAGCCCAGGTAACCGACCGCACCGGCATAAATGCCGCGCTTGACCGGTTCCAACTCATCGATGATTTCCATGGCGCGAATTTTCGGCGCGCCGGACACAGTGCCCGCCGGGAAGGTGGCACGCAACACGTCAATGGGTGTCATGCCCGCTTTGGCACGGCCATTTACGTTAGAGACGATGTGCATGACGTGCGAATAGCGTTCCACCACCATTTTTTCGGTCAATTCCACCGAACCGATATCGGAAATCCGTCCGACATCGTTACGACCCAAATCAATCAACATCAAATGCTCGGCCACCTCTTTCGGGTCGGACAGCAAATCGATTTCCAATTCTTTGTCTTTTTCGGGCGTTAAACCACGACGGCGCGTACCGGCAATCGGCCGCACCGTGACGGTGTTGTCTTCCAAACGCACCAGAATTTCCGGCGACGAACCGACCACTTGCAGATCACCGAAATCCAAAAAGAACATATACGGCGACGGATTCAGATAACGCAAGGCGCGGTACAAATCAATCGGCGCGGCGCCGTAATCAATCGACATCTGCTGTGAAATGACAATCTGCATGGCGTCGCCGGACAAAATGTACTCTTTAATTTTCGCCACGGCGTCTTTGAAAGGCCCTTCGCCGAAGCTGGATTGGAAATCGGCTTCTTCCGGAATGAAATCGCGCGGCACGTCGTTCGGCACCGGCATCGGCTGGTTGATCATGGTGACGATTTCTTCGATGCGGGCTTCCGCTTGGGAGTAGGCATTGTCCTGCGACAAATCGGCATGCACAATGACATGCACCTGACCGCTGAGGTTATCAAACACCACGATTTCTTCGGACACCAACAATTGAATATCCGGTGCCTGAATGTCATCCTGCGCCGGTTCGCTGTCACGCAAACGCTCTTCGACATAACGCACCGTATCGTAGCCGAAATACCCGACCAGCCCACCGGTGAACGCCGGCAAACCGGCCTGCGGGAACACCTGATAACGGGCTTGATAGGCTTCAATCCACGCCAGCGGATCATCGGATACCTGCTGCTCAACCGCATCATCGCCATCGAACAGGGTGATTTGATGACCACTGACTTCTAATCGCTTGCGGCACGGCAGCCCGATAATCGAGTAGCGACCCCACTTATCTCCGCCCTGCACCGATTCCAGAAGGTAGGTTTGGGGCTGGGCGGCAACCTTATGATAGACACTCAACGGAGTGTCGTAATCGGATAAGATCGTCCGCATCACCGGGGCGGTTTTATAGCCCTGCTGAGATAAGTTGCGGAAGTGGGCATCACTCATTGATAGCTGACTCTTTTTGATTTGAACGTTCGGCTCTTTCGAGCTTTTTAAATAAATAGGTTCGATACAGTCCGGAAAACGAGCACCAGAACGGCTTGGTCAACACCAGAAAAAAGGCTTTCAGGTAGCGATACAGTTCAAGCAGTCGGTGCTTCATCGTTTCAAACGCGTGTCGGTTCAGATTATTTGGCTTCCAGATAGTTCGGCAATTCCATAAAAGAATCCATGACCGCATCCGGCTCGTAGTTTCGAATATCTTCCCCATGATTATAACCGTAAGTCATGCAGAAAATGTGAAAACCAGCGGCACGCGCCGCTTTCACGTCGGACTTGGAATCACCGATCATCAAGGCGTTTTCCGGCGCCACACCCAATTGCTCCGCGGCGTGCAGCAACGGCATCGGATGCGGTTTTTTCTCTTCACAGGTATCGCCCGACACCACGACTTCAAAGTAATCGTAAAGTCCTTTGTCTTTCAATAGCGGAATCGTAAAAGCTTCAGCTTTGTTAGTCACACAGGCCACACGATAACCTTGTGCTTTCATCCACTCGATGCCTTCCACAACGCCTTCATACACACAGCTGCGCTTGGACGTGTTGTCTTTATACAAATCCAGGAAAATCGGATAGGCTTTTTCCATCAGTTCCGGTTCCGGCATGCCGTCCACCGAATTAATCAGCGCGCGTTCGGTCAAACGCTGCACGCCATTTCCAACCCAGTCACGCACCGCGTCTTCACCGCGAACAGGCATGTCCAGTTGTTTCATCATTTCATCTACGCAGTAGGCCAGATCCGGCACACTGTCAATCAAAGTCCCATCCAAATCGATCAGGATGAAGCCCGGTTTAATTTTTTGTTGGCTCATTAAGGTTTCCAAATAATTCGAATTATTGTTAGAGAGCTTTGCACCCAAAGGGCATAAACACGAGATGGATGCACGGATAAAAATGGCTAAAATTTCCCTGAATGTCGTTGAAAAACTGGCAAATAGCTCGCTATTCGCTGCGTTTTCCGCCTAATTCAGAAAAATTTTATCTCATTTTTCTATCGCGCCCCACTCATGCAAAGCTCTCTGTTAATTTAAAGCACGGTTTCACGCATCCCGAAAAAATAAGGGGCGCTTAAAACGACAAAACGCCAGACAGGGCTGGCGTTCCGTACCGCGCTATCCGTGATGTTGGGCTAATAAATTACGCTTTAGCCAATTCATCACGCATCTGTTGGATGACCGTGTCATAACGGTTGGCATCGCCAGCGTTGGCTTTGCCGAAAATGCCGGAACCGGATACGAAGGTATCACAACCGGCCGCCGCGACTTCTGCGATGTTTTCCACTTTCACACCACCGTCAATTTCCAAACGGATATCACGACCGGACTCGTCGATCAGTTTGCGCGCCGCTTTCAATTTTTCCAAGGCTTCTGGAATAAACGCTTGCCCGCCGAAGCCAGGGTTCACCGACATGATCAAAATCATATCGATTTTGTCCATGACGTGCTCCAAGTAGCTCAAAGACGTGGCTGGGTTAAAAACCAAACCGGCTTTACAGCCTTCCCCTTTGATCAACTGCAAAGAGCGGTCGATGTGCTCGGACGCTTCCGGGTGGAAGGTAATGTAATCCGCACCGGCGCTGGCGAAATCCGGAATAATGCGATCCACCGGCTTCACCATCAAGTGCACATCGATCGGCGCTTTCACGCCTTCGTTGTCCATGAATTTTTTCAAAGACTCGCACACCAACGGCCCAATGGTCAGGTTTGGCACATAATGGTTATCCATTACATCGAAGTGCACCACATCCGCACCGGAGGCAATAACGTCTTTAACGTCCGTTCCAAGCTGGGCAAAATCAGCCGACAAAATCGATGGCGCAATCCAGTTTTCTTTCTTAGCCATGTCGTAATCCTTTTGAGAATGAAATTGAAATTGCGGGCATTTTACCAGACTCGCCGATTTTAAAAAAGAAAACATTATCTTACCAGGCCTGGCCAATCGTTTGATTTTACGCAAAATGTCAAACGACTTGTGGCTTGAAATACAGCAAAGCAAAACTCTCTGATAATTCCGTTGATTTGGGATAAAATCACCCACAAAAGACAACGGTTATCCCTTAACGGATAACCACGACACAACCACATGCGTCACGAGGAGATGTCATGGATCACTTCCCGGCTTTAAAACCACTAAAACGCAGCATTCGCATCACCGAAGTCATCGGGCTGATTATCATTGCGCTGGCCACCATCATCGCTGGCATCCAAGAAGTCATCGTCATGGTGCAGAACATGAAAGTCACCCTGGGCGATCTGCTATTGCTGTTCCTTTACCTGGAAGTACTGGCCATGGTGGCCATTTATCTGGATTCCGGCAAACTGCCGATTCGGTTTCCGATGTACATTGCCATTATCGCCTTGGCACGTTACCTGATTCTGGACATGAAAAACCTCACCGAGTGGCAAATGATTGCCGTGGCCGCGACCATGTTAATGATCGCCTTGGCTGTCATCATCATCCGCTACGGTCATTTGAAACTGCCGTACACCGACCGACAGCAGTTGGAAGAGAATTTGAAAAAATAAACTGGAAGAATGCTTATGCAACCACTTTACGAGTCAAACCTGACCAGCCTGCCCTTAATCAACAAAGGGAAGGTTCGCGACCTTTATGATGTGGACGACCGTCATTTGTTAATTGTCACCACCGATCGCATTTCCGCGTTCGACGTGGTGTTGCCGACGCCGATTCCAGGAAAAGGCCGTATCCTGACCGAAACCGCTCAATTCTGGATGAATAAGGCCGCCCACATTCTGCCGAACCAAATGGCCAAGGACGTTCAACTGGGCGACATTCTCACGCCGGAGGAATTGAAGCAACTAGACGGCCGTGGCATGGTGGTGCGCAAGCTTAAACCCCTACCGGTCGAAGCCATTGTTCGCGGTTACCTTGTCGGTTCCGGGTGGAAGGAATACAAGAAAACTCAAACGGTTTGCGGCATTGAACTACCGGCCGGTCTAAAGAAAGCCGAACAATTGCCGGAGCCGCTGTTCACACCGTCCACCAAAGCGGACATCGGCAACCACGATGAAAACATCTCTTACGACGAAGTGGTGAAACTGATCGGAGAAGACAAAGCCCGCCAAGTTAAACAGTACAGTTTGGCGCTGTATCAAATGGCGGCGGAGTTCGCTTTAGAGCGCGGCATCATCATTGCCGACACCAAATTCGAATTCGGAGAAGACGAAAACGGCGTCATTCATTTGATCGACGAAGCCCTGACGCCGGACAGCTCACGTTTCTGGCCGGCCAAAACCTATCAAGTCGGCAAAAACCCGGACAGTTTCGATAAGCAATACATTCGCGATTACCTGGAATCCCTGGATTGGAATAAAACCGCACCGGGGCCGGAACTGCCACAAGAAGTCGTCGATATGACCCTGGAAAAATACCAGGAAGCTCAGGCCCGCTTGATGGAAAACGCCTGATCGCAAAGGCCCATTTATGTTTGACGACCTGCTTCCCACTGTCGATGCCTTTTTGAATGCAACCGACTCGGCCACGCCGAACGGTTTCTTCATCACGGGCACCGACACAGAAATCGGTAAGTCTTACACCACCTGCCGCATCGCCGAATACCTATTACAAAAACGACCAGGCCTGGTCATTTCGCCCAGAAAGCCCATTGCGTCCGGCTGCCTTCCGCAACCGGACGGTCGCCTACTGTCGGAAGATGCCGACTCGGTGCACCGCGCCAGCCAGACGCCCGACGACCTGGAAACGGTTTGCCCTTACCGCTTTGAACCGCCGGTTTCACCGGCCCGCGCCATTGCGCAAGCGGGCGCTGATATTGGGCTAAATGAGCTGGCCGAAGCTTGCCAGGCACCGCAGGGCCGTTTTCGTTTGGTGGAAGGCGCCGGCGGGCTTTATTCACCACTCGCGCCTGACGGCCATAATCTGGATTTAATTCAACGCCTAGCCTTGCCGGTGGTGCTCGTGGTGGGCAACAAACTGGGCTGTTTAAACCACGCGTTACTCACGGTTCGTGCCTTGGAGGCGGCCAAGCAGCCGATTGCCTTAATCGTGCTCAACGACTTATCGGACAACGCCGACCCGGAAAACTTCACCGATCTGCAATCGCTGGTTCCTTACCCATGCATCCACACGCCATACCATGGTTATCAGGGCCAACTTTAGCGCTCTTCTACCAACCTTCTTCGAACCTTCAAGAACAGCAACACCATTACCCCGCCAAGTACCATAAACAGCAGTGCCAACGGCCACAGCGTCCAAACGATTTCCCAATGATCGGCCACGACAATCGACGTCGCGCCAACCTGTTCCGTCAAACCGTATTCCGATAACAGCGCATCACTGTAAAACCACAGCAAAAACGCCAATGCCAACCCAATTCCAATACACATAGTTGACCTCCTTTCACTTTTTAACCGACATAAAAAAAGCCCGACCAAGGCCGGGCTTTTTTTCGGATTTGAATCCAGGGCGTTGATTACTTAACGCGCTGATCCAAAGAACCGTTTGCATAGCGAGCTTGCATTTCTTCCAGACCAAGAGACTTGATCTTATCCGCGTGACCGGCACAACCGAACGCTTCGAAACGCGCTTCACAGATACCCATCATGGCATCTTCAGCCGCTTTCAAGAACTTACGAGGGTCGAAGTTTGATTTGTTTTCTTCTAGGTGACGACGTACCGCACCGGTAGAAGCCATACGCAAATCCGTATCGATGTTTACTTTACGAACGCCGTATTTGATCCCTTCAACGATTGCATCCACTGGGACACCATAAGTTTGGCCCATGTCACCACCGAAGTTGTTGATGATTTCCAACCACTCTTCCGGTACAGAAGAAGAACCGTGCATAACGATATGCGTGTCAGGAATGCGCTCGTGGATTTCTTTGATACGGTCGATACGTAGCACGTCATCAGAAGGCTTGGACGTGAACTTGTAAGCACCGTGAGACGTACCAACAGCAACCGCTAGACAGTCAACGTTGGTTTCTTTAACGAACTGTGCCGCTTCTTCCGGATCGGTCAACAAAGCGTCTGCGTCAAGCTTCTCATCGGAACCGTGACCGTCTTCTTCACCCATCATCCCGGTTTCTAGAGAACCTAGGCACCCTAGCTCACCCTCAACAGTTACACCACCGGCGTGCGCCATTTTAACAACGGCGGCCGTGATGTCACGGTTGTACTCGTAAGACGCTGGCGTTTTCATGTCAGACATCAAAGAACCGTCCATCATAACGGACGTGAAGCCAGATTGAATCGCGCGTAGACAAACACCTTCATCAGAACCGTGGTCCTGGTGCATAACAACTGGAATGTGAGGGAACATTTCAACCGCACCTTCGATCAGGTGACGCAACATTGGCTCACCGGCATACTTACGTGCACCTGCAGACCCCTGCAGGATAACAGGTGAGTTGCACTTGTCCGCAGCACGCATGATTGCACGCACTTGTTCCATGTTGTTTACGTTAAACGCAGGCATACCGAAGTTGTTTTCTGCCGCGTAGTCCATTAGTTCACGAAGTGTAATCATCGCCATGTGCGAGACTCCTCTATTAGTTTAAAAAATTAATCGTTGTATTCTAACAAGCTTTCTTTTCATTAAAAAGCTTAATAAAGCTTTGGTTTTTTAAGGTTTTCTATCGTCTTATCTTATGGAATCTTCACAATTTCCATTTGATTGGTGCCGCCCATCAAACCACGTGATTGACCACGGGTCACGATAATCAAATCGCCTGTTTTAGCGACACCTTTTTGCTTCAACTCATCCAGAATTTCGTTTTGCACTTCATCATCCGTCAAGTTGCTGTAATCGACACTGGTCGGATAAACGCCGCGGTAAAGCGTCACTTTACGACGTGTTTCCAAATGCGGTGTCAGAGCAATGATCGGAATCCCGGAACTGATACGTGACATCAACAACGGCGTATTACCGGACTCGGTTAAAGCCGCAATACACTTCACACTGAAATGGTTCGCTGCATACATCGCCGCCATCGCAACGGTTTCATCAATCGCGGTAAAGGACTCATCAATACGGTGCGTCGATTCACGCGTACTGCGCGATTTTTCCGCTTCATGCGCGATATCAGACATCGTTTGGATGACCAAGCTTGGTGAATGCCCTGTTGCGGTTTCGCCAGACAGCATCACCGCATCGGTCCCGTCCATGACCGCGTTTGCGACGTCGAAGACTTCCGCACGCGTCGGGATCGCATTTTCGATCATGGTTTCCATCATCTGCGTCGCGGTAATGGTGATACGGTTCAACTGACGGGCGCGCTTGATCATTTTCTTCTGCAAGGCCGGCAACTGTGCATCACCGACTTCCACACCCAAGTCGCCACGAGCGATCATAATGACGTCGGAAGCCAGAATAATGCTGTCCAAAGTAAAGTCGTCATTAACAGCTTCGGCACGCTCGACTTTCGAGACAATGCTGCACACCAAACCGGCTTTTTCCGCCAAAGAACGACAGTACTCAACATCTTCCGCACTTCTCGGGAAGGACAGTGCCAGATAATCACATTGGATTTCCGCGGCCGTCAAAATGTCTTCTTTATCTTTTTCGGTCAGGGCCGATGCGGATAAACCACCGCCCAACAGATTAATGCCTTTGTTGTTCGACAGCTTTCCGCCCACCACAACAACGCAATTCACACGCTCGCCTTCAACGCTCTCCACGTCCAGCACGACACGGCCGTCGTCCAGCAACAAACGGTCACCGGCTTTGACGTCGTATGGCAGGCTTTTGTATGTCAGCCCCACTTCTTTCTGGTTACCGGCCATCGGGTCGACATCGTTATCCAATGCAAACTTGTCACCCGGTTCCAAATAAATACTGCCTTCAGAGAAACGCGCAATACGAATCTTCGGCCCTTGCAGGTCCACCAAAACACCGACTTCACGGTCCATTTTGGCCGACAATTCACGGACTTTTTTGGCGCGCTGAATGTGGTCGTCGGCGTTGCCATGCGACATATTGATGCGCACAACGTCCACACCCGACTGAATCATACGCTCCAGTTCGCCTTCACGATCTGTAGCTGGCCCTAAGGTCGCAACAATTTTTGTTCTTCTTAAACTTGATGCCATAAACTTTATCATCCTCAAACGTCTCATTTCAGCTCGACAGAAAGCAAGATGACTCGCGAAATAAACTTCCCTGATCGGGGACCCATCGCCGGGTCAAAATTCATTTACCGAGGCATCCTCTCACCTTTCAATTACGAAGCATCAATGAGTGGTTACATTAAAAATATAAAACATTAAAAGGCCAAGCCACATTGCTTGGCCTAAAGGGGTTACGGCTTATTTTTGTGCCGCTTTTTCCAACATTTCAACAGCCGGTAGTTTCTTACCTTCCAAGAACTCTAGGAAAGCACCGCCGCCGGTTGAGATATAAGAGACTTTATCTGCGATATCGTACTTGTCGATCGCCGCCAAGGTATCCCCGCCACCTGCGATGGAGAACGCAGACGATTCGGCAATCGCCATGGAAATCGCTTTGGTACCTTCACCGAACTGATCGAACTCAAAGACACCAACTGGACCATTCCAAACAACCGTACCGGCGTTTTTGATGATGGTTGCCAACTCAGCCGCCGAATCCGGACCGATATCGAAAATCATATCATCATCCGCGACATCTGCAACGGCCTTAGTTTCGGCCGCCGCCGATTCGGAGAATTCTTTACCACAAACCACGTCAGACGCCAATGGAATGGCCGCACCACGCGCTTCCATGATTTCGTTCAATTTTTTACAGGTCGGGACCAGGTCGCTTTCAGACAAAGACTTACCAACATTGTAGCCAGCGGCTTCGATGAAGGTATTGGCGATACCACCACCCACAACCAATTGATCCACTTTTTCAGAAAGGGACTCAAGCACGGTCAACTTAGTGGAAACTTTGGAACCACCCACGATCGCGACCATCGGACGCGCTGGGTTGTTCAACGCTTTACCAAGAGCGTCCAATTCAGCGGCCAACAAAGGACCGGCACATGCGGTACCAGCGAAAGCGCCTGCACCGTGAGTAGAAGCTTGCGCACGGTGAGCCGTACCGAAAGCATCCATGACGTAAACGTCACACAAAGCGGCGTATTTTTGAGACAGCGCTTCGTCGTTTTTCTTTTCACCGACATTGAAACGTACGTTTTCCAGCAAAACCACTTCGCCTTCTGCGATGTCGACACCGCCGTCCAAATAATCTTTAACCAAACGGACTTCTTTACCGAGCTTTGCAGACAAATCCGCCGCCACTGGGGCCAAAGAGAACTCTTCTGCATACTCACCTTCAGTCGGACGCCCCAAGTGAGACATCAACATGACTTTTGCACCGGCTTCTGCCGCCATTTTAATGGTTGGCAAAGATGCACGGATACGCGCATCAGACGTCACTTTTCCACCCTTAACCGGAACGTTTAAATCTTCACGAATCAATACTCGCTTTCCAGCCAAGTCCAAGTCAGACATTTTAATTACAGACATATTCAGTCCTCTTTCTTAAAGTTTAAAAACACTTTTCACAAGGGAAAAGCGCATTCGATTGTCAAAAATTCATTTTTCTTTTCCGTACTGCATCAATACCGACAAGAAAAATGAATTAAAAACCGGGTCATAACAACCCGGTTTTTACAGTCACGAATAACGCTTAGTGCGTTCCTACGTGCTCAACAACGCGCATCATGTTACAAGTGTAACCATACTCGTTGTCGTACCAAGCTACGATCTTAACGAAGGTCGGATCCAAAGCGATACCGGCTTTCGCGTCGAAGATGGATGGGTGTGAATCACCACGGAAGTCAGTTGAAACATTCGCTTCTTCGGTGTAACCCAAAACGCCCGCCAACTCGCCTTCAGATGCTTTCTTCATTGCGGCACAGATGTCGTCGTAAGACGCGTCTTTTTCCAATTCAACCGTCAAGTCAACAACGGAAACGTCAGACGTCGGTACACGGAACGCCATACCCGTCAACTTGCCGTTCAACGCTGGCAACACTTTACCAACCGCTTTCGCCGCACCCGTTGAAGATGGGATGATGTTCTCAAGGATACCACGACCACCGCGCCAGTCTTTCATGGAAGGACCGTCAACGGTTTTCTGAGTAGCGGTCGCTGCGTGAACCGTCGACATCAAACCACGTTTGATACCGAAGTTGTCGTTCAATACTTTTGCAACCGGCGCCAAACCGTTTGTCGTACATGAAGCGGCAGAAACAATCGCTTGACCCGCGTATTCGTTGTGGTTAACACCGTAAACGAACATTGGTGTGTGGTCTTTAGAAGGCGCAGACTGAACCACTTTCTTCGCACCCGCGTCAATGTGCGCTTGACACGTTTCTTCGGTCAGGAAGAAACCAGTACATTCGATGACTAGGTCAGCCCCCACTTCGTCCCACTTAAGGTCAGCCGGGTTACGCTCAGCGGTGATGCGGATGGTTTTACCGTTCACAACCAAGTTACCGTCTTTCACTTCAACGTCACCGTCGAAACGACCGTGTACGGAATCGTACTTCAGCATGTACGCCAAATATTCAGGGTCCAACAAATCGTTGATGGCAACTACTTCAATGTTTTTGAAGTCTTTTGCAGCCGCACGAAACGCCATACGACCGATACGGCCAAAACCGTTAATACCAACTTTAACTGTCATTCTTATTTACTCCTAAAATACGCCAGACCCAACCGGTAAACCGGCCAGGCCTGGTAAAAAATGAAATGGGTTATTTACCAAGAACCTTATTAGCCGTCGCGACCACGTTCTCAACGGTGAAGCCGAACTCTTTGAACAGCTCACCCGCTGGTGCAGACTCACCGAAGGACTTCATGCAAACGCAATCACCGTCTAGGCCAACATACTTGTACCAAGACTCGGCCACACCGGCTTCGATCGCAACACGCTTAACGCCTGGAATCAACACGGAATCACGGTAGGCTTGATCCTGCTCGTCAAAGGCATCGGTAGACGGCATGGAAACCACGCGCACTTTTGCGTCCATTGCTTCAGCAGACTCAACCGCCAAACCAACTTCAGAACCAGTCGCGATGAAGATGATGTCTGGCGTACCGTCACAATCTTTCAGTACGTAACCACCTTTTTCGATGTTTTTCACTTGCTCAGCCGTACGCTCCATTGGCGTCAAACCTTGGCGAGAGAAAACCAATGCCGTCGGTGCGTCACCACGCATAACCGCCAACTTCCAAGCGACGGCCGACTCAATCGCGTCACACGCACGCCAAGTTTGGAAGTTTGGAATCACACGCATGGTCGCCATTTGCTCGACCGGTTGGTGCGTCGGACCATCTTCACCCAAACCGATGGAATCGTGCGTAAAGACATAAATCGTACCGATTTTCATCAAGGCGGACATACGCAAGGCATTACGCATGAATTCCATGAACATGAAGAAAGTACCGCCGTAAACTTTGAAGCCGCCGTGCAGAACCATCCCGTTCATCATGTGTGCCATACCGAATTCACGCACACCCCAAGACAGGTAGTTACCGTTTGGATTCGCGTGATTTACTTTCACCGTACCGGACCAGTTGGTCAAGTTAGACCCGGTCAAGTCAGCGGAACCGCCGAACATTTCCGGCAAGATTGGCCCCATGGCTTCGATGGCGTTTTGAGACGCTTTACGCGAAGCGATGTTTGGCATTTCGTCTTGTGTTTTTGCGATGAACTTATCCATTTCCATTTCAAAGTTCGCCGGCAATTCACCCGCCATACGACGTTCAAATTCCGCCGCCAACTCTGGGAACTCAGCACGGTAAGCGTCAAACTTAGCATTCCATTCCGCTTCGTCTTTCGCACCTTGCTCTTTGTGGTCCCAGCCTTCGTAGACGTTTTCCGGAATCACAAACGGCTCGTGTTCCCAACCTAGGTTTTCACGCGTCAATTTAATTTCTTCGTCACCCAGTGGCGCACCGTGACAATCGTGAGTACCACATAGGTTTGGTGAACCGAAACCGATGGTGGTGCGCGTACAGATCAAGGTAGGCTTGTCGTTGATCGACTTGGCTTCACGGATCGCTTTATCGATCGCATCGGCATCGTGACCGTCAACGTCACGAATTACGTGCCAGTCATAAGACTCAAAACGTCCGGCAACGTCACGCTCCATCCAGTCGGAGATGTGACCGTCGATGGAAATATCGTTGTCATCCCAGAAAGCGACCAGTTTACCAAGCCCCAAAGTACCGGCCATGGCCGCCGCTTCATGAGACAGACCCTCCATCAAACAACCGTCACCCATGAACACATACGTGTAGTGGTTCACGATGTCGTGGTTTTGTTTGTTGAATTGCGCCGCCAAAGTGCGTTCGGCAATCGCCATCCCCACAGCGTTGGTCAAACCTTGTCCTAGAGGACCGGTTGTGGTTTCGATACCGTCAGCATAACCGTACTCCGGGTGACCCGCTGTTTTCGCATGCAATTGACGGAACTGCTTAATGTCTTCCATTCCTAGGTCAAACCCAGTCAAATGCAACAATGAATAAATCAGCATGGAACCGTGACCATTCGACAAAACGAAACGATCACGATCGGCCCAGTTTGCATTGGTCGGGTTGTACTTCATGTGGTCATTCCACAAGACTTCGGCGATATCAGCCATCCCCATCGGCGCGCCTGGGTGACCAGACTTGGCTTTTTGGACGGCATCCATGCTCAACACACGGATCGCATTGGCTAGTTCTCTACGAGTTGACATTGGCAACTTCCCTCAAGTTATAAAAATTCGGTGTCCTTATTCACTTTAAATTTTTGGCCTTTTTGACCCATTTAGAAAGTGACAAGTGCAAAATTGGACGAACATTTTCTCTTAAAATGACAAAATCATCAAGTTTTCTTGTCTTTCAGTCATGAAATAAGCACTGAGAAAAATTGAATTTTTTCACCATTTCTTCGTGCAAAATCAAATTGAAACAGCCGCTCAGGCCGCCTGGGATATATGATGCTTTTCATTTTCACGCATTATTTGAAGGTTTTATGAAAGGCAACGACGGGATGAAATAAATCCCTCAAAATCTATGCTAGAATCGGAATGGCTTGACGTTTTCTCTTTTCAAACAAGGAGTTCGCTATGCCACTCAGACTGAAAGACCTCGTAAAAACGGCCAAGGCCAATATTGATGAAATCACCTGCGACCAGGTGGAAGACTACCAGGCGCAAGGCTACAAAACGCTCGATGTCCGCGAAGCCGCGGAATACCTCGACGGCACCATCCCCATGTCACTTCACATTCCCAGAGGCATTCTGGAACCCAAATGCGACATGTGCTTTGAAGGGCACGAATCGGAACTGTCGGACTTGAACCAGCCCTGGATCATTTTCTGCCAGGCCGGTGGACGCGGCGCATTGGCGGCTTACACCATGAAACAGATGGGCTACACGAATGTGATTAATCTCGCCGGCGGGTTCAATGCCTGGAAAACCTTCGGTGGACCGATTGAAACCCCACCGATCGAAGACGGCTTGATTCGTTGCGACCACCCCTGGAACCCGGGGTTCCAGAGCGAATAATCACCTAACCATAGCAAAACGCTTGTCTAGGCCGCTTCCGCAGCGGCCTGCTTTCTGGTCTGCCACCAATCGTGGAAATTTTCATACAACGACAAGGTTGCCGGAATCACCAACAGAATCAATAAGGTCGAAAACATCAACCCAAAAGCAATGGACGCCGCCATCGGAATCAAGAATTGCGCTTGCAGGGAGGTTTCAAACAGCAACGGCGTCAAACCGGCAATGGTGGTCAAAGAGGTTAGGAACACCGCACGCACCCGTTGCACCACCGCTTCTTCCAACGCCTGATTAATCGCCATCCCCTCTTCACGAAGCCGTTTGTAGAAACTCACCAGAATAATGGAATCGTTGACCACGATACCGGACAAGCCAAAGAAACCGAACAACGACAAAATCGTCATGTCGATGCCCAGCACCCAATGCCCCATAATGGCCCCGATCAATCCGAACGGAATCGCCATCATCACCACCAACGGCCAACCATAAGACGCGAACACCCAGGCCAACACAATATAAATGGTCGCCAAGCCAATCAGCAGCCCGATTTTCATATCGCCGATGGTTTCCGACTGGTTCGCACTTTGACCTTCCAAGGAGTAACTCAGCCCATATTGCCCCACCAACGTTTTCAAGGTCGTATCCTGGAGCTGCGCCAGAATGCGATTGGCGTTATTCACGCTTTTATCCACTTCCGCCTTGACGGTAATGGTCAAACGACCGTCCACGTGACGCACGGCATCAAACCCCTGTTGGTTTCGCCATTTCGCCACCGAACTCAACGGCACACTCTGCCCGTCTGGCGTCATCACCTGCATACTGCCGAGCGAGGCCAGTTTGGCCTGTTCATCACGCGGATACTGCACCCGCACTTCCACTTCATCTTCGCCATCGGTGAAAATTTGCGCCAAGCGCCCGGAAAACGCATCCGCCAGTTGCTGCCCAAGCGAGGCATAGGTAAAGCCCAGCGCCTGACCTTGCGGCGTCAACTCATACACCAGTTGATCCCGGCCATACGGCAAATCGTCTTTCACCCCCGACACGCCGGGAATTTGCGACAACACCTGTTGCAAATCCAGCGACGCCTGCTTCAACACGCCCGGTTCCGCGCCCCACAAACGAATGTCGATGTCGCTGCCCGGCGGCCCGTTGCGCGGTGCTTCAATGGATAATACGTCCAGGCCTGGGACCTTTCCGGCCTTCTCCTGCCACACTTTGATGAACTCGGCATTACGGGTTTCACGCTGATCCGGTTCCAACAACTCGATATTAATGCCCCCGAAGTTGGCCCCGGTTTCCCCATTATTGGTTTCGTTATGATGCACCACGGCCGTTTTGACAATGCCCGGCTCCAAAGTTTTCTCCGTTTCCAGCAACGCCTGATACAAGTCATCCACATATTTCGTCGTGACGGCCTGTGGCGTCCCGGCGACGAAACGTACATCCGCGAACAGGCGTGTCGATTCCGGCGAGGGGAAGAACACAAACGCAATTCGCCCACCGGCCAGCAAGCCAATGGCAAAAATCATCAACGCCAGCGTCGACGCCAAGGTAATCGCGCGGTGCGACAACACCCACCGCGTCAAACGACGGAACTGCACTTCCCGGAAATGATCGATGGCGTTGTCCAGCCGATAACGAATCGATCCTTCTTCCGGCGGTTTAATGTTTTTGAATGCATGACGCAAATGCCCCGGCAGCACGGCAAAACTTTCCAGCAACGATGCAAAAATAACCGCTACGATCACCAGCGGAATCGCAAACAGAATGTTTCCGATTTCCGCGCCAATCAACATCAAGGGCACAAAGGCCGCCGCCGTGGTGATGGAGGAGGCCGTCACCGGTGCCAACATGCGATGCGCGCCGCCTTCGGCGGCTTCCAGTGCCGGTTCGCCCATTTCGTAATGCGCTAAGGCGTCCTCGCCCACCACGATGGCGTCATCGACAATGATCCCCAGCGCCATAATCAACGCGAACAAGCTGACCATATTGATGCTGCCGCCCAGCAGATACATAATCATCAGCGTCGCCATAAAGGAAATCGGAATCCCGACCGCCACCCAAAAGGCCACTCGGCCGTTCATAAACAAATACAGGATCAAAACCACCAGAATTAAACCGCCAACCCCGTTGTTCAGTAACAGCATAATCCGCTCGTTCACCAGCGACCACATTTCGTCATACACTTTCATCTGTACGCCGCTTGGCAAGGTCGGTTCGGTTTTTGCCAACCAGTCCTGCATGATTTTCGAGGACTTCAAAGTATCGCCGGATTCGGCGCGCTGCAGTTTCATTTCAATCGCCGGATGCCCGTCCACCATAATAATGGGCGCGTTCTTTTTCGGCCGACGTTCGATATTGGCAATGTCGCCCAACAGCACGTTTTGCGTGTCCGACACCACCAACGGCAACCGGTCAAAGTCCACTTCGCTGCGCCCTTGTTTAATGGCCCGCAGATCGCGCACACTGTCATCGTCGCCCACCGAACCGGCCGGAAAATCACGACTCATGCCCGCCAACTGATTCGACACATCCTGCAACGTCAGACCGTAATTTTCCAATGCCTGTTGCGGCACTTCCACCGCCATTTCTTCTTCCGGCATCCCGGCATAATCGACTTTATCAATGCCTTCGTCCAGCAATTGGCGTTCAAACTGTCGCGCCAAGTGACGCAACTCTTTCAAATCGCCGTTATCGCTGATCAACAGCAAACGCGCCACCATCTCATAACGAATCACCCGGCTGATCATCGGGGTTTCGGAGTCCTGCGGCAGATTACGCAATTCATCGATCTTCTGCTTCACCTGATCGACCGCCTCGATCATATTGGTGCCTTCCTTGAACTTCAGCGTAATCGACGAAATCCCCAGCGCCGAGGTGGACGTCATTTCATCCAGATTATCGATATTGCGAATGACACGTTCAATCGGATCGGTGATGGAGGTTTCCACATCTTCAGAATTCGCGCCCGGCCACACCACTTTCACCGTGGCGTAATCGAGTTCAAAATTCGGGAAAAATTGTACATTGAGCTTCATCAGTGCCACCAAGCCCAACAGAATCATGACCATCATCATCAGATTGGGGGCCACTTTGTGGCGGGCGAAAAGCCCGATGAAACCATGTGACTTAAACGACGTTTTTTCGGGATGATACCCCGCATAATCCTGCGGGTGCTGGTCCGGACGAACAATGTGAGACATCTATTCCACCACCGATACTTTCAGGCCATTGATGGCATTCGGCAAATGGGTGATCGCTATCTGAGCACTGTCCGGGAAATCGCCTCGAATCATCGCCCAAACCTGACCATCCACCATGACTTCGCCGACGTTTTGAATGGTCACGCTTTTCAACTGCCCGTCAACGACTATGTAGACACGGTCGGCACCGTACAACGCAGAATAAGGCACCGCCATCACATTCGGCACCGGCTGACCGTACAGGTTTACCTGCCACAAATCACCAGGCCTGGCGGTTTTAGCGGTGGCCGGCACCTCGAAGAACGCATCCAGCCCGCTCGGCGTTGCTTCCCCGGCCAGACGTTTCAACGGCAATGTATAAGCATGGCCGTTCAGTTTCAGCTCCGCTTCCAGCGTAACGCCCTCTTCGATGGCATCGTAGACTTTATTCAATTCAAACCCTGGAATTTTGGCCCGCAATTCCAGTGAATCCAAACCGTAGAAAGAGACCATTGCGGCATTGGCGGCGACTCGGTCGCCTTCCGCCACCGAGACTTTCGCTATCCGGCCATCGTAAGGCGCAATAACGTTACCGCGCTCACGGTTGATTTCGGCTTGTTCCAGATTCGCCTTGGCTTTTTCCAAGCGCGCTTCCAACTGAGCCACTTTGGCTTTATTTTCTTCCACCGCCAATTGCGCGCCCACGACCGTATATTCCTGTCGCACCATCGCCTCTTTGGAAGTATCCAATGTCGATTTGGACACCAAATCTTTTTTAATCAGTTGCCCGTTGCGCTTCACATCATCTTGTTTGATTTTCAAAACGCGCTTTTCCTTATCCAACCGCTTGCGATTCGCTTCATACAGCAAACCCTGAATGCGTAATTCGGCTTCGGTATCCGCCACATCCGCCTTGGCAATTTGATACGGCAATTCAATATCGGCTTGCGCCAACGCCACCAAAGGATCGCCTTTTTGAAACGCCTGCCCCTCTTTCACCGGCAAGCTGGCAACCACACCAGCCACCGGTGCCGCCGCCGTGACCAGTGCATTGGACTCGACCGTGCCGAATAGCGAAATCACCGGTGCCAGGGTTTCCGATTGGACCGTCATGGCCGTCACCGGCCAGACTTTCTGCTGCACCTGCACCGGCGGCTGGGCCGGCTTGGTCATTTTCAAAATCGCAAATAAGGCGATTGAGCCCAGCACAATCAATAACGGCACCAACCCTTTTCGCATTGTTTTCATTTTTTGTAATACCGCCATAGGGTCCTCTTTCATCCTCGACATTCACGCCCACCACACAGGGCTTGCCGGATTTCCTAAGCAAACAAGAGTCCAGATTATAATGTATCCATTTTGAAATACGTAACCCATGCGACATCGTCTCAATAAAAAATACTAATCGCTAGTCATTCAAAAAATCGCGACGCCAGGGCTTGCACCCACTCTATATATAAATAGAATTTATTAAGAGATTATTATTTTCAATAACCTTATTTTTTATAGGAGAGATAGGTATGAAAAAGTCAGTACTCAGCATTGCATTGCTCACGGGAGTGGCTTTGACCGCTCAAGCCAACCAGCCTAGCGAAGCCGAAGCGCGCGGCCTGGTCAAAGATTACATGAGCCAGTTGAAACCGGCCTTGATGAAAAGCATGAAAGAAGGCGGCCCGGTGAACTCGATTGACGTCTGCCACACCAAAGCGCCACAAATCGCACATGACCTAACTCAGAAAAGCGGTTGGAAAATCAACCGTGTCAGCTTAAAGCCACGTGCCGTGAACGCCAAACCGGACGCTTGGGAAAAAACCGTTCTGGAACGTTTTGATGCCCAACTGGCGGAAGGTAAGCCGATTAAAGAAATGGAATTTTCACAAGTCATTATTATGAACGGTGAAAAACAATACCGTTACATGAAAGCCATCCCGACGGCGGCGGTCTGTTTGAACTGCCACGGCACGGACGTACAACCGGCCGTCAAAAAAGCCATCAGCGAATACTACCCGGACGATCAAGCCGTGGGCTATTCCAAAGGGCAAATCCGCGGTGCCTTCAGCTTCACCAAAGCGCTGTAACAGCCAATCCTAAAACCGGCCAGGCCTGGTCGGTTTTCACTTTCAAACCGCTTTTTACGATTTCGACTCCACTTCCCACTGATGATGCCCCGGCTTGTTTCGGAAGCTGACCGGTTCCTGGTGAATCATGACATCGGCGTTCTCGAAATTTTGACGCAGGCTTTCCGTCACCTCTTCGGCGATCTGATGCCCCATCCACAATGAAAGATGGTCGTCCAACTCCAAATCCAACTGAATAAACACCGTCGGCCCGGAACGGAAGGTCCGCAAATCATTGAACCCCCGCACCTGCGGATGCTTTAACACAATCTCGCGAATTTCATCACGCATGCTGTCCGGCAACTCGCGATCCAACAGTTGATTGCCCGACGCCATCGCCAATTTCACCGCCTGCCAACCGATCCAAGCCCCGATAATCAACCCCAGCGCCGCATCCACCCAAAACCAGGCGGACAACAACAGCCCGATCATAACCGCGAAGTTCGCCCCCAAATCGGACAGATAATGCAATGAATCGGATTCAATGGCCGTGGAATGGGTTTTACGAATCACATAACGCTGAAACATCACCAGCGCCAAGGTCAGCGCCATGGAAAACACCATCACCCAAACGCCCAAATCGGCCTCGCGCACCGCTTCCGGGAAAAACAACCGGTCCAAGGCATGCAATACCAAATACAAGGCCGACCCGGCAATGAACACACTTTGCGCCAGCGACGCCAAGGGTTCCGCCTTACCGTGCCCCAGGCGATGTTCATTGTCGGCCGGCATTTGCGCGACGTGTACCGCGAATAAAATCATCATCGAGGCCACCACATCCACGGCCGAATCCAGCATGGACGCTAAAACTCCAACCGAGCCGGTTTCCCACCAGGCAAAGGCTTTTGTTACCAGTAATACCAACGCCACGAATACCGACACATAGGTCGCGTAACGCGTGAGTCTCAATGCACTCAAGAAGTCACCTCATACCGAAAAACCACCAGGCCTGGTGATTTTGAAACAATTCAACCTAAACAGTAAAAACGAACAATAAAAATGATTATCAATTCAGACAGAAATCAGCTTACCGCATCTTGCGCGGAAATAAAATCCCGAATTAAGCGGTGCCTTTCCGCTTCAATCGCACGACCGATGTCGGCGCCTTGTACGCCGGTGGCGAGGATGGCTTGATTATCGACTTGGTCAGCGGCCTGCGCCAACGCCAACCAGAACGCTTTCTGCGGATACGGTGTCTGCTCAAATCCTAATCGCCCTTTGGCATCCGCTTCGCAAGCGATCAAGAGCTTCTCAAAGGTCGCCAAATCTTTCAGTGCACCGCAAGCGGTCAAGGCTTTCAAGTAGGTTTTCGGTTTCAACGCCGGGCGGCCATCACTGTCCAGCCCTTTATGAATCAAACCATGGAATTCGGTCACTTTTTCCGTAAACTGCTGTTGTTTTTTCGGCACACGATAGCGTTCGCAAAAAGCTTTTACCAACGGCACGCCGGCCTGCTCATGACCGTGATGTTTCGGCCAAAGCTCCGGAGGCGTCACACCTTTGCCCAAATCGTGCAGCAAGGCCCCGAGGCGCACGGACACATCATCCGACAGTTGAGCCGAGGCATCCAGCACCATCAAGGTATGAATCCACACATCGCCTTCCGGGTGATATTTTTCCGGCTGGGTGACGCCGTGCAAGGCGTTTAATTCCGGGAACAAAACCGCTGCCGCATCGACGCTGTCTAAGGTGTTGAAAAACACGCTCGGCGTATCGGTATTCAAGGCTTTGACCACTTCTTGCCAGACCCGTTCCGGCGTCAAAGCCGACAATTCACCCGACGACGACATACGTTGCATCAATTCAGCGGTTTCCGGTGCCAGCTTGAAGCCAAAAGGCGCTAATTTGGCGGCAAAACGCGCCACACGCAACACCCGTAGCGGGTCTTCTTCAAAGGCATCCGACACATGACGCAACACCTTATCCTCTAAATCTTTCTGACCGCCATAAGGGTCGATAATCGTCCCGTCTGAATCCTGTGCCATCGCATTAATGGTCAAATCACGGCGAATTAAATCTTCATCCAGGGTCACCGTCGGATCGTACGACATCTCAAAACCGTGATAACCCTGGCCGACTTTGCGCTCCATACGTGCCAGTGCATATTCTTCTTTGGTCTTGGGGTGCAAAAACACCGGAAAATCCTTGCCGACCTGATCGAAGCCCTGCGCCAACATGTCCGCAGGCGTGGCCCCCACCACCACCCAATCGTGGTCATAAACCGGAATACCGAGCATAGCGTCGCGTACCGCACCGCCGACAAGATAGGTTTTCATAGCGTCCTCATAACTTCGATTCATGCGCACATCATAAAACAAAAAAGCCGTCAAATGACGGCTTTTCGTGAAAGGGTTCAGAAGCGGATTACACCAGTTCGTCGGCGTCCCGACCGGCTTCCTGACGATAGAAGTGATAACGTTCGCGCAAATTGCTCGGCGCGATATAAGGCGCCAACGTATGCTCAACACTGGTCGGCATAAAGCCAAAACGACTTTCAAAATCGCTGTCGGACGTCAAATCAGCTTGCATCAATTTCAACTGAACCTTGGACACGGAACGGAACGGCGCCAAAGGCCCCAACGCACTCATAAAACGAGCATTCAGCGAACACATCGGCAAGACAATGGCATCGTCTTTCATCATCATATCGCGCACTAGGCCGGCCAGATCTTTCAGAGACATACGCTCTTCCCCGACCAATTCGATTTTCGCACCGAACGCGGCCTTATCGTCAATGCACATCACCAGCGCTTTAGCGAAATCCTTAACCGACAGCGGCTGCACCGCACGTCCGGCATTGGCCACCGGCAACACCGGCAACCATTCCAGCTGCGCTTTGAAGCGACTGGTGACTTCATCCCCGTCGCCCAGTAACAAACCGGCGCGCAAAATGGTCACTTGCGCCGATGCGATGGTGTGCATAATCGCATCCGCTTCTCCCAAGGTATATAACCAAGCATGACGCGCATTCCCCGCATCAGCGCCAATTTGGGAAAGCGACAGTACGCGTTTCACACCGGCCGACTCGACCGCTTTCTTAATTTGTTGATTCACCTGCACCAGGTCTTTTTCAGGCACAGCTTCGGTCTGGGTCGTCATGTCCGCGGTCAAGTTGACCACAATATCAGCCCCTTTTAGAATGGCTTTCAAGCCATCGGTTTCCAGCAAACTGCCCAATTGGACCAAACGCGTGTTTGGAAAAAGCAAAAACTCACGGAAACGTTCCGGACGGCGCACCACGACGGAAATTTCATAGCCGTTTTTTGATAATTCGTTCACAACGGAACGCCCGACAAAACCGGTCCCGCCCAGTACAACCACTTTATTGCCCGTCATAACCTTTCCCATTTTTAATTGATCGGAAGTGAAAACAGCCGGTAAGAATAAAGAAATTCCCCCTTGAGGTCAAGAATTTAACCAAGAATCCAGCTCACTTTAAAAGAAGATTTTGTTAAAATATCGCGATTTTACAGCCACCTGTTTTCAATGAAGGACATGTCGATGTCATTAACCGTATCCGCTTTTAAAAGCCCCAAAAAAGAAGAACTCTACCTATTCGTTCCACAAGAAGACGGACTGGAAAAATTGCCAGACGAACTGCTGGTCATGTTTGGCGAACCGACCCATGTGATCGATTTTGAACTGACCGCCGATCGCAAAATGGCCCGCGTCGATGTCGAAGAAGTACGCTCTTCCCTGGAAAGCAAAGGATACTTTATGCAGATGCCACCCTCCGAAATCGAAAAAATGGGGGACATGCCCGCCCCGCCGGAACATCTCGATAATATTTTTTAGAGACGAACTCAGCACCTGCCTGGCATTTTCTAATGCCTCCCATTAAATACCCGATTGTTTCGGTCGGGTATTGATAATTCCGGTTTTGTCGTTAAAATAGACCACACAACAACATATCGATTCGCCCTTTCTTTACGGATGAATCGACATCACATACGAATTTCAACTCGATTCAATCAATCAAATTTAAAGGAATGCATAACTATGGCTTTCACACTTCCTGATCTACCTTATGATTACGACGCTTTGGAAGTTTCCATCGACGCACGTACCATGGAAATCCACCACACCAAACACCACAATACTTACATCACCAACTTGAACAATGCCATTGCCGGCACGGAAAATGAAGACAAATCATTGGACGAGCTGATCGCCAATGCCGGTTCGATTTCCCCTGCGGTTCGTAACAATGGTGGCGGGCACTGGAACCACTCTTTCTTCTGGGAAGTGATGACCGGTGACAGCATGGGCACGCCAAGCGGTGCTTTGGCCGACGACATCAACGCCACTTTCGGTGGTTTGGATGCCATGAAAGAAAAATTCAACACCGCCGGTGCCACCCAGTTCGGTTCCGGTTGGGCTTGGCTAACGGTTTCCGCTGACGGTAAGCTGCAAATTTCTTCCACGCCTAACCAGGACAACCCATTGATGGACGTCGCTGAAGTGAAAGGCACGCCAATCCTAGGTTTGGACGTTTGGGAACACGCTTACTACCTGCGTTACCAAAACCTACGCCCGGCTTACATGAAAGCTTGGTGGGACGTGGTTAACTGGGATAAAGTTTCCGAGTTGTACACCGCCGCAAAAGGCTAATGCCTATCCGTCATCGGCTAGCCCTTTGACGGTCTCATAAAAAAACCCGCTTCGGCGGGTTTTTTTATTTGTCTAAACGACTGCATCGCGCTGATTAGTGCAAACACAAAATATCCGGGCGACTTTCTGCGTCCGTCACCATTCGCTCCAAACACTCCTGCACCAAGGTACTGGCCGCTTCCATTTTCTGCAACGCCAATTCCATTAATTCGAAATCGCCATTTTGATAGGCTTCCACCACATAGCAAACTTGCAGATGCACCTCTTCATGCGGTGTCGCCAAATCCGCGTAGCCATCCAGTTGCGAGTAACACTGAACCCCTTCACCCTCGTAATACCATTGCCCCAAGGCACAATCGGTGTGCTCGGTCAATTGCAGAGATTCTTCCGGCAATGACCCCATCAAATACTGATACACCCGCATTTTATAAAGCAAATGATCCAGCTTGACCTTGTTGGTGAAGCTGCGCAAGGCACTGGAAGCAATCACCCCGCTCATGTCTTCATTGCGGCCAATCAATTCGGACAAAGCCTGTGTCGACTGTTCACTGAAGGTATTCAGTTGGGTCATTTCTTCCCGAGCATCGTTCATTTGCTCACGAGAGTGACCAATTTCTTTCTGAATCAGCGTCACCAAGCGTGAAATGTCCCGCGTGGCGGTCGCGGTTTTTTGCGACAGGTTTCGCACCTCGTCCGCCACCACCGCAAACCCGCGCCCGGCTTCTCCAGCGCGCGCCGCTTCAATAGCCGCATTCAACGCCAACAGATTGGTTTGTTCGGAAATCTCGGTAATCATCGAAATGATGCCATCAATCTCCACCGCACGGTTGCCAAGTTCTTCCGACGCCGACGCTGCTTGATACATCAGCTCAGCCAGATTTGTCGATTTGGAGTGAATGTTATCCACCCGATCACGCGTCGTCGCCGACAATTGGGTGGACGCTTTAATGCTGTCACGTCCGTCCATCAACACTTGACCTTGCTGCAGCAAACCGCCCTGAAACCCTTGCAGGGAATCGGCAAAAAACCGCATCGAATAAAAGACTTTATTGCATAAATCCAGCTGGCGGGCTTGTTCGGGGTCAAACGCGGGCGCGTCGGTGACTTGAATCGATGAGGTGTGCAACTGTTCCAATTGTTCCGTCAGCGCCAGGTTTTCATTCTTTAAGCGCTTCAGTTCCTCTTCTTGCTTTTGATAAAGCGTTTTATATTTATTATTGAAGAACATCCTAATGCATTCCTCCTGAATTACATGTTCTATTGAGTCGTCTATTGATAAGCAGAAATCACTAGCAATTCCCGTACCGGAAGTAGTTTACCTAAAACCCTGACCACGGGGGTAGGATTCTGCGTCAGGCCGAAAAAAATCGGGAGGGCAGATACAAAAAACCCACCAGGCCTGGTGGGTTTTCACTATCGACGTTCAAGCGTCATTCAGTCGATACGGCAAGGCTCTTTCAAAACCACCGTCATATTTTCGTCCGACGGAATCGCCATCGGGAAACCGGCCGCTTGCCAGCCGTCCATGCCACCAACCAAGTTGGTCACGTTTTTAAAGCCCATTTCGGATAAGGTTTGAGTGGCCAACGCCGCGCGCCCGCCGGATTTACACACCACCAACCAAGCATCGTCACGGTGGTCTCGCAATACAGGGTTGGCTCCAGCGTATTCCATATCCGCCGCCGGTTCCAAAACGCCTCTCGGCACATTGATTGCGCCGTCAATCGCGCCCGCCAGGTATTCGCCCGGTTCGCGTACGTCCAGAACCTTCACACCTTTTTCAACCAACGCACGACCGTCTTCCTGAGACACCTCTTGAATCACTTGCTTGGCCGCTTCGATATAATCCATCAAACTTTTCAATTGTTTTCTCCCAATGGTTCTTTAAGATTTAATTTTCTATAATTGTTCACAGGCCCCATTTTAACTTGCATCCGACAAAAAATAAGGAAATATTATGGTCAGTTTAACCACACCGGTGTGCGACTTCGGACAACCGGCAATTGATTTCAACCTGCCCGGCGTGGACGGTCAGAACTGGACACTGGAAAAGGCCAAAGGTCCGAACGGCCTGTTGGTGATGTTCATCTGCAACCACTGCCCTTATGTCAAAGCCATCCAGACGCGTTTGGCGAATGACGCCCGCATTCTGCGTGACGACTACGGCCTCAACAGCATCGCCATTATGTCGAACGATCCGACGGAATACGCCGAGGATTCTTTCGACAATATGAAACGCATCGCCGAAACATTCGATTTTCCGTTCCCGTATGTCATGGACGAAACGCAAGCCGTGGCCAAAGCCTACGGCGCGGTCTGCACCCCGGACTTTTTCGGCTACAACGCCAACTTAGGCTTACAGTACCGCGGTCGTCTGGATGCCTCGCGCAGAGAAACCGCGCCGGAAGACGTTAAGCGCGACCTGTTAGACGCGATGATTCAAGTCGCCGAAACCGGACAAGGTCCCGCCGAGCAAATTCCCAGCATGGGCTGCTCGATCAAGTGGAAAGAAGCCTAACCTTAAAAGGCCAATCCTTCCACGGCCAATAACCGTTTTTTCAACGGCAACCCCGAGCCAAAACCGGTCAGGGAGCCATCGGCGCCGATGACGCGGTGACACGGCACAATCACAGGAATCGGGTTTTTGCCGTTGGCACCACCGACGGCTCGAACCGCTTTCGGGTTACCAATGGCAACGGCGATGTCTTTATAAGAGCGTACTTCTCCGAACGGAATCTCCGACAGGGCCTGCCAAACCCGCTTCTGAAAATCGGTTCCCTGCGGATTGAGCCGAACATCGAATCGTTGCAGTTTGCCTTCGGCATAAGCCTGTAATTGCTGCACCGCATCCGCTAGCCATTCATCGCTTTCGCGCCAATCTCCCGGCGGTGCAAACGGGGTTTCGTCCGCTTTCAAATGCAATTCTCGAATGCCGTGCGAATCACCAATCAAACGCATCCGCCCCACCGCAGTATCAAACATCATATAGTTCATGTTCATCTCTCCAAATAAAGAGGCTTTTACAAAATAAACTCTACCACGAATGAAAAAACATTCTTTTACATTTGAGGTTCGTATAATAAATTCAACTGGCTTTTGGCGACAACGAGAAAAGGACCCAGCGTGCCCCCTCATCACAATGACATCGAACCCAAACTGTCGGCTTTAAAAGCCCGGCTGGAAAGCTATGCACCAATTTCAGAAGCGACCTGGCAGCGGTTGCGAGCGCTCTGCACGACACGAACACTCGCCAAAGGCGCCCGCGAAGTGGAAATCATCCAGGAAAACGCCGCCCATCGTTATCAAAAACGTGTCCGACGCTGGGTTTAGACGCGCTGAATCATTTAGAAGATAGGAACTAATTTGTAACCTTGATACTGCCAGCCCGTCAGCGAAATAAATCCATCACCAATCACTTCCATTCCCGGCAGAACAGTGTCATTATTAATATTAAAAAAGCCGGTAGCAACCGCACAAACTTCCATTCTTACGCCGAGTTCTCCAAATTTTTTCACAGATTCGGCAATCGAAGACAATTCCGATTCATATTCAAATACCAAAGTTTCATCCGGCTTGGTCGAAAGATAACGAACCGTTTCACCGATAAACACCAGCACCATCTTCGGCTTAACCCCCTGTTTTACATAATTCCGGTAAGTGCCGTGAATGGTTTTCAAGTATAACGCCGTTTTTTTAGGGCTGGTAAAATCAATTAAAAACACCGTCTTAGCTTCCTGAATACCATTTAATGCCACCGCATCATTAATCGGCTTAGTGCTTTCAGCCAAAGTGACACTTGATCCGACCAAACACAGAACCGATACAACCAGCCATTTCCACCTTTTCAATATCGAAAACATCATTGAACTCCTTTACCTATGACACTTTTAAAATTAGAACATTTATTCCAATTTTTTCCATTTTCGCCTAATGCGAAAACAACAATGCACAAAAATTGTTCAATCTATTCGTTATAGAATTGTCAGTTGATTGGCATTTCTCTAAACTGAAGTTTCACCTACACCCATTTCCACCAAGGATATACCGACATGATCCAAATCCGTTCCCCTAACGACGATGATTTTGACCATATCTGGCCTATTTTTCGCGCCATTGTCTCCCTTAACGAAACTGACCGTTATGCCATGGACACCGAGCCCCTATTGGATGCGACAACCCCAACAAACCGCGCTATCGCTCGGGTACAAAGCCCATGCCGTTCAATTCTATCGTCGCACCATCAACAGTGGCACGATCCGTCTGGGTCATGACGTTGACGGCTATGTACCCAAAGCGTTTTTACATCCAAAAGAAGATTGTCGCAATGCATTGGTCATCGACAATGGTTGGGCAGAAAGGAAATGCCTTGACGCTACCGAAAGACAACAAAACAATAAAAAACCACCAAGCCTGGTCATAATACACATTCAAACATCAACTCGATAGACATGAACGATTACATTGTTGGAAAGGAGAAATTACCATGATGTCAATAAAATGTTTCTCAAAAAAAACTTTAGCAATCATATCATTTTGGCTCGCAACCTGGATATGGTTACAACCTACTTGGGGACAAGCTAAAACGGCCAATTTCGACGTCACCGAAGTGGTCAAAGGCTTGGGCATTCCGTGGGGCATGGCGTTTTTGGACGACAATCGATTGATTTTCACCCAACGCGCGGGCAAGGCGGGCATATTGGATGTCCGCAGCGGTGACATCACCTGGTTGAAAGGCGTGCCGTTTGTGTATGACACCGGCCAAGGCGGCTTGCTGGACGTCAAACCGTCGCCCGATTTCAAGCAAACCGGTTGGATCTATTTCACTTACAGCAAACCGCTGCCGACCACCGCCATCACCGCCTTGGCCCGTGCCAAAATCCAAGGCGACGAACTGGTGAACTGGGAAGACCTGATGGTCACCAAATCCGAATCTTACCGCAACATCCACTTTGGCAGCCGCATCGCCTTTGACCACCGCGGCCATGTGTTTTTCAGCGTCGGCGACCGCGGACGTCGTCATAAAGCACAACAACAAGACAATCACGCCGGCTCCATTCTGCGCCTGACACTCAATGGCGGCATCCCGAAGGACAACCCGTTTGTCGGCCAGGCCGGCACCTTGCCGGAAATCTGGAGTTACGGTCACCGCAACCCGCAAGGCCTGGCCTATGACGTCCAACATCAACGCCTTTGGGAAATCGAACACGGTCCACGTGGCGGCGACGAAATCAACCTCATCCAGAAGGGCCAGAATTACGGTTGGCCGATTGTCTCCCGCGGCAAGGAATACGGTAGCAGCGAACCGGTGGGCAAACCGCATCAAGCCGGGATGATTGAGCCTGTGAAAGTCTACATTCCGTCCATCGCGCCGAGCAGCCTGTTGCTGTACGACGGCGATGCGTTTCCGCAATGGCGCGGCAACCTGTTTGCCGGTTCCTTGGTGCTGCGGCATTTGAACCAGGTGGTGCTGTCACCGGAAGGCAAAGCCATCGCGGAACACCGCTTATTGAAAGACTTGAACCAGCGCATCCGCAGCTTGGCACAAGATGCACAAGGCCACCTGTACATGGCGACGGATTCGGGCAAAATCTATCGCCTGAGTCCAAAATAGCACGCCCAGATGGACGCCTATTTATCACTTTTTGCCTTATCGTTTCTGGCCGCGACCTTGTTTCCGGCCGGGTCGGAAGTGCTGTTGGTCAGTTTGGCCGCCGCCGGAAAAGACCCATTCATGCTTTGGGTGTGGGCCACCGCCGGTAACAGTTTAGGGTCCATGGTGAATTACGGTTTAGGGCGATACCTGCTGCACTTTCAAGACCGCCGCTGGTTTCCGGTCAAACCCGAGACCTTAGCCAAAACCCAGCACTGGTTTCAGCGCTATGGCACCTGGTCGCTGTTGCTGGCTTGGGCGCCGATTTTTGGCGATGCCTTGACCTTGGTGGCCGGGGTGATGCGGGTTAAATTCGTTTGGTTTGCGGTATTGGTGGTGACAGGAAAAGGCGTGCGTTACGCCATCTTGTTAGGGCTGATGGGCTGGTTCGGCTGGGCGTAATTCGTCGCCACACTGTCACCCACGCCTTCGGCGGCAATGGCCGGACGAGCCACCAGCAAACACGCAAAGAAAAGTAACCAATAACGTTTCAGGCCATAAGGCTTCAGGTGAGCCTGTGTTGCGGATTTCATCTTTCGCCTCCTCAGCGGTTTTGATGTCATGCTAAGGATTTTCGTCCATAGGTAAAGCACGGAAAGCGGAAAACTTATCCGACATCAATTTTTGCGCCCTGAAAACGCAAAAACCGCCAGGCCTGGCGGTTTTGAGTGTTTTTTAAACCGGAAAACCGATTCAGTTTTTCGATTTTTCCAACATCATCTCTTCATACATATGACGGGCATTGGGCTTGGCCAACTGTTCGAAGACCGGACGCTCCTGATAGTGTGATTGGTCGATGGCATCGACCTCTTCCAAAGAACCGCCCGCGTCGACAATGGCACGCACCTGTTCTTCCAGATACGCAAAGTAATCGTAGGTTTGACGTTTTAACGTCGCCAGATCGGTCGGTGTGCCGTGACCGGGCACCACCACCACATCATCCGGCACCATCGACACCATCTTATCGAACGATTCCATCCAGTCTTTGTAATGACTGTCGTGCAACAATCCCGGCAAACGTTCATTGAAGCCTAAATCGCCGGTGAACAGCAGTTTTTTCGACGGCACATACATGCCTGTCATGCTCGGCGTATGCCCGCCGCCGAAATTAATCAGCTCCACGGTTTCACCGCCACCGACATCCACGGTTTTCTGGCCGTCAAAGGTGGTGAAATGGTCGGTGACATCGTAAGCCGGTTCGGTAATAGCACGCCCGCGCCCGGCCGCATAGCGTTCTTTATTGGCGGCAAATTTGCGGTGCCACCGTTCATTGGCGGTTTTTTCCGAGTAGAGGTTTTTCACGCCTACATCCCACCAATAACTGGCACCCAAATAGGCATGACCCTGGTCATTTTCCACCGAAAGCCATTTCACCGGCTTTTCGGTCAACCGCTTGATTTGCTGATGAAAACTGTAAGCCACGGCCTCGTTCGGCCCGGCGTTATAGACAAAGACGCCGTCCGAGAAGATGATTGCGCTGAGGTTATTGTTCAACCCGAAATTCGTCGGTGTGCCCCAAATAAAGCTGCCCACCACCGTATACACGCCGTCCATCACTTTGGTGGCTTTGGGAATCGGCAGTTCATCACCGATGTAACCGGCCTGTTTTTCAACTTTGGCCACTTCCTGGGCGTACGTTTGAATGGCGTTATCGGCCGCATGATCGCCTTGCAAGGCCTGCACTTCTTTGGCATAGGTTTCAAAACTGGCCACATAGGGATCTTGTGACGTTTGAGAGGCGGATCCGGCGGCAAAAGCGGCTGAGGCACCCATCGACAAGGCGGCCGTCAACCAGAGGGAAGGTTTGCGTTTCATAAAATTCCAACGACTCCTTAAGTTCGTTTTGTTTCGGACGGACTCTGGTGATCCGTTTGATTGCATTCTAACAAAGCGTTCCGGCCACACTATGCAATAAAATAGGAGTTCTCCCACCATCCGAAACCCTGAAATGCCACCAGGCCTGGGCATTTTTCATAATGTCAAAAACGGTCATATTTTCATCAAATAAGTTTTACATTACAGTCATTCAACCGTCATGTTTTCGGGCTAGCATAATCGAAATATTCCAACCATGAGCCAGTGTACCGATTATGACCAGCAGCGCCCAACCCGCCACCAAAGACCTATTGAACTCGGCCGTCAATAACACCCATCCATTCACCCGAAAAGGCTTTCTCGACCGCCTGTTCACCAAGTGGTTCGACCGCTTGGTCTATCCGCAAATCTGGGAAGACCCGGAAGTCGATATTCGCGCCCTGGAACTGGACCAAAATGCTCGCATCTTCACCATCTCATCCGGTGGCTGCAATGCGCTGAATTATCTGACCGTGGAACCCAATTCGATTACGGTGGTGGACTTGAACGAAGCCCACATCGCGCTCATCAAACTGAAAAAAGCGGCCTTAAAACATTTGCCGGATCACGAATCCTTTTTCGATTTTTTCGGCCGTGCCGACCGCAGTAAAAACCTGGATGCCTATGAAATCCACATCAAGCCGCACTTGGACGAGAAGACCATCGACTACTGGGAAGGCCGTGAAAACTTCTGGGGACCGCGTCGCATCGAATACTTCACCGACGGATTTTACCGCCACGGGCTGCTGGGGCGCTTTATCGGGTCGATTCACTGGGTCAGCAAACGCCTCGGTTACGACATCCGTCAAGTCATGCTGGCCCGCACGCCGGAAGAGCAACAACACTTGTTCGACGAACACGTTGCGCCGGTGTTCGACACCCGTTTGATGAAATTTCTCTGCAACCGTGCCGTGGTGATGTACAGCTTGGGCATTCCCCCAGCGCAGTTCGACGAAATGGACAAGGAATCCAAACAGGCGCAGCATGGCATGCACGATCTGCTGAAAGAACGCGCCCGCCGCCTGGCCTGCGACTTCCCGTTGGAAGACAATTATTTCGCCTGGCAGGCCTTCAACCGCGAATACGACATCAAACACCGTCAAGCGGTGCCACGCTATCTCAAGCAGGCCTATTTCGAGGATTTAAAGCAGAACATCGACCGCATTCAGGTGCACCATCAATCCATGACCGAACGCTTGAAAGCCATGCCGGCCAACAGCCTCAACGCCTATTTGTTTTTGGACGCGCAGGATTGGATGAATGAAACCCAGTTGACCGAACTTTGGGAAGAAGTGAATCGCACCGCCATGCCGGGGGCCAAAGTGGTGTTCCGCACCGCTGGCGAAACCTCGCCGCTGGAAGATAAGTTGCCGGAAAGTGTTTTGGCCCATTGGCAGACGGACACGCAGGCCAATCATGACTGGACGCGTCAGGACCGTTCCGCCATTTACGGCGGGGTGCATGTGTACAGCCATCACACCGAATAATGATTGAACAAGGAACGGATGCCTTGACCTATCGCTTGACATACCCCCCAAATTTCATCACAAAACAAGGCACGGCGAATAACCTAGCCGAGCTTTCTCCTCCCCCTGCACTGAGCAAGTCCAGGCACCTTAACCAACCCATGTCGCCGGCGCATCGTTACTTCGAGTCGGTGCAAGCGGCCGGCGGTGTGCATCAGGCGATTCGCAATGTCACCACCCGTTTGACGCTGGAAAAGATTGACGATGATTGGGTGCCCGTCACCGTCAACCAGGCGGAATACGACAACAGCTATGTCTGTTCGCCCTACACGGCTTACATTTCCTATGCCCGGGACGAATTGGGGTTATTGAACAATGTGTTTCTGGAAACAGCCTTGAAGGGCGCCATCGGACTCGGCAGCCTGGCGTTAAAACACGCCAAAATCAATCAAACGGTGTCGCTGAACAACTGGTTGGTGTCCACCAATCTGGTGCCGGATTGGCCGGAAGCCACCTTACAGAATCTGGTGGCCGACCTGACCCAACGCTACCCCGACCACAGTTTAAGCCTGCGCTCGCTGAACGCCCGCACCGACGGCGACATGATGGCTCGACTGACAGCCCAAGGCTGGTTATTGATTCCGGCCCGACAGGTGTATTTGTTCGACAATGAGAACACCGACTGGTGGAAACGCAATAATTGCAAAAACGACCAACGCCTACTGCGCAAGACGATTCTGCAATATGCGCCGGCTTCGGAACTGGAATACGACGATTTTACCGACATCGAACGGATTTTTACGCAACTGTTCATCGATAAGCATTCGATTCACAATCCGCAGTTCAGTGCCGATTTTCTCTACCATCTGCACAAGTCAGGCCTGGTGGATTTTCATACATTTCGGGATTCGTCCGGTCAAGTGGTCGCCGCCATCGGCCTATTCACCCAACGCGACATCATCACCACGCCGATTCTCGGCTACGACACCCGTTTGCCGAAATCGCTCGGGCTCTACCGTTTATTAATGGCGGTGCTGTTAAAGCACACCTACGAAAGCGGCAAAATGATGAACCTCAGCTCCGGCGCGGCGCAATTCAAACGCATGCGCGGCGGTCAACCGCACCTTGAATACACCGCCTTTTACGTTGAGCACCTTCCCAACAAACGGCGTCGCCTATTGCAGGGATTTGCCGCCTTGGTGAATCGAACGGCACCAAAATTGTTCGAAAAGCATCAACTTTAAAGCGTCGCATTATTACGTTTTGGCCGGCCCCACCCAGACTTGCTGCACATTAACGAACTCCAAGATGCCATGCGGCCCCAACTCGCGTCCGTAACCGGAACGCTTGATGCCGCCGCTCGGCAAACGCGGGTCGGTTTTCACAATGCCGTTGATCGCCACTTGCCCCGCCTCGATGTCCGATGCCATGCGTTGCGCTTTGGCCGCATCCGCCGTCCAGATCGAAGCGGCCAAGCCATATTGGGTATCGTTGGCGATACGCATCGCCTCCGCTTCCGATTCGGCTTTCATCACCACAGCGATGGGGCCGAAGGTTTCTTCACAGGACGCCTGCATTTCCGGCGTCACATCCACCAATAAGGTCACCGGATAGAAAAACCCTTTACCGACCGGCATTTCACCCCCGAGTAAACAGCGCCCGCCCTGTTCGACGGTGGTGGTGACTTGACGATGCAAGCCTTCACGCAAATCTTCCCGCGCAATCGGCCCCACCTGTGTGCTTTCCTCGGCCGGATCGCCCATTTTCAATTTGGCGAGATGCTGATGAAAGGCGTCGATAAACGCTTCATAAACCGGCGCTTCGACAATGATTCGCTTCGCGGCGATGCAGGATTGTCCGGCATTGATAATGCGTGACAGCGCCAGCACTTCCGCGGCTTTTTCGATGTCGGCGTCCGCCAACACCAGACTCGGGTCGGACCCACCCAACTCCAGCACGGCCGGCTTGATGTGTTGGGCGGCCAATGACGCCACCTGACTGCCGGCAAAACTGGAGCCGGTCAAGGACACCGCCTGCACCGCCGGATGGGTAATGACTTGCGCCACCTGATCGTTGTGTAGCCGTAGATTTTGCATCAGCCCTTTCGGCGCGCCCGCCTTGACGAACAATTCACCGATGGCTTCGGCGCAAGCCGGAACATGCGAATCATGCTTCATCAAGCAGGTATTGCCCGCCATCAAGGCCGGGGCACAGAAACGAAACGCCAGCCAAAAGGGCGCGTTCCACGGCAAAATTCCCAACAAAGGCCCTAAGGGCAAGTGTTGCACATAACTCAAACTGGCATCCGACGCCAGCTCCTGAGGCGCCAAATAGCCCTCGGCCTGCTCGGCGTAATGCCGCGCACACCAAGCGGCTTTTTGCACTTCGCCGTAGGCTTCGCGAATCGGCTTGCCCATTTCCACGGTCATCAATCGCGCTAAGCGCTCTTCGTCCTCGGCCATTAAATCGGCCACTTTATTCATCAGCTCGGCACGTTCGGCAAAGGTGGTTTTTCGCCAGGCCTGGAAAGCCGACTGGGCATCGTCAATCGCCGTCGAAACCTCTTCCGACGTGTGCGTCGGGTATTGGTGAATCACTTCGCCCGTCGTCGGGTTGGTTGCAGTAAACATAATCCTTCTCCTTAGCTGTCGCCGGACGCTTTGCGTTTTTTGACTTTCTTATCTTTTTTGCCGCCGACGGGCGCGGGCGGCGTCGGAATCTTTTCATTGGCGGCCTGCACCTTACCCTGATCCGGTTTGACGGTGAAATCCTGCGGCACGTCGTCAAAGAACGAGCCGCAACCGTCTTCAGTAATGTAGAAGGTATCGGAAATCCCGCAGGTTTTATCGCCGTCGATGCCCCACATCCATGGAATGACGTGGAACGTCATGCCTGGCTCCAACACCGAACTGTCGCCTTGGAACAGGCTGAGAATATAGCCTTCATCCCAGCTCGGCGGAAAAGCGATGCCGATGGAATAACCGGAACGGGTAATCAGCTTGGCACCGATTTCGTTATCGGAAATAATGTTACGAATCATGTTGTCCACATCGGAGACCGTCATACCGGGCCGCAGCATTTTGCGGGTGTGCAGCAAGGCGGTTTTCATGATTTCCTGCGCCTTGTACATGCTGTCCGGCAAGTCGCCGCACATCACGGTGCGCATCATGGCCGTGTGGTAGCGTCGGTAAGAACCGGCCACTTCCATAAAGACGTGCTCACCCGGTTGCACTTCGCGCCCTTCCCAGGAAGCGTGGCCGATCATGGTCCGCGGCCCGGAAGTCACATACGGCATGACCGCGGGAATCTCGCCGCCGGCGGCAAACATGCCTTGGCTGATGGCCGCGCCGATTTCATTCTCGGTCACGCCCGGCGCGCAGGCGTCAATCCCGGCTTGCATCCCGGCTTTGGTGGCCAAAGCCGCTTTGCGCATCACGTCCAACTCATAACTGGATTTACACACCCGCCCTTGTTCGACAATGCCGAAACAGTCCATCAGGCGACTTTTGGTGAAGGTGGTGTGAAAGGTATCCTGGTGATAGGCGGGGAAGAAATAAGAATTTCGTTCATAACCGATGGATTTGCCCGCCAACCCGAACTCGACCAAGGCTGAAATCAACATCTGAATCGCGTCGCCGGTGTCGGGATAAGGCCGGGTGATCTCTACCCAAGTCCGGGCGATGACGTTGGATTCCTCCAGTTTTCGCGTCACCATAAACGGTTCCGATTCCAACGGCACCACCAGCGCTTGGAAAAAGGAATAACCGGTGGTTTGGTAATCGGTCAAATACATCAGGTTTTCGGGGTCGGAAATAATCACCGCATCCAGCAATCGTTTTTCCATCCGCTGTCTCAATTCATGAATCCGGCGCTCGTACTCCGAAAAAGGAAAAGTCATGTCATCGCGTTCTCTCATTGCATCGCCTCCACTTGGCGGTCAACCGCCTGAGTCAAGATGTCCAATCCCGCGTCCAGCTCCTCCGTTGGAATGGTCAAAGGTGGAATCATTTTCAATACCTGGCCCCCAACACCGCAGGGACCGAATAACATACCGTTTTCAAAACAATCCTGTGCAATGGCTTTAGCCAAAGCCCCGTCCTGAACGTCCAGCGCTTGCATCATGCCTTTGCCGCGAACACTGAACCCTTTACCTTGGTATTTTGTCGCAATGGCTTCCAGTGCACGACGCATGGTATCGCCTTTGGCACGGGTTTCCGACATGAGTGCATCGTCTTCGAAAAAGCGCAAGGCTTCACGCCCAGCGACAAAAGACAGGTTCTGCCCGCGGAAGGTGCCGGTGTGCTCGCCCGGCTTCCAGTGCTTATCGTGCTCCGGTTTCACCAAATTCATCGCCATGGGCGTGCCCAAACCGCCGATGCCCTTGGCAAGCGTCACAATATCCGGTTCCAGCCCCATGCCTTCGAAACTGAAATACTGCCCGGTCCGGCCACAGCCGGCTTGAATGTCGTCGAGAATCAGCAAGGCGCCGGTTTCTTTTGCCAAAGCCTGCAAGGCTTGAAGCCAGGCTTCACTGGCCACGTTCACACCGCCTTCCGCCTGAATCGGTTCAACAATAAAGGCGGCCGGTTTATCCAACCCGCTGGAGGTGTTGCGGTACATGGCCGCCAAGGTTTCTAAGCTCTCCAGTCCTCCGCCTTCATGGGTTTCGAACGGCCAGTGCATGACGTTGTCCAACGACACGCCGGACACATTTCGGAACACTTCATTGGCGGTGCAGGCCAGTGCACCCAACGTCATGCCGTGGAACCCTTGCGTAAAGGCCACCACCTGACTGCGACCGGTGACTTTACGCGCCAATTTCAGCGCTGCTTCCACTGCATTGGTGCCGGTGGGCCCCATGAACTGCAATTTGTAATCCATGCCACGCGGTTGCAGAATGGTTTCCACAAACCCTTGAATGAAGTCACGCTTGGCGCCGGTCATCATGTCCAGACTGTGCAACACGCCATCCGCTTCGATGTATTTCAAAATCGCGGCCTTGAGTTTCGGATGGTTATGCCCGAAATTCAATACCCCCGCTCCGGCGTAGAAATCAATGTATTCCTTGCCGTTTTCATCCGTCTGGATGGCGTTTTCCGCCTTAACGAACACGGCCGGATAGGCGCGTGCATAGGCACGAATATCCGATTCATAACGTTCAAACCAATCCATCTTCCTCTCCTTCAATAACTAAGAGGTCTTTGCACGAACCAGCAGTCCTGATCCGCACAAGGGCCTCAAAACACTTCCGGCCTTAACCGGGGACGGGGGCGCCCGCCAAACGACTGAACACTTTAACGACCGTTTCCAAAACACGGTCATTAAACACATATTCGGGGCTATGACACGGCTTATCAAACCGCCGATCGCCTTCCGCACCTTCGGCCATGCCGATCAGTGCAAAAGCCCCTGGAATTTCATTCAAGTAATAACTGAAGTCTTCCGATGCCATGAGCGGCATCATGATGTTTTGGGCCGGGTAAGACGGCCCCAATTCGGTTTCAAGCGCGCGTCGCACCGCGTCGGCAGATTGCGGATGATTCAGAGTGGCTTCATAACGTGTCCGAGTGATGACCTCGGCGACAACGCCATAACTCGCGGCGGTCTGCTCGGCAATGTCCCGAATCGCTTGGTTGATGGGATCGCGCCATTGTGGGCTGGACAAGCGAATGCTGCCCGCCAAGGTAACGTTTTCCGGAATCACGGTGACGTTGCTGATGGCGTCAATGGAAGTCACGCTGACCACGGCGTCCGCTTGCGGCGGCAAGCGACGGCTGACGATTTGTTGCAGATTCAAAGTGACGGCGGCGGCGGCCAATACTGGGTCTCGCGCGGCTTCGGGTTGGGAAGCATGCCCGCCACGGCCTTTTAAATGAATTTCAAAGGTGCCGTTGCCGGACATCACCGCACCGTCCGGACAGCAGGCCTGGCCAAATTCGATGGCCGGCCAGTTATGCCAACCGAAAATTTCTTCCACACCGTCCAAAGCGCCGTCTTCGATCATTTTTTTGGCACCGTGCCCGCCTTCTTCAGCCGGTTGAAACACCAGTGAGACCGGGCCGTGTAACGCGGCTTCGTGCTGTTTAAACCATTCCGCACACGCCAAGAGCGCGGCGGTGTGGCCGTCATGACCGCAGGCATGCATTTTGCCGGTTTGACAGGAAACATAATCGACGCCGGACGCCTCTTCAATGGGCAAGGCATCCATATCGGCGCGAAACGCACGATGCGGCCCGCTGGCCTGAGGCGCTAAGGTGGCGACCGTGCCGTGGGTGGCGCAGACGCGCCAAGGGATGTTTAAAGACGAAAGACGTTCACGAATGAAGTCGGCGGTATTTTCTTCCTCCCAGGTCAACTCCGGGTTGCGATGCAACCAGTGGCGCGTTTCGATGGTGCCTGTCAGGATGTCCTGCCAACTACGAGTCATAACCGCTCCTGTTTGGATGTTTTGGGTCGCAAACGTTTGCCCCAAAAAAGAACGCCTTTAAAAAGAGGTTCTACAGAGACACCCTAAGAGAAAATAACACCAACATACAATAAATATTTTATTTTCAAGTAATTAATTCCATTTATCCCACCCAGAACACCCTACCCAATGACCGCCATTTTTCACCAAAATCACCAAAAAGTTTCAAATCGCACCAAAAAGACCTTAATTTTCGTCAAGCTTTATTTCCAAGCTAAATCCGGCAAAGCCAACCACTTTTCATCCACCCTGTGCCACAACCTGATAAAATGACGGTCATTTTTTAAAAAACGCCTACTTTCACATTATGAGCAACGCCCAACTGATCTTCATCGATAAACGCAATCAGCCGATTAAAGAATACATTGTCGCCGTAGCGGCTTCCGACGGACTCGACATCAAAGGCATTCAAGTGATTGCCTCCCCAGCCAAAGGGGAAAAAGCCCTGATCAGCGCGACGTTGCGCATTCCACCTTTGGAAGATCACCAGTTCGACACCGCCAAAATCGTCGACGTCATTCTGGACCAAATGGTGGTGGGCAATGAGACCTTCACCGTCAAACAGCTGATTGAAAAAGCCAGCGACGATGAAGAGGTACGCAAGGCATTAAGCAAATCGGTCAAGAAACTGCGTGCCAAATTGACCGACCTGATTAATGAATTCACCCGCTCCGAAGTCATTAACTTGATTCAAGAGCGTCGTAACGACGCCCTATTCAAGCTGAAAGAACACGATCAAGCCATCAAAGGCCGCAAAGTGGTGTGCATCGACATCGAAGCCACCGACATTTGCACCAAAGACAATGCCGACATCATCCAAGTTTCCATCTGTGACTTGGACGGCAACGAAGTGATGAACCAACTCATCAACCCTGGCTACGACATTCCGGAAAACGATAAGCACAACATCTGTACCGAGATGGTTCAGGACGCGCCGTATCTGACCGAAGCCTGGGAACAAATTCATACCGCCCTGGCGGAAGCCGACACGGTTCTGGCGTACAGCACCGAATCCGACTTCGCCTATCTGCAAAAAAGCGCGGAAAAGAAAATGCTGACGTTTGAGTTGGATTACAACGATTGGCTGGACGTGGCCGAATTGTCGAAAGATTTGGTCGGTGCCCTCCGCTGGCAATCGGAAAAAATGTACTGGTTCTACAAAACGCCGAAATTGACCGACGCTTATGAAAAAGTCATGGGCCAGCCGTTCCCGGGCGATGCCCACGACGCCTTGGCCGATGCTCAAGCGACCGCTGAACTGTTCCAAGCCATGCTGTTACGCGGCCGCAAATCGCAAGTGAAAGTCAAAAAACCGGAACCGGTCAAAGAAGAAATCTCTAACAACCCGTTCGCGCAGGCCTTTGCCGCGGCGAAACGCAAACGTTAAGGACACGTCATGGACTCGACCCAAACCCTCTCCCCCACCTTTAAAGAAATGGAAAAATCCCATCAGGGAGACACCTTTGATTGGGAGGCGGTTAAGCAACAGGTCAAATACAATGAAGATGGCTTGATTCCGGCGATTGCTCAGCAATACGACAGCAAAGACGTGTTGATGATGGCGTGGATGAATGAGGCCTCCTTGCAGGAAACCTTAAAAACCGGCCGAGTCTGTTACTGGTCACGTTCGCGTCAGGCCTACTGGCGCAAGGGCGAAGAGTCCGGCCAGATTCAAGTTTTAAAAGAATTGCGTTTCGATTGCGACGGCGATGCCATCCTGCTGTTGGTCGATCAAACCGGGCCAGCGTGCCACACCGGGCGTAAAAGCTGCTTCTACACCGCTGTACACGACGATAAAGTGGAAATTATGACCAACCCACTCATCGACCCGAGCGATCTCTATAAAAAATAATACCGGCAATAATACTGGCTTTAGAGACTGAGTCGGCTCAACGCTCCGACTCGGTTTCCAGCTGCGCCAGCTCCCGCACCACCATAGTCGCATAGCTGCCGGCGGGCAAATCGAAGGATACCGCCAGTGTTTCCGCATCTGGCCACTGCCAGGTCAATGCTTTTGGCCATACCCGCAGAGCACGGCGCTCCTGTTTCAACCCCAGCTTTTCCAAACCGGCCTGCCAAATCGGGTGCCGCGCCATCACCGTTTGTTCCAGCTGAAACGCCTCGCCTTGCGTCGGCAAAACGCCTCGTCCAGTCAACGCGCCCGTAGGGTGTAAATCCATAGCGTCAACACGTTCCGCCAGCGCCGGATCGCCGTCATCGGCAAACCATTTTTGCGACCCTTGCAACTGAAACACATCGCCCGGCAAGGCCCGATTCCAACAGTCTTGTTCAATTCGACGGCTGAGAATTTCATTGAAGATCCAGGAACGCGCGGCGGAAATGTACAGGCTTTTTTGGTGACGCTTCGGCGCTTTGAGCTGCCCCTGAAACAATTGCGTCGCTTTCGGCAGGTTCTGAAAGCCGTTGCCGAACCGTTGTTCGCCAAAATAATTCGGCACGCCCTGCTCACGGATGCGTTGCAAACGGCCTTCCAGCGCCGTTTTATCCCCCGTCATCTTGCGCAACGTCAGCGTAAAACGGTTACCGGACAGGCCGCCGGTTTGCAGCTTGCGGTGATGGCGCTGTGTTTTCAGAATGCGGACACCCGGAATCGCCAGCGTCTCGACTGCCGGATCGGCTTGCCCCGGCAGATGCAAACTCATCCACTGATAGGTCACCGCCTGACGGTCTTTCTTACCGGCCACGCCAACGTTTTTCGGCGCAATGCCGGCCCATTTCGCCAGCTGCTTCGCCACCCAATCGGTGTTTTGGCCAATTTTTTCCACCCACACCCACAGATGCTCGCCCTCCCCGCTGAGGGAATACGCCAGTTGCTCCTCGACCACAAAATCAGCCGGATCGGTTTTCAAACGGGCCGTCGCCACAGGCTGACCATAGGCATACGCCAGTGCGGACAGGTCGGAAGGGTAAAACACAGCAGGGTCAAGCGAATGGGGCATGGGGCTCTCTCAAAAAACAAAAACCGCCAGGCCTGGCGGTTTTTTTAAATTAGGCTTTCAAACGCAAACACAAACGAAAACGGGAGGTCATTAGCCATTAAATATTTCGGAATAATTTTTCTTCAATCGGCAGTTCATTACCGGTTGGTTTTTCATCGTAAATCTGGATCAACACCTGATTGACATTACCCGGCACCATGAATTCTTTAATCATTTCACGCACGCCCGGCGGGGAATTTTTACCAACGTAATTATAAAGATTACGCAATTGGCATTTGTTGTCCGGATCCGACGCACGCGGGCGCAACATACTGCCGCCCTCGATCTTAAACCCTTGGTTGGAAATCAACACCGCACGATGGTAATAATCGGCTCGCAACGGTTCGGTAAAACAAATCTGCAACATACGGTCGAAGTTGCCTGAGCCACGATCCAAATTATCGACAATCTTCACCGAGGTCAACTCCACCGGCGGTTTAGCGCATGCGCTCAACAGCAGCACCAACAGGCCCATAACCACCAGGCCTGGGCGTTTGACAAGATTCCATCCCGACACCTTATTTTCCTCCTCAATAAGATTCCGTGCCACTATACTCAATGCTGCCATTTTTGGCAAACCCCTTCATTTTTCAGGGATTTATCCCGCGACGACTTACAGATCGTTCTGCTGAATGCCGGCAATTTGCCAAGGTCCGCGCCCTTCCGCCAAACGACGGATGTGCCAGATTTCATTGAACGCATGGGCAAAGCCGTCCACGTCCTCTTTGATAAAGCCGCTGAAACGTACACTGACGATGAAATTATCGCCGTCGATGGCTAGATCCGCGATTTCGGCATTCAGTTCGTCCACTTCGGTATGGTTCGTGCCCACTTGCAACTGCGCCATTTCCACCTTCAAGGCGTTATAGAGTTCCGGCGTGCAGTAATCCTGCAATTCTTTGGCATCCAACGCATCCCAAGCCTTCTGCACCGCCACGAAATGCGATTTGGCGTCTTCCACAAAACGGGCTTCATCAAACCAATCCGGCGCCACCAGCACCGGTTCGGCCTCGCCCGACAGCCCGGAACCAATGATACTTTCACCGGTTTGATGGGTGTGTGACGAATAGTCGGTTGTGGCGGCTTCACGGGTTTGGTACGGCGACGGCGTCGCGTCATAAGACGCCGCGCCCTGTCCGCTGTGACCGGAGTAAGCCGTTTGATGCGCGCTGGCACGACGGCGCAACAAGCTGATCAACATAAAGACCAGTAACGCAATCAGCAGAATATCCAGCAATTGAATGCCCTCGAAACCATCACCGAACAGCATGGCGGCCAACAAACCACCCGCCGCGATGCCCGCCAACGGCCCTAAAAAGCGTGAGGCGCCGGACGTTTTTGCCCCCGCAGCGGTCGTGGTACTGCCCGCCGACGATTTTGCCGCCGGTTTCGGTGCGGTGTTGTATTGTTTCGGTGCCATTTTTTTGGAATACCCAAAACTGCTACCGCCGCCAAAACGCTTGGCTTCAGCCGTCTGCATGGTGGCAAAAAAGGAAAAGGTCATCATCGACAACCAAAGAGTGAATTTTTTCATGTCGGCTCAACTCTGCTCATTCAAATTTTCAAGAGAGTCAAAGTATACGATATTTTAGTGACTCGATGACTAAGAAACGACGATTTGGTTTCGCCCACCGCTTTTGGCCTGATAAAGGTTTTGATCGGCTTTCTCAATCGTCGCCTCCAATGCAACGCCAGGCACCAGCAAAGCCCCGCCCCCACTCAAGGTCACCTGACCGACAGAGGGGAAGTCGGTTTGCGCGACCGCTTCACGAATATTTTCGGCCACTTTGCTCACCACATCGAGACGCTCGGTTTCCACAAACAAGACAAACTCCTCGCCGCCCCAACGTATTAAGTAATCGTTACGTCGCGTGTTGTCTTGAATAACCCTCACCATGCCTTTGAGCACCTGATCACCAATGCCATGCCCGTAGGTATCATTAATGCGTTTAAAAAAATCGATATCGAACACAATCAATCCGTATAAGCAATGAGCCGACAACCAGTTTTCCAGTTTTCCACGCAAAAACGAATCGAAAAAGTGGCGATTGTACGCCCCGGTCAAAGCATCTTGATTGGCCTGCGTCATTAACTGCTGCTGTGCCAGATAACGCTCGGTAATATCGGTCATGGTCAGCACCCCGAGGCCGGTGGCAATCGAATGAAACTGAAGGGCAAAATAATGCGAGACACCGGCCTGAGACACCATTTTAACCACCGTATCACCGTGCGATTGTTCCAATAACGGTAACCACTCACCATCGTCGTCGTTTTCAGGCACGGTGAACAGCCCCGCTTCCGGTTCAAACCGGGCTTCCAAATCCGACAAGTCTTTCAACGGAGTCGTTTTGGCCTCGCCGCCAAAAAAAGCCTTAAAGGCTTCATTAGCATAGGTAATTCGGCGGCCATCCAGCCTTAAAATCAAACTTTCTTGTGCATCAATGATATTTTGAATCATGGCCTGTTGCTGATAGCGTTCGGTGACATCCACCAATACCCCAAAGGTACTGACTAATTGGCCGTCCCGGTTGACCAAATGATCGTAACGCTCCTGAAAGTAACGTTCTCCGGCGGTGGACGACGCCGGTACTTCAACCACATGCGTGACGGGACGACACAAGCGTAACGCCTCGCGATAATCGGTTTCATAATGCTCTCTGGAGGACGGTGATAGCGCTTGAACGTAGCCTTCAAAACTCGGTCGACGCGTTTTCCCAAACCCGAAGCGTTTATAAAACAACGCATTGCCACTGAATGCACCCGTCACATGATTATGCTCCCAACTTGCCATATCACTCACCTGCTCTGCCACTTTCAGCTGGGCCAAAAGGTGATCTCTTGCCCGCTGGTTACGAGCAATCACGCCGGACACCACGGCACTGACAAACAAAGCCAACAACAAGGTCACCATCGAGATAACGCTGTACTCTTTCAGTTCATTGGCGTGCATGGCTTTCAGATTTTGCCGATTTAACGACAAGCCGAGGTACAGCGGGGACGGTAAAGGCAAGTCGAGTCGCTCAATCACTTGCTCCCCGGCCGCCTCAACCCATTCGTCTATCTCGAGCGATTCCGTCCGATAAGCACTCCAGTCGTAGCGCGCATTGGAATGTTTTATCACCTGGCCTTGTCCGTCGAATAACGCCATTTCGTAAAATGGCGCCTGAACCAAGTCCTCCAACAAATCGGAGACAAAATAATTAATCACCAAAACACCACGGACATGCTGCCCCTCAAAAACCGGGCGCATCACGCGAATAGTCGGTTTGAAAGGACGCTCAATCTCGCCCTCTTCCTGATTCAATTCAATATTCGAAAAAATCGTTCTGGGACTCGTTTCTCGCAACGCCTGTTTGACATAGGCCCGGCCGGATTTGTTTTGTAGCTGTGCCGGTGGCACCCAGTCGAAATCGGCGCCGATCCGAGGGCGATCAACCTTCAACAACTCTTGCCCCTGGGCGGATAAATACCGAATTTGCATGACATCCGGTTCAAAAATCATCAGCGTATCCAACAAGTCTTGAAACGGCTTCACATGCGTTTGAGGATTATACAAGTAAGCTTGGAAGGGTTTGGAGGTGGCAATGGCCTCAATTTGTCGAGGCAGATTGGCCAGATAATCGTTCAAAAAGGCTTGACGCTCTTTGATTTTGGCCGGGGCATTCGTGATCGCGGACTTTTCCGTGAATTCGGAGAAGAAAAAGGATTTCACGCCAATATTAATGGCCAGCAACAGCAAAGCCATCAAAAAGAAGAACAGAAAAACCTTTATAAAAGAAGTCTGTTTACGGTCAAGCTTAATCATCGCATTTAAAGCCAGCGCTCCCTCAACCAACGGTCACTTTTTCAGTTTAGCGCCTCACCGGGGAATTGCAACGTTTTTGACCAGGCCTGGTCGAATCAGCGTTTCACACAACGCGAGATGGTGTAATCCTTACCTTGCTTGACCTTGTCGTAGTTGCCGAACACCTCCATGAAGTTGCGCTTCATGTATTGTCGCAAGCCGTTGATAGTGACCACCACAAATTGCCCGCCCGGCGCCAATTGCCGATGCACGTCGTGCAACAGAATGCTGAGCATTTCTTTACCGACTTTGGCCGGAATATTCGACACCACCGTGGTGAACTGCAAATCCTGCGGCACGGCGCTCAAGCCGTTCGACAAATAGGCCTTGGCGTGCGTTAAACCGTTGCGTTGCGCGTTTTGGTTCGCGTAGTCCACCGCCACAAAATCCTTGTCCACCATATGCACCTCACCACTGGCATTGGCGGCAATGGCTAAGCCGATGGGGCCGTAACCGCAACCGATGTCCAACGCGGTTTCCTGCGGCTGCAAATCGAGATGTTTCAACAGCAACAAGGTCCCGGCGTCAATTTCCCGCGGACTGAAAATCCCCCACGTGGTGTGGAACGTCAAGGGCTTGCCTTTCAATTCCGTTTCAAAAACAATGTCTTGCTTGAGCTGTTCGATGCTACTCATTCCAGTTGTCCATCCAGTCCCGATTCCGGCCGTCGCGACGGCGATGGCTTTCGGAAACGCTTTGCATAAAATTATCCGCGCCGAGCGCATTTCTCACCCGAGCACGCGGCGGCATTCTGGTATCATATTGTATCTTTTTTACGGCAAGAGAATCGATTTTCCCCGATGTTTGGATTGAACGACAGACAATTGAAAGGCGTCATGCATGTGGAGACCCCGGCGTTGGTTTTGGCCGGGGCCGGTTCGGGCAAAACGCGCGTCATCACCGAGAAAATCGCGCACCTGATTCGCAAGCACGACATTCAACCGCATCACATCTACGCCCTCACCTTCACCAACAAAGCGGCGAAAGAGATGAAAGAGCGGGTCAGCAAGCTGTTGAAAAACGACCCGAGCAAAGGCTTGAACGTATCGACCTTCCACAACCTCGGCTTGAATATCATTCGCCAGGAATACAAAGCGCTGGGATACAAATCAAACTTTTCGATTATGGACGCCACCGACACCAAACAGATTCTCAAGGAGCTGATGAAAAAGCAGCAGCTCAGCGAAGAAGAACTGGACGGCGTGCAATGGGACATTTCCAATTGGAAAAACGCCCACATCAACCCGCAACAAGCGCTGGAGTTGGCGGAAGACAACCTGCAACAGGCCCGCGCCATTCTCTACGACTATTACCAAAAGCAATTGCATGCCTATAATTCGGTGGATTTCGACGACTTGATCGGGCTGCCGGTGCGGTTGTTCAATGACCACCCGGACATTCTCGATAAATGGCAAAACCGCGTGCGTTATCTGCTGGTGGACGAATACCAGGACACCAATGCTGCACAATACGAGCTGGTGAAGCAACTGGTCGGCGTGCGCGCCAAATTCACGGTGGTGGGCGACGACGACCAATCCATCTACGCTTGGCGCGGTGCCCAGCCGGAAAACCTGGTGTTATTGAAAGAGGATTTCCCGAGTCTGGAAGTCATCAAGCTGGAACAGAACTACCGTTCCAGCAACCGCATCTTGCAAGCGGCCAACGCCTTGATTGCCAACAACCCGCACGTGTTCGAAAAATCGCTGTGGTCAGAAATGGGCATGGGTGACATGCTGCGCGTGCTGGCCTGCAACGACGAAAACCACGAAGCGGAACGGGTGATTTCCGAAATCATCGTGCACAAATTCAAGCACAAAACCCAATTCAAGGATTACGCCATCCTTTATCGCGGCAATTTCCAGTCGCGCCTGTTCGAACGTGCCCTGCGAGAGCAGAACATTCCCTACAAGCTGTCCGGCGGCCAATCCTTTTTCGACAAGGCGGAAATCAAGGACGTCATGAGTTACCTGAAACTCATCGTCAACCCGGACGACGATGCCGCCTTCCTGCGCATCGTCAATACGCCGCGCCGCGAAATCGGCGCCTCCACCTTGGAAAAACTCGCCGGTTACGCCACCAAGCGTGACGTCAGCCTGTTTGACGCCACTCAGGAACTCGGCCTCAGCACCGTCCTGAGCGACAAAGCGTTGCAACGGGTGCAGCATTTCGGCAACCTGTTGCTGTCCTGGGCCCAGGAAGCCGATGCCTTGCAAGGCAAGGAAGTGACCTCTTTCGTACGCCAATTGATTGAAAAACTGGAATACGACAACTGGCTGCACGAAACCAGCAACACGCCGCGCGCGGCCGAAAAACGCATTGAAAACGTGCGCGACCTGTTGCTGTGGATTGAGCGCATCATCGACAAGGCATTCGAAGAAGACGGCGACGAACTCAAGTTGGAAAAAATCGTCGCCCACATGACGTTGATGGACATGATGGAGCGCAACGAGGAAGACACCGAACCCAATATGGTCACCTTGATGACCCTGCACGCCTCCAAAGGGCTGGAGTTCCCGCATGTGTTCCTCATCGGTATGGAAGAGGAATTGTTGCCCCACAAACAGAACCTGGAATCGCCCGGCTTGGAAGAAGAACGTCGTCTGGCCTACGTCGGCATCACCCGTGCCAAGCGCAGCCTGACCATGACCTACGCCAAGAAACGCAAAAAATACGGCGAGGAAACCAAGTGCGAACCGAGCCGTTTCCTGGAAGAACTGCCGCCGGAACTGTTACAGTGGGAAGGCAAACCCGGTGTGGAATTGTCCCCCGAAGAACAGAAAATCACCGGCAACGCCCATTTGGACAACCTCAAAGCCATGTTAAACCCCGGATAAACAGGACAACGCCATGATCGCCGACTTTCAAATCGCCAACCTTCCGAAAATTCGTTTTGGCTGGGGCCTTCGCGACCAGTTCGCCGCCGCCATCGCCGAACAGGGCTTCCAATCGGTGGTGTTGATTTCCGGGCGGTTTTTGACCAGGCCTGGCGAATATGCCGATGACTTGATTCGACAATTGCAGGCCGAAAACATCCGCGTGTCGGCCTTTACGGTCTCCGGCGAACCCTCACCGGAGCTGGTGGACGAAATCGTCCAGGCCTGCCCGAGCAACGCGCAAGCCGTATTGGGCGTGGGCGGCGGCAGCGTGCTCGACGCCGCCAAGGCCGTGGCCGGGCTGATCCCCAGCCGTACCTCGGTAATGGATTATTTGGAAGGCGTGGGCCAAGGACTGCCTTTGGAAGGCGACACCTTACCGTTCATCGCCATGCCCACCACCGCCGGCACCGGCAGCGAAACCACCAAAAATTCAGTCTTGTCGCGACTGGGCGAATTCAAAAAATCCTTTCGCAGTGAAAAACTGCTCGCCCAGGATGTTTGGCTGGACCCGAGCTTTCTGGAAACCTGCCCCAAACACGTGCTGTACACCACGGGGCTGGACGCTTTCACCCAACTGCTGGAATCTTACACCACGCTGAAAGCCAACCCCATTACCGATGCACTGGCGTGGCAGGGCATGACCTTATTCAAAGGCGCTTTCAAGGCCCTCGAAACCGGTTCGGAAACCGAACGGCAAACCGCTTACGGAAACCTGATGCTGGCCGCCAGCTTGTCCGGCATCACTTTGGCGAATGCCGGGCTCGGTGCCGTGCACGGTTTGGCCGGACCGACCGGCGCTTTCTTTGACGCGCCGCATGGGGCGGTCTGCGCGCGCCTACTCGCCCCCATCACCCAAGCCAACATTGAAGCCTTGCAAGCGTCGAATGAACCGCATGCCCCCGCCGTTTTGGCGAAGTACGCCGCGACTGCGGTCCTGTTCGGTTCCTGTGCCGACAGCCAACCTGAACAACTGCAAGATTTAATCGCCGGCTTAAACCGACTGGCGGCCGCTTATAGCCCGGACGGTTTAAGCCATTACGGACTGACGACAGACAATCTTGACCCGATATTAGAAAACTGTCGTTCCGGCAGTATGCTGGGCAATCCGCTGACATTATCGGACCAAGCTTTAAAAGAAGCGTTAAACACAGCACTCTAACCAAAAATTGACCTGGAACAACCCAGGCTTTTTTTGAACTTCTTTTACCCTTTTTTTTACGCAGGCTTTACGATAGAATCCTGAAAAATACGAAATAATAAAAATTCATTAAAGGTTGCACATACAAATGAAACAAACATCAATATTGGCTTTATATGTTCTTTTTTCATTTTCCGCCCATGCAAGTGGTGCTGAACAAAAAGAAACGCCTTACGCTATAGAGACTATCGAGCAAAGTTCTGATGATTCAGAGCAAGTATCAACTTTATACAAAGATCTTGACCAAGACGGTGTTCCAGATCGACAAGATCAATGCCTAAACTCCAAGCTCGGTTATAAGGTAAATGAACTGGGCTGCGAGCTTGATAGCGACCAAGATGGCGTTTTTGACAGCACAGACCAGTGCCCAAACACACCTAAAGATGTAAAAGTCAACTTTTTAGGTTGCGAAGGTGATAACGATAAAGACTTAGTACTCGATAGCCAAGACCAATGTCCGGAAACGCCTTTAGGTACAAAGGTAAACGCTTATGGATGTAAAGAAAACAACGATTTGGATAAAGACGGAATCATAAACCAAGAAGACCAATGTCCGGAAACCCCGACTGGTTCAAGCGTCAATCGATACGGCTGCATTCCGCAAGCAGTTGTGACAACAAATATTGTTTTTAACACTGGCTCTTACCAAATTAGGGCCGACCAAACAGCTTTACTGCAAAAAAATGTTAGTCAATTAAAAAACTTAGAACCGGATGAAGTAATTCTTTTAACTGGATATACAGACAGCCGAGGAAGCTCTCAAAGTAATATGAAACTTTCCTGGAATAGAGCTAAATCAGCTAAAGATTACATGATTCAAAATTTCAACTATGATAATGGAAAGATTTTCATCAATGGGCAGGGAGAAAGTCATCCTGTAGCGGAAAATAACTCTCGCCAGGGCCGACAAAAAAATCGGCGCATTGAATTTAAAATTCTTAAAAAACCTGAGATCCCTAGCGATGCTCAACTGCAAATCCCAGAAAAAATGAAGCACTATAACCGCTATCAACAATAGCTTCCGTTTTCCGGACGATAGGATTGCAATGCTGCCCAGATTTAAGCTGATAATACCCATTGTATTTGGCCTTATGAGCTTGTCTTGGGCGGCACCCTCCACCTCCCCAACCATCATCACCCCGGCGGAAATCGAAAAAGCCAAAGAAAAATACGGACTGCTGGCGGCACGCCGCTTAGAGGCCTGGCAAAAACTGGTAGAACACAACATCAATAAGCCTGAGCGCCTTAAGTTGCAGCGCGTCAACGACTTTTTCAACGGGGCCACCTTCACCACCGACAAAAAACATTGGAAACAGGACGACTACTGGGCCACGCCCACCGAATTCCTGGGCACCGATGCCGGTGATTGTGAAGATTTCGTCATTGCGAAATATTTCACACTTCGAGCCATGGGCGTTCCCGAAGAAAAGTTATATCTGACTTACGTCAAAGCCATCCGTCTGAAACAGGCCCATATGGTATTAACCTATTTCAAAACCCCCAAATCGGAACCGCTGGTACTCGACAACATCAACGACCGCATTATGAAAGCCAGTCAGCGCCGGGATTTAATTCCGATTTACAGCTTTAACGGTGATGGCCTTTGGTTGTCGAAACAGCGTGGCAAAGGGAAAGCCGTGGATGGCGGAACCGACAAATTGAAAAACTGGAATTCTCTATTGGAAAAGATGCGATGACCCTGTTAACCCATCTTACAAAAACGAATCGAATGCAAATGGCCTTCAAAAAAGGAAAGACTCATGAGCTTAAGTAAACAGATGATTATTTTTATCGCCTCCATGTTGGTGATTGTCTTGCTGGGCACCTTTTTACTCAACCTGAACAACACCCGTTCTTTTTTGGAGGCGCAACTGCAATCGCATGCTCAGGATACCGCGACCTCCCTCGGCCTGTCTCTCAGCTCCGTCGCCGACCCGGAAGACCCTTCCAGCATGAAAACCATGATCAATGCCGTGTTTGACCGAGGGTATTACTCCCACATCACCTTGATTGATGTCGACGACCAACTCATTTACGAACGCGCCAACCCGCAAAAAATCGACGGCATTCCCAACTGGTTTATTCAACTAATTTCCATCAAAGCGCCCGACGCCACTGCTCTAATTCAATCGGGCTGGATTCCGGTGGGCACGCTCACGGTACAAAGCCACCCCGGTTACGCCTATATTGAATTGTGGAAAACCGCTATCAACCTGCTGATTTGGTTTTCGCTGGCCGCACTGGTGGCCATCGGCCTGGCCATCTACGCCCTGAAAGTGATGCTGAAACCTCTGAAAAAAATGGAAACACAAGCCGAAGCCATTGTCCGCAAAGAGTATTTGTTACAGGACACCTTGCCTTCCACCATCGAATTCAAGCGCGTCGTATCCGCCATGAACGCCATGGTCCACAAGATGAAAGACGTGTTTGAACGCGATGCCCAAAACGCGGAAAAACTGCAAAAGATGGCCTACCAGGACAGCGTCACCGGCCTCAGCAACCGCTTGCACTTTGAAATGAATGTGGATGCGTTACTGGACGATCAAACAGAAGCCACACCCGGCGCCATTTTCTTGATTCGCATCGACGGTTTAAAAGAGTTAAATGACCGCTTCGGTTACATGATCGGCGATAAACTGGTCAAAATGCTGGCCGATAAAATGCGTTCGGAACTGCACAGCAAAGGCGCCCTTTATGCCCGTTTGAACGGGACCGAATTGGTCGCCGTCTTGCCGTCCTTATCCGGTAAAAGCGTTAAGGCACCGGCCGAAGCCGTACAAGCCAGCTTGCCCGATATTTTGGCGGAACTGAAAGCGGACGACGCGCCCGTCACATTGCTGGCGGCCTTGAGCGATTATCAACCAGGCGACCGACGCGGCCAACTGCTGTCCACGTTGGATTTTGTCATGGCCGAAAGCTGTGGCAAAGAAACAGGTGTCTGCTTCCATGACCAAGCCGGCAACAACACCAATCAGCACGATGTGGCTTGGAAGGAAATTTTGACATCCGCGATTGACGAGCAGCGTTTTGTTCTCTTCCAACAATCGGCTTATGATGTTAATCGTCAAGTGCACGACCAGGAATTACTGGTCCGCCTGAAAGACACCAACGGTCACATCCATTCAGCCGGTTACTTTATGCCAGCCGTGACGGAATTAAACCTGATGGAAAGCATCGACCGCCTAGTCATCGAGCTGGCCTTACAGCATTTGCAAAAAAGCACTCAGGTCGACCCGAACTGCTTGGCCATCAATTTAACCGAATCGGTAATCGAAAACGACCACTTCCAGCAGTGGCTCCTCACGATTTTGAAAGGCGTGCGCCCGAACGCTCTCTCGTTTGAAATGCCCGAAAACATGATCAGCGACAATAAAGTCCAGACCTGGCCTCTGATTGAAAAACTGAAAGCCCTGTCGTTCTCCTTCGGGATCGACCACTTTGGGAGTCATTTCACGAACATGAATTATTTGCAGGAATTGAGACCGAACTACATCAAACTGGACGCCGCCTTCACGAAAGCCATCGAACGCGATGAACAGACCCGTAACTATGTTTCCAGCCTGTATGAAATGTGCCACAGTCTGGATATCCAGATCATTGCCATGTCAGTGGAAAACGAGGCGCAAATAGCCGCCTTCCATGAATTAGGAATTCAGCACTTCCAAGGGTATTACTATGGCGCACCAAAACCTTTATAATCAACGATTTTGATGGAAAATTAAGTAAAAAAGCTATACTCTATTCAAATAAAATAAGTTATCTATAATCCGAACGATACCCAGGCACAGGAACTCGAAAATAACGTGGTCGAAAAAACCTCACAACCAACAACGGATATGCCGACAGATGACGATCGTATCGCGTCCAAAGAACGCCATACATCGCAAACGGCCAACGGTACGGATTTTAAAGATCCGTTGCTGGACTGTTTGGTGCTCTACACCAAGCTGAACCGCCGACCGTTTTCCAAAGACGCCTTGTTGTCCGGATTGCCGATTGCCGACAAAGAACGCCTGACACCGGAACTGTTTATCCGTGCGGCGGAGCGTGCCAACATTGTCGCCAGCTTCAAACATCGCCTGTTAACGGACATCCCGAATCTGGTGCTTCCTTGTATCCTGACATTGAAAAACGACCAGGCCTGCCTGCTTGAAAATCTCGATTACGAAACCGGCCAGGCCACCATTATTTTGTCGGAATCTCCGGACGGCCGCCGGCATGTCGATATTGATAAGCTAAACGAGGATTACCTGGGCTACGCGGTCTATTTCACCGAAAAGTTCCAACAAGCCTCAAAAAAAGAAAACCTGATTCATGCCAACAAAGGCCATTGGTTCTGGCACACCTTTTGGGAAAACAAAGGCATCTATCGCGACGTTCTAATCGCCTCGGTCATTATCAACCTGTTCGTGCTGGCCAACCCATTATTCGTCATGAACGTCTATGACCGCATTGTGCCCAACAATGCCGTGGAATCCTTATGGGTGCTGGCCATCGGGATCAGTGTGGTCTACATGTTCGACATACTGCTGAAATTCCTGCGGTCGTATTTCCTGGAGATTGCCGGTAAGAAAAGCGATGTTATCATGTCATCCAAACTGTTCGAACAAACGCTGGGCTTAACCATGGCCAACCGGCAAGGTTCCATCGGCGCCTTTGCCAATAACCTAAAAGAGTTCGACAGCATTCGGAATTTTTTCACTTCCGGCACCATCGCCTCGCTGGTGGATCTGCCTTTTGTTGTGATCTTCTTACTGGTGATTTTCTACATCGCGGGTGCAATCGTACTGGTTCCCATCGTCATCATTGCCTTCATTCTGCTCTACAGCCTGTTAATGAAAGGTCCAATTCGTAAAAGCGTCGAAGCCACTTATGAAGCCTCCGCTCAAAAAAATGCCGTCCTCATCGAAACCTTGACGGCCATCGAAACCATTAAATCCTTAGGAGTGGAAGCCCATTCCCAATGGAAATGGGAACAAGCCGTTGGGGAAATCGCACGCGCCAGCCTGAAATCGAAGATGTTGCAAAGTTCCATTGGGCGCATGACCGGGTTCATGCAACAAATGAGCACCGTCCTGGTGATTCTAGCCGGGGTCTACTTGATCAAAGACGGCGACATGACCATGGGTGGCCTGATTGCCGCCGTCATGCTAAGTCAACGCGCCATCGGCCCCATGGGGCAATTCGCCAACTTAACGTCTTCGTATCACCAAACCAAAACAGCTTTGGATTCGCTCAATGAATTGATGAAGAGAGAAGTCGAACGGCCGCTGGACAAACGCTTTATTCAGCACCCCGTATTTGATGGCAGCATTGAGTTCGTTGACGTGTCCTTTACGTATCCGGACGAAAGCAAGCAAGCGCTGACGAACGTGTCTTTTAAAATCGAACCGGGTGAAAAAGTCGGCATTATCGGCCGCATCGGTTCCGGTAAATCCACCATTGAAAAACTGATTTTGGGCTTTTATCACCCGGATTCCGGTTCCATACTGATTGACGGCATCGACATCACCCAGCTTGACCCGGCCGAATTGCGCCGCAACATTAACTATGTGCCACAAGACGTAACCTTGTTCAGCGGGGATGTGCGTGAAAACATTGCTTACCGCGCTCCTTACGTGGAAGACGACCAAATTCTGAAAGCGGCACGTCTGGCCGGCGTGGATGATTTCATCAAAACCCATCCGTCCGGCTACAGTTTAAAAATCAACGAAGGCGGCAGCTCCTTATCCGGCGGACAGCGCCAAAGCATCGGCGTCGCTCGTGCATTATTGCTGAACAGCCCGATTTACCTGTTTGACGAACCCACTAACGCCATGGATGCCAAAACCGAACAAACCATGATTGACCGGTTAAAAAAAGGCACCATCAAAAACACCAGCGTCGTCGTCACGCACAAGATGAGCCTGTTGCAATTGGTGGATCGTTTGATCGTAATGGATAATGGAAAAGTCATCGCCGACGGTTCGAAGGCGAGCGTACTGGAAGCCTTGAAAACAGGGCGCATCAACAAACAAAGTTAACCCATGACAGAAAAGCAACGCAACCATTCCAACAATCATCCGCCGCAGGTATCCGATGCGGATTTGACTTACATGTCGAGCTTGAGTCAAGCCGCGCTGGAAAAGCCGACCATCAAGTCACAGTTGATTGTCTGGGTCATGTTCCTGGTCATTATCTGGCTGATTATTTGGGCCAATTACGCCGAACTGGACAAAATCGTCCGTGGCGAAGGTAAAGTCGTGCCTTCCAGCAAAATTCAGGTCGTACAAAACCTGGAAGGCGGCATCGTCGAAAATATTTTTGCGCACTCCGGCGACAAGGTTCAAAAAGGACAAGTCCTCGTCAAGCTCGACAACACCCAGTTTGCCAGTTCTTACGGTGAAACCGAGTCGCAACTCTATGATTTACAGGCACAAGCCGCTCGCTTATCCGCACAAGCATTCGGGAAAGCGTTCAAATTGAACCCGCCATCGGATGACCCGGAAGTCATGAGAATGTTTAAGCGTGAGCAACAATTATACGAAAACCAGCTCAAACAACTCGAAACCACCAAGCATATCCTGGCCGAGAAGATCAAACAAAACCGATCCGATTTGCAGGAAGCCTATAACCAATTTACCCAGCTTTCCAAATCATACGAACTGCTGAACAAAGAAATTGAAATCATGCAGCCGCTGGTGAAAGACGGCATTGCCTCCGAAGTGGATTTACTTAAAACGCAGCGTGAAGCGACGGATGCTTACTCAAAGCTGCAAACCACGGAGAATTCCATCCCGCGGCTCAAGTCGATTATTGAAGAATCCATCAACAAACGCAAAGAAGCCGAACAAAAGTTCCGCAACGAAGCGCAAAAAGAACTGAACAGCGTTATGGCCAAACTGGAGCAGCTCGATAACTCGAAAGCCGCTTTGGAAGACCGCGTGCGCCGAACCAATATTACCTCACCGGTCAACGGCACCATCAGTGAGCTTTTGGTGACGACCATCGGTGAAGTGGTGCAACCGGGGAGCGACATTGTCAAAATCGTCCCGTTGGACGACTCCCTCGTTCTGGAAACCAAAATTCTGCCTGCGGATATCGGCTTTGTCTACCCTGGGCTAAAAGCCAAAGTGAAATTTACCGCCTATGATTTCGCCATTTATGGCGGGCTGGAAGGCGTCGTGGAAAAAATTTCCGCCGACACCATTCAGGACGAAGAAGGTAACAGTTTTTACATCGCCCGAATCAAAACCGACAAAAACTATTTAGGGTCTGAAAAAGATCCTTTGTCTTTATTGCCGGGCATGACCGCGACGGTGGATGTCGTGGTGGGCAAACATACGATTTTGGAATACCTGATGAAACCGATTATTAAAGCAAAAGATTTAGCTTTAAGAGAATCCTAAAAAATAACAAAATAAAAAAATATAAACATATTAATGAGGCTGAAATAGTCATGACACAGTTGCTACTTTATGTACAAGACCCAAATGCTCTAAAAAATTGGTCTCAAGCTACTAATTTGACTAAAAAAATTCTTTATACTTTAGATGTAAACACTCAAGAATTTAATAAAGAAAACAACCTCTTACTTATTGAGCTTCCACAAAGCGAAAAGGAACAAGAAAAAATTGAATCCATACTTCAACAAGGCTTTAAAATGATTCTTTTTTCCAATATTCCTTCAGCTCAAGAAGGGGTAAAATGGTTTCACAAAGGTATAAAAGGTTACTTAAATACCTTCACCCAAGCAGAACGTATTGAGCACGCTATCAAGACAGTCATAGCAGGTAATGTATGGTTGGGACAAAACGTAATGAAAACATTGATTCAAGCTGCTTCTACTTCCATGGAAACTTCAAATAACTCATGGAAAGAACTTTTGTCTGAACGTGAAATCGAAACTTTAGATTTAGTTTTATTAGGTAAAAGTAACCAAGAAATTGCCGATCTGATGAACATCAGTGAGCGCACAGTCAAAGCGCATATGCACAGTATTTTAGAAAAACTAGAGGCCAAAGATCGCCTTAACTTGGTGATCAAAATTCAAAATTGGCCCAATTAATTTGCACTTTTTAAACCATTAACTCAAAGTCAGTAAAGATAATTATGAAATATTTAACAATAAAAAACTTGTCAGTATCTAGTGTGGTTGTATTAATGCTTTCGGCACCAGTAGCCAAGGCCATTGATATAAAAGAAGCCATTGAAGATGCCATTATCCACAACCCCGAGTTCCGTCAGGAAGTCAAAGGCTATCGTGCCATTGAAGCCGAAGTCAGAGGTGCACAAAGTGGCTATTACCCAAAACTGGACATTTATGCCGGGTACGGGTATGAAGAAATCGACAAACCTGGACTAAACAACCAGGGCGATGGTCTCATGCGACGCGAAGCACAAATATTGCTGACCCAAAACCTGTTTGAAGGCTTTGGCACGCAAGACGAAGTCGCGCGCCAAAAATACCGTTTGGACGCACAGGCCTATAAAGCGATTTCCAAAGCTAACGACATCGCACTGGAAATGGCGCAAGCCTATGTCAATCTGCTCAAAGAGCAGGAATTACTGCAGTTGGCGCAGAGCAACTTGGACACGCACCTAAAAATATTTGACCAGATTAAAAAACGTACCGAAGCCGGCATCGGCAATCAGGTTGAAGTGGACCAAGCACAAGCGCGTCTTGCGTTGGCGCAATCCAATTACGGCGCGGCCGAAAACAACTTCTACGATGCCCGCGCTAAATTCCGCCGCATTTTAGGACGCCAACCGGATAACGATTTAATCAAACCCCAATTCCACGCGAAGATGCCAAAAAACATCGACGCGGCCACGAATACGGCCTTACTGGATCATCCAACGATGAAATCGGCTAATGCCGATATTGCCGAAGCACGCATGCAATACGAAGCGTCTGCGAAAAACTATTATCCGAAAATTGACTTGGAAGTGGGACAACGACTCGATCACAATATTGACGGCATTGAAGGTGAAAACAACAACCTCCAAGCCATGGTCGTCATGTCGTACAACCTCTACAACGGGGGACGCGATGCTGCCACACGCAAACAGACGTCCAGCCAATACCACCAAGCCACGGAAATTCGTAACAACACACGCCGTCAGGTCATCGAGAATTTGCGTTACGCGTGGAACGCCAATGAATACATCGGCGATCAGCTAGAATACGTCAACCAGCACATCAAATTAACGCACGAAACTCTACTCGGTTACCGTAAACAATTCAGTTTGGGACGCCGCTCCTTACTGGATTTGCTCAACACCGAAAACGAATACATTTCGGCCATGCGAACGCTCATTACCAACGAAGCGGATCAATTGAACGCCAAGTATCGTATTTTGGCAGGAACCGGTCACCTGCTCGATGAGCTGGGCATTAAGTACAGCTTCATTGAAGCGGAAGAAGAACACACTGAAGAATAAAAAAGCCCCGAAAGGGGCTTTTTTTATGGGATCACTTTACTCTCAAAAAGGCTAAGCCACCTGAACGCTGTAAGCCAAATACAATTGCCCGAACCCCATCAGCATCACGAAGCTTCCGGCCACTTTACGTACCAGATTATTCCTCGCCAAGCGGGTGAAGAAAAACACAAAGGAACCCATCAGCAACAGGTTCGGTAAGGTGCCCAAGCCGAACGCCAGCATCACCAAACCGCCTTCCAGCGCACCACCGGCACTCAATGCCATAATCAGCATGCTGTACACCAAGCCGCACGGCAACCACCCCCACACCATGCCATACAGCCAAGCCTGGCCAATTGTGTGAATCGGCATCATCTTTTTCGTCAACGGGGCTAAACGCTTCCAGATACCTTGGCCGCCTTTTTCGATGACCACCAGCCCATTCCACCAGCCGCCTAAATACAAGCCAAGCACCACCATAAACACCCCGGCCACGACCTGCAAGGTTTGTTGTAACGGCAAAAACGTTGCCAAGGAGACCAAAGAACTGCCAAGAAACCCAAACAAGGCCCCAATCAAAACATAACTGCTGATGCGTCCCAGGTTATAGCTCAGTTGATAGGGCAACATGCGCCACCAACTCAATTGCACTTCCGGCTTCAGGTTGAACGTTAAAGCCCCGACGACTCCGCCGCACATGCCCAAACAATGCACTCCGCCCAGCAAACCGACGATCAAGGCCGTTAAATAAATCGATTCCGTCATTTACACTGACTTGTCCATACTGCGATAGGAAATCGCTTCGGCCAGATGCGGCATTTCCACGCCCGCCTGTCCTTTCATATCGGCCAACGTTCTGGCCACTCTCAAAATACGGTGGTAGCCGCGCGCCGAAAGCCCCAGTCGATTCATGGCCTGCTCCATAAGCTGTTTGGAAGCCGAATCCAGCACCACCAAACTCTCAAGCTGCTTCGACGTCAAAGCGGTATTTAAACAGCCCTGACGATCATATTGCACAGCCTGACACTGCTGCACTCGCTCCCGAATTTGCGCACTGGTTTCAGCCCCGTCTTCCGGTTCACCGCTCAAGGCCTCAAAATCCACCGGCGGCACCTCTAAATGACAATCAATCCGATCCAACAAAGGGCCGGAAATTTTTTGGCGATACCGGCTGACCTGTTCGGGTGTATCAGAACAGCTGTCAAATACAAAATTAAATGATAATATCGGGAGTAAAAATGCCATTTTCTACAAAATTAATTGATAATCTGAGTTAAAAGAGAGTACAACAAACAAAAATCCTACAATAATAAATGAGAATGCTTGCCATGCCAGCCAGAAAAATTCCATTAAGTTATCGTAACATTACCGGCCATGTACACAGTAATAAAAGTGATGAATATACTCACTTTGAATCTGGCCTTGAACGCAAAGCACTTCTGCTATGTGAGTTTGATGACCAAATTGAAAAATTCAAAACTCAGCCAAGGCGATTTGAATTCATTCATGATGGCAAAAAAAGACATTATACGCCCGATATCTTGATTAAGTTTAAAGATGGAAGGTTGCTCTATATCGAGGTGAAGTACAGGAGCGACCTCAAAAAAGACTGGGAAAAACTAAAACCAAAGTTTAAAGCTGCTATACGGGAATTAAAATCAGAACCCAACACACGATTTAAGATATGGACTGAACAAGAGATTCTCTCCCCATTCTTACAAAACGTCACTTTTCTCCTCCCCTACAAAAACCGCCCATTCGAAAAATACCAACTTGCAACCATTCAAAAGATTTTATCCAGAGGTCAACCTACCGCAATTAACGAACTATTAGCTCTTTGTTCAACCGATGAAATGGAGCAAGCAGAGTTCCTAAATACACTCTGGTATGCCGTTTCAAACCAACTAGTCACCACCGACTTATCAACTCCGCTCAACATGAATCAATTAATCTGGGTAAAACCTGAATATTCCAAGGATGAAAACAATGAGTGAAACCCATTTTGAAATCGGCGCCGAAGTATTTCATGGTAACTCACGCTACAGGGTAATCGGAGTGCTTGACCTGGAGCACGTATCTGTCCGCAGCTCGTTTACAGGTACCGTTAAAAAGTTACATGTTTCTGAATTATCATCTCAACCGGCAGACCCCGAAAAGCCTATTGAAGTTATCCCCGCAACAGAACTGTTAACCATTCCGGACGAAGACTGGATTAAGGCCAACAATAAAGCCATGCTGTTTAATCAAGTCATGCAGGTTAACGATGAAGTTGAAAGACGGGCAAAACTCCAAGAAGTCGCCGGCAAACTAGGCATCTCCGAACCGACGGCTTACAAACAGCTACAAAAATACAAAAAATCAAACGGAAATCCGTTATCCCTACTCAGAAAAAAACGAAAAGAATATGGTCGCTTGCAGCCCGAAGTTGAAGAGTTAATACAGAAATACATTGGAATTTATCTAAGCCCGATTCAACCCAGAGTGACGAATATTTATCGTGACTTAGCATTAGAGATTTTTGAAATTAACAAAGAACGAAAACAACCTGGTCTCGAACTACTTTCTACACCTCATATCAACACTCTTAGAGTTCGTATTTCACAACTTAGTGCATCGGAAGTCGCCACCAAAAGAGAAGGCCGAAAAGGTCGTGAAAACTTCAGGCCCATAACTGGAAAGTTTCCAAGAATAGACAAACCTCTGGCTGTCGTACAAATTGACCACACACCCATGGACTTAACTATTGTCGATGACGAGTACCGTCTTGATATAGGGCGCCCAACCATAACCTTGGCAATCGATGTTTACAGTCGAATGGTCGTTGGCTTCTATATTTCATTGGAAAAACCAAACACCCTTCTGACTGGACTTTGTTTAGCTCATGCTATTCTCGATAAAAAGCAATGGCTACTTGATCATGACGTCAAAGGAGATTGGCCTGCCTTCGGCACGATGGACCTCATCCATACCGATAACGGTAAAGAATTTCACAGTAATTCACTAAAAAAAGCATGTGATACCTATCAGATCAGCATGACCAAAAGGCCAGCAAGAACACCCCGTTATGGGCCTCATGTTGAACGATCATTCAAGACATTTAATGATGCTGAGCTTCATACGTTACCAGGCACCACTAAATCCAACATTCAAGACAAAAAGGAATACGATTCTGCTGGAAATGCTATTTTTACATTATCGGAATTTGAACAATACTTCACCGAATTTTTAGTGAATCATTACCATCTCGAGAGGCATTCCGAAATCGGCATGTCACCTCTCCAAAAGTATAAACAAGGCATTCTCGGCGATGGTAAACAGTTAGGAAGAGGCATCCCGCCAAAAGTCGATAATCCACTTAAATTGAAGATTGATTTTCTGCCCTACGTAGAAAGAAGTGTCCAGCAATATGGCATCAAGTTATTCGGCATTAACTACTTTCATGATGTGTTACGTAAATGGATTAAGCAACCGGACAAAACGCGAAAGAACGTTCAAAAGTTCATTGTGCGCTATGACCCGCGGGATTTGAGTTCGGTTTTCTTTTACGATCCAGATATGGAGTCCTATGTCATGGTACCGTACAGTGACACCAGTCACCCGGCGATTTCACTTTGGGAGTTGAGAGAACTGAAACGCCGTGCGAAAGAAGCCAATCCTTCACAAAAAGCGGATGAAGAGGCTATATTCGAAGCCCGAGCCCGATTGAAACGACTGACGGAGCAGGCCAAAAAAGAAACCAAGCATGTCCGGCGCGCCAAACAAAAAGAAGCCATCCGACAAAAAGAGTCCATTCCTTCTCTAGCAACCCAAGCTGGAGATGATTACAACATAGGTTCAATACTGACTCCTTCAATTGAGAGTATTGACGATGAGGATTTTGACGACATCCAACCATTTGAGGACATTGAACAATGAGTCAATACAATCACTTGTTAGACAAGGCCTTTGATTTATTAGGCGCGCCAAAAGAGGAACGCATCGAATACATCAACCTCGACAAATGGATTGGGTACCCAAGAGCACAACAAATTCTTGAACGGATGGAAGACTTCATCTCTTATCCAAAAGTCGAACGAATGCCGAACCTATTAATTGTCGGTGACAGCAATAATGGCAAGACACAAATTCTGAAGCGCTTTGCCAACCGCTACCCTTTGACGACGGATGAAGAGGACTATACAAATCGCCAGCCGGTTGTCTTTATCTCCGCTCCGGCCAAACCGGATGAAAACGCTTTTCTAATCCGGGTGTTAGAAGAAATGATTGTGCCTTACGCGAAGAACGACAGCCTGGAGGTCAAGCGCCAGAAAATCATTCGAGCCATGAACGCACGAGAAACCCGGATGTTGATTATTGATGAAATCCAACACATCATCGCCGGCTCCTACAATGCTCAAAAAGGCTTTCTCAATAGCATTAAGGACTTGAGTAACACTTTAAGGATTCCAATTGTCGGTGCCGGCATTGAGGATGCTTTTCACGCAATACAGGTAGACTCACAAATGGCGAACCGGTTTCAGGTAGAAGTGCTGGAACGATGGGCGTTTGACTCCAAGGAAAACCGTAAGGCTTTCGCCCAATTAATTGCTACCATTGAAACAAGGCTTCCTCTGCCGGAACCATCCTTTCTATACAAAAAGCCATTTATTGAACAGCTGCATTATTTAAGCGAAGGCTTGATTGGCGAGTTGATTTTAATCATCAAACGTTTGGCCGTATATGCCATTCGTCATGACTTGCCTTCCATTGATGAATCGGTTTTCGGAGACTTGAACTTGGTACCAGCGTCGAAACGAAAGGACTTGCTCAAACGGATGCGTTAGATATGAGACGGTATATTCTTGACCCACCATTTAAAGATGAACTGATGACATCTTGGATTGCCCGAAATGCTTTGTTGTATGGAATGAAGCCAACTCAATTAGCGACCCTGATTACCAAAGATGTGGAGTCTTGGAAAAGTGATCTTGATGTATTCTTAAACGAGAAAAGAATGTCGTCCATTCTTGAAAGAACAGGACTGAATGAAACACAAATCCGGCGCTTACCGTTTTATGGCTCCTGCGAGTATTTTTACAACCAGACTGGGAAGACAAACCAGGTCAAATGGGTAATGCCCCTTGGCATAAGACAGACATTGAAAAAGTTATTTAGCTTGCAATACTGCCCTTGCTGTCTGGCAGAAGACGGTGACAGGTCTTATTTTCGAAAGCACTGGCGATTAGGGTTTATGACAGCCTGCCCATACCATTCCGTACAGTTACATGATCGATGCCCTAAGTGCCATAACCCGATTGATCTGAAACGACTACAAAGACATGAAGAGGAAATTCTTTACCACCCGCTCGATATCGTTCACTGCTCAAAATGTGGTTTTGATTTGCGCGAGACCGAATTTGTTCCTTCCTCTAGCGATGAATATGAAATCAATCGCATCAATTTTTTGCAGTCCTCTCTCGGGTATGGCCATGCCGTAGATCTGGAGTTTAACTATTCAAATCTGTATTTTGAGGGCATCCGGCGTTTGTTGTCGTTTTTGATGTGTAGTCCAAAGGGCGAAAAACTGTTTATGCGCTTGCGTCAAGACTTAAGTTTACAACAGATGTATCATCGTGAACTGATTGGCCGAAATGTAGAACCGGAAAGGCTTAATATTAATTTACGTCGAACCGGATTAATCATGATTTATTGCTTATTACAGGACTGGCCAGAGGGATTTATAAAAGCATGCAAAGCAACTAATACATCAACTCACTTGATTAAAACACCTTATTTAGAGTTTCCGTATTGGGTGGCGGACGCGCTATTCTTTCGCATTCAGAAGTACAAATACTTTGCCTGTGATGAGGAAAAATCGAATATTGTGAATTTTTTCGATAAGCGATTAAAGAAAAAGATTACGCCGGAGCAGGCTCGGCGGTTTGTGGGGTATTATTTTGAGCGGTATCCTGGGCATTTGAGCAAAACAGTAGGCACCACCACAAAACAAAAATCATCATGACATAACGCTAACTAATGACCCAATAATTCTTGAATTCAAGAGGTTTTAAAATATGAGCCAAATTATCGACTGGACAAATAACAACGCTGGCTTTTTGGCTTTAGTCATTTTTTTGTTCACACTCATTACTGGGTGGCTATCAGGAATATTCTCAAAATTAGCTCAGGTGCCTTCACTAAAAATAAAAACCCTTCATGAAGGAACGATGTGCAGTGTCGCTCCCACAGGCAATCTTCATCACAATATTCACCCATGCTACAGGTTTGTATGCTCGCTGTATTTAGAGTTTGTGAACACTGGATTTAGAACTATTGTTTTTGAAAGCTATCAACTAAGCTACCCAACCCAGAGCAAAGAACCTGGCTCTACAATGCTTTGCATCAAAAATCTTACCGTTTGCAAGTCAGATTTTTGCGTACCTCTTGGTGGTGGCGATACCAAAGTCCTACCTTTCTTTGAACAAAAAGGATATATGACTGGTATTAGCGCAGACACTTTCATCCAATCCGGTTTTAAAACCAATGGCGTTCTCTACTTTGAAAGCGATGAATATTACGGCGACTTCGCTCCTTTTCAGAACCCAAACAAAACGGTATCCGTCATTTTACATTTGAAAGACACACTCGGAAAAGAGTATGAATTTAATATTGATGCAAAATTGGTTAATGTCGATATTGCTAGAAAAACCTGCAGTAAATTCGGAACGACCTATAATGATCTATCAAAAGCTGGTGGCTATAATTACAGCGCACCACAAAATTGAACCACGAGTCCTAAATTGACATTCACCAAAGATGATACTTGAAGCTGAAATAATCAAAAACCAAGCAAATTCTTCGATAACCGAATCCAGAAAAAAACAACTCGGCCAATACTTCACGCCTGCTCCAATCGCCCAATTCATGGCACCCCTCTTTCAGAATAACCATGAGAGCGTTAGAATTTTAGTGGCTATTCAGGCTATTCATTTAGCTGTTCTTCATCAATTTGGAAAATTGCTAACTTATAAAAGTGTTTCGGAAAAGCTAGTTGATTTTATTGAGTCACAAGTTGTTCAAACGATAGATCACCCTGATTGCAGTAATAGATTTTTTGAGTCGCAAGAAGTAAGTATGCGTCACCAGATTATTAGTTGTGCTTGGTGGTTGTTGCAGGATTGGCCAAAAAACTTGTATTTGGCATGGTTAAATGGCTCCGTCAGATATAATCAATTGTTGAAAGATTTTGATAATTCTCCTGAATGGTATAGTGAAATGATTAAGATGCTTAAAGTTGATTATCGGAAGCGTTTAACTAGACGAAATAATCATTATTAGAATGAGATTGTGTTTATTTATTTGTATAAGGAAGTCGGGATGAGTCAACGAGAACAGCTTTTAGAATCAATTGCTAATACCATTCAAGATTATAGGGATGGATCTTTGCCGAAACCTCTAGCTGATCATGTTAATCAGTGGGTAAAACAGTTTGATGAAGATGTACAAATACCTATTTTGGAAGAACTGGATGTTGTTTTAAAAAGAACCTACTTTTCTAAAGAAAAGGTGATTCGTTTTCTAAATAATGTGATTAATACAGAAAAACTTACTGGTAGCACTCCTGAAGAGTTTTGGCGTTCAGTAAACTTTCTTGACATTCAATCTGCGGGAAACAGTCAGAAGGATATGTTGGATTTATTTTCCCAGCAGCTAACAAGCCGGTTTGGGTTTGGGGTTGATTCTTGTGGTCAATCAAATGAAGTGTTTCTTTATATAGATGATGGTATTTTCACCGGTAATCGTGTTCGACGCGATTTAGACAAATGGATTTCAGAAGAAGCTCCTCATGAAGCAAGTATCCATATTGTTTGTATTGCTACGCATCGGGGGGGGCGGTTTTATGCAGATACAAAAATCAAAGAATGTATAGGTGATTCAGGAAAAAATATCAAGATTAAATGGTGGACGCTTATTAATTTGGAAGATAGAAAATCATATGTTCACGTCTCTGATGTTTTGCGGCCAACTGTTATTCCACAAGATAGTGCAGTGCAGGCCTATGTTGGTTCGATGCATTATAACCCCACTTTAAGACCGGCTGGGAATTGCGGGGGGTTAGGTCTATTTTCAAGTGACCAAGGAAAAATTCTACTTGAACAGCAATTTCTAAAAGAAGGTGTTCGAATCAAAAATATGTGTCAGAATTTAGGTGATACCCAAAGGCCTCTTGGACACATGACCTTGGAAACTCTAGGTTTTGGATCTTTAATTGTTACATATCGAAATTGCCCTAATAATGCGCCATTGGTATTTTGGGTTGATGATCCTTGGTATCCATTATTTCCCCGCCAAACAAATACACAAACAGGGTATCAAAGAATGTTCTCAGCAGCGCCTTGGAGCTCACGCAGTTAATGAAACAGAAGCAAGAACGTATGTATCAGCGTAAGGATAGCGTAGTTTTCCTTAAGACAGACGGCCCTTTTGGAGGGTTGTCTAATATGGCAGGAGGTTACCCAGTTTGGGTTAATGGCACTAATATTCGTACTGTTGAAGCTCTTTACCAATCATGTCGCTTTCCTTTGTTGCCCGAAGTGCAAAAAATCATCATTAGTCAGAAGAGTCCGATGACGGCAAAAGAAAAGAGTAAATTACATCTTAAGGAAACTAGGGCTGATTGGAATAATGTGCGCGTTAACATTATGCGTTGGTGTTTAAGAGTTAAACTTGTTTGTAACTGGAATTCTTTTAGCGCATTGTTGTTAAGTACTGGTGATAAGGCCATAGTAGAGGAGTCATATAAAGATGTGTTTTGGGGTGCCAAGCCATCTTCAGATGGTTCAGTTTTAATTGGTATGAACATATTAGGGCGCCTGTTGATGGAACTGAGAGAGGAAGTAAAAGAGTATGGTAAACAAGGTTTTGTAAAAATTGATGCGCCAAAAATTTCATCTTTTCAGTTGTTGAGCGAGCCCATAAAGGCAGTGCGCGGAGGTGTTAAAGATGAGGTGCATTGCCTTGATAAAGTAGCTCATCAATGCCCACAAAGAGGTTTTGAAGATTTTTGACTTTGAATGATAAGGTTGATGGAAAGATTAGGTGTTATTTCCATTTACAGCTAGAAGATAGTGTCTGATTTGGAAGTTTGAGTACATGGAATGTTTATTGTGTGTGGTTAAAAAATTATCAAGTATTGAGCTGGTAGTTCTAGTGAGAAATGTTTGATTATTGAGTTTTATTAGTTTACTTCTGCGGCGAATAGCTGTGTGAAGTTGTTTTTTTGCGAAGCTTATATCATTGTCAAGCACATAGCCAATCATACACCCATATGGAAGTTTTTCTGAGTATTGTGCTGTTATATATCGGATAATTCCTTCATCCACATATAAACCCGCAAGAGATTTTCTTTTCCCATTTGATGAGGATATTTTGTTAAGTCTTTTGCATTCATATGCTATATATTGCTCATAATTGCCTGGGTTAATAAATAAAGCCATATCTAAAAACCCCTTAGTTGTTATGTCGCCATTCCTATTTTCTTGTGTAAGCTCAAATTCAAGTTCTAGAGTTCCTATTTCCATAAGGCATTTGCTCGCTCTAGTGTAGTGAACTATTCTTTTTGTTATTGTTTTTTCTTTTGTGTTTGAAAACACTTTTTTAACTACTTCAGGCATTATGCTTGATATGCATGCCATTAATTTGTCATCTAAATTTGTTAGTTCTTGTTCCCAGCAGGAGCTTGACCCGTAAACCATATTATTCATGACCCTTCTTTAAGTAAAGTGTTGAAGCTATAGAGTCTGCATCAGCAAGTGCCGAAGTAGTGAGCCAAAACCTTCTTTTGCGTGGTTTAACGATGTACAAAGCATCATTAACAAAAATTTTTATATCAGGAATGAGTTGGAAATTTCGAGATACATCTTTAGGAAGGGTTTCCCATACTTTAGATAGAGCATCAGTTAATTTATTATTTTCATTTGAGAAGCTTGCAGGTTCATTGGTATTTAAAAGTTGAGCTTTTAAAATAACAAGATCTGATGAATAACCTTCTAATGCAATAGATACTTTTTTAGGCTGGCCAATCCATTTAGATAGACCGAAAGTTAACCATTTAGAATATCGTTCCCAATCTTCTGTATTTGTTGTACTCCATAAAGGCGGTATTTTTTTTGGATTTGAGGCTGGTTGAACGCTTGGCATTATGTTGTAAACAGTGTTTTCAATAATACAAATGTCGGACTCATCTAGTTCAAAAAAGTTATAGATAATTTTATCTACTTGCCTTAAATGTGTTTCTACATTTTCTTTTAATAAGTTGTCTTTTTGATTCAGTAGAGAGTCCATAAGGGCTACTGCTTGACCAAAAGCTTCTTTTGCTTTTGGTGATAAAGCTTCTTGGGTAGCAGGGAAAGGAAGGTCTAATAACTCACTTTGAGGTACCTTATCTCTCTCTATACCAATAACAGAAGAGCTATGAAATAAATACCAAGTAACTAAAGAGCTATTTAGTAAAACAGTTAAGAATTTTGCCTTATCAGAATCTCTTTCTTCAAATTTTATTGACTGAAGAGATGACGTAAATGAAAGACTTTGTGTGCAATAGCATGCTTTTAATCGAGTGCTGATATCTTGAGTATTATTTCCTAAGCCCTGAGGGATTAATATAAATGGCGCTTCAAAACCTCTCTCATATCCTTTTCTGTAAACTGCGCTTGTAGGCCAAGGTTTATTGGTAACTTCAGGTAACACAAGTGTTTGTAACTGTGTTGCTTTAAGAAAAGGAATTTTTGTAATTTTTTCTAAAGATTTTGCTTTATATCCATCCTTGCTTTCATTTTTTTTCATGGTGCTGAATGAAGCCTTGACCAATTACCCATTGTTCATATTCAGCATTTTCATTTTTTTGTGAATCTTTATAAGTAATCAACTGCTTTCCTAGTTTTGGAAAGCTTGATAAGTATTGAAATAGTTTGAAATCTGGGCTTTGCATCCACATGTGGCGTTTGAATGCTAGGGGATCAGTTCTAACAAGGTTAATTGGCAACTTCAGTTTGTCAACGGAGCTAATCGTTAGAAAGCGTGTAGTTTTATAGTTTAAGTCTGCTTTTGGAACCCAATAATCAAATAAATAGTTTGAGCTGTTGGTCTTATTTCCATAAATAATCAAGCTAGTTGGAGCGTTGCAGCCATCAAATAGTTGAAATCTTAAGTCAGAAAAATTTATGATTTTTAGTATGTCAGCGTGTAGTAACCAGTTGGAGCGGTTTTCTTTTGCTGTCTCAGTAACACTTGTCAAAGCACTTGTTGTTTTTAGAAGAAAAGAAGTAAATCCATTTTCCTTGAGATGCTCTAATGCTTTCCAAGTGAATCCCCAAGCAATTTCTTTTGCTGGTAGGTTTTCAGTAGAGACTCCTTTCCAGCTAGTGTCTGATTTTTTGCTACGGTTGTTTTTTCTGCTAACCCATGGAGGGTTGCCTATAACTAGGTCATATTTTTGACTTGTTGGGATGTCAAAGAAATCTGCAACAATAAGGGTTCTTCCAAGTAATTTAGGTAATACATGACCTTTCTGCGTAATTAGAGTTAAAAGTTCAGATGGTTGAGAGTTTTCTAATAGAGCAATGTATAGCGAAAACGCACTTACTCGAATTGACTCTTTTTGGATATCAAAGCCATGTAGTCTGTCAAGCATACCTATTAGTTCCTGCCAAGATGGTGAGGAACAGCTAGATTTTTTTGATAATTTCCAGTGACCGATAAGTTTTTCGAACAAACGAACTAAGAAAATTCCAGAGCCACAAGAGGGGTCTACAAAGCGTCCTTCTGTTTTCTGAACTCTTGATAATTCACTCCAAGATTGTTCTATGACAAGATCAGCAAGAAACATAGGAGTATAGAATGCCCCACTTTCTCTTTTTGTTTTTGGATCGAAAGCAAGAAAACGGTCATAGACTGCGCTTATTAAATCTACTGGAATATATTTAAAATCGTATGGCCAAAGCTTCAGTTGTCCGGAACTTAAATTAATGTTGCCTTCTCTAAAATCAGAGATTACATTTATATGCTTATCTGTAAGAATTGTTGCTTTGTCGGACTCGAATGAGCTTGGTGCGACAAACATGTCACCATTAAAGTGTTGCTTTAATTGGTCAAATAATAAATAGAACTCGCTTAGACAAGATTCTTTTCGTATTAGTTCAAGAAAAGATGTAATGTTCCCATTTTGGGTTGCTTCCTGAAAATAATTTGAGCTTATAATTTCTTTATCTTCTAAGTAGGAAATAAACATTATTTGCATCAATAAAGCTTGAGCAGATTCTGTAGGCAAGTTTGATTCTGTTAGTTTGTTTAAAGTTATTTTGAGGTTTTCAAGTAAAACATTATCTATTCTATCTTCAGATTTTAACTTGTCTTTGTTCTCATTAAAAAAACGTCCAGATTCAATGCCAAATATAAGATTGTTTAACTCATGAAAATCTGATATTAAATTTAAAATATTGATTAATTTTTCATCTAAATTGTCATTTGGAATTTGAGTTAAAGAGTAAATGCGAAGTTCGTTTTCGGAAATGGCAAAAAGAAGTGACATGGTACCCTGGTTCCATAGCGCTTTATGGGCATCCTTAACAAGGTCGTGGTCAAACTTTGAATGTGTCAAGATACCTACTACGGGTACTCCTGAAATGCAGTAGATGGCGTCTAGGCCAACTTCAGTAAATGCTTTCTGAATTGATGAGCTGTGAGGAAGGTCAACAAAGTCACTTGTTGGAAGAATGAGTTCTGGTGGTGTTCTTCCGCTTATGTTTAAAGCATCAAGCCATTTTTTGGATAACATTTGCTATATCACCTGAGCCAAACCGAAAGGTAGTTCATTTTGTTTTTGCTCTGGCACCACACCAAGATATTTGAGTAGTTGCTCATGTATCGGTTGCAAATCAATTACTATGCCTTCGGCGTCTATTTGCTTATCCTGCAATAGTTTTTTACAAGAACGATTGGAAAAATCTACCAGTAAAAATGTCCGATGCTTTATGCTTTGGGGGCTACGTAGAGATGAATAAATTTCTTGCGATACTTTGGACAAAGATGATGTGGAAATACCATATGTATCTGTAATATGTTTGATCACAAAAAAATAAATTAAGTCTGAAAAATCATATTTTACTGCAGAGCGTTCATGCTTCACCATATTCGAATGCGGTGGTAAGTTTTCAACCCAAGTGCGGAATTGAGACGTTTTTATCGCTAATGCTTCACGAATGTCTTTAGACTTGAATGTAATCTTTTTTGACATAAACTAATTGACTCTAAGTTTAAGTACACAAAACTGTGTTAATTGTAGCGCAGTTTTGTGCGTTTAATTGCAAAATTTTTTGTACACCTTGTGCAAGGTCACATTTGAATTTTTTGAGTTATTGTTTGTATAAGTTTTTCAGCGCTATTCCAGGTGTGTAAAACTCTTTCATATTCAATATCAAATCCTGATGTTGCAGTTCCCTTGGAACCATTCCAAATTCCTTTTAAGCGGGATAAGTTTTTTAAAATGGTTAGTAGGGTTTCATCTCCTATTTTTGTGTCGGATTTGAGTAACCCCACGGTACATTCTCCCTTTCTGCGTTGTTCAATATCAACCCAGCAGTAGTATTTGTCTTTCCGTTTAATGTCGATAGCAATAACATTTCGTTTAGTTTGTGTTGATGAGTCCAGATAGCCCCATTGCCATTTGTGTGGAGCAGAAGCTAAAGGCATTGTTGATGCCATACGAATTTTAATATCCATGCCATCGTCTTTGAGAATTCGTACTGCTTCAGTGAGCATGTCCAAGTCAGCGCCGACACCTTTGCTTCGTTTGATTTTTGTTTGTTCATTTGTGGAATTTTGACTGTAATCACCTTGTCCTGTACCAGCTCCGGTAGCATCAGGTACTTTCGGTTTGTTTGGCACGGATTTATACTCGTTATACTCCTTGCTTTCTGGCTTGATGATCTCTTTGTCTTCAAGAAAATCAAACTGTGCGGATCTACTCAAGATATTTGTAATTGGCAGGTTCTTGTTGGTTTCGCTATCGCTATTGAGCGGTGTTCCTTGCCCGTCTTTCTGTTTAGGTTTATTTGAGCGTGACCGGTTGTATGGCTTTTTTTCTTGTTGTGATTTATCGGTTTCAGGATCAGACAGGGTGGAATCATTGTCTCTGCTAACTTGAAGCTGGGTAAAGGGGAATGGATGAGCGCATTTGATAAGTTGAGTTACCAAATATCTAGGGTGCTCATCAGTGCCCATCTGAATGCCTCTGGCAATCCAGCGAGTTTCACCGATGAAAGGTATGTCGCTGCTAAATATGCCTGAATCTTCGGTATCTATACTGCGTAGCAAACTATTGTGAATTTCTTGCACACCCTGCATGGCGACTTCATCTCTCAAAATCCTTCCAATTGTCTAAGCATCGTCGTTAGAAAAATGTTGTCTCAAGTGAACGATTTCTCTGTCAGTTTCTTCATCAAAACCACACTTTTCTCTATTTACGATTTGATCTAACGAGTGCGTATATTCGCCCCAAAAGGCACTATGAGCTAAGTCAGTTGATTGGCAGTAGTAAAATCGTGTGACTTCAGATGTAGGAATGATGATTCCGAATGGATCATCGTTGTAACCGATTGCCAGGCATTTTGTATTCGATGCAGAAAACGGTATTTTCATGCTGTTAGGGTTGATGGCATATTTACCTTCTTCAATCTTTTCCCATGCAGTAATGATTTTGATGTTTTCTGATGTAATACGTACTTCAGGTAAGACAAGATTTTCAATTTTGTCAGGCCTTCCGGTAGTTAGCTTTTTGTTAAGGAAGTGTGCTCCAATTGAAAGGATTGGAATTTGTCCTACGCCAACTTCGATAATGTCATCTTTTTCTTTTGAGCGAATGTGAAGTTCAATGAGTGGTTCAGAGGGAACATTTGGATTCCGAGATACTTTCCCATGCCAGATAATTGTCCAGCTTCCATCGGGAAACTCTGCTATTGGTGGAACATTTTGATAATAAATTTGTTGTGGCATTTTGAATCAAAAATCATAGTTGAATTTTTTCTCTTACAAACCACGCGAGTACAAAATAGCAATGTTAAGTTTAATATAGCTATGTTGAGTACAAATTAGCTATGTTACTGACACCAGGCTCTATTAGGTTATTTCGTAAAAAATCTTCATAGCAGAGATGTTTTTTTGCAATTCCAACAATGAACCTACTAAATTAGTAGCGGCTCAGCTCTTCATTAACATCAAACTGTAATGGTGCAGTAAACTTGGCCACTACAAAGTAAATAATCGAAAGACTTATCAGGGTTCCAACTCATGTTCCTACCCTAATGGCGCATCTCTAAGTATGTTCATATTTTAAAAAACCATTATTTCCTACGCTCCTTAAACAATTCAATCAAAGCGTCCAAATTCTCCGAATACTCATAATACACTCCCTTGGAAGCATAGTAATCACCCGTAGTTGTTTCCAATATCTGACAATTAACCTTAAAGTACCCATCCTGATAATCAGATATAAGAGTAAACCCTTTATAAATATCCCGACCGTCCGCGACACAACGCTCGGTAGCGACTAGAGCCATATCACCGCCAAATAGGATTTTTTCTTTAGGTGACTCAGCATCCGTAACACCGCTGGTTGCAATCAAAGCTGCGATAGCAATCTCTTTAGCCGGCATCAAACCATCTCCTAATCATGTTAGGTATCCTCATCGTCTTTAAACACCCCATCAATAGCACGATACAGCCGATCCACAAAGCTATCATTATCGCTTTCGGTATGCTTCATACTAGTCACAACAAAGTCCTCCAGGATCTCATCTTTAATCTTAGAGCCTGAAGAATCTGCTATCTCAAACATCAACGACCGGGCACCGCCGAAAGAATCAAGGCTCTCATATTGATCTGCTCTAAATAGAAATAACGAAAAGCTGACCTCTCCTTTGCCTTCAATCTCCAACAAGTAAACCGTCTGGCCACTTTGATTCGAGATTGCTAAAAACAAGGCTCTCCGACTTCTTTCTCCAACCATATTCCAATCATATCGAGCATTTTTACCTGCCGGCCGCTCAAAACTGTAAAGCCCAAAAGGTAAGGTATCATCGACACAATTGACCGGTAACGCCTCAGCAAACCAACCAGTCTCCTTTTCAAGAACAGTTGCCACTGCATTTGATACCGTGACTAACCTTTCGGAGATAGGGATCGGTTCAGAATCTATCGCTCTGTTATTCCAAGGCTGAAGATCGTTATCTTTTCGGTAGTCGCCAGGCAAAGTACTTCCATCATCTGAATTGGATTCTTTTTCCTGCTGATAATGGCGTTGCTTTTCCTTTTCAGATACCTTCTCGACCTTTTCAACCTGAACATCCTCTAGGTGGCTGAACCGCTGCATCATGAACTTCAACTCTTCAGGAGCAATACCATCGGTCGGCCTTTCGCCCTCGGTATAGTTTGGTGGCCTAGGATCATTATCTTCATCACGTTTTCTTCTTGGTTTTGATGGCTTCGGATCTTCATCCCCATTAACCTCTCCACTGGATTGATAAGAATCAACCGATTCAATTCTGATTTTCTTGAAGGGTAGTGGGTGATCGCAATCCTCGATAGTTCTGACCATATATTCTGTGAATTCCGTTTCACCATCTTTTCGTGGTAGCCACTGCCCCAGAACTTCAAGATTGGTTGCTCCGGAGAATGGAAGACTTGTTCTTGGGCAGACTTCTGGGATTATGTCGCCATCCTTAGTCTTAAAATTTGTTTTTGCATGTACCAGAGAAGCGTAGATATAGCTCATTGCATTCATTGCGACTTCATCAGCCAGACCGCGGGCAATCATGAAAGCATCCGAATCGAAACAATTCCTTTTTAACCAAATATAAACGCTTTCGTCAGCTTCATCGAACTCATATTTAAAGAAAAGTCTAGTGGCTTCACCAGAGTTATTAAAGCTTTTCAGCGCACCATTAAACAACTCTCTCGTGAAATAGGTTGAACCCGAAAAATAATAACGGATGATTTCAGTCGTAGGGATCAAAACAGTGATCGTCTTGTCCTTGACTTTTGAATTGGGAAATTTCAGAAACTGGACATTTTTTCTACCAAAGAGGAAGGGCATTTTAGTTCCAAGTTTACTTTCACTATAAGAAGAAACCATGCTTGCTTCAGATTGATTGATGCAGACATTGGTTAATTCAGTCGACTCCCACATTGAGGCGCCATTTCTCCAGACGGTGCCAGGTTTTAAAAAAATCAGATTAGTTACATCAACATCAATGGCCAGGTTGGCTGTTTTGTCGATGTAGCAAGACTTGAAAATGTCTTTAGCTGGAATGGATCTTATTTTGTCGAGCGACTGATATTCACTGGAATAACAAGAGAAATTAACAATGACTGACTGGAAGGGCATCGTAGGGTCGTAAGCTTTTTCGAATGAAACACCCCTAATAATATCAAGCCGATAAAACTTGTCAGGTTGACACTGTTCTGCAAAATTTTTAAGAGTAAAAGCCCCCGCCACTCAAACTTTCTCCTTTACCTAAAACACCCTTATCAACAGGCAAAAAGCGTTTCGCAAGCAAAACGCTTGCGCCAATACAAGTAAATTGCTTGCGTTCAATACAAGCAAACTGCTTGCATTCAATACAAGCAAATTGCTTGTATTTAGAAAAATCATAACAGGATATTGTTTTCAAATCGCTTTATAAACAGGCCTTCGCCTAAAAATGTATCACATCAATTAGCACACAAGAAAAACAGTTAAGGATCAAAAGTGAGTCTTTAGAATTTTTTTCGAACGAAAAGATACTCTAAACAAAGGGGCTGGAGGTATACGTTGAAAACGGTTACATGGTCGATTAATCAAGAAACGGTCGAAGACCAGAAAGGAAACAATCGATATTCACTTTGAAGGAATTTTAAAGCAATAACGGGATACCTGAACTATTAGCTAGCCAAAGTGAACTATTACTTTTAATAGAGATATCGGCAAGCGATTATCGTTATCTGGTTATCATCAACCGCATAAACAAGTCTATTCGATTCGTCTATGCGTCTTGACCAAAAGCCGGAGAGATTTTCTTTTAATGGTTCAGGCTTGCCAATTCCTTCAAATGGCGAACGCATTGCATCTGCAATCAATTTGTTAATTCGTTTAAGAATTTTTTGTCTTGAGTTTGCCAGTAAAGATAGTCGCTCCAAGCACGTTCAGCCCAAGAGAGAATCTCAACTTTCATCAATCAAACCTTTTTGGAGCGTTTTTCCTGCTCTATACTGCTCAATTGACTGATTTAGGTGAACAACATTTTCAGGAGATTTTAGCAGGTGAACCGTTTCCATTAGACTGTTAAAGTAATCCTGCGACATAACCACTGCGTTTTCAGAGTCTCTGCGTGTAATGACGGTGAAATCTGCATTATCAACAACGTCATCTAAAACACGTTTTAAACCATTTCTGGCTTCTGTATAGCTTACAACTTGCATAAACTTACCTCACGATTGTTTCTATTTTTACCACAACATGAACAGTAAGTTGTACACAACTGTGTTGATGCGGTTTTTTCGCAACCTAAACTAATTTCATTATAAAACGTGCAATATTTGCACGAAAATAACCTTTAAAAAACGTTTGAACTAATAGGTTTGAGAGAAAAGAGGTAAACGTGCAAGAAACGCACGATCATAGTTATGATAGTGCAGATAAAAAAGCCCTGAATTTCAGGGCTTTTAATTTTTCCTCACTACTCCGCTTGATTATACCAGCATAGCTGCGAACCTATTTCTAGGTGGGGCATTTGCCGAACTCCGAAGAATCCGTCAGTTGTGCAAATGTCTAACTGATTTAGTCTAGATTGAATTTTAATAAAACACAAATTTTTGTACCGGCTTTATTTAACGTATAAATATGTTTTCAAGCTCAAATAGAGGGATTTACCGCGGATACGGCGTTATATAACTTCATTATCATTTAATTTTGTAGATTCTCATTTAATTTTGTAATTATCAAATAATTTTGTATTTAACAACAGCGCCCTAAGGCATCATCCGGGAAAAATCCGGATGGCGTAGGGTTCATGGCACACACCAGTTGCACCCGAGCCGGGTAGGTCACTTGTTGGTTCACGCGAGCAATTTCCACCCGCCCGGTTTCCAGCGGCTCTCGCAAGGCTTCCAGCACGGTTCGATTAAACTCCGGTAATTCGTCTAAAAACAGAATGGAACGATGCGCCAACGACACCGCGCCCGGTTTTGGGTTCGAGCCCGAACCGCCCCCAACCATGGCTGCGGCCGTGGCGGTATGATGCGGTTGAACCAATTGCCGCTGCCGAAAACGATCCACGTTAACCATTTTACCGGCGACCGAGTGTACGGACGCCACCTCGATGGCGTGCTCCAGCGGTAAATCCGGCAACAAAGTCACCAAACGCGACGCCAGCATACTTTTACCCGACCCCGGCGGCCCAATCATTAACAACGAATGTCCGCCGCTGGCACAGACTTCCAGCAATCGTTTCGCCTGTTGTTGTCCGCGAATATCGGCCATATCTTCCAGATAAGACGCAGAGGTAAAGTCGGCGGTTTCCGGCGCTTCCAACTCGGCACTTTCGTCCACCAGATAACGGCAAACCGACAGTAGATTGTCGGCCCCATATACCCGCGCACCCTCCACCAAACTGGCTTCGGCTAAATTCGCCATCGGCACCACCACTGTACGCCCGGCTTGCGCCGCTTGCATGACGGCCGGCAAAATACCCGGAACGGGACGCAAAGCACCGTTTAACCCCAATTCGCCAAACCACTCCAGTGTCGCTAAGTCCCGGACCGATGCGAGCTGCCCGGTTGCCACCAAAATCCCCAAAGCGATCGGCAAGTCATAACGCCCCCCCTGCTTGGGAATATCCGCTGGGGCCAAATTAATGGTCATCCGCTTCGGCGGCAACTGGAACCCGGCACTCATCACGGCGCTGCGCACCCGGTCTTTACTTTCCTTAACCGAGGCTTCCGGCAGACCGACAATCGACAAGCTCGGCAGTCCGTTCGTGGCGTGCACCTCGATTTGCACTTCCGGCGCCTGCACACCGGACAAGCCGCAGGATAATAGTGTGGCGTATTGGCCCGTCACCGACATTCGCTTAGGAATCCACCGATTGCTTGGCTTCCAATTCGGCCACCTGCTTTTCCAACGCCTCCAATTTGGCGCGGGTTTTCGCCAAAACGCCCGCTTGAATCTCAAACTCCTGACGCGAGACCAAATCCATTTTCTCAAACGCACTTGCCAGCGTTTGCTTCAAGTTCTGCTTGGCGTTTTCCGGCAATTCGCCCAAGCCTGGCGGTAAAATGCCGCTGATGCTGTCCACCAGCGACTCAATTTGTTTCGGGTTAATCATGCTTTTCTCCTCGGCGTTTTGACCGCAAATATGTAAAAATTACTATACTCCATTCGCCCTTTTTTTTCTATGAACGCTGTTGGAATTCTGGTGTAAAATGGCAGTTCAAACATAAACAAACCCCTTCAAACCACAAAGTCGATTGGTAGGAATTTCAGGATGTTGTTAGACATTAAAGACGCCCCCGAAAAAGCGCAACGCATTTTCGTTCAGCTCATTGATATTTTCGAAGAACAGGGCATCAATCCAACTCCGCTCAATTACTTTATCTGGTATCAATACTACAAAGGCGACCACCCAAAATTCCGCCAGGAAATGGACAATGCCTTGCAGGATCCTTTCGGCTACAACGACCGACTGGGGCGCCGCCTTTACGACGAATACTTTGCCGACGACGAAACCGGAAACGACTTTGACCGCGCCTTCAAACGCCTGATCAATCTCGTCGTCAAGCGCATGAATGCCTGGAGCGACAAGCTCGAGCAGCACACCCAGGAACTCGACAACTACACCAACACCTTGTCCACTCAAGACATGGATGCCGAAACCCTCAAAGAATTAACCCATTCGGTTTTAAACACCGCGTCATCGATGAAGCAATCCAGTGAAGAGTTCCATCGTGAAATGATGGACAGCAACGATGAAATCCTGCGCCTACGCCAGGAACTCATCGAAGCCAGAGCCGAAACCCTCACCGACGAGCTGACCGAGATCGGCAATCGAAAAGCCTTTAATAACGCGATTCGTGACCTGGTCGACGAAATGCAAGACTCGCCCGAACAGCTGGTGTTGATTCTCACCGACATCGACCATTTCAAACGCTTTAACGACAGTTTCGGCCACCTGGTCGGCGACAGCGTATTACGCTATTTCGCCAACTTAATGAAAAAAACCAAAGGCGACACCGAAACCCTGTGCCGATACGGCGGGGAAGAGTTTGCGATTCTGTTATCCCATTCCGATATGGAGGAAGCGGCGAAACGGGCCGAAGATATACGGCACGGCATTGAAAATGCGAAATTAAAACGCAAGGATTCCGAAAAAAATCTCGGGCAAATCACGGCCTCGTTCGGCGTAGCGGCTTATCGCGGAGAAGCACAGGAAACCATTGAAGAATGGATCAAACGCGCCGATGATGCTCTCTACAAAGCCAAAACCCAAGGGCGTAACCAAGTGGTCACTGAACGGGATTTGGACAACGCTTCGCAAGATTGATTAGCGGCCCCCACAAGAAAGGCCCCCCACGGAAAAACAGAGTCAGCCGTCGGACTTTGGACGGGATTTGATCAACAAGGTGTCGACGCCCAGGGAGCGTAGTTCATTACGTTTTTTGTTCATTTCCAAACGATCATCATAAGGCCCTACTCTTAAGCGGTAGTAAACTCGCCCTTTCCAGGTGACCGTCGAGATGGTCAAATCTTGGCCGTGCGATTTTAAACGCGCTTGCTCTTTTTGCGCCACGTCTCGCGTTCCAAAGGTGCCGGCTTGAATATAATAAGGGGCATTCAGTTTGACGGAAATCGGTTCGACGTCCACCACCACTTCCGTCTTCGCCAAACCATCGTAAAAGGTATATTGCAACGGCGTTTCCATTTCGGCCTGCGCGTTGCCCACCGGCAAACTTTCCACAACCAAAGGCGCGTCCGCCGCCTCTTCCGCAGTCTCCTCAGCGGACACATTCGTCTCTTCGGCCGGTTGTTCCGGCGAAACCGATTCGGTCACCGTTTCAACCACCTCGGCAACCTGCGATTCGGATTTCACGCCATGATGCGCAAAGTGTTGCACCACGAAAAAGCCGCCAAACAAGGCAACTGACAGCAACAAAGCCAACCCCCACACCCATCTTGACGACGTCTGCGGCGCTTCCGTTTCCGGTTCGGCCATCTGGGATTTTCGCTGATAGGTCTGGCGCGGCTGACTGTGACCATGCCGGTAATCCCGAGTATATTGCCTCATAACCGTTTATCCTACCTTCTGACAAGGGCGCGCGACGCCCGTGATTACATTTTTTCCGGTGCCGACACGCCCAATAACGCCAAACCGTTTCGCAATACCTGACGCACCGCCAGAATCAACGTCAAACGCGCATTTCGCACCTCAGCGTCATCGACGATAAACGGCGTCGCATTGTAATAAGAGTGCAATCCGTGCGCTAAATCTTTCAAGTAATAGGCAATTTGGTGCGGTTCATACACTAACGCCGCACGCCCAATGATTTCCGGATACTTCGCCAATTGCGTCGCCAAATCGGCTTCCGCTTCCGAGTCCAGTTTCGTTAAATTGGCCAGGCCTGACGCCTGATAATAAACATGCCCGCGCTCCTCAGAAGACGCCATCACCTGACAAATCCGGGCGTGGGCATACTGAATATAGTACACCGGGTTTTCATTGGATTGCGATTTCGCCAAATCCAAATCGAAATCCATGTGCTGTTCCGACTTACGCTGCACATAGAAGAAGCGTGCCGCATCCGAACCGACTTCGTCGCGCAGTTCACGCAAGGTCACAAACTGACCGGAACGGGTCGACATCGCCAATTTTTCGCCGCCCCGATACAGAATCGCGAATTGCACCAACAAGACTTCCAGCGCTTCCGGGTTGGTGTCCAGTGCCTGCATGGCCGCCTTGACCCGTGGCACATAGCCGTGGTGATCCGCGCCCCAGATATCAATCAACACATCAAAACCGCGTTCCAGCTTATTGAAGTGGTAGGCGATGTCGGACGCAAAATAGGTTTTCAAGCCGTTTTCACGCACGACCACACGGTCTTTTTCGTCACCGTAATCGGTGGAACGGAACCACAAGGCGCCGTTCTGTTCGTAAATCTTACCGGCTTGTTGCAATTTTTCGATGGCGGCGTCAATCACGCCGGAATCCATCAAAGAGCGCTCCGAGAACCAGTTATCGAATTCGACACCGAACTCCGACAAGTCGTCGCGAATATCGCCGAGAATGCGGTTCAACGCCACTTCGAACACCGCACGATAATCGTCTTCTCCTAACAGGGTTTTCGCGTTTTGGATCAAGCCGTCAATGTGCTTTTCTTTATCGCCGTCGGCCGCCGCGCCTTCATCTGCCGGCACACCGGCAAAGGCCTCCTTGGCCGAACGATGATAACGATCGCCGTCGGCGTCTTTCACCGTCTGCGCGATCTCATTGATGTAATCGCCCTGGTAACCATTACTCGGAAAGGTCAGTTCTTCGCCACAGGCTTGCAAATACCGCAGCCAAGTGGACGCCGCCAGGATATCCATTTGGCGTCCGGCGTCATTCACATAATATTCTTTGGAGACATTGAACCCGGCCACCGACAGCAAATTCGCCACGCAAGCGCCATAAGCCGCGCCACGACCATGACCGACGTGCAACGGCCCGGTCGGGTTGGCGGAGACGTATTCCACCAGCACCGAGCGACCTTGACCGACGTTGCATTGCCCGTAAGCGTCCGCGTCTTTCAACACGGTTTCGACCACATCGAACTTGGCGGCGTCCTGCACGAAGAAATTGATAAAGCCCGGTCCGGCGATTTCGACTTTCTCGACAAAATCGGATGTCGGCAAACGGTCGATAATCATTTGCGCCACGTCACGCGGCGGCTTACCGACCAGCTTGGTAAGCATCATCGCCAGGTTGGTCGCAAAATCACCGTGCGATTTGTCTCGGGTGTTTTCGACCGTCAGGCGAGGCTGGGCATCGGCATCCAGCACACCGTCTTGTTTCAACTGTTCAATCACCTGCGACAAAATTTCTGCAACCTGTTGCTTCATGCTCTTTTATTCTCTTCGTTATGCTTGAAAATTAATGAAGGTATTTTACTGTAATCGAAACCACAATCGGAAGATTCCTAACACTCTTCGAGGGTTTCGATCCATAAACGCTTAATGACCGCCATCGCCGTCGGCGAGCCGGACGCGAAAAACCCGGTCGTAAAAACACCAAAACCGACCAGGCCTGGTCGGTTTTGGATAGGGTTAGCAGCCAATGCCCTTGGCTAAGAAACGGTTATTTTTTGGCCGTCGTCTTAGTGGTTTTCTTGGCCGGTGCCTTTTTTGTTGTCGTTTTTTTCGCCGCCGGTTTCTTAGCCGCCGGTTTCTTAGCCGCCGGTTTCTTAGCCGTGGTTTTCTTGGTCGCGGTTTTCTTTGCCGCGGCCTTTTTCGCCGGTGCTTTTTTCGCGCCACCACGGCCCCGCTTTTTCGGTTCCGGTGCTTCGTCCAAACGCTTTTGACATTCTTCCAATGTCAAAGCCAACGCATCTTCATCCTTTTGGATCTTAGCGTTCTTTTTGGTCGACACATCGGTGATATACGGTCCCCAACGCCCTTTCAGAATTTTCACATCCGTGCCCGAAAAGACCTTGATAATCTTATCCGCTTCGGCCTGAATTTTGGCTTCCACCAGGGCGGCGGCGTCTTCCAACGTAATGCTCAAAGGATCGAACCCTTTAATGGGCGCGTATTTTTTCGGGCCGTATTCCAAGTAAGGCCCGAAAGGCCCTTGCTTGGCAATCAACATCTGCCCTTTTTCCACCAAGAATTCGGTTCCGTCGACCGCTTTAGCCGAAAAGGATTCCGGCATTTCGCCGACTTCTCGCGGCAGCTTAAACAGCTCCACCGCTTCTTCCAGCTTCAAGGTGTCCATTTTCTGCCCTGGCATCAAGCTGGCAAACGTCGGTTTTTCGTCGTTCTCGCCATCGCCCAATTGCACATAAGGCCCGAAACGACCGATTTTAACGAACATCGGCTTGCCGGTTTTCGGGTCGGTACCCAGCGCACGGGATTGCCCGGCTTCTTCACGCGACACGTCTTCCGCCGCATCGACACGCGGGTGGAACTGTTGATAAAACTTGGTCAACATTTCCTGCCAGGATTCCTGCCCCTGAGCAATGATGTCAAACTCGGATTCCACCAGTGCGGTAAATTGATAATCCAGTACATCCCCAAAATGCTTCACCAAGAAGTCGGTGACGATGCCGGCGATGTCGGTCGGGAATAATTTGTTTTTCTCGGTGCCGGTGGTTTCGGTCAAATCTTCCGCCACGATGCCGTCCGCCGACAAGGTCAATTGTCGATAGTCGCGTTGGCGGCCTTCGCGGTCTTCTTTCACCACATAACCCCGCTGCTGAACCGTGTCGATGGTCGGCGCGTAGGTAGACGGTCGCCCGATGCCCATTTCTTCCAGGGTTCGGACCAAGCTGGCTTCGTTATAACGCGCCGGTGGTCGGGAGAAACTTTGACGAACCGACAAACGGCCCAAGCTCAACGCCTGACCGATGCTCAACGGCGGCAACTGACCTTCTTTGGCGTCGTCGTCGAGGTTATAGACTTTCAAAAAACCGTCAAAAGTAATGACTTCGCCTTTCGCGGTCAGCTTTTCGTCCGGCAAATTGGAAATTTGGATATCGACATTGGTTCGCTTCAACTGCGCATCCGCCATTTGCGAGGCAATCGCACGGCGCCAAATCAACTGATACAAACGCTGTTCATTGCGTTCGCCGGTCACGTCCTTCACGGAAAAATCGGTCGGACGAATTGCCTCGTGCGCTTCCTGCGCATCGGCGTTTTTGGTCTTGTAGCGACGCGGCTTCGAATAGTCCGCACCATAATCGTCGGTAATGGTTTGTTGCGCTTTGGCAATCGCTTCTTCCGACAGGTTGAGCGAGTCGGTACGCATATAGGTGATTTTCCCGGACTCGTACAGGCGTTGCGCAATCATCATGGTCTGCTTGACGGAAAAACCGAGCTTCGAGGACGCTTCTTGCTGCAAGGTTGAGGTGGTAAAAGGCGCTTTTGGCGATTTTTTCGCCGGCTTTTCTTCCAGCTGCCCCACCGACAACGCGGCCTGCTTCACCTGTTCCAAATACGCTTTGGCTTCGTCTTCGGTTTTGAACGCTGCGCTGCGCTTGACGTCAACCGTTCCAACGGCCTGTTGTTTGTCGTCCAAAATGGTCAATTCACCGGCCAGACGGTAAACGAAATCCGATTCAAACGCATCGATTTCCCGTTCACGCTCAACAATCAAACGCACCGCAACCGATTGCACTCGCCCGGCCGACAGACCGGTCCGAATTTTTTTCCACAAAATCGGTGAGAGTTCAAAGCCCACAATACGGTCCAAAATTCGCCGGGCCTGCTGGGCCTCCACCAAATCCATGTCTACCGTACGCGGTTCGGCAATCGCTTTCTGGATCGCCGACTGGGTAATTTCATGGAATACGATGCGTTTCGTGGTATTCACATCCAGTTTCAGGGCTTCCGCAAGGTGCCAGGCAATCGCCTCCCCCTCGCGGTCCTCATCCGTTGCCAGCCAGACAGTTTCCGCATCTTTGGTCAGTTTGCGCAACTCGGTGACGGTTTTTTTCTTATCCGGCGAAATTTCATAATTCGGCAGAAAACCGTTCTCGATATCGATGCCCATCCCTTTTTTCTGAATGTCGCGGATGTGGCCATAACTGGAACGGACGGTAAAGCCTTTGCCCAGATATTTCTCAATTGTCTTAGCTTTAGCGGGAGACTCCACTATCACCAAATTCGTCATATTTTTTCTCTGTTTTCAGTCACGTTATTTTTTTAAGAGTGCAAAAAAAGCCTAATAATTGCAATCTTTTATTTGAATGATTTCAAACGCATGTTCATCACTACGTCTAAATACGACCGATTTATCACTGGTCGCCTTCACCCGAAAAGTGTTAAGCTAGCCACAGCTCCCTATTTTGTAAACTTTCGCCATCCAGACAAGGACATTCAGACAATAAGGCCTGTATCATGAACAAAGCCAATCTGTTGATCGTTGAAGACGACCTGGTCAGTCAAAAACTGCTCCAAAGCTTCCTCAAAACCGAGGACTTCAACTTGTTCCTGGCCAATGACGGCGAAGAAGCGTCACAGCTCATTCGTCAGAAACCGCACGATTTTTTCCACTGCATCATTTCCGACTATCTGATGCCCAATAAAGACGGCATCCAACTGCTCGAAGAGCTGAAACAGCACCCCGAGTACAAAAAAATTCCCTTTATCCTGCAAACCACGGCCAACAGTGAGGCCGAAATTCAGCGCGGGATTAATGCTGGCGCATTCTACTACCTAATCAAACCAATTACCAAAGAAACCTTGATTTCGGTTGTCAATGCGGCGCTAAAAGACTTCCAGAATCATAAAGATATCCTCACCACCCTCAAAGGCATTCACAAGGCCTTTCCATTGATTACCGAGGGGCACTTCGAGTTGCGCACCATCGACGAGGCGAAGCATCTCTCCAGCTTTATCGCTTTACTGACCGATGACCCGAACAGCATCGGTATCGGTTTTCTGGAATTAATGGTTAATGCCGTCGAACACGGCAATCTGGGCATTACCTACGATGAAAAAACTCAATTGATTCGCGATTGCCAGCTATCAAACGAAATCAAACGCCGCCTGGCTTTGCCGGACAATGCCGCCAAATTCGTGTCCGTGGATTTGCAGCGTAACCAAGACGCCTTAACCGTCACCATTACCGATATGGGCAAAGGTTTCGATTTTGAAAACTATCTGGAATTCTCACTGGAACGCGCAATGGACAACCACGGGCGTGGCATTATGATGGCCAATAAATTGAGTTTCGACGAACTCACCTATCTCGACGGCGGGCGCCAAGTCCGTTGCCTGACCCGAAAGCTCAAGCGCCCGGCTTAACGCAAACGCCGCCAGCGCCCGGCGGACAAAGCTTCAATATCACCACTCAACTCCAGCATCAACAATTGGCTTTGGATGTCGGACACCGGCAGTTTACTCAAGACGGCCAATTCGTCTAAACCAATGGGCTCAAATTCGATGTATTTCAAGATTCCCTGTTGAGAGGAAGGCGCTTCCGCCTCCGGCGAGGACGCCTCATCGGGAAACAACGAGGGCTGCAGCTGCGGCGACAGCTCTTCGAGAATATCCTGACCGGACTCCACCAATTTCGCGCCCTGACGAATCAATTGATGACAGCCTTTCACCTGCGGATTATTGATGGAACCGGGCACGGCAAACACCTCCCGCCCTTGTTCCAAGGCGGTGCGCGCCGTAATCAGGGAACCGCTTTTCAAGGCCGCTTCCACCACCAAGGTGCCCAAACTCAACCCGGAAATAATCCGGTTTCGCTGCGGGAAAAAGTGCGCCAATGGCTGCGTACCCAACGGGTACTCCGACACCATGGCACCGGTGTCGGCAATGCGGTGCGCCAGTTCACGGTTCGCCGCCGGATACACCCGATCCAACCCGGTCGCCACCACCGAAATGGTGGTGCCTTGTGGTCCGCCGGCTTTGGTTTGCGCTTTCAAAGCGCCTTCATGCGCCGCTTTATCAATGCCGGACGCCAAGCCGCTGGTAATGGTCAAACCGACACCCGCCAGATACTGAGCGAAATCTTCCGCCGTTAACCGCCCCTGTTTGGAGGCATTACGGCTACCGACAATCGCCAATTGCGGATCGGACAACAAAGCCACTTGACCACGCACATACAACACCGGCGGCGGGTCGGCAATCTGCTTCAATAACGGCGGATAATCATCACTCGCCAGCGTCAGCAAATGCTGATTCGGCTGCTCGGCCCACTCCAACGCCTGAGTGACCTTTTCGGCCAGGCCTGGGTCGAACAACAAGTCCAACTGTTTCTCTTTCAACACCTGGGCCGAACGCCAAGCCGACTCCGGCGCAGAAACGGCCTGTTCCAAGCTGCCGAAAACGGCTTCAACGTCCGACAACTGTTTCGCGTTGACACGCGCAAAATGTAACGTCAGCCAAGATGTTAAACGGTCTAAATCAGACATAAAGACAACAATCCGCTATAATTTAAGGTCATCGTTTCAAATTTCAAAAAGTATACCTTGTATTATGGATAAACTCGATATTGTTCTCTACCCGGACGAAGGCCTTCGCGACGTCTGTCAGCCGATTCCGGAAATGACCGACGAACTCGACAAACTCATCGACGACATGTTCTACACCATGTACGACGCCCCGGGCATCGGCCTGGCTGCGCCGCAGGTGGCCGTTCAGCAGCGCCTGATTGTCGTCGACATTTCCGAAACCAAGGATCAGCCGATTGCGCTGTTGAACCCGGAAGTGGTCAAAAGTGCCGGTAAAATCACCTGGGAAGAAGGCTGCCTATCGATTCCGGGCATCTACGCCAAGGTCAACCGCCCGTCCGAAATACTGGTACGCGGCATGGATCGTGACGGCAAAATGGTCGAATTCGAAGCCGACGAACTGTTGGCCGTGTGCATTCAACACGAAATCGACCATTTGAACGGCAAGCTCTTTATCGACCACCTGTCCGGCTTGAAGCGCACCCGCGCCCTGCAAAAATACAAAAAAGAACTGGCCCAACAGCAGGCAGACGCATGACACAACCGCTTCGAATCATTTTCGCCGGCACACCGGATTTTTCCGTGCCGCCGTTGCAACGCTTGCTGGACTCCCCGCATGAGGTGGTGGCGGTTTACACCCAACCGGACCGCCCGGCCGGTCGCGGCCGTAAATTGACCGCCAGTCCGGTGAAACAACTGGCGCAACAACACGACCTGCCGGTATTTCAACCGGTCTCGCTCAAAGACCCCGACGCGCAAGCCGAACTCAACGCTTTAAACGCCGACGTCATGGTGGTGGTGGCCTACGGACTGATTCTACCGAAAGCCGTATTGGACATGCCGACCTACGGCTGTTTCAATATCCACGCGTCCTTATTGCCGCGCTGGCGCGGCGCAGCGCCGATTCAACGCGCCATTCAAATGGGCGATGCCGAAACCGGCGTGACCATTATGCAAATGGATGTCGGCCTGGACACCGGCGACATGCTCACCATTTTGAAAACGCCGATTACGGCGGACGACACCGCCCAAAGCTTGCACGACCGCCTCAGCCAACTCGGCTGCGATGCCTTGATGCAAACCTTGGACGATTTACAGGCCGAGCGATTGAGTCCCGTCAAGCAAAACGACGCCGAGGCCACCTACGCCGAGAAACTCAATAAAGCCGAAGCGGAAATCGATTGGTCACAACCGGCTGACACGCTGGTGCGCCTGATTCAAGCCTTTAACCCCTGGCCGGTGGCCTTTACCCAATACGACGGTCAGCCGCTGCGACTTTGGCGCGCAAAAATGGGCCAGGAAACAATTGCTGAAAAACCACCAGGCCTGGTGATTTCCGTCACCAAAGACGGCGTTGAGGTGGCCACGGGAAAAGGGTCGCTCATCCTGGAACAACTGCAACCGGCCGGCAAAAAAGCCATGGCTGCCTATGATTTTGCCCAAGCACGCCAACTCACCGGGCAGATGCTGGGCACGGAACAGGCGCAATAAGCTATGGCCGTCAACAGTCGCTACATCGCCTTGAAAATCTGTCTCACCGTCATCGAACAAGGCCGCTCTTTAAGCCAAGCTCTGGCCGAAGGGTTGGCCCAATTCGACGACCGGCGTGAACGAGCCTTCGCCCAAAACCTGGTCTTCGGCACCCTGCGCTGGCAGGAACGCCTGGAAGCGATTCGCAGCCATTTGCTCAAAAAGCCGCTCAAAGCCAAGGACGAAGACGTCAACCAGTTGATTTTGCTCGGACTCTATCAAATTCTGTATATGGATACCCCCGAGCACGCGGCGGTGTCGGAAACCGTCAACCTCACCAAATCGTTGAAAAAACCTTGGGCGCGCGGTCTGGTCAACGGCGTTTTGCGATCGTTTTTGCGTGAAAAAGACGCGATTTGCACGGAAGTCGACAAAAAACCGGCCTATCGTTTCGCCCACCCGCAATGGTTCACCAAAGCCATGCGCAAAGCCTACCCGGAGCACTGGGAACAGATTCTCGCCGCCAATAACGAACCGGCGCCCTTGACGTTACGCGTCAACCCACGCGTGCAAACCCGCGAAGCTTTTTTAGCTGACCTGACCGATAACGAAATGGACGCCAGCGCCCACCCGAAAGCGCCGTATGGCGTGGTGCTCACCCAAAGCCAGGATGTCACCCGCCTGCCCAGCTACGACGACGGCGGGTTCAGTGTGCAAGACGCCGCCGCCCAACAAGCCGGAACCTTATTGGCCCCGCAAGCGGGTGAACATATCCTGGACGCTTGTGCCGCGCCCGGTGGGAAAACCACCCATTTGCTGGAACTGAGCGACGACCAGGCCAACGTATTCGCGCTGGAAAAAGAACCGGAACGAATGGAACGCCTGTCGGAAAACCTGTTCCGCCTGGATTTGCATGCCGATCTGGACGTGGGGGATGCCGCGCAACCCAACGACTGGTGGAATGGCGCAGCTTTCGATAAAATCCTATTAGACGCACCGTGTTCCGCCACCGGCATTATCCGCCGCCACCCGGACATCAAATGGCACCGCACGCCGGAAGACATCGACGCTTTGGTGGCGACGCAAGCCGCTATTCTCAAGGCACTTTGGCCGTTATTAAAACCCGGCGGACGTTTGCTGTATGCGACCTGTTCGGTCTTGCCCGATGAAAACCGCAATCAGATGGAGGCTTTTTTACAAGCCACCGACGATGCCCGGGAAATCCCCATCGAAGCGGACTGGGGGCTGACAATGAAGGGCGCCCCCGGACGCCAAATCCTGCCAGGCCTGGACGGAATGGACGGATTCTATTATTGTTTGATTGAAAAAATCTCATCCGAATGACCTCAACAGAGATGGAGTAAAGCGATATGACGACTTGGCAACGCATCCTTTCCGGCCTCGGCTTAACGTTTTTTCTATCCTTCCCGGTCATGTCCGAAACCTCGAGCATTCAGGTTCTCTATCTCAACGACTACCAGGAAGACCAACAATTGGTGGTGGATGCCAGTGCCCGCTTTCAATTTCCGGAAAAAGTGCTCAGCGCCATCCACCACGAAATTCCGCTCACCTTCACCACCGAAATCGAACTGAACGAAATTCGTACGTTATTGGGCATTCCTTTTTCGCGAAACCGAACGCAAATCGTCTACCGGACCGAGTTGCAGTACATCGGCTACAACCGAACCTATGTCATCGCCAACAAACGGAATCAAAAAGTCCAGAGTTTCGACAGTTTAAAAGAAGCCATGAAAACCCTCGGCACCTTATCGAACTTTCGCATCAGCGATTTGGCCGATCTGCACCCGGACACCCTCTACGCCGTCAAAATGCGAATTTCACTGGATCAATGGCAATTGCCAACCCCTTTGATTATTGATACGTTATGGTCATCGGACTGGCAATTGGACAGCGGCTGGCGTAGTATCGAAATCCAATCGCCAAAAAGCTGGCTCTAAACAGTTGTTCAGAAAAGGAAACGGGACGGAACCGCGCGCATGTTATCGCTGAAACACTCCAGATTCATCAAGCAATACGGTTGGTTGATCCTGCTTTCCAGCTTGGTCCTCATTGCGTTGATTGTAATGAGCCAAATTCTGCAGAACGCCGCGCAATTTGCGCAAACCTATTCCACTCTGCTGTTCGTCTCCTTTGTCGGGATGGTTTGGCTGCTGACCATGCTGGTCCGCACCCTGACGAAATTGCGGCAAAACTACCGCAACCGTCTGCCCGGTTCCAAAATCACCGCTCGCCTGACCGGCATCCTCAGTTTGATTCTCGGCATCCCACTCGCCATCATCTTCTATTTTTCAATGAATTTCGTCCACCAAGGCATTGACCAATGGTTCGACGTCAAAACCGAAACGGCACTGGAAAATGCCGTCAAACTGGTGCAAATCACCCTCGACGATCAAACCCGCCGCAACCTCAATGCCACCGAAAAAGCGCTCACCATGCATAAAAGCACGCTGTTCATCACGCCTGTTTTGACATTAAATCAAATCGGCGAACAGCTCAACACCCGGGAGGTGGCTCTTTACCGCAGTGATGGACAGCTCATTGCTTACAGCAGCCAGGAAAACGTTAACATCCTGCCCAAATCACCGGAATTGCGACTGTTTCAGCAAATTCGTAAAAAAATCAGTTACGCGGCGGTGGAAACCAAAGCCGGTTTAAACAGTGCGTACCAAGTGATTCGCATCATGTTGCCGGTCACCGATATCCAAACCAACAAACTCTATGCCCTGCAAGCCGTCTTCCCAATTCCCGAACAACTGACCGCTTTGGCCAATACCGTGCGCGTTTCCGCCGGTCAATACCAAGAACTGTCCTACCTGAAAGGCCCACTGAAAACCAGTTTCACCGTGATTTTGAGCATGGTTCTCTTGCTGACCCTAATCAGCGCCGTGCTGTTCACCATCCAAACCATCCAGAACATGACCCGCCCGATTCGAACCCTAGCCAAAGGGACCAAGGCGGTGGCAAAAGGCGATTACGCCATTTCGATGCCGGTCGTTCAAGACGATGAAATGGGGCAGCTCATTCAGTCATTTAACGACATGATTCAACAGATCGCCAAAGCGCGTAACGACATCAAATTCGGGCACCAACAAACCGAAATGCAAAAACTTTATCTGCAGGCGATTATCAAAAACCTCAACAGCGGGGTCATCACTTTCGATATGAACCTGCGCCTGAAAACCATTAACGATGCCACCAACAGCATTCTCAACACCGACCTCTTCCGTCAACTCGGCAAGCCCTTGAATGAAGTTCTCAAACAGCCCGATACCCAACGTCTCAAACCGTTTTTCGACGCGATTTTTCCGTTGTTTAAAAGCGAATCCAAGCCCTGGAGCGAGCAATTCACTTTCGACTGCAAGGAAGGGCAAAAAATCTTACTGGTACACGGCTCGACACTGCCCAGCCTGGACCAAAAAGTCGGCGGTTTCGTCATCGTCATCGAAGACATCACCCAACTGGTTCAAGCCCAGCTACACGCCGCCTGGAGTGATGTTGCCCAACGCCTGGCCCATGAAATCAAAAACCCGTTGACGCCCATCCAACTGTCGGCGGAGCGCTTGAACTACAAACTGTCCCGTAAGCTCGAGCCATCAGACCAAAAGCTGCTGAACCGCATGACCGACACCATCATCGAACAGGTCACGACCATGCAAAACTTGGTACAGGCCTTTACCGAATACGCCGACACACCGGAAATCGAACTGCATCAAGTGAACCTTAACACCCTGGTAAAAGACGTCGTCAGCATGTACCAAACCCCGAAAGTGACCTGGAAAGTCAGCTATGACATTGACCCGGATTGTCCGGTTATCACCGCCGACGCGTCGAAACTGCGGCAACTGCTCCACAACCTGATTAAAAACGCCATTGAAGCCTGTGAAGACCGGCCCGACACCCAAATCAACGTCAGCACTCGTTACCGGGATCCGCAAGTCGAGTTGGCCATTTGCGACAACGGGCCCGGCATTCCGGAAAAGGCCCGAAACTGGATATTCGAACCCTACTCCACCGACAAACCCAAAGGCACCGGACTGGGCTTAGCGATCGTCAAAAAAATTGTCGATGAACACCAAGGCAAAATTCAGGTAGAATCAGAACCTGAGCAAGGAACTTGCTTTTTGGTACAGTTACCACAGCATAACTTGAGCGAACCGAAACCATCGGCCCTATTAACAGATATAAGCACTTAAACAACACCTATGAAACCCGGTAAACTCTTAATCGTTGATGATGAAAAAGACATCCGTAACCTGATGGAAGAAATTTTTTCCGAAGAAGGTTACGACGTTATGGTGGCTGCCAACGGCCAACAAGCACAAACCATCTGGCGCGACATGGCGCCCGATCTGATTTTTCTGGATATCTGGATGCCCGACATTGACGGGATTTCATTACTGAAAGAAATGATCGAAGAAAACGTTCTGCAGCACAGTTGTGTGATCATGATGTCCGGGCACGGCACCATTGAAACGGCCATCGAAGCCACCAAACTCGGTGCTTACGATTATCTGGAAAAACCCCTGTCGCTCGCCAAACTGCTGATTACCGCCGAACGGGCGATGGAGCACCTGCAACTGCACCACGAAAACCGACACCTAAAACAAAAACTGCCCGACCAGATTCTGCCGGTCGGTAAAAGTAAACTCATCGCCGAACTGCGCGACTCCATCAAGCGTCTGGCCAAATATTCCATGCCGATTCTGGTGAAAGGCGAACCGGGCACGGGCAAACATCGCGTTGCCGAGGCCATTCACAAGCTCAGTGACCGTAAAGAAAACACCTTCTTCCAGATTCACGGCGCCGATTTCGACGATCAGGAAACCTTAATTCTGGGTCAGGAAACTGAAAACGGCACCTCGCCGGGTGAACTGATCCACGCTACCGGCGGTACGCTGGTAATTTCCGACCTGGAGCAACTCAGCACCAAAGGCCAGAACTTTCTCGCCCAACTGATGTTTGACGATGCCTTCATCCGCCCGGGTTCCAATAAAAAAATCGCCGTGGACATGCGCATCATCGCCCTCACCAAAGGCGGCCTCGAAGACATGGCCGAAAACAACCAGTTTCGCGAAGACCTGTTGCAACGCTTGAATGTGATGCCTCTGGACGTCCCATCCCTGCGCCAGCACACCGAGGACATCCCGGACCTGATCGATTATTTCCTCGATTATTTCCTCACCCACGAAGGTTTGGAATACCGGAGTTTCGATGTCGGCGCCATCAATGTGCTGCGCCAATACAGCTGGCCGGGCAATTACCGCGAACTGCAAAACCTGATTCAACGGTTGCTGATTCTGGGAGAAGGCGACGTCACCGACGACGAAATTCGCCGGGCCTTAGAAAGCAGCAAACGCAGTGAAGACGTCTCCATCACCGGCATCGATACCTCGGTCAACCTCAAACAGGCCAAAGAACGCTTTGAAGCGGCCTATTTAAGTCAATTGCTACGCGAAACCGGTGGCAACGTCACCGAAACCGCACGCTTATCGGGCGTTGAAAGAACCAACTTGTACCGCAAGCTCAAGGCGCTGAACATTGACCCTAAAAACCCGAAGTAAGAACCTTGGCCGAGAAGGATTGGGAATAAAGCGCAATAAAGGTTAATTTCCGCCCGAATCCAGCGTAGAATAGCTATCAAACAACAAGGCACCTTTAAGCCCCGCTGAATTTTACCAGGGGGTCATTGAAGTGCCTATCAATCTACCGAAAACCAAAAGTTTACGGTGTAACTGAAAAGCCTGCCCACAAGGTCGCGGGCACAATTTAGATAACGTCATATGAACATTATTATTCTTGGCGCGGGACAAGTTGGAACCTCACTGGCCGAGCTACTCGCCACCGAAAACAATGACGTCACGGTCGTCGACCTTGACCGAACCCATCTTCAGCGACTGCAGGATCGTCTCGACATCCGAACCGTCGACGGCCACGCCTCCAATCCCGACGTCCTCTCACAGGCCGGATTGGAAGAAGCCGACATGCTCATCGCCGCGACCCAAGTGGACGATACCAACATCGTCGCCTGCCAATTGGCGCATATTATGTACAAAACGCCAACCAAAATCGCGCGTGTTCGTAGCCCCAGTTACCTGAACCACCCCGAACTGTTCGACCGTTATCAAAATACCAACGCCATCCCCATCGACGTGCTCATCAGTCCGGAAACGCTGGTGAAAGACTATATTTTGCAGCTGATCGAATACCCCGGTTCCCTGCAGGTGGTGGATTTTGCCGATGGAAAAGTGCGGCTGGTGGCGATTCGCGCCTACTCCGGCGGCATGATCGTCGGCAAGAAAATCCGTGAAATCAAACAATATATGCCCGACGGCGTGCAACACCGCATCGTCGCCATCTACCGCCGTGATGAAATCGTCATCCCCACCGGCGACGTCACCATTCAGGTCGGCGACGAAGTGTTCTTCCTGGCCGAACCGTTTAATATTCCGAAAATCGTTCAGGAACTGCGCCGCCACAAATTGCGGCCCTCGCGCAACATCATGATCGCCGGTGGCGGCAACATCGGCTTTAACCTGGCCAAGGAGCTGGAAAAACAGCACCAAGTCAAAATCATCGACCATAATATCACCCAGGCCCGGCAGATTTCGGAACAACTGGAACAAGCGATCGTCATTCGCGGCGACGTGGCCGATAAATCTCTGCTCATCGAAGAAAACATCGATGAAATCGACCTGTTCCTGGCGCTGACGAATTCCGACGAAGCCAATATCATTTCCGGCATGCTGGCGAAAAAACTCGGCGTACGCCGCGTCATCGCGCTGGTCAACAACCAATCCTATGTCGACCTGATTCAACTCAACAGCATCGACGTCGCCATTTCCGCCGACCAAATCACCACCAGCCGCCTGCTACACTTCATGCGCCAGGGCGACACCGTCAAGGCCTTTACCCTACGCCGGGGCGCGGCCGAAGCCATGGAAGTCATTGTCCACGGCAGTGAAAACTCGTCGGAGCTTATTGGTAAGACCATCGGCGAGATTCAATGGCCGAGCAGCATCACCATCGGTTGTATCGTGCGCGAAAACGCCGTGCATTTCTCCCATCGCGACCTCACCATCGAAGCGGAAGACCACGTGATTCTTTTCCTGAACGATCCGAGTCAGGCGGCCGAAGTCACCGAACTCTTCACGCCGAAAGAAAAAAAGACCTGGTTCTAATCAAGATGAGATTCGGATAGGTTATGCACACCAAAATCATTTTAAAAGTTCTCGGAATCCTATTGATGGTGTTCAGCTTAACGCTGATTCCGCCGTTCATCATTTCGCTGATTTACCACGACGGCGGCTCGTCGGACTTCGCCTTCTCAGGCCTGGGACTTTTTTCACTTGGGTTGTTACTGTGGCTGCCGAACCGGCACGAGCGCCATGACCTGAAAATCCGCGACGGCTTTTTGATCGTGGTGATGTTCTGGACGGTGCTCGGCTTTGCCGGGGCGATTCCGATGTACTTTGCATCCAATATCTACATTTCCTTGACCGATGCCATTTTTGAATCCTTTTCCGGTCTGACCACTACCGGAGCCACGGTCATCAACGGCCTCGACGCCTTGCCGCACTCCATGCTCTGGTATCGCCAGCAACTGCAATGGCTGGGCGGCATGGGGATTATCGTCCTGGCCGTGGCCATTCTACCGATGCTCGGCATCGGCGGCATGCAGCTGTATCGAGCCGAGATGCCCGGCCCCATGAAAGACACCAAACTCGCACCACGCATTTCCGAAACCGCCAAAGCCCTTTGGTACATCTACCTGGGCTTAACGCTCGCTTGCGCACTTGGCTACTGGCTGGCGGGCATGGACTGGTTCGACGCCTTCGCACACAGTTTTTCCACCGTTGCCATCGGCGGTTTCTCAACGCATGATGCCAGCATCGGGCATTTCGACAATGTTGAAATCGAGCTGATCGCCATGGTGTTCATGTTCTTGGCGGGCATCAACTTCGCCCTGCACTTTTCCGCTTTCCGAAACCTGTCCGCCCGCCCGTATTTAGGGGACCCGGAATTCAAAATCTACGGTCTGTTGATTTTAATCGGCATCCTCATCAGCAGCAGTTACCTCCTCTATCACGACGTCTACTTGTCTTGGGAAGAAGCGCTGCGTTATGGCGCTTTCCAAACGGTTTCCTTCGCGACCACCACCGGGTTCGCCAATACCGATTTCACCGTCTGGCCAGCCTTTATCCCCGTCATGTTGATTATGATGACCTTTATCGGCGGCTCGGCCGGTTCCACTGCCGGCGGGATGAAAGTCATCCGCTTTATTCTGCTCGCCAAACAGGGCAGTCGTGAAATTCGCCGATTACTGCACCCCAATGCTTTGATGCCGGTAAAACTGCACGGCAAAGCCATTCCAGACCGAGTCATCGCCGCCGTCTGGGGCTTCTTCTCGCTGTACGTGGTGTCGTTCATTATCATCATGTTATTGCTGATGGCACTCGGACTCGACCAGATCACCGCCTTCTCCACCGTCGCCGCCACCATCAATAACCTCGGCCCGGCGCTTGGCCAAGCGTCCGCCAACTACCAAAGCTTATCCGACCCGGCCAAATGGTTGCTGACCTTTGCCATGCTGTTGGGGCGTTTGGAAATCTTCACGTTGTTGGTGTTATTCACCGCCGCTTTTTGGAGAAAATAATGTCAAACACCGCCCAAAAATGGGATCGAAAATACGCCGAATCGGACCCCAAACAACCGGTTCGCCCGGCGTGGGTCTTGCAACAACACCTTAAAAAACTACCGTTAAAAGGCCGGGCGTTGGATTTGGCCTGCGGCCTGGGCGGTAATGCACGTTTGATGGCGCAATGCGGTTTAACGGTGGATGCCTGGGACATTTCCGATGTGGCGTTAACGCACCTCAATAACTGGGCGGCGGTGAACCGTCTCCCCATTCACTGCACCATCAGCGACTTCGACCAGATGCTGTTTCCATACCAACAGTACGACGTCATCACCCTCAGCCGCTACCTGAACCGGTCACTCTGGCCACAAATCGCTCAGGCTCTCAAGCCGGGCGGACAAGTGTTTGTGCAAACCTTTTTAGGCCCCGTGCAGGCCAACGGCCCGCAAAATCCGGATTTTTATCTGGCCCCCGGCGAACTGGTCAAGTTAACTGAAAACGGCCAGGCCTGGTCGAATTTCAAGGTCGACATTCAGGGCGAAGGCTGGCTGGCGGACGGCGAGTCATCCCACCGTTATGGTTGGCTGATCGCCACCAAACCGGCGCGATGATGCGGTCGCTTGCCCAGTCGCCGCTTTGGTTCGGTTTTTTCTTGGCCGTCTTCGGCACCGCCCTGTTTTCGCTGAAATCGATTTTCATTAAGCTGGCGTATGCGGAAGGCCTGAACACTGACAGCGTGCTGATGTTACGCATGGCGATTGCTTTGCCGATTTACCTCGCCATACTGATTTGGTTGGCGCGAACGCCGGGCCGTCACCCGGACAACCGCTGGGAAAAATTCGGTTGGATTTTCTTTCTCGGCTTTATCGGGTATTTCCTGTCATCCTGGCTGGATTTAAAAGGCCTGGAAATGATTTCCGCGCAACTCGAGCGCCTAACGCTGTTCACTTATCCAATTCTGGTGGCCGTACTCGGTGCCTTGTTTTTCAAGACGCCCATCACGCGAAAGATTCTCTTCTCTTTGGTCATCACTTATGGCGGGCTTTGGTTGGTGTTTTACCAAGAGCAGTCTTTGGCTGAAAAACTGGGCGGAGACAACACGCTGCTGGGCACCATGCTGGTGTTTTTGGCGGCGCTCAGCTTCTCGTTCTATGTGCTTATCAGTAAAAAGATTATTCACCAGTTGGGCAGTCTTTGGTTCACCAGTATGGCGATGAGTGTTTCCAGCCTGTTCGTGTTGGCGTATTTTGCCGGCCTCATCGGTTTCGAGCATTTAAACGTCACGCCCATGGCCTGGTTGTGGCTGATTTTGTTGGCGATTTTCAGCACCGTCATCCCCAGCTTTATGATTGCCGAGGCCATTGCGCTGATTGGACCGGCACAAACCGGTATCATCGGCACTTTGGGGCCCATCGTCACCATCGGGCTGGCGGTTTGGTTACTGAATGAGCCCTTCAGCCTTTATCACGCCATTGGCATTTCACTGGTGATTGCCGGCGTGCTGGCACTGACCGTCAATAAGGGGCAGACAACGTCGTCCTGACGGCGGCTAGAAGCTCAATAGGTCTCTAAAGGCAGGCTATTTAAAAGGCGATATTCCGGCGGCGAAGATGGCGTCAAGACGCTCTGGTAAAGGTTTAAGCGGTCCACCCGCAGTTGAATCGGCTCCAACGGCTCGTCGATTGTCGGAAAGTCTTCGAACACGCCCTTCCATTTACCCAGTGTGATGTGCGGACGAAACGCATGTTTGCGTTTGGCAAAGCCCAACGGTCTCAAATGGTCGTCGATTTCCCGAACCAACGATTGCATCATCAAGGTCGCATCCAACTTCGCCACCCAGAAAGGGCCGGTTTGGGGGTTGGGAAAACCGCCCAGCGTCAGCAGGTCGGCCTCAAAATAGCTCATGCCTTCCGCGAACCAATCCGACATCGACTCCCGAACCGCTTGATAATCCGCCTCCGACACCTCACCGAGAAACGACAAGGTTAAATGCCAGTTCAGCGACGGTGCCCATTTCATCGCCGCCATTTCCGGGCGGGCTTGAAACGCCGCCAGCCGCGTTTTGAGTTGTTCCGCGCAAGCCGCATCAACTGGAATCGCTAAAAAGAGTCGCATCCTTACCCTCCTCTTGGCTGTCGCCCGCATTCAACAAAACGCCCAGGCCTGGTTATTTTTTGTAAACATCCACCACGCCTTCCGGCGGATGCTTGTAGCGCTTGTAGTTCCACTGATACTGCGCCGGAACGCGCCGGGCGCAGACCTCCACACCGCGATTCAAGGCCTCGGCCGCCGTTTGTTCGTCACGAGCGGCCACCGCCACTTCGGCGGGCAGAATATTGAGACGATAACCGCGCCCTTTCGGCAACCGCTCGGCAAAGGTAAACAATACATCGCACTGCGCTTTAGCCGCCAAGCGCGACACCAACACCATCGTCCGCGCCGGGTGCCCGAAAAACGGCGCATAGACGCCACCGCTTTTGCCCGGGTCCTGATCAGGCAGAATGCCGACCATTTCATTCTGGTTCAAGGCTTTGCGCAGCGCCTTCACGCCCGACAAATCGGTCGGTACCAGTTTGGCACTGCCTCTTTCCCGCACCTCGCGCATAAAGGTTTCAATCGATGGTAAATTCGGCGGACGATACAAGCTGGTAATCGGGTATTTGCTTGACCAATAAAAGCCCATCGCTTCCCAGGCACCGATGTGCGGCGACAGCACAATCACGCCTTTGCCTTTATCAAACGCCGCTTGCACCAGCTCTTCGCCGTCCACCTCCTGGATCAGGTTCAGCACCTTTTGATTTGGCCACAACCACAGCGGACCCAGCTCCGTGGTGGTTTTGCCCAACTCAATGAGACTTTGCTTAAGCAAGGCGCGGTGCTCGGCTTCGGACGCGTCCGGAAAGGCGATTTTCAGGTTAATGGCCGAGATGCGTTTCGGCGAATTCGGCAGCCACCATAGCAGGTAACCGATGGCGGTGCCCATCGCATGATTGACGCGCAATGGCCACCAGGCGAAAAATCGTAACAAACCGATGAACAATCGACCACGCCAATCCTGTTTTGGAGTCTCCGCCATCGTCAGCCCTCTTCTTCATCCGTTAACTGCGCCAACCCGGCATGGTTGTCGTCCGCCACCAGCGGTTGCATGGCGTGCCAAAGGTTGGCGTACAGGTGTTTGTTGTGTTTTTCCTGCTCCAGCAGCAATTCTTTCATACGCTGACGTTCTTGCGGTTTGGCGTAACAGGCCGGGCAATTGTCGGGAATAATCGGCAAGCCGGCGGATTCGGAAAAATCTCGTGTTTGGTTTTCGCGCACCCGCACCAGCGGCCGGATAATGCGGATGTCTTTTTCATTATTGAGGTAATGCGCTTTCATCGTGCGCAACTCCCCGGCATTGAACGCCGACATCAACAGGCTTTCCGCCAAATCGTCCAGATGCTGCGCCAAGGCCAAAACGTTATAGCCTTCGCGTCGGCAAACGGTGTAAAGTTTGCCGCGCTTCTGGCGGGCACAAAAGCTGCAAAAGGAATTGCCTTTCATGTGCGCGTCCGCTAAAGCCACCAAATCTTCGGACTCATAAAAATAGGGAATTTCCATCGACGCGACCCACTTTTTCAACGGCGACGGATCGAACCCCGGGATTTCCGGGTCGATGGTGCAGGCCGCCAACTCGAATTTGATCGGTGAATGGCGCTGTAAATGCTTGAGAATCACCAACAAAGCCAATGAATCTTTGCCGCCCGACAGCCCCAATAAAATGCGGTCGCCTTCGCGTATCATCTGGTATTGCGCAATGGCGCGCCCGACCAGTTTCAAAATGGACTTGGGCGGTTTAATCCAATCCTTTTTGGCTTTTTTCGGGGCGGCTTCGGTTGGTGTTGTTTCGGTGTCGGACATGATAAAACGGTCTGTAAGTTCTGCAAATAAGTAACAATTTAATCTGGTGGTTATTTTACACCCTCACTTTTACCCTGTGGGTAAACTTGGACGAATTCCACTCAACAAGGTGTCGTCAGCTTACTACGTTAAAACACCGCAAACCCTTATGTTTAAAGCGGATTATTTTACTCTCCCCATGGCATGGGATAAAATGCCTGCATTAGCTAATTGAATGCGGCCTTAACGATAAGGCCGCCCTTACTGGAACTTTCCATGTCACCACTGAGCTTCGAAGCCTATTTGAACCAAGCGCCCTATGCGTTTTTTCGATGGCAGAACACCGAAAACTGGCCAGTCATCTATGCTTCGGAAGCCGCAGATCGCCTGTTGGGTTACGCCGTCTCGGACTGGACAACAGGCAAAGTTCAATACGCCGACATCGTCCACCCGGAAGACAAGCAACAGGTCATTGACGAACTGGCCGAGGCCGCTGAAAAAGGCTTGGAAAGCATTGTCCACGCACCTTATCGCCTGAAGACACAGGACGACCGCTGGATTTGGATTAAGGATTACACCCAAATCATCCGAGACGACCAAGGCCGTGTCATCGAATACTACGGTTTCCTCGAAGACCTGACCGATTTCCTGGCCTATAAAGCCCAGGCCAAAGCCACGCAACAGATCAACGATCAGATGAACAATGCCCTGGATCAAAGCAACCTCATTTCCCGCTCGGATCAATACGGCAACATCACCTACGTCAACAATAACCTGTTGAACCTCACCGGTTACTCGCGCGACGAACTCATCGGCCAACCCCACAACATCCTGCGCCATCCGGATACGCCGACCAATGTCTTCAAAGAAATGTGGCAAACCATCCAGTCCAACCGAGTCTGGAAAGGCACATTGAAAAACCGGAAGAAAAACGGCGAGCCCTACTATGTGGAAATGACCTTGGTACCGCTGGTGGACGACCAGGACCGATTCATCGAATACCTTGCCATCCGCCACGAAGTCACCGGTCTCATCACCAAACAGATGGATTTGGAAACCGCCGTCAAAACCTCGCGTTTGCTCAATATCCCGAACCGCGTGGCGTTGCTGGAAGCGATTGAAACCCTGGAACACCCGCAACTGGCGTTGTTCGATTTGGACAATTTCAAGCAGGTCAACGAGTATTTCGGCCACCAGTTCGGCGACCAGATGCTTATCAGCACGCTGCTGCACCTTTTCCTCTACAAACCACTCAACACCCGCGTGTACCACCTCGGTTCCGACCAATTGGTGCTGACCTCGGAGGAACCGGACGCCCAACGCTTCGAACAGCAGATGATCCAACTGCGAAACCGTTTGTCGAACCATAAAATCACGGTGCAGTCGCAGGACATCTACATCAACCAAACCCTGGCCCTGAGTTTCGAGCCGAAGGAAAACCTGCTCAACTCCCTCGAGGTGGCGATGCGCCATGCCAAAAACACCCATCAGGACGTTTTGGTGTATTCGTCGGCCATCGACACCTATCAACAGCGTGCCGACAACCTCATGTGGTCGGAAAAGCTGAACCAGGCCTTACTGGAAGACCGCATCACCACCTTCTTCCAGCCGATTCTGAACTTACGCAGCGGCCGCATCGAAAAACACGAAGCTCTGGTGCGCATGATCGAACCGGACGACAAGGTCATTTCACCGTTTTTCTTTTTGGAAGTCTCCCAGCAGACCAAAAAATACCCGATACTGTCGAAACGGGTCGTCGCCAAAGCCTTCCAAGCGTTCAAGCGCTCGGAACAAGCTTTTTCCATCAATATTTCCGCCACCGACATGACCAACCCGGATTACGTCGATTACCTGCTCAAACACGTTGAGCAATTCAGTCACCCGGAACGTATCACCCTGGAAATTCTTGAATCCGAAGAAATCACCGACTTCGTCAAGGTGGAGAAATTCATCGATCAATTGCGTGGGCTCGGCTGTAAAATCGCCATCGACGATTTCGGAGCCGGTTACGCCAATTTCGAAAACCTGCTGAAACTCCACGCCGACTTCATCAAAATCGACGGCTCACTCATTAAGCAACTGGCCGAAAACCAAGACGCCTACGACATCGTAGAGTCCATCGTCTCCTTCGCCAAGAAAAAAGACATCCAAACCATTGCCGAATTCGTCAGCAGTGCCGAGATTCTCGACGCCGTGAAACGCCTCGACATCGATTTCGCGCAAGGGTATTTCATTGGTGAACCGGCCAAAACCCCGGTTACGCTAGACAAAGTCTCATCCACTCCAAACAGAACATGATCAAAATCGCCAAGCCGGATTAAAAACTAAATTTCAAAATAATATTGATAATAATTATTATTTAGTATAGTATTTATAATCAAGTGAAATGACGCTTATTTTTGCGAGCGTTTTGTCGATCTCTGCTTTTTCTCTCCTAAGCATAAGAGCCGAGTCGGATTCATTTTGCTCCTCCTAGATTCGAGCGGTGCTTATCCATGCACCGCTCTTTTTTTATACCAGTACACCGCCCTTAATTCGGCAACCTCATCTCAAGACTCGGTTAGTCGGCGCACTAGCCACCGCATCCAATCCAACCGCCCCTTCCCCCGTCATAGGACAATAACCTGGATGAGCCAAGGAACCCCCTTATTGAATCTGTTTAAGATTCTGCAGGGCTTAGCCAATTTCCAAACGGATTCAATCAGAGGCTCCCTAAACAAGAAAGAATAACATAATGCAGCGTGCTTCTTGCATAGAGTGACTAATGAACCATTTGACCTTCAAACAGACTCACCAACGTTTGCCATTGGCGATCATTCAAAACCCGACGCACATTATCACGACAAGCCAAAGACATTGCAGCCATATTTTTTCTAAGCTCCAGCAATTCGGAAAAACGTGTCTCCAGCTTTTCGGCCGGTGCCATATCCAATGCTTCCTGAGTCAGATGTTTTTCCGATCGAACCACTTCATCAAACATCGCCGACCATCGGTTCATGTGTTCGATTCGCCACTTTTCAAGCGCTCTGGCCTGCTCTGGCGAAAGGTTCAATTTATCACCTTGCATTAACACAACTACCATAAGTTTAGGCATTGGCGATACTCTAAGAAATGATTGCACTTCATTGACCTTTTTCGACGCTCCCATCATTGCTTGACGTCGTTTTTGATATAACGCCACCAACCGATTCCACTGCTCATCATCCAAGGTTTGACGCATACGTTTGACACAACGGGCTTTCAGATCAATCAAATCCCCGCGTTTTTTTAGAACCTCGCGCTTATAATCCTCAACCTCGGCATCCGTTGCCCCCTCCAATACAGCATCATGCATAAATTTTTCCGTTTCAATCAACTCGTTCATCCATTGTTGAATCTGATGATGATGAGATTTTCGCCAATTGCGGACAACAGCCAATTGCTCATTGTCCAGTTCCAGTTCATAAGCATGGCTTTCAATCAACATCATTAAATTCGGCATGGGTGTCGCATATTTCGCTTTTTGCATATTTGACATTCCGGCAAGAGACATACTCGAGACCGTTAAAAGCCCCCACAGTACAACGACATTCCCAAGTTTCAAGTTGCTAAACGAAAAAAAACGGATCCGTTTTTCGATCAATTCTGTCATGGTTCATTCCTTATTTTAATAAGATCCTTATACGCATCAGAGCACGAAATAAAGGCCGATAACCTATTTTTTCACCCGCAGCATTCAGCCTTTAAATCAAGCAATTCAAAAAAATTTTAACATTTTTAAATAATGATATTGATAACAATTATCATTAATGATAACATTCTCTCAAAATTAAGATAAAACGAAGCCTTAAAAGGTTTCTACGACTAAACAACCAACCCCATTATGGCAAGACCATAAGGATTTAAAACAACATAAGGAAAAATACTTATGAAACGCAGAAGCTTTCTAAATCTGCTCCTAGCCGCCGGACTTTTGTCTGCCTCCGCCAACATCTATGCCGCCGAGCATGAAGTAAAAATGCTCAACGCCGGTGCGGACGGCATTATGGTCTTTGAACCTGGCTACTTGAAAATAGCACCGGGCGATACCGTTAATTTTGTTGCCGTGGACGCCGGACACAATGCCATTTCGGAAGTCACGCCAGACGGATCAAAGTGGGAAGTCGGATTCGATGGCGGCAAAGTCAAATTCGAGCAGGAAGGCATCAATATTTATTACTGCCTACCGCATAAATCCATGGCGATGGTCGGCGTCATTCAGGTCGGAAACGCCACCAATAAAGACGACGCTATGAAACAGGCCGACACCATTGAAGCTGGGTTCGCTATGAACCAAGGTCGTTTAAAAAAATACATGGCCGAGGTTAAATAACCCGGTCAGTACCGTTTTAAGCTGGCATCCACCTATCTCTCTCTCCTAAGCATGCTAGCTTAATTTTCTTGCTCCTCCGCTTAGAGTAGCGCTCCTCACGCTACTCATTTTTTAACCTTCACAATGGTTTAAAGGAGTCTTCATGTTGTTTTATGTGGTGCTCTACTACTATATCCATCTATTCCTAACCTGGGCCTGAGACCGTAATCTCCAGCCCGCATGACAGATTGAAAAGCGAGGTGATTCACCATGACAAACACGCACGTTTTCCCGACACACCCCAATCAACCTAAACACCTGTTGAGCGAAAACCGCCGATTGAAACAGGAATTGCAGGCCGCGAAACATACCATCGCCGAATTAAAAGCGCAATATCAAGCCTTGGAAGAAGATTACCTGCACGTGCTGGACAGCCAACAACCGCCGAACCTGAACGGCCGCAAAATCGCCTATGTCGGCGCATCGCCCGAACTGATCAAAGCCTATAAAGCCATCGTGCAACATTATCAAGGCGAACTCATCACCCCCGAAAGCGACCGGATTGAAGCGGTCTGCGACGCCGTTCAGCAAGCAGACGAAGTCTTTTGCCCGGACGACTGTCCGAACCAAGCACTCTGTCACGCCGCGCGTTCCAGCTGCACCGTATTCAATAAGCCTTTGAGAACCGTGGAAAACAGCTCACCGCAACTATTGCAGGAAAAGCTGTCGCACATCGAAATCGAAGTGACGCCATCCTGATTCGGATGGCAAAAAAGATATGAAATGAAAACTGGCGTTAAGGCATGTAGTAGAAGCCGTTACCCGGTAACTTGCCCCCGACCAGGTCTGGTAAATTTTGCATCAACTGCCGGTAAAAGAACTCCAACTCCGCTTTCGCCTGTAAAGCCGGCACCACGTCAAACTTCGTGATTTCGATTGAATCCGCCACCGCTTCCGGCGTCAGCAACGCAATGTGTTTGGCGACCATTTCACCCGCCGCTTTCGGGTTATCCAGACACCATTGCATGGACTCGGCGTAGGCTTCATTAAACCGTTGCAGCAACGCTGGATTATCAAGCACACTTGGCATCGCCGTCATCCCGGCTTCGGGAACCTGCGCTTTGCGCTTAAATACCCGGCCCCATTCCGCCTGCAAATCGACACTGCGATACAGATCGGGCGCAATCACACTGATGGGAAACGATTTCGTTTTCCGTAATGCCATGGAAATGGCCGGCTCCGGCAAGAGAGCGTGATCCACCCGACGCATGATCAACAACTGCATCGCATCCAATGGGTGCGGTGTATAACGCAGTTTAAAATCTTTTTTAGGGTCCAAGCCTTCCGCTTTCACCAATTGCTCAAACAGAATATCCGGCATATCACCACGAAACGGCATGGCAATTTCCTTGCCTTTGAAATCGGCCAAGGTCTTGAGACCATCATCACGTGACACCATCCATAAAATGCCCCACACCGAAATGTTCATCAGTTTCAGGTCCACCCCACGGTTGTACAGGTTGGCGGCCACATTGGAAGGCATGGCAATGAAATCGGCTTGAAAATTCCCTTTGCCCAACGCCATCAACTTTAACTGATCCGCACCGTTCCAGGGTTTAAATTCCACCACCTCGGCAAACTCTTTTAAGGCGCCGGTTTCCACCATGTGAATTAAAGGGTTGGACACCCCGGCGAAGGGGCCGGACAACACCAGTTTCGGCAATTTTTCCGCGGCCATCGTCATCATGGAAGCCGCCACCAATAATAAAGTGAGCGGCCAACGTACCCAGCTTTTGAACATCATATGTTTTGTTCCTTTTCAATAAGCCGGCGACATGCTTCGCCGGCGTGTTTATCATCAACGCAGGGGTTAAAAACCGACTCTCACGCCAGCAAAGTAATAGGTGCCGACATTGGAACCGATGACTTTATCCACTTTTTGGTCGAACACGTTGTTGATGCCGCCGTACAAATCGATTTGTTTGTTTTCACCGAAGCGGTAGCCGCCGGTCAAATTCGTCAAGGTATAAGCATCGGTGTAATGGCCTTGCGTGTCTTCAACGTAATATTGTTCGCCGGTATAGACCGCATAAGCGCCCAATCGGAAACGGCTGGTGACGTCCCAATCCAAGCCCAATTCAACGACCCGATCCGGGTTAAATTCCAGTTGCTTACCGGTATCTTTGTTTTCAGTACGCAGCTCGGTCCAGAAAAAACGCCCTTTTAAATTGTTCAGGAACTGGTAACCGAGATTCAACTCCATCCCTTTGGTTTCGGCATCGCTCACATTTTGGAAAGTATAATAATCCGTCATGTTTCCAGCCACGCTCACCTGCTGGATTTTATCGTTTATCTGGTTCAGGAAGGCCGTGATGCTGTATGAAAAGTCGCTGGTCGCACCATTGATCCCCAACTCATAACTTAAGGTTTTTTCCGGCTTCAAGTCATAAGCGTCTTTGCCTTGTGCGGCGTCCACCGTCTGCGCCCCCAGCAACAAGCCGCCCGGGGTTTGCTTTTGGATGTAAAGTTCGCGAATATCCGGCACCCGGAAACCTTGCGCCACATTCACGCGCGCATTCAAGAGCGGATGAAAGTTTTTCAAAACGCCAACGCGGAAAGTGCTTTCGGAATCGGTTGAACTGTCATGGTCCAATCCATTTTGATCAGTGTAAGCGTCCTGGTCATACTGATCATAGCGCCCACCAACGGTCAAAGACCAGGTATCGCCCAGGGTAAAATCGTCCTGCAGATAAATCGCCTGAGACGACACTCGGCGCGTGTCCAAGTCGTTGGATTGAGTGAAGACGGTCGCTTCACGCTTTTCCTGACGATATTCGATCCCGCCGGTCAATAAATGGTTCTCCACCGGTGCCCAATTCGAGCTCAATTCATAAGAGGTGACGTCCACATTGGCGTTCATGCCATTGGAAGCCGACGCCGATTTGCTGGCATAACCGAAATCCTGATAGTGCTGCAACGTCGTGGTATTGCGCTTGGTGTAATAAGAGCGATAAACACGGAAATCGATGTCCAAATCGTCGTTGACGAAATACTGGGCATCCACCGCCATATCATAACGTTCGTTTTCGTCTTTGGAGTTCACCGGTACGTCATAAGCCGGTACCCGGTTACCCATCATGGTGTAAGCCGTCGGATGATAGGTACCGCGATACGAACCGTCGCGTTCTTCGTCCATCCAATACACTTCCGCCCCAACGGTCAAATCGTTGGAGACATCATATTCGCCTCGACCCCCCACGGTCTTGACGGTCGCGTTCTCGCGATAACTGACATCAACGTCGTAACTGTCCTGAATATTATTCAATGGTGCCGGGCGCGTGGACGGTTTGACCTGGTTTCCGGTAACGGTGGTATCCGTCTGCTCCTGCTCATAGTAAGCGCCGGAATCGGTGACCGACATAAAGAATTTACCGCGGAAATCGCCAATACCGCCGCGCACATTGGCACTGACCTGTTTATTAGACCCTTCGCCTTCTGCATTGGCTCCGCCGGACACACTCACATCCGCCACAAACTTGTCATCCGGCCGTTTGGTGATGATATTGATAACCCCGCCCACGGCATCCGCGCCATACAGTGCGGACATGGGCCCTTTGACGATTTCGATACGTTCAATCATGGAAGCCGGCAAACGATCCATATCATATGGGTTACTGACCTCGCCCGCCAGTCGACGCCCATCCAACAACCAAAGCGTCCCGGTCGTGCCCAGGCCGCGAATATTCACCGAACTTTTCGAGGCCGAGCTGCCGGACGGAAAAGTGCCATACTGCAACACCAGGCCTGGTGTATTTTGGAACACATCTTTCAAGGTGATGGCGCCCATCTTCTCGATGTCGTCTTGGGTAATGACGTCCACCGACGCCGTGACTTTATCAATCGACTTCTCGGTTTTCGTCGCGGAAATGACCACGGTTTCAAGCTTTGTCTCGGCCTTTGAACGTTCTTCAGCCCACACCGGGGCCGCATACGCCGCCCACATGGCCGAAGAAAGTAAAATCGTCTGTTCTTTCAGTTTCATTTTGCTTCCTAATTTAACTTTCACCAGGCAGACCAACCTCATCAATTCCTTTTAATTCGCGAACGATGCCTGAAATGGGGTTTATTCGGTTTGAATGTCAATGGCGCCGAAAAATCGGTCGCCGAACCAATATCAGCATTCTATTATATAACAAAACCATAAACAATAATTATTATCATTAAGATTGTTGTACTCGATCTATTTAGTTTTTAAATGACACCCACCCACGTTTACAGGTATGCTAATATTTTCGCCATTCCCGTTACGAAAACCGCATCATGAACGCACTTGCACAAATCTTAAAAGAATTTCCCCGTTACCTATGGAGCGGTTGGGGCGCACTGGCAAGTATCTTTCTGTTTCTGGCCCTTTGGGATATCGGCCATCAATTCAACGGCAGTCTGATTCTGCCTTCTCCGAAAGAAACGCTTCTCACCCTGTGGCAAATGCTGCAGTCGCCCGAACTCTGGCAGTCGCTCTGGATTACCGTTCAACGCGCCCTTTTGGGCTTCGGCATCGCCTTGTTGCTGGGCACGTCACTGGGCATGCTCGCCGGCACCTTTGTGACGGCCGCCATGATGAGCCGCCCTTTGATTACCATTATCATGGGCGTCCCGCCGATTGCCTGGATTGTCTTGGCGATGCTCTGGTTCGGCATGACCGATGAAAGCGTCATTTTCACCGTCGTCATCGCGGCCTTCCCGATTATCTTCATCGGCGCATTACAAGGCACACGAACACTGGAAGGCGATTTATTGGAAATGAGCGACAGCTTTCAACCGCCGTTTTGGATGAAACTCAACGACCTGGTCTTTCCGCACCTGTTTTCCTATGTATTTCCGGCTTGGATTTCGGCTTTGGGCATGAGTTGGAAAATTGTCGTCATGGCCGAACTACTCACCACACCGGACGGCATCGGTGCGGACCTAGCGGTGGCACGCAGCCATTTCAACTCTGCCGATGCCATGGCGTTGATTACCGTGATGGTGCTGGTATTACTTATGGTCGAATACTTGTTGCTGGAACCGATTAAACGAGAGGTGGAACAATGGCGCAACTGAACGTATCCCACCTCAGTCACCGCTTCGGCCCGACCGACATTCTGGCCGACATCCACTTCTCGTTACAGCAGGGCGAAGTGGTTTCGATTGTCGGCCCGAGCGGCGGTGGCAAAACCACTCTATTGCATCTTTGCAGCGGCTTATTGGACGTGGAAAACGGCCACATTGACAATGAATTTGCCTCCCAGGCCTTTGCCTTTCAGGAAGCCCGTTTACTGCCCTGGAAAACCACTTTGGATAACATCGCCTTCGGTTTGAAAGCCCGCGGTGTTTCGCGCCAAGAACGTTATGAAAAAGCGCGTCGCATCGCATTGGAGTTCGGTTTAAAAATCAGCGATCTGGACAAATTCCCGAAAGACCTCAGCGGCGGCATGCGCCAACGCGTCTCCTTTGCCCGCGCCTTGGTGCTGAAACCGGAAATCCTGTTTTTGGACGAACCCTTTTCCGCGCTCGACATTGGTTTGAAACAAGAACTGCAATCGATTCTGATTAAGCAAGTCACCCAACATAACCTATCGGTTCTGTTCGTCACTCACGATTTAACGGAAGCCATTAAACTCAGTCACCGCATACTGGTCCTAGGTCATTCTCCGGGTCGTATCGTCCGCCAAATCGAACTGACCACACCCTTGACCGAACGCACCGATCACGACATCCACAACGAACTGCATCAGTTGCTGGCCGATCCGTGCATTATCGATACCTTTGAGCTCAACATCACCCAGCGAGGGAAACAAACCGCATGAACTGGCTTTCCTCTTCCCGCTTCAATGATTTACTCACCAGCCTGACCGGACCGGCAAACCATCCCAAAGCGGTTTTCGCCTACGGTTTTCGACCATTTTTCTGGTTGATTCCCTGGGTGCTGACCGTCAATGTCTTCCTGTGGGTAGCGTTCTGGACCGGCTGGTGGCCGGTGTCGTTTCCGTCTTCGCCGCTGAATTGGCATATTTATGAACTTTTGTTCGGCATCACTTCCGGCATGATGGCCGCTTTCATCATGACGGCTGTACCGGAATTTTTCGAAGGCACGCCGCCCGTGAACGGCCGAACCTTATTCGGACTCGTCGCACTCTGGCTGGCCGGACGCCTGGCTTTTTGGGGAATCGATGTCATTGGTGTCTATGGCGTCGCCATTATTCATCTGGCTTTTCTACCTTACGTGCTTTGGCTGGTCGGAAAACCGATTCTCACGGACCCTCTGAAACGCCAATGGGGGCTTGCGCTCGCCTACGGATTAATCGTTTTCTGTCAGGCCCTGTTTTTTGCCGCCGAAGCGGAATGGATTCCGCTGTCCGGTTTCACCGTCCTGCAAGCCTCCGTCGGCGCGTTTATGATTTTGGTCTTGGTCGCCGTGCGTCGCATCGCCACCCAATCCATTAACGAATGGTTCGAGCAGGAACACATTGACGACCGCTTCTTGGCCAGACCACCCGCTTATAACCTGGCCATATTCAGCCTTTCGGTCGCGACCTTAACGGAACTGTTGTTTCCCGGCAATTCCGCCCAGGCCTGGTTGAATTTGGCGGTCATGGCCGCCCTGTTCAACACCTTGAATGATTTTTTCCGAACCGACACCTTCATTCTCAAATTCCCGACGGTTTGGCCGATGATGACTTTATTGACGTTATTGGCTGCCGGGTACGGGCTTATGGGGTGGGATGCGTTACAAACAAACGTTCAAATGTCCGCTCATTTCCGGCATTTTCTCACCATGGGCGCACTGGGGCTGGCTTACTTTATCGTTTTAATGGTTGTCAGCCACATTCACACCGGCCGACCGCTCACCCGGCTCGGTTGGCTGAAAATGGGCGTCGTACTGATTACCGTCGCCACGCTGATTCGTGGCCTCTTGATTCCGGCGTTTCCGGAAATGCAAAACGGACTCTATGTATTGGCGGGATTACTTTGGACAGGCGCCTTTATCGGCTATTGGTGGCGTTATCACACTTGGCTCACCCACCCCAGAGCCGACGGCCTGCTAGGTTAGGAAATCTCGGATGTTGGAGAAGCTCTGTTAGGGCGGGGGGCCTCTAAGGTAATCTAGAGGTTTTTTTAAAAGCACCAGGCCTGGTCAGAACCCGATGAATAATATCCGAAAAGGATTGACCGCTGGTGGCGTCCGCGAGATTAAGGGGGCTATCCGCTCCCCGTCGACTAAGCTGCACAATGAGGAAGTTTCGATCATTTTCCGAACGGTTCGGCCCGCCACCATGCAACAACATCGGATGAATCCAAACAGCATCTCCAGGTGCCATGTCTAACCAAAATGGTGCTCCGAGAGCCTCCAGCTCGGATCGAACCGGCAATGAAGTGGTGCGACGGTGACTGCCTGGAAAAACCCCTAAGGTGCCGTTTTCTTCTCGACTAACATCCAACGGAATCAAAACCCGCAAAAAAGCATCGCCGTTCTGAGACGAAATATAGCGATTCCCCATATCACGATGCCAATTCATATTCGGCCCGATACGCAGCGCTTTACGCGTTAAATTCGAAAAATCATAAACCAGCTCGCCTATCGAACATTCCAGTAAATCAGCGGTCAAGGCTTGCAGAGCTGACAAACCAATCACATCAAAAGCATGCGGAAAATAACGATGCAAGTCTCCCAGAATGAACAGTTCATCCCGCTCGGAAGGCGTTAACGAAATCCCCGGAGTTCGAGAGGCATCCAAATCACCCAGCACAACAAAATCCTGACGATTCGCACCGGATTCGACAAAGTCATGAGGCGACCACTCCGCCAGAAATTCGTCCCATGCCCGACGAACTGCCAGGATTTTTTCAACAGGGAAACACTTGCGAATAAGACAAAACCCATCCGATTCGAAATCATCCCGGGAGCCGATCACGCCGGAATCACCATCGGCCAGCCTTTCGGGTGGGGCGTGACTTTCACGGGATACCCATAGACATCGGTGATGCGCTCTTCCTGCAGCACCTCATCCACGGTTCCCTGACTGACGATTTCCCCCTGGTTCATCAACACCAGACGGTCCGAATACTGTGAGGCCAGATTCAAATCGTGCAACACCATAATCGCGGCAATGCGATGCATTTTCACCACCTCGGTCACGACTTCAAATACCTGGTGCTGATGCGCCAAATCCAGACTGGACGTGCATTCGTCCAGAAACAGATAACGATTGCGGTCGTCGGCTTTATGGGTGATCTGGGCAATGACCCGCGCCAATTGCACGCGCTGCTGCTCGCCGCCGGACAACGTCAGATAGTTGCGGTCTTTCAAATGGGTCACATCGAACATCGCCAAGGCACGTTCAACATAAGCGGCGCGCTCGTAATGCGACACTGCAGTGAGCAAACTCATTTCAATGACTTCCGACACCAAAAACGGAAAATCCAACTGAACCGATTGCGGCATGACCGCGCGATAATTGGCAAGTTCCGGCACCGCATATTCTTTCAGTTTGCGCCCTTCCAGCGTGACTTGATGCAAGCCGTCCGGGATGTCGCCGCTCAGGCTTTTCATCAAGGTGGATTTCCCCGCGCCGTTCGGCCCCAAAATCGACACAATGGAGCCGGGTTCGATCATCAAATCGATGTGTTTGAGAATCGACTGCCCTTGCAAAGCAATGTTTAAATGTTCGGTAATCAGCATAATCGTCCTTTAAAACCCAACGCGCGAGCGGCGCTGAATCAACAACCATAGGAAGAAAGGCCCACCGATGGCGGACATCACGATGCCAATCGGCAGTTCCGCCGGCGACAAAACCGTGCGCGCGAACATATCCGACGCCACCACCAAAATCGCGCCGACCAAAGCACTGCCGGGCAAGACCCAACGGTGATCCGGCCCCAAAATCAAGCGCACGATGTGCGGCGCCACCAAGCCAACGAAACCGATCACGCCACTGACCGACACCGCCGCGCCGACCGATAAGGCGGTGAGTGCGATGACGCCCCACTTCAACTGCTTCACATTAAAGCCCATGTGCGACGTTACCGCCTCGCCCATCAAAAAAGCGTTCAACGGACGAGCGAAATACGGTAACAAAAACACCGCCACCAAAATCGGCACGGTGGCGACCGCCAAATCCTGCCAGGAAGCGCTGGCGATGGAGCCCATGGTCCAGAACGTCAGGGTGCGCAGTTCTTCATCCGTCGCGAAGTAGGTCAAAATGCCGGTGGCGGAACCGGCAATGGCGTTGATGGCAATCCCCGTTAACAGCATCAGACCGACATCGGTGCGGCCGTTTTTGGTCGCCACGCGGTAAATCAGCCAGGTGACAAACAGGCCGCCGAGAAACGCTGCGAACGGCAAAGCGAAAAAGCCCCAGAAAACCACCCACTGACTCAAAAAGGAGCTGCCGAGGACAATCACTGTCACTGCGGCCAAGGCCGCACCGCTAGACACCCCGACCAAACCGGGGTCCGCCAATGGGTTGCGAAACAGGCCTTGCATCGCCGCACCGGAAACCGCCAGGCCTGCACCGACCAGAATGCCCAACAACAAACGCGGTAAACGGATTTCATTAACCACCAAGTCGGTTTGCATGGCGACATCCGCGCCAAACAAGGCCGACAGGACTTGGGCCGTATCAATCGAAATCGCCCCCACGCTGAGGGAATACAAACTCACCAATAAAGTGATGAGCGCCAGAATCGACAACGCCAGTAGCGGCGAATGCGTTAGCCGCATGTCGCCTCCCGGTTCGGTCGTGCTGTAGTTTTGTTGGATTCGTTCACATTAGTTCGCCACATAAACCTGTTTCACTAAGGATTCAATCGCTTCGCCGAGCCGTGGGCCAAACGTTAAAAAGCTGTCGTCCATCACCAGCAGTCGACCGTTTTTCCCGGCCTGGGTCATCCGAATCGCCGGGGTATTGAGAATGGCTTCCTTGCCACCGGCCGATCCCACACCGTGTTGCATGGTCAGCAAATAATCCGGATTATACTGTATTGCCGCTTCCGCCGTCAGCGGCTTGTAACCGTTGAACTGTTCGGCTGCCGGATTCTCGATGCCGGCCAATTGCATCATCTTGTCCGCTCGGCTGTGTTTTCCGGCGACCATCATGTTCCCGCCGCGCACATTGAGCACGAAAATCGCTTTGGCCGATTTGCCTTGTTGCTGAATGGCGTTTTCCGCAAAGACTTTCGCTTGATTCACCGATTGTCGAACCTGTTCAACCAGTTTATCTCCGGCCGCCTGAGCGTCCAGCACTTTCGCAATCTGTTTGATTTTCGCCTCCACGCCGTCCGGCGTATAAACGTTTTCAATGATTTCAACATGCACCCCGGCGTCTTGCAAGCGGGTCAGGACATTTTGCGGTTTGGCATCTTTCGTCGCCAACACCAGCGTCGGCTTTAGCGACAAAATCCCTTCCGCCGACAACTGACGCATGTAACCGACACTTGGCAGTTTGGCCGCGTCTTCTGGGTAAGTGGTGGTGATGTCACGCCCCACCATCCAATCACCCCTTCCCAACGCATAAACGATTTCGGAAATGGAACCGTCAATCGCCACCACCCGCGGTTTTTCGGCCGCATGCGCGGTGCCGCTCATCAACCACAACAAAGCCAACATGGCGTAAGCGGCGAACACGCCACCCAATACCAAAAACGGCCAGGCCTGGCGGTTTTCCGCCATTGCCACACGCGAGAACATTCGTGGTTTCATACCGCCACCTCTTCCAATTTCAAGGATTTCAAAAAGCTTTCCCAGCGCTTAGTCATCTGGGGTGAGCGTGCTTCGGTATGCAAATACACCATCATCACCGCCTTATCATCGGCATCAAACAACTCCAATGAAGCCACCGGCTTGACGTCGGTTTGCTTGTAGACCAGCCAGGCCTCGGTCACCTGTTCCAGGTTGGCGTGCATATTGAACTTGGGATCCAATACATTGAACCAGGGGCCCATTTCCATCAACTTATGCACCGTGCCATTGTGAATCTGAGTAGCACTGCCATTTGGCACGAACATCAATAACGGCCAACTTTCCTCGGCGGCTTGCTCAAGCAACGATTTCAAGGCATCCTTCTGCAGGGCCATGGCACTGTCGCCCAAGTGACGATAAGCCTGCGGCCGCGTCAGACCGTAAGCTTTCAACAAGGCATTGACGTGGTGCGCGTTTTCCAACGCTTGCCAATCTTTTTGAATGGCCTCGGTTTCCACTTTCGGCATGACCGACGGCTCGGAAGACGGTTTGGTGCGAACACTCATCTGTTCAAAACCGTCCTCCGTGCGATATTCCGCCACCAAAGCGTCGTAAACCGTCTGGTCGGACGCGTCGGTCATGTAGATTTTGTGGGCGGCCTGGCCATAGACATCGAAAAATTGCAAACTCCGACGCCCGTTTTCATCCACCGCAAAGCCGTATTTCCAAGCCGTCACTTTCAAACGCAAGTCCATGTCCGGATCGGTAAAAATCACATGACTGTGCTTAATTACCGGGTTGCGATAGACACCGTGGTGTTCCAGCACCACCGCATCGTTGCGCGTCAAGGCCATGACTTCGCCGGCGCGATGCAGCGCCTGCAAAATCGAGACGAAGGCTTCTTTATCCAACATCACCGAGGTCTCGCCACAGGATAACGCCACATATTCCGCTTCACTGATGCCCAACCGTTTGGCCGCTTCCCGCGCTCTTGGTGGTTTATCGCCTGCCAAGAGCTCGGTTTTTTTACGGTGTAATTCCATTAAATCAGACATTATTCGAACACCTCTTCATAACGGATATAAACATTGCCACTGTCACCGGCGCCGGTTTCGCCGTAATAACTGATGGCTTGAAACTTGTAGTATTTAGCCGTGGCGTCGTCCGTTCCATCTTTTACCAAGTAAACCGTGAAGTGCGGATACATCTTGTGATCGGTTCCATTATAGGTAAAGAACCCGTAGTTCGAATCCACCTGGGTAAAGGCACCGGAAACGCCGTCACCATTGTAAGAACTGATTTGACTGGTCGCGCTGTAGCCAGTGGCCGTCGGATCGGTGACATCCTTCGCATAACCGTCACCGGCAATGACCAAACCGACACCGCCCTGGCCATCACCGGACGCACCGCCATTGACGCGAATCTGGAAATCACGACCGGAAAGCTGAACATTCAAATCCCACTGGTCCGCTTGCGTGACAGTCGTATTGGTTTCCAAGTCCCAGTACACCGCACCGGCTTCAAAATCCAACCAACCGGAGTCCAGTGCCGCGTCCCAGCTTGTGCCATTCCATTTTTCGGACGACAACTTGATACGCGCCGGACTGATGCTGTGATCGGTGGCTCCGTTATAGGTAATGTCCACATCCGACACCTTCACGCGGGCGTAACTGTTGCCATCCGCCGACTGGATAATCCAGCCGTTATTGTCGGTTGTCACCGCTTGATAACTGATGGTTGGGTAAGGCGTTGAAGCCTCCATCCAGTCATCGCTTTTAATCTGTGTCGAAAGTGTGTCGGTCAAATAATCCCCGCTGGCGCAGGTGGCTTTCGTCACCGAATTAAAGGCTTCCAAAGTATTGTTCAGATTGAGTTTTTCAAATTCCGATATCACCGCATTACCGTCGGTGTCGTATAGTCCATCAAACTGATAAGCCACACAGACGCTGACATCATCTGCATTCGGTCCCGATCCGGTCGCGGAAATACCGCTATTACTCATACCGTTATAGCGCATGAACCCAACTTGCCAGATATCGTTAACGGTAGCATTGGAAGACCCGGACGAAAAGTCCATATAGGACCAATCCGTATAAGAAGAGGCGCCCACCGTCGTATAAGTCGCCGACCCCGGAGTGGTGGAAGGGGTCCCACCACCCGAAGAGCCGGATGAGGAACCGCCACCACACCCAGTCAAAGTCAACGCCATGGTGGCGAGAATGGATAAGCCTGTTTTCGTGTATTGCATCTTAAAACTCCTTTTTTATTTCAGTGTCTTTCGCGAACGGTCAGTCTTCATACTGAAAACGAACCCCTAAATAAACGTAACGCCCGGCTTCCGGTCGAAAGTCGGTTCCATCGAACTTACGCTGCACATCGGTGACGTTATTCACCCCACCGTACAGCCGCCAATCTTGATTAATGTCGTAATTCACAATGGCATCCCAGGTTGTGTAGCCCGGCGAAACCGTGTTATTGGCTTCATCCAGATACTGGTCGGACTCGTAATTCATCTTCACAGTCACGGTCACCACCTTCCATAAATAGGTATCCAACCCCAGCTTTGCTTCATGCTCGGGGCGCTCAACCAACACCTTGTCCGTATCCACATCGCGCGCATTGAGGTAGTTGTAACTGGCATCCAAACGGAAGTAAGATCCCAGCGGTTTTCTGAACACCACTTCGACGCCTTCGGTCATGGCTTTTTCGATATTTTGATATTCGTAAACCGCCGCGCCATTCGGGCCAACCTCATTCGGATTCAGCGCTTCAGCAATCAGGTCATCAATGTCATTGTGGAACAGGCTGACGCCCAAACTGCCGTCGTCGGGAAACACCCATTCCAACCCCAATTGGTAACTGATCGAGCTTTCCGGTTTTAAATCCTTGTTCCCCTGTACGACATAGCCAAGTTGACTGTGGTCAAACAGGTAATAGAGTTCTTTGAGGTTCGGCGTGCGGTAACCGTTCCCGACACCGGCCCGAAGGTTGACTCGACCGGGCAGCCAATCCTGGCGGCTGTACATGGCATTTAACATCGGGGCAATATGCGAACCGTCGCGAGAATCGTTGTGAAAACGAGCGCCGGGCAACACTTCGAGGTTCGGGGTCACAAACCAACTGTCCTGAGCGAACACTTGTGTCGACTCTTTGGTTTCGTCCGCAACTTCATGGGTGCCGGTCGAAAGGTTTTTGACATCCATGTAGTCGTATTGAAATTCGGCTCCGACGGTGACCAGGTGTGAATCGCCGAATGGCATATCCAACTGCGCTGCGGCCTCGGAATGGTCGGTAAAGGTTTTACGATGAGACGCTTTATCGGAATCGTTATCGAACCCTTCCCACATCGCGCGAATCTTCCAATTCCAATCGTTCTTCAAACGTTGTTCAACGACTGTGGCGATATTTGTCACTTGGGTTTTATCGCGGTACTCTTCGGTAACGGTACCGAAACCGGGCGCGGCGACATCCTCCAAGGTGGCGGCATCTTCATCGAAATAACGCGGCATCAAGGTCACTTTCAAATCGTTATCGAACGCGTATTGAAACTTACCGGAAACCGTGTTTTTATGCCCATGCCAGCCTTGAGTGGAATTGCCTGGCGTGTCGGGCGCTTTAAAGCCTTCGGATTCCGTTAAATCGGCAATGACCTGGCCATACCATTTATCTTGTTTGGTCGACACTTCAAAATTGCCGTGTTTTTTCGCAAGTGGATTATCCTTTTCACTTTGCTCTCCCCAGTTCCCGCCGGACACATCCGCACTCACGCGAAAGTTCGCCGTGGGTTCTCGGGTAATCACATTGACCACCCCGCCCATCGCAGAAGTGCCGTACAAAGCCGAGGTCGCCCCTTTAATGATTTCAATGCGCTCCACGTCGCCAATCGCCACCTGAGTCACATCCACCGTAGAACCCGTACTGGGCGATACCGGATTGCCATCCACCAAAATCAAAACCCGGTCCGGATCAAACCCTTGAATCCAAACCCCTTGGCCTGTCTTACCATGAATCGGTTTGAGTTGAACGCCGGGCACATACTTCAAGGCTTCCGCCAGATTTTGCGCATGGGTCTTCTCGATATCATCCCGTGTCACCACCGTGGTTTGGACCGGCACCTCGTCCAAACGTCTTGGGGTTTTGGTCGCCGTGGTCACTTGAACGGTCTCCAGACTGGTTTCACCTGCGGGTTGTGTCGGCTCCGCCCAAACAGCCTGCGACAACGCAGACAAACAGATCACGGGAAACATCAAACCGCCGGTTCGAACCGCGGTTTGATGGAAAAAGGGGCGAGTGCATTGGTTGAATTTCATCATTGGATTTCAAACTTCTTGTTTTCTTATTCTGGAATTAAAATTAAATAATATCCATGTCGTTATTGATAACTATTTTCATTCTCTTTATAATCAGCGAACTGTCAAGATGAAATTGATAAAAAATTTGAGTGATTTTTCAGGCGACTGATTGCACAATGTCCATCAGGCAAGGCTGACGCGTCACTAAGCGACAATCAAAATTTAATGCGGAGAAGACGATGAATACAGAAACAAAGAAACCGTTAAGCAACATCTACAATGAATTCAACCAATTCATCGATAGCCACCAAAGCGTGGTCATGGCCACCATCAATAAAGCCGCAGAGCCGGAAGCCAGTTATGCCCCAGTCATGCGTCACGACGGCCGTTTTTACGTTTACATCTCAGAACTGTCGAACCACACCTTTAACCTGATGGAGGACCCGCAAGCCAGTTTGCTGTTCATCGAACCCGAAAACGACGCCAAACATTTGTTCGCCCGCAAGCGCGCCACCCTGAAAGCTACGGCTAAACACATTCAACGCTCGGACTCTGAATGGGAAGGCACTATGGATAAGCTGGAAGAGAAATTCGGTGAGATCATCCAGATGCTCAAGCCGCTGGAAGATTTCCACCTGTTTGAATTGACCCCGCTTTCCGCCGGGTATGTACGCGGTTTCGCACAAGCATATAAATTGGAAGGCGAAGACCTGTCCGACGTCACCCACCTCACCGAAGGTGGACACGGAAAAAGTAAAAAGAATAATAACGAATCTTGAAAAGATTAAATCATTGAAAAATCAATAAGTTAATGTTTTTCGATTTGCGTTCGTATTCACACTTATCTAGAATGAAAAACCTAACGCATCCAAAACCATATCGAAAAACCGGGAGAGAGCATCATGTTAAAACCTGAAATTGCGAATCTGCTGAATAAGCAGGTTAATGCCGAATTCTATGCATCCAATATTTATCTACAATTAAGCGCCTGGTGCGAAGACCACGGACTGGAAGGCTCCGCCCAGTTTTTCCGCGGCCACAGCCTGGAAGAACGCACCCACATGGATAAGATTTTCGACTACATGGCCGAGTGCAGCGCACCCGTGACGTTGGAAGCCATTCCGGCGCCGCCGAACAGTTTCGACAATTTGATGGACGTCATCAACGCGGCTTACCAGCACGAATTGAAAGTCACCGCCATGATTCACGACATCGCCAATGCCGCCTTCGATATCAAGGATTACACCACTTTCAACTTCATCGAATGGTTCATTGCCGAACAACACGAAGAAGAAGTCCTGTTCGGTAAAATCCTGTCCAAAGCGGAAATGCTGGGCTTCACCGGCCAACCAGGCCAGCAATTGCACATCATGGACAACTACCTGCGCTTCATCAAAGAATAAACCGCAGCTAACTCCAAAACGGCCAGGCCTGGCCGTTTTTGTCTTTGCGCCACATCATTTTTCCGCCCGACACCATTACGCCGCCCCGCCGGTTTCCGCTATACTGTCTGCATTGACAACAACATCCGATTCGTCATGAAAAGCCTACGTTCGATTACCACCGTTGATACCCTGTCGAAAAACGACTTCCTCACCCGCTTTAAACGGCCGGAGATGCCCGTTAAATTCGAACACCTGACCGACGATTGGCCCGCGCGGAAAAAATGGTCCATTGATTATTTCAAAGACGTGGCCGGCGACCGCACCGTGCCGTTATACGACAGCCAGCCGTCCAAAAACCGAAAGCACCAACATGCGCCCGCCGCACAAATGCCGTTGGCCGACTATCTCGACAGACTGCAAGCCGGGGAAAACGATTTGCGCTTGTTTTTTTACAACATCCTGCAAGAAGTACCGGAATTAACTCAGGATTTCGACTACCCGGACATTGGTCTGCCGTTTTTCCGCAAACTGCCGGTGCTGTTCATGGGCGGCACCGGCGCCAAAGTGCAAATGCACTACGACATCGATTTGGCGGACATTTTCCTGTGCCACTTCGGCGGCCAAAAGAAAGTGATGCTGTTTCCGCCCGACCAGACGCCCTTGATGTACAAAGTGCCTTTTTCATTCAGCAGCCTGTTCGACGTCAACTACCGCACACCGGACATCGAAAAATACCCGGCGCTGCAATACCTGGAAGGTTATGAAACCGACTTGAACCACGGCGACATTCTGTATATTCCGCCCGGCTGGTGGCATTACATCGAATACGAAGAACTGAGTTTTTCCATGGCGTTACGCGCCTTTCCGCGTCGTCCGAAAAACCTCGCCACCATGCTGAAAAACCTATTGTGGACCCGCAGCATCGAAGGCCTGATGCGCAAGACCGTCGGCCAAGCTTGGAACGACCGCAATGAAAAACGCGCCGTACAGAACACCCACCGTTATCTTGCGAAAAAAGGATTACGCTAATGCGCATCACATACTTCACCCGATTGCTGGTGGTCTTCAGCCTGACGTTATTCAGCTTAAAAGCCTGGGCCGACACGCCTCAAATCCAAGGCCAGCTATCGATTGACCCGGACAATATCAGCGGCTTGGCCATCACCGACCGCTTTATGGCCTTGGCCACCGACGAAGGCACCGCCCTTCAAATCCTGCCGAAACGCAACGGCGTCTACCACGCCGAACCCTCCGGCCAAATCACCTTGACCGACACGCCCGATGAACTCGACTTGGAAGGCCTGGCCTGGCGAAAACCGTATCTGTACGCCATCGGTTCCCATTCCAAAAAGCGCAAGAAAATCAAACCCGGCGCCTCGGACAAAAAGAACCTGAAACGCCTCACCCCCATTCATGACGAACCGTCCCGCAATGTGCTCTTTCAAATTCGCCTCAATGAAGCACTAGAGGTCACCGCCACCCGAAAACGTTCGCTTATGCCCATTATTCAAAATAACAAAATGCTCGCTCCTTTCATCGCCCTGCCCAGCAAGGAAAACGGCATTGACATTGAAGCCCTCGCCGTCACGAAAAAACACCTCTACGTCGGCTTTCGCGGCCCGGTGTTCCGCGGCAACCTGGCCGCCGTCTTGAAGTTGGATTTGGCCGAAAAGACCTTTGAACTGACCGACCCGAAATTACGATTGGTGAATTTAAACGGTCTGGGCATTCGAGACATGATGGCCGACGACACCCAACTTTACCTGCTGTCCGGCCCGGTCAATGAAGTGCCGAACCTCTATCAAGTACATAAATGGGATGGCAAAACAAACTTCTCGACAGCACCCCCTCTATTGACGCTGGAAAGTCCAAAAGGCAAACCGGAAGGTCTGGTGGTGCAGAAACAGTTAAAATCGCCAGGCCTGGTGATTTTCATTGTGCAAGACGGTGTATTGAACGGTGGCTTGAAGCGCTACGAATCAACGCTGAAATAAATCGAAACTGTTAGAGCTCGAACCCGACCACCAAGGAAGCGAAGCGAAAGGCTTCCTCGGGCTGGTCACGATAAAATTGCCCGAATACCGACCCGGAAAAAAGCACATAAAAACCATTCCACGTCATGGCCCCGCCGTATTGACCGGATGGAATCAATTCATTGGCCGGTTTCAAACCGGTGTCATCCTCGGTAAACAAACGACCGTCACGCAAAACATTATAGATCTGATATTGAACCGACATATCGGCAAACACGAACCAGCCAAATCCCTTACCAGTATTCATCACATGATTAAAGGTATTGAAACTCATCACCGGCCGCGCACCGTCGCCGTAATAAGCGCCTACACCGGCATTCAACGCCGTTTCCGGTGAGCCGACTATAACGGAGAAAGAACGGTACATCTGAAAATGCGGTTCCAATTGCGGGTCGAACAGAAAATACTGGTTATCGAAACCGATTTGCAAGGTCGGCTGATCGGGTAGTTGATTATCCCAACCGGAGGCATTCGAATTCCCGACAACTGAATGAATGCTGTCTTGGATTTCGCGTCCGCCACTGGCCGGCCCCAGCCAGCCGACACTGAAACTCAACAAGGATTGATGACGGTTGTAGTGATAGAATCGCCGCCAATCGAAATGGGTCCAAGCGGTGTTACCGGCATTTTCCAGCCCCGAATCGGTGCGTTTTTCCAAGGTGTAAATCTGAGTGGCGAGTTCCAATTGGTCGGTTTGCTGAAAAAGCCGTTCGTCCTTTTTGGGTAGCGCGGCTTTTTCAATCGGATCAATCAGCCAGTTCACCAAGGCAATGCCGTTTTCGTCCGTCCACCGGACATTCAAGCCCCCGGTATATTGCCGGTCGGTGCCATAAACGATGTCGTTATCCACTTGAAACGATAACTCCGCCGACCAAGCGGATACAGACAGCACCCACAGTGACAAACCGACCAGCACGATCGCTCGAGCATGCAGGCCTTTAACAGCTTTTACCGAATTGTCCAGACGAGCATTCCTAGCCAAGAGAAGCGTCCCTAATAAAATGTTACCAAATTGTAACACTTAGTATTTTCGGACATCGAACGCATTTTATCGCGCTAATGCCCGATCACGTCACAACAGATTCGGCAGGTTTTTGTACAGAATAAACACCCCGATCAACACCAGGAACACCGAAAAGATTTTCTTCAACAAGTCTTGGTCAACCCGGCTGCTGGCTTTGTGACCCAGCCAACCACCGACAATCCCGATAAGCGAGAACAACCCGATAATATGCCAATCGATGCTCAACTGCAACGCACTCAACACATTTAGATATTCGTAGAAACCAACAAACGATTTGGCGGCGATGATCACCAAGCTGGTGCCGACCGCCAGACGCATCGACAAACCGCCCAGCAACACCAACGCCGGAATAATCAAAAAGCCGCCGCCGACACCGACCAAACCGGTCACCCCGCCGACCAACAAACCGTCAATCGCGATTTTATAAAGCGCACGCTCCTGTGTCGGCCCTTCGTCTTCGAGCTTGACCGGGCGGAACATCAAATAGGCCGCTGTCAGCAACAAGACCGAGAAAATCAACATCTGCACCGCATCGGACACATAATGCGCGCCATAAGCGCCCAGATAAGCCCCCAACATGCCCGGCAAGCCAAACACCACCACGGTTCGCCATTTCACCAAACCTTGTCGTGCATAAGGCAGAGCGGAGAAGACACTGATAATCCCGACAATCATCAAGGAACCGGCAATCGCCACTTTCGGGTCTTGCCCCACCAGGTAAATCAGTACCGGCACGGTCAAAATCGACCCGCCGGAACCGAGTAGCCCTAAACTCACACCAATCAGTAATGCACCTATCCAAGCTAGTATCATTTGGCTTTCCTTTTTAGATATACACCGCTTTCAATATGATGGGTGTAAGGGAATTGATCAAACAGAGCGGTTTCGACCACGTCATGTGTACGGCCAATGTCCGCCAAATCCCGCGCAAGGGTGTCCGGGTTGCAGGAGATGTACAGAATATGCTCGAACTCCGTCACCATTTTGCGCGTCAAATCGTCCAGACCGGACCGCGGCGGGTCCACGAAAATGGTATTGAAATCGTATGATTTCAAATCCACATCCTTAAGACGAAAGAAGGTTCGTTGCCCTTCCAATGCGGCGGAAATTTCCTCCGCCGCCATTTTCACAACCCGCACATTGTCCGTGCGGTTTGCATCAATATTAAATTCTGCCGAAGCCACCGAGGTTTTGGAAATCTCTGTCGCCAGCACCTGATTAAAATGCGACGCCAACGCAATCGAAAAATGGCCGTTACCACAATACAACTCAATCAAATCCTTGGATTGGTCCGGGTTGGCCAGAGCCGCCATTTTGCGCGCCCAATGCAACATGTTTTGCGCCATTTCCGCATTCGGCTGGGTAAAACTGTTTTCCACCTGCTGGTAAACAAACGACTGCCCGTCCACCTGCAAACGTTCGATGACGAAGTCCTGATCCAAACACACTTTTTGTTTGCGCGCCCGGCCAATGATGTGGGTAATCGGCAAGGTTTTGCGCAGGGCTTGCGCCGCTTCCAGCCAGGCCTGGTCGGTTTCCGTCTGATCCCCGTTTTTTTGCTGTAACGGCCGACGGTAAATCAAGGTCACCAGCATTTCACCACTTAGGGTCGCCAGAAAATCGACTTGAAACAACTTGGTCCGCAAGGCGGGCTGACGCACGATTTCCGCCATCAGGCGCGGCATTAAATTGGCAATGCTTTCCAACGCCATCGGGCAGGATTCAATCGCCACCTTTTCCTTGGTGTCGGGGTCGAACATGATGTAATCGGTGCGGTCACCTTCATGCCACACGCGGAATTCGGCGCGAGCACGGTAATTGGCTGGGCGGGACGCAAACACCGTCATCGGTTCGGATTTTGGCAATAACGCCGTTAAACGGTCAACTTTTTCGTCCAGCTGCGTTTGGTAGCGGTCGGGAAAAACATCGCAGAGCATTCAGGATTATCCAGGGCTTTAAATCGAAACGAAATCATCAACACCTTTCAATGAGCGGAAAGGTGTTGGTACAATTTTTATCAGGTTTTTTTTGAATTTTGAGCGAAGTATATCACCAATCCAGCCCAAAAACGGCTCCGAAACCGCGCCTTAATCAAATAGTCACACTCAAATCAGGAATTTTTCAAAAAAAAACTTACTCCAGCGCAGAAAAATCATGTAAGGTTTCATACGCATAAATACATTCATGATAATAAACAACTTTTGCACTCAACTACCATGACGAACGAATGCTTCCTGATCATTGAGGACCAACCCTCAATGGCCAGTTTATTGAAAACCGAACTTCAAAAACTGACATCGCTCACCATTCACACCTGCCACTCACTGGCGGAAGCCAAAGACTTGATTGAAAGCGGAATCGAGGTGGCCGTCTGTTTAAGCGATTTGCAATTGCCCGACTCCTACAATGGCGAAGTCATCGAATACTTAAAGCACCACCACATCACTACCGTAGTGCTCACCGCCTCCTATAAAGAAGAAACCCGTGAAGAAATGTTCCGCCTCAAGGTCGCGGACTACGTCATCAAAGACAGCCTGTCCTCCATCCGCTATGCGGTACAGATTACCGACCGGCTGTATAAAAACGCCCAACGTATGGTGTGGATGCTCAGCTGCGGATCGCGTTATAGCTCCAAACTGCTCGGCATGCTGCGCAACCACCGTTTTCAAGTGCGGCTTTACGAAAACTGCTCGGAGATGGACGCCGACCTGAAAGAAGCCTTACCCAGTCTGATTCTGCTGGACAGCGCCCAAAACGTCATCAACAACAACACCTTCGATTTCACCAAAAACATCCGCAACCGTTATTCGCAAAGCCAGTTGCCGATTATTTCCTGCGAAGCCAGTGAAAACATTTCCTCCGCCATCAAGTTGATGAAATACGGCGTCAACGACTTCTTCAACACCAACTTCACCCCCGAAGAATTCTACGTGCGCGTCAACCAGAACATCGAACAGGCCGAAACCTTCAAAGAGATCGAACACATTTCCCAAACCGACGGCCTTACCGGGCTTTACAATCGCCGCTTTTTCTTCCAAAAAGGCGACGAATTGTTCACCGACATCAAAGCCCAAGGCCAGTATTTCTTCACCCTGATGGGGGACATCGACCACTTCAAAAACGTCAACGACACCTACGGCCACCAAAAAGGCGACGAAGCGATCATCTTCACCGCCAATTGCATCCAAGACACCTTCTCCGATTATCTGGTCGCCCGCTTCGGCGGCGAAGAATTCTGCGTGTTCGGTCAGGTGGAGGACACCAGCGAAATCGAAGCCCTCTGCGAAACCCTGCGTCAAACCATCGAAACCGAATCCGAAAACCAAACCGGCGTGAGCTTCACCATCAGCCAAGGCGTCACCTACTCCGGCGACACCCTCGACGACGCCATCAGCAAAGCCGATAAAGCCCTTTACCAATCCAAAGAAAGCGGGCGAAACAAACTGTCGGTGGCGTTTTAAAGGAAATGACCATAACGGGAAATGGCCAGGCCTGGTCATTTCCGATGATTGGATTTAATCTTGTAAACCGTTCTTTTGTGACACGGCATCTTTGACCTTTGATAACCGCCAGTTCTCCACCGCCCAATCCCAAAGCGGAATCAGGGTGTTGAGTTCTTTCGGTGGGGAATGGTTCAAAAACGTCAGGGCGGCGCGTAGGGTTTCGGCGGCTTCGTCTTTTCGGATGGCTGGGGCGCGGCTTTTTTTGCTGAGTTTAATGCCTTCGCGATTGGTCACCAACGGGTGATGCGCATAACGCGGCGGTTCGTGCCCTAACGCTAGCATAATGGATTGTTGGGCAAAGCTGCTGGTGAGCAAATCCGCCCCCCGCACCACTTCGGTCATGCCCATTTCAATGTCGTCCACCGCGCAGGCCAGGTGGTAACCGATCACACCATCCGCCCGCTTGACCACAAAATCGCCCAACTCAGCGGCCACTTCCAAACACTGCCGCCCTTGCACGGCATCGTCAAAACACAAACGCCCGCCATCCGGTTCGAAGCGCCAGGCGGCTTCCGGCTGCATGGTCTCGACATCGGGTTTCACGGCATCGTGACGACAATAAGCATCGTATAACCAAGGCGTTTCCGGCTGCCGTTGCTGCAATTGTTTGCGACTACAACCGCACACATACAACCGCCCTAATTCGTTCAACGTATCCAATGCCTGCTGGTAAATCGCGTCCCGTTCGGACTGATAGACTTCCGGCCCGTCCCATTCAAAACCATAAGCTTCCAGTGTTTTGACAATGCTTTCACACGCGCCGGGCGCCACGCGCGGCCCATCGATATCGTCAATCCGCAAACGCCACTCACCACCCTGCGACTTGGCATTCAAATAACTCGCCGTCGCCGCAATCAAAGAACCGAAATGCAACGGCCCGCTGGGCGTCGGCGCAAAGCGCCCCACCACTTTTTGCATTTTTTGCGGTGCCGTGGGCGATTTCGATATTGTGGAAGTTGGGTCGATACTCATACCGTTATCTTAACCGACGATTCCCGGCAAGTGAATGTTCTATCGTTCCGCATGATGCCCGCCTTGGAAAAACCCGAAAACCACCAGGCCTGGGCATTTTTACTCAAGGTTTCGCCCGCCAAAATTACGCCTGATGTCAACGGCTTATTGAGTTAAAATACTCGGTTCTTATATTTTTGACAGACAGAATGGTTTTTTCTATGACGGATCGCGCAACTCGGATTTCACAACTCAAATCGCTTTTGGCGGAACGCATTGTCATCCTCGACGGTGCCATGGGGACAATGGTGCAGTCCTTGCAGCTCAGTGAAGACGACTTCCGTGGCGAACGTTTTGCCGATTACCACATGGACATCAAAGGCAACAACGACATTCTGGCCATGACTCAGCCGCATCTGATTCGAGACATCCATTTGTCGTTCCTCAACCGCGGCGTCGATATCGTCGAAACCAATTCCTTTAACGCCACCACCATCGCGCAGGCCGATTACGACATGCAGGACATCGTCACCGAGCTGAACATCGCCGCCGCACAAGTGGCGCGCGAAGCCTGCGACCTGGCCGAACAGAAAGACGGCCAACCGCGTTTTGTCGCCGGTGTTTTGGGGCCAACCAACCGCACCGCTTCGATCTCGCCGGACGTCAACGACCCCGGCAAACGCAACACCGATTTCGACGAACTGGTCACCGCTTACACGCAAGCCACGCACGGCCTGTTGGAAGGCGGCGCGGACGTCATCCTGATTGAAACCATTTTCGATACCTTGAATGCCAAGGCCGCGATTTTCGCGGTGAAAGAAGTGGAAGCCGCTGTCGGTTACGAAGTGCCGATTATGCTGTCCGGCACCATCACCGATGCTTCAGGCCGAACCCTTTCCGGCCAGACGACCGAAGCCTTCTATAACGCCGTTGCTCACGCACAACCGCTGTCGGTCGGCTTGAACTGCGCCTTGGGGCCGGAAGAGCTGCGCCCTTACGTGGCCGAACTCAGCCGCGTGTGCGAGACCTACGTGTCCGTTCACCCCAACGCCGGTCTGCCGAACGAATTCGGCGAATACGACGAAACCCCGGAACAAATGGCGGCGGAAATCGCCGTTTGGGCGGAAAAAGGCTGGATTAACATCATCGGCGGTTGCTGCGGCACCACGCCGGACCACGTCAAAGCCATGGCCGATGTCGCCTTGCGCCACACCACCCGCGCCTTGCCGGAAATCGCCCCGGCCTGCCGTTTGTCCGGCCTGGAACCGCTGAACATCGACGAAGACTCGCTGTTCGTCAATGTCGGCGAACGTAACAACGTCACCGGTTCCGCCAAATTCAAACGCCTGATTATCGAAGAAAACTACGGCGAAGCCATCGACATCGCCGTCAAACAAGTGGAAGACGGCGCGCAGATTATCGACGTCAATATGGACGAAGGCATGCTGGACGCCAAAGCCTGCATGGTCAAATTCCTCAACCTGCTGGCCTCCGAACCGGAAGCCTCCCGCGTGCCGATCATGATCGACTCCTCAAAATGGGAGGTCATTGAAGCCGGTTTGAAGTGCATTCAGGGCAAAGGCGTGGTCAACTCCATTTCCCTGAAAGAAGGCGAAGACGCCTTTATCCGCCAGGCCAAACTGGTCAAGCAATACGGCGCAGCGGCGATTGTCATGGCCTTTGACGAAACCGGCCAGGCCGACACCTTGGAACGCAAAATCGAAATCTGTAAACGTTCCTACGAGGTCCTGACCCAAAAAGTCGGCTTCCCGCCGCAGGACATTATTTTCGACCCGAACATTTTCGCCGTCGCCACCGGTATCGAAGAACACAACAACTACGGCCTCGATTTCATCAACGCCGTCACCTGGATTAAAGCCAACCTGCCGCACGCCAAAATTTCCGGCGGGGTGTCCAACGTGTCCTTCTCCTTCCGCGGCAACAACCCGGTGCGCGAAGCCATCCACTCCGTGTTCCTCTATTACGCCATCAAAGAAGGCATGGACATGGGCATCGTCAACGCCGGGCAAATGGCGATTTACGACGACCTGCCGGAAAAACTCCGTCAAGCCGTGGAAGACGTCATCCTCAATAAAGACCCGGAAGCCGGCGAACGGTTATTGGAAGTGGCCGAAGAATTCCGTGGCGACGGCCAAGCCGCCAGCAAAGTCACCGACACCGCCTGGCGCGAACAGAGCGTTGAAAAACGCCTGGAACACGCGCTGGTCAAAGGCATTACCGACTACATCGAAGCCGACACCGAAGAAGCCTACCAAAAACTCGGTTCCGGTTTACACGTCATCGAAGGCCCGCTGATGGACGGTATGAACGTGGTCGGCGACCTGTTCGGCTCCGGTAAAATGTTCCTGCCACAGGTGGTCAAGTCCGCCCGCGTGATGAAACGCGCCGTCGCCTATCTGGACCCGTACCTGCTAGCCGCCAAAACCGAAGGTCAGCAACAAGGCAAAATCGTCATGGCCACGGTCAAAGGCGACGTTCACGACATCGGCAAAAACATCGTCGGCGTGGTGTTGCAGTGTAATAATTTCGAAGTGATTGATTTGGGCGTCATGGTGCCCGCCGAGAAAATTCTCGACACCGCCGTCGAACAAGGCGCCAATGTCATCGGCCTGTCCGGCCTGATTACGCCGTCGCTGGAAGAAATGGTCAATGTCGCCAAACTGATGAAAGAACGCGGCATGGACTTGCCGTTGCTCATCGGCGGCGCCACCACCTCCAAAGCGCATACCGCCGTGAAAATCGAGCCGCAATACGACCATCCGGTGGTGTACGTCAAGGACGCCTCCCGTGCCGTCGGCGTGGCGCAAAGCCTTATCTCCAACGATTTGAAAGTCGATTTCGCCGCCAAAATCCGCGCCGAATACGAACAGGTTCGGGAAGAACGCAAAGCCCGCGCCCAACAGGTCAAGCGTATCCCAATCAACCAAGCGCGCACCAATCCCGCCTTAACCGACCAGGCCTGGCAGGAATTCACCCCCGTGCGTCCAAAACTCCTTGGCAGCAAAGTGTTGGACAACTTCCCGCTGGAAAAATTGGTCGAACGCTTTGACTGGTCGCCTTTCTTCCAGGCCTGGGAATTACACGGAAAATACCCGCGCATTCTCGACGACAAGGTCGTGGGCGAAGAGGCCCGCAAAGTGTTTGCCGACGCCCAAACCATGCTCAAGCAAATCATCGATGAAAAATGGCTCACCGCCAAAGCCGTGTACGGTTTCTATCCGGCCAACCGCGTCGGCGACGACATTGAAGTCTATGCCGACGAAAGCCGCAACCAAGTGCTGCACACTTTCCATCACCTGCGCCAGCAGGCCGAGAAAAAACGCGGCGGTGCCAACAACTGCCTGTCGGACTTCATCGCCAGCAAAGAAAGCCGCGTGCCGGACTACATCGGCTTCTTCGCCGTCACCGCCGGCATCGGCATTGACGAGCACGTGGAACGCTTTGAAAAAGACCACGACGACTACCACGCCATTATGCTCAAAGCCCTGGCCGACCGCTTTGCCGAAGCCTTTGCCGAAACCCTGCATGAAATCGTGCGTAAGGACGATTGGGGCTACGCGCCGGACGAAAACCTCGACAACGAAGACCTCATTAAAGAACGTTACCAAGGCATTCGCCCCGCCGCCGGTTATCCGGCCTGCCCGGACCACACCGAAAAAGGCACCCTTTGGGAACTGCTGAAACCGGACGAAACCATCGGGCTGGACATTACCGAAAGCTTTGCCATGACGCCGACGGCCGCCGTTTCCGGCACCTACTTCGCGCACCCGGAAAGCCGCTACTTCGGTGTCGGTTCACTCGGCCGCGACCAAGTGGAAGACTACGCCCACCGCAAAGGCTGGAGCATCGAAGAAACGGAAAAATGGCTGGCACCGAATTTGGGGTATGATCCTGAGGATTTTGCGAACTAAAAAGAATCTTGCCTTCTTTTAACCTTTACAAGATGCTATAACTACTGTTAGCATCATGCTAATTAATACTTATAAAAATTTTAGAATGAAGCTTCCTCGTCCTCAAAAAACTATTTTCAAAAATGTTATTATTTTCTTTAATGACATTTGCCAAAAACCTTTCGTGCAACATCTTTTCATTCCTTTAATCACCACGATTCCTCTTGCACTACTTGTATTTACTATTAAAGACATAAACGGCGGTTTTGAATTCCTTGGATTCGATATTAGAAACACACACGACAAAGCCTTTTTAATAGCAACTGTTTTGATACTTATCGCCGTAATTAACTATATATGCACCCTATTAAAGAAATATGCTGAGAAACAAGAAATTAATTCCGAAGATTATCTAATTGCTTTAATCCAAGTTTTAGACAAGGTAGTCGAAGAAAAAGTAAATAGATTCAAAAATTGTTTACAAGATACCTCTATTCAGCAAAAGTCCGAGATCTTTGAAAAAATCACTCAGCCGGAGAACCAGTTAAGGTACTTAAACGATGCAATATTGGGGGTATTTCAGCAAATAATACCCAATAAAGAAATTAATGTTTCTTTACTCGAAGTAGAAAATCAAACCCCTAAAAGAATGCTGTTCTGGAAACCGGAACACCCTGCACCTACAACAAGCATAGAAAAACTTTCAAACCCCAATAGTACCGCAATGCACTGCATTACAAACAAAAAAATCACCATTGTAGAAAACACAGAAAAAGAGATAAAAAAACCACATAATAAAAAATATGTATCTAATTCCTCGACAGATGTAGAGGAAAAGTCTATACTCTGCTACCCTGTTTTTGACGAGGTCAATTTAGAAGTTGCCTATGTTATTAACATAGTTGTTAATGGTTCAAAGTCAATTAGCTTAGAGCACAAAGATTTATACAAATATGTTCTACAAAAAATAGTTACCAGAATGGAACTAGAGCACATATTGAAACTTCTCAAGGAAAGGACTGATGGATAAACAACGTAAAGAAAGTAATCATCAAAACTCTTCTAAATCATCAAAAAGTACCGCTACCTGTTTTGACAACACAAGTGTCGACGCCACCTTTGAGCAAAAGCTCTATGGAGAGAGTTTAAAAAGAGAAATTGAAGAATCAAAAAACTTACTGAATTCTCATAAACTGTATAGCTTCTAAAAAATCTTTAAAAAACCACCAGGCCTGGTGGTTTTTTGTTTTTAAATGCCTCAAATAATTAGTGTCAGAGTAAAAATTAAACCTTAACGGGTTAAAGTCCTATAAAATTCGACACCAAACAGCCCTTATCATTTAAAGTGAACCCTTCGAGATAAAGCAAGGCATGCTCAAATGACCATCCATTACACCATCCAAACATTTGATAACCAAGAACCTCCGCACCTTCTAAAAACCATCAAAATTAGGAATGCACTGGCGTTGCCTTCGGTTAATCACACCGTCAATATTGATTTTGACGACTACATCGTGCAAGAAGTCCGGCACCGTATTGCTTACAAAACGGAAACTTTTACCAGTGAGCAGGGGATTCAAAGCAGTTATCAAGAAGTCGACGATATTGTCGTCATCGCTCGCAAAAAAGAAGGCGAGACCACTTATTCCCTAAAATAAAACGCTTACGACGGATGGCAACTCTTGTCAAAAAACAACATGGCCGAATAAAATCAATCGACATGCTTTACACGAATCGTTAAACTCAACCTCATGAAAAATTTATTGCTAAAACTCTTCTCCCCCATTCTCAATCCTTTGGAAAACGCGGATGGGCATTATGAATACAGTCCGTCGCACCGCAAGGTGTTAAAGATAATGGGCTTTTTGTTTATCACGCTGGGCGTTGTCGGTTTGTACTTTTCCATTCTCGCCAACCAAATTGCGGGCATGTTCCCGGTAATTCTGTTTTCCGTGATCGGTTTGATTTGCTTGGTGGTGGCGTTTCTCGGCAGCGACAAAGCGGTGTCCAAGCTGTGGCGCAACCGCAATGAAGACGCGCCGAAATAATCCTCAAAATCACCAGGCCTGGTGATTTTTCCATTTGAGTCAAACACCGGCCCAACCACCATGCGCAAACACCCAAACGCTCAAGCCTTGTTGAATCAGGTTGAATCGCTTCTGCCGCTGATTCGCACCGACGCGCCGACCGCGGAACGGCAAGGCCATCTCACCGACGCCGTTTTGGCCGCCTTATTCGAACAACGCCTTTTCCGCCTGTTTATTTCCGAACGCTATCAGGGCGAAGCGACCGACTTGCCGACCGCTTTGAAGGTGTTTGAGCGAATCGCTTACGCGGACGGAGCCACCGGCTGGCTGGTAATGATCGGCGCGGGCGGCGGTTTGTTTTCCGGCTTTATGGCGGAAGCGGCGGCGCGGGAAATCTTTGAACCGGAAAACGCGGTCATTGCCGGTTCCGGCATGCCGTCAGGCCTGGCGAAAACCGCAGAAAACGGTTTTATGAAAGACAGTTTTGAAGCCTCCGGCCGCTGGGCTTATGCCAGCGGCGCGTATCACGCCACTTGGTTCACCGCCAATTGCAAAGTGGACGACACCGACGATATTCTCGCCATTGCCGTTCCCGCCGCCGAGGTGACCGTGCATTCGACCTGGTCGGCCTTCGGCATGAAAGCCACCGGCAGCCACGATTTCAGCGTGGAAAAGGTGACTGTGCCGCGCGATTTCACCTTTTCGCTGGCGGACGCCCCCGTTTTGAATGACCCGATTTTCCATTGTCCGCTGGAGACACTCGCCAGCGTGACCTTTGGCAGTGTCGCCGTCGGCATCGCTCAACATGCTTTGGAGGCCTTTCAAGCCTTTGCGCAACACAAAACCGTTTACGGCCAAGACGGCGTGCTGGCGCAGCAACCGGCCATTCAACAATGCATCGAACAAGCGCAAACCCAAATTGAAAACGCCCGCACGCAATTGTACGATTTGGCCGATGCCGTTTGGCAAGCCTGCGAGCACGGCCAATCGCCAAACGAAGCGTTGCGCAGCCAAGTGCAAACTGAGTGCATCACGCTGGTACAGAATTGCCTGCACGCCGCCGACAACCTGAAAGCCCGCGCCGGAATGATGGCGGTGTTCGACACCTCCGAATTCGGCCAAGCCTGGCGGGATTTGCATGTTTTAAGCCAGCATGCCATGATTGCGCCCATGCCGTAAAAACCAAGAGAAAGCCCAAGAGGAAGCCGATGACAAAAGCCGTTCAAACCGTTCCCGGCCCGGACAACTTGCCGCGTTGCGCTTGGTGCGGCCAGGTGGAAGCGTTTTTCGATTACCACGACCGGGAATGGGGCTTTCCGGTGGCGGATGACATTCGTTTGTTTGAAAAACTGTGCCTGGAAAGTTTTCAATCCGGCTTGAGTTGGCGCACCATTCTCGATAAGCGCGAGAACTTTCGCCGCGCCTTCGACCACTTCGATTTCCACAAAGTCGCCCAGTTCACCGAACAGGATGTGCAGCGCCTGTTACAGGATGCGAGCATCGTGCGGCATCGCGGCAAAATCGAAGCGGTCATCAATAACGCCCAGCGCGCGCAGGAACTGGTGGCGCAACACGGGTCGCTGGCGGCGTTTTTCTGGCAATACGAACCGGACGAAGCCACTTTGCCGCCGCCGCAAAGCGTCACCACTTCACCGGAATCCGTGGCTTTATCGAAAACCATGAAGAAAATGGGCTGGAAATTCGTCGGGCCGACCACCGTGTATGCCTTTATGGAAGCCATGGGCCTCATCAACAACCATGTGGAAGCCTGCATCACCCGCCCAAAAGTCGCCGAGGCGCGAAAAGCCTTTCAGCGCCCTTGATTCCAAACCACTCCCAGCCAACTTCGCAACGCACAAAAATTCGTATAAACACTTAGCAATGGGCAAAAAATTTTTATCACTCACAGCGGTTTCTTAGTATTTAATACTTAAGCGGAACGTCTCAATAAAATTAGATTCAACCTAAAAATGAAGGAACAAACACGCATGAGTGATGACAAGAACCACGACGAAGAACTATTAGGGGCTTTTATTCAAAAACCGGAAAAGGTGCCTTATTACCAACGCGGCCTGGACAAAATGCAAGTTGGCCATGTTTTCAGTTTTAAATGGCACTGGAGCTGGTGGGCTTTCTTTTTCGGCTGGGCCTTTTTACTGTATCGAAAAGCCTATCTGCCCGCCTTAGGCGCGTTTATTATTGCGTTTTTTATGAGTTTCATCCCCTTTTTCGGCTGGCTCATCACATCCATTGTACTGGGCGGCGTTTCCCCTTATTTTGTGCTGAAAAAGTACCACGATCTCAAATCGCAAGCGGGCGACAATGAAGAAGACCAACTTCGTGCCATGCAAAACTTCGGTGGTTATCACAGCTGGGTTGTGTGGGTCACGGTGATTTTCTATGCGCTTATTTTCCTGTTTGTATTCGCCGCTTTCCTACCCAATAGCTAAAATACAACACGATTTATTCAGGTGACCCGCGCCGGTTTTCAACATGAAACGGCGCATCACTTAAACGAGATTATCTCCCAAAAAACGCCCAGGCCTGGGCGTTTTTCCATATTAAAACAACAACTATTTACATTCTTAATGCATCATAAATTAATTTTATCCGCACGCAAAAAACCTCTCTTTGACTCGTTTGGAACATTCTTTGAAAATATGTCCAATCAAACGAATTTATTCTAGGATAAGCGATGGAAGTCATTGTTTGGAGCGCGTGGATTGCCGGCATCTCGATGGGATTGTTTGTGGTTTTCCACTTCTGGTTAATGGGGAAACCCGCCGGCTGCTCAACCGGTTACGGTAATTTCTGCGGCATGATGTTCAAACGGGTGGAGTATTTCCGCACCGGCGAATACAAAAACATCAATAACTCGCGTTTGTGGTTCCTGCTGGGCATTCCCATCGGCGGACTCTTGAGCGCGCTACAAGCGCCGGAGCCGTGGCATTTCAGTTTTGACATGGGGATGTATAACGACATCCTGCCGCAAACCCTGGCCGGGAAAGCCATCTGGCTGACATTCGGCGGTGCTTTGTTGGGCTTCGGCGCGCGCTTGGCCGGCGCTTGCACCACCGGGCATGCTCTGGTGGGCGGCGCTATGCTGAACCCGCCGAGCCTGTTAGCGGGCGTCATTTTCTTTATGAGTGCGTTCGTGACCACGCACCTGCTGTTCGGAACCTAAGGAGTTGATGATGGAACATAAAATGCCACCGTTAAAAAGCATCCGCCTGTACATCATCTCGTTCATGTATGTGTACCGCAACAACATTTTCGGTTTCCTGATGGGCATCACCTTCGGGTTTTTGATGAGCCACGCCGGGGCAACCACTTACGATTACCACGCTAAGATGTTCCTGTTCGAGGACTTCCAACTGATGATTGTCATCGCCACGGCGGTGGTGATTGCGATGATCGGGGTGTTTTTGCTGAAACGCTTCCAAGTGCGTGCCATTGCCACCGGCGCGGAAGTGGACTTCGTGAAGAAACCCTACCAAAAAGGTTTGATGATCGGCGCCATGCTGTTCGGCATCGGCTGGGGAATGACCGCCTCCTGCCCCGGCACCATTCCGGCGATGATCGGCGAAGGCAAAATCGCCGGACTCTTTGCGCTGCTCGGCCTATTGCTCGGCACGATGGCGTATGGAATTCTGCAAAGTTACATCCGTCTGGAAAAGGCGCAAAGCCAGAGCCAAACCTCGGATTCGACCAGGCCTGGGTCATAACGGCACTCACAGCGAATCGAGTGTGTCGGGCCGATTTTTCGGCCTGTGCATTTTACTTTCCCACCGTTCTTCTCCCTCAAGAGCGGTTTTCCGGCCGTAATCGGCGATATTTTCCAATCATTTCAGCAGATTACGCAAACTCGTCCTGCCTTTTCAGTATAATACGCTTTTTTTGAAAGTTAAGAGAGTCCCTCCATGAGTACAGATCATATTCGCAACATTGCCATCATTGCGCACGTTGACCACGGTAAAACCACCCTGGTAGACCAGCTTCTACGGCAATCCGGCACGTTTGACGAAATCCGTAAAGACATGGGCGACCGTGTCATGGATTCCAATGATCTGGAAAAGGAACGTGGGATCACCATCCTGTCGAAAAACACGGCGGTTAACTGGAACGACTACCGCATCAACATCGTGGACACCCCGGGCCACGCCGACTTCGGTGGTGAAGTGGAACGTATTTTGTCGATGGTGGACTCGGTCCTGTTGTTGGTGGACTCTGTGGAAGGGCCGATGCCGCAAACGCGTTTCGTAACCGAAAAAGCCTTGAAACAAGGTTTGAAGCCGATTGTGGTCATCAACAAAATCGACCGTCCGGGCGCGCGTCCGGATTGGGTACTGGATCAAACCTTCGACTTGTTCGACCGTTTGGGCGCCACCGACGAGCAAATGGACTTCGACGTGATTTACGCTTCCGGCCTGAACGGTTTCGCCGGACTGGATGAAGACGTTCGTGAAGGCGACATGACGCCGGTCTTTGAAATCATCACTCAAAACGTACCGGCACCGGACGTTGATTTGGGCGGACCTTTTCAGTTGCAATGTATTTCTCTGGACTACGACACTTATAAAGGCGTCATCGGCACCGGCCGTATCAAGCGTGGTTCCGTGGAAGTCGGCATGGCCATCACCATCATCGACGCCGAAGGCAAAGAGCGTAAAGGGAAAGTCGGTGAAATCTTCGGTTATCACGGGCTGGAGCGTGTCAGCGTGGACGAAGCCCACGCCGGTGACATCGTGGCCTTTACCGGGTTGGACCCATTGAACATTTCCGACACCTTGTGTGATCCGAACCACGTTGAAGCCCTGCCGCCGTTGACGGTGGACGAACCGACCGTAAGCATGACTTTCCAGGTCAACGACTCGCCATTCGTCGGTCAGGACGGTAAGTTGCTGACCTCTCGCCAAATCCGCGAGCGTTTGGACAAAGAATTGTTGACCAACGTGGCTTTGCGTGTCGAAGACACCGAAGACGCCAACAAATTCCGTGTTTCCGGTCGTGGTGAACTGCATTTGTCGGTTCTGATCGAAACCATGCGTCGTGAAGGCTTCGAGATGGGGATTTCCCGTCCGGAAGTTATCTTCAAAGAAGAAAACGGCGAAACCTTGGAACCGTATGAAAACCTGACCGTGGACATTCCGGAAGACGCGCAAGGTTCCATTATGGAAAAACTGGGCGAGCGTAAAGCCGAAATGCAAGACATGGTTCCGGACGGACACGGTCGCGTACGTATCGACTTCATCATCCCATCTCGTGGCTTGATCGGCTTCCGTACCGAGTTCATGACCGCCACCCAAGGGAACGGTTTGATTTTCTCCAGCTTCTCGCATTACGGGCCGAAATTCGCCGGTACGCTGGGCGAACGCAACAACGGCGTATTGATCTCTCTGGGGCAAGGGAAAGCCTTGGCCTTCGCTTTGTTTAACCTGCAAGACCGCGGCCGTCTCTACATCGGTCACGGTGAAGAAGTATACGAAGGCATGATCATCGGTCTGCACAGCCGCGCCAACGACTTGACGGTCAACCCGCTGAAAGGTAAGCAGTTGACCAACATGCGTGCCGCCGGAACCGACGAAGCCCTGACTTTGACGCCGCCGATTCGTTTCTCGCTGGAACAAGCGTTGGAATTCATCGACGACGACGAGTTGGTCGAAGTCACGCCAAACAACGTTCGTATCCGTAAAAAACTGTTGACGGAAAACGAACGTAAAAAAGCGGGCCGTAACAAGGCTTAATCGCCCACCCGACTCCGCTTTTCCAAAAACGCCCAGGCCTGGGCGTTTTTTTATTTTCCTCTTTTTTCCGGTTTCCGCTAAAATCACTAGCATGAACTTGGAACATCTACTTTATCCGAACCTCAAACCTTACGCCGAACACAGCTTGCAGGTGGACAACACCCATAGCTTGCACGTTGAAGAAAGCGGGAATCCGCTCGGCTTGCCGGTGCTGTTTATTCACGGTGGACCGGGTGGTGGGTGTTCGCCGACACAACGGCGTTTTTTCCACCCCGACCACTACCGCATCATTCTGTTCGACCAGCGCGGTTGCGGCAAATCGCGCCCGCACGCCTGCCTGACCAACAACACCACCGCGCACCTGATTGAAGACATCGAAAAAATTCGCCGTCACCTCAATATCGATCGCTGGGTGTTGTTCGGTGGTTCCTGGGGCTCGACCTTGAGTTTGCTGTATGCGGAAGCCTATCCGGAACGGGTGCTGGCGATGATTCTGCGTGGCATTTTCCTGTGCCGCGACGAAGACACCCGCTGGTTTTACCAGCAAGGCGCCGACCGTTTCTATCCGGATTATTGGCGGGATTTCATCGCGCCGGTGCCGGAAGACAAGCGCGACGACATGATTGAAGCCTATTACGAGTTGCTGACCAGCGACAACGAAATCGCCCGTATGAGCGCCGCCGAAGCCTGGTCGATTTGGGAGGGCCGCACTTCAACCTTGAAAACCGACGCCGATTTGGTCGACCACTTCGGCGACCCTTTCCACGCGCTGGCCATGGCACGCATCGAATGCCACTATTTCCGCCATCATGCGTTTATCGAACCCAATCAGATTCTCGATAATATCGGTTACATTCAAACGATTCCGACCACCATCGTGCAAGGGCGCTATGACATGGTCTGCCCATTCAATCAGGCCTATGCCTTAGCGGAAGCCATGCCGAAAGCGGATTTGATTGTGTGCGACCATGCCGGGCACTCCGCTTTCGAACCGGAAATCGCCGAACAGTTGGTGGAAGCGACTAACCGAACCTATCAGAGCATTGAGCTTGATGCGTAACCCTCCCGTGAAGCCCCTATGATTTGTTTATTGCAACGCGTCACCCAAGCCGAAGTCCGCGTCGGCGGCGAGGTCATTGGGCAGATTTCACCAGGCCTGGCGGTTTTGTGCGGATTCCAGCCGCACGATGACGCCAATTCCCTGAAACGCATGGCGCACAAGCTGCTGCATTATCGCGTGTTTGCCGACGAAAACGACAAGATGAACCTCAATGTGCAGCAAACCCAGCAAGGCGAAGGCGGCGGAGTGTTACTGGTGCCGCAATTCACGCTACCGGCGGACACTCGTAAAGGCTTACGCCCCAGCTTCCACACGTCGGCCCCGCCAGCACAGGCCGAAGCGCTGTTTGAGCAATTCGTTCAAGAAGTCACCGAAACTTACCGCCCACCGCAGATCGGCCGCTTCGGCGCCGACATGCAGGTTTCGCTGACCAACGACGGGCCGGTGACCTTCTGGCTGGAAAATTAAACTTCCCCTGTTTTCCCACCCCGTAAAAACCGCATTGCACTCAGGGGATAAAGGTTTCCATTTCCCCAAAAAGCGGCTACACTAGAATTCATAATAACTCCAGAAAACGGACTTCGGATGGTGCTCTCGGACCTACAAACGAACAAACAGGAATCGGCCCTTATTCTGGTGGTCGAGGACGATGACGTCACCCGGCTGACCTTAAGCAAGGTGTTGTCGAAATCCGGTTTTCGCGTGATGGAAGCTAACAACGGCCAGGACGGTTTTTCACTGTTCATCAAAGAAGCGCCGGATCTGATTCTGATGGATGTGATGATGCCGGTCATGGATGGTTATGCCGCCACCGAAGCGATTCGCAACTACGAAAAAGACCGCGCCGTGCCGATTCTGATGCTGACCGCGCTGGACGATATCAGCTCCATTGACCAGGCCTTCGACATCGGCGCAACCGACTTCATCACCAAACCCATCAACTGGTCGTTGCTGAGCCAGCGCGTCAAATACGCCATCAAATCCTCATTGATTGAAGACCAGCTTCGCATTAGTCAGTCGCAATTGATTTACGCTCAAAAGCTGGCCAAGCTCGGGTACTGGGAATGGGATGCCGCTTCGGACCGTGTCACCGGTTCCAGTTCGGCGTTTGAATTATTCGGCATCCCAAATCAAGCCGATGTCACACTGGAACAGTTTTTCTCCAACATCATCCCCAAAGACCTGCCGCTGATTCAACAAGCCATTGCCGACGCAACTCAAGGCTACAACGACATTCAAGTCAGCTTCCGGGTATTGCATCATGACGGTTCCATGTCGCACATCGACTGTCTGGGCGAGGTCAGCTTCGATCAAGACGATGAAATACTGAAAATCACCGGCTCGGCGCAGGACATCAGCCGTTTGCATAAGGCCGAAACGCTCATCGACTATCAGGCCAGCCACGATAAATTGACCGATTTGGCGAACCGTTCCTTTTTCAGTAAAACACTGGCAAGCTTCATCAAGGAAGCCAATCCGAAAAAATACAGCGCCACCGTCATTCTCGACATTGACCGTTTCAAGAAAATCAACGATAACCTCGGCCAGGAAAACGGTGACGCCCTGCTTCGCACCGTGGCGCAACGTTTGAAAAAAGTGACCCGAGAAGACGATTTTGTCGCCCGACTGGGCAGTGATGAATTCGCCATTCTGATTAAAAATGCCGAAGACGCGCAAGAATTGAATTTATCCCTGAGCCGCATTTTCCACGATATTTCCAAAGCCTTTACCATCCGCGATCAGGAACTGTTTATTACCTTCTCCATCGGGGTGAGCATCATCCGCCAGGACGGCCTCAAGGCCAGCGAACTGATCGCCCATGCGAACATCGCCCGCAGCGAAGCGAAGCAGCAAGGCGGCAATCAATTCCTGTTCTATCAAACCGATATGAACGCGGAATCCAAAGAACAGTTGTTGCTGGAAAACGATTTGCGCAAAGCCCTGGATCGCAATGAAATCGAAGTCTATTTCCAACCGCAAGTGGACGGCCAGACCCTGAAACCTTATGGAGCCGAAGCCCTGGTGCGCTGGCATCATCCATCCGAAGGCTTGGTGTCTCCCGCGGTCTTTATCCCCATCGCGGAAAACAACGGCATGATTGTTGAAATCGGCCAGTATGTTCTGCAAACGGCGGTGGAAGAGGCCGAAAAATGGCACCAGGATGGGTTTGAGATACACATTGGCATCAATTTGTCCGGTCGCCAGTTTTCCAGTTCGAACCTGATGAAAGACGTACAAAGTGTCTTACAAAGCACACATTTACCGGCGCAATATCTGGATTTGGAAATCACCGAAAGTCTGGCCATGAGCAACGCCGACCACAATATCAGCATCCTCAAAGGCTTGAAAGCGATGGGAGTCACACTATCCATCGACGACTTCGGCACGGGGTATTCTTCCCTCGCCTATCTGCACAGCTTCCCGATTGATGCCATTAAAATCGACCGCTCATTTATAAACAACCTCGAAACGCAGGAAGGTCAGGCCATTGTCCGAACCATTCTGGCCATGGCAGAAAGCCTGAAATTAAACGTGGTCGCTGAAGGTATTGAAGACGAATTTCACGTTTCCTTCCTGCAAAACAAAAATTGCGACGTTTTCCAAGGATTCAAATTCGGCAAACCCATGCCCGCCGACGCGTTTCAACAATATCTTAAAAGTCACAACACCCCTTAATGGGCTATAATGGTCCACGATAAAAACGCTTTCGCAAAAGGAATTGCCATGCCTCAACCTGTGGATACCGACAATTTAGAAATGCTCAAAGAGGTCATCGGCGATGACTTGAAGGACATCTTAAAGAGCTTTCTGGAGGTCGCACCCAGCACCTTGTCGGACATCAAACAAGCGATTGAAAACGGTGATGCGGATGGGTTGAGACTGCATGCCCACACACTGAAGGGCAGTTCCGCGAACATCGGTGCCACCGAACTTCCCCCTTTGTGCCTGGCATTGGAAAACAAAGGTAAAGATGGCATCACCGAAGGCTTAACCGCGGAATTGTCCGCGGTTGAAGCCGAAAACGACAAGGTATCTGCATTCCTGCAACAGTATCTCGATGCCTTTTAATCCGGTCGATACACGACCGGCGGATTGATCTTCACACTCAAAGAGACACGATAAAATGCATTATCAAGTAACCCCTGAAGAAACGCATCTAGCCAAAAACCCTCACCACATTTTCAACATCAATATCATCATTACCCATTTATTCATTTCGATGATTGTGTTGGAAATCGGTAGCACGGCCATGCTACTCGCGGTTCCGGTGATTTCCAGTTTGGTAATCGCCTATATTTATCGCCATCGAAAAGAGGTCAGGAAGCGCGGCTCCTGGTTCGTTTCCGCCCATTGGGAACTGGCTTGGCGCCGAAGCCGTATATTATTGATGAGCTACGCGATTGCCATTTTAATGGTCGCCGTCTATTTGCTGATCGATTTGGTTTTTCCGGGCGGTTTCTCGATGAATGACTTTTCGGATGAAGGATCGCAAACCAACCTGGGTGAAATCATCACTGTACGCTTTGCCGCGGTGGTGATTTTCGTGGCGGTGTTGATTACGTTTATGCAAACCGGGATTTCAGTGTACGATGCGGGGAAAGGGATTCTTGATCCGAAAATCGAAAAATTCGTACCACGCGATGAAAATGCCAATGCCGAGCTGGGCGAAGGCGATGACGAAGTTCGTCACGATGGCCAAAAACAAATGTCCTCTTCGGAAAGCGATCAGTCATGAGTCAAAGCAAGCCACGCCGTTTCCCGACTTTCCTGATTGTTTTATTCGCCGCCGTCGGCCTGACGGCGGTGTTTATTCTGATTCCGCCGAACCGTGAAGAGGTGTCGGATAAATTATTGCCTTGGAACAGTCATTTCAACCAGGCCAACCAGCTCGAAGCCTTGGGCTTGGTACTCAACCAAAGCACACCGAACGAGGCCAAACAGCTATTTGGTAACGACCTGGAAGTGAAAATTTTCTCGAAAAAGGATGAATCCGGTAAAGCGGCGGAAGTCTATTTCCCGTCGATGAACATCGCCACCATCCGTGGGGCAGTGGCCTTAAGTTTGGATGTACCGAAAGACGAGCTTGACGCCTATTACTCGCAAGGTGTTCAAACCACTGTAACGCAAACGGGCAACCGTCAAGTCACTCCGAACAGTGAAAACATCGAAAAACTGATGGCGAAGCCCATTAAGCTGGTGACATTGATTCCGAGAAAAAACCTGACCAAACGCGCGATTGAAATGCGATTTGGCCAGCCTCAGCGCATCGAAAAGCAATCCGACGGCTTGGAGCACTGGTTCTACCCGGATAAGGGCCTGGAAGTACTTTATGATGAGGAAGGACCGGATGCCCTGCAATACGGGCCGAGCATCCAGTAACGCTAGACAAGAGACGCTTGAGCCGTGACCGGCTTAAGCTTCTTTTTTCCAATGACCGCTTTTACCGCCTTTCTTTTCCAGTAACTGCATCTGACCGATCACCATGCCTTTATCGACGGCTTTACACATGTCGTATAAGGTCAAAGCGGCCGTTGAAGCCGCGGTCAGGGCTTCCATTTCCACCCCGGTCTGACCGACCAACTTGCACGTGGCGTAAATTTCCACGCAACTCTTCTCTTCGTCGGGAATCAATTCCACTTTGACCGAGGTCAACATCAACGGGTGGCACATTGGAATCAGATCCGGTGTACGTTTGGCCGCCATAATGCCGGCAATGCGCGCCGTGGCCATGACATCGCCTTTTTTATGCTTGCCTTCCAGAATCATCTGCAAAGTTTCCGGTAACATGCTAATCACCGCCATAGCACGGGCTTCACGCGCCGTATTGTCCTTCTCGCTGACATCCACCATACGCGCTTGGCCTTTGGCGTCCAAATGCGTTAATTCGAGCTCTTTCGACATTTCCGTCCCCTATTATTGTTAAACCATTTCCGCGAACGGATAGAATTTGACTCGATCACCTTTGGCGACCGTTTGGTCTTCGGGAATCACCACAAACCCTTCGGCCCAAACCGTTGAGGTCAACACGCCGGAACCTTGCTTCGGATACACCTGCACCACGGTTTTTTGTTCGCCTTCTGGAACGGCAATCCGAGCACGAGCAAACTCGCGGCGGAAATTGGCTTTCGGCCATTCGAAATCGGCTTCCAACCAAATCGGCGTGATACAAATGTTTTTAACCCCCTGCATCCGCATCAGATACGGACGGGCGAACAAATTAAAGGTCGCAAAGGCCGACACCGGATTCCCCGGCAAGCCGATAAACGGCGTGCCTTGAATCTGGCCAAACGCTAAAGGTTTGCCCGGCTTCATTTTCACTTTCCACATTTCCAGCGAGCCCAGCGATTCAATTGCCGGTTTGATATGGTCTTCTTCCCCAACGGAGACGCCGCCGGTTGTCATGACCACATCGGCTAGCTCCGCCGCTTGCTTCATGACGTCAATGGTTTCTTCCAGGGTGTCTTTGACGTGTCCAAGATCAATCAGTTCAAAGCCCAGTTTCGGCAAGGCACCCGCCAACACATAGCGATTGGCATTGAAGATTTTACCCGGCTGTGGCGCCTCCCCCGGTTCCAGCAATTCATCGCCCGTCGTAAAGGTGGCGATTTTAAGCGGTCGGTACACGGTGACTTCGTCAATGCCGATGGAGGCAATCAATCCTAAATCCTGCGAGCGCAAACGATGGCCTTTTTCCAAAATCGCGGTACCGGCTTCAATGTCCTCGCCGGTCTTACGGATACTTTGACCAGGCCTGGTGGATTTGGCGGTAATCCGCACCTTGTCGCCAACCATCTCCGTCTCTTCTTGCATGATGACGGCATTGCCCCCTTTCGGAATCGGTGCGCCGGTAAAAATGCGAGCGACGGTGCCCACTTCCAACGGTTCCGGCGTGGCGCCCGCCGGGATGCGTTGACTGACTCGGAAGGTGTCTTCGTGCGTCAAATCCATACGATCAATGGCATAACCGTCCATTTCACTGTTATCGTGTGGCGGAACCATGACACTGGAAACCACTGGCTCGGCCAGTACACGGTCCATGGCTTCGGCTATGGCAACGGTTTCCGTTTGGCGGATTTTCTTGGCTTGGCTGACAAGGTACGACAGCGCTTCATCAAATGTCTTCATGGTATTTACTCTTAAAAAAAATCCCCGCTTAGCGGGGAAATCTGACAGATAGTGTGTTCATTAAAAAGTTATTGCAGCCAACGCTGTTCGGCTTCCTTATCGGAAACGCGAGCATCCACCCAGCGGGTTTCACCATTCGGGAACGTCTCTTTTTTCCAGAAAGGTGCGTTGGTTTTCAAATAGTCCATAATAAAATGCGCCGCTTCAAACGCCGCTTCCCGGTGACGGGACGTGACCGCTACCAGAACAATTTGATCGCACGGCATCATCTGACCGATGCGATGAATGATTAAACTGCTTTGCAGCGGCCAGCGGTCATGCGCTTCCAAGCGGATTTTTTCCAGCGCTTTTTCCGTCATGCCCGGATAATGTTCCAGTTCCAGAACGGAAATGTCATCGCCTTCGTTGATGTCACGAACCGTGCCGGTGAAGGACACCACAGCACCGATGTCTTTATGACCGGTTCGGATGGCTTTGATCTCTTCTGAAAGGTCGAAATCCTCTTGTTGGATTCGAACAAACGGAAATTCGCTCAACTCAGCCTCCCGTCACCGGTGGGAAAAACGCCACTTCGTCACCGGCTTTCAGCTCGGTTTTACGATCGGCCACATCATGGTTCACGGCAATTTGCAGGTTGAGGTTATCCTTCAACGCCTGTTGCCAATTTTCACCGCGTTCGGCCAGTGCATTCAACACGCAATCCACCGTTTTGAAAGATTCCAACGGCAACTGCTCCTGACTTTTACCAAGCGTTTCGCGAAAGCTGGCGAAGTACAAAATCTCTAACATAATCTTACTCCTAAAAATGCCGACGGCTTAGCCGCCTAACGAGACCATTTGTCTAAATTCGATGTTATGAACGTTTTCATTGAAGAAGTGACGCTCCGGTTTTTTCTCCATGGCTTTGACGATCAATTGCTTAAGATCGTCATCGGAAATGCCATCACGAATCGGCGTGCGCAGATCCACAGAGTCTTCCTGCCCCAGGCACAATGCCAATACACCCCGCGCCGTCAATCGAACACGATTGCACGATTCGCAAAAATGATCGGAAACCGCCGAGATCACACCGACTCGCGTATCCGTGCCTTTGATCAGGAAATTTTTGGATGGTCCGTCATGGCTTTTCCCTGTGGACGGGATTAAATCCGTTCCCACATGCGCTTTAACGCGCGCCATAATCTTGTCCATTGGATAATGCTGGTCCATTAAGCTGATTCCCGCTTCACCAATCGGCATGGTTTCGATAAAGCGCACTTCCACGCCTTTCTCAATCCCGTAATCCACCATGGATTCGATTTCGCCGTCATTGGTGCCTTTCATCACCACCATATTGAACTTAATCGGGTTTAAACCGGCTTCCAGGCCAGCATCGACACCCGCGAGGACTTTACTCAAGTCACCGCCACGGGTAATTTGTTTAAACAGTTCCGGTTTCAGAGAGTCAATGGAAATATTGGCGCGCGTGACACCGGCTTCTTTCAACGCGACAGCGTGTTTTCCCAAGTGGTGTGCGTTGGTTGATAATGCAATTTCTTTCAAGCCCTCATAAGGACTGATTTCGGAAACAAAATCGGCTACGCCCTTACGCACCAGCGGTTCGCCTCCTGTCAGACGAACCTTCGTGACACCCAGTTCAACAAACGCTTTAATGATGCGCGCCAATTCGTCGAAATCCAGATACTCTGTATGACGACCTTCCGGGTGGGCGCCCTGTTCCGGCATGCAATAACCGCAGCGATAATTGCACTTATCGGTCACGGACACTCTCAAGTATTCAATTTTTCGGTTAAACGGGTCAATCAACGCCATAAAAACTTCGTTATTTCTTTGTGGGAAGAACGCTATATTCTACTGGAATTTAACGGGATAGCAAGTGGAAAAAAGCATTTTTTAAGGCATAAAACCCTTTGTTTTCAAAGGCTTTATGCGTTAAAAGACGCAATAAAAAAGCCCGCTAAAAAGCGGGCTTTTTTCATCTTAGTGTCAGACTCGGTCCGACATTAGATTACATACCTGCGTGACCAACACCTGGTGGGTCTTCGTGCATACGCTGAGGAACGTTATACTGAGGCGTTCCGTCAGGTAGGCGACGTGCTTGTACGTAGTTTTGAACATTACCTTTACCGTCACCAACCATGTAGTCAGGACAGTCTTTCATGCAACGTTCATTATGAATAACCGGACGGTGGTCACAGAAGAAGTTACCCTGGTTCTTCATGAACTTGTTTTGCTTCATCAACAACTCAGAGTTGTAGAAAGCATCATCTTCAAGTTCGATTGGATCACCGTTTTCATCCAACCCAATTGGAATGTAGTTGGATTGCATGATGTAACCGGTCATCCCCATGTAACCGGCATCACCGATGAACGGTGCGTTTGGCGTCCAGAAAGGCATGGTACGACGAACATAGTCGAAGAAAGTAACCGCATACGGCCAGTAGTTACCAACCGTTTTCATCGGCGCTGGATCACTGAAGTCAGAAGTCACTAGGTTTTCTTCAACCGCTAGCGGCAAATAACCTTTTGCACCTTCACCGAACTCACCGTGACACATCGCACAGAACTGAACGTAAACACGTCCACCTTCTTCAACAGTCATACCAACTGAAGGATCCGGCAAACCGTTACCGTCACCGTCTACAACGATGTTCCACTTGGACATAGCCGCTTCAGAAATCGGCGTACCGAAACCGTAAGCGACGAAGCTACCATCGTCATAGTAGTTTTTCGCAACGCTGTCATGCACTTCAACGAAAGCCGCTGGAATCTTACATTGAGCGTTACCGTGGTTACCACCGTCGATGCTGTCGTCTACTTCGAACGAGTAAGGGTTGTTTGGATCCAACTTACCTTCCAAACCGGCACGACCGTAAGCCGCGTCTTTACCCAAAATCGCTTCGATGACTTTTGAATCTAGGTATTTACCATCATTTTCTTTGATGATTTCAACGTAGTTCGCTGCGTATTTACCGTCGATCTTACCAGCGTCACCGCTGTTGCTACCAGAATTACCACTCATAGCATAAGCTGTGCTGGCTGCAACCAATGCAACTGCACCGGCTAGAATTGTTTTCTTAGTACTGAACATTTTCAATCATACCTCCGTTTTTGCCGTTATCCCAAGCGTGGATACGCCAAGTAACCATCGCAGTACGGTGGTAAACGTTGTTCGTACCTTCCAATTTACGCATTTGAGGCATAGGTGGCTGAACGTAACCGGTTTCATCCGTTACACGGCTCATCATAAAGGCTTCAGAACCATCCCAGTCCCATTCAACTTCAAAACGGGTCCAAGCTTTATCCAGAACCGGTGACGTGAAGTGCGCTTCTTTCCAGTTTTTACCACCGTCGAACGAAACGTCAACGTGAGAAACTTTACCACGACCAGACCAAGCCAGACCACGGACAAAGTATTTACCAGGTCCTTGCATCTTGAAGTCAGGTGATGGATAAGTGATAACGGAGTTCGCTTCCATGTACCAAGAGAAACGCTGAGCGGTACCATCTGGCATCAATTCAGTGTATTTAGACGTTTCTTCACGGTGTTGAGCTGGTACATCATGTACTTGGATACGACGTAGGTATTTAACCCACATGTTCGCTTCACAACCCGGCACAACCAAACGAATTGGGTAACCTTGTTCACGACGTAGCGCTTCACCATTCTGAGCGTAAGCGACGAAACAGTCATCCATGGCCAAGTCGATTGGAATCGAACGTGTCAAACCAGCGGCGTCAGCCCCTTCAGGAATCAACCACTTACCTTCTGGCTTGATACCGGCTTCTTTCAACAGGTCAGACAGACGAACACCTGTGTATTCCACACAAGACATCATACCGTGTGTCCACTGTACAGAGTTCAATTGAACCCCTTTCCATTCCATCGCACCGTTCGCAGGACACTCGATGAAGTGAATGCGGGAAATGGATGGGAAACGCTTCAAGTCATCAACCGTGAAGATCAATGGACGCTCAACCAAACCGTGGATAACCAAACGGTGGTTAGCAGGATCGATGGTTGGTACACCACCGTGGAAACGTTCGAAGTGAAGACCGTTAGGCGTGATGATACCGTTCAAGCTTTGTAGCGGAGTCATCGTGATGGAGGCCATGGAATCCGGCGTCAACCATTCCAATGTACGACGCTGAACTTCTTTCTCGTATGGAGAAGGCATCCCGTATGGGTACTTACGAACACCAAACCCTAGAGACTTACGGGCTGGGCCATCTTCAAGCACCTGTGTAATTTCTTCTTTTCCAGCGTAAGGCGCAACCGCTTTCGCAGGATCATATTTACCAGCCTCAGCTGCAGAAGCGGCTTTCGTAAATAGAACGCCCCCTGCAACAGCCGCACTTCCCTTTAGGAAGGCACGACGGCCTTGGTTGCGGCTATCATCAGACTGAACTGCAACCTTTTCAACGATTTTATCTGTCATTTATTGCTCCTTGATTGGCATTTCAATTAAAAATGCCTCAGATTCAAGAGTTTAACCATTTATAGTAGCTTATATATCTATGTGCTCGACTGCACAAGCATAGCCAAGCACAGTTTTGCTAACGTGTAATAATATGTTTTATGGCTTTTGACTGCAACCTTTCGCCCCTGAAAAATTAGGATTTGCTTATATAAATTTTTTATGGGTCGCTGGCGAAATTCTATGCTTTCAGAGTCCCGGCAAATTTTCGCGGCGACAAATCGGCCCCGCCTTCGGGTTCTCAATGTCTTCGGCCACTTGCGCCAGGCATTTTTGAACTTCGTCAATGGAGAGAACCGACAACACTTTATTCATAATCGTCGGATGAATCGCGACAGTGGTGAATTCACCTGATGCCAGCTTGATTTGCACCCCACAGGCATCGGCGGTCGCGCCGTCTTCATTGCCTTCGATTTGCGCCGCTTGGTCGCCGAACAACAGGTCGGAATACAGCGTTTCCAATTCTTCGGCCACGTCGTCACTCAATTCGCCGTCGATTGACACCGAATACGACACCTCGCCATTCCCCTCTTCTTCACGAGCGATTCGAGCGGTTAACCCTTGTGCCTCAACAGCCCCACAAAAACGTTTGGCAATGGGTTCATCGAAAAAGGTGTATTCGAAATTATCTAACATGGCGTTTCCTTTTCATTCTAGTGGGCCGCGACGCCCGGTGCGTCGGCGCTGGCTTTATTTTTTCAACCGACAAGAGTATCATTTCGAATCACCTATTAATGACAGGAGTTCTCCATGATCGAACGTCAGTTCCCGATCACGCGTATGCGCCGCATGCGCAAAGACGCTTTCTCACGCCGCCTGATGAGTGAAAATGTTCTCACCGCTCAAGACCTTATCTATCCGATGTTCGTGATTGAAGGCCATAACCAACGGGAACCGGTCAAATCCATGCCGGATATCGAGCGATTGAGTATAGACCTTTTAATCTTGGAAGCTCAAGCATTATTTGAACTCGGCATCCCGATGATCGCGCTGTTCCCGGTACCGAATCCGGACACCAAAACGCTGGAAGCCACCGAAGCCTATAACCCCGACGGTTTAGTGCAACGCGCGGTTCGCGCCGTAAAAGAAGCGGTTCCTGAAATGGGTGTCATGACGGATGTCGCATTAGACCCTTACACCACCCACGGCCAGGATGGGATCATCGACGACACCGGCTATGTATTAAATGACGACACCATCGACGTTTTAATGAAGCAGGCGCTTTCCCATGCCGAAGCCGGTGCCGATGTCGTCGCCCCGTCCGACATGATGGACGGACGCATCATCGAAATTCGCGAACTGCTGGAAGAACACGGGCACATTCACACCCGCATCATGGCTTATTCCGCGAAATACGCGTCGGCTTATTACGGGCCTTTCCGTGACGCCGTCGGTTCCTCCGGCAACCTCGGCAAAGCCGACAAAAAAACGTACCAGATGGATCCGGCCAACAGCGACGAAGCATTACATGAAGTGGCAATGGACATTAATGAAGGCGCCGACATGGTGATGGTGAAACCGGGCATCCCGTACCTGGACATCGTTCACCGAGTCAAACAAGAATTCAAAGCTCCCACCTTCGTGTATCACGTCAGCGGCGAATACGCCATGCTGAAAGCCGCCGCACTCAACGGCTGGATCAACGAGCGCGAAGTGGCGTTAGAAACATTATTAAGCTGTAAACGCGCCGGTGCCGATGGCATCCTGACGTATTACGCTAAAGTGGTCGCCCAGTGGTTGGCCGAAAAATAACCACCGGAGTCACACAACGCTTATGACCGATTATTACGCCGTGGTGGGCGACCCCATCGCCCACTCCAAATCCCCATTGATTCACCGGCTGTTTGCCGAACAAACCCATCAGGACCTGGTGTACGAAGCCATTCGCGTCGACACCGAAGACACCACCTTCCAGTGGGCCATGGCGGATTTAAAAGCGCAAGGGTATAAAGGGATTAATATCACCGTCCCTTATAAACTGGATGCTTTCGAATACGCCGACGAACTGACGGAACGCGCTCAGGTCGCGCATGCGGTCAACACCTTTCAATTTCAGGACGGTAAAACCTTCGGCGACAACACCGACGGCGTCGGCCTGGTGATGGACATTGAAATCAATGCCGCTTGCCCGTTTGAAGGCAAACAGGTTTTGATTCTCGGCGCCGGCGGCGCCGTGCAAGGCGTACTGCAACCCATTCTAGAAAAACGGCCAGGCCTGGTGCATATTGCCAATCGCACCGCCAAACGCGCCGAAGTTCTGGGACAGCGTTTTGACACCGACATTCCGATCACCGCCAGCGGCTGGGAAGACATTCCCTGCCCACCCGGCGGCTACGATATCATCATCAACGGCACCTCGGCCAGTTTGGAAGGCAAGTTGCCGCCGGTAAGCGGAGACGTCGTTGGGGCAGACAGTTTGGTGTACGACATGATGTACGGCACGGAACCGACCGTCTTTATGGATTGGGCGAAAGGCTTGCAACCGGAATGCAGGACACGAGACGGACTGGGGATGCTGGTCGGCCAGGCGGCCGAAGCCTTTTATCTGTGGCGCGGCGTCCGCCCGGAAACCGCGAGCGTCATCGACGAAGTGCGACGTTTAATGAGCGCTTAATCATGAACGCTTAATCGCGCTCTTTTTCCAGCCCATTGCAATTCATATACGGGCAGAAATCCGCTTCCGACATCGGCTTGGCCAATAAATAACCTTGCAGGATGTCGCACTCGGCTTCCGTCAAGATCGCCTTCTGGGCGTCGGTTTCGACCCCTTCGGCCACCACTTGCAAATTCATAATATGCGCCATTTGGATGATTTCAGCAATCAGCGCCTTTTCCTGCTCGTTTTCAGCAATGTTCTGCACAAAAGATTTATCGACTTTCAGCATGTCGATGCAACCTTCTTTTAACACCGCAAACGCCGAATAGCCGGTGCCGAAATCGTCCAGCGCGACACCAATTCCCAGGTTGCGTAGTTCGGTCAACACATTAATGGCTTGCAGGTTTCCACCGATAAACAACGACTCGGTCACTTCAATCTTCAACAATCTCGCTGGCAGTTGATGGCGTTCCAGCAACGCTTTCATATTGTCAACGAAACCGATTTCCGAGAGCTGATACGGCGACGCATTCACCGAAAAGTACACATCCTTTTGAGCGCAACTTTCATGCAAGGTCTTCGCGATGATAATGGCATGCTCCAAAATGGAATCGCCGAGTTTGCCGATCAGGTTCGCCGTTTCCGCTAACGGAATGAACTCGTCCGGCGAAACCCAACCCAACTCCTCATCGCGCCAGCGTGCCAAGCACTCCACGCCCATCAGCTGGCCGGTTCGGGCACAAAATAACGGCTGATAAAACGGTTTGATGCGGCGTTCTTCCACCGCTTTACGCAACCGATTTTCCAGAAGCAACAAACGTTGGTGATGGTCGTCCACATGCCCGGCGTAACGTAAACAGGAAACCCCTTGTTTCTGTTTCGCCATGTGCATGGCGGCATCGGCATAACGAATCAAGGTCTCGACATCCCGGCCGTCTTCCGGCGCAAACACCCAGCCAAACGACGCCGACACATGCAGGTTCAGACCGTTCAACTTCATCGGCCTTTCCACCGCGCTCAAGAAACTTTCGATCAACCCTTCGACTTTGGCCTCGTCGGTGACATCCGGTAAGATCACCACAAACTCGTCGCCCCCGAAACGCGAAATAACCGAGCCGTAAGGGGCAATGAGCTCTAAACGGTCGCGCACTTTTTTCAGCATCAAGTCGCCAACCGAATGCCCCAATGAATCATTGATGGTTTTAAAACGGTCCAGATCCATCATCACCAGACAGAAGTCCGAGTCTTGTTTCAATAAACGGTCGGCCTCCGAACTCAGGTGACGGCGGTTCGGCAACCCGGTCAAAGGGTCTTTCAACGCCAATTCTTTCATGGCATTCGCTTGATTGACCTGATCGGTGATTTCGGCATTGGTCGAACTGTAACCGATGATTTTTTTACCATCGAAAATCGGCCGAGTGACATGCCGCACCCAAATCAGTCCTTTATGTTTGGTGGTCAAACGCACTTCAATCGCATCCGGCGTTCGACCCGCCGCGACCGATTTTTCATAAGACAACCATTTCGGGAAGTCCTCTTCATAAACCAGGTCGGCAAACAGATTCGGGGTTTGGTAAAAGGTTTTGACGTCATAACCGGTCATATCGGTAATGGCGGATGAAATGTAACGGTAACTGCGATCCAGGTTTTGAAGGTAGGCCGCTTCTTCAGCCATTTCCACCAAGGCCGCAAATGTCATGTTTTTCGCGCGCACTTCGTCGCTGAGAATTTTCTGACGGGCAATGAAAAAACCGGCCACCATGCCCACTAAACTGGGAATGATTAAAAAACGTGGGTGAAACGGGGCTTCATAGAGGAAATCCAGCTGAATGGCGGCCAGCAGAATGACCACCAGCCAACCCATGACAATATAGCGGAAATAGATGCCAAGGTCAGCCCGCCAAGCATTCGGGTGACCTAATTTACCATTCAGGGATGCATTCATGATTCAGAGTTCGTCGCAGCCCGCCTGTTGGAAGTCGTTTTTCAACTTCACATAATGTTCGGCGGAGTATTTGAAAAACGCTTTTTCGTCATCGGTCAACGGCCGCAGTTTTTTCACCGGCGACCCGACATACAAATGGCCGGATTCCAGCACCTTGCCGGCCGGCACCAAACTGTTGGCCCCCACCAGCACGTGCTTTTGCACCACGGCATTGTCCAGCACCACCGCGCCCATGCCAATCAAACATTCGTCCTCGATGATACAGCCATGCAAGACCGCATTATGCCCCACCGTCACATCGGCACCGACAATGCAACGCGACCCTTTAGTGATGGGCGAATCGTGTGTGGTGTGGCAAACGGTACCGTCTTGAATATTACTGCGCGGTCCGATTTCAATGGCATTCACGTCACCGCGCAAGGTGGCATTCGGCCAGATACCCACATCTTCGGCCAAAGTGCACTGACCAATCACCACCGCAGACGGGTCCACCCAAGCGGTTTCATCAATATTCGGGGCATGCTTTAAATAACGACGAATCGACATAAATCTTTCGACTCCAAACTACGTAATTAATCTCAACTGAGTAACACTATAACGGGTTTTCAAGCCTTTTCAAATCGCTTGTTTTAAGAAAATTTTTATCCGGTTATCAGGCGTATTACAAAGTGCCAATAAAATCATAACGATATTAAAAAATACCCAGGCCTGGGTATTTTTCGTTAAACACGCCCTTATCCCCAATAAGGCCCGGAAGCGCCAATCACCGCCTCCAATACGCCCAACGCCAGGTTGATGGCAATCACGGGACGCATTTTAGCGTTCATCACCTGTCCGGCTTCGGCAAACTGCCCCGCCTTTACATGGTTTCGAAAGGTTTTGAAGGGGCCGAAGTACAACCAGGCGAACAAACCGATCATCAGCCAACCCACCCACTGCATGGCATGCAAGTACAACGGCACGGCGGTCAAATCACCGAAGCGCGTCATCCAATCCCAGTAACCGGAAATCACGAGCAAGACGATGAAACCCCATACCCATGGGAAAAAACGGCCAAACACCTCGGCCCACAACGTCAACCGCTGCGGCGGTTCCAGTGCCATCGCCGCCGGCCGCAGCACCCGATAAGCCAAGAAAATACCGCCCACCCACAAAACCGCTGCCACTGTATGCAGCGAGGTCGCAATAATCGTATCCACGTTCTTTCCTTATACTTTTTTATGATGAATTCATGTCGAACCTGTCTCCATTATCCATACCCCTCAACTTTGTGCAATAAAGCTTAACCTTATGATTAAGATGGAGTTTTTAATTTCACTCGCATTTGCACGCGCTTCTGATACAATGGCGCTTAATCTCTCGGGGTGCACACCTAAGTGCTGAGACGACTGAGTGGAAAGGGCAAATCGCCCCTCCCGGCTGTCGGGCCCGTTGAACTTGATCTGGTTAAAGCCAGCGTAGGGAAGAGAAGATTTCTTTGGGAACGACCGCCTTGGCGGACGTGCGCCCTTTGATTGCTTTGGAGCCTGCGTCGGACTGTCCGAATCGTCCCCGTGTCGCCAAAGCAATTGTCCGACCGGCCGATTCCGGCTTCCGACCTCACTCCGAGCAAAACATCTTGTTGAATCGTGTCTGCTGAAACGGCTTTTGCTGTGACGGTTTCACGCCTGATTACGCTGTGTTTTTCCCCCTTTGAACGCAACAAAAGCGAGGAAAACATGACTGCATTTAAACACGCCCTACCGGCGTCCAATGACATTCTGACCCGAGAGCCGTTACCGGCCTCCCAAAAAACCTATATTCCCGGCGACATCCACCCGGACATCCGTGTGCCGATGCGAGCCATCCAACTCACCAACGGTGAAACCGTCACCGTGTACGATACCTCCGGCCCTTATACCGACCCGACCATCGAGATTGACGTCGCCCAAGGCATTCCCGCCATCCGCAAACCTTGGATTGACGCCCGTCAGGACACCGAAGCCTATGACGGCCGCATCATCGACCCGAAGGACAACGGTTACAGCAACCGCAGCCAAATGGAAACCGCCATTGCCGGCGCTTCCAGCCTAATGCGCCAACCGTTGCGCGCCAAGACCGGGCAAAACGTCACCCAACTGCATTATGCCCGCCAAGGCATTATCACACCGGAAATGGAATTCATCGCCATCCGCGAAAATCAACGCCGTGAACTCACCCGTCGTTACCTCAACGACGCCGAGCGCGAACACCGCTTGAAAGGCGAACATTTCGGCGCCAATTTGCCGGAAGACATCACACCGGAATTCGTCCGCGACGAAGTCGCCGCCGGACGCGCCGTCATTCCGTGCAACATCAACCACCCGGAATCCGAACCGATGATTATCGGCCGCAACTTTCTGGTCAAGGTCAACGCTAATATCGGCAACTCCGCCACCACCTCGTCGATTGCCGAAGAAGTCGAAAAAATGGTCTGGTCCACCCGCTGGGGCGCCGACACCGTCATGGACTTGTCCACCGGCAAAAACATCCACACCACCCGCGACTGGATTCTGCGTAACTCACCGGTGCCCATCGGCACGGTACCGATTTATCAGGCACTGGAAAAGGTCAACGGTGTCGCCGAAGACCTGACCTGGGAAATTTTCCGCGACACCCTCATCGAACAGGCCGAGCAAGGTGTGGACTACTTCACTATCCACGCCGGTGTCTTGCTGCGTTACGTACCGATGACCACCAAACGCGTCACCGGCATCGTTTCCCGCGGCGGCTCGATTATGGCGAAATGGTGTATCGCACACCATCAGGAAAGCTTCCTTTACACCCATTTCGAAGACATCTGCGAAATCATGAAGCAGTACGACGTTTCCTTCTCACTGGGTGACGGCTTGCGCCCTGGCTCGCTGGCGGATGCCAACGATGAAGCGCAACTGGCGGAACTCGAAACCCTCGGGGAACTGACGAAAATTGCCTGGAAGCATGATGTCCAGGTCATTATCGAAGGCCCGGGCCACGTACCGATGCACATGATCAAGGAAAACATGGACAAGCAATTGGAATATTGCCACGAAGCGCCTTTCTACACGCTGGGGCCTTTGACCACCGACATTGCACCGGGTTACGACCACATCACGTCCGGCATCGGCGCGGCCATGATCGGCTGGTTCGGCACCGCCATGCTGTGTTACGTCACCCCGAAAGAGCATCTGGGCTTGCCAAATCGCGACGACGTCAAGGAAGGCCTCATCACGTACAAACTGGCCGCCCACGCCGCCGACGTCGCCAAGGGGCACCCCGGAGCGCGTGCACGTGATGATGCCCTTTCCAAAGCCCGATTCGAATTCCGCTGGGAAGACCAGTTCAACCTCGGACTCGACCCGGAAAAGGCACGCGCCTTTCACGACGAAACCCTGCCGCGCGATTCCGCCAAAGTGGCGCATTTCTGCTCCATGTGCGGGCCGAAGTTCTGCTCGATGAAAATCTCGCAGGAAGTGCGAGACTACGCCGAACAACAAGGCCTGTCTCACCAAAAAGCGGTGGAACAAGGCATGGCGGAAATGTCGCAGACCTTCAAGGACAACGGCAGCGAAGTCTATGTGAATGTCGAAGACATCACTTTGTCCAGCTAAGCAGAGGTCGTCATGAAACACGTCACCAAGCAACACCTCGGCATCGCCGGGGCCGGCCTCGTCGGCCGGGTGCTGGCGCTGAAACTGTTGGCGCAAGGGCATCATGTGACCTTGTTCGAAAAGGATTCCGATGAATCGGAAAACGCCGCCGCACGAGTGGCCGCCGGCATGTTGGCGCCATTTGCGGAACTGGAAACCGCCGAATCGGATATTTTCGATCTCGGACAGCGTTCCATCCAAATTTGGCCAGGCCTGCTGGAGCAACTCGGCATTCCCGACGCCCTGCAACAAGCCGGTAGTGTCATCACCGCTCACCCGGCGGACATGGCGGAATTGGAACGGTTTATGGCGCAACTACGCGCCAAAGCCAAATCGCCCGATGCGGCCGAATCGATTCAAGCGCTGGCCCCAAATGCCCTTCAGCAACTGGAACCGGATTTAAGCCATCATGCGCGTGGCTTTTTCCTGCCGAGCGAAGGCCAGGTCAATGCCCAACGCTTTATGGATCGAAGCCGAAGCTATCTGCGCGAACACCCGGAGGTCATTTGGCACACCCGCGCCGAAGTCACTGACCTGAAAGACGGATGCATTCACGTCGGTTCGAATCCCTTCACATTCGATTGGGCCTTCGACACCCGAGGGCTCGGTGCCAAAAAAGAGGTCACCGACTTGCGCGGCGTACGCGGCGAAGTCTTCTGGTTGGACGCCCCCGATGTCAAACTGACCCGACCGGTGCGTTTGATGCACCCGCGTTACCGCATTTACATCGTACCGCGCCCGTCCGCCGATACGCCGCACCGTTACGTCATCGGCGCCACCGAAATCGAAAGCGAGGACATGAGCCCCATGTCGGTACGTTCCAGTTTAGAACTGCTGTCGGCGGCCTACAGTTTGCACCCCGGTTTCGGCGAAGCACGCATCGTCAACAGCCTGACCAACTGCCGCCCGGCATTGGACGATAACCTACCGTCGATTCGTCATGAGCCACAAGTCACTCGAATCAACGGCCTGTATCGTCACGGTTATCTCCTGACGCCCGCGGTGGTGGAACAGGCATTGATGGAAAGCGGTTTTGCCACCGCCGATACGGCTTAATGATATCGACGGCCAAAACGCACAGAATAGGAAACGACTATGACACTTTTGATTAACGATCAACCGCAGGCTTTCGACACTTTGCCGAATTTGCAAGCGTTACTGGAACAACTCGGCTACCAACCGAACCAGTTTGCCGTGGCGGTCAACGAAACCTTCGTTCCCCGAGGTCAATACCGGGAAACGGCTTTACAAGACGGCGACCGCATTGAAATCGTCGCGCCGATGCAAGGAGGTTGATATGCCGGCACAAACAAGTTCAATAGACACCCCTTCCACTCAAAACGAGATGACTTGGCACATCGGCGGCGAAACCCTGAACAGCCGCTTGCTGATCGGTTCGGCCCTGTATTCGTCACCTCAGGCGATGCAAGCCTCCGTGCACGCTTCCGGTTCTGAAATCGTCACGGTCTCGCTGCGCCGTCAGGCGGCGGGCGATGCGGCCGGTCAGGATTTCTGGCAGCGAATTCAAGACCTGAACGTCAAGGTTCTGCCGAATACCGCCGGTTGTCATTCCGCCAAAGAAGCGATTACCACCGCGCAAATGGCACGCGAAGTCTTTCAGACCCACTGGGTGAAACTGGAAGTCATCGGCGACCAATACACACTGCAACCCGACCCTTTCGAACTGGTCAAAGCGGCGGAAACGCTGGTCAAGGACGGTTTTGAGGTCTTCCCTTACACCACCGACGATTTGGTGCTGGCGCAAAAACTGGTCGATGTCGGCTGCCGAATTCTCATGCCGTGGGGCTCGCCCATCGGCTCGGGCAAAGGGCTGATGAACCCTTACAACCTGGGCATACTGCGGGAACGCTTTCCGGAGTTGAACCTGATTGTGGATGCCGGTATCGGCAAACCGTCCCATGCGGTTCAGGCGCTGGAAATGGGTTACGACGGCGTTTTGCTGAATTCCGCCGTGGCGCTGTCGCCGCAACCGGAAAAGATGGCCCGCGCGTTTAAAGCGGCGGTGGAAGCCGGTTTTTACGGCCGCCAAGCCGGCACCATGCCGGAACGCAATTTGGCCGCACCGTCCACTCCGGTGGTCGGCACGCCTTTCTGGCATCAAGAAAACTCTCCGACCTAGTCTCGTTCTAAGTGAAAGCAGGCCTGGTCAAAATGCAGTTTCCTTCTTGCCAAACGCCCGAACAACCTCTGGGGCTTTACCCTTTGGTCAATCGCGCCGAAGACGCCGCTTTGTTGTTCCAAAACGGTATCACTACCCTGCAAATCCGCATTAAGGATTTACAGGGCGAGGCGTTGCGCCAAGAACTCGCCGCCACCGTGCGCTTGGCGAAAACCCACAAGGCCCGTCTGTTCATTAACGATTACTGGCAAATCGCCATCGAACTCGGCGCTTACGGCGTGCATCTCGGCCAGGAAGATTTGCACACCGCCGATGCCCAAGCCCTGTTTCAAGCCGGTTTACGGCTTGGCGTGAGCACCCATAATCCGTCGGAAATCGAAAACGCCTTGCCCTTGCAACCGTCGTATCTCGCCATCGGCCCGATTTTCGGCACCCAAAGCAAACAACTCGACTACCCGGCGGTCGGACTCGACAACCTAAGCCATTGGAGCCGTTCGCTGCCAATGCCGGTGGTCGCCATCGGCGGCATTGGATTGGAACAACTGGGCGCCGTGGTGCGAGCCGGTGCCAATGGCGTGGCGATGATTCAAGGGTTACAATTGCATCAAGCCGACGGCGCCGAGCACCTCCACACCCTGCAAACCCGGTTTGCCGAAAACTACCAGGCCTGGTCAAAAACGCCCAATGACGAGAAACCCTTTCGATGAGGAAAAATCCTTTATGCGCCCCACCACAGCAACCGTTCTGACCATCGCCGGTTCCGACCCTTACGGCGGCGCCGGCATTCAAGCCGATTTGAAAACCATCCACGCTTTGGGCGGTTACGGTTTCAGTGCCCTTACCGCGGTGACGGCGCAAAACTCTCAGGGCGTACAACAGGTGGAAGCCTTATCGGCGGAAACGTTACACCACCAATTGCAGTCCTTGTTCGAGGATGTGCAAATTGACGCCATCAAAATCGGCGTGCTCGCCAATGCGGAATTGATTGACGTGGTCGCCACGACGTTGCAACGTCACCCAACCAGTGCCGTGGTGCTGGATACGGTGCTGGTCAGCTCCAGCGGGCACCCGTTGTTGGCCGCCGACGCCGTCAGTACCTTGGTGGAAAAACTGTTTCCACTGGCCGATGTCATCACCCCCAATTTACCGGAGTTGAACTACCTGCTGAATCGACCTCCAAAAACGCCGGTAAATGATCTGGTTGAAATCGAAAAGGCACTGTATGAGATGGGCGTTGAAGCGGCCGTCCTCAAAGGCGGCCACAGTGGCGACGCCGACACGGCGACCGACATTTTGATTCAGCCAACCCGCGAACTTAACGCCGAATCGAAACGCTTTTCCAGCCCACGGGTGTCCACCACCCACACCCACGGTACCGGCTGCGTGTTTTCATCCGCCATCGCCACCGGGCTGGCCCAAGAACGAACGTTGGACGAGGCCGTCGGCAATGCCAAGCAGCATCTAACCGATTGGTTGAGTCAGTCGGAGGCCCTGCGTTTCCATTATCACGACAAGCGCTCGATACAGCGCCGGGAACCAATCGACATCCGCGCCACCCGCACTATTTCAGACTGATTGGGCTTCAACGTTTGCTGTGGTACGGGTCCAACGGCGTCAGACGTTTTCGCAGCACCACTTGATAGAGTTGTAAGGAGCGGCTTCGGAAAGCCCCGGCGGAAATTTTCAGGTAATAATTCCACATCCGATAAAAACGGCTGTCGTAACGGTCTTGCAAATCCGGCCAGGCCTGGTCGAAATTGCGTTGCCACGCCATCAAGGTGCGGTCGTAATCCGGCCCGAAATTGTGGACATCTTCCACCACAAAATAGGGTTCCGCCGCCTGATTGATTTGCGCCAACGACGGAATAGAACCGTTCGGGAAAATGTATTTGTGAATCCACGGATTGGTGACGTAAAACGACTTATCGCTACCGATGGTGTGCAGTACGAAAATCCCGTCCTCTTTCATCAGGTCGTAAGCGGTACGCATGTAAGTATCGTAATTCTTCTGCCCGACGTGCTCGAACATGCCGATGGACACCAGCTTGTCGAACGTGCCTTCCATTTTACGGTAATCTTTGAGTTCGATTTGCACTGGCAAGTCTTTGCAGCGTTGTTCGGCCAGCTGTTGCTGCTCACGCGAAATGGTCAAACCGGTGACATGCACCCCGTATTTGCGCGCCGCCAATTCGGCGAAACTGCCCCAGCCGCACCCGATGTCGAGCACCGTTTCATTGGGTTGCAGCTCCAATTTCTGGCAAATTAAATCCAACTTGGCTTCTTGGGCTTGGTGCAGGCTGTCGGCATTTTTCCAATAACCGCAGGAATAGGCCATGGTCGGGTCCAGCATGGCTTCGTAGAGGTCATTGCCGACATCATAATGTTGCTCACCGACTTGATAGGCGCGCTTTTCCGATTGCATATTCGTCAAACGCGCCATCAACCAATGCTTGATAAACACCCAGCGCCCGGTCAAGGATTCGTCCAGCTTGGCGGTCATGGCGCGGGTAATCATTTCGTCCAGTTGCTCACAGTCCCACCAGTGATCCATGTAGCTTTCCCCGGCACCGAGCGTCCCGTCGCGCAACACCCGCCAGTAGGTTTGGGCATTATGGATTTGCGGGTCCCAAGGGTTGGAACCGTTCACAGTGAGACCGGCTTTCGCCAGTTGAGATTCGAGAAAATCCGCCGCTTTTCCTAAGCGGCCGGAAACCAAAGTACCAGCACGAACTTCCTTGTCGGCCAAGACAGTCGAGTGACGCATGCTTGCCTCCTATGAAAGCCAAAACGGCTTATCAACCAATGGATACCTTTATCGGTGCTCTCGTCTTTGAGAAATGCCTTAATTTACGTAAACAATCGTATGAAAAAAGAATCGAAACAATTTTAACAGGTTAATGAAAATGACATTTTTTTCAAGAAAAAATCATGACAATGCTTTGAAATAGCAGTAAAAAACTTTTTTATAGTGGACACTTTGGTACCATAAAAACTTGGAGAAACCATCCAACCGGAGGTGTCTATGACCGCTCGATTTTCGCCCGCACTCAAAGCCATTCTGTTCGACCTCAGCGGCGTGCTGTACATCGGTACTCAAGCCATTCCGGGCGCCGTTGACGCCATTCGCCGCGCGCGCAAACAAGGTTACACTCTGCGTTTCGTCACCAATACCGCCAGCCAATCATCGGACATGATTCTGCAACAACTGCACACCCTCGGGTTCGACTTTTCGCCATCGGAATTGTTCACCGCACCGAGAGCCGCCAAAGCGTACATTCAACAGCAGCAACTGCGACCTTATTGCCTGATTCACCCGAATCTGAAAACCGAATTCACCGACATCGACCAAACCGACCCCAATTGCGTACTGTTGGGCGATGCGCAAGACGGGCTGAATTATCACACCCTCAACCAAGCTTTCAATTTGGTGGAAGCCGGTTTTCCGTTAATCGGCATCGGCAAGAACAAATATTACAAGGATGCCGAAGGCTTTAAACTCGATGCCGGCGTGTTCATTCATGCGTTGGAATGGGCCAGCGGCGTGGAAGCCATTATTATGGGCAAACCGGACCGGGCGTTTTTCGAACAGGTGGTGGCCTCCACCGGGTTTCAGCCGGAAGAATGCCTGATGATCGGCGACGATGTCATCGGCGACGTGCAAGGCGCGATTGACGCTGGGCTGCAAGCCAGCCTGGTGCGCACCGGAAAGTACAAGCCGAGTGATGAAGCTCTCTTACCCGAAAACGCCCACATTCTCGACAGCATCGCCGATTTACAATTTTGACCAGGCCTGGCCGAAAGTCGAATTAGCAAACACTGATTGCACGATTCTTTCGCATTATGACCAGCCGGCCCTGCCTACAATAAAACGGTGTTAATAACCTACCTCATAGGAGAAAAATCATGTCCTCCCCTATCCAAACCCTTAAAACATTGTTGATCGGTTCAGTATTGAGTTTGTTGAGTTTTCATTCACTGTCGGCCCAGGCCGGAGACGCTAACCTCAACAATCAAGCCGCTCTGAAAGGAATTTCCGAGATTTACACCCTGTACGATGTGCGCAAGGCCAATCCAAGTGTCATGCTATCTTACTTAAAGGGGATTGAATCCAATTACAACAATCTGCTAAAAGAGAAGGTGAAACCGCACCTTCGGATTATCTTTATTTCATCGGCGGTGCAGTTCATTACCACTGAACCGGCCGACAACATTGAAATGGAATACGGCGATACTTTGAAAGGCATTGCCGATCAGATTGCCCGTTTGAAAGACATCGGCGTGAAGATGGAAGCTTGCTCGACCGCAACGGCCTATTTCAATGTGGACAACGATACCTTGCTCCCGGGCATCGTGCCAGTGCGCTCCGGGTTTCTATCGGTAATGGGCTGGCAAGCGCAAGGTTATTCGTTGGTGCCGGTGTATTAGTATGACCGCAACCGTTTATGGAGGCTTTCCCATGCGTACGACTTTCATCGGTTTGATCCTGAGCTTATTCGTCTTTAGCCTCATCGCCTGCACGTCTCACTCCAACCCCGGCCCCTTGGCGGGCACCTGGCAACTGACCGGCCATGCCGACATGGTCATCACCTTTCGGGACAGTGAAACCGAAGCCAACGGCATCGTGGAAAAGGTGCGTTATGAAGTCCGCGACAAAACCGTGCTCGTCACTTACCTGGAAGGCATGGCCAAAGGCATGACCATGCACTACACCCTCACCGGGCCGGATACGGCGGTGACCAATCTCGGCACCCTGCGACGCATTTCACCGGACGCACCTCCGCCGTCATAAGCGCACTCAAGTGCGACACCGTCAGGCCTGGCTTTCTTCACAGCAATGACATAGATGCACTTCGATAATCGGATGATGCAAACCGTCCATATCCGCCAAAGCCGCTTTGTATTGGTTGGGGGAAGCATCCTGATGGCTGACCACCGACGCCACCAGTGTCCAGGCTCCCTGGCCGACCGACCACAGGTGCAGATCCAGCACTTTGGTTTCCGGCAGGGATTCCAGGCGCTGACGGATACGCTCCCGTAATTCCGCCGGCGCTTCGGCGTCCAATAAAATCGCGCCGGTGTTTTTCAGCAAGCCCCACGACCAACGCACAATCAACACCGCCGCCAACAACGCAATGGCCGGATCCAACCACTGCCAACCCCACAACCAAGCCGCCGCTAAACCGGCGATGGCGGCCACCGAAGTGACCGCATCGGCCATGACATGAAATAATGCCGCTTTGATATTATTATCGGTTTCATGGTGATGGTGGTGTTCATGACCGTGGTCGTGATGATGCTCATGCGCGCCGGACAGCATGAAAATCGATGCCACATTGACCACTAAACCGATAATCGCAACCACCATGGCTTCAAACGCATAAAGCGGTTCTGGAGCCAACAGTCGATGCACCGATTCCACCACCAGCCAAATCGACGATACCCCCAACAGCAGTGCACTGGTGTAAGCCGCCAAGTCTTTGATTTTGCCGCTGCCGAAACTCAATCGCCGGTCTTGCGCATAGCGCCGCGCCAAAAAATAGGCCCCGGCGGCCAAACCCAATGCAATGGCGTGCCCACCCATGTGAATGCCGTCCGCCAACAGCGCCATGGACCCGGTCAGCAAACCCGCCACGACTTCCGCCACCATCACCACCAAGGTCAAAAAGGCGACGCTCCAAGCACGTTTTTCGGCCCGCTGCAATTGCCCCTGACCGAAGTCATGCGGATGGGTGGTGTGCTGGATGACCGGGCACTGGGTTTCCCAGGTGGATGAAGACGTCGACATAACAGGCCTCAAAGAATAGACAGAATCGTTTTAGCTTACCGGAAACCGGCAGGCAGACGCAATAGCGATTTCAAGGCTCAGGAAACGAACCGGAAAGGCGGGCAGAAAAAAGGCATGCTCTAAGGCATGCCCAAAACGTAACTTAAGGGGAAACTACTTCAAAATCATTGGACGCATGGTCACCAACTCTTCCGAGGAACTCGGGTGAATGGCGATGGTCGCATCCAAATCCGCTTTGGTCGCGCCCATTTGCACGGCCACCGCGAATCCTTGCAGCATTTCATCCGCGCCGTCACCGACGATGTGAATGCCGACCACTTTCTGCTCTTCACCGACACAAACCAACTTCAAGGCGGTTTTGATCTGATGACCGGTAAAGGCATAACGCATCGGTGTAAACACCGATGAATAGACCTCAACATTGTCGTGACCGTATTCACGGCGTGCATCATGTTCGGCCAGCCCAATCGTTCCGACCGGCGGATGCGAAAACACCACCGTCGGGACTTTGGACAAATCCATTTTCAATTCCGGTTGATTGTTGTACAACCGTTCCGCCAGATAACGTCCGGCGCGGATGGCGACCGGCGTCAACTGCGCCTGACCGGTCACATCACCGATGGCGTAGATATTCGGCACATTGGTTTGGTGATAATCGTTGACGTCGATAAAGCCACGCCCATTGACTTCCAAACCTACCTTGTCCAATGCCAACGGTTCGGTCAAGGTTTGACGCCCGACGGCCCAGATGACTTCGTCAAAGCCTTCCAAGTGCTGGCCATCTTCCGATTCGATAATCAAGGTCCCGTCGTCGGCTTTGATCAACTTCTTGACCTTGAAGTGGTATTCCTTATGAATACCGCTTTCGATCATGGCATCGGTCAAGGTTTCGCGCACCATGTCATCGAAACCGCGCAACACCAAATCCTTACGGCTGATTAAGGTGGTGTCGGTGCCCAACGCTTGCAAGACCCCGGCAATTTCCACGGCGATGTAACCGCTGCCGATGACCGCCACTTTTTTCGGCTGCTCCTGTAGGGCAAAAAAGCCGTCCGACGTAATGCCCAATTCGGCGTTTTCGGTTTCATTCGGAATCAGCGGCGTACCGCCCGGCGCAATCACGATGGTTTCGGCCGTAACAAGTTTTCCGTCCACCGACACGGTGTGCGCATCGACAAAGCTGCCCCAGCCTTCCAGGACGTCAATGCCCAAATCCTTCATGTAACCGCCGTACCAGGTGGTGATATTGGAAATGTAGTTTTCACGACGTTTCACCAATTCCGCCCAGTCGAACCCTTTGCGTTCCACGTGGAACCCGAAATCCGGCGCATCACGGAGCGCTTCTGCAATATGAGCACCAAACCACATCACTTTCTTAGGCACACATCCGATGTTCACACAGGTTCCGCCCATTTTTTTGGCTTCCACCACGGCACATTTTTTACCGTACTCGACGGCGCGCTCCACGACGGACAAGCCGCCGCTGCCGGCACCGATGGCGATCAAATCGTAATCATATTGCATCTTGCGTTTTCCTCTTCCTGAAAAAAATGTCTATCTATTCGAATCCATAAATAGGCATTCTTATAATTCTGTTATAAGGCTTTCCGGGCCTTAAAAGGCAAAAAACCACCAGGCCTGGTGGTTTTTTGCATCCATCTGCCTGTTTGGTTTATTTGGCCAAATAGGTTTCAAGATCGTCGGAACCACCGACGTATTCACCTTCGATGAAGATTTGCGGAACCGTATCCGCATTCGCCACCGCACGAAGCGTACGCGACGTGACACCATGATTGGAAATACCGATTTCTTCATACTCGATACCCGCATCTTCCATGGCCGCTTTCGCTTTGGCACAGAAAGGACAGCCCGGCTTGGTGAAAATGGTCGCCACTTTCGCCGCTTGTGCATTCGGGTTGATGTAGTTCAGCATGGTATCGGCATCGGAGACTTCAAATGGGTCGCCCGGTACATTCGGTTCGATGAACATTTTCTCAACGACACCGTCTTTCACCAACATGGAATAACGCCATGAACGCTTGCCGAAACCAAGGTCGTTTTTATCGACCAACATGCCCATGCCTTCGGTGAACTCGCCGTTCCCGTCCGGAATCAAGGTCACATTGTTAGACTCCTGGTCCTTCGCCCATTCGTTCATAACGAAGGTATCGTTAACGGACAGACAAACGATTTCGTCGACACCATTTTCGAAGAATACTGGTGCAAGCTCGTTGTAGCGAGGCAAGTGGGTTGAAGAACATGTTGGGGTAAAGGCACCCGGAAGCGAGAAGACGACAACCGTACGACCTTTGAAAATATCATCACTGTTAATGTTTACCCATTCGTTATTCTGACGCGTTGGCCAGACCACACTTGGGACCGTCTTTCCTTCACGATTTTCCATAGCTTGAGACATCTTTTTCTCCTTGGTTTAGTGATTGCAGTTCTTATCTTATCGCACTACAACAGCTTAAAAAATGAATTCCTTTTGAATACGGTTTTTATTGTAGGCAGCTTCAATAATTAAGTAAAATTAATTGTTTTAACCAACATAATAGCAATAAACTATTATATAGACACAAAAAAAGCGGCTTGCGCCGCTTAAAAAGGAAGGTCATTTTATTATTATTCAGTGACCGTCAGCTCCACGCGGCGGTTTTTAGCACGCCCGTCGGCTGTGGCGTTATCCGCTACCGGATATTTCTCACCTTCACCGATCGCTTCCATCCGCTTGGCATCCACATCTTTGCTTTCCAGATAGTTTTTAACGGCATCCGCACGTTTTTGCGATAGCTTCTGGTTATAGGCCGCGGAACCATGGCTGTCGGTAAAGCCGCGAATTTGCAAGGTCGTATCCGGATTGGCCTGAAGATACTCGGCGTAATCATCCAGCTTAGACTTAGCGTCGTCGGTCAGTTCAAAGCTGTCGGTTTTGAAAAAGCCGCTAAAGTCAGCCGGCTTGGCCACTTCCACCACGGCAACGGCCGCTACGACTTCTTCAACAACCGGTTCTTCGGCGGCTTTAGCGGACTCCGCAACCGGTTCGGCTTTTTTAGGAACCGGAGCATCCGCTTCCACTGTGGCTTTTGGTTTACCACCGCAAGGAACGGTGTCTTCTTTCCAGTGAATGGTTCTCACGCAATTACCGTCTCGGTCACGGACGATATTACCGTAAGAATCCCAGACATAAGCGTTGTTTTGTTGATGGGGAATGTCTTCAAACGCCTGCGCACCGGTGGCGATCAAAGTGGCGGAAATAAACAGGAAGGGTAAACGTAACGTCATTGTGCATCACCTTAAGTTAAATTAAATAGTCAATTAGGGAGTTACCAATAACTATAAAACTTCTGAACCCCGAAGCAAAGAGTAAACGTAATTGACTGGTTTACTGAATGGGCGCATTCTGCAATTCACGCATAAAGGTTTCCAAGTGACCGACCTCCTGCGCGTATTTCATAATCACGCCCAGCGCGCCTTGATCTTCCTGACGGGAGGCAATGCGCGCCGCCAATTGAAATTCACGATCCGTCACACCGCCCTGAAAGGCATTGGCTTCCAACAACGCGGCCAGCGCACCGACATTGTTCAGCAAACACGCCGCTTGCAACGGCTTCACCGCCTCGCCCTCAGCATCCTTAGCCACTTCTTGTTGCGGCGACACGAAATGCTCTTGAATCAAGACTTTCATCATCCAATAATTCATTTCCGGTGCTTCTTCACTTTCCAACACATTCATAAAAATTTCGTTCGGGTCAATTTTGTGCTTTTGAATCAACGTCTGAACGGTTTTGGAAAAAGGCGCACGCGTGTCTTCGGGTAGATTGAGTAGGTTCATAAAACGGTTGTTCGCTCTCGTTTGAATTTTTGAATAACACTATTATACGGCATTGAGCCATTTTCTTGGTCAAACCGATTGCCCGGCGGCGAAGCCGGACGCCCAAGCCCACTGGAAATTGTACCCGCCTAATTGACCGGTCACGTCCAACACCTCACCGATAAAATACAGCCCTGGCGTGGTTTTGACTTCCAGCGTTTTCGAGGAAATCGCATCCGTGTCGATGCCGCCTAATGTGACTTCCGCCTTATCGTAACCGGCGGTGTCCGACGGGTAAAGCGTCCAAGCGGTGAGCTGTTCGGCATACTCCCGCAGGCGTTCATCAGGCAGTTCCGCCAGCGGTTCGGGCAAAGGGTATTTTTCCAACCAGGCCTGGGTGAATTTCTTAGGCCAGAAACCGTTTAACCATTTTTTCAGCCCCGCATTGTCACGTTTCAATTGCAACAAGGCCTCGGCGACATCCGTACCGGGCAACAGGTTCACCCGGATCGCCTCGCCCGGCCGCCAGTAATTGGAAATCTGCAAAACACCCGGACCGCTGATGCCTTGATGGGTAAACAATAAGGCCTCCGAGAAGGATTGTGTGTCGTCTTGGTTGCGGATGGTCACATCCAGCGATACTCCGGCCATGGCGGCGCAAAAATCGCGCAGCTTGCCGTCAAACACCAAAGGCACCAGGCCTGGACGTTTTTCGGTCACCGCCAACCCGAATTGTTCCGCCAAATGATAACCGAACCCGCTGGCTTTTAACTTCGGAAACGACAAACCGCCCGTCGCCACCACCAGCGATTCACACTCGATGACTTCATGGTTCGTGACGACACGAAATCGCAATGGCTGATGCGACTCATCCAAGGCTTCAACGCGTTCAACTCGCGTATTCAAGTGAAACTCAACACCGGCCCAATCACACTCGGTTCGCAAAATTTGAATTAAGTCGCCTGCGCGATTTTGACAGAAGAGTTTGCCCAACTCGCGCGTTTCATACGCCAAGCCGTGACGGTCGACCAAGTCGATGAAATCCTGCGGTTGATAACGCGCCAGAGCGCTTTTAACGAAATGCGAATTCCCGCACAGATAATGGTCCGGACGAACGGTCAGATTGGTAAAGTTGCATTTTCCGCCGCCGGAAATACGAATTTTGGCAGCCGCTTTCGGTGCATGGTCCAACACCTCAACCTGACGGCCACGATAACCGGCCGTGGCCGCGCACATTAAACCGGCCGCGCCGGCGCCCACCACCAGCACATCCGTCACACGCGACTTCAAAGGACTTCAAACGTCGCTTGACGCTTTTCCGCTTCGGCAATTAAAACCTGCAACCCGGCTTCGGCTTGCACTTCAAAGCCTTCCACGCCGAGCTCTATGGTGCGCTCCCCGCTGGACGAAATGCTCGGCAGACTGAACAGGCGCAAATTCGGAAAGCGCGCTTCGAAATCTTCCATAAAGGTAATCCATTCCGACTCTTGACCATCCTTCAAACGAATGGTTTTTTCGACTGTCGGTTCGAAGGTCATCTCCGCATAATAGGTGTTCAACACCCATTCCATCATGGGTTTCGCCATCATCGGAAAGCCGGGCATAAAATGATGGTCGCCAACAGAAAAACCGGGCACACGATTATAAGCGTTTGGAATAATGCGCGCGCCTTGCGGGTATTCGCCCATGTGAATGCGCTGTGGATAGGCTTCTTCACCGAACTGGGCTTCAATTTCTTTCACGGCTTCAGGGTGGCGCTCAATCGGTACATTCAGCGCTTTCGCCGCCGACTGACGGGTCCGATCGTCCGGTGTGGCACCGATCCCACCGAACGAGAACACGATATCGCCACTGGCAAAGGTTTCTTTTAGCGTTTCGGTGAGAAATCGCGGTTCGTCCCCCAGAATCCGCACCCAGGAAATGGCCAGGCCTCTCGGACGCAACAAGCTGTTGGCTTGCACCAAGTGTTTGTCCTGACGCTTACCAGACAACACCTCGTCCCCAATAATCAAGAGTCCGATTTTCTTTTGTGTTGCGTCGTGTGATTCCATGTTCCTTCTACCTACTGGTTTATCGTTTAAGTCTGCGATGTGTCCTGTTGCTGTAAATAAAACGCTACTTTTTCCGCCAATTGCTTCGGATTAATCGGCTTGGTCATATAATCGTCCATGCCGACGGCGTAACATTTTTCGTCATCGCCTTTCATCGCATTCGCCGTCATGGCGATAATTGGGATATGCTGCCCGGAGGCCTCTTCAAGCTGACGGATTTCTTGAGTGGCTTGATAACCGTCTTTAATCGGCATCTGACAATCCATTAAGATTAAATCATAAGAAGCCGACTGCAATCTGTCCAGTGCCTCTTGCCCATTGGCGGCCAAATCGGCTTCATAGCCCATTTTTGCCAACAAAGCCAACGCCAGCTTCTGATTCACGGCGTTATCTTCCACCAATAAAATACGATGTTCGTCGGTTGCACCCACCTTGGCCGGTTCGTCACTGTCTTCCAAAGGTTCAATGGCGTGATAAATTTCTCTTTCCACCTTATCCAGCTCACCCGATTCAATCAGATGAGCATTACGATGCAAAAACGAAATCTTCACCGGCTTCATCAAACAATAAGCCTGGTCATTTTCCAGATACGGGTGGTACGCTGAGTTCTGGCGCTGTTGGCGAGTGACATTCCATATAATCCGGCGCCCGGTATCCAGCAAGCGCTGCATTTTTTTCAATCGCTCTTCCGGCTCGGTAAAAGCGCTTTCCAGAGTCGATAAGTCCACACCAATTAGGGTTTCGAAATCCGCTTGTTGGACGGCCCCATAAAAGGCATCAAAATCATTAAACGCTGCCAGCGAAAAATTCAAGTCGGCCATCTGCTGCACAATCAAATCCGTCACCCGGTCGGCTTCGGAAAAGAAAATGCCTTTCATCGGATGGCTGAACCTCTCCAGACAGGCTTCGCCATTCACCGGCTGTAACGGCAAACAGAAAAAGAAGTGCGAGCCGTCCCCTATCCGGCTGCGCAAGCGGATACGCCCGCCCATTAGGCTGACCAATTGCTGAGAAATGGCCAGCCCCAAACCGGTTCCACCATGCAGGCGCGTGGTCGAGCCATCCACTTGTGAAAAAGCATTGAACAGCTTTGCTTGTGCCTCTTCCGCAATCCCGATACCGGTGTCTTCCACTTCGAAGACCACTTCGCGTCGATTTTTCTCGGTTTTAGAATAGACCCTCAAAACCACATAGCCGGACTCGGTAAACTTAATCGCATTCCCCAACAGGTTCACCAATATCTGCCGAACCCGAACATTGTCCAGCAACAGTTGCTCCGGCAAATCCGGATCCACGAAATAATCGAACCGCAACCCTTTGGCGAAGGCCAAATCCGCCACCACATTCATCGCGCCCTCAATAGTCGGCAATAACGGGCACGGTTCGGCATGAATTTTCAATTTACCGGCTTCTATTTTCGAGAAATCAAGAATGTCATTGATAATCTGCAGCAGGTCGGACGCACTGGACGACACGGTTTCGGCTAAAGCACGCTGTTCCCTCGACAAAGGGGTATCCAGCAACAAACTCGTCATCCCCATCACCCCATTCATCGGGGTTCGAATTTCGTGACTCATATTGGCCAGGAATTCCGACTTCAGTTGCGCGGACTGGATAGCCTGATCCCGTGCCTGCGCCATGGTTTCTTCCATCGCAACCTGCTCGGTGATGTCTCGAATCACGCCGGTGAAGACAATGGTATCGTTCAGTTGCACCTCACTGACCGAAAGATCAACCGGAAAACATTTACCGGATTTCTTCATCCCTTCTACACGACGCGTGCGCCCAATAACGTTTTTCTGGCGTGTTTTTAAATAAGTGGCCAGATAGCCATCATGCGCATCACGATATGGATTCGGCATCAAAATGCTGATATTCTGCCCCAGAATTTCATCCACTGAATAGCCGAACATCTTCTCAATCGCGCGATTGACCTCAATGACAATGCCCTTGGCATCAATGACGATAATCACATCCGTCACGGAATTCATGACCGCACGGGTTTTGTTCTGGCTCATGACCAGTTCTTCGGTCAACTGCCGCCGATGACCGGCTTCGGTATTCAGCTGTTCGTTGGCAGCGGATTGCTCTTCCAGCAGCTGACGAGACTCACGCAAAGACAGTTTCAAACGACGCATCATCACCGCCAGCAGGAACAGGGTAATCAGCGCCAAACCGACCATAAACAGGAAAGAACGCCAAGCGTGCTTTTCATCGGCCACCCCGTAATTCAGCGGACGCTGTACCTCCAAAACTCCACGCACATCGCCGGCTTTCCAATCGGTTTTCGGGGTGCCTGGGTAAGTATTGTGACATTCAACACAGCTGGCTTTTAAGACATCCGCGCGGGCATAACGCAACACTTTACGACCATCCTGATGCACAATCTTCCAATACGATTGGTCAGGGTGCTGACGTAAATAGGCCATGGCATCGGCTTCAAATGCATCCAAATGTTTGGGGTGCTCGCTCCAGGAAAATGGCTGATTACTGTAAAGCTTGACCTTATAACCATCGTCATCCGAGGATAAATAACGCCCAAAATCCTTGGCAAAGGTGGCCGGCAAAGGCGCGGCGCCGTCCGGATGATTTTCGAAATCATGCATGATCGGCACACCGCGTTTCACCAGAGACGGTAGAATTTTTTTCGCATAATAGTTTCGGAATTCAACCACAGAAATGGAAAAATTCCGAGCATCTTCCAACGCGATTTCTTGACTGACCTGTTGACTTTCTTGATAATTTTGTAAAAAAACAACAGCTATACCGCCCAATAAAAGCGATGTAATTATTATAAAAATATAGCCTTTTTCTAATCCAGCATTAATTATATTTTTCAAAAATTTAGCTTTCTTCCGTTTCTTTTAATACAAAAAAATCATTTGTCTTTAGTATGGTTGGGTTCCAATCGTTAAGCTCATTTTCTATTTCATAAACAATCGCATGATTATCGACAGGAGGGACATTGGTTAAAAAAAGAGGTGGTTTATAATTCAACTTTAACAAGTCTTTTCTTAATAAAGCCGGGTAGTAATGCTGGGCTAAAGTACTAATATTTTTTTCTGATTCAGCATATTGATTGTCAACAATTAGCATATTAACTGGTGCCAGCCCATTGAGCGTTAACCAAAAAATATCATTTTGATAGCAGTCCCCTGTAAAACCTATTGAAGTGTTCTTTGAAGAAACAATAAATCCCGTGGAAGGAATAGAATGTTGGACAGGCACCAACCGAACTTTAAAACCGTCAAGGTCTAAAACATCATTATAATCAACAGTATTTAAAACAACGCAAGGCCTTTCATCTGTAGGGATCTTCAAAAAATTGGGCCAAATAATATCATTAAAAATATGCTCCTTTAATGCTTCAATGGTTGGCAAAATTCCATAAACCTGAACAGGTTCATCAAAGGAGTTGATAATATTATTCAATAAAAATGGTAAATGCGAAATATGATCCAAATGACTATGTGTTAGTAAGACATTTTTCACCTTAGACATTTCTAATGGACTTAAACTTTCAACTCCTGTTCCCGAGTCAATTAACAGAGAGTCATTAATTAAAAAAGCAGAGGTACCATGCCCAGGAGCAATTCCGCCATTACAACCGAGAACCCGTAACTTCATATAAAAATTACTCTAAACTTAATACTAAATAAGTGAAAATAGAAGTACATCTACGTACCTTCAAAATAAGGTATTAAAAATAATTAAAAAGCAATTTTTACTCCAACATGGGCATTTCCATCAAATTCATGTGAAGTGGATGAAAACTCTGCTTGAAGCTGTCTTACTCCTAGATAAGCCATAATATTTTGAGTGACCTGAAGCTCTCCTCGAATGGTCCAATCATAAGCATTTTTTGCATCACCAAACACAATAACCTCTGGCGCATAGAGATAATCAGCATAAATAGCAGAAGGCATCGGGGTCGGCAACCAATAACGCCCTAAGACCCCAAGCATTAAGCCATATCCCATTTTGCTATTACTATCTTGATCTAAATAAAAAAGCTTGCCTTTTAACCCTAATTCTAAATTTCGATTTCCTAACAGTCCTTTTCTAGAAATACTGCCAAAAACATCTACAAAATAATCGCTTTGAGTATTAAAAAACAAATCCAAACCTAAATTCGTGATGTCACTAGGTGTCTCCTTAAGGGAGTAAACTCCAAATTTAGCAGCATCATCCGAAACAGACAAATCAAGCCCTGCATACCCACTTACGGCGCCATAAGAGGCATAGGAAATACTTAACAAAACCACCAATAAAAGTTTTTTTCCATTTTTCCACCAAGATGGCATTAATTCTTCTCCATTATTTGTTTGTCAAACTTTTCAATTGTATGCGACAAGGTATCACCAGCCTCCTGAAGACTGGAAACTGCATTTTTTGCAACCTCAACACCATTCGTTGCCATGTCACGTGCGCCGAACCAATCGAACATCACGGCGAAAACCGCAAAAACGACTACCAGCAACACCAGCAACAGTTTTTTCATGTCATCACACCCTTAACGTTTGTAATTCAGTTGATTGACCTTATTCATATAGTCTACCGATGTCTTGACGATGGTATCGGTCGCGTCGTCGGCAAATGCCATCAAAGCCGCACCGGTCGCTTCCGGTTTCATTTCATTCATACCCTGATATTCGTTGCTCACTGTCGCCACGGTGACTCCCAGGTCATTGATCATTTCTAAATCGCCGATCAGACTAACTTTGTACAAGGTTTCTTCTTTCGACTCGTTCGCTTCGATGAAGTATTTGAAGGTCAAATCCGGCTTTCTCGCCGTCATATTGAAGCCCTCCGATACCAATGCTTTACGGAAAGCGGTTTCAAAAGCCGCCGTTTCCTGAGTACTGGCATCCAGATTGATGACGATTTGATCCACCAAAGTGTTCATACGCTTCTGTAGCAATTCGGCCAGCTGGTCGTGCGGCAAGGAAATTGGCTCACCTTTAAAATTTTCTAAATGCGCTTTCAAGCCCGCACGTGCTTCAATCGTCGGCATGGCTGGCAAAACCGACAGTAGCTGGTTCAATTTGGATCCTTTACTGCTCACATGCAAATAATCCGTCAATTGAGTATCTAGGGCCTGCAAACGCTCCATCATGGCTTCATCAATGGCGGCCTTTGGAATTTTAGCCAAGGCAAATACGGTACCGGCTTCCTTGTCGACATACACGGTATCCGCATCGGGTACCGTGACTTGGTAATCTTTCACTTCCGCGCGAATGGCTTGGCGCAACTTGCTCTCAAACGGCGTTTCGTCGTTCACGGCGATTTGCTTCGCAGAAGGCATGGTTTCCATGCGACCCTTCACCAAAGCCGCCAGGTTTTGCTTCGCACTGACTTTGGCCTGCTCAACCGCTTGATCCTGACCTTCGGCCAAAGGCGCCTGACCTTTGGCGTATAAATAATTACTGTCTTCATCTTGAGTCGACACAATCCACGATGGCGCGACCTTTTTCATCGTCGCGTCCTTTTCATTCACCATCGATTGCGTACAACCGGACAAACCCCACACTGACAAAATTACGGTAAAAAGTACTTTTTTCATTTTAGAACCACTTGTTTTTAATTATTAACATTATTTTTTATGCAACTGACGGTCATCATAATACTCGATTTAACGTAGAGATAGAAGTCAATTAGTATGACTTTTTGCCACTGCGCCAGCTTCGAATATCAAAGCGCGAAGGATGGACGGCATGGTAAAGGTTTTTCGACATCACGGCCATCTCACCAGACACCATCCGCCCAATGATTTCCGCGCTGAGAAAGACCGACATCAGCCCACGGGCACCATGGCCGTTACTGACAAACAACCCCGTTTGGTAACGTTGCGGTGAATACGTATGCAATGCCTTCGTTCGCGGCTCAGTTAAATAGGCTTGCCGCATCCATTCCGGATTCGGCACCGCGCCCACCAACGGCAGGTGGTCGGCGACGGCCGGACGAAACCCGATGTTACCGTGCAAACCTGTCTCTCCAGCCAACCAATCCGGCAAGGCTTCGGTCACCATGGCACGATTGTCGGCCTGAGCGGTTTCGGATAACTCGACACTCGAATCAGCCCCTTCAAAAGTCGCGCCGGTGACGGCCGTATAGGGCGCATCACCGCCAAACGCGCCATTAACCGTATAACCGCGATGCGTCACGGTACAATGCAAGGGTGTCTGAAACTCGCTCGCCGACAAATGCGTCACCTGCCCTTTCACCCGACGAACCGGCAAGCCCAATTTTCGATTCAAGCGCTCGTCCAAAGCACCGGTGGCCACCACTAGGACGTCCGCTTCCAATTGCGCTTTATCCGTTAAAACCGACCAGGCCTGGCCGTTTTGCGTGAAATCCACCACCGTCTCGCTCAAACGCAATTCAATCGCATCGTGTGCCAAACATTGCTCCACCACGGTCGACGGGCGCACCCACCCCCCTTGCGGGAAAAACATCCCCTCAAACGGCGTCGCTTGTCCAATATGCTCTCCCGCTTGTTCGGCATTGCACCAGACCGCAAACTCCGGCGGCAACCCAACGCGCTTCAAGCTTTCTCGCAAACGTGTATCAATGGTGTCGGTCACCGCTAATTGCATCAACCCGTTGAGTTCGCCCACAATTTCATGCGCCGCCAGCCAGGGTTCTAACCACTTCAAGGTGGTTTCGAACCCTCGCAAATAAAACTGACTGCGCAGATTCCAATCCGCCGTCACCAACGGATGAATGGCACCGGCCAAATTACCGGACGCCTGCTGGGCAGGTTGCGCAGCCGCCTCCACCACTTGCACCGACCAACCTTGCTGTGCCAACTGGCGCGCCACCGTCGCCCCGGCCAACCCAGCCCCTACCACGATCGCCCGCCGCTCGGACGCAACAATCGAGTCTGGCATCCTAAACCAAGGCGCCTTCGACGCAAAGCTTCGTACCTGGGCCAAACGGCCATGACACATTTCACGCTTAAATTCAAAACCGGGGGCCTTTTCCACCTCAAAGCCGGCTTTTTGCAAGCCACGGCGCACCTCGCCCGCGACGGTAAAAGTGGCAAACGTGGTTTCGGCATGGCTTAAACGCGCCATATTGGTGTATACATTCGGTTGCCACATATCCGGGTTTTTACTCGGCGTAAAGCCATCCAAAAACCAAGCATCCACCAAACAGTCAAACTCAGCCAATCCCTGCAAAACATCGCCAAACCAAACAATTAACCGAACTTTCCCGTCAAATAACAGCACTTCATGCCAGCCGGGCAAGCGAAGCGGGTAAGCATCACGCAACGCTTGCGACAGCGTCCCTAATTCATCAAAAGCAGAATGCGCTTTTTTTAAATCTTCGACACTCAGTGGAAACTTTTCAAATGAAATAAAACGCAATTCAGAACTTTTCGGTGCATTTTCAAACCAGGAACGTAATGTCTGCAAAAAATTCAACCCAGTGCCAAAACCGGTTTCCGCCACGGTAAACACCGTCTTTGGCGGCAAGGCGGCAAAACGCTCCGGGAGTCGGTTTTGCTGCACGAACACATAATCGGCTTCAACCAGGCCACTGCGAAGCGAATAGTAGATGTCGTCAAAATCCACGGCTTTGGGCACCTGTTCCGGTGTCCATTCAATGTTGGCTGAGGTCATTATTTTTGTGTCATCGGTCATACGGGTATTTTAAACCAAAAGCACGGCTGTGCGCCCGATCCATTCACATGAATCACTTTTTAATCAATGCGTTGTTTCAGTTTTTTCATAAAACCGAAACACACTGAAAATCTTTTGCGGTAAGATAAATTTGTCTGCCTAAGTAAAACTGCTTGTCAATACATGAGGAGAGAACACCATGGAAAGATTACAGGAAACCGGACAACTGATGGGGCGTCTAATGGAGGATATGCCGGACCAACTGAAAGAGTTCAGTGCTTTCATTAAGATCGCCGAAAAAGACGGGGCAATGGATGCCAAAAGCAAGCATTTAATTCTGCTATCGCTGGCCATTGCGTTCCAATGCGCCTGGTGCATCGCCGTCCACGCTAAAGATTGTGTTGAGGCCAACGCCACCAAAGAAGAAATGCTGGAAGCCGCGATGATGGCGGTCGTCATGGGTGGCGGACCGAAACTAATGTATATGGAAATCCTGTACGAAGAACTGGATAAATACTTCGACAAATAAACCGCTGGCGCTTTTCGGCCATTGACCGGTTTCAAAGTCGCGTTTTAAAGGCAGCGTTCAGCAAGGCTCTGGCGCGCTTCCAAAACGAAATTACGAAGCCGAAATTTTTGACAGCGTCAATTGCCGGGAAGCCAGCCTTTCCGACTGCGCCGGATCGTGCGACACCCAAACGGCGCAACCACCGACTTCCGCCAAATACGCCTGTACCAATGCTTCGACCGCCAAGGTCGTATTCGGATCCAGATTGGCCGTCACCTCATCCAACAACAAGACTTTCGGCCGGAACGCCAGCCCACGCAACAACGCCAACCGTTGTTTTTCGCCACTCGACAACGCTGCCACCGGCTGCTTCAGAATCGATTTTGACAGCCCCAAAGCCGACAAACCGGATAATAACCAGGCCTGGTCATTTTCAATGGCCGCTGGCGGATAATGCGCCAAAACCGCATCTTCCCACCAGGCCGTTTCCGCCGGAAACCACATCACCCGACGCCGCCACACCGGCGAGGGAAAGGCCGCCTGCTCTTCCAAATTCAACCAGGCCTGGCCGGAATGCGCCTCCAAGTCGGCCAACGCGCGCAACAAAAGCGACTTACCGGAACCGGACACGCCGGACACCATTAAAATTTCTTGTTCGGCCAAAGCAAACGATACCGGCGCCAACAAGGACGAAATGCCCAATTCCTCGACGCGGAACATCACAATTTCTCCAGTTTGGCAAAGGCCGCCACCAGCCACTTGGTACCGGCATGATTGAAATTCACCTGAATGCGCGCATGGTCACCGGCCCCCTCGGTCGCCAACACCATGCCCTCCCCGAACTTCTGATGAAACACCCGTTCACCGGCTTGATAGCCGCTTTCGTTCAAAGTAGCGGACGCGCCTGAACCAAAACCACCGCCATAAGAAGACGCCGTGGTCGCCTGAGCCGATCCTTTTAAACGCACATGCTGCACACAGTCTTCGGGGATCTCTTTTAAAAAGCGCGATGGTAATGGATAAAACTCCGAACCATGCATCCGGCGACGGTTCGCGTAGGAGATCATCAACTGTTTTTCCGCCCGTGTAATGCCGACATAGGCCAGGCGACGCTCTTCTTCCAATCGATACGGATCTTCCTGCGATTGTTGAGACGGGAACAAGCCTTCTTCCAAACCAATCATAAACACTAACGGAAATTCCAGGCCTTTGGCGGCATGCAGCGTCATCAACTGCACCGACGATTCCCAATGGTCCGCCTGTTGTTCACCGGCTTCCAACGCTGCCTGCGCCAAAAACTCCGCCAGAGGGTTATCGAAATTCGGTTCATCGAAGGCATCGCTCGGCAAATCAGCCACACTTTCGTTTGTGCGCATCGGCTTGAATTGACTGACAGCGTTGATCAATTCGTCGATGTTTTCCAAACGGCTTTGCCCTTGCTCCGATGTGTCTTTTTCAAAATGCAATTGCAAGCCGGAGCGCGACACCACCTGCATGACCTGGTCCTGCAACGCCTGCCCTTCGGTGCTTTGATCCAGCGACTCAATGAGCGACAAAAAGCCATTCACCGAGGTTTTGGCACGCGCCGTTAAACCGGCTTCCACCAACTGATTGGCCGCTTGCCAGAGCGAAATTTCCTCCATTCGTGCCACTTCGCGGATTTGGTCGGCGGTTTTATTGCCGATGCCGCGCGGCGGATGGTTATACACCCGTTCGAAGGCGGCATCGTCTTCGCGACTGATCAACAGGCGCAGATAAGCCAACACATCCTTGATTTCGGCACGATCGTAAAACCGCAAACCGCCATACACCCGATACGGAATCTGCGCCTGCAACAGCGCCTGCTCCATGACGCGCGACTGGGCGTTGGAACGGTACAACACCGCAATTTCCGAACGGCTGCCGCCTTGTTCGCACCAGGCTTCAATCTGATTACAGATATAGCGCGCTTCATCCTGCTCGTTGAAGGCTTCGTAAATTTGAATCGGCTCGCCGTCTTCGCCGGCACTCCAAAGGTTTTTCCCCATCCGGTCCTGGTTGTGCGCAATCAACGCATTGGCGGCTTTCAAAATCACATTAGTGGAACGGTAGTTCTGCTCCAGGCGAACGGTTTTCACATCGGAAAAATCCTCGTCGAAACGGCGGATGTTCTCGATTTTCGCCCCACGCCAACCGTAAATGGATTGGTCGTCATCCCCGACAATAAACAATTTGCCCGTGGCGCCCGCCAACACCCGCAACCAGGCGTATTGCAAGGTATTGGTGTCTTGAAATTCGTCCACCAGAATATGACGGTAACGATTTTGGTAATGCGCCAACACTTGCGGATTCTTCAGCCACAATTCGTGGGCGCGCAGCAATAATTCGGCAAAATCCACCAGGCCTGCCCGCTTGCACTGTTCTTCGTAGGCTTGATAAATCTGCACCATCTTGCGCACATACGGATTGTGTCCGGCGTCAATGTGATGCGGACGGCGACCTTCTTCTTTTTCACCGTTGATAAACGCCTGCACCTGCTTATGCGGCCATTGCGCTTCGTCCAGTTCCAAGGCTTTTAGTAACCGCTTGATCACACGTTTCTGGTCATCGGCATCGAGAATCTGAAAGGCTTGCGGCAGACCGGCTTCCTGATAATGGGTGCGCAACAAGCGGTAAGCAATGCCGTGGAAGGTGCCCATGGTAATGCCTTGCGACTGATTGCCGATCAACGCCTCCACCCGGCCGCGCATTTCGCTGGCGGCTTTATTGGTGAAGGTCACGGCCAGAATGTTATACGCCGAAAACCCCATCACCTCCGTCAACCAGGCAATGCGATGCACCAGCACCCGGGTTTTGCCACTGCCGGCACCGGCAAGAATCAACGCATGACGGTCGTCCACCGTCACCGCTTCTCGCTGGGCGTCATTTAAATCATTTAATATATGTGAAATATCCATAAAAACTAAAATCGAAAACCAAAATCGTGTCAATCGTGAAAAGGGATAGGTAATGCGCATATCCTAAGGGATTTTGGCGCTTTCAGCATCTTTTATTCACCCCCGCCAATCGCCAAATGAAAAACATTTCAGATTTTGCTTGCATTGAAAATGGAAACAATGTAATAATTATCCAAATTTCAAAAATTCAATCTTCATCCGACGCATACATAAACGGGTTCCGCCGCAACGGAAAACCCAAATAAAGAATCGGATGATAATTCTTATCTCGACCCTGATTGCTTCCCATACGACTTTCTCCACAACCAACTGGGGATGCGTGTAAGCATCAAAATCGAGATACTTAAAACGTAAGGAGTTACCTAATGAGTGACAACATGATTGCAACCTCTGATGCAAACTTTGACAGTGAAGTACTACAGTCCGACGTTCCTGTTTTGGTGGACTTCTGGGCCGAATGGTGTGGTCCTTGTAAAATGATCGCGCCAATTTTGGACGAGGTTGCCGGTGAATACGCAGGGAAAATCAAAGTCGCTAAATTGAACATCGACGAAAACCCAGCGACGCCGCCAAAATATGGCGTGCGCGGTATTCCGACATTGGTTCTATTCAAAAACGGTGAAGTGGACGCCACGCAAGTCGGCGCGCTTTCTAAGTCTCAATTGTGTGCATTCTTAGACGGTAACCTATAATCCTCACGGACTTCCCGTTCAAAACCGCCCGACGTCAATGGGCGGTTTAGATTCACAATCACCCGATCATCTCCCAAACATTTAAACTTCCAACTACCCCGTTCAACCTTACTCAAAGACAGTTATAACCATATGAACTTAAACGATCTTAAAAAAATGTCTGCGGCCGCTTTGCTGGACATCGCCGCGGAAAAAGGCCTGGAAAACCTGGCCCGTCTGAAAAAACAAGACATCATTTTCGCCATTCTGAAAGCGCACGCCAAAAGCGGTGAAGACATTTACGGTGAAGGGGTGCTTGAAATTCTACCGGATGGTTTCGGCTTCTTACGCTCCGGCGACGGCTCTTACTTGGCCGGCCCGGACGATCTTTACGTCTCGCCGAGCCAGATTCGTCGCTTCGGTCTACGTAAAGGGGATACCATTCAAGGCAAAATTCGTCCGCCAAAAGACGGTGAGCGCTATTTTGCCTTGTTGAAAGTTGAAAAAATCAACTTCGAGGATCCGGATGTCGCCCGTAAGAAAATCGCCTTCGAAAACCTGACCCCATTACACGCCCAAGAGCGTTTGAAAATGGAATTGGGCAACGGCAGCACGGAAGATATCACAACACGTATTATCGACATTGCCGCACCATTTGGTAAAGGGCAGCGTGGTTTGATTGTGGCGCCACCAAAATCCGGTAAAACCGTGATTTTGCAGCAAATCGCTCAATCCATCGCCGAAAACCACCCGGAAGCCTATTTGATCGTGCTGTTGATCGACGAACGTCCGGAAGAGGTGACTGAAATGCAACGCACCGTTAAGGGCGAAGTCATTTCCTCCACCTTTGACGAACCGGCCACCCGCCACGTTCAAGTCGCGGAAATGGTCATTGAAAAAGCCAAGCGTTTGGTTGAGCACAAAACCGACGTGGTCATCTTACTGGATTCCATCACTCGTTTGGCGCGGGCTTACAACACCGTAGTGCCATCTTCCGGCAAGATTCTGACCGGGGGTGTGGACGCCAACGCGTTGCACCGCCCGAAACGTTTCTTCGGTGCCGCACGTAATATCGAAGAAGGCGGCTCCCTGACTATCATCGCCACGGCCTTGGTGGACACCGGTTCGAAAATGGACGAAGTCATCTTCGAAGAGTTCAAAGGCACCGGTAACATGGAACTGCATCTATCACGCAGCATCGCCGAAAAACGCACCTTCCCGGCCATCAACATCGAGAAGTCCGGTACGCGTAAAGAAGAGTTGCTCACCACGCCGGAAGAATATCAGAACATTTGGATTTTGCGTCGTTTCTTGCAAGGCCTCAACAACGAAGTGGATGCCATTGAGACGTTGATTGACCAAATGAAGGTCACCAAGACCAACCAAGAACTCTTTACGGCCATGAAGCGCTAAGCCGCTTCATACCGACTCCTAGGAGAGCACTTCGAACAAAAATCCAAAAAATTGCAAGTATTTCATCCATTAAATGCGGTTTTTCCTTGCAATTTTGTTTTTTAGTTCTATAATTTCGCTTTCTTTTTTTAAACATAGTGGTGTATCAGCTTTGTCTGTGCCCTGACAATTTGTTTTGGTTTCACGCCAAAGACAATGAATCGGCCAAACAAGAGAGACAAATTGAGCACTGCATAAATAAAATGGACCGTCATCATGCAAGCAGGCATTCATCCAGAATACAATGAAGTGGTTTTCCAGGACATCTCGACTGGTGAAACCTTTTTAACTCGTTCTACGATTGAAAAGACTTCTGGCGACACCATTACTTTAGACGGCAAAGAATACCCACTAGTTCGTATCGAAGTTTCTAGTGCTTCACATCCTTTCTTCACTGGTAAGCAATCACTGGTCGATACGGAAGGACGTGTTGAAAAATTCCGTCAAAAATACGGTATGCGCAAGTAAGCACTTCACACTGTTATTTTGTTGCAAAACAAAATATCCTGAAAAAGGCCGTTTCAAACGGCCTTTTTTATTTCTACGATTCCCTCATCTCCCTTCGATTTTCTTCACGCTCTTGGCTTGGCCTTTGCTACAATCTTTCTCATCCCGTTCAACCCAAGACAACGACTCCTATGATGAAATTATCGATTGCCGCTTTGAAATCCTGTGCTAAATGGCTACCGATCTGCCTGTTGCCCATCGCTTCTGCGTCTCAGGCCGACGACTGCGCCCCTCAGAAAATCGACACCTGGGTCAAGGCCAGCTTTGCCCTGAGCGGCGATACCGTCATCATTCAAAACAATGAATTCCGACTCATCGGCATCGAAGCGCCGCAAATTCAGAAAAAACAAAAGTTCTATACCCGTGGCCAGCCGTTCGCGAAAGAATCGCAAACCCAACTCAACAAACTTCTGGCCAACCACGATTTGCAAGTCGGTGTGGAATACGATGAGCTGAAAATCGACGATTTCTACCGTAATTACGCCCACCTATACATCAAGCAAGATGGCCGCATCGTCAATCTGCAAAAACTGATGCTGGAAAGCGGCCTGGTATTGGCGAAATCGGAACCGCCTAACATGAAACACCAAAAATGCTATTACCAGGCGGAAAAAACCGCTCGGGAAGCGAAGATTGCACTGTGGAGTTTGGCGGAAAAACGACCAGACCTGCACTATCCGATTGCCCCCTCTTCTGAAATCAACACCGAAGACGAGGGCTATCACATCTTCAAAGGTAAAATCGTCAAGGTCGACAAAAGCTCCAACAATTACATCCTCAATATGAACACCACCGGCATCCGCATCCGCAAAGCCGACTGGGAGCGTTTCGATTACGGCAAACTGAAAACTCTGGAAGGTAAAACCATCGAAGCCCGCGGGTTCGGATTCCTGTACGGTGGTTCCATGTTCGTCAAGGTACGCTCCCCCTTTGCCATCAACCGCCTGAACCCGGTTAACGAATAACCCCGACTCGGCACTTTCGAGCGCTCTCCCTGTCAGTCTTAGCCCTTTTTCAACCCTTTCGCTAAGGCTTTGATTCCTAAACGGATTGAAAACCGGTTTTTTTGTGACATTTGGGCGTCTCGCCGTTAAAATAGCTCTTTCGATTCAAATGACATAAAAAAGGATTTCCGATGGCGGAACTACAAAACGACCGTTTTTTACGCGCACTTTTAAAAGAACCCGTGGATCGCACCCCCGTATGGATGATGCGTCAAGCCGGTCGTTATCTGCCAGAATATCGCGAAACCCGCAAGGAGGCCGGTTCCTTTATGGACTTATGCCGTAACAAGGAACTGGCCTGTGAAGTAACCTTGCAGCCATTGGAACGTTTCCCGCTGGATGCCGCCATCCTCTTCTCCGACATCCTTACCATTCCGGATGCCATGGGGTTGGAATTGCGTTTTGCCACCGGCGAAGGGCCAATTTTCGATAAGCCGGTGCGTTCCTTGTCGGACGCGAAAAAGCTGTTTGTGCCGGATATGGGATCCGACCTGGGCTACGTCATGGATGCGGTCAGCACCATCCGCAAAGCCTTGGATGGTCGCGTGCCGCTCATTGGCTTCTCCGGCAGCCCTTGGACGCTGGCCACTTACATGGTCGAAGGCGGCTCCAGTAAAACCTATTCCAAAATCAAAGCGATGATGTACGACGAACCGGCCACCTTGCATCACATTCTGGATGTGTTGGCAGACTCCGTCATCGCTTATTTGAATGCACAAATCGAAGCGGGCGCCCAAGCGGTGCAGATTTTCGACACCTGGGGCGGTGTTCTGACGCCACGCGACTATCAGGAGTTCTCGCTGCGCTATATGGCGAAAATCGTCGACGGTTTGAAACGTGAAAACGACGGTCGCAAAGTGCCGGTTATCCTATTCACCAAAGGCGGCGGGCAATGGCTGGAGAAAATGGCCGAAACCGGTTGTGATGCTCTAGGCCTGGATTGGACCACCGACATCGACGACGCTCGCGCCCGTGTCGGCGACAAGGTTGCGTTGCAAGGCAATATGGACCCAAGCATCCTTTACGCCTCTCCGGCACGAATTCGTGAAGAAGTGGCGACCATTTTGGAAAAATACGGTCATGGTACGGGCCATATCTTCAACCTGGGCCACGGCATCCACCCGGAAGTCAATCCAGAACACGCCGGCGCCTTCATTAAAGCGGTTACTGAATTAAGTCCAAAATACCACGGGTAAACATCGCCTAGGGGTGAAGACAGACAGGAGAAAACATGTCTCAACGCGTTTATTGCATCGCGCAATTCCAACCGAAACCCGGAAAAGAATCCGCGCTGTTCAAAGTGCTCCAGGCACTGGAGCCGAATACTTTACGTGAAGACGGCTGCCTTCAATACCGTGTCACCCGTCAAATTCAAAGCCCGTTTGCCGATGGGAAAAGCATGCCAATCGCGTTTAACGAAATCTGGCGAGACATGCCCAGTTTCGAAGCGCATTGTCAGCGTCGTGAAATCGTGGATTTTTTTGAAACCTACTGTCAGGCCGACGATGGCCTGGCAGCCGATTGGAACGTCTGCGTTTATTCCGATGAACCCGAGGACTACGACGCACCGGTTCTGTAAAAACAAAAAACCGCCAGGCCTTTATACTCTTTAGGGTGTGGCGGTTTTTTATGATTCAAACGATCACAACCAATTTAACCCAAATCGACCTTATTGGCGAATTCCATCGCTTCCAGATACAATTTCGACAGCTCCGACGGCGTCAGCCCTTCAGGAAGCTCGAAATCGGTTCGGCCCTGCTCCATCCCCTTGACTGCCGCCAATGCGACGCCTAGAGAACCGTGAGAGGCCACCAGTGCCTGTTTGATTTTCGGGTCGAAGTTCAATTGCGCCAGCAACTCTTCCAGAGACGCGTCCATCACCGCATCCAGTGTCGAGAAAAGCCCCACGGTAAAATAGCTGTCCTTGGAAAAATCCCCCACCTGCTCACCGACCAGTTCGCAGAACTTGGCGCGAATCAAAGACGTGTGGAACAACTCACGCGGCTTATCATCCACCCCCGACAGCACCATCATGCTCGACCAGCTTTGCAATCGCTTCAGGCCGAAACGCAACACCGCATCGTGAATCGACGTAATCTTATGGTTGCCCCCCGCCGTCGCCACAAAGCGTAACAACTTCTGACTCAGTGCCACATCCTGACGAATGATGTTGCTGAGGATTGCCATATCAATATCCGGATCATAGACATTGGCCAGCAATTTCATCATCGACAGCTTATTGGACGGCAGACTGCGTCCTTGCAGAATCTTTGGCTTGGAAAAGAAATAACCCTGAAAATAATCGAAACCGATTTTTTGACAGAATTCGAATTGCTCACGGGTTTCGACCTTTTCGGCCAACAAACGAATGCCTTTTTCCTTCAGGCGACCCACGTGTTCCAGCATTTTCTTGGGGCCGACTTGCAGGATATCGACCTTGATGATATCTGCACAGGCTTCCAGTTCGGCCAATTTCGGATTGAAGATGTAATCGTCCAGCGCCACCTCATACCCTGTCGCACGCAAAGCGTTCAAGGCCTCGATGATCTTAGGCGTTACATGGACGTTTTCCAGCACTTCGATGGCGATTTGCTTCGGCGGGAAAAAAGGCTTGTTCTCACTCAGCAACAACCCTTCGGTGAAATTGATAAAGGCTTTATGACGGCCGACCACTTCCTGAAACCCCATGTCGCCGAACAGGTTCATCATCACCTGAGCCGTGGCATGGTCGCCACCGAGAATGCGGGCATGGTTGTCTTCGGAACCGGAACGGAACAGTAGCTCATAGGCATGAACGCGCACAGACGCGTCGAAAATCGGCTGACGGCCGATGTAGATATCCACTAATTGCGACATGATTATCTCTATTTTAATCGCTGAAAACCGGTGCCGGGCAAGCCATCTCGGCCTTTTTCGGCACCCACTTTCATTTTAGCACAGGCGGATTTCCGACCGAATCAATCGTCTCTATCCCCATGATAAGTTTCTCCGATAATACCGAAAAAACCGCCATCGCATAAACTGCATGGACTTCTACATCAGTGCCAAAAGTGAGGGCCCCGTTAATCGACGGCGTTGAACTCGTCCGGCATGTCGATGTCTTCACCACCGAACAGGAATTTCTGCATCTCGTCTTTCAAAAAGTTTTGCGCTTTCGGGTCCAAGCTGGACAAACGATATTCGTTGATCAGAATCGTCTGTTGCGCCAACCATTGTTTCCAGGCCTCTTTAGACACATTGTCAAACACCTTTTGTCCCAATTCGCCCGGAAAAGGTGGGAAGTCCAAGCCTTCCATTTCTTCGCCCATTTTGACACAGTTAACCATTCTCGCCATTGTGACTCTCCAGTTGTTTGATGAGTTTTCGAATCGGTGCCGGTACGCCTCGCGTCAAGGCCTCCGCCACCGGCAGCCATTCGCCCTCCAGATCGGTCGAGCGCACCCGGTCCACCAAAATCGGTTGAATCATCAGGTGATAATGACTGAAAGTGTGTTTCAGAAGGGGCCATTCTACCAAATCCCCTGCGCCCTCACAGGCGGTTTCAACCTTGTTTTTTATCAGGTTTTGCACCGCTGGTTCCGGCGACTCCGGCAGACTCCAAAGCCCGCCCCAAATGCCGTTTGCAGGGCGTTTTTCCAACCAAATATCACCGGACGGCTTCCGCAACAGCAACATCGCCACCTCTCGCGTCGGCTTTTTGGTTTTCGGCTTGGAATATGGAAACTCGGTGACGCGGCCTTGCTGCCAGGCCTGGCAGTTTTCGTTGACCGGACACACATCACACTTCGGCTTGCTGCGGGTGCATAAGGTCGCCCCCAAATCCATAATCGCCTGGGTGTAATCTTCGAATCGCGTCTCCGGTGTCAGTGCCTCGGCCCGCAGCCAAAGTTTGGCTTCGGTCTGTTTTCCACCCGACCAGCTTTCCACCGCATCGTAACGGCACAGCACCCGTTTGACATTACCGTCCAAAATCGGATGCCGCTGCCCACAAGCAATCGACAGAATCGCGCCCGCTGTGGAGCGACCAATGCCCGGCAAGGCCATCATGCCTTCCAAATCCGACGGAAAAATGCCATCCAATTCATCCACCACCACTTTCGCCGCTTTCAGCAAATTGCGCCCCCGGGCGTAATACCCGAGCCCGGACCAATGCGCCAACACCGCTTCTTCCGTAGATTGAGCCAAGGCTTCGACCGTCGGGAAAGACGTCATAAATCGCTCGTAATACGGAATAACCGTCTGCACCTGGGTTTGTTGCAGCATGATTTCCGACACCCAGACCCGATAAGGGGTTTTATTCTGTTGCCAAGGCAAATCGTGGCGGCCCGAAACATCGAACCAATCCAGCAAGGCCTGTGAAAAAGAAGGTTCGGTCATTGCCTGTCGTTTATCCAATTCGCTTTTCCGTTATAATAAGTCAAAAATTTAAACACCTATTGTACTAAACCCCATGACCGAAAAAACAACCGAAACCGCCCAAACCCAACCGTCGTCGGAAATGCCGGCGGACATCCCAGCTGAAAAACGTCGTATCAAAAGCTTTGTTTTGCGCCAAGGACGCCTTTCCAAGGCACAACAAAACGCGCTCGACGCCATGTGGCCAAGCTATGGACTGGAACTGGAAGATACACTCTTGGATCTCACCGAGCTGTTCGGGCGCGATGCGCCCACCATTGTCGAAATCGGTTTCGGCATGGGCACCAGTCTGGCGGCCATGGCGGAAGCGCACCCGGAAAACAATTACATCGGTATCGAAGTGCACCGCCCAGGCGTCGGCGCCTTGTTGAAACTGGTTCAGGAAAAGGGCCTCACCAATGTGCGTGTTTTCAACGACGATGCCGTCGAAGTGTTGAACAAACAGATACCCAAAGACAGTCTGTCAGCGGTGTATCTGTTTTTCCCCGACCCTTGGCACAAGAAAAAACACAAAAAACGCCGTATCCTGCAGGCGGAATTTGCGCAGACCATTGCCCAACACCTCAAACCCGGCGGCCATTTCCACATGGCGACCGACTGGGAGGATTATGCCGAGCAAATGATGGAGGTGATGAGTGCAGCGCCGGATTACAGCAACACCGCCGGTGAAGGCCAGTTCACGCCGCGTCCCGATTATCGCCCTTTGACCAAATTCGAGCAACGCGGTCATAAACTCGGTCACGGCGTATGGGATTTGATTTTCGAACGTAAGGGTTAATTCAAACAGGTGCCCATTGGGCACGAACACTCGTAACCCTCAAAAACCACCAGGCCTGGTGGCTTTTTATCAATACAACGAATCAGGATTGAAACAACTGCTGCAAACCTTGCAGCAACTTCTGCTGGTTATCCGGATTGTTCAGCAAGGCTTTCATGTCCACCGACCATTTCAATTGATCCAGCGGCCCTTTCAAATAGACCGGCACTTTCATGCCCTTCAAGGATCGTAACGACTTCGGCGGATTCTGGTACACCGTGTACAAAGTGCTGTCGAGCAAGGTCGAGGTCAATTCCAACGATCCCTGCCCCGTGGCGAAAAAACGCTGGCTTTTCACCTTGAAGTCCTTGGTTTTCAGAATGCCTTTCTGAATATTCCCCGTCAGGCTCAATCGACTGAACTGCGTGGCATCCTGCGGCTGAGTTTTCTGCCCGGCCAATAACTTGTTCAAATCCATGCCCACAAAGGCCCCGTCGCTCACCTTAGCCGTGATGCGCCCGTTCATATTCTGGCGCAGCAAGTAACTGTTGACGCCGCGCGTCTGCAAATCAAAGCCGCCACTGTAAGCGCCGTCCAACTGGTGGTACTGCCAACCGTCGGCCAGGAAGGGTTTCAGCTGAATGCCGTCCATGGTGCCCTTCCAGTCATATGCCGGAGTTTTGCCAGTGACGTCCACAGCCAGCTCGGAACGCAGCTTGCCTTGGTACAAATCGGCGTTTAACGGCGCCAGTTTCAACTGGCCGTCCTTCGCCGCCAAGGTCAAATCGAAGTGGGTGAACACCATCTGCCAAGCCTTGAGCTGCCCGATGGTTAAATGCCCTTCGGCATCCAGCTCTTTCAAAGTATTCACCGGCAAGGCAATCGGCAGATAGGTTTCCGGCTTTTTGCCCGAGGCGGCTTGAGCCGGTGCCGCGGCCTTAGACTCAGCCGCCGCGTCTTTAGACCGACGTTTTCTCGGCGGCGGATTCACATAGGCTTCGTATTGATCCATGTCCAATTCGGATACCGCAATGTCGAAACGGTATTGATCCGGTCGCCCGGCCTGCTCTCGGCGTTGAATGTGACCGGCGATTTTAGCACCGTCCACCAACATTTCCAAATCGTCGATATTCAACTGACGCGCCGTCTGCTTCCAACGGAACGCCGCCGACACATCTCTCAAGACCTTACGGTTGACGAAATGCGGGTACTCGATGCCGGAATGGCGGAACCATTTGCGCAAACGAATGTGCTCGGCCTTCACCTCACCTTGAGTTTGTGGGTGCGCACCATACTGGCCTTGCAAAGAGGTTTCGATTTGGGTTTTCAGCGAGCCCAGTTTCGCCTGCTCCACGTGGAACGTTTTCTGCTCCATGTCCAGCTTAAACGTCTTGCCGGTGGTTTCCACCCGCACTTCCGGCACTTTTGTTTCTTTCGGCAGAATCATACGGATATTGCCGTTCCAATCCGCCAATTGCCATTGCTTCAAGGCTTCATTTACCGTCAATTCGGTCGACAAATTAACGTGAAAACGGCTTTTGACCATATTGGTTTGATAGGCAAAATTGGTCAGCAATTTGAACGGTTCGTCCGGCGCGATATCGAACGCCATCAGATCAAAATCGTCCAGCAGGAAGGTATGACCGTTTTCTTCATTACGCCATTCCAGCACGGCGTTTTGCGACACGAAACTGTTCAACCGCCAGCGGAAACTCGGCGGATTGCCCTGGCGGCTTTCCGCACTGTTTACCACCGGTTGATAAGCGACGGTTCGAAAGGTCGCTTTCGGTTCCGGCAGGAAATGCGACAGCATCGGCATGCCGTGCCAGTTGCTGCGCCCGTTCTTGTCGGTTTCGAGGTACAGATGCGCGCCTTCCAACTCCACCCCGAGAAGATCCAGCTTGCGATTCACAAACAAATCCCACAAAGAGAACTCCACTTGAATACTGTCGATTTTCGCCAGGTCTGGGCGCTCCGGATCGGTTTTATCCTGCATCGCCACCTGGCTGGCTTCCAACGCAAACGGCCAGACCGAGACATCCAGCTCGCCTTCGATGTTCAACGGATAACCGGTGCGCGCCTGGAACTCACTTTCAATGGTGGTTTTGTACTGGTTGAAATCCATAAAGGTAATGGCACCGATGAAGGCCAATACCACAATAATGGGAATCACCGCCAAGCCCATGACCAAACGACTGGTCCATTTCACGACCGGATGCGCAGGCGGACGGCGCTTTTTCGCCATGCGCGCTTCTTTGATGGGGCACACATGGTCGTCGGAATACACCCGTTTTTCCGGATTTAACGCCTCTTCAATCCCGGCGGCATCTTCCGGGGTGGCATGCGGTAATGGGTCTTTTTTGGAGTCCATAATTTTTCCTTTTCCGTTACAACCTGGGCGGCGTTATAAAAATGCCTGCAACACGTCGTTTAAATAGGTTTGGCCGGTGCGGGTCAGCCGCACCGTTTCGCCGTCAAGCGTCAACCAGCCTTTATCCGCCAAATCCTGCAAGATGGGCTCAATTGTATGCAATGGCAGGCCGGTACGCAAAGTAAACAAACTTAACTCGAAGCCAGCCTGCAAACGCATGGCATTGAGCATGAACTCAAACACGGCATCACTGTCGCCCACCTTTTCCAGCCGTCCGCGCTTGCCCTCGGCCATCATGTTCATATAGCCGCCCGGCGAAGCCGGCATTTGGGTACGCCAAATCACCCCTTGCGGCGGGTCGGTGATTTTGCCGTGCGCACCCGCACCTAGCCCGATGTAATCACCGAATTGCCAATAATTCAGGTTGTGACGGCAGGCCTGGCCGTTTTGCGCATAGGCCGACACTTCATAATGATGATAGCCGGCCCCCGCCAAACGTTGCTGGCAAGCCAGCTGCATCTCCCAGGCCTGGTCGTCTTCCGGTAATTCCGGCGGTTGCTTATAAAACGGGGTGCTGGGTTCCAGTGTGAGCTGATAATGCGACAAATGCGGCGGGCGCAGCTCAATGGCGGTGTCGACATCGTGCAATGCCTGCTTCAGATCTTGATTCGGCAAGGCAAACATCAAATCGAGATTGAAGTTGTCGAACCCGGCGCTTTTGGCCGCTTCCACGGCGCGATAGGCTTCATCGGCCGAGTGAATCCGCCCCAGGGCGTGTAGCTTTTCGTCGTCAAAACTTTGAATGCCCATCGACAAACGGTTCACGCCGGCCTGGCGAAACCCGGCGAATTTTTCAAAATCGACCGTGCCGGGGTTCGCTTCCAAGGTGATTTCAATGTCCGGTTGAAACCCCAACAAAGCTCTGGCGCGAGACAAGAAGCTGTCCAGCCCGGCTTCGGACATCAAGCTCGGCGTGCCGCCGCCAAAGAAAATCGACTGAATCGGTCGTCCCCAGACCATCGGCAAGGTCTGTTCCAATTGTTGAATCAGCGCGTCGAGGTAATCGGCTTCTTGATCGGTGCCCAACGTATGCGAATTGAAATCGCAATAAGGGCATTTTTGGATGCACCAAGGGTAATGCACATACAAACTGAGTGGAACGGGTTGAGTAAACTGCAAAATAATCGGCGCCTGTCGGTGGAAAACCATTATTTTAATGGAAATTACATACGCAAGTGTTAAGCTTGCATGTAATTCAACCACCTTATTCAAATGGTCACTGTGATGGAACCCAACAGTCTCTTCATTGCCCCCCGTGAACGCCACGCCGGCAGTTTGCTGGTCTCGCTCGGTTTGATGTCGTTGCTGCGACAGCGGTTTGAAAAAATCGCCTTTTTCCGCCCACTAGTCACCGATGCCGACGACCCGGACAGTCGCTTTATCCACGACTTCTTCCAGCTTGACATTCCGATGGCGCAAATGACCGGCCTCACCTTGGCGGAAGCGACCCAGAAACTCAGCGACGGCCATAAGCACGAACTCTTCGAACAATTGGTGGCGCAATACCAGACCCTGCAACAGGAATACGATTTTGTGCTGGTGCACGGCATGGAAATGACCCGCCACGCCAGCGGCATCGAGTTCGACATCAACCTGGCGCTGGCGAAACACTTCAACAGCCCTTACGTGCCGGTGCTGAACGGACAGGACAAAACCCGCTCCGAGATCGAAACCGAAATCGAGATGGAGTTGCACGCCAGTGCCGACCATGACCCGTTTGCGTTTTTCGTCAACCGCATGGCACCGGCTTTACACGACGACAGTGAAGACTTCCGAAAACACCCAGGCCTGCCGGTGTTTTACCTGCCGGAACTGGACGACCTCAACACCCCGACCATCAAAGAAGTCGCCGACACCCTACACGGCGAATTTCTGACGCCAAAAAAACAAGGCTGGAACCGCTTGGTAAAAGCGCCCATCGTCGCGGCCATGACCATCGAGAACTATCTGCCGCGCGTCAATGAAGGTGATTTGATTGTGGTGCCCGGCGATCGCAGCGACATTCTCATCGCGTCCGTCATGAGCCTGTTTGCGCGCAACATGCCCAATATCGCCGGCATCCTGCTCACCGGCGGACTGGTGCCCAAGCCGGTGATTCAGGACCTAATCATCAATTTCGAAGGACGTGACCTGCCCATTATCTCCGTTCAGACCGACACCTATCCGTCGGCGATGGACGTCGGCCGCGTACGCGCCAAACTCAACGCCAACAACAGCCGCAAAACCCATTTAGCGCTCGGGTTGTTCGACCGTCATGTCGACCGCGACGGTCTGATGGAACGCATCCTGCAACGCGCCAGCGACCACAGCCGCGACATCACCACTCCCATCATGTTCGAATACCGCCTGTTCGAAACAGCGCGTCAGCGCCTCAAAACCATCGTGTTACCCGAAGCGTCGGACGAACGCATTCTGCGCGCCTGCGACGTGCTGTTACAGCGCAAGGTCGTTAACCCGATTCTGCTCGGCCATCCGGACGAAGTGCTCTATCAAGCCAATTTACTCGGTTTGAACTTGGACGGCGCGCAAATCATCGACCCGGAAACCAGCCCGTGGCAGGAAGAATTCATTCAAACGTTTTTTGAAATGCGTCAACACAAAGGCATGACGCTGGACCTCGCCCGCGACTCTCTGTCTCATGTCAGTTATTTCGCCACCATGATGGTGCATCTCGGCTATGCCGACGGCATGGTCTCCGGCGCCACCCATACCACGGCGGACACGGTGCGCCCCGCCCTGCAAATCATCAAAACCCAGCCGGACACCTCGCTGGTCTCCAGCGTATTTTTCATGTGTTTCGACACCCGTGTGCTGGTCTACGGTGACTGCGCCGTCAACCAAAACCCGACAGCCGAGCAACTGGCGGAAATCGCCATCAGCTCGGCCGAAACCGCACGGCATTTCGGCATCGACCCGAAAGTGGCGCTGTTATCCTATTCCACCGGGGAATCCGGCCACGGTTCCGAGGTCGAAAAGGTTCGACAGGCTGCCCAACTGGCACACCAAAAACGGCCAGACCTGCTGCTGGAAGGGCCTTTGCAATACGACGCCGCCATTGACCCAACCGTCGCTCGGCAGAAAATGCCCGACAGCGACGTGGCCGGACAAGCCACGGTGTTCATCTTCCCCGACCTCAACACCGGCAACAACACTTATAAAGCCGTGCAACGTGCTTCCGGTGCCATTGCCATCGGCCCGGTACTGCAAGGATTACGCAAACCGGTCAACGATTTAAGCCGCGGATGCAAGGTAGCCGACATCGTCAACACCGTCGCCATTACCGCGATTCAGGCACAAGCCAACGACTAATGAGGATGGCATCATGAAGATATTGGTTTTAAATGCCGGCAGCTCCTCAATGAAATACAGTCTGTTCAACGGTGAAGACTCTCACCAGGTCGCGCACGGCTTGGTGGAACACATCGGCGAAACACCGGAGCGCGACGTGGCGTTCGCGTTACGCCAGGTGGAAACCGAACTGCAACAGCAAGGCCTGATTGAACACCTTGGCGACTGCGATGCCGTCGGCCACCGCGTGGTCCACGGCGGCGAGGATTTCCAACAACCGGTCATCGTTACCGAGTCGGTCATGGACACCATCGACCGCTTATCCGAACTGGCGCCATTGCACAACCCGGCCAACCTCGCCCCGATGCGACTGTTGGCCGAAAAACACCCAGGCCTGGTGCAAACGGCGGTCTTCGACACCGCCTTTCACCAGAGCATGCCGGCCTATGTATATCATTACGCCATTCCCAAACACCTTTACGACGACCATCTGATTCGCCGCTACGGCTTTCACGGTACCTCGCACCAATACATTGCCAAACGCGCGGCGACTCTGCTCGGCAAGCCGTTAAATCAACTCAATATCATCTCCATGCACCTCGGCAACGGCGCCAGCGTCTGCGCCATCCAATACGGCAAAAGCATGGACACCAGCATGGGCTTCACCCCGCTGGAAGGCCTGGTGATGGGCACGCGCTGCGGTGACCTTGACCCGTCGATTCCGCTGTATATGATGCGCGAACTGGGTTACACCGCCGAGCAGGTCGACCATCTGCTCAATAAAGAAAGTGGTTTATTGGGGCTGGCCGGGCAGAACGATATGCGTGAATTGATGCAAATGGCCTACGCCGGTGACGAAAACGCCGGGCTGGCGCTGAAGATTTTCATCTACCGCCTGATTAAAGTGGCGGGCAGTTACATGGCGATTATGGACGATTTAGATGCCATCGTGTTTACCGGCGGCATCGGCGAACATGCCGATAAAATCCGCTACCGGGTGGTCAACGACTTTTCCAAGGCCTTTGGGTTTAAAATCGACCCGGTCGCCAATGTCAAAGCCCAGGGCGAAAGCTGCATCACCCAACCGAGCAGCCGGATTCCGGCCTGGGTGATTCCCACCGATGAGGAAAAAGAAATTGCTCAACAGACGTTGGCGTTGCTGTCGGACAGGTGAATGCATACAGTCGACCGCTCAGCCGCATGTCACCTCAATGCCTGCGGCTCAACAACTCAATAATAAGTTTCTTTTCAGCCTTTCGGTTTCGTATAAAATAAGCACAAATCGTAATCGTTTTTAAATAAGCACTTCGGATACCCCATGCACGAGTTTTTAAATTATTTTTCACTGTTTCTGCTGTTTTTCGTGGTCGTCGTACTTTTTTACGGCATCATCGCCATTCACGACATCCCCTATAAAATCGCAAAAAAACGCAATCACCCGCATCAGGATGCCATCGAAGCCGCCGGCTGGGTGAGCCTGTTCATGCTGCATGTTCTCTGGCCGTTTTTATGGATTTGGGCCATGACTTACCGCGAAGAACGTGGCTGGGGCTTTCAGTCCAACACTCCCGCTTCCGATCCGAACGAAGCCATTAGCCTAGCGCAACTGCAATCCGAACTCAGCGCCTTGCAAAATGAAGTACGCAGCCTGAAAGGCGACACGGCCAACGGAGGTCAAGACTGATGGATATGTTACTCATCCTGACCTATACCGCGATTTGCATCGTACTCTTCAAGCTGTTCAGAGTGCCCGTCAACAAATGGACGGTGCCGACCGCCGCGCTGGGAGGTGCCTTTTTGCTGGGTGGCATTTACGGTGTTATGAACTACAGCCATCCCTATTCCAGCCAGGCTCGGGAATATTTTTACGCTACGCCCATCTCGCCGACCGTAAAAGGCCGTGTCATTGACGTGCCGGTCGAGCCGAACACGCCGCTCAAAGCCGGGGATGTGCTGTTTAAAATCGACCCGAAACCCTTCCAGGATAAAGTGGACGAACTCACGGCCAAGCTGAAGGAAGCGAAAAAGAACCTGGGGCGCTATGAGGAAATGATGCGCAAAAATTTGGGCCGCCAACGGGACGTCGACCAGACCCAATCACGAGTGGATGCCTTACAGGCGGAGCTGCACAAAGCGGAGTTTGATTTGGACCAGACCGTCGTCCGCGCGCCGACCGATGGTTCCGTGACACAGCTTTTCCTAAAACCGGGCATGATTGCGGTGCCCATTCCACTGCGACCGGTGATGGTGTTCATTACTCAGCAACAGGATATGTTTGTCGGCTGGTTCCGACAAAACAACCTGATGCGCGTGAAGCCCGGCTTCGAGGCCGAAGTGGCGTTTGATGCCATTCCCGGTCGTGTCTTTAAGGCTGAAGTCTCTGGCGTCCAACCCTATATGGCGGAAGGCCAGATGCAGCCCAACGGGGTTTTATTGACGGATAACAACCGCATGAGCGGCATGGTGCCGGTCAAACTGAAAATCACCGACCCGGCGTTTGCAGAATACCGCGATCAGTTGCCTGGTGGCTCTTACGCCCAAGCGGCGGTTTACTCGAATAAATTCGAGGATTTGTCCATTATCCGGAAAGTGCTGTTACGCATGGCCTCTTGGATGAACTACATTTTCCCGATTGACTGACGGACCTTTTTAAATGCCCGAAAATAAAAAACCGCCAAGCCTTTATACCCTTTAGGGTGTGGCGGTTTTTTTGTTTAAGCGACTCCGTTACTGAAATCAGGCGGTGACATTGATATTGTTACCGAGATTCGCTGGTAGCCCTTGGGTGGAAGGTGTCGGAGCAGGCAAGGCTTCAATCAAAGACAAGGCACCTTGAGTTTGCACGTCCATTGCTTTTTTCAACATCGACACCTGCACTTCTTGCTGAGTGTAAGCTTGTTGCTGTTGCATCGCCGCATTCACAGCGGCGTTGGCTGAAATTTCCATTCAAGCCCCCTTCAAAATAGATGAGTTCAAATACGTTATCGGCCAACTGAACGAGAACTTGAGCCCAAAATACATTTTTTATCGATCAGTCATTCAAATAACGATTCAAATCGAAAATACCCCAGGTCACCGGTTCCACTTTCTGCTGATAAAATAACAAATCATCGGAAAAATCCCAGAACGCCGGATCGGTTCGACGCACGCCATAAGCCTTCACCCAACGCTGAAGCTCAGATTTATTTTTCACGCGGGAGGCCAGCGCCAAGAACACATTGACGTCTTGTTCATCCACCTCGAAAAACATCCCCGGGTAGCTGGTCTGCAATCCTTTGACCACCGTAACGGTATTTTCTTTCGGCGCACGATTGTATTGATCAAACAACAATGACGTCACATTGTAATAACCACGGTTCAAAAACAGCGTGTACCAGGACTCCTCATCGTTAAAACGCGTCACCCGCAAGAAAGAAACTTCCGGCCAGCCTTCTACTTTTTTACCGTTCAAATCGGCCAGTTGTTGCAGGAATTTTTGGATACGGGCATCCGGGTCCCCGTCTTTAAACGGTAAATGTGGGCGGTTAATCGGGTCGGAGTTAAGCACATCTCGAAACTCTTCCAGTTGCACCAATCGATGGAAAAATTCTTTTTTAGGATGATCCGTCAGGTAGTGAATGGTGGTTTTCGTCGACGGAATCTCACTGCGCACCATTTCGTCCGAGGTTTTACGATACCAATAATGGCGCAAATTTTCCCGCGCATCAATTGGCAGAAAACTGAGGAAATTGTTCTCGCCTTCCATGCGCAAAAAGTCCATGTAAAGTCGGGTGTTAAGCTGATGGCCGACATTGCCGTAGACATCAAAACCGGACACCAGCAAATACTGGATACGTTCCAGCAACGGGTAATCAATCACCCAAGCGGTTTTCGGAATCTTACCATGCAACCCTTTAAGCACCGTGGCGGAATCCTGATTTCGAAACACCGTTAATACCGCGTTACGATTATGGCGGTCTCCGTCCCAAATGCGCCCAAACCCATGACGCACTTGGCGTTCTTTTTTGGAGTGCAGCAATTTTTGTTTGGCGTCCAGATACAGACGTTGTTTGTTCTGATAGGTGGTGGCGGTGGCCAACATCCGGAAGGTTTCCACCCCTTCGGCGGACGGCAAGGCCAGATTACTGGCCTGCTGTGCTAAAAAAGCGGTGTCATTACTGACCACATCTTCATCCGGGTCGAAAAACATCACCCAAAACTGTTCTTCAATGACGTTCAGCGCGACCTGGCCACGACAAACCGGTCCTTTAATAAAACCTTCAATGATAAATTGTGCTTGATCCAGCAGGAAACGATATCGCCCGGAAGCCGGCATCGCCGCAAACGTTTTAAACGGGTTGGCTGAGGTTTTCGGGTCGTAACCGGGCAGTTTCATCACTTGATAATCCGGGAAAATAAACCAGGCCTGGTACTTTTTATACGTATTGGCATCGGCGTAATACACCAAATGATCTTTATCGACAATGCTCGATTTCACCGCACGCAAACGGTAATACACTCGATCCACACCCGGATCATCATAAGGCCGCGTAGTATGAATCACCTCAATCGGCTGGCCCGGCGGAGTTTTAGACCGTACCAGCTGGTAAAAAGTACGCGGGGAGTTATCGGCAAAATGGATGTGTGCCAGAAACAAGTGTTCATAGACATAACGCGCCATCAAACGGTGTTTGAAGGTATCAATATTAAGGTATTTTTCGTAAAACGCGGCCTGTTCCGATAAGGTCACCGCATCCAAATCCTCCAAATGGCCCGCCGCCCCTTCTTTCGCCCAGTTCAGTAACGTCAGGTATTCGTCTCTGGGCAAATTCGGCATGGCATACGGCATGCCCCAGTTAGGGTGTTTCATGGCAAATTCGTCGAATTCATCGGCTTTCGGGCAGACGTCTTTACGATTTAGCCCCAGCGTATAATTACTGGGCAAGCGACCGTTCACCGGTTGCGGGTGATCTTCTTTCAGCATCAACATCCGATAGAGCACGGACGGTTCGCCGTCATTCTGCTCGGTGATGAGCGAGTAAAAACCTTTCTCCCGCCATTCTTCAATGGTTTGCGCGTCCATAAACAAGCGGGTGGGCGGCGCGGCAGAAAAGCGCTCGCCGTCATACACTTTTTGTTTGCTGGCACCTCGGGCCGTGCCCGTATAAGAAGACAATTTAAGCTGACAAGGCGCGTCGTAACAACCATGGCACACAATACAGCGTTTTTCCAAAATCGGTTTGACATCGGCATAATCAACCAACGACTTTAATTCGGTTGTCGGAACAGTCTCCGCCTGCACGACCGACGCGAGGGCCGCCCCCATGAAAATCGCCACAAAAAGCCGGGCATAGCCGTAAAACATATCCATTACTCTGCTCTGTTTGCCAAATTTGAGTGTCAGCACGCCTTTGCGCGCTATGACTTAATAAACCAATTATACATCTTGAGTGCTCCCATATAAGAGCGTAGGATAGAAACATCAAACATGAAGGAAATGGCCTCATGAGTCAACGCAAGACGCACCCTGTGAGTTTTCGAATTTTTGCATTCAAAAAATTCATGTGGGTTTCAATATTCGCTTTATTGGCATCCCTGACCGTCACCACATTGGTCAGTGGGACGTTTATCGCCGTCGTTTACCATAAAACCGTTACGAACTTACCGGATCGGCTACAACAAACCTTCTCTGATTTGCCCGCTGCCGACAATCCAACCGCTCAAGCCGACATCATTTTAGCCCAAATACAGGCTAAAAACCTGCAAAACCGTTTCACGTTCATTCCAGCCCAAAAAATCAATCCCGAAACCGTTCTCTTATCTGAAAAACAGCAGGAATATCTCAAAACAGCCAAACAAGCCAATCGACTCAGTCACCAATTGAATATCCTATCGGCCGAAGTCAGCGGCGGCCTCCCCATTTATTTTCGTCCCGGTTGCAACACTTGCAACATCTTAGCCAAGCAGGGAAGCTATCTCGGGACGCTGTTATTTGACCTTCCCCTAACCAACCCCTTACTGACGTTCGGAACCTTATGGGCGTTTTTTATTCTGTTTATGCTGAGCTTTTTCATTATCGGGGTCGTGATGATGACCCGCGCACTGGAAAAAGACTTTATCAAACCGCTTCGAAACCTGACAGAGCGTATGCACCATATTCGTTTGGAAGACGACGAGATTCTTTGGGAACGTAAAGAGCAAGAGATTGCTGAAATTGATTTAATCGACCAGTTAATTACCGAAAATATTCAAACGCTGAAGTCCATTTACGTCAAATTGGACGCCTTAATGGTGACAGAACATCAGACCGGTTTTTTCCATCAGGATCGTTTTAAAGAGGCTTTACAGTTCGAAGTTTACCGGTCTGACCGTTATCACCGGCCATTTTCGATTCTGGTCATCAAACTGTTGAAAGCCTCCCCCTCCCAAGATGAACAGGCGACCAGTACCGTTGATTCGGTGCAGTTGTTTGCCGACACCATCAACGAGTACACCCGTAATATCGACCTGCCGTTTCGTATCGGCGAACGCTTGTTTTTGATTATTTTGCCGGAAATGACCGAACAGGAAGTACCGGTTATGTCACAAGTATTACGGAAACGTTTTGCCGGAAAAACCGAAGCCGAAGACGCGGAATCCCCCCGCTATCAATTCGATGTTCAAATCGGCTACGCGACCTACCGTTACGACACGCAAAATATTAAGGAATTGACCGCGCTGGCCATTGAACGAATGCACCAAGCGTATAAAAGTGAGACCAAAGAGACGGCACAGCCCGAAACGCCTAAAACCGAGAACACCGACTGATTAGGCTTTCTTCTCCAATTGCAGGATGGCTTCTTTATAGGTCAACGCCGCTTGCGCCTCCAGCCCTTCCGATTCGTAGCATTTCGCCAAGGCATGGAAGGTTTCCAGTTCCGGCTGTAATTTCAAGCTTTCTTGAAAGTAATGACGTGCCTGACCCCACAACTGGCTCATGCAAGCCAACCGCCCTAACGTCAGTAACAAAACCGGATTATCCGGCTGGTTCGACAACCATTTTTCGGCTTTTTTCAGGCGCTCGTAGGCCGGACCCAATTCAATGCGGCCATATTGGTACGCCAAGCGATCATCCCATTGTTTGGATACACTTTTAGCGATGAGTTCGGCTAGGCCTTGCTCTTTGCCCCAGCCCATTCGCTGCTCCACAAATTCCGCCAAAATCGCCGGTTTCAATTGCTGACGTCCGGAAAGCGATTGCCAGAGTTGTTCCAAAGCTTCCGGATTTTCGGCACGCGCGACTTTACCGGCCAGCAACTGCACCTCCAACGCTTGAATTTCTGCCTTATCCAGTGCTTTGAATTTTTTCACCTCGCCCAGAATGTCTTCCAGGCGCGCCCAATATTGCTGCTTCACCAACAAATGCGCGTATTCCGCCAGTATGGTCTTGTTTTTAGGGCTTTGTTGATGCAATTCGTTCAAAATCACCAGCGACACATCCGGCTCCGAATCCATTAACAAACGCGCTTCCACCAAGCCGATGGTCACACTATCGCTTGGAAAACGTTGCCGCGCTTCGGCCAGATATTGGTCGCGACGACTGAATGCCTGCTGGTTATGCGCCATTTTCGCGGCGGTCAGATAATGCACCAGCCCGGAATCGGAATGCTTGGCCATTTTAACCAACTGTTTTTCCGCCAACTGCCAATCGCCGTACTCCAAGGCAATCATCCCTTTCGCCATGGAGCTTTCGGCTTTACTGTAACGCTTCAATTGACGGCGATTACGCCAATAGGCCGGAAAATGCCACAGATTGATGACCAAACGCATCAGAAGATACAAAGCACCGAACCCGATGACCGCCGCCGCCAAAGCGAATGTCAGACTGGTTTCGATGACCCAGTCGTGCCACACCATCGACACTTGGCCGTTATCGTTCAGCGCCAAGGCGGTCAAGCCGGTGGCAATGACCAGAAAAATTGACCATTTCAGAATCCGAGAAATCATACCTTAGACCCCTTCCGCAATATCCAGCGGCTGTCTCGGTGTAAAAGTCACCTGTTGTAGGGGCGCTAAGGTGGCTTTGACGGCGTCTGCCTGTTCCGGGAAATGTGCGGCCATAAAATCGTTAAGCGACTGTTGAGCCTTATCCAGGAGCGGTTTTGATTCTGAATCCAATGCCCATTGCAAACGATCCACCAACAAGAGTCCACGCTGAACCAACACATCGTGCAGCATCAAGCTTTCCACTTGCGTCAGCTGCTCCGCCGACTCACGCTTGCGCACCGAAAACAAGGCTTCCAATTTGGTCTGCAACTTCTGCCAAGACGAATCCGTTGTGTCTTCTGAAGGCACCGTTGCTTGGCTGGAGGTGTCGGAGGAGGTTTCATGTGAAACCTTTTTCGCTGGCGGCAGGTTTTGAATTTGATTGCGAAGCGTCTCAAGCACCGGCGCCACATCCGTAGCCGATGGATTCGGCTGGGCTTCAATCCGTGCCAAATCCTGACCAATACGGCGAATGAAATCGTTTTTGCCGGCCATGGCACTCGCGCCAACAGCCTTTTCCAAGGCCAGCAAGTGCTGACGGGTCTGCGCGGCATTACCGGTCAATAACCACTGCGTATTGATTTCCAAGGCCCACTGTTGGATCTGTTTTGCCGACAAAGGCTCTACCGAAACGGCACCTTCCGTCGCCGATTCCAATTTGGAATCCTGTTGTTTTTGCCATTCGTTGCGTTCTTGCAGTTCTTGTTTGAAATCGAACAGTTCGGACAACTGCTGCCCCATTTGCTGCAATTGGTTTTTCATTTCATCGCCGAGCGCTTCCGCCTTCGCCTGTAATTCCGGTGACGGTTTAACGGCCTCGCCCAGTTTTTGGGAGGCCTCACCAGCCTGCTGCGACATGCCTTTTAACTGCTCGGTTACCTCGGACAACTTGTCCTGCACATTGGTCTTAAAGGTTTCCAATTCGGTTTTCACCGCGTCGACATCCGCTTGACTGATGGCCGGTTGATTTTCCGGTGAGGCCAGTTTCGCGGTCAACGCCTCTTTCAATTCGTTCTGACTGCTTTTGAGGGTTTTGGTTTCGGTTTTCAACTGGCCGACTTCGCTTTGCAATTGATTGATTTTTTCAATCTGCCAGTCCTGCTGATTGGTTTTCATCGCCAGATAGGTGATGAGGCCAACCAACAGCAGCACGAGTAATAACGCCATTTTCTGCATGAAGGTTTGCGGCCACCAGCCGGACCAGTCACGTTTGGCTTTTAATGGCTTGTCGTCATCGGACGAGGTTTGGCGATTTTTCTGTTCGGATTTGGCGTGACCACCCTTCACCACTTCCCCGTCAAGCACGCGCTGATCGGCTTTTGGGGTAATCGGTTCTTCAGAAGCTACCATAATCGTATCCTTTTACGGCTTTGCCGCATTAACTCTGCATTGAGATCTGTTTCAGCGCGCTCAGTACGCCGTCATCACTTTGTTGGGGCACCACAAAAATTCGACCCCGCCAACCCTGTTCACGAATCGCGTTTTCAATGCGCTCACTGAACACAATAATATCTTGTAAAAACAACCAGGCCTGAGCGTTTTTCGGATGCGTTTCCCGAGAATCGGTTTCCGTGACCATCGCCACTAAATTCGACCAGGCCTGCAAACTGCTGGCCAGCACCACCGGGTGCGCGGCCGATTGAAATATTGACCAGGCCTGGGCACACAATGCCGCCGGACGACGACGATAAATCAACCATTCTTCAACATCCGCTCCGGCGTTCTCCAAACCGGCCTTCAAGGTCGGGCGGCCGCCTTCGCCTTTCACGATAAGACACCGTTGGCCCTGCAAATCTTGCAACGCTTCGGTCGCCAGCAAATCCTCACTGACAAACCGGTCGATGTCCAGAGCGGCCAATGGCCAACCCTGTGCCTGCAACGCCTGCTGTGTGGCCTGACCGATGGCGAAACACTGCGCCGATTCGCCAAACGGCGGCGACGCCTGACCAACCGCTTGAAATAAATCGTTTAAAACCGCGACGGCATTGCGGCTGACAAACACAATTTTATCAAACCGCTGGAAACGTGTAACGGCCTCGGCGGGCAGAGATAACGTTTCAATTTCGATGCTTGGGCACGTCAGTACCGTCGCCCCAACGCTCTCGGCCAAACGCGTCAAGTGCGCGGCCTGATGTTCCGGTCGGGTATTGAGTAACGTCAGCCCATCAAGCTTGGTCATACACTTCTTTTAAGATGGCGCCGGCACCCTGCTCGAGCAAGTCTTCCGCGACACCAATGCCTAAGCTTTCCGCGTCGGTTTGCGGCCCGGTGGCTTCGGCTCGAATGATTTCGGAACCGTCCAACGCGCCGACCAAACCACGTAAATAAATATCGTCGCCTTTCAACTCGGCGTACACGCCGATCGGCACCTGACACCCGCCTTCCAAACGGTGGTTCATGGCGCGTTCCGCACGGGTGCGGATTTCGGTGTCACGATGATTCAGCACTTGAATCAAGGCTAAAACATCGTCCTCTTTTTCAAAATATTCAATGCCCAAGGTGCCTTGCGACACGGCCGGCAAACAGGTTTCCGGTTGCAGCTCATGGCGGATACGCTCGTCCAGTTTCAAACGTTTCAAACCGGAAGTGGCCAAAACGATGGCATCGTATTCACCGGCGTCCAACTTGCCCAGACGCGTGCCGACATTGCCGCGCAAATCCTTGACCACCAAATCGGGACGAGCGGCCATCAACTGCGCTTTACGGCGCAGACTGGAGGTTCCCAAAACCGCGCCCTGCGGTAAATCGTCAAAACATTCATAATGATTGGACACAAAAGCATCGGTCGGTTCGTGACGCTCCAGAATGGCGCCCAGTGCAAACCCTTCCGGCAATTCCATCGGCACGTCTTTCATCGAATGCACGGCGATGTCCGCTTCCCCCGCGATCATGCGATCTTCCAGCTCCTTGGTGAACAGCCCTTTACCGCCAATTTTCGCCAACGGCACGTCAAGAATCTTGTCGCCTTTGGTCGACATCGGCAGCAATTCCACGGTCAATCCGGGATGCGCCTTTTCAAGTTCGGCTTTGACAAATTCGGCCTGCCACATGGCCAGCGGGCTTTTTCGCGTTGCGATTCTGAGGGTTTTCTTCATGGATCCTTCCGAAAATTGAATATGAATGGTCGCACACACGTTTTTCAGTCGATTAATTTCCCTGAAAACAGTCGGTGTTTGTGCATGATTGTTCCCCATTTTACTCAAAATGACGGCCGTTTTTTCGATAAAATGGAGGTCTGAGTAAATGCCTGGCCTTGGCGAGGAAGGAGAACGGATTTGAATTTGAAATTACTGGCCACAGCGCTGACGGCCATTCTGTTTCTGGTCGGCTGCGATAAGGCGGCCAATGCCTCCGGTTACGCCGAAAACTCGAAGCTGAAAGAACTGACCAACCTGCAAGCGCTGGCCGCTGAAGCGCGGGAGCGCAATCTGCCGATCATGCTGACCGTCGGGGCCGAATGGTGTGAATTCTGCCACATCCTCCGCGAAGAAGTGCTCGACCCTATGGCCTTGGGCGGCGATTACGACGGCAAGGTGATGTTCATGCGCTATTTGAGCATTGACGAACACCAACCAATTCCCGACGTGAACGGCCAACCGATTCGCAAAGATGAATTGGCACGCCGCTACAAAGCCGACCTGACGCCAACGGTGATTTTCATCGACGGAAACGGCGAAAAAGTGGCGGACAACATCGTCGGCATTGCCAATATCGAACTCTACACCACCTTGATTCATAAACACCTGAATCAGGCCTATCAAAAAATGGGCAATCCGCTGCGCCTGGATGCCATGCCCGGGCAATAGGGCACCCAGCGAACACAACCTCCGCTTTCGACACCGCCTGCCAAGCCGCCGACAACGCGCAAAATCGGCGGGCGCGTCCACACCACGAAAGACGGCAACCGTCGTGAGGCAAATTGAGTGCCGCAAGCGCGCTCAGAAATCTTTATAATAGGCGCCAAATACATTCAGAGATTTAAACCCTTAAAACGCATATCGCAAAGAAAAGACTATGAGCAATCAACACAACCAAGAAAAACTGTCCAGTGCCCGTTTCAGTGAAGCCACCGACGCTTTTGTCGAAGAGTTCACCGCCTCGATTCAATTCGACAAACGCATGTACCGTCAGGACATCCAAGGGTCGATTGCTCATGCCACCATGTTATGCAAAGTCGGCCTGCTGACCGAACAGGAACGGGAAGACATTATCGAAGGCCTCGGTCAGGTTCAGGCCGACATCGAAAGCGGCAAAATGGAGTGGTCGATCAAGCAAGAAGACATTCACATGAATATCGAAGCGCGTTTGACCGACCTGATCGGCATCACCGGTAAGAAATTGCACACCGGCCGTTCACGTAACGATCAGGTTGCCACCGATATCCGTCTGTACCTTCGAGACGAGATTGATGCCATTCTGCCGGAAATGACGCGTTTACAACACGGCATCCTGTCTCTGGCAGAAAAAGAAGCCGACACCATTATGCCGGGCTTTACCCACTTGCAAACCGCCCAGCCGGTCACTTTCGGTCACCATATGATGGCCTGGTTTGAAATGATTAAACGTGACGTCGAACGTTTGGAAGACTGCCGCAAACGCGTCAACACCCTACCGTTGGGCTCCGCCGCACTGGCCGGCACCACCTACCCGATTGAGCGGGAGGTGACCGCCGAGTTGCTGGGCTTCGACCGTATTTCGCAAAACTCCTTGGACGGCGTCTCCGACCGCGATTTCGCCATCGAATTCACGGCCTTTGCCGCCACCTTCCTGATGCATTTGTCACGTTTTTCGGAAGAGTTGGTGCTGTGGTCGTCTGCGCAATTCAATTTCATCGATTTGCCGGATCGTTTCTGTACCGGCTCGTCGATCATGCCGCAAAAGAAAAACCCGGATGTGCCGGAGTTGGTGCGCGGCAAAACCGGCCGCGTTTACGGTCATCTGATCAGCTTGCTGACGCTGATGAAATCCCAGCCGCTGGCCTACAACAAAGACAACCAGGAAGACAAGGAACCTTTGTTTGACACCGTCGATACCGTACGCGGCAGCTTGCGGGCCTTTGCCGACATGGTGCCGGCCATTATCGTCAATCGTGATGTGACCTATGACGCGGCCAAGCGCGGCTTCTCCACCGCCACCGATTTAGCGGATTACCTGGTCAATAAAGGATTACCGTTCCGCGACGCGCACGAAGTGGTCGGCCTAGCCGTGGCGCATGGTTTACAAAACGGGCAGGATTTATCGGAAATGTCACTGGAAACCTTGCAAAGCTTCCACGGCAGCATCACGGATGATGTCTTTGAGGTCTTGACGCTGGAAGGGTCGGTGTCGGCTCGAAACCACCTGGGCGGCACGGCACCCGAACAGGTTAAGGCGGCGATTGCACGCGCCAAATCCGAACTCTAACGCGCCCACCCACAGAGGCTTTCACGCCTTTTCGACCCATACAAAAAACGCCCAGGCCTGGGCGTTTTTCATATTTAGAATGGCTTGAAATAGAGGAACGTCAGTCGTCAAACTGAATCAATGAACGGGCTTTCATACCGTTGTATTCGAAGCTGTTCAGGGCTTTCAAATCCACCAAACAACCAATGCCCATTACCTCATAACCGACTTTCTCGCACAATTTCATTGAAGCTTGCAAGGAACCGCCGGTCGCCACCAAATCATCAAACACAAATACTTTTTTACCATCGCCTTTCTGCATTTCCAGCTTGTCGGAACCGTATTCCAAGCCATACTCCATCGAGCAGTGTACATTCGGCAACTTGCCGGGTTTACGCACTTTAATAAAGCCTTTGTTGTGCTTGTAGGCCAGCGCGGAGGCAAAAATAAACCCGCGAGATTCAATGCCGACCAAATAGTCGACGTCTGCCCACTCTTCCTCCGTAAACAAACCGGACATGGCGTCGATGGTTTCTTTGAAGTGGGTTTTCAATAACGGTGAGATATCCTGAAAGAGAATGCCTGGTTTCGGGAAATCGGGCACGGCGTCTAAATATTGTGCAAGAGGATGCTGGCTCATAAGAATCTGTCTTTTAATGCGTTGGTTTTCGGTTTATTCGGCTTCACTTAAAATTATCTTACCGAGTTTTGAATTGGTAAAATAAGGTTATTGATTTGAACTTTTTGCATTATACAAGACTTTTTCCATGCCTTTAATCGAAAACGAATTTGAACAAGCCCTGCTGCAAGAACTGCCGCCCCATGCGCGTGACATCGCGCTGGACTTTATGGGCACCTATTCGTTAGGCGAACTGCTGGAAGCCTTACAAGCCAATGAACCGGATAAAGAACTGCTGCAGCGTAAAAAAGTTCCATCCAGCTACTGGGAACCGATACTCAAGGCGACTTTGTTGGCCAAGTGTACCTACTTCATTCCGAACCCGGAATTTCGTCAAGAAGAGCGGTTATTTTTGATTAAAGTCGCCTGTATGAGCGCTGGCTTCCCTTTATCGACGTTCAGTTTGGTGGAAATCCTCGAAATCAGTCATCAAAAGATGCCGGTGTTAAACCAATGGTTGAAACGTCTGACCGCAGATTTGCAAGAAAACAATGCATTATTCAAAGCCGGTGACAAGCCGAAGGCAGCATCCGACACCGGCCTTTGAAAAAACGCAACGCCGTCAAACAGCGCGGCGGGTTTCGGTCAGCAATCGACGGATGTTTTGGGACGCCATTTCATTGCCGTAGTGCGCGGCCATCCCGAGCCAGAAACGAGCCTGAACCACATCGACTTCCACCCCTTTACCGTCCAAATAGCATTCACCCAACCGGTTTTGCGCCGCGAGATGGCCGCGCATAGCGGCGTACTTATAAAGCTGGTAGGCTTTTGAAAGATTCACATCAACGCCCCAACCTTTTTCAAAGATATAACCCAGATTGTAAGCGCCGTAAGGATTGCCCTTTTCATAGGCCTGATAAAACATATTCATGGCTTTGATGTAGGACTGACGCACCACCTTCCCTTTTTCATACATCAGGCCGAGATTATTTTCGGCTCGGGTATAGCCACGGAAAGCGCAGGTTTCATAGAGGTTAAAGGCCGATTCGACGTCGCCGGAAGCATCGTGTAACGTCGCTTTTTTGAACAAAGCATAGAGATAATGTGAGTCGGCCAATACAGTCAAACTGTCTTCCGGAAAGCCTTTAACGGTTTCCTGTTTCTGTTGACGAATTTCTTTCGGCACACTTTCATCTTTTAACCATTGCTGCAAATCGGCCAGGCCTGGTCGATCTTTGGGCGATTTTTGCGTCATCCATACAATTAATTGTCGCCAGAAAACCGGTAATACATTCAGTTTTCTCGGCGTATGAAATGCGTGGGCATAGAGCTGATCAAATGAGTGCTCAACTTTGTTCAGACGGTAAATATGCTTGCCGGTTAACGCGAAATATAAGACACAGCCTAAGAGATAAATATCCCCAGAGGCTTCGTATTCACCGTTTAGGCGTTCCGGTGGGCAATACTTCTGGTCCCCCAGTAAGACTTCGGTTTCAAATGACGGCAGCGCCGGTATGGTGCCGCTCCAATCCACCAGGTAATAATGCTTTTTGCCTGCAATGATATTCTCTGGGCGAATGCGCGTATGTACAAACCCAACCCCATGCACTTTATCCAATGCGGACACCATGTGTTCCAGCAGTGTTTTGGCCTCTCCCGAAGACAAAACGCCTTTTTTCTTCACAACGTCTTTTAAGCTTTTTTTACCGACGAAATCGAAAAATTTCAGGTAACTGAAACCTTCTTTACGGATTTCATTAAACTTGGGAAAATCGTCTGAAAACTTATTGAGATAATGCAGCAGGTCTTTTTCGCGCTTCAATGCGTAATGGTTGTGGATATCCGTCAGAACCCGCACTGTCTGCTTGCCGGCCTTGCCATCCGATACTTGTTTGGCCGAAAAAACCGACAAAGAACCTTCTTCACAAATCAATTTAATATCCGATAAATCATCCTGAATATAAATCGGATTTTTGACAGACCGGGTCTGAGACATATCGAGCAAACCTACGCAGTTTTATGAAAAATCATATTATCAAAAAAAAGAAGGGTAAATTAAACTTTTATCAACTTCCCGAGTTCTTGAGCACGGAATAAAAAAGGCACCTTTTGGTACCTTTTTTAAATAAAACAATCGTCATCAATCGTTTTGATAATCTATATTGCTATCGTCAATTTGTGAAACCAACCCATCCGCTGTCTGGAGCTGAGTATCTAACTCAACTGGCACTGGAGTATTCTCAATAACTGCCTGGTCGGACTCAGGTTTGGAATCCTCGCTTCCGTCAGAAACTTCATCCTTTTCAATCATACTCAAATAATCATTCAGTGCATCTGAGTCTTTAGGTTCTTCACTAATAACCTCACTCAAATCCAATGTTTCATTGCTATTTCCAGAAGCTGGCTCATAAACATTATCTTGATCCGTAAGGCTATCAGCAATCAAAGTGTCCGCTTCATCACTATCAAATCCATACAGAATCGAATCATCGATGGCTTCATCGTCCATATCCGTTCCGCCGTCTGCCGTCGTTTCCACCTCATCTGTCTCAGTATCGGTTTCAGCCAGGCCTGGTTGTTCTTCGGAGACGGCATCATCCGCCATATCTTCAGTCGCTGAACCAGCATCGGCCTCAGTGCCCTCTGCATTCGCTGAGGTTTCAACGGAGTCCTCAACCATATCCGTTTCGGCCAGGCCTGGCTGTTCGTCCGTTGAGGCCACAGTCGCCACACTCAGATCCGCCTCGGCTTGGTCGGCACGCTCGTCAATCGAAACCTCCTGTTCAGCAGCTTCCGGCGCCAGCAGAGCGCTGAGCTCGTCAGCAGTGACCGTAAAGCCAGCGTCACTGAAAGTAATCACGCCATTGGCATCGATCACATCACTGCTGAAGCTGGCCATTAGGGTCTCGCCGACATAGAGGTTAATGGTATCGCCCTGATCGTATTCAAAGACACCATCCACCAGTTCGCCGCTCAAACCGGAGCTGGTTTCGAAACGCATTCCGTCACTCTGCAACACTTCATGCGCCAGCGTTGCGGTTTGAATGGAGTCATCGACATGCGCATCAAACTCGGTTTGACCACCGTATTGTTGCAGCATTCTTTGTACATGCGCCATGGCCTCTTCTTCATTCACATAATGATGACCGGCTTCTTCGATAACGGCTTTTACTTCAGCTTCAGAAGCTGTTTTCAAGTCTAGCGAAACACCTTCAAATTGTGCAAATACTGCTGGCTTAATAGTAATACCGTTGTCAGCATTTCCATCCGCATCCAATGACTGCAGGAAGACTGCCATGTTTTCAACATATTCGTTGTTCAAGTCAGAACGAGACACATCGGCCAGATCTTGCAAGAAGACTTGGTCAGACGTTAGATCCGCAGCATCGGCAGTACCGATTACCACATCACCCACCATAAAGGTGATTGTATCCCCTTCACGATAACTGAAGGCACCTGATTCAGATGTCACGCCAGTCAAACCAGATGAAGTGGCGTAACCTAAACCATCAACAATACCATCCACTACAGTACCTTCTGTAGTAGAGGATTCTGACGATTGCACCTCGATATTTATATTGACATCAAACGACGCTTCATCACCATCTGCATCCGACACTGTGACACTAAAGGCTTTCGATACATCAGACGTAAATTCATTTGATGCTGCACTGTAGCTATACTCACCGGTAGTGAAGTTGAATTGCAAAGTGCCTTGACCATCTAAATCCACCCCTTCTGATGGGAAGTTTGAGGCCGTATAAGTCGTTCCATAAACCTCAATACTGTCAATGGTGATCACACCATCTCCACCACTGTAGTTGTCGGAAACGTCTCCTGTCACAACCGCTTGAACCGTGTCATTCAACGTACTGGCTAACTGGTTCTCATCCGTCACCATTATTGGATCTTTACCGTCTTCGACCTGAACATGCTCTAGATATTCATCCGAAACGTTGTTCCCAATACCGACAACATGTAATTCATCAACATTGGCTTCAATAAAGGTTTTCCAGTCTTTAATGGTTTGGTCATTATCGCTATTGACGCTATTTTCATGTTGATTCGGTTCACCATCGGATAAGAAATAACCGATTGTTTGATCCGCATCATGACCACTAAAGCTAATCACTTCCGTGGCATCAATGGCATCCTTGTAATCCGTACCACCAGTATCTACATTGACATCGCTCCCATCTGAGTACAAACCTCCAGAACTGAACCATCCTCCTCTTTCAAGAGTCAGTGATTCTATATATTCAATGGCATCAGAAGCGTTCATCCAACCAATATTGATTGCATCTTCCCCAAACAGTGTCAAATTGACATCTGTGTTACCTAGAGATTGATAAGATTCAATCACATCAACCAGAGAGGCTTGTGCAATCTCAAATCGAGTTTGACTAGCACCAGAAACATTACTGTCCATAGAGCCTGAAACATCCAGCGTCAAAACCAAATTTGTTGACACATCGCCAAGCGTCATTTCCTGCGATTCATTTTCCGCTTCAGGTTGCAGATCAGGCGGCAAGGTGACATCAATACTGACATCAAACGACGCTTCATCACCATCTGCATCCGACACTGTGACACTAAAGGCTTTCGATACATCAGACGTAAATTCATTTGATGCTGCACTGTAGCTATACTCACCGGTAGTGAAGTTGAATTGCAAAGTGCCTTGACCATCTAAATCCACCCCTTCTGATGGGAAGTTTGAGGCCGTATAAGTCGTTCCATAAACCTCAATACTGTCAATGGTGATCACACCATCTCCACCACTGTAGTTGTCGGAAACGTCTCCTGTCACAACCGCTTGAACCGTGTCATTCAACGTACTGGCTAACTGGTTCTCATCCGTCACCATTATTGGATCTTTACCGTCTTCGACCTGAACATGCTCTAGATATTCATCCGAAACGTTGTTCCCAATACCGACAACATGTAATTCATCAACATTGGCTTCAATAAAGGTTTTCCAGTCTTTAATGGTTTGGTCATTATCGCTATTGACGCTATTTTCATGTTGATTCGGTTCACCATCGGATAAGAAATAACCGATTGTTTGATCCGCATCATGACCACTAAAGCTAATCACTTCCGTGGCATCAATGGCATCCTTGTAATCCGTACCACCAATGTCTACGTTCACTGGTTCGCCATTAGAGAAAAGTCCATCCGCTTCACCACTATCATTCCAATGCAACTCTAACGATTGAATATAACTCACGGCCTCTGCAGTATTCATCCAACCAACGTTTGTTGCACTACTACCGAATAGCGTCAAATTAACTTCGGTTGCACCCAAGGATTGATAAGATTCAATCACATCAACCAGAGAGGCTTTTGCAATCTCAAATCGAGTTTGACTAGCACCAGAAACATTACTGTCCATAGAGCCTGAAACATCCAGCGTCAAAACCAAATTTGTCGAGACATCGCCAAACATCATTTCCTGTGATTCATTTTCCGCTTCAGGTTGCAGGTCAGGGGCTTGCTCTGCCAAAGATGGATTTATATCAATTGTTAGGGTAGAAGTTGAACTATCTCCATCTCCGTCTGTGACAGTGTAAGAGAATTCTTCATTGATTGGCGCTCCTGGTTGTAACTGATCATAAGCTCCTTGGTCCATTGCGTAAGTATAGCTACCATCACTTTGAACCGTTAACACCCCATATTGACCTTGGACATGTCCTGAACCATCGACACCTTGCCATTGGACAGGATTGTCTTCAGCCGGACCATCCGCACCGAACACATCAAGATCAATTGCACCAGTTATTTCTGCTGCATCCGAAGAAACCAATTTAGCCATCAAAGTATAACTATTCGAAGCATTTTCATAAGTATGTACCTGATCGACCAGATTGCCAGACTCATCTACAAACCCGATAATTTCGAATTCATATGTTTGCCCGTCTGGCGTTGTAACCGGCACGATTGTGCTTGCATTCTGAATCGTCACAATATCCCGGCTTTCTTCAGGATCGGATGTGTTGCTGGTTTCATTGTGATCAAAGTTGATCGTGTGTGATATTGAAACAGGGTAACCATTAATATTCACATTTAATGACAAATCCAAATCAACGGAATCAATTGATGAATAAACAGGGAAGTTGTTATGAGTAAATGTTCCCAATTCAAACATCGAATTCACTGAGGCTGGCTGAGTTGAAATCAGGCCATTATTATCATCAAAAGTATAATTTGTATCTTGGCTTGATCCACCCCAACTAACTACGTCATCAGAACCAGCCGATTGATTATCAATATTAGCACTGCCACCAGAAACATTAGACCAAGAAGTTTCCAAGCCTCCAATCTCTAGGTTATTAACCATTACATCCAAAGTTAAGGAATCTGCTTGGGCAGACGGCATATCATCTTCAATAGTAATGGCTATAGAACCTGTATCAACAGGTGTATTCGCTCCATCCGTAATAGAGACATCAAAATTAAAACTCAGCGTATCTTCTAAACTATTAACTGGATGATCGACAGGTCCGGTTAAAGTAACTTCATAATCAATTGAAGACGATGGAATTGAACCTTCAGAATTAACAACAGAATTTCCATCATTTAATTCGACTCGGATTACTTCTCCATCAACAGTAGAACCAATCGCAACAGACTGATTGCTTGAATCATATGACCAAGTAATCGGGTCACTACCAGACGTTAAATCAGTTGGAAGAGAACTCAAATCAATAGCCACCACCAGCTCAGAAGTGCCATTCCCCGTAATCGCCAAACTACCCGAAGCGCTATTATTATTTGTTGTATCCAAATAACCTGGACCAGACTGCTCATCAGGAATACCTACCTTTCCTTCTCCTGGTAAATTAATGCCCTCTTCTGAAACAGCAATTGAGTCATCTCCAATTGTTGGGGCAGTATCATTGTCTTTAATGGTCGTGGCGACTGTGTCGTTGCCCAACTCGACGTTTTCGAAGCTGCCTGTGTCTACTGGCGTGCCGATGACGACGCTGTAAACTTCGTCGCCTTCTGCGTAGGCGTCATCCACTGCGGCCACCGTGAAGTCGACGCTTTGATTGGCTGCATCCAGCACCACTTCTGTGGTGTTGGTGATGATGTCGCCGCTTTCGGCTGATTGATAGGTGTAGGTCACCGGTACCGTCACCGTTTCTCCGGCTGCGACCGCTTTGTCTACGCTCACTGTGTAGCTGGCGTCATTGCCTTCGACGACGCTGGCATCACCGCTGATTGAGACGATGGCTTTGTCGTCGTCTCCTGGTGTGCCTTCGTTGTCGTTGCCGTCTTTAATGGTCGTGGCGACTGTGTCGTTGCCCAACTCGACGTTTTCGAAGCTGCCTGTGTCTACTGGCGTGCCGATGACGACGCTGTAAACTTCGTCGCCTTCTGCGTAGGCGTCATCCACTGCGGCCACCGTGAAGTCGACGCTTTGATTGGCTGCATCCAGCACCACTTCTGTGGTGTTGGTGATGATGTCGCCGCTTTCGGCTGATTGATAGGTGTAGGTCACCGGTACCGTCACCGTTTCTCCGTCAGGCACCGGGTTACTAATACTTACGGTATATGTCGCTTCTTCGCCTTCTGCAACCGTTTCATCGCCTGTTATAGAAATAATTGTTGCGTCTATCGTGTCATACACTGATGTGACGACATTGTCATTCGTGATATTAATATCATCATACCCACCACCTGTAACACCAGTAATACTCACTGAAACATTAGATGGATCTATATAAACATCATCTGATGGCGCATTAAGTGTTATTGATCCTGAACTGGAACCCGCAGGGATATCGATAGACCCACCATTACTCAGCTGAATGTTTAAGTCTGTAACGGCAGGTTCAGAAACCGTTACGATATAAACAAGCTCTCCGCCTTCTGCGACTTCTTGTGTAGCGGACAGGGCTAGCGAAGCAACAATTGGTTCTGGTTCTGGTTCTGGCTCTGGTTCTGGTTCTGGCTCTGGTTCTGGCTCTGGCTCTGGTTCTGGTTCTGGTTCTGGCTCTGGTTCTGGCTCTGGCTGAACAATGGCTTCTGGTTCCTCTGTCAAGACCTCCTCTGTGGCGTCTCTTGTTGCCTGAATTGCCTCAACATCATTAGCTGAAGTGTCAAACCCACTGGTTACCTCGCCTTGCAAGGCATTTCTTTGAACCTCACTTCCTTCTTGACTGGATGAACTGATATCACCTTCCTCACCAGCAGCAGTCGCCTCAAGTTCATCAAAGTTACCGGCAAGGATTTTTTCGACAATTTCCTGCACATCTTGCAAATTCGCTTGGCTATCTTCACCTTCCAAAACGCCAGTGACGTCAGAATCCAACTTAACCGTAGTATTTCGTCCAAGTGCCAACGTCTGGCCGGTGATTAGATTCACTAATAAGGAACCATCTTCGCCTGTCTGAACAATCTGATTTAACAGCACCTGCTGCCCATTTACGACAGGAATAGCCTGGCCTGACGAGTCTTTCACGAAGACATTCCCATCAACAGACTCAATCACACCAACTGCAACTTCTACATTATTATTTTGTTCAGACATAGCTTTAACCCTCTAAAAAACGAGACAGAATTCTTTGATTTGATTCAATTTTAACGAAACGAAAACAACAAACAATTGTACCTAGGGTCAGTATTCGAAAAAATGTCTGAATTTCTTACCGAAACAAATACTTATTGGACTTTTTATATTTTTTTAATATAATGAAATCAATAGATTATTTTATACACGCACCCTTAATGGATTTAAGGAGGTCATTATGAACAACGTCAACCCTACTTTGGCTTCGGCCACTCAGGCGCTTTATACCCAGGCAAACGGCTTGACGGATGTTTTGGCGAAAGAGCCGAAAGTGACCGATAAAACCACGGCCGAAACGTCTTCCGCCAATAACACGACGGTGACTTTATCCGACCAATCGAAAGCACAAGCCGTCGATTATCGTGATTTGGTGAAAAGTCAGACAGTCAACGATATGCAATCGGTCGAAGATGCACCCGTTGACGCGAACCAAGCCACTAACAACTTGAGTTCCGCATCGGATTTGCAATTGCGCGCCAACTATATGGCGTCACAAAACGACATTCCAGTTTAACGGAAACAGCACAGAAAACCGCCAGGCCTGGCGGTTTTTCATATTGGACACACTTCCTTCAAGAGTCCTTCATACTCCTTCAAGCTTATCGAATTGACCAACTCCATTGAAACCAATACACTGAACTCAAGCTTAATGAAAAGGATGACGTTAAGTTGGTTTTACCCTTAAAACCTCAAAATTAATTGTGATTCAAAATGGTCTCCTCAGCTTTTTGAATCCGCTCCTCAGATAGAACGAAGCGCGATACTGACCCTATCGCGCTTTTTTTTGTCTAAAATAAACCCTCACCTCCCTTTTCAACGAGGCATTGCTTATGAAAACGGTTAACGGAAAACCTTATCGTCACGGGCACGGCACCGATGAACAACATCGCCAAGACCAAGCCCTCTTCTCAAAACTCTTGGAACACCACCAAGCCTTATCCCGCAAAACCGAACGGCTGGAAAACGGCATTATTGCCCGCACCACCAGCGACGATCCGGAACTGGCGAAAGTATTACAGGCGCATGTTGAAGGCATGGAAAAACGCTTTGGCATGGGGCGCGCCATCCGCTCCTGGGATCCGCTGTTCGCGGCCTTATTCGAATATAAAGATCAGATCCGAATGGAATATCGCGCGATTGAAAACGGTGTGGAAGCGAAACTGACCGCCGACAACCCAAAATTGATCGAGCTGATTCACAGCCACGATCTCACCTTGCACGGCTTTGTTGACGAAGGGTTTGAAGCCGGTAAACGGGAAAGTCCCAAACCGGACTGGTTGGAATAAACGCTTGAAAGGTGCGTCATCGTCCCTATTAAATCAGAAATTAGCCTTATCAAACGCGCTTAAGCAAACTTTTAGAGGAACCCAACCATGATTATCATGTGCCCACACTGCGGCGGACTCAACCGCATTCCAGACGAAAAACTCTCTGAGTCGCCCAATTGCGGAAAATGCAAACACCCCGTCTTCACCGGCCAGCCGGTGGAAATGACCGGCCAGCAATTCCTGCGCGCCTTGCAAAAAACCGACCAACCGTTGGTGGTCGATTTCTGGGCGCCTTGGTGCGGCCCGTGCAAAATGTTCGCACCCACCTTTTCTCAGGCTGCGGCCCAATTGGAACCTCATGCCCGCTTGGTGAAAATCAATACCGAAAATGAACAACAGGTGGCCGCTCAGTTCAATATTCGTTCCATCCCGACCTTGGCCATTTTCAAAAACGGCCAGGAAATCACCCGCCAATCCGGTGCGATGGATTTGGGAAGTTTTGTGAATTGGGTCAAAAGTGCTCTATAATCGGATCACTTCTTCCAACGGCAAGGAAAGACTATGGAAATCGGATCCAAAGAACACAAACAACTGTTAATGAAAGGCATTTTGAAAATCGCCTTGAAAACCATTTTTCTGGGCTGGGTGCTCGGCGTTCTGCTGATGGTGCCCAGTTTTATCCGTGAAAACACCTTTTCCATCGGCCTATCTTATGCCGGGCAAACCATTATCTGGATCGCGTTAATTTACGCCTTAGCGATTGCTTATAAAAAATACCGTCAGACCTTCGGCGCCCTCAAAAACGGCGCAAACGACTGAACGACACTTTAAGCAGCGGTAACGACTTGGCCCAATCCTGGGCCGCCAACTTCACCGCCGGATGGCGTTCTGAATAGAAATATTCATTCAGCGTCTCCACCAGCGTCCGCGCCTGTGCATTGTCACCGTACTCGGATTCAAACACTTGCAACCAGCTTCCCAGGCTCGGTTGCGGCGAATCGGAAACGTCTTTTGATATAACCGGAACCGGCCAGGCCTGGCCATTTTGTCGATGCCTCAGCTGGCGACGCGACCAGGCATCCACTTGTTGCCAAACCTGAAGCACACTGTCGGCCTGCTTCAAACCGGCTAGCAAACGCCACTTCAAAAACGCTTCCCGCAGCCCCAACCAAACCGCTCTCAAACTCAGAAGTGCCAGTAACGCCAATAATAATTGCCCGAACACAATCACTGCGCCCGGCAAGGCCACCATCGACTGCGCCGGGAAAACCACATCCTCCAAACGACCGCTTTGCGGATTGAAATAGGTCACACGCAACGCCGGCAAACGCACCCAGCCGTATTCCAAAATTCGAAATGGCTGGTCGATTTCCGCCCGGCTCATCAAACCGGACTCGGTCACCGCCTGAGTCCGCTCCACCGTCGGCATCAACCATTCAAACCCCTCGGTATCGGTGAGTTGCGAGGCCAGATTCGGCAACTGCTCATCGGTGACATTCTGCCCGTTCAAGCGCCAAACCCAGTGGTACAAATCCCCTGTCACCACCCAAAATGGGTTGAAATCGGCGCTTAACGAGACCTGACCAACCGGCAACACCGCCGGTAAATAGGAGGGCATCGGCCTTACCTGAACCGTTTGTGGTGGCGCAAAGAATAATTCATGCCGATACGCCGATGAATCCACCCGCACCCCCGGTGACGGCAAGGAATAGGCGCCCGGCTTCAGAAAACGCACCGCGGAAACCAAGCGCACATGGTTATCAAACAAGGTATGGTCGGCTTTCGGCTCCGCCGTCCCCAGCCATTGATACACTTGATTCGGGTCATTCTCCGTCGGTAACGCACGGATTGGAATATTCTCCCCTTTGGCCGAAACATCGGCGCGCCAATACAGCACTTCGTCCGGATAGGCCTGTTTTTGCGGTGCCTGCCAAGTAACAGAAACTTCCGGGTTTTCCTGCACATGAATGGTGATGGGTTTCACGTGGAGCCCGCCATGATGCATGGCCGGTAATTGAAACACCCCGGCCTCATAAGGGTAGAGTCGAAGGCGTAAACGGCTAGAGCCCCCTTCAATATCATGGATGACAAAATGTTGTTTCAACACGCTTAAATCAAGCTGTTCAAAATCGTTTTCCACCTGCTCGCCGCTGATAATCCAGGTCACCGGATTCCCAAGCACCACTTCTTCCGGATACATACGGCTGTCCGCTAACACCAGGCCTGGTAAAAATAACCCGAACCCGATGAGAACCCCAAAACGCCGCCAAAGGTTTACCATGGTTTCACCCCCGGCAATGGATGCGGTTCGTCCTGCGAGGCCTGGAAGCCTTCCTCTCGCTCAAACAGGTTTTTCAATAATAACGACTGGTTATCGTCCACTTTCTGCATATCGTGCTCAAATTGTTCAATACGGCGCACCCGCTGTTGTTGGTCCAAAATCGCATTGGCGGTGTCGTTTAATTGCATTTGAGACCCCGACTCCAATGAAAAGTCCGTGCCTTCCGGCTGATCCGGCAAGACGAATTCCCGACCGTCCTTCTCGCCTTCCGGCGCATCACCGGACGCCCCTTCGCCCACTTCATCCGGGTTCGGCCGCTGTCCGCCGTAAAACGCGCCCTCGGCATCCCGGCTGGTGGTGCCTTCGCCTTGACCGTCGCCTTGTTCTTCATTTTGTTGCTGGCCACTTTGCCGTTGTCGTTGACGCTTTGCCAAGGCTAAATTATGTTTGGCTTTATCGTAATCCGGCTGATACACCAACGCCTGTTCATAGGCTTCAATCGCCTGTGGCAAGAGACCGGCCTGATAATAACTGTTCCCCAAATTGAACAAGGCCTGAGCTCGGTCGGTATCCGTCAATCCCAGCACGGCGGCGTCACGAAAATACGCCACCGAAGATTCGAAGTCTTTATTGCGGTATGCGGCCGCACCGGCCCCGAACAAGCCTTGATACGTCGATAATTCGTTATAAGTTTCCTGAGCCGTATCGTAATCCTGTGATTGAAACGCCTCATACGCCTTTTGAGCGGTGCCCACCTGAGTGTCCGCCCACACCGGCTCCGGTTGAAGCCCGCTCATCAAGGCGACGCCCACCAGCCCAACCGTTAGGTTGGCTTTCGAGCTGCTTTTTGCTGAAAAGCGTTGATCGACAAAACGTCGTTTGACCGGGAAAAAACTCCACAATAACGCGAAAAACGCCGCCCAAAGAAAGCCTTCCGCATGATCCTGCCACACCGGCTGAGAGGCTTGGAAAGTACGTTTTTCCGCCTGTTGTGCCACCAAATTCAACAGTTGTTCCAAAAAGTCACCGGAACGGTTCGCCGTCACATAATCCCCGCCCAACTGCGTTGCCAGTTTGGTCAATTCCGCGCTTTCCAGCTGGGAACGCACCTGACGACCATGCACATACACCGTGCCGCTTGGATGCTCCATTGACGGTATCGGGCTGGGGGTTTCACGTCCGACACCAACCAACACCACCCGGGTTTGACTTTCCTTGGCCGAAGCCACCGCCGCTTTCAATCGCTCGGAAACCGCTTCCAGCGACTCCGGAGCCGGCTGACCATTGGTAAACATCAACAGTACCTTGGCGGGGCCGGCTGTCTGTTTGAGATGTTCCAAACCAAACGCCACGGCAGCTTCTTCATCGGAACCGCGCGTCGGCAAAATGCCGGGACGCACCAAGTTCAGATAATGCTCGAACAAGGCTCGGTCAAATGACAAAGGCGCCACCAAATGCGGCCGACCGGCAAACACCATCAGTCCCAAACGGTCATCCGGTTCCAAACGATTGGCCAACGATTCCACCAAGGCACGGGCTTGCAAGAAACGGTTCGGTGCCACATCTTGAACCAGCATAGAGCGGGAAGTGTCCAACGCCACCAGAATATCGACACCGGCACGCGTCGATTCCTGTGGGGACGGCACCAAGGTACGCGGCCCTGCCAAGGCGATAATCAAACACATCCACGCCAACGACAGCAACCATTTCGGCTGGAACAACCCAGCTACAAATCGCCACAGGCCGCGCACAAAACGCCCAGGCCTGGCCAATTTACGTTTTTGTGTGGCCTGTTCCACCTGTGCCGCTTCGGCCAATAACGCCTCCGGCGTGACCTTCACCCAAGGCAGTAAATGGCTTTCGGCGTATTGCGCGGTTTGACGGCGTCGCAACCAAGTCGAAACCAGCCCCCACACCAACGGCGCCAATAAAAACCACAGCGTCGTCGCGTCGCGCCACTCCCATTGCAACCAGGCGTCCATCACGCGGCCTCCTGTTGCAAGCGTCCGGCCAGCAACTGCACCGAAGCAAAATACACAATAAACAAGGCCAACGCCAAGGCGACGAAATACGGGTACAAGGCAATTTCACGGAACTTCGGACGCGGCACATCAATGCTCACACCTTCGGTTTGATCAATCGCCTGCAACACCTGCTGTAAATCGGCGCCGCTGCCCACTTGATGATAACGCCCGCCGGTTTCCGCCGCGATCTGTTTCAAAGACCCGGATTCCAGCGGTTCATACAACAACCCGCGGAATTCGCGCTGGTCGGCGTCGTCGGAACGCGAACCGATACCGACCGTGTAAATCGGTACGTTCAAGCCTTGCGCATAATTAATCGCTTCCGAAATCGGGATGGCGCTGTCGCGGGTCGAACCGTCGGAGATCAAGACGATGACTCGGTTTTCCGTGGTGTCGGTGCCCTGCTCAACCTGTTGCAACGCCAAGCCCAGGGCCGCGCCGGTGCCCTCATCGGTACGGCCTGCCAGATAAGGTTCCAATCGTTTCAACATCAGCCGCGCCGTGGTGCCGTCGGACGTCAACGGCATCAACGTAAAGGCCTCATCGGCGTACAAAATAAAGCCAAACCGATTCCCGGCCAAACCGGAAATAAACCTATCCAACACATTTCGGATCACTTCAACCCGACTTTTCGATTCATCGCCGAGCTGATAATCCTCCAACACCATACTGACCGAGGTTTCCACCACGAACACAATGTCACGCACGGTTTTGGTCTGCGGTTCCGGTGGTAATGGCACCTGCTTGACCGGCTGCGCCAACGCCGTCACCAACGCTAAGAAAATCAATCCCCGTAAACCATTCAACAACCAACGCAAGCTTTTATGGGAATGCGGTTTGGCCGCATCGTACCCGAGCCGGTCAATCAACGAATGTCGGAACAATAACGACTGCGCCGTCACCGTCTGATCCCAATCGGAACGCGCTGGCCGCCAGACATGCCATACCCATAGCAAACCGACCGGAATCAACGCGGCAAACGCCCACGGCATTTGAAAGGTCACTTCGTGCCAGGATTTCAAAGCATCAATCAAGGCTTCCCAAGTCATTTGTGATCGCCTCGCAGGGTTTGTTCGGCGTTTGCGCGCCCAAGGCCTAACCGGTTCAGGCCGGTGCGCACAATCGTCGGCAAAGCACGTACAGCGTCGCCCATTGAAGGCGCGGCGGCTTTCAATTCCGCTTGAAAGGTTTGAATTAAAGAAGACAAGGTTTCACGTGAAACGGTTTTCGGCCCGAAGCAGGCCTGGTCGATTGCCTGCTTGAGCGGCGCTTCGGCGTCAGAACTTAATAAGTCATGGCGTTTAGCGGTTTGCAGCGCTTGATACAACTGCACCGCGCCATGTTCAGGAGACGATTTCGCAAGCGCACGCTTGAGGCGTTCCAAACGCCAATACAACTGAGCCCGGCGCCAAACGAACCAGACCATCGTGCCCAACAACAGCACCATCAACACGGCCAGCAGGCCCCAGCCCAACATCAACAAACCGCCCAGCCAATCAATCCCCGGCGGCATGGGCACTTCAATATCAATCAAGGTGTTTTCCGCCATTTGCATCGCTTGGGTATCAGCCATATTGTTCTCCCAAGACTTTCGTCAAATGCGCCAGTGAATCGACTGTCGATAACGACACGGCCGAAATGCCCAGGCCTGCCAGCCGGTGTATTTTTTCGTCAAAATAATGTTCCGCCCATTGCTGATAACTGTGGTGCTGGCGTTCCGACAAATGGTCTAATTCAAACCCGCCGTTCAGCGACTGCAACTTCAAACCGGGCAGTTTCGGCAGATTCCGTTCCACCGGATCTTCCAGCAACACCGCCTGCACCATCACTTTTTCGCTGAGCGCGGCCAGTACCCGCAGACTGGCGTCGTCCAAATCGGCAAAGTCGCTCAAAATCACCAACCGCGAGCCGGACTGCAACCGGCTCAAACACGCCAGCAGTTCATCCGACAATCGTGATTCGGTGACGTTGCGCAACGGCGGACAAGGCACCGAAACGAATTCCATAAACCGTTCGAAAGTACCGCGCCCTTCGAAAATCGGCGAGGTGCGTGCACCTTCCGCCAAGGCGACGCCTTCCAACGGGCGGGCATTTTGTTCCGCCAACCACGCAAATAAACCGGCCGCCCTGGCCGCTTGCACCACCTTCAAGCGTGATTGTGTTCCGAAACGCATCGATTGGCGCTGATCAACAATCACCGTCCAACTTTCCTGACGCTCTTCCTGAAACAATTTGGTGTAGGCTTGGCCGGTTCGGGCCATTAAACGCCAGTTAAGATGACGGACGTCATCGCCGGGTTGATAAGCGCGACTTTCTTCGTACTCCATGCCCGAACCGAGATAACGACTGGTTTGTTCGCCCTGTTTGCGGGCATCACTGGCTTTCGGATTGACGCCGATTTTGTCACCCAATTGCGCCACCTCATCGGCTAAGGCATGAATGGCGCGCGCCGACAGAATCGGATCGGTCAGACGAGCGGTTTCGGGCACGCCGGCTCCCGGCTTCAAGCCGGGAAACCAGTTGGTAAAAGCCGATTGCATCCAACGAAGCACTGACGTCCCCTTAACCCGGCTGCGCTTCCGTCGCAACCGGGACCGGCACCAATTCGATAATGCGCTCGATAACGGCGTCTTCGGTCCACTGCTGCGCGCGACCGGCAAAACTGACTCGAATACGGTGGCGCAGCACATCCGGCAACAAGGCGATGGCATCGTCCGGCGTCACGAAATCGCGCTGTTCCAGCCAGGCTTTGGCGCTGGCGGCGTGCAACAACGACAAGGTCGCGCGCGGCGAAGCGCCGATTTCCAATACCTCGGCCATGTCCGCGTCCCATTGCGCCAAACGACGTGTCGCCCCCACCAATGCCACCATATATTTTTCCACCGCTTCGGAGACATATTGTTCGGCAATTTGATGGCGCGCCGCCATGACTTTTTCCGGCGTTAAGAACGCCGACAATTTTTCTTTGTCCTCACCGAAATGATGGGCGCGATCACGGCGCAGAATTTCCAACTCTTCCACTTCATCCGGGTAATCCAATACCACGTGCAACATGAAACGGTCGAGCTGGGCTTCCGGCAACGGATAGGTCCCGCTTTGTTCCAACGGGTTCTGCGTGGCCATGACAATGAACAGCTCCGGCAATTCACGGGTCAGACCTCCGGCGGTGACTTGTTTCTCCGCCATGGCTTCCAGCAAAGCGGACTGCACTTTCGGCGGCGCACGGTTGATTTCATCCGCCAGCAGAATTTCATTGAATACCGGGCCTTTTACAAAGGTCAGTTGTCCGGTGTTCGGGTCGAGAATATCGGAGCCCATGACATCACCCGGCATTAAGTCCGGGGTAAACTGGATACGTTGAAAAGACGCTTTCACGGCATCCGCCAAGGTTTTCACCGCGGTGGTTTTCGCCAGGCCTGGCGGCCCTTCCAACAACAAGTGTCCGCCGGTGAGCATGGCAATCATCATCCTGTCCAGCAAGTCCTCCTGCCCGACGATGACTTTTTGCAAATGCGTTTTCAGAACAGTGAAGTCGGCCTGAGAGGTCGTGGCGGTTGCAGTCATAATGATTCCTTTGCTCCGTGAGGTTGCGGACGTCCCAATGCGAAACCCATCAGAAAATCCTTATTTGATGTTCAGTATAAAAGAAAACCGCTACGGGAACCGTTCCATCTCTTCAAAAGCGGTTTGAAAAAATTTATCGGCGAATTAACCCCGTTTTTCACTCGCAGTGGTTGGCGGGTCCCTGTCATCCGAATAATGCACTTTCAGCGCGACCCAAATGCCCGACAGCCCCATCGACACTGCGACCAACCAAAAAGGCGTTTGCAAATCCTGCGAAATCTGCGCCGCCAAGCCCATCGCCAAGGCACCGAAGGCGTAACCGGAATCGCGCCAGAAACGGTAAATTCCAATCACGGTAGCGCGATGAGCCACCGGCGCAAAATCCCCGGCGGCCGCGCCCAGATTCGGATACAACATGGCCATGCCCAGCCCGACCAGCCCCGCTTCCAAGCTCCACCAGACCACACCCTGCGACAATGGAATCGCCAAAACGCCCGCGCCACATAACCACATGCCCCAGACAATCAAGCCCTTGCGGCCGATCTTATCCGACAAAGGCCCAGTCACCAATTGACCGCCGCCCCACACCAGGCCGTACACCGCGATAATCGCCCCGGCTTCCACCAAGGTCAGCCCTTGCGCCAGAAAATACACCGGCAGGAAAATCCACACCAACGCATCGGTAAATTTTTCCACCAAGCCGGCCTGATTGATGGCGACCAAAGCGGCATTGTCTCGGCTGGCCAAACGAAACAATTGTTTGAACGAGCGACTGTCCGGCTCGGCATCCGGACGTTCAACCAAGGCCTGATGACGTGCCGCCCAAGGCAGGGTTTCCACAATCGTCCACTCCGCCAAAACCAATCCCAACAAAATCACCGCCAGACTGAAAATGAACAGCCCTTCGCGCGCGCCGAACCAGTCCACGAAATACGCCGTCATCACGCCCGCCAGCCCGACCGCAACATAGCCGGAAAATTCATTCACGCCGTTGACCAGTCCTTTTTGCGACGGCTTGGCCAAATCCAGCTTACTGTTGAGCGCCATCGACCAGGCTAACCCTTGGTTAAAGCCGAGCAAAACCGTCGCCGCAATCACCCAGCCCCAACTATCGGCGTACAACAGCAAAAAAGGCACCGGCAGCGCGACCAACCAGCCCCAAACCAAAACCGATTTTCGACCATACTGTTCGCTCAAACACCCGGCGAATAAATTCATGACCGCTTTGATGATGCCGAACACCACCACAAACGACGTCAGCAGGAAAAACGCCTGATCGGCCAGCCCAAACTCGGTTTCCGCCAGGCCTGGCACCACCACGCGAATCATGCCGATGGTCAAACCCACCATAAAGATTTGCAATACATGCAAACCAAACTGGTGGCGGTTCACGAAAATGCCGTGTTCAATGTTGGTTTTGTTGGGTGAATGGCGCGGTTCCATAAGAGGCGACCTATTGTTAATCAACGGATAGTCGCCGTATTATATCGGCCCGCCTTTTAACATTCAATCAATCAATTGAATGTTAAATTAAATCCTTTACAGCCAAACCCTGTCTTGGATAAGATACGCTCTATCGCTTGGATAATATGACAAGAATTGTGAAAACAGCACTAAGTGTCTTAAACTGAGCCGAACCGGCCCTTTTAACCATCGGAGACAAACTGTGTCGACCGTTAAAAAACAACTTTTCGAACAACTCGCGCTCATCGGACGCAGCCTTTCCTCGCCGCAGCGCATCGAGCTGATGGATTATTTGGCGCAGGCGGAACGCAGTGTCGAAGAACTCAGTCAATTGACCGGGCTCAGTCTGGCCAACACCTCTCGACACCTTCAGCAACTGAAACAAGCCGGGCTGGTCGCGGTTCGCAAACAGGGCAAAAATCGCTTGTACCAACTGGCCGGTTCGGATGTGGTGCAACTGGTCCATCATCTTCGTCAAACCGCCGAAACCCATCTGGCGGAAGTGGATCGTTTGATGGACGCCATCATGCCCGGTAAAAACCAAACGCCGGTCATTTCCAGCCAAGCGCTGGCCGAACAACTCGACCAGGAAAAGGTGCTGATTCTGGATGTCCGCCCCGCCAAGGAATTCCAACAAGGGCACATTAAAGGCGCCATCAACGTCTTGCCGGAAAACATCGACACCACCCTCGCGAAACTGCCGGAAGCAGACGAAACCGACACCATCGTCGCCTATTGCCGCGGGCCTTATTGTGTTTACTCTTATCAGATGGTGGAACAGTTGCAGGCCGCCGGTCGCCAGGCCTGGCGACTTTCGGAAGGGTTCCCTGAATGGAAAGCGGCCGGGCTGCCGTACGAAAGCTGCGACGCCGAATAACCCACCTTTCGGCATCACCATATCAGCCGCTTCTAAAATCATAATTAATCCACATTTCAGCGTTTGAATCACATTAAACTTTAATCCGAAAAATCAACTAATAAAGGATACCTCCCATGAACACGATGACTCGATTCAACCGACTGCCACTTATGCTGGTCGCCTTGTTGTTGTCGGTATTCACCTTGACCGCGCAAGCGGCCGAGAGCAAAGAAATCAAGCAAAAATACAACGACCTGACCGTCAACGCCAACTTGCTGATGGCGGACGGCAAAAGCTATCAGGACGGCATGGTTCTTCTGACCCACGGCACGCTGACGCATGCCGGGCGCAGCACCTACGCCAACCTTCAGCAACTGTTGGCCGACCGCGGCATCAGCTCTCTGGCCATTAACTTGAGCTTGGGCGTTGACGACCGTCACGGTGAATACGATTGTAAAACCCCGCACCGTCATCGCCATGAAGACGCTGTCGGTGAAATCGGTTTCTGGTTGAACTGGCTGAAAAAACAAGGCGCGAACGACATCACCTTGATGGGCCACTCGCGCGGCGGCAACCAAACGGCCTGGTTCAGTGTTGAACAGGATGACCCGGCGGTCAAACGTGTTGTACTGATTGCCCCGGCTACGTGGAACTATGATGCCGAAAAAGCCGATTACAAGAAAAAATACGGTCAATCCATCGAACCGATTCTGGCCAAAGCCGAAAAGCTGGTGGCCGAAGGTAAAGGCGACACGCTAATCAAAAACATCAACTTCATTTACTGTAAAGACACCTCCGCGACAGCCAATGCCGTGGTCAGTTACTACAAAAATGAACCGCGCATGGACACGCCAACCTTATTGAAAGACGCCAAGAAACCGACGCTGGTCGTTATCGGTTCTGCCGATACGGTAGTCACCGACCTGGAAGAGAAAATGAACGGTGTTGAAACCGAACAAGTTACGGTAACCGTTGTGGACGGAGCCGGACACTTCTTCCGCGACTTCTTTGCCGAAGACCTGGCGGACAGCGCCGCCGACTTCATCAAAGGCGAATAATCGACTTCCCCCTTGAAACGTTAAGAAACCTTGATGTTTCCCTGTGGCCGGTTTATCCGGCCACTTTTTTATTACCCTCCTGACGTTGACGTCAAAAGACTTCCACCCGATTACGCCCTTTATGCTTGGCTTGATACAGCGCCTGATCGGCCCGCTTAAATAAATCCGCTTCGGTATCCTCCTCCCGGCACAAGGTCACACCAACGCTCACGGTCACCTGCCCGACGGTCGGAAAATCGAAACAAGCCACCTCGTCCCGCAACACTTCCGCCAATCCCAATGCCGACGGCAACTCCAAGTCCAACCCCAGCAATAAAAACTCTTCACCACCCCAACGGCCGACATGGTCGATGTCCGGACTCAAACACTTCGCCAAACGTGCAATTTCAATCAGAATTTCGTCGCCGACATCGTGCCCATAATCGTCGTTAATTTGTTTGAAATGATCCACATCGAACAAAATCAGGCTGAACATCTGGCCGCTCTGCATGCGTTGCCGCATTTCCGTTTCAATCACTTCGGTCAAATGACGCCGATTGCACAGCCCGGTCAACACATCCTTCATTGCCATTTCATTCAGCGCCTGTTGCATTTTGACCTGTTCGGAAACGTCCTTGCCGGTGGAGACGAAATATTCAATCTCGCCGTCGGCATTGAAAATCGGACTGATGGTGGTGTCTTCATGGTAGGTGGAACCGTCTTTGCAACGGTTCATAATGCGATTCTGGTACACCTGGCCGGAGAGAATCTTATCCCACAGTGCCTTGGCTTTCGTCTGATCCTGCATCTCGGATTTCAGCATGCCCGGCGTTTTGCCTAAGAGCTCGTCTTTGGTGTAACCGGTTTTGTCGAGCAACGCCTGGTTGACGAACACCAATCGGCCGTCCCGGTCGGTGATTTTGACGAAATCGGCGGTTTGCTCGATGACCTTAACGAAAATTTTCAGACGCTCCTCGGCCTGTACCTTTTCGGTCACATCGACGATTTTCCCCAGCAAATGGGTGACGTCACCCGCCGCATCCCGCTCAAAGGTCAAGCGAATGTCCACCCAGGCATAATCGCCGTCCGGTTTGCGCAAGCGGATGGTTTTCGCCAGATGCGAATCGCCGTCACGCGCCCTGGCCGCGACTTCCTGTTCCAGCGGCACCAAATCCTTGGGGTGAATCAAATCCTGATAACACAATTCCTGCCGATACAACGCCTCCGGGTCATAGCCGAACGCCGCGAAATTATCGGTGAGGTAGCGCACCGGCCATTTGGGCGCATACTCGCAATAAAACACCACGGTTTCACTGTTGTTAATCAAATCGATGATTTTTTGCTGCAAGAGTCGGCTCCCGGTATCGAACCCCCGAAAAGGGTGATTAATCGCAAAGGTAATCGCTTCAACCTCAATCACGCCATCTTAAAACAAATATTCATTACTTTTTATAAGTTTTTTATATGGGCGACACGATTTCTTGATAAGCCCGCTTTATCGGCGTTGAATCCCATTTCAGACGTGGACTGAAATGGCCTATAATATCGACTTTCAAACCACCGGAATCCAACGGCCCCATGCCCAAAAAAACCGTGCAAGCCGACCGCAATTTCGACAGTCTGATCGACAAGTTCGAAAAACGGGTTTACGACACCGTCAAAGGCGATTGGCGCCTCAAACTGCTGAAAGAAGACCTGGGCTTTTTACGCGATGGCGAAGCCTCGCACAATTCGCCAGGCCTGGGTGATTCGGTTCAAACGCCGTTCTCCACACCGTTATCCATCTGGGATGCCGGGTGCGGTTTCGCGCAAATGGGCCAATGGTTCGCCGAAGCCGGGCACGACTTGACGCTGTGCGACTTGTCACGCAAAATGCTGGCGCGCGCCCAACAAAACTTCGCCGACCAGCAACTGAAAGCCACCTTCCTGCACGGTTCGGCGCAAAGCCTGGCACCGGAATTACCGACCTTCGATGTGGTGCTGTTTCACGCCGTTATCGAATGGCTGGCCGACCCAAAAACCGGATTGCAAACCGTGGCCGACAAGGTCAGGCCTGGCGGATATTTATCTTTGCTGTTCTATAACCGCAATGCCTTCGTCTACAACAATGTGCTCAAGGGCAGCTGGCGCTGGGAGCATATTTTGTCCGACGCCTACATCGGCAAAGGCAAAAAACTCACTCCGCCCAATCCGCAGTACCCGGAAGACATGATTGAACAACTCGAAACCCTCGGTTTCGAAATTCGCCAGCAAACCGGCATCCGTGTATTTCACGATTATCTTTCACCGCAAGTCCTGGCCGACAGCGACTTGGACGAACTGCTGGCGTTGGAATACCGTTACTGCCGCCAGGCCACTTACCGCCACATGGGGCGTTATGTTCACTTTTTAGCTTACAAACCGGACTCCGATTCATGACTCGATTTTCCAGCCGTTCACACAAAGCGTCACAAAAACGCCTGCTCAACACCCTGTTTTCCGAGCTGTCGAAACAGCCCAAACTGCTGCAACTGAGTTTTTTCTGGATACCGACGCTCTTCGGCCTGTTACTGCTCATCGGCGGCTTGAAATACGTTTACGAAGTCGAAATCGCGCGGCCGAATATGGCCTATATGGGCGTGCCAAAAACCCAGAACGATTTGCAGACCTTAACCCACGTTCTGCGCAACGACGGTTTCATGCTGGCTTATTCCGAAACGCTGGCCAATCCGGTTTGGGTGACTTACAAAGTCACCCCCGACACCGTACCTTACGGCAAACGGCCGCGCTTTGAAGCCGACTGGCGCTCGCTGGCGCACATCCGCCATTCCGACTACACCCGCAGCGGTTACGACCGCGGGCACATGGCACCGAATTACGTCATCGCCAGCCGTTACGGTTTCGCCGCGCAAAAAGAAACCTTTCTGATGACCAACATCACCCCGCAAAAACCGCAGTTCAATCAGAAGATCTGGCAACGCCTGGAAGAAGTCAGCGCCGATTTCTTTTCCAAACAATTCGGTGATTTCTGGGTGGTGACCGGGCCGATTTTCGACGCCGACCCGAAACGCTTCCAAAAAGCGCCCATCGCCATCCCCAAAGCCTTCTACAAAATTTTCATCCGCCCGTCGGATGACGGAAAAGCCCCGGTAGCGCTGGCGTTTATCCTGCCGCAAACCGCCAAACCGAAAGACAGTTTGCTGAAATACGTCACCACCATCGACGCCGTGGAAGCGCAAACCGGGATTGATTTTTTCTGGCAATTGGACGATGCTATTGAACATTCGCTGGAATCCAGCCAAAACCCCCAGGCCTGGTCATTATCGCAAGTCGCCAATTTGCCGAGCCGATATTGACCCGGTCCACGCGACCAACCGAGGAGACGCCATGAAACGCCGCCAATTTCTCACCCTGCTGACCGCCACCGGCTTGCTGTCAGGCTGCACGGGGAACGAAATCCGGCGCAGCCTGGCCTCCGCCCAGCAGTTATCGAACGGCGACGTACCGTCCGCCCTGAGTGCGCAGATTCCTTCCACCGGCGTGGCCCCGCTGGACCAGTTGGTGCGCAAGCAACTGAAAAGCATGATTCAGGAACTCGCCAAAACCTGGGGCGATGAAAAGGTCGCCACCCCGAAAGAATACGTCAAATACACCGACCAATACAAAAGCCGCGCCATCGTCAATTTCAACACCGGCCGCATCCGCGTGGAAACCGTGGACGAGAAAAAGCCCGACGCCGCGTTGAAAGCCGCGATCATCAGCACCCTGCTGACACCGGAAAATCCCTCCAAGGTCGATTTATTGTCCGACAAAGCCGTCAAAACCGGGCAAACCCCGTTTTTGTACGACCTGGTCGTCGACCAGGACAAAAAGCCCGTCGGCACCCAATGGCGCGCCAATCGTTACGCCGAATACCTGATGAAGCACGCCTATCACGTCGATACCTACAACGGCAAAAAACGCCGTTACGTCACCTTCGACATGATTCAGGACCACAATCAGGCCCAGCAGAAACATTACGCCAGTTACGTCAACCGCCAAAGCAAACGCTTCGGCGTGGATTCGGCCTTGATTTACGCCATTATCGAAACCGAAAGCTCCTTCAACCCTTACGCCATGAGTCATATTCCAGCTTACGGGTTGATGCAAATCGTGCCGCAATCCGCCGGGCGCGACGCCTACCGTTTTCTATACAAAAAAGACGGCACCCCCACCAAGGATTATCTGTTCAAAGCGGGCAATAACATCGAAATGGGCACCGTCTATCTGCACATTTTGTTCACCCGGTATCTGTCTAACGTCAAAAACGCCAAAGCACGCGAATACTGCTGCATCGCCGCTTACAACACCGGCAGCGGCAATGTGCTCAAAGCCTTCGATTCCAACCGCGACCGCGCCTTTTCCAAAATCAACGCCATGAGCGCCTCAGCGGTCTACAGCCACCTGCGCAAAAACCTCAAATACGAAGAAGCCCGCAACTATCTCTATAAAGTCACCCAGAAAAAACGCGCTTACGTTTGAATAAGGCAGTTCTAAGAACGCTGTTGCACATGTGCCAACTGGCTACGCAAAAATATTTGTTGTATTATCAAAACAGGTTTTTCAGCGTGACAGGTCTATACCCATAGATTCAAACGGCCATCAGCTTAACGTTATGTGAATAGGAAAATTAAATGTTTGTCGTATCAATAGAATATACAGTCGATTTGTCAGTGGTAGACAAATTTATTCCTGAGCATATTAAATTTCTTGAAAAATATTATGAAAAAGGAAATTTCCTTGCTTCTGGGCGAAAAGTTCCTAGAAGTGGCGGTATTATTTTGGCTGTTGCAGACACCAAAGAAGAGCTAAGCACCATTTTAACTGAAGACCCTTTTCACAAAGAAAATTTGGCTAGTTATGAAATTACTGAATTCGTGCCCAGCAAGTATGTAGCGGGTTTTGAAGAAATGATCAAAAGTTCGTAATAAAATTAAATTCCTAACTTTTATTTTTAATTCAAAAACGACCAGGCCTGGGTAAATTCATTACGCCACTCCCTGAAACCAACCCAATATCACCACTATCACTGTTTCCCACAAATCTTTTATAATAAGCCACCATCAAGCAACCCATAGGACCGGATTACTGTGAAAGATACCATCTATGCCCAACCTCATGAAGCCGTCGGCGAATTTCAGTTCGACGAATCGGTCGTGGCCGTCTTTCCGGATATGATTCAGCGCTCGGTGCCGGGGTATCAAACCATTTTGACCGGCATCGGGGAGCTGACGGCGCAATATGCTCAACCCGATTCCCAACTCTATGACTTGGGCTGTTCGCTGGGGGCGGCGAGCTTGACCATGCGCCGTAAAGCGCCGTCCGGTTGCCGCATTATCGCCGTGGATACGTCCCAGCCGATGATCGACCGCGCTCGGGAGCATATTGAAGGGTTTCATTCCGATATTCCGGTGACCTTGCAGTGCGAAGACATGACCGAGACCGTCATCGAAAACGCGTCGGTGGTGGTCATCAACTTCACCCTGCAGTTCATCGAGCCAGAAGCGCGTCAGTCATTGATTGACCGCATTTACCAAGGGTTGCGGCCGGGCGGCATTTTGATTTTGTCGGAAAAAATCCATTTCGATTCCGAACCGATGCAACAGGCCATCGAACACTTGCATTTGCAATTCAAACGCGCCAACGGTTATTCCGAATTGGAAATCGGCCAGAAACGCGCTTCTTTGGAAAACGTGCTCATCAGCGACACCGAAGCCACGCATTTGGACCGCATGAAACAAGCCGGTTTCGAACACGCCAATATCTGGTTTCAGGCGTATAACTTCGCGTCCTTTCTGGCCATCAAATAATTGAACGACTTGAATCGACACTATAAAGGTTCCATGTGAAACACCATCATCAACATTACGCCAACTTCTGGCCGCAATTAGAAAAATTTCGTCTCAATCACTGGGTAACCAGCCTGCCACCGGCGTTGGATATGGCGCTGGACGCCGATGCCAACGGCAATTTACCGCGCTGGTTACCGGCGCTGGACCGCATTATGCAGTTCCCCACTTCCGACCAGGCCTGGCTGAATCAAAGTGCCATCACCGCTCGTTCGGAAAACTTTTCCGAGGCCGACCGCGCGGAATTGACCGAGGCGTTACGCGCTTTTATCCCTTGGCGTAAAGGCCCGTTCGAGATCGAAAACATCGCCATCGACACCGAATGGCGTTCGGACTGGAAATGGGATCGCGTCGCACCGCACTTGGCCCCGCTGGAAGGTCGCAAGGTATTGGACATCGGTTGCGGCAGCGGTTACCACCTGTGGCGCATGTTGGGCGACGGTGCATCTCTGGCGGTCGGCGTTGACCCCAGTATGTTGTTCATGACCCAGTTCCTCGCCATCAAGCGTTTCCTCGGGGAAGACTTACCGGCCTATTTCTTGCCGCTGACACTGGAACAACTTCCGGCCAGCCAGCAGTCCGATGTGTTCGACACCGTCTTTTCCATGGGCGTGCTGTACCACCGTCGCTCGCCCATCGACCACATTCTCGACTTGAAACGTCAATTGCGCCCGGGCGGCGAATTGGTGCTGGAAACATTGGTGGTGCCGGACGATTTCGGTCAATTACTGGTGCCGAGAGAACGCTATGCCCAGATGAATAACGTTTGGTTCATTCCGTCGGTGGCCGAGTTGCAACTGTGGCTGGAAAAGTGCGGTTTCAAAAACGTCCGTTGCGTGGATCTTAACCAAACCTCATTGGAAGAACAGCGCTCCACTGAATGGATGGATTGGAAATCGCTCGAAGATTTCCTTGACCCGAATGACCATCATAAAACGGTCGAAGGCTACCCTGCGCCATTACGCGCCGTGATGCTGGCGGACAAGCCTAAATAGTCGGCATTGAATAACTCCTCCGCCTTCTTGGGTGGATTTGGTGTAGAATGAAAGGACTCAAGATTGATCGGAAGCCCTTGATTATGAACCCTTTCCGCCTATTATCAGCACTATTGCTTAGCTTACTGTTGCTGGGGTGTGACGCTCAAGATTCCACATTCTTAAATCTCGGCTCGGACTCCGAAACCGACAAACCGGAACTTGTCATCTACAGCGGCATCACCATGGTGCGCCCCTTACAGCAACTGGCTTACGAGTTCGAAGCCATTCATGATGTCAACGTCACCATTAAACAAGGGGCCAGCGGTTATTTGTACCGTACCTTGAAGGTGGAACGCAAAGGCGATATCTTTTTTCCCGGTTCCGACTCCTACCGCACCAAACACCAAGCCGATGGATTATTAAAAGAGCATGTTTTCGTGGGCTACAACCGCATCGCGCTGGTGGTGCCGGAAGGCAATCCGCGACACTTAACCGACAGCCTGAACCAACTTTACGATCCGGATATTTCCGTGGTGCTGTCGGCACCGGAATCGGGCGCGGTGGGAAAAAACGCGAAAGTCTTGCTCGACAAGGTCGGCATTACCGACAAGGTGTATGACAACGTCACCTATTTCACTACCGACTCGCACCGCATTTTCACCGCCATCAAAAATCGCCATGCCGATCTGGCGTTAAACTGGTACGCCACCACTAAATGGCCGGAAACCGAACTTTATGTCGACGCCATCTTGTTACCCAAATCGCTGGCGCCACCCAAACTTCTGGAGCTGAACTTGCTATCGTTTTCCACAGAACCGGAGCTCGCCAAGGAGTTCATGGCCTTCGCCAGTTCAAGACACGGTTTGGAAACCTTTGCGCAATACGGCTTCCTGACCCCGGAAGAATTAAAGCAAGCGCTTGCCGCTTTACCACCCGCGGAAGAAACCGAACCGCATAAGGCCCGTCAATGAAGCGAATCCGACAGAAATTCAACAAAACCCCACGCAACCTTTTCCTGTTGCTGGTGGTGTTTATTTTCGGTTTCGGGTCCCAAGCGGTTTTAAACCTGAGCGTCTCCAACTTTATCCATGAACTGGACATGAAAGTGAAAAATTCCGAGGTGGAAAACCTCATCGGTCAGGAAATCATTTTGGAAATCCATAAGATCGAGTCGGATTTCTTCCAAATGGCGGCGTTTCCAAACAAACACCTCCGCAAAATCCTCACTCAGGACATTCTCGAACAACAGCGCGAAATTGAACATTCCTTGAGCATTCTCAACGAAGGCGGCATTTACCGCCATCGATTGGATTTGAACCTACCCAACACGGAAGAACAGTTCGAAATTTTTCAGTACACGCCACGCATTAAAGACCATTTCTCTTTTGCCCGAGCCGATATTCTGCCGAAATTCAAAATCATCAACGACAAACTCGTCGAACTGACCGAAAGCCTCAACGAACTGGACCGCCTGCGCCTGGAAAACAGCCCAAAACTGGCCGAGGCCCTGACCAACCTGAAGCTCGAAGTCAAATTTTTCCAACCGATTTTTCACCGTATTAAAGAAGACGCCAACCGCATTTTCTATCGTAATAAACTGAACTTCCAGCAAATCCAAAAGGAAGTCGATGAGCAGAAAAAAGAATACCGCAACCTGCAAATTCTGTTGTCTCTGTCCGCTTTGATCCTTGGTTTACTTGGCTTCTGGGCCCTGAGCCGCAACATCAGCAACACCACGCGCCAAATTGAAATCAACCAGGATTACACTCAAGACATTCTCGATTCGCAGTCCAATATCATCATCGTCAATGACGGCACCCGCATCATCGATGCCAGTGGCGGGTTTTTCCAATTCTTCCCGGATTACGATTCGCTGGAAGCGTTCGCCAAAGACTACGACTGCATCTGCGACCTGTTCGTGCAGGAAGACGGTTACGTTTACAAGAAAGAAGACGAGAATTGGATTGAATACCTAATCAATAATCCACACCTCACTCACAAAGCGAAAGTCGACTACAAAGGCAAAACCACCATCTTCCAAATCTCCGCGGTCAAGTCTTATAAATACCAGCGTTTCATCATTTCGATGTTCGACATTTCCGAAAATGAACGCATTAACCAGGACTTGGAAGAGCAAAAAAATAAAGCACTGGCCGCGACCCAAGCGAAAGGTGAATTCCTCGCCAATATGTCGCACGAGATTCGCACCCCATTAAACGCCATTCTCGGTTTCATCGGTCTGCTGAAAGACAAACCGCTCGATGAAGAAGCCAAAAAATACCTCGACACCATTGATAAATCCGGCCATTCTCTGCTCGGCATCATCAACGACATTCTGGATTTCAGCAAAATCGAAAGCGGCAAACTGGAATACGACCCGGTCGAATTCGACCCGCGCGTCGAATTCAACAGCACGGCCGACCTTTTCAAAGCCCGCTGTAGCGAAAAGAATATTTCCTTCTCGGTCAAACTGTCGTCCGCCTTACCGTCGGGCTTGAAAACCGATATCCTGCGCGTTAAACAAGTGCTCACCAATCTGCTCTCCAACGCCGTGAAATTCACCGACCCCGAAAAAAGCATTTCATTGGACATCGACTATCAGGACGGCTTTCTATTCTGCGCCGTCAAAGACCAGGGCATCGGCATGACCGAAGACGCCCAGCAACGCATTTTCGAAGCCTTTTCCCAGGCGGAAACCGCCACCACCCGTAAATACGGCGGCACCGGCCTCGGTCTGACCATCAGCGTCAAACTGGTGGAAATGCTCGGCGGCCATCTGCACCTTAAGTCGGAACTCGGCAAAGGCAGCACCTTCTCTTTCAGCATTCCCGCCGAAGTGGTGCAACTGAATCAATCCACACCGGAGCCGTCGGACAAAGCCCAACCCTTCCAAGGCCATGTTCTGCTGGTGGAAGACAACCAGACCAACCAGATGCTGATGTCCGCCATCCTCAAGAAACAAGGACTAACGTTCGACATCGCCCGCGACGGTGTGGAAGCCGTGGAAGCGGTTCAACACAAAGAGTACGACTTGGTGTTGATGGACGAAAACATGCCGAATATGAACGGCATCGAGGCCACCCGACACATCCGAAAACTGGCCTATATCGGTGAATCCCTGCCGATTATCGCCTTAACCGCCAACGCCATGACCGGCGACCGCGAGCGTTTCCTGCGCGCCGGGATGAACGAATACCTGGCCAAACCGCTCAACCTTCGCGAACTGAAACGCGTGCTGCGCAAATTCCTCCAAAAATGACCGCCACGTCCTAACGGAACATAAAACCGAAAACCGCCAGGCCTGGGCAAAAGCCATGGTCAAGATTCCTCCAAGATTGCTTAGGCTTTTACTCTTTTCTCAATTGAGAAATTCGTTTATCCTCCTATAATAAAGCGCGCGAATCATAAAAGACCGAAACGCCGGCCAAGCGCGGGTGCGAACCTCACCGGAACGGCGACGAAACCGAATCACAACCCTGTTTTATCAAATGGAACGCCCAATGACCGCTACGACGACTGCGACAACCGCCCTACAACAAAAAGCCCAGCAACTGCTCGACACGCTCGATCAGCAGATTATTGGTCAATCCCATCTGACACAACGCATGCTCATCGCGCTGTTGGCCGACGGGCATCTGCTGGTGGAAGGGCCGCCAGGCCTGGCGAAAACCAAAGCGATTAAAACCCTCGCCAGCCTCATCGAAGGCGATTACCATCGTATCCAGTTCACGCCGGATTTACTGCCGTCCGACATCACCGGCACCGAAATCTACCGTCAAGAGACCGGTGACTTTGCACTGCAAAGAGGCCCGATTTTCCATAACCTGATTCTCGCCGACGAAATCAACCGCGCCCCGGCCAAGGTGCAATCCGCACTTTTAGAAGCCATGGCCGAGGAACAGGTCACGGTCGGCAAACACAGTCTGCCGTTGGAACGGTTATTTATGGTCATGGCCACGCAAAACCCCATCGAGCAGGAAGGCACCTATCCGCTGCCGGAAGCCCAACTCGACCGCTTTATGATGCACGTCAAAATCGACTACCCGAATTCGGCGGCGGAAAAATTGATCCTCGATTTGGTGGAACGTGAAGCCCGCGATGACGTGACCAGCACCTCGGAAATGATGTCGCAAGACGAACTCTTCAGCGCCCGCGACGAAATCCTCAATTTGTATCTGTCCGAGGAAACCAAAACCTACATCGTCGAACTGGTCATGGCGACCCGTCAGGCCGACAAATACGATGCCGACTTGGCGCGTTACATCGAATACGGCGTCAGCCCGCGTGCCACCGTCGCGCTGTCGCGCACCGCTCGCGCACTGGCCTGGCTGAAAGGCCAGGATTTCGTTTCACCGGAAGAAGTGCAAGCCGTGGTGCATGACGTGTTCCGCCACCGTTTGCTGGTCAGCTTCGAGGCCGAAGCCAACGGAAAAACCAGCGACAGCCTGGTCGACGATCTCTTGAAACTGGTGCCGGTGATTTAAACCACCGCAAGGATTTCAGCATGTCGCACGCCGCCAGCCCTTACACGCAAATGGACGATTTAATCGCTTTACGGTTTCACGTGAAACCGCGACGTCTGGCGCAACAACAAAAACTCATTTCCGAAAAAGGCGGCTACCACCAGGCCATTCGCAAAGGCCGCGGCATGGAGTTCAGCGAAGTGCGTGAATACACCGCCGGAGACGACGTGCGCCACATCGACTGGAAAGTCAGCGCCCGCACCCAGAAAACCCACACCAAAGTCTTTACCGAAGAACTGGAAAAACCGGTGGTCTGCGTGCTGGAGCAAAGTCCCAAACTGTTTTTCGGTTCCCGTTCCCGTTTCAAATCCGATACGGCCTTGCAACTGCTCTCCGCTTTGGGCTGGGTCACGCTGCAACAAGGCGACCGTTTCGGCGGATTGGCCTTTAACCATATCGGGCATCAATGGGTCGAGCCACGCCACCATCAAACTTCGGTGATGCAGTTTCTGCATCAAAGTCTGGCGCTGCAGCAACAACTCAGCTCACCCGGCACCTCGTCTGCAGAAAATTGGCTGACACAACTGTCGCAACTGCAAAAACATTTACGCCCCGGCACCCGCGTGTTTCTGATCGGCGATTTCCTCAACAGCAGCGACGCCTTTATCGAAAAACTGACCCAACTGAAACGCCATGCCGACATCACTTTGATACACGTCTACGATCCGCTGGAAATTCATCTGCCGACCTTAGGGCAACTGAAGCTGACCGACGGCGACCACGAAATGGCCCTCAATACGCTGGATGACGCCTTTCGCGAGCAATACACCGAACTCTACGAAAACGCCTGGCAAACCCTGCATCAACAACTCGCGCCCTGGCATTTACCGTTGGTGGACATCGCCACCGACGAAGACCCGGTCAAAGCGCTGATGACACAAGGAATTCTTCGATAATGGATCCGAAAATCGAACAATTGCTGGCTCAAATGAACGACATCGCCGTCCCCGACCCGGTCGGCTGGTGGCCGCTGTCGCAAACGCTGATCGGCCTGTTCGTCGGCATCGGTGGAATTCTGATTGGTTTAACCTGGTATTACCTGACCCAAAAACGCAATAACCGCTACCGCCAAGAAGCCCTGAACCTGTTCGACCAACAAGTCGCCCACGCGGAGACCCCGCAACAGCAATTGCAATTGGCCAATAAACTGCTCAAACAGGTCGCCATCACCAATTACGGTCGGCGTCAGGTCGCCGAACTCAGCGGCCAGGCCTGGGTGAATTTCCTACATCAGACCGCGCTCTATATCGACCAGCCGGAACACCTGCAAGCCTGTCTGGAATCGGCTTATCGGCCCAACCCGATTCAATCGGAAGCCGCCATCCGTGACACACTGGATTACGCCCGCAACTGGATTAAAGGACACCACAAATGACCTTTAACGACTGGACCGCACTTTGGCAACAATTCGATTTTCTCTGGCCGTGGATGCTGGCGTTTCTGCCCTTGCCATGGGTGATTCGCCTGGTGTTGAAACCGGCCGCGAAGCGACAGATTCCATTGCTCGCTCCGCATTTGATGCAACGCTTGGAAAGCGCGCGAAAAAGCACCTTGCTGCAACACAAGGCCCACCCGTATCGGTTGCCGCCTTGGGCGCTGCTATTATGGATACTGTTGATTCTGGCCGCCATGCGTCCGGTGTGGTTTCTGAACACCACGCCTTTTCAAGCCAGCGGTAAAGACCTGATGCTGGCCGTGGACCTATCCGGCAGTATGGAAAAGGACGATATGATGCTCGGTGGTCACCGCGTTGACCGGCTGACCGCCGTCAAACACGTGGTGAAAGATTTCATCCAGAACCGCCAAGGCGACCGCATGGGATTGGTCGTATTCGGTTCCCAGGCGTTTCTGCAAAGCCCGTTGACCTATGACCTCAACACCGTGGAAACCCTGCTAAAGGAAACCGAAATCGGCATGGCGGGCAATAACACCGCCATTGGTGATGCCATCGGCATTGCTCTCAAACACCTGCACAAAGCCAAACAGGAAAACGCCGTCTTGATTCTGCTCACCGACGGCTCCAACACCGCCGGTGCGGTTCGCCCGTTGGATGCCGCCAAGCAGGCGGAAAAAATGGGCTTGAAAATCTACACCATCGGCATCGGCCAGAAAGACCCCGCCGCCATCGACGACTTCCTGTTCGGCCGCGGTCATAATATGGACACCCATACCCTGCAACAGGTCGCCAACTTGACCGGCGGCCAGTTTTTCCTTGCCACCGATACCGACAAACTCAATGAGATCTACACCCTCATCAACCAACTGGAATCCAGTGAACACGACGTCAACAGTTATCGCCTACGCGACGAACTGTTCCACTGGCCGCTGGGGCTGGCGATGCTGCTGAGTTTGCTGGTGGTGATGCTTCGGGTCTATCCGCAATGGCATCCGAATCGCTGGCGACGTCGCCCAACCGCGTCAAAAACCGGAGGGCGTCACTGATGGAAAACGCCACTTTGCACTTCCTCCGCCCCGAATGGCTGTTGGCCTTGATTCCGGCGTTTTGGCTGGTCTGGAAACTTTGGAAACAAAGCGGACGGCAAGGCGCCTGGAATGCGATTATCTCACCACGTTTCAAACCGGTCCTGCTGGGCGAGAAATCCGAAGAAAGCGTCTTCCCCTGGCCGGTCCTCGGTTTGGCGATTCTGTGGAGCATCGCCATCATTGCTCTGTCCGGTCCCAGCTGGAAACAAGTCGAAGTGCCGGCGGAAAAAAACCATCAAGGCACGGTCATTTTGTTCGACTTATCGCTGTCGATGTTGTCGGACGACCTCAAACCCAATCGTTTGAGCCGGGCACGCTATAAAATTCTCGACCTCCTGAAAGCCCATCCGGAATTGAATGTTGGTATGGTCGCTTATGCCGGCACCGCGCACACCATCGCACCCATTTCCGAAGATAACCAAACCTTGCTGGCGCTGACGCCCAATCTCAGTCCTTTGATTATGCCGAGTTTCGGCGCCAATGCCGTGGCCGGTTTCGAACAGGCCCAAACCTTATTCAAAGGCGCCCATGTCAAACAGGGCCACATCCTGTGGGTCACCGACGATGTCGAAGCGTCGGAACTCGCCGCCATCACCGAACAGGTCAAACAACACCATTTGCAACTCAGCATTCTGGTAGTCGGCACCCCGAACGGCGGGCCGATTCAGGTACCGAATTACGGGCTGATCAAGGACGAAAACGGCAAAATCGTCATGGCGAAAGTGCCTTTCCAACGCTTCCAAACCTTGGCGCAACAAACCGATGCCACCCTCTCGACTTTATCCATGCAAGACGTCGACACCGCCCAATTGCTGCCAGACACTTTGAGCGGATTCGGCTCGGACAATCAACCCTCATCCGATAAAACCCTGTCGAACTGGCTGGACGAAGGCGTGTACCTGCTGTGGTTGCTGGTACCGCTGGGCGCATTGGCCTACCGCCGCGGCTGGGCGTTCTCCTGGTTAAGCGTCGGTCTGCTGGGCTTAACCCTTTCCGGCGGCCTCGTTTCACCGTCTCCGGCCTGGGCGAAAGAGGTCAAAACCGATGACAACACCAGCGTCACCTTACTTGACGTGTTCAAATCGCCCGACCAACAAGGCTATGAAAAATGGCTGAAACAGGATTACGACACGGCGCTGGACCGATTCGAAGACCCACTCTGGCGCGGCGCCAGCTTGTATCGACAAGGCAAATACAAAGAAGCCGCCAAACAATTCAGCCTCGACGAAAGCGCCCAAGGGCATTACAACCAAGGTAATGCACTGGCCAAACTCGGCCAGTTTGAAGACGCCAAAGAACAATATGAAAAGGCGCTGAAAGCCGATCCAAAACTCACGGACGCCCAAAAGAACCTCGACTTAATGGACCAGATTCTCGAGGTACAAAAGCAACAAAACGCTCAGGAATCCGGCGACCAGAAACAGCAAGGCCCGAATAAACAGCAGCCGGACCAGCAAGGTCAGCCCAAACCGCAAGACGGTGACCAATCGTCCGAGAACAACCAACCGTCGCCCAACGCCCAGTCGAATCAAAACGGCGAAAGCGGTCAAAGTGGCGATGGGCAAACGCAACCCAATGGTCAGTCGCAAAACAGCGATTTAAACGAACCTTATCAACCTAAGCCTTCGGAAAAGGCACAGGAGCCAAAATCACCAGGCCTGGGCGAAAACGATGAAAATGCGGAGCCGCGTGACGGCGACTTGCAATCGAAAGAAGGCGGCGAACAACCGAAGCAACCCAAAGAACCCGGCCAGGAATTGGGGCAAGGGCTGTCCGAATCCGACGCCGGCTCCAACGGCGACGGCAAAGCGCTGACCGCCCAGCAATCCGAAGAAGAACAGGCGCGCCAAAACTGGCTGAAACAGATTCCCGACGAACCGGCTCTGTTCCTGAAGCGCAAATTTGAATACCAATACCAGCAACAAGGCGGCCCGTCCAATCCCAAATATGAGGATAAAATGTGGTAACGCTTTACAATACGATTGAACGACGAAACGGTAACGCATGATGACACAAGCACACACTCGCCGATACTTGAAAAGGGTGATTCTGATTACCCTGGCACTGATTCTCATCCTGTTGGTGACCAGCCAGGCGTTTGCCCGCGGTGTGACCGCGCAAATCGACCATCAGGACGCCGAAATGGGCGACATCATCACCCTGGTGGTGAAAACCGATTTCCAGACGTTCGACTCGCCGGATTTCAATAGCTTGAAGGACCAGTTCGAACTACTGGGCAGCCAGCGCAGCAGTCAGATTCAAATCGTCAACGGCAACTATCAGGCTTATTCCCGCTGGGACGTGCGCCTCACGCCAAAACAAGCCGGCGATCTGGTGATTCCCCCATTCAATGTCGACGGCGCGCTCAGCGACCCAATCGTGCTGCATGTTTCGGAAGCGCCGAAAGCGGATTCACGTCAGCTGGGCAGCAGCTTTCTCGAATCCAGCGTGAACATCACGGAACCCTATGTGCAACAGGAAGTGCTCTTCACCCTGCGGTTTTATCATCTCGGCCAGTTCCTCAACGGTAATATCCGCCCGCCGAGTTTCGACCACGCCATCACCCAGAACATCCGCAACCAATTCAATTACCAAAAGCGTATCGGCGGAAAACTGTACGAAGTCTATGAATGGACCTGGGCCTTCTACCCGCAAAAAAGCGGTGCCATGACCATTCCGCCGCAAAGCTTCAACGGCCGGATTCAATACCGCGGCGTGCTGAAACTGGTGCAGGATAAAACCCAGCCGATTGCATTGAATGTACAACCGCAACCGGACACCTATCCGGCGCAATCCGCCTGGTTACCGGCCAAAGAGGTTCGCCTCATCGAAGACTGGCAAACCCCGAATCCGATTCGGGTCGGCGACTCCATTACGCGAACTCTGACCCTGCAAGCGGATGGACTCCTGGCCTCGCAACTGCCGGATTTCCAGTTCAAAGAGCAGGCGCATTTCCATATTTATCCGGATCAGCCCCACACCAATAACCAGGCCACCGAAAACGGCATGCAAAGCCAGAAGGTGGAAAAGCTCGCCATCGTTCCGACCGAACCGGGAGACATCGTATTGCCGGAGCTGACCCTGCACTGGTGGAACACCGAACAAAACACGCTGGAAACCATTACGCTACCAGCCAAAACCCTGACGGTGTTACCGGCGCTGACATCTCAAAGCAACACCTTTGATACCGCAACTTTGCCGGAAACCCATGAAACCGTTTCACGTGAAACATCCACAACGGATTCAACCACTTGGTCGGTTTCCTGGTTCAGTGTTCTGCTGCTGGGATTGTGGTTGATAACGCTTTGGTATGCACTGAAATGGCGTCGGGCACTGCAAAATTTACCGAGCGAACCAACGGAAACCGCCAATCTGAAAAACGACCAGGCCTGGTCAAAATCGCCGGAAATGGACACGGTCTGTGATGAAGCGGAATTGGACGCCAAATCAGTGTACCGCGCCGTTTTGGCTTGGCAGCAACAAGCATCCATTGAAAGCAGCGATCGTCTGCTGACGGACTTACAGCGCCTTAAGGCGCATCTGTATCATCAGGAACCGCTGGCGCCGCAGACGCTGGCCGACATTTGTGCGGAAATCCAACACCTGCAACGCCAAGCGCAAAACGCGCCCGCCAAAACCGGTTCCGGCCAGAAACTGGAACCGATTTACCCAAACGAATCTTAGCCCGAATGTTTCATGAATTTGTGCTGAGATTGCGCGGAACATTGGTTTCACAAGGAAATTTTCGAAGAAGTGTCGTATCCGTGATTACGACCGACTGAGAAAATATTTCTTGTGGAATCAAGGAGCAAGCAAGGTCGGTGCAAATTTGTGAAATATTCGGGTTAGGGCCGGTTGACCCTGCCCGACCCAGGCCTGGCGATTAATCACGTTTGAAGTGACCGTCGGCGATTTTCTGCACCGCCGGATAATCGGTTTTACCGGTGCCGAGTACGGGCATTTCCTCGACCAGAATCACGGTTCTTGGCACCATGATTTCCGACACCTGAGCCGCTTTGGCGGCTTCTTTAACCGTATGACGGCTCAGGGATTCGTCGTTGGTGACCAAAAGCAACTGTTCGCCTTTGCGTTCATCGGCCACCGCCACCACCACGTGATGACCTTCCGGGCTGGCTTTATTAATGTAGCTTTCCACGGCCGCCAATGAAATCATTTCCCCGCCAATTTTAGCAAAGCGTTTGGCACGCCCTTTAATGCTGATAAAGCCGTCCTCATCCACTTCCACCACATCACCGGTATCATGCCAACCGTCTTTCGGCGGCTGCAGCACACCCGGTTGATCCGGCATCAAATACCCCATCATGATATTCGGCCCTTTCACCGTCAGGCTGCCGCCTTCTTGAATACCGTCGATTTTGCGCAACCGATAATCCACGCCCGGCACCAGTTGCCCGACGGTGCCGTTTTTGAAACTGAGCGGGATGTTCACCGCCAAGACCGGCGAGGTTTCGGTCACACCATAGCCTTCCAAAATCGGCGTCAGGAATTCGTCGGCATACAGGCGACGGGTTTCCGGGCGCAATTTCTCCGCGCCCGCCACCAAATAACGCACACTGTAAAAGTCGTACGGATCGGCTTTTTTAGCGTACCCACTGAAAAAAGTATCGGAACCGAACAGAATCTTCACATTGAGGTTGTAAACGTATTCTGGAATCACGCCATAATGCAGCGGCGACGGATACAAAAACACCTTGCCGCCTTTCAACAACGGCCACAGCAACCCGGCCGTCAGGCCAAAGCTGTGAAAAGTCGGCAGGGCATTGAACAACTGCTCACCCGGCAACAAGGTCAGCATGGCGGAAATCTGCTCGACATTGCTGTAAAGGTTATTATGCGATAACACCACGCCTTTCGGCGCGCCTTCCGAACCGGAAGTAAACAACACGGCCCCTTCTTCATCCGCGGGCTGATGATACCCCGGCACCGCCGAGGCACGGCCCAACAAAGCGGCCAATTTATCGATCAGCCCCACCGTGGCGCGAATGTCTTCCAGATACAGGAAGCGTACCTGTTCGGACAAGGCGTCTACCGTGGCATGGAGCTCGTAGGCGTCCACAAATTTGCGCGATGTCAGCACGGTTTGAATTTCCGCCGTTTCACAGGCCGATTTCATCGGCCCCAAGCCGGCGGTGAAGTTCAACATGGCCGGGACATAACCGTAAGCCTGCAGGGCGAAAAAGGTGGTCGGCATACCGCTGACATTCGGCAATAACACCGCCACCCGTTTTTCGTCCTTCAACAGCCGGTGCAATTTTTTACCCAGAATACGCGACGCCAACAGCAGTTTTTTACGCGACAAGGCCACCTCGTTGATGTCTTCAACGCAAATATCCGACGCGGAGTATTCCCGCGCCGAGTCCACCAAGGCTCGATACAAGGATTTGGGCGTGTAATTGGCGTGGAACTGATTATCACGCATCAGCGTGAAAACACGATTTTTGAAAAATTGGTGTTTTTGACGCCCTTTGAAACCGGCTGGCAATTCAATGGTTTCCGGTGGCAAGACCTTTAAAGTAATTTTCGGAAACCACTGGCGTTTCATATACGCCATCTTCATGCCGTCCAAATAGGAGAAATGGGTTTTTTGGGCCCCTTGAATGTAAATCGGCAGAATCTTCGCCTTGGCTTTATGCGCCACCAGACCCGTGCCTTCGTAGATTTTCATCAAACTGCCGGTGGTAGTGATGCGCCCTTCCGGAAAAATCATGCAGTGCTTGCCATTCTTCAACTCTTGAATGACTTTCTTGGTGGCATAAGGGTTATGGAATTCGACTTTAAAGTGGTCGACAAAGCTCAGCAAAAACCGTTCATACCATTTTCGGGTATGGGTTTCGTCGATCATAAAAGCGGTGTCACCCGGCAGATAGGTACTGATGAGCACACCGTCCAACAGCGAGGTATGGTTGGCGACAATCAACATCGGTTCGCCGGATTGGTCCAACCGATGGTAGTGCTCCAACCCGGTGATTTCCACCCGGTAAAAGAGTTTTAATAACAACTTGATAGTCAGGCTCACCATTATTGTTTTCCTTTTTTTAAGATGAACAAAATCGACCGGTCCGCCCGGCTTACGAAGGTTGTGTCAACACACGTCCGCGTTTCAGATACCAGAAGGCCACCAATAAATTTAACAGCGCCACACTGTATAAAATTTGCGTCAAATCGAATTCAAATGCGTACAACGCCATAATGAAGACGGACGACACCACCATCAACAACGCATTGGTGATGTTATTGACCGCCACCATTCGCGAACGGAAATGATGCGGCGTCTTCACTTGCAGTAGCGTGTAAAGCGGCACCGTAAACAAACCGCCGAAAGTCGCGATCAGCAGCATGGTCACTAACACCACCACCGACGGCCATTGGGTCAAAAACATCGAAATACCGACAAGGTCATCCGCCAACACCACCTGATTCATGGCGAGATTTCCAATCAGAATCGCCACTGAAATCGCCATCAGCAGCCACACTAACCAACGCACATTGGTCAGACTGCGCACCGGTTTTTGGTAGCGCCCCGCCAACCAAGCACCCAGCGCAATTCCGACGGAAAACACCGTCAGAAACAATAAAACCACTTTGTCATCCCCGCCAAGCTGGTCGGCCACCAGCACCGGAATCTGACTTAAATAGGTGGCGCCCAGAAACCAAAACCACGAAATCGCCAACACCGCGAAAAACGCTTGCGGGAAATCATGGCGCAACGCCATTTCCTGACGGGTGTTACGCCACAGATTCCATTGCACCGTCAAGGATGCGTCTCCCGCCGCACTGACCGGCACAAAGCGGCTGGCAACATAGCCCAACACCGCCACCACCAAAATGGCCGCCGCCATGCCGGTTTCCCCACCGTCGGTCAATACCACCCAACCGCCGGCAATCGTCCCCAACAGAATCGCCACAAACGTGGAGGCGCTGAACCAACCATTACCGTCCAACAATTCCTGATCGGCCAAATGCTCCGGTAAGACGGCGTATTTGATCGGCCCGAAAAACGCCGACTGCACCCCCATCAAAAACAGCACCGCAAACAATAGCTCGACGCTCTGAGTCATCAAAGCCATGGCACCGAACAGCATTATGAGAATTTCCGCCAATTTGATTTTTCGAATCAACGCGGTCTTCTCGTATTTATCCGCCAACTGACCGGCAAACGCCGAAAACAGGAAAAACGGCAGAATGAAAATCCCGGCGGCCAGCGTAATCAATAACCCGGCTTGCTCCGGACTTTCCGCCAGGCGAAAGGTAATCAGCATCACCAAAGCGTTTTTGAACAGATTGTCGTTAAAGGCGCCCAAAAACTGCACCCAAAACAGCGGAAAAAACCGTCTTGTCAGAAAAAATCCGTTATTCACTCTTCATCCTTTGGCATTCATTGATTCGGCATTTTGACTCTAAGAGAGTTTCATTTGACACAAGTCAGCAACCGATTGCAATCTTTTCACCCAGTGCTGTTCGCCTCCAAAACCTGCCGCATTATAAAGGTGCCCATCCGGCTTGCCCATTCAATTCTGGTTATCAATCGCCAGAAGCCATTTATAACCGGAACCAACCGTTAAGCCAAATCGGCTGCATGACGAACAAAACCCGAAACGATTGTGCCAAAAACAGGTACCCGTTATGCAACAGGCTTTAGGGCTAAGCAAATTCGTAAATGCCATCCTATTGGCCAGGCTCTCATTTTCATCTTCTGCCATACTAGTCAGCAGCTTATCCGCTTTTCCATTATTTCTTAAGGGTTTTGTCAAACTCCCCTCAGGCTCGCATTCGGGGCAATGGCTACAATAGCCTATTCTAAGAACACCCGATTGAAAACCATGTCGATTTCACTGCCCGGCTGGTGGCGCACGCCGATGCAAGCCCACCAACTGCAATTTTTCGCCCATTACATGCTGTTCCTGTCCTGTGTGCTGGTGCTGGCGCTATCCTGGTTTCATTGGGTCTATCACATCCATTTGCCCGACCGCATGTACCTGTTGTGGCTGCCGCTGCAACTGATCGGTACCTTTTTGCTGTATCTCATCTTACCGCGGTTCAAAAGCCTGTCCCAAGGCCAGGTATTGGCGTTGTTTGTGTTTTCCTTGATGGTGCTGAGCGGTTATTTGTACGACAGCGGCGGGGCCATCAATCCACTGATCCACATTTTAATCGCTCCCATCGCCATCGGCTTGGTCATCTTCTCGCGCCAACCCGCTTTCATTCTGATTCTGCTGGCCACCGCCATCTATTTCCTGCTCAATCGCTTTTATGTACCGATTATGAGCATGAAAATTCCCAGCCTCAATGCTTTCTTCGACTGGCATTTGAGCGGTTCGGCCGCGGTTTTTCTCGGCATTTCGGTGCTGGTAATGATGATTGTCTTCCCGTTGCGCCAAAAACTGGACGCCCAGCAACAGGATTTGTTGAAAAACCAGAAACAAGCCCTGCAACACGAATACCTGTTGGCATTGGCAACGTTTGCGGCCTCATCCGCCCACCGCCTCGGCACACCATTAAACACCCTATCCTTGATTGAAAGCAGTTTACGACAAATCTGCCTGTCACCACAGGCACGACAAGACCTCGACATCATGGCCAATCAACTCAGTGTCTGTCAAAAAGCACTGAGCAATATCCGCCGAAAAGCCGACCGATCGGTCAGGCCTGGGCGTTTTTCATGTGCCTTGTCCGATTTTATCGCCGAGGTGAAAGAAGAATTTACCCTCCTGCACCCGATGCACGAATTGCCAACCACCCTGCCCAACACGCCGATCACTCTGCACATCGACAACAGTCTGTCTCTGGCGGTGTTGAACCTTTTGGAAAACGCCGCCCGTTACAGCCCGGATTACGTCGCGTTACAGTGTGAATTAAATGACGATGGTTTCATTTTCCAAGTCATTGACCACGGCGAAGGAATTCGTAATGTTGAATGTGCACAGCTCGGAAAACAGCCACTTGAACAATGTGATGGTGAAGGGATTGGCCTATATCTGACCCAAATGATTGTTGAACGTTATCAAGGGGAACTGCATTTCGAAAGCGCCAAAAACGAGACCCGTGCGGAAATCCGACTCCCCAAAAGCGTCATGGAGGTTCCCACTCATGAATGATTTGACCGATATTTTGATTGTGGACGACGACAGCGCCTTCTTAACGACGCTGACACGCATGATGCAGCGCCAAGGCCATCAAATCCATGCCGCCGATACCGTGAGTAAGGCTCAAGATTTAATCGACACCATGCGCTTCTCACGCGCGATTCTCGACCTGAACCTGCAAGGCGACAGCGGTTTAAAATTGCTGGCGTATCTTATCGATCGGCAACCGGAATGCCGGGTGGTGATTCTGACCGGCTACGCCAGCATCGCTACCACGGTGGAAGCCATGAAACACGGGGCCTGCGATTATTTGTGCAAACCGGCCTCGCTCGCCGATATTCTCAAATCGCTCGAACTGGACAGCGACGAAACGGAAACCGAAGTGGAAGTGGAAGCCGAGCCCGTGCCATCGGCCCATTACGACACCATGTCACCCAAACGCATCGAATGGGAACACATTCAACGCACCTTGATGGAACACGACGGCAATATTTCCGCCACCGCCCGCGCCCTCAACATGCACCGCCGCACACTGCAACGGAAATTGCAAAAGAAACCCGTCCATAAATAACCACATTTTTCTGGTGCGACAAAATGCCACAGGCTAAACTGAATGGCGAACTCGAACATCCCATAAAATGACACAACCAACGCCTGCCGTAGCCGTCGGGCGGGTTTTTCACCATTTAATCATTGCAATAGGAGTTGTACATGAAGCCTTCTGTTTTATTCGCCCTAATCATCAGCCTTGGCCTCAACGCCCAAGCTTGGGCCGCCAGTGTTGCCGACAGCATTAAAATCGAAAATCCTTACGTTCGGATGGTGCCGCCGGGCGCGCCAGCCACCGCCGCGTTTATGGTGATAGACAATACCGGTTCCAAAGACCATGCTCTGGTTTCGGCCAAAGCTTACATCAACAAGGTCACCGAACTGCACACCCACATTCACGACAACGGCGTGATGCGCATGCGCCAGGTGCCGAAAATCGACTTGCCGGCCGGCCAGAAAACCGCTTTGCAACCCGGTGGATTGCACATCATGCTGATCAACCTTACCGAGCCGGTAAAAGAGGGCCAACACATTAAAATCGACCTGACATTTGACGATGGTTCCACCAAAACCATCGATGCCATCGGTCGCCCCTTAATGAAACCGATGATGGGTGGAAAAGGCCACATGAAACAAGGCATGATGTCCGGAAAAATGTTGAGTAACGGCCAGAACCGCCATGCCATGCGTTTGGTGATGCACGCCAATCCGGCGCTGCCGAATCTGACCGGTATTGCCGTCAAAAATGCGGCTGAACTGGGTTTAAGTGCCGAACAAGTCACTCAAATCAAAGCTTGGCCAAAGGCCCACAGCCAGGAAATGTCTCGCCTGTTTAATGAAATCCAAACCTTAGAAAAAGAGTTGATTCAAGATGCTTTGGCCGGTGAATCCAAAGCGGAATTGATGAAAAAGTTCGAGAAAACCTTGGCATTGCGCCGTCAGGTAGCGGAAACCAAAATCGACTGTCGGGATAACATGAAGAAAATCCTCACCAAAGAACAGTTCGACAAATTGGCGTCCATCTATCCGATGATGTAAAAATTGTTGTCAATTTAACAAATAAAAAAACCGCTTTTAAAGCGGTTTTTTTATGCCTTACCTTCAATCAAGATGATTCCCTATAACGAACTGAATAATAATGATTGCCAAACCACACCCAAACTATACCGCTCGGTGGATTCAGGGAGTGTATCGTCATACACGTAGGCCAAACGCCAGGCGAAATTTCGACTCATTTGCCAGCGCCATTGCACGGTTTGCCGGCTTGGGTCTTTATCATTGATCAAATTCGCCTCTTTAGCCAAAATTCCCGCCGCCGCACCAGTCACGTCATTTTTTAAATACAACATTTCATAACGATAACTGAATTGATGATTGCCCCATACCAAAGTGGGCATCACATAATACCCATAGTTGTCATTGGTGTAATCTGCCTGACGCGTCGCATCCAAAATGTCACCATCCGATTCAGAATGCACCAGTTCCGCCAACAATTGAAACTGCCAGGCCTGCCAAGTCGGTGTCATTACCTGTAGCCACAACCCCGTTAGCGTCGTATCGCCGGTAAAACGAACGTCGGTCGGTAAGGTTTCAAAGTCCGAACTGTGCGAATGCCCCGCTGTATAACGGTCATCCCCTCGTTGATAAGCCTGGGCTCGCATTCCCCAGATACCGGCTTGTAAATGCCAACCTTGCCAATGTTGTAACCATTGCAGATAAATATCCTGGGCGCCGCCTTGATCGCCGGGTGTTGCCGGAAAAGACTGACCGTCCCAGGCTTCCAGGCCGATGGTCAATTGGGGCACCGGCTTCCAAACGGCATTGACTCCAACATCGTGAAAGCTTCGACCCCAAAAGGCGTCCGCCACCAAAGGCGCTTCGGCCATTGGTTGCAAACTGGCATGATACGATGCCGTGGGCGAAAAATTTGCTTCCATCTGCCCTAAGGAGACACCAAACGACTGGACCATTTGATAACTGACAAACAAATTTTCCAGATTCACAGCCGCATGATGATCGCCATCATCACTGTGAACGCCAAGTTTTGCCGTCACTTTCGCTTTATCGTTAAAAGCATAGTGACCGCCTAACAAAGCATCATCCAGATTCAAACCTTCCTTGGCCGGCGTCGCATCGCCGCCCATCATCAAACCGGGAATACGCCAATATTCATTATTCCCTACAGCACCATTAGAGTTCCACGTGAAACTCGCCGATGACCAAATGGCGTATTCGGTATCCTGAGGCGCCAAATTCACACCATGTGCCTGCGCATTGAACGACCATATCAATGCCAGACAAATCCATAAAACATATTGCATACAATTTATTCTTCTAAAAACGGGTTGGAAAAACGCGGGTTATTAATGAAGTCATGATCGGTCAGGCTTTTTAAAAAATTCACCAAATCGTTCACTTCCGCTTCGGTAATATCAAAGCTGACAATTTCCGACGCTTTATTGGGATTGGAACGGCCGTCTCCGGCATTCGGTCCGAATTCCGTCACAGTGCCACCTGCCGCATAATGCGCAACAACCTCCTCTAAAGTCGCTTTGGAACCGTCGTGCATATAGGGAGCCGTCAACTCGACATTTCGCAGGCTTGGTGGACGAAATTTACCCATATCCGACCACTTTTGAGTGATATCAAACAAACCTTCACCGCCTTCGGGATAACTCCCGTTTGCATCCAGGTTATACAAACCGTTATTGAAGAATTCGATCGGCACGGGCCTTTGTTGTGTACGATCACGATAAGCATTACTGAACGTAATGCCTTCATGACAATGAAAACATTCCAACCGCTCGCCGTTAAACAAGTTCATGCCTCGTTTGGCCGATTCCGTCAACGCATTGGAATCGCCTTGCTGATAACGGTCATAATCGCTGTTAAAACTGTTTAAACCCCGTACAAAGGTCGCCAGAGCGTAGATGATGTTATGGAAGTCATAAGGGTCTTCTTCGTCTGGATAAGCGTCTGCGAAAAGCTGCTGATAACGTTCATCTTGACGAAAACGATCCAACACTTCTTCACTGTTGGTTTCATTGACACCCAATTCAATCGGATCATCACCGGTCAAAGGCACCGGAATTTGCAGTTCAAGCCGTGTTGTCGCCGTATTGGCCCAGTTTAAGGTTGGAAAATAAGTGACATTCACTAACGCCTGTGAATTTCTCGGATGCATTTGGCCGGTGGAACCACTTGGACGTGCGACGCCGTCACTGAAAGCCAAATGCTGTAAATGGCAGGACGAACAGGATTTCGTGCCGTTGCCCGACAAACGCACATCGTAAAAGAGATGTCGTCCAAGTTGGAATTTTTCTTCCGTGACCGGATTATCGTCGGGCACCACCGGTAAAGGCGTCCCTTTGGGCACATTCCAATCAAACGACCCGTCGGCATCGCCGGACGGGTCGGAAATCGTGGTTTCACTGCTCATGCCCTGACAGCCGGTTTGCGCGGCGATCAAAGTCAAAAGCAGTACAAAAAAAGCAAGGCGAGGCATGGATCAGTTCAACTGAAGCGAGAAAACCTGCTGATCGGTACGACCGACCTTGTCACCCAACGGAATGCCTAAGTTATAAAACATCGGCGTACATTCCGGATCCTGCAAAGCCGACATACAGCCTTTTGAACCGCCTTCATCCACCGTCAAATCCATGCCGGACACCAATTCGGCATAATCAAATTTAACCTTGGTGCCGGTACCGCTTTCATTCACCACAAACTGATCGTTGGTTAAAACAAAATCCGTTGTATTGTTCGGTTGCACACATGCAACCGGATCGCCCTCACAGCCGGTTGAACCCAGGTGAAAGTTAAAGGTGGTGTCTTCATACAAAGTGCCGCCTTGCGTAAACCCACCGTCTGGAATCAAGTCAACACGCATAAAACGAAAACCGGCCTGCCAGTTCCACAACATGGCGTAATAGGCTTTTTCCTGTTGAAATTTATTTTCAACAGTATGGTTCGGCTCATAAGGCATGCCCAATTTAAACTTAACGCCTTTTACTTGAGAAGCATCCACATTGGCTGTCAATGTCAGCATACTGTTGGTTGGATAGGGCTCTTGATCGGCATGCGTACACCCACCAAGAATGTCTCGGAATTCCAAAAAGGCGAAATCGTAATCGGCGTTTTGAAAATCATTTTCAATCAATTGCGTATCGACATCCCCGGTTTCCGTCACCAATTTAACGTCATACACAAACCAGGCGGCATACTGAAATTCACCGGACGTATCCGATGAACCCAAACCACTCACAGGGGTTCCACAACTGATTTCGGTTTCACCGGTCACAGCCGTAAAGGGAATTTTCAGCGTTGTTTCTTGAGATGCCGGAGTATCGCTGCCATCATCCGTACTACTGCTGCTAGAGCCTCCACAACCGGTCAAAAGTGCCGTCGCCAAAAAAGCCGCTCCGGCTAAAAATAATGTTTTCATAAAGAACCATCCTTGTTACTGAATTTTACTAAGACAAACGAGGAAGCCATTCTAGAAACCGAAATGGAAACATACAATGCGACAAATTGTCGCACCCTTACGCTTAAATACTTACTTTTAAAAAGGAAATTGGTTGGAATTTAAAAAACCGCCAGGCCTGGCGGTTTTAATTAATCACCAATAAACAAAATAAAAATGATATGTGTTATCATTTACTTTTTATCAGCATTACCTTATATTTTCCGCTATGAGTGAAGAACTGAATCGTATTCCCGTCGTCACCTTATATGCCGAACACCAAAGCTGGCTGCAAGGCTGGATTTGTCATCGTGCCGGTTGCTCACACACAGCAGAAGACCTGACACAGGATACCTTTGTCCGAATTTTGAGAAAATCCGGCCAATGCTTGAAATGCAAAGAACCCCGAGCCTATCTGGCAACCATCGCCAAAGGCCTTTTAATCGATAAATGGCGACGTGAGGAAATTGAAAAAGCCTATTTGGATGCCATCTCGGCCATGCCGGAACCCACGGCCCCGTCAAGTGAACACCTCAATGGAATCATCGAAACCCTGCTCAAAATCGACCAAGCCTTATCGAGCTTAGCGGAAAAACCCCGCCGGGCTTTCATGATGGCTCAGTTCGACGGTTTGAAATACCGTGAAATCGCGGTCAAGCTGGACGTCAGCGAACGCATGGTCAAGAAATACATGGCCCAAGCCATGATGGCTTGTATTCTCGCTGCGGACGAGGAGAAAGCCGTTGAATAAAGAACACGAACACCACGCCCTGGCCTCTGCCTGCGAATGGTATGCGATTTTAAACGACGAGTCGGTCAGTGAAAAAGACAAAAACGATTGGCACCGTTGGTTGAATCAATCCCCAAAGCACGGCCAAGCTTGGCAACGGGTTGAGCAAGCCGGAAAACACCTGTCGGGTCTCGACCCGACCCTGGCGAGGGCCGCATTAAACGCGCCCAAAGGCATGGGGAGACGAGCGGCATTGAAAAAGCTGTCCGTCGGCCTGCTCGGCCTGTTTGGCGCCGGCTATTTGGCACAATCACACTATGCTGAACAGTTAGCCTTTCAAATCCTCGCCTTATCGGCACAATACCAAACCGATATCGGCCAAAACGACCGACTGCAATTGGCCGACCAATCACAAGTCTGGCTTAATACCGGCACCTGCGTCGATATCGATTACAATGCGCAACAACGCGGTGTTTACTTGAGAAACGGCGAAATTCTAGTACAAACCGCCCCGGATTATCGACCAACTCCACGTAGACTGTTCGTTAAATCGGCACAAGGTCAAATGACGGCCAGAGGCACCCGCTTCAGCGTTCGTAGCGGCTTTCAAAATACCATCATCGCGGTCTTCGACGGCCAAGTCGACATTGAAAATCTACACGGGCAAAAACAAACATTACAACCCGGTCAGCAAGTGCATTTCACAGCCACGGCCATCGGTCTGGTTGAAAAAGCAGAGTCTTTCCGGTCCAGTTGGACCGAAGGCCTGCTCGTGGTCGACAACTGGCCATTGATTGATTTCATTGAAGAATTGCAACGTTACTCCAAGCACAATATTGAACTGGATGAACGGCTAAATCAGCGTCGATTGGTCGGCACCTTCTCCACCCGAAACCTCTCACAGACATTGGAATCTGTTGCCAATGCCTTAAATCTGGATATCCATCAAAACCAACATCAGGCCTGGCAGATTTTTCCATGACAGGACGGTTTACACAGGGCATTCTGAATCATCAATAACCGTCGGACCTTCCCATGCCACCCATACATATCGCACCCATAAACCAAACCGATAAAACGCTTATTGACGGTTCCCTTTTTCAAATCTGTTTCGGCTTTATTCAAAGATGAGCGCCAATTTGAGCCCAAACCGAAGCCAACGCCATGCCTTGATCTGACGAACTTGGCGTTGCCAGAATCCACCGGGGTTATTCGAGGTGCCCGAAAGCTTATCATGCGTCAACTTCATGGTGAATGCATTGTGAAACCGATTTCAACTGGTGCTTCGCTCGACACGCTTGCACAAGGAAAACAAAATGACATTTAAAAACGCCTGGTTCCAAATTCATTGGATCTTTGGAATCACCGCCGGCCTGATCCTGATGATTGTCGGCACCACCGGGGCAATTTTATCATTCGAACGTGAAATCATCCGAGCCTTAAACACGGATTTAATGATGGTTCAACCGCAAGATAACGCCACTCGGCTATCGCCGCAAACTTTGTTGACTCGCATCCAAACATCCCACCCCGATCGAACCGTGAACGCCCTGACGTTTTCGAAAAACCCTTTCGAAGCGGCCCGCGTTAATTTTGCATTGCCCGGCACCGGCAAACGGGCGCGACGCGGCGAAACCCGCTATGTCGATCCTTATACCGGTCAAGTACGATGGCAGGATGAAGTCGGTCACGATTTTTTTCATACGGTTATGGCGCTGCATCGTTGGCTCTTACTGGATAAACCCGGCAAACAAATCGTCGGTGCTTCCACGCTTGCTTTAATCGTGCTGGTGCTGTCAGGCCTCTATCTACGATGGCCGAAAACCTGGCACCGTCTCAAAACCTGGTTAACTTTCAACCCTCAAAAAACCGGGCGCAGCTTCTTATCCGATCTACATGCCGTCATCGGCACTTGGGTACTGATTTTTCTATTACTGGCTTCTTTCACTGGACTTTACTGGTCCTACGACTGGTACCGGAGTGGCCTCTACGCCATCACCGGCGTACCAAAACCGGTACGCGGCGGTTCCAAACAGGCCAAACCCTCACCCCGAAAACAACCGGCCGGGCCATCATCAAACCAAGCCAATTCAATGCAAATCGACCAGGCCTGGCAGGCATTTGAACAACATCTTGCCACAAATGGATACCGCCACGCCACTTTACGACTGCCCAAAAACACCAACCGCTACGAATTCCAATATTTTGATCCACAGCCGGCACATTCCCGCGCCCGAAACACATTAGTTCTAGAAGGAAAAAACTGGCAAGCTGTCAAACACCAACGTTATGAAGATAAAGCCTTTAACGAAAAAATCATGTCCAGCATGTTACCTTTACATACTGGCGAGTTTTTCGGCCTGCCTGGACGCATTCTATTATTCATCACCGCCTTATCATTACCCCTGTTCGGCATTACCGGCTTCATGCTGTATATGGATCGTCGCAAAACCGCCAAACTGCGTCGTGAAGCCAAACAACAAGCCAACCTCAAAACCGTGCCGCTGGCACAGGCGGACACGGTGATTGTCTATGCCAGCCAAAACGGCAGTGCCGAACGACTGGCCTGGTTGACCGGGCAAATATTACAGGACACCGACCGAGCAACCGCCCTGACCGGTTTGGGGGAATTAACGCCCGAACAACTGGCCGACAAGTCCCTGGTTTTATTGATTGCCTCCACCTTTGGAGAAGGCGAAGCGCCGGACAGCGCCCGACGTTTTGCCAAACACCTTAAAGCCGAAACCGCTTTCAAACCCGACCTTCAATTTGCCGTACTGGCATTGGGTGACAGCCATTATGAGCATTTCTGTACCTTTGGTTTGGCTTTGGATAACTGGATGCGCCAAAGCGGCGCAACCGCCCTTCAACCTTGTACGACGGTCGATAAATTAAATCCGAAAAACCTCCAGGCCTGGCAGAATTTGCTGATTCAGCTCGGCGGAAATCGAGAAGTATCCTTAATCGCGGAACCGGATGAATGGCGCTTAACCGAACGCACTTTACTCAACCCCGGCAGCCAAGGCATGCCGACCTACCATTTGTGCTTTGAACCGGCCAATGCAAAAACCGTTGATTGGCAAGCGGGCGATTTGGTTGAACTTACCCTGAAAGACGACCAAACCACCGCGACGCGTCAGTACTCCATCGCCTCCATTCCGGAAACCGACGGCTTACAGCTTTTGGTACGTCAAGTGCGTTTTGAGAACAATACACTTGGAAAAGGGTCCGGTTTTCTCACGGATTCACTCACGCTCGGCCAAACCGCCTATCTGACCATTCAGTCCCACAGCGCGTTTCATCTCGATACCAACCATTCCGGCCCTTTGATTTTAATCGGGAACGGCACCGGACTGGCCGGTTTGCGTGCTCATCTGCAACAACGCGTCCAGCACGGCCATTATCGAAACTGGTTATTATTCGGTGAACGCAACCAAACCTCTGATTTCTATTATCAAGACGAGTTGAATGGCTGGCTAAAAAACGGTCAGCTTGAAAAACTGACCACAGCCTTTTCCCGCGAGCAGGCAGGCTATGTTCAAGATAAGCTGCGCGAGGCCGGGGAAGAGATTCAAAGCTGGGTCCAGCAAGGTGCGGTGATTTTGGTGTGTGGCAGCGCCGATACCATGGCTAAAGCCGTCGACGATGCCTTGCAAAGCATCTTGTCCCCTACCGATTACCAAACGCTTTTGGCGCATAACCGCTACTTGCGTGACATTTATTGAAATTTTAAACGGTTACCACCAGGCCTGGCGTTTTTCACTTAACCCGAATGTTTCATGAATTTGTGCTGAGATTGCGCAGCGCATTGGTTTCACAAGGATCAAGCAAGTTCGGTGCAAATTTATAAAATATTCGGGTTAACTAAACAGGCAAAAAAACCTCATAAAACCGATCAACCCAGTTCCCTTTTTTAATTTTCGTACGGCTTCTCATATGGAAACGATTTACATTTACTGAAAATTAAAAGGAAAACCATGAAACCCACAACTCAGAAAAACCGTTTGTGGCGAGCATTAGCGCTTCAAAGCGGATTGCTCGTCACCGCAGGTTCACTGGCCTTAGCGCCAACTGTTTCCTTTGCCGAAACCACTTCCACCGTACAAAGCTATCAGATTCCGGCCGGAAAATTGTCAACGGCACTGGCTGATTTTGCCAAAACCTCCGGTCTGCTGCTCAGCGTGGACGGTGCCTTACTCGAAGGGCAAACCACACAAGGTCTGAACGGACAATTTTCCGTTAAACAAGGCCTTGCCAAACTATTGCAAGGATCTCAGCTTAAAGCTCACTTCAACGACGAAAAACGTGTCACCATCAACTCAAAAGACTATGCCGGCGACAATGTTCTAAGCACCATTGAAGTCACAACCGACAGCAAACTCAATCGCAGCTTCGAATCACGCGATTTATCCTTAAATGAAATTGAACGATTTCAAGCCAAAGATGAAGCAGAAGTTTTTAAAAACGATTCTTCCATCCAAATTGGCGGCGGATCACCCGCTGCTGAACGCCTCTATTTACGCGGCATAGAAGGGAGCAACCTCAACGTCACTCTCGACGGCGCATCTCAAGGCATGAACCTGTTTCAACACCGGGGTAATATCGGCACCCTAGATCCAGATCTCCTAAAGCAGGTTGAAGTGCAAACCTTGCCCAGCGCGGATCAAGGGCCTGGAGCACTGGCCGGGAGTATTCGTTTTGAAACTGTAGACGCCCAAGACATGCTTAATCCTGGCGAACGTATTGGCGCTAGTCTGAAAGCGGGTTACAACTCCGTTGACGAAGGCTGGAAAAAAGGCGGATCCGCTTACGGCCAATTCGGCGAACATGCCGGACTTCTCGTCCATTATTCCGATTACGATTACAGCGAATACAAAGACGGAAACGGCGATAAAATCAACGGTTCCAACGGTGAAAAAAAAGACCTTTTCGCCAAATTCAGTTTATTGGATCTTGAAGACAACAGTTTGCGCGTCAGTGCGGAAAACTACACAGATGAAGGACTTTACACCGGGGACTGGGATTACACCAGTAGCAAAGCCGCCGTGCCGACACACCAAAAAACCGAACGCACGACCTATATCATTGACCATCGCTATACGCCGGAAAACAACCCTTGGGTCGATTGGAAAATCAACGCCTATTGGAGCGAAAACTCGCTTAAACGGGAAACCAGCAAAATGCAAAGTGACGGCCTTGGCGTCAATTTACGAAACATTGCCCGCTTTGACATTGGTCAAACCAACCACGCCCTGACGGTCGGTGCCGACTATACCGAAGAAGACGGTCACGTCTGGGACGATGGCCAAGAAACTGGCACCCATGTCGGTGTCAAAACACAGGGACTTTACCTTCAAGACCGCATGCAAGCCGGACCGGTATTGGTCTCCTTTGGAGCGCGTTTCGACGATTTCGACACTCGATACGGTAATACCCGTTTAACCGATACCGCCATCTCCCCGAATGTTGGACTTGATGCTGAATTCGGTTACGGACTGTCCGGTTTTGCCTCCTACGGTGAAGCCAACCGCATGACCGGTATCGTACCCATTGGTTGGTTGGCAGACACCGTCGACAACGCCACCATCAACCAAGAACCTGGAAAAGACCGTTATGGCAAATCACTGAAACCCGAAAAATCCGAAACCACCGAATATGGACTGCGTTTCGAACAGACCAACCTAATGACGGCCAATGACCGTTTCAAAACACAGGTCTCACTTTTCGACACCCGTATTGAAAACCTAATCGCACAAATCGGTGGGCAAAGAGGCCTCCCGGTCACTGGCTTTTACAATGAAGACCCCATCACCACTAAGGGCTATGAAATTCGTGTCGATTGGTGGACCGATCCGTTCGATACTCACCTGAGCTTCACACACGCCGATACCGAACAAAACGGCGAGGCCGTTGCTTTCACACGACGCATGGCTGCCTCAATGGGTGACACGATTGCTTGGGACAACCTGTGGCGAGCCACTTCCGACATTTCACTGGGTTATACCCTCAAATACGTTGCCGACCTGAAACGCGACGACATTGATCGTTCCGGCTACACCCTGCACAACGCTCAGTTGCAATGGCAACCGCATCAACTGAAAGGATTGGAAATTGCACTCGCCGTCAACAATATTTTTAACGAGCAGTACAGCAGTCAGGCCTCGTCGGGAGACGACGACTCCGCTACACCGGAACCGGGTCGCGATATCCGAATTGAAGCCAGCTACCGTTTCTAATCGACAACCGACCTGAATAATTCGGGTCGATTTTCAATCATTAATCCAATACTTAGGACATTAACAATGCATCGAATTCATTTTAAACTCAGCGCATTTTTCACCTTAATTGTCGGCCTATTGGCCGGGTTTTCCGCAATGGCCATGAGTCAAACAACGTCAACCGCATCTCAAGGACAACTTTACCTGGTCAGTGTCGGCAGCGGCGACCCGGACAACATGACCTTAAAGGCCCAAAAAACCTTGCAGAAAGCCGATCTGGTTTTGATCATGGGCGGAAAACCCGGCCCGCTTGAAAACGAACTGCAGGGCAAAGTCATTATGGACGCCGGGCATTTGCTATTCCGAGAAGTGCAGCCAAAAAACCTACCGCCAAAAATGAGAAAATCACCCGAAGCACTCGCATCTCAACGTAAAAAAGTACGTCAAGCGGTACGCAATGCCATTGAAGAAGGCCAAAACGTCGCCGTTATCGAACACGGTGATCCAACCATTTTTGGTCCCCACATCGCTTATATGACGGAATTCGCCGACCTGGATCCCATCATCATTCCCGGTATGTCGAGTTTCAATGCGGCCAATGCCGCTTTGGGCCAAAGCATGATGTCCGGCGCTAATCAAACGGTCAGCTTAACCGCAGCTTTTCAATTACACAGTGATGCCGGTTTAAAACAAGCCGTCAATTCCATCAAACGTGGAACGACACTCGTGCTATTCATGAACCGAAACCTGTCGGATACGATACAACGACTCTCTTTTGAATTGCCGGAAACCACGCCAGTTGCCATTGTCGCTCTGGCAGGATACGAAACGAAACAACGTGTTTGGCGCGGAACGATCGGTAATATCGTCGAACGCACCGGTGGTGAAAAATTGCCTGCACACCTGTTGTACATCGGTACTTCGGTGCAATGACCGAAAACGCTCCCCAGCTCAAACGACAAATCGGTTTTTTCTCCGCCACAATTCTCGTCATCGCCAATATGGTGGGCAGTGGCATTTTTACCACCAGCGGTTTTGTGATGAGCGAATTAAATACGGCGGAACAACTATTGGCCGCTTGGTTGATCGGTGGCTTGTTCGCGTTGATTGGTGCCTTTTGTTATGCCGAATTAGGGGCCATGTTTCCAGAAGCGGGGGGCGAATACATTTATCTAAAATCCGCTTACGGCGATTTACCAGCCTTTTTATCGGGATGGATTTCGCTAATCGTCGGGTTTTCCGCGCCCATCGCTGCAGCCGCCATTGCTTTTGCGACCTATTTTTTCGGCGGCACCTCTCTGTCAGAACCCGGTTTGTCCTTACTGGAAAACGACTGGATCCAACTGTCGCCGGTCACCCTGCTCGCCGTTGCCGCCGTTGTGGTTTTTTCACTGCTTCACCTGCACAGCGTACACATCGGTAAAGGCATACAAAACCTGTTGACCCTCTATAAAGTCGGTTTCATAGTCTTATTCATTATCTTGGGATTCACACTCGGAGACGGCGATTTCGAGCATTTCCGGCCATCGCGATCGGTCTCTGCGGAATTTGATTTTTCATCGTTTGCCGTCGCGCTGATTTTTATTTCCTTCGCTTACAGCGGATGGAATGCCGCGGCCTATCTCGGCAGCGAAATCCATCGGCCAGAAAAGAACCTTCCTTGGGCTCTGATTGCCGGAACCCTTTTCGTGCTGGTACTCTACCTTCTACTCAATTTACTTTACTTATACGCCTTGCCGCCGCAACAAATGGCCGGGCAACTCGACATTGGCCAGACGGCCGCGACCGCGCTTTTTGATTCGAAAATCGCTTTCTGGTTCTCTGCCGCCATTGCATTTGGCTTACTGTCGGTAATGAGCGCCATGATCATGGCAGGACCGAGAGTGTATTTTGCCATGGCGCAGGATGGGCTTTTTCCCGATCATTTCGGGCGCATTCATCCAACCCGCCACACGCCCGCCGCTGCGATTCTGTTACAAGCGGCCATTGCAATCGTCATGATTATTCTGTCCGCTTACGACACTCTGCTCATCTACATCGGATTTACGCTGTCGCTGTCGGCGATTATAACCGTAGCTGGATTAATGGTCTTGCGCCGCAATCGCCCAGACCTTAAACGCCCCTACCGAACACCGGGCTATCCCTGGATTCCGCTAACGTTTATCGGCGGCAATTTTTGGATTTTGGGCTATACCCTCTACAGTCGGCCCGAAGTGGCATTTTACGGATTTTTGACCTTATTAATCGGCCTTTTACCTTATGGCTTTTTCAAGCGCAAACAGCGCCGTACCAACAGAAATCCAATTGCTTGCACACTCGATTTAAAGAAATAATCCAATCAAAAGATGCCATAAACCACCCGGGCTTGGTCGTTTTATCGGTTAAATAGATTCAATAGAACGGTCAGCACCAGGCTGATCAGAATCATGGAAGTAATGGGAATGAACACCCGACCGTTTTCGGTTTGGTGATCGATGTCGCCCGGCAGTTTACCGAACCAACTGAACAACCCGGGGACAAAATGCCACAGCACGCCGATGACCAGCAATAAAGCGCCAACCATAATCAGCCACTTTGCCATCGGCACCTCCCGGAAATTGGTTATCTGTAAAACGCCCAGGCCTGGGCGTTTTCACACCTTTTCTTACGCTGCTTTGATACCGGAATGACGCAACAAAGCATCAATTTGCGGTTCCCGGCCGCGGAAAGCTTTGAACAACGTCATCGGATGCACCGAACCGCCGGCCGACAAAATGGTGTTGCGGAACTTCACGCCGATTTCCGGATTCAGCACGCCTTTTTCCTCAAACAGACTGAACGCATCGGACGACAAGACTTCCGCCCATTTGTAACTGAAGTAACCGGCCGCATAACCGCCCGCGAAAATATGGCTGAAGCTCTGCGGGAAACGATGATACGCCGGCGGTTGGATCACCGCCACTTCATCGCGCACCTGCTTGGCCAATGCCAAAATCGGCTGTGGCGCGTCCGGTTGATAATCGGCATGAGCGAGGAAATCGAACAGGGCGAATTCCAACTGGCGCACCATCATCATCGCCGACTGGAAACCACGACTTTGCTGCAAGGCCTCGAACAAATCGGACGGCAAGGTCTCGCCGCTGTCAATGTGCGCGGTGATTTCGTCGATGCCTTCCCGCTCCCAACAGAAGTTTTCCATAAACTGCGACGGCAACTCCACCGCGTCCCACGGCACACCGTTGATGCCGGACACATCGAAATGCTCCATTTCCGTCAACATGTGATGCAGACCGTGGCCGAATTCGTGGAACAGGGTCGTGACTTCGTCGTGCGTCAAGCAGGCCGGTTTGTCGCCGACCGGCGGAGTGAAGTTACATACCAGATAGGCCACCGGTGCCTGTAAATCGCCTTTCGGGTGACGCCACCGGCTGATGGCTGAATCCATCCAGGCTCCGCCGCGCTTGTTTTCACGCGCGTACAAGTCCAGATAAAAGGCCGCGATGGGCTCGCCGGTGGCATTCAAAATCTCGAAATAACGCACATCGTCATGCCAAACCGGTACATTTTGTTTTTCCACGACCTTTACATCGAACAAGGTCTGTGTGATTTTGAACAAACCGGCCAGCACTTTGGTGACCGGAAAATACGGACGCAGTTTTTCCTGCGACAAGGACAGAGTGGCGTTTTTGAATTTTTCCGACGCATAGGTCACGTCCCAAGGCTGCAAGTCGTCGAGTCCGAGTTCACGACGCGCGAAATCCGCCAGCGTCGCCAATTCCTGCTCCGCTTGCGGTTTCGATTTGGCCGCCAGATCACGCAAAAAACCGATGACCTGCTCGCTGGAATCCGCCATTTTGGTCGCCAACGACAGCTCGGCGTAATCGTTGAACCCCAATAACTGGGCTTTTTCGTGACGCAACTGGAGAATCTTACGGATATTGTCGGAATTGTCGTATTGCGGATCGGCGGCCTGTTCGGAAGCGCGGGTGGCAAAAGCACGATAGACTTCTTCGCGCAAATCGCGGTTATCGGCATGGGTCATCACCGCCAGATACGATGGAAAATCCAACGTCACCAACCAACCGGATTGTTCTTTTTGCTGCGCCAATTGTTGCAGCAAGCCCAGCGCATTCTCCGGCAAACCAACCAACTCGGCTTCGTCTTCCACCGATTTCGACCAGGCCTGGGTACTTTTCAAGACATTGTTGCCGAACTGGCTGCTCAGTTGAGACAACTCCTGAGACAAGCGTTTGTACTCCGCTTGTTTGTCTTTCGGCAAATCGATGCCGGACAAACGGAAATCACGCAGGGCGTTTTCCACCACTTTTTTCTGTGCCAATGAATAGGATTCGAACGCTTCGGATTGGGCGACCTGCTCGAATTTTTTGAACAAACCTTGGTTCTGGCCCACTTGCGTGTAGTAATCGGTGATGTTTTCCAGACAACCGGTGTAAGCCGCGTGCCAGTCATCGCTGTTTTTCACCGCATCCAAGTGCCCGACCGGCCCCCAGACGCGTTCCAGACGATTGCTTAAGGCTTCCAAAGGCTCCACGAAATTTTCCCACGTAGGCGTGGCTGTATCCTGCACCAAAGCGTCGATGGCGTCCAAATTTTCCGCCAAAAGGGTTTCCACTGCCGGTTGGATGTGTTCCACGTGAAACGCTTGAAAGTCCGGCAATTGATCGATTTGCAATAATGGGTTCATAACAGGTCCGATGTTTTTTATAGAGAGCTTTGCATGAGTGGGGCGCGATAGAAAAATGAGATAAAATTTTTCTGAATTAGGCGGAAAACGAAGCTAATAGCGGGCTATTAACGAGTTTTTCAACGACATTCAGGGAAATTTTAGCCATTTTTATCCGTGCATCCATCTCATGCAAAGCTCTCTTATAGTTAAAATAGTTTACCGAATTATACAAGCCACGAAACCGATGAAAAACCCCATTATTTTTTTACCCTAGGCGTTAAACGGCTTCTGTGCTAAATTTAACGTATCAAAAACGCACGAACACAGAACGGATTTATGAAAACCTACCAAACCACTTTGACCTTTAACAGCGCCAATCGCGGCACCTTCAATATCACCCCGGACATCAATCAGGTGGTGGAGGAATCGGGGCTGAATGTCGGCTTGTGCCATGTGTTTTGCCAACACACCTCGGCGTCGCTGATCATTACCGAAAACGCTGATCCGACGGTCCGCGAAGACATTGAATACTGGATGCAAAAACACATTGTCGACGGCGATGCCAATTACCGCCACAATTACGAAGGCGACGACGACATGTCAGGCCACATCCGCACCCTTTTAACGGAAACCAGCCATACCATCCCAATCACCAACGGTCGGTTGAATATGGGCACCTGGCAGGGCCTTTTTTTATACGAACATCGCACTGGGCGTTTTAATCGCCAGGTGGTGGTGACGCTTCAGGGAGATTGAATACCATGATTAAGGAACCCGCCGTCGATGCGACGCATTATGTGTTGAAAGTGACCGGAAAACACGGTTTGGTGTTTAAGACCAAACACAATAATAAAGACTATCTGAAAAAAGTCGCGGAACAGCTACTGGATCAGGAAGACGGCCATTTCACCGAATACGAAATCCACACCAGCGACCATGCCAACTCGGAAATGACGCAACCGGAAAACCTCATCCATTACGTCAAACAGGATTTATAAAACAACCTTACTTGGCCTGTTCGTAACCCATCTGAAGCATGCAGTCTTCGTAGGACATTTGTCCGGAGGTCTGGCTGCGCAGATTGATTTGCGACACGCCGTTTCGATCGTCCCAAGCGCCCAGTGCTTCGCCCTTACAATAATTCATGTCATTACGGAATTGATCCGGGCTTTGCCCGGCCTTTTTCACAAACTGTTTATTACCGCAGGCGCTCAGAACTAATGCGGCCAATACGACTAAAATCATACGTTTCATCTGCGCTCTCCCCTTTCAACTTATTGTTATCTATTAACTTTTATCATTTTCAGTTGCCGTACTCATCTGATAACGTGCAATACGTTTGGATAACGTATGCATGCGTTTGAACGCATCCACCAATTGCATTTCCAACCGGAAAATCATCATCCGCTGCGCGTCGGCTTTCAAATAACGTGCCTGGTGTTTCAAGGCTTCCTGAATCAAGTGATCAATCGTCGATTTGACCGACAACACCAGCATGGCTTTGTCTTCGTTTTTTTCGGTGAGTGACAATAGCGCATTGTCCATGCCTTTGCCGACTTCTTTAGCGAGATTACCGAGTAAATTCATCATGGTTTCACTCGGTTTGAATTTATTCTCAAAGGCTTTGTGCTTGGCCTGCACAATGCCGTTATCGATGGTCTCCACCATCGATTCCAGAATATTCACCACCGTAATCAACTTCAGATACCGGTTTTGCAGCGTTTCGTCCAGGTCTGCCTCACTGATTTTACCCAGATACAGCAATATCTGATGCTGATAGTTCTTCAACCGCTCCACGTATTTGTCTTCAAAGGTCAACTTATCCAGCGTGATTGAATCGGCCTGTACGGCATGATTAAACAGGCTGTTGAGCCGCTGACGGAAACTGTCGATTTCCATTTCCACCGCATCCAGAGCCATGGTCGGGGCGGACAAAAGCCCTTTATCGAGAAACTTGGGTTTGATTTCGCGCTGGTTGGTTTCGTCTTCCACCACCGGATACAACCTGTAAACCGCCCAGACAAACAACGGCACCATCGGCAAAAACAGCAACAGGGCGGAAAGTTTGAAAATGGTGTTGGCGTTGGCAATTTCACGCGGGGTATTTTGCGCCAAGGTATCCATGGTGATGATATCCGGCGTTACCGACGGTGAAATCGATATCGAAAGATACGCCAATACGGAAATAAACGGCAACCAGATCAGCACCCCCAACACATTGAAACCGACATGAACCATGGCGGAACGCACCGCATCCCGCGATTTGCCGATGGCGGCCAACATCGCGGTCACGCAGGTGCCGATATCCGCCCCCATCGACAAGGCGATGCCCGCCGGTAACGTTAAAAAGCCGTTACTGGCCATGACAATCACGATCCCGATGGTCGCGGACGACGATTGCACCAGCGCGGTAAACACCAACCCGACCAGAATGCCATAAAACGGATTCTGCATTTCCACCATCAGATTCAAAAAGGGTTCGTAGCTGCGCAATGGGTACATGGCGTCGCTCATGACGTTCATGCCGAAGAAAATCAAACCCAACCCGAGAATCAATTCCCCCAGATGACGGGTTCGACTCAACTGGCCGACGAACTGAATCACAAACCCGACCGCGATCATCAACAACGCCAGATTGGTGATTTTAAACGCCACGATTTGCGCGGTGATGGTGGTCCCGAGGTTGGCCCCCATAATGACCCCGGCGGCCTGACTCACCGTCATCAACCCAGCGGAAACAAACCCCACCACCAAAACCGTCGTCACCGACGACGATTGAATCACCGCGGTGACCAAGGTGCCGGAAAGCGCGCCAGTCACACGGTTGACGGTCAGCTTCCCCAACAATTGTTTCATGCGCTCACCGGCCACTGCCAACAAGCCTTTAATCATCAAGTCCAGGCCAAACAGGAACAACGCCAACCCGCCGAGCAACGACATGATCATGGTCGGCCAATCCAGTTTCACAACGTAATCGTCCGCCGCCATAACCCAACCGGTCACACTGAGTAACAAGGTAAACAAAACCAGGGTTTTCAAATGTTGTCGGGCGTTTGAAGACAGTTCAATCGGGTTCATGACGCGGTTTTCCGGCTTGAAAACTCCAATCCTATCCGAATTTTCAGCAAAGTAAACCAACTTACGAAACCCCATTGAAAAATTTTTCTCCTGACGGGATTAAAATTGGCAGAAAAACCGCTAAAACATTGACTCGCTGGCGCTTTATGGTAACCTTTTCAGGTTATAAACTGCTTTTATAGTGAATCCGATTATTATGAACCTATTGGCCTTTAATCTTCCCATCGTGGTGCTCCTTCCCTTTTTCGGCGCCATTTTGGCGGCGTGGGCTTCCAAGCTGAACCGTCTGGCGGCGGCTTGGACCAGCGGCGGTGTTGCCCTCCTTTCATTGGCGTTTCTGATGCCATCGGCTTCCTTGCCGTTTCAAGGTGAAACCCTGATTCAAAGCTGGCCTTGGATTGATTCCATCGGACTGCACTTCGCTTTCCGCCTCGATGGCCTCGCCCTACTGTTTGCCTTATTGATTCTGATCATCGGGTTACTGGTCATCTTTTATGCCCGTTATTACCTCGCCGCCAAAGACTCCATGGGGCGCTTCTTCTCCTACCTGCTGATGTTCATGGGCTCCATGCTCGGAATTGTGCTGTCGGAAAACCTGATTCAATTGGTGGTGTTCTGGGAATTGACGTCCATCACCTCTTTCCTGCTAATCAGTTATTGGCAGCAACGTAAAGACGCCCGTCAGGGCGCGCGTATGTCCTTAGCCATCACCGGCGGTGGCGGCTTGGCCTTGCTCGGGGGCGTATTGTTGCTGGGGAACGTCGTCGGCAGCTACCAGCTGACCGACGTGTTGCAAGCCGGCGAAGTCATTCGTAACAGCCCTTTGTATTTGCCGATTCTGGTATTGATTCTGTTGGGTGTTTTCACCAAGTCGGCCCAATTTCCATTCCATTTCTGGTTGCCGCATGCCATGGCCGCACCGACCCCGGTATCGGCCTATTTGCACTCGGCCACCATGGTCAAAGCCGGGATTTTCCTTCTGGCGCGTTTTTTCCCGGTTTTATCGGGCACACCGGAATGGTCCTGGTTGGTTGGCAGCGCCGGTTTGATCACCTTCCTGCTCGGCGGTTACACCGCCCTGTTTAAGAATGATTTAAAAGGTCTGTTAGCCTATTCCACCATCAGTCATTTGGGCCTGATTACCCTGTTATTCGGTTTCGGCACGCAATTGGCGGCCGTCGCGGCGATTTTCCACATCATCAACCACGCCACCTTTAAGGCCTCGTTGTTCATGGTGGCGGGCATTATCGACCACGAAGCCGGCACCCGCGATATGCGTAAACTCAACGGTCTGATTAAATACATGCCGCACACCGCCGCGCTGGCAATCATCGCTTCGGCCGCCATGGCCGGTGTGCCGCTGATGAACGGTTTCCTGAGTAAGGAAATGTTCTTCCAGCAAGCGGTGGAAATGTCGAATGCCGACTCTATGGCTTGGATGATTCCGGTGCTGGTCACCATCGGTGGCGTTTTCTCGGTGGCCTATTCGATTCGATTCATTCACGATGTTTTCTTCAACGGCGAACCGATTGGTTTGACCAAAACGCCGCACGAACCGCCGCGTTTTATGAAAATTCCCGTCGATATTTTGGTTATTGTTTGTCTGGCCGTCGGGATTTTCCCAGCTTACACCGTCGCACCGATTCTGCAGGTGGCGGTCATGGGCACCTTACAAACAGCGGCCCCGGCGTACAGTCTGGCGATCTGGCACGGATTTAACTATCCGTTAATGATGAGCTTTATCGCCATGGCCGTCGGGGTGCTGGTGTATTTCCGCCGCGAACGTTTCTTTGCCTTCTACAAACGTTATTTCCGCCGCATCAATGCCAAACGGTACTTCAACTTCTGGTTACAGAAATTATTCAATGCCTCGATTCGCGTTACCCGAAGCTTCGATAAAGGTTCCTTGCAGAACGCTTCGGCTTGGATTATCGGCGCCTCGCTGGTGATTGGCGCCTATGGTTTCCTGACGTATCCGGGCGCCTTGCTCGGCGACCGAGCCTTGCTGCCGCTGGACGGCGTGACTTTGGTGGTCGCCCTCGGCTTGATGATTATCAGCCTTCTCACCATGGTCTGGCACCGTCAACGGCTGTTGACTCTGATTGTCATCGGCGTCATCGGACTGGTGATTTCACTCGGCTTTGTGAAATTCTCCGCGCCGGATTTGGCGTTGACGCAATTATCGGTGGAAGTGGTGACTATTGTTCTACTATTGCTGGCGTTGTATTTCCTACCGCAATACACCCCAAGACAAGCCAGTCGGATTCGTCTGTGGCGTGACGGTTTTCTGGCGGCTTTTGCCGGTATCGGTGTCACTCTCTTTACCTTGTCGGTATTGACACGCGATTACAGCACCATTGCCGAATACTTCCTCACCAACAGTGTCCCGGGCGGCGGCGGCACCAATGTGGTCAACGTCATACTGGTGGATTTCCGTGGCTTCGATACCTTGGGTGAAATCGTGGTATTGGCATTGGCAGGCCTGGGCGTTTTTGCCATGCTGGAAGGCATGAAACTGCCGGCTCCGAAAAACGATATCGAAGGGCGCTTGTGGAACACCGACAAACATCCTTTAATCATGCAAACCCTGACCCGATTGCTCTTGCCACTGATGTTGCTGGTGGCGGTGTTTATCTTCCTGCGCGGCCACAACCTGCCGGGCGGCGGCTTTATCGCCGGTTTGATCGCCTCAGTGGCGCTGATCGTCCAATACCTCGCCAACGGCATTCAATGGACCAGCCAGCGCATCAAGGTGGACATGCATTGGTCCATCGGCGTCGGGTTGCTGATCGCCATTTCCACCGGCTTGGTGGCGATGGGACTGGGTTATCCGTTCCTGACATCCGCCTTCACGCATCTGCATTGGCCAGTGGTCGGTGAATTCGAAGTGGCCAGCGCCATTGCGTTTGACCTGGGCGTTTTCCTGGTCGTTGTCGGCGCCACGGTCATGAGCCTGGTGCAACTCGGTAAACTCAGTTACGCCTCGCATCATCCGAATGATCCAACGGCGAACCCCGTCAGTCAGGAGGTGAAATAATGGAAATTCTCGTGGCTTTGGTCATTGGTGTTTTGACCGCCAGCGGCGTCTTTTTGACCCTCCGCGCCCGGACCTTTCCGGTGGTATTGGGCATCACTTTGCTGTCTTATGCGGTGAATGTCTTCCTGTTCACCATGGGCCGTTTGACCATCGGTTTACCGGCCGTCATCGACCCGGCACAAGGCGGTTATACCGACCCGTTACCGCAAGCGTTGGTGCTGACCGCGATCGTTATCGCCTTCGGGATGACCGCCTTTTTGATTGTTTTATCCCTAAAAGCCCGCGCCGAATTGGGCAACGACCATGTCGACGGTCTGCATTTGGCGCCGGACGAAGATTCTCTGGAAAATACCGTGCCACCGAAACTGCATAAAAACGGTTCCGATTCCCCTAGCCAAGAGGACGGAACGCCATGATGCCTTTAACGATTTATCCGCTGCTGTTGCCGTTGATTGGCGGCGTACTGCTTTTGTTGGCGCGTTTCGGCGGCCTCAAATTGCAACGCGCCTTAAGCTTCCTGTTGACGTCAGGCCTGGTGTTTATTGCAGTTTTGTTGTTGCAAACCGCCATGGACAACTCACCTCAAGTCTATGCTTTAGGAAACTGGGTAGCGCCTTATGGCATCGTGCTGGTGCTGGATCAATTGTCCGCCCTGATGGTGTTGATGACGTCGGTTCTCGCCATCGGCGCTCTTTGGTATGCGATGAGCACGGGGATGGATGCCAAAGGGTCGCATTTCCATGTGTTGTTCCAGATTCAGTTGTTCGGTCTGAACGGCGCTTTCATGACCGGCGACGTCTTCAACCTGTTCGTCTTCTTTGAAGTCTTGTTATTGGCTTCCTATGGATTGATGTTGCACGGCAGCGGCCGTCTCCGCACCAAAGCCGGCTTGCAGTATGTGGTCATCAATCTGATCGGTTCCACTTTATTCCTGTTCGCGGTCGGCGCGCTTTACGGCATTCTCGGCACTTTGAATATTGCCGATATGGCGGTGAAAGTGTCACAATTACCGGAAAGCGAACACGCGGTAGTCGCCGCCGCCGGTTTATTGCTGTTATTGGTTTTCGGCATCAAAGCGGCGATTTTCCCGTTGTATCTGTGGTTGCCGCAGGCTTACGCCAATGCCTCGGCGCCGGTCGCCGCCCTTTTTGCGATTATGACCAAGGTCGGGCTTTATGCGATTATCCGCGTGCACGGTACCGTTTTCGGGGAAACCGCACAGGATTTGGCTTTCTACTACATTCCTTGGATATTGGGCTTCGGACTGGTCACCATGCTGCTCGCCGCCCTAGGCGTCATGGCCTCCCGCGGTTTGCGCGAACAAGTGGCTTATCTGGTGTTGACTTCGGTGGCGACATTATTGATCGGGATCGGTTTAAACACCGAAGCCGGACTTTCCGCGACCTTGTATTACCTGATTCATTCCACCCTGATGGCCGGAGGTTTCTTCTTGCTGGCGGATATGATTGCCCGTGGGCGTGGCCACTTCGATGACCGTTTCGATTCCGGCCCGGTGATGCACCGCGCGGTCTTGCTGGGCGGTACTTTCATGTTCGTCGCCGTCGCCATGACCGGGGTGCCACCGTTATCCGGCTTCTTCGGGAAAGTCTTGATTCTGTCGGCGGCCCTGACATCCGATTGGTTCGGGTGGATTCTGGCCACGGTACTGGTTTCCGGTTTACTGATGATCATCGCCTTGGCGCGCTCCGGTTCCCTGCTGTTCTATCACACCCAACCGCACATTGAATCGGATGGCGAACGCTGTAACCGCAACGCTTATGTCGCAGTCGCATTTTTATTGGCCGTCAGTCCGCTGTTGGTGATTTTCGCCACGCCGGTAACGGCTTTGACCGACTCGATCGCCCAGCAGTTGCAGCAGCCGATGCTGTATATCGAAACGGTGCTCGGCACCCCAGCGGTGACAGGATAGGGAGAAGAGACGATGCGATTGAAAACACTATTGCCCCATCCGGTATTGAGCCTGTTCTTATGGCTGATCTGGCTACTATTAAACAATAATTTCAGCGCCGGACACATGGTACTCGGCTTGGTTCTAGCCTTGGTCATTCCAATGATCACGGCGGTTTTCTGGCAGGAAAAAGTCTGTTTGAGCCGCCCCTGGACCCAATTGAGGTTTTTCGGCATTGTACTGTGGGACATTTTGGTGGCCAACGTGGCGGTCGCCAAACTGATTCTGGGGCCGAAAGACCATTTGCAACCGGGGTTCATCACCATCGATCTGGACATCCAACATCCACTTGGGATCAGTTTTCTGGCCAATACCATTTCTCTGACGCCGGGCACGGTTTCCTGCGATTTGTCGGAAGACCGCAAGCAATTGCTGGTACACGCGCTGCATGTCGAAGACCCGACCGAAACCATTCAGGAAATCAAACAACGCTATGAGCGACCGTTAATGGAGATTTTTGAGTCATGTTAGAAACCGTTTTGGAAATCGCTTTCGTCATGGTGAGTCTGGCGTTGGTGTTGAGTTTTTACCGATTATTGAAAGGGCCGGACATTCCCGACCGCATTCTGGCGTTGGACACGCTGTACATCAATTCCATCGCTTTATTGATTCTGTTCGGATTGTATCTGGGCAGTCCGCTGTATTTCGAAGCGGCGCTCTTGATTGCGGTGATGGGATTCGTCGGCACCGTGGCCTTAAGCAAATACCTGCTTCGCGGCGACATCATGGAATAAGGTGAGCATCATGTTGGAATATCTTTTAGCCGCGCTGATTCTCATCGGCGCTTTCTTCACGCTGGTAGGCTCCATCGGGCTGTTCAAACTGCCGGATTTCTTCATGCGTCTGCATGGACCGACCAAAGCCACCACTTTGGGCGTGGGCGCGATTTTATTGGCCTCGGCGCTGTATTTCAGCCTGGATAAGGACGGCGTAAGCCTGCACGAAATTCTGGTGACCTTCTTTTTGTTCATCACCGCGCCGGTCAGCGCGCATTTGATGGCCAAAGCGGCTTTACACATCAAAATCAAACAGATCGACAAAACCCGAAACCGTATCGATTGAAACGCTTTTCATGGAATTACATTAATAAGAAACGCCCAGGCCTGGGCGTTTTTTGTATTTGAATAACGTTATTTAACATTTTCCGGCACTTTGACGCCGTGGAAAATCGCATAGAGTACCGGTACGAACAATAACGTCAGAATGGTCGCAAATGCCAAACCGGCCATGATCGCCACCGCCATGGCGACGAAAAACGCATCCGACAGCAGCGGAATCATCCCCAGCACCGTCGTCAAAGCGCCCATACTCACCGGACGGGTTCTCGACAAAACCGAATGGATGATGGCGTCGAATTTTTCAAACCCTTGCGACAGTTCCAAATTGATTTCATCAATCAGAACAATCGAGTTTTTGATCAACATCCCCGACAGACTGAGGAAACCCAGCAGGGCCATGAAATCGAAAGGCTGGTCGGCGATATACAAACCAAACCCGACCCCGACCAACGCCAAAGGCACCGTCAACCAGATAATCAACGGTTCGCGAATCGAGTTGAACAAGGCGATGACAATCAAAATCATCAATATCAGGAACATCGGAATCGACGCCATCAGACCGGCTCGTGCATCGTTCGAGGACTTGAACTCACCTTCCCATTCCAGATGATACCCGTCCGGCAACGGCAGCGCTTCAATCGGTTCGCGCACTTTTTTGAAAATGGAACTTTTCAGAGCGCCGATGGCCGGATCGCACATCACTTTATAAATCCGTTTTCGGTTTTTTCGATGCGAAGCGGCGTCCACAAATTCGACTTTGATGTCTTTGACCACCTGATTGATCGGCACGTATTTGCGCGCCCCACTGCTCCAAACCTGAATATTGTTCAGCTGATCGATATCAGAACGGTCTTTCTCGTCGCTTCTGATGACCATAGGGATCATTTCATCCTTTTCACGATAATGACCCACGGCTAAACCTTTAAACGTGATGTCGAGCGTCTGATTGAAATCCTCGCGGCTCACACCCAGTTCACGGGCACGCACTTCGTCAAACACCGGAATGACTTCCTTAACGCGTTCACGCCATTCGGAACGGATGGCGGTGGCGCCGTTTTCACGCATGATGTCTTCGATTTGATGGCCAATGTGGCGAAGCGTATCGGCATTTTCACCGTAAATCACCGCTTCCACCGCCGGCTTGGTCGGCCCGAGCGCGAAAGCTTCCGGCCGCGGCAAAACCGACGGATAATGCGCTTCGGCATAGTCGTAATATTTTTTCATCAACGCCGGAATGGTCTGGTAATCTTTGACGGTGATGACCATGTAAGCGTAGGCGGACGGGTCTTTTTCCGGCGAATAGGTCAATAGAAATCTCGGCGCGCCACTGCCGACGAAGGTGGACACATCTTTAATTTCGTCGTCTTTCAGCAAGACTTGTTCGAATTCATGACTGACTTCACTGACCACACGGATATCGGTTCCTTCCGGAAAATACATGTGGAACATGAACTGATCTCGAGTGGAAGACGGGAAAAAACTGTCCTTGAGTTGCGCAAACGCCAGGAAGGAACTGTAAAGCAGCCCCAGCATCACCACCACTGTGACCCAACGATGTTTGAGAAGGACGATCAGCACCGATTTCAAACCGCGATAAAAGCGGCTCGCGAAAGGGTCACCTTGCTGTTCCGAGACTTTGATGAACATCACACCCAATAACGGCACCACGGTAATCGCCACCAACCAGCTCAACAATAACGAATACAGAATCACGTAAAACAACGAACGGGTGTATTCCCCCGTGCTGTCTTGAGACAGGCCGATGGCCCCGAACGCCAGAATCGCCACCGAGGTGGCACCCAATAACGGCCAAAGATTTTGTTTGACCACTTCCCGCGCCGCTTGAATCCGTTCTATGCCTTTTTGAATTCGTACCAACATACCGTCGATGATGACGATGGCGTTATCGACCAACATCCCCAAAGCGATGATCAACGCCCCCAAAGAAATCCGTTCCAGCAGAATGCCCTGAGTTTTCATCAGAATAAAAGTGGCCATCACCGTCACGAACAAGGCCGTTCCGATAATCAAAGCGCTGCGGAAGCCCATGAAAATCACCAGCACCGCCACCACGATCAAGACCGCTTCAATCAGGTTGATAATGAACGCATTGATGGATTCGGTCACTCTGTCGGATTGCATGGAAATGGCGTTCAATTCGATACCGACCGGAATCTGAGTTTCGATTTCCGCCAGGCGTGCTTCAATGGCTTCGCCCATCTTGACGACATTACCGCCCTGCACCGTCGAAATCCCTAAAACAATCGCCGGAAAGCCGTTATAGCGAATCATCTCGCTCGGCGGATCCTCATAACCGCGGTAAATATTGGCGATATCTTTGAGGTAAATCAGATTGGTTCGACCGTCCGAACCACTGGCATGAGAACCGATGACCAGGTTTTTAATGTCTTCAATGGCATCGACTTTACCGGTGGGGTTCAAGGTGATGTATTCCGGACCGACCTTTACCGCCCCGGCCGACAAAATGGTGTTTTTGTTGTGCAGATTATCAACGATTTCATCGATGCCGATTCCCAACGACACCATTTGACTGCGATCCAGTTGGATGTAAATGGTTTCATCCTGAACGCCGGTCATTTCCACTTTGGCGACGTCCGGCACCAGCAACAGTTCCTTACGCAACAGTTTGGCGTATTCCTTAATTTCCGCGTAAGAGAAGCCGTCCCCGGTAATGGCGAATAAAATACCGTAAACATCCCCGTAATCATCTTTGACGATGGGTTTCGACACCCCGGGCGGTAAACTCGGCGTGATATCGTTCACTTTGGAACGTAATTTCTGCCAGATTAACGGTAAGTCCTGTTTACCGTATTTATCTTTCATCTGAACCGTAATCACCGAGGAACCGCGTTTATTGAGCGAGCGGATTTCTTTGACTTCGCCCAGTTCCTGAATTTTGGTTTCCAGTTTATCGGAGACTTCTTCCGCAACTTGTTGAGCCGACGCGCCAGGATAGAAAGTGATGATCACCGCTTCTTTGATGGTGAATTCCGGGTCTTCCAAACGGCCCATGTTTTCGTAGGAAAATAAACCGCCGACAATCACAAAAAGCGTCAAAATCAGGGTGACGGTTCTTTTTCGAATGGCGTATTCCGCGATATTCATAACCGTCTCCTCAAGGGGTTTGAGAAGCCGGAAGCAATTTCACCGGCTGATTTTCAACCAGGTGATGCACGCCCGCGGTGACGATTTTGTCATCGGTTTCCAAACCGCTGAGGATTTCGATTTGGTCACCTTTCAATTGACCGATTTCAACCGGATGCTGATGCACCCTATTGTCCGAATCGATTTTCCAGACCAGAGAAACCCGCTTGCCATCCGGATCGGCGAACACGGCATTGACCGGAACCAGATTGACTTTTTTACCCGCTTTTCCGGAAATATAGACATTGGCGGTCATCCCCGGATAGAGGTTGTAACCTTTTTTATCCAGAATGCCTAAGGTCACTTTGTAGGTTCGGGTGGAGGAATCGGCTTCGGTGGCGAATTCATTCACTTTCAAATCGAAGCTTTCTTTGGGAATATTCTGAAACACCGCTTTAAGGTCAAAACCGCCCTGACGCTTGTCTTCATCATTCATCACCATCAGATATTCCGGAACCGAAACCACAATTTCCAATTCATCGTTATTCTGCAAACTGGCGATGGGTTCCTTGGCCTGAACATCGGTGAAATTCCGGACATATTGCTTGGCGATGGTCCCGGTAAAAGGCGCTTTTAAAACGGTGTCTTCAAGGGCTTTTTTGGCCAGACGCACATTAGCGTCGGTCATGTCTCTTTTGGCGCGGAGTTTGTCAAAATCCGATTGCGAAATAAATTCTTTTTGGATGAGTTTTTTCGCCCGATTATAGTCGGCTCGGGCGTTTTCAAAATCGGCCACCGCCGAATCGTATTTGGCTTGATAATCGCGTTGATCCAATTGACCGATCAAATCGTCTTTTTGGATGGTTTGACCTTCTTTAATCGGCAGTTTTTTGAGTTTTCCCGACACCTGAAAAGACAGATCGACCCGGTCTTTGGCTTGCAATACCCCGGGAAATTCGCGCTGCGTCAATAGGGTGGGCTCAGAAACAATGGTGTATTTCACCGGCCTGATGCTGTTTTCCGTTTCCGAACCCGGTTGGTGAGATTCACATCCTGCCAAAAGCACCAGGCCTGGCAATAAACATAACATCAGTAAACGTTTCATGATTTTTCAAATCCTATTCAAAGTTGAAATCGTCCAATTCTGGCATTGGCGGATTGCCGTTATAAATCAAATGCATACGATATTGCATATAACTCTCGCGCATGAAAATATACGGGTCCGGTTGAGAACGGATTTCACCCATTAAAGTGATCACTTGGGTGTAATCGACAAATTTCTCACCTAAGAAAAGCATGATACGACCGACATCATCGGTTTCGATCAAATACGGATAGGTCGGGTTATAAACCGCATCGATACTGCCACCGACCAATTCCCGCGTGGTATAAGGCCCGATAAACGGCACCATGAAGAAAGACGCTTCCGACCAGACGCCCCATTTATACAGAGTTTGCCCCAAATCTTCTTTTTCGTACGTCAGTCCGGCCGGCGTTGCGACATCCAATATCCCAAATAAACCAAAGGTGGTGTTGATTGCCAAGCGCATGAAACTGGTCAACCCGGCTTCGACATTGCCTTGAAAAAATGCATTAACGGTATTTAAAGGCTCTTTCAAATTTCGAAAGAAGTTGCTGATACCGGTTCGGGCCGGGGTCGGTACATACCGATTATAGGCGCCGGCCACCGGTTCCCCAACGGCATCGTTAAAGGCCATATTGAATTGATAGACCGCCCGGTTATAGTCTTCATACGGATCTTGCGAATTCATTGCCGGACGAGTGGGGAAATCATAATCTTTGAGAATATCGTCATCGGCTTGAGTGGTTACCGCCATCAAACTTAAACAGACAGCAAATAGGGCGCTTTTTAATCGAATCACGGTGTTTCTTCTTCTTTCAAATCCGGTTTTAGGGTACAGGGTAACTCAATGCCGTGCAGCGTTTCTTTAAAGGTTTGTAACACTTTATGCCTTGGAAAGCTTTTTCGCCAGGCCATGACCACTTCCCGTTTCGCGACTGGGTCCTTAAGCGGCTTATACACCAGCAAATCGTCCTGTTTCTGGCAGGCGGTACAGGGCAGAACGGTAATACCGGCCCCTGAGGCGACCATATAACGAATGGTTTCCAATGAACTGCCTTCCAGGGTTTTTTGTAATGGATTACTTTGATAATTCAAATGCATCAAGCTGGGATAGGCTTCCACGACCTGATCACGAAAACAATGACCGGCCCCCAACAATAAAACCGTTTCGTTATGCACTTCTTCCAAAGCAATTTTATCCCTTTTGGCCAAAGGATGATCTTTCGGCATGGCCACCACGAAATTTTCTTCATAAAGCGGGAAGACTTCGGTATTCGGTTCCGAAAAGGGTAACGAAACAATAATGATGTCCAATTCACCGCTGTGCAATTTTTTCGCCAGCTCGTGCGTATAGTTTTCTTCAATGGATAAACGGATGTTTTGGGCCTTCTGATGAAACTCTGAAATCAAATGCGGTAACAGATAGGGCCCAATAGTATAAATCGCACCCAACTTTAATTCGGTGGTTTGAGACTGTTCATCCTGGGTAATTTGTTTGATGGTTTTGGTTTTTTGAATGATTTCTTCCGCCAAATCGACCACTTGTTGACCGATTGGGGTAATCAAGACATCGTTTTTACGTCTTTCAAACAAAGTCACATTCAATTCATCCTCGAGTTTTTTAATGGCGATACTCAAGGTTGGCTGACTGACAAAACAATTTTCCGATGCTTTTCGAAAATGTTTTTCTTTAGCCAATTCCACCAAATATTTAAGTTCGTTTAATGTCATTCCGATTATTCACACTTAAGTATATATTTATGTATTCTTTATTTTGTTTTGTTCTTTTTGTTTCTCTTAGTGAGGCCCAATAACAAGGATAAGTTCAGTTTTGATTTTGAATTCAATTTGTTAGCCTGTTTATAACCCTAATAAGAATTGGACTACTTTTGACTGTATGAGATGTGAAAGAATTGTGGATAACAGCCTGAATAAACTTTACCCAAGATTTTATTCACAATTTGTTACAGTTTATCCAAGTCCACATACCGTAGTTATTCAAGAGTTATTCTATGCCAATCTTACAGACAATTAAATCACGCCGCAGTGTTTATCAGTTTACACCGGCCCCAATTAAAGCGGAATGGATCAACCAATGCCTGGAAGCGGCGATTTGGGCCCCAAATCATAAAGTCACCGAACCCTGGCGTTTTTGGGTCTTAGGACCCGACACACAAGCGAGTTTGGCGCATATTTATGCCGACAGTCGTGCGATGAAGCGAGCTGAACCAAAAACCGATGCGTTTACCGCAATTTATGATAAAGCCATTTTAAAATTCCGAGCCATTCCAAAAATCGTTCTGGTGGGGCAGGTTTTAAGCTCTGATCCCATTATGCGTAAAGAAGATTACGCGGCTTGCAGCTGTGCCATTCAAAATTTTCAATTGGCGGCCTGGGAATTGGGGTTGGGTGTACAGTGGAGTACCGGGCCCATTATTCAGGATGAAAGGACGTTTAAAGCCTTACAAATCGATTCTGATAAGGTGGAGCTGATTGGGGCTTTGTATATGGGGAAACCGGCTTGTGTCGGGGAAACCGGCCGTAAACCGATTGAAAAGGTGACGACGTATCTGGATTGAAAACGCCAAAACGTCATGCCTTAGAAATTCAGGGTTTCTTCGTCGTCGATCAGACTGATTTCCGGGTTGAGGGACTCCCGTAAGGAACGTTTGAACAAGAGTTTGTTCTGAACCGGTTGCGGGAGATCCGTGAACAGAATCAGGCGTTTTTCAATCATCAGATCAACCATATCCTCGATGACACGAACCATATCCAAATCGAGTTTATTGAGTACTTCCTTTATCAACTCTTCATTCTGAGAATTCTGCAGAAAGGCTTTGACTTGTGGGTCAAACAAACTCGATTCAATGTAACCATCGGTTTCTGAAAAGGTGATGTCTTGGATCTGGTTTTGGGCATCGCATTTAATGTAAATCATAAAGTATCCGCAATACTGGAAAGGAAAATCCTAGTATAGACGTTCGTCCTGGATTTTTCATGAGTAAAAAATCTTATGCATTTTTTCAGCCATCAAGATTCGATTTCCGAAATCACATTGCCAAGCAATTCGGTCAAACGACTGTTTTCCGAATAATCCACCGGGCAGTCAATGATTGTGACCGTATGGTTGTTTAAAGCGGTTTTCAGTGCCGGCAGCAATTCATTGGCGGCGTTTATTCGAACACCGGTGGCACCAAAGGATTCAGCGTATTTGACGAAATCCGGGTTTTTAAAGTCGATATAGGCCGGGCGGCCGTAACGGCGTTTTTGTTTCCAGTTAATGAGGCCATATTGACTGTCGTTCCAAATCAGCACCACAATTGGCGTTTCACAACGCAGGGCGGTTTCGATTTCTTGCGCGTTCATCATAAAGCCGGCATCACCGGTGACGGCGACAATCGCTTTTTCCGGAAAAGCCAGTTTGGCCCCAATGGCACCCGGCATGGCAATCCCCATGCTGGCAAACCCGTTGGAGATAATGCAGGTATTTGGCACTTCGGAACGGAAAAACCGCGCCATCCACATTTTATGGGCGCCGACATCGCAAATGGCAATGTCTTCTTTATTCATCGCGGTTCGCAGATCCCAGATGATTTTTTGTGGTTTCATCGGCCAGGCATCGCTGTCGCCCATGCGATTCATTTCTTGAATCATGGATTCACGCAATGGAAACGGGGTGGGAACCGATTCTTTTTTTGGCAGCCTTTCGGTCAAGGCCTTGAGGTTTCGACCGATGTTCCCAACCAGTTCCACATCCGGAATGTAGCTGTAATCGACTTCGGCCGGATAGGTGTCAATGTGGATGATGGTGTGCTCACGGTTCGGGTTCCAGAGGTGTGGGTGGTATTCCACCATGTCAAATCCGACACAAATTACCAAATCCGATTCCGCGAACCCGCCGTTTTCATAATCGCCTTTTTGCAATCCAGCGGTGCCGACCGACAAGGGATTTTTGTAGTGGGGCACTGCACCTTTGGCCATAAAGGTATTCACCAAAGGAATTTGATAATGATTGGAAAAGTCTTCTAATTGAGAAGTGGCTTTGGCGCGGACGGCACCGTTGCCAACCAAAATCATCGGTTTATCGGCTTTTTGGATAATGGCCACGGCTTTGTCTATGAGTTTGTTATCCGCTAAGCTGAGGCGTGATTCCACGACTGGCAGCGGTTTTTCCGGCGTGGTCATCTCACTGACGTTTTCCGGAAAATCGATAAAGGCCGCGCCCGGTTTTTCCGCTTGCGCCAATTTAAAGGCTTTACGAACCACTTCCGGCAGAATTTCCGGTTCCAATACTTGTGTCGCATATTTGGTAATGGGTTTGAATAGATTGACCAAATCCACGACCTGATGCGATTCTTTGTGCAATCGGGTGGTGGCGGCTTGACCGGCAATGGCTACGACCGGGGAATTGTCCATATTGGCGTCCGCCACGCCGGTCACCAGGTTGGTCGCACCAGGGCCGAGGGTGGAAAGGCAAACACCGGCCTTGCCGGTCAAACGGCCGTAAACGTCTGCCATAAAGGCTGCACCTTGTTCATGTCGGCAGGTAATGAAACGGATTTTGGAGTCCAGCAGGGCATCCATCATGTCCATATTCTCTTCGCCGGGGATTCCGAATACGTATTCAACTTGCTCGTTTTCAAGACATTGTACGAAGAGTTTGGAGGATTTCATTGTGTGTTCCGCTTTGTAAATGGTTAAAAATCACCAGGCCTGGTGATTTCTGAATAACTCGTTTTTTAACGATTATAAACGTAAAAACGGATGAAGCGCAAAATTCAGCTAAGAGAGGGGGACAGAATGCCCGATGACGAGCATTCTAAAAGAGGAGAGGTTACTTATTGACGAGGGTATTGACCACTTTCCATAGCCCTTCACGGGAAGACGCCATCGGCACATCGGTCAGGTATTTTCCGTTGACGATAACGGCCGGAACACCGTCAATGCCGTAGTCCTGAGTTTTCTGTTTAGCTTTGGCAATGGCACTGTTGACTTGGAAACTGTTGAACATTTTTTTGTAGTCCTCCGGTTTCACACCCATCGGTTCAACAAATTTCGCCAAGGCATCAACATTGAAAATCGGTTTACGATCGCGCTGGATGGCGTCGAAATAGCGGTTATGAAATTGCGTTTCAATGCCGAGAAATTTTGCCGTGTAATACACTCGGGCCATAAAGACCCAATTCGGGTTGTTCAACACCGCCGGCATACGTTCGAAATGAACGTTTTTCGGTTTGGTTTCCAGCCAGTTGTGCAGGCTGGGTTCCAGGTTATAGCAATGCGAACAGCCGTAATAAAAGACTTCCACCACGGATTTTTTATGCGGTGCAATGGATTGCGGGTTGGGTACTTTCTTGTATTCAACGCCTTCAACAATGCCCATGTCGGTATTGGCTTGCACTGGCTGAAACGCCAGGGCAAACAGGAAGAAAGCATAAGTGACGAATCCTTTTGTCATGAAAAACCTCATTTACAGTTCACCGTAAGAATGCAGACCGGACAAGAACATATTCACGCCCAAGAAAGCAAAGGTGGTGACCAACAAGCCGACCAGAGCCCACCAAGCCATTGGACGTCCGCGCCAGCCTTTTGACATGCGAATGTGCAACCAGGCCGCATAGTTTAGCCAAACAATCAGCGCCCAGGTTTCTTTCGGGTCCCAAGACCAGTAACCGCCCCAGGCTTCTGCGGCCCACATGGCGCCTAAAACCGTGGCGATGGTGAAGAAGGCAAAGCCCAGTGCAATGGTTTTGTACATCAGGTCGTCCATTTTTTCCAAGCTCGGCATGGTTTTAAGGAAGGACGAATCCGGGTTTTTCTGTTTGATGTTATCGGTCAACAGATAAGCCAAACCCACCATGGCTGCGATGGAGAAAGCGCCGTAACCGATGAAGTTGGCCGGTACGTGGATTTTCATCCAATAACTTTTCAGGGCCGGTACCAATGGCTGAATCACGTGGGCTTGACGATCAAAGGTGTACCAAAGCAGGAAAGCGACGGACGCACTGACGATCAGCATGACGAAACCGCCCATGGATCGAGTGCGCATCTTTTGCTCGTAATACAGGTAAATCAAGGTCGTTAATACTGCGAACAGGATGAAGACTTCATACAGACTGCTGACCGGAATGTGGCCGTAGTCCGGGTTGATAAGATAGGATTCACGCCAGCGAACCATCATACCGACCAAACCGAAAGTGGAACCGGCCCAAGCCAGGAAGGACGCCACTTTGCCGACATAATCGGATTTGGAGAACAGAGCCAGGAAATAAGTGATGGTGGCCAAAACATACAAGGCGCTCATCCACATAATGGCGGATTGGCTGGACACCAGGAATTTCAAAAAGAAGGCCTGTTCGTTAATGGCTATTTGATTGCCGTGGGTTTGGTAAGTCCAAACCGCGAGTAAGCTCAAGGCCGCGACCGAGTAGGTCAGGGGTTTAACGCTTTGCCAGAAACGCCCTAGAGCGATCAAGCCAATGGCGGAACCGATCAAAATGCCGATTTCGTAATTATCCATGAGTTGCCCGAAGACTTGCCAGGCATAAAAGGACCCGCCAATGACCAGGATGGCCCATATCCAATCGCTGATTGAAACCGTTCGCTTCGAGATTTCCATATTAACGGAAGAATTCATAGTATTCATGATTTCACCTGTAGTTTAGATTGTACCGCCTGTACAACGTGTTCAAATTCTTTAGCCACTTCAGGCAGCTCTTTGGTATCTTTTCCGGCAATGGTCAGTGTTTTATCCGTTTCCGAATAGACCAACCAAATCCGTTTTTGTCGAACGTAGAATAAAAAGAATACCCCAATTATAAGTAATGCACTCCCGAAATAAACGATATCTTTTCCAGGGGATTTGGTGATTTGCAGACCGGTGGATTCGATTTGCTTAAAGGATGCCAAATCGAAAAACAGCGGCGGACCATAATTCGGCAAACTGGTGATGACCGTAATGGCATCTTCAAACCACTGTTTATTGAAATCGGAAATGTCGGCCAGATCTTTGGCATTTTCCTTTTCCAGAATTGACAGATACAAGGTTTGCAAAGCAATGCTGGTTTGGTTGATGTAATATTCTTCGACTTTTTCCCGGTCTTTTTCCGGCACATTTTGCTGAACGAATTGGGTGATGCCGCTGAAGCCTTTTTGGCGGAACAGCACCATCAACTGATTCAACAGACGAATTTGCAATTCATAGGTGCGTTCGTCGATTCCGTCCAGTTTCGGGAAGGCCTTTTCCAATACTTTGGTGGTTTCGGTTTTATTGTTGATCAACGCCAGGAAGTTGAAGAAACGTTCTTTACTGCGTTTTTCATCGGCCGGAATAAATAGATAACGGAAAGGCTCGGCCTGGCTGGTGCGCATGCCGGTCATAAAGAACCAACGGTCATCCTGCAGGCTTGGTTGCATGTAATTTTCGTATTCCCAAGCCTTTCCTTGATCGTTACGGACTTTGAAAATGATACTTGGACCGTTGTTATGCATTTTCTTGCCGGTTTTGGCTTTTTCTTCTTCGGTGGCCGGGACGATATTGAACATCTTGAAATCGTTCAATTCGACTCGGAAAGTGCCGATCGGCGTTTTCAACGGTTCCACTTTGTCGACGGCCGTATCCAGAATCAACGGTTTGTTTTCCGGCGCCAATAATGGATGGACTTCCAGATTTAACAGACTGCCGCCATCGCCGAATGACGATTGATAAATGGCGTAATTTTTATAAAACAGCGGATGGTTGACGGAAATGGTTTTTTCAATCGGTTTATCCAAATCCGGTGCGGTGAGAATCAAATCCGATTCAAAGGATTTCGGCATACCCGTGTCGTAATATTCGATACGGAAATCTTTCACTTCCAGTTTGAAAGGCAGTTTTTGCACCAGAAAACCGCGTTCATAGGGTAAGAAAAGCACGTCCGATTTCTGGCCTTCGGCAATATTGACGGTGCCGCGGAAGGAGAAGTTTTCCGGCCCAACCCAGGATTTTTGCGGAATTTGACTCAATGGAACTGAACGGGTTTCCGGCGCCAATTGGCCGGTCAGTTCACGGTATTTCAATAACAAGTTACTGTCGAACAAGGCGCCGATACAGATAATGATGATGGAAACGTGGGTGAAAATGTAGCCGAGACGGTTCCATTGGCCTTTTAGGCCGGCGATGGTGACGCCGTCGTCGCGTTGATGGATTTTGGTTTTGAAACCTTGTTCTTTCAAGATGGCTTCGGCGGTTTCGGTGTCAAAATGCTCCGGCGTATAGGTGAGGTTATGGGGTTGGTGTTTATAGGCGTTCAACGACAGCGTTTCACTGTATTGCTTCATGTCTTTAATGAACGAAGGCCCGTTACGGCTGACGCAAACGGCGGTCGAGACCAACAAGAACAACAGGACCAAAATAAACCAGGCGGCACCGTAAACATGGAACAGGCCGAGCTGATTGAACACCTGAGTCCAGAAAGGACCGAATTTGATGATGTAGTCCTGAAAGGCCTGGTTTTGTTGCAGAACCGTCCCGATGACCGACGCGATGGCTAACATAACCAGCAGGGTGACGGCCAGGTTCATGGAGCCTAAAAATTGAATGAAAACCCCGGGGTTCTTCTTCCTTGAAGGGCTGGAATTACTTGATAAATCGGCCATAATAAATAATTATTCTGTATGCAGTTAGACAAAAGATTGTAAAGTATATACCGATTCAAACCATTGATAAAGAATGAACGCAAAACAGCACGGATAAACGAATTTTATGCAACATCCTCTCTACCAAAAAGCCACTTATTTGAAATCGGCACCGGATTTATCACATTGTCCGGAGGATACCGGTTATGAAGTCGCTTTTGCTGGTCGCTCCAATGCCGGTAAATCCAGCGCTTTGAATGTGATCACATCACAACGTGGCCTGGCCAAAACCAGTAAAACGCCGGGGCGGACGCAGCTCATCAACTTTTTCCAGTGTGATGACGAACGCAAACTGGTGGATTTACCCGGTTACGGTTATGCCAAAGTCAATGTCCGCACCAAACGCGCTTGGGAACAAAGTTTGTCGGAATACATCGAAACCCGCCATGCATTGAAAGGTTTGATTTTATTGGTGGATTCGCGCATGCCGCCGACCGAAATCGATTTGACGATGCTGGATTGGACCCTGTCGTTGGAACTGCCGGTACACGTATTGCTGACCAAGAGCGATAAATTGAAAAAAGGCCCGGCACAGAACAGTCTGTTGAAATTCAAACAATTATTGAAAGAACAGTATCCGCATGCCACGGTCCAATTGTTTTCGTCTTTAAAACGTCAAGGGTTGGATCAGGTCTGGTCGAAATTGGACGAATGGATGGAATACGAACGTCCGGTGAAATCCAAGGCCGAATCGTCTTAATATTCATTGTCTGAATCTTAAAAACGCCCAGGCCTGGTCATATTCAATGGAGTGTTCTGGTTAGAAACGATAACCGGCTTTTATTGAATAGGTGGAGACTTCGCCGATTTGGTTGAAGGCCACCAAGACATCCATCACCAACAGATTGATATTCACCCCGATGGCGGCTTTCGGCATGGAGACGGTTTCGTCTTGCAAGTCCGGCCCGGCGGCACCGGTATTGTCTTCCCGCGCTTTAACGTTCCCCGTGACCATGCCCAAAGACGCATAAGGGGTGAAGTTGGCAAACCCTTTGGAAACAGCCACTTCGGCGCCATAACCGTTGAAGGTTAGGGCATCAATGCCGGTGGTTTGGGTGTAATTTGCACTGATGCCGACGGCCGGATATAAAGCACCACCTTCAATTAAAGCGTAACTGAGTTTAGCCCCCCAAACTTGGATATTACTGTCCAGTGCCCGGGAATAATCCAAACCGAAATTCATATCAAAGGGCAGTCCTTTGACCGCATGAAGCGTAATCGCTTGAATGCTTTTTCCACCATTGTTGGAGACATAATCCATCGAATCGGTTTTTAGATTGGACATATTATAGGAAATGCCGATGTCGAATCCCGGTAAACCAAGCGGTTCGGCCGGTTCGAGGGTTTTGGTCGACAAAGCGCCGGTCAAATCCTTAGCGAAGTCCTGAAATTGTGTTTGGCTGTCGAAATTCAAAAAATCGATTTTGGCTCCGGAAGCGAATCCGACCGAGGGAATCGCCAACAGAAAGGGTAGGGTTTTCTTCAACATATGTCTGACTCCGTTTTCGAGCATTATAAACAAAAAACCCCTCATTCAAGGGAATCTTGAAGAGGGGTTCAGACTTTCTTAATAAACGATATGTTTAGAAATCGAATTCAACGCCTACCGACGCCATGGCACCGGCATCTTTCTGTTTATCCGAAATGCCGCTGAAGTCGGTTGTTGTCGTGGCCACGTCCAATGTCAGGAAGCCGAAGGTCAAGCCAGCGGTACCGTAAGTGTATTCGGTGCCGACCATATTGCCGCGCAGCCCCAAACGGACATCCGGGATATACCAGGCGGCATTGGTGGCGTAGCTGACACTGGTGGTCCACCATTGGGTGTCTTCATTATTCAAATCGTTGGCTTTGTTTAAATCGTAGCTCCCGGCCAAGGTCCATTTACGGTTTTGGGAGAAGATTTGCGCGCCGATACGATATTGAGGCTTCAATTCGAATTTGGAATCGATGTAACTGCTGAAATCAGCTGAAGTTTGTGTTGTGGATTTATTGTTGATGTCGAATTTAGGCGATGTCAGGTTCATCCCGACCACCCCGACCATGTAATTTTGCCCAGTCCAGTTAAGACCAATATCTGCGGTGAAGTTACTGTCGCTGGAACCGGAATCAATGTCTTTGATGTAATCGTTGACATCTTTATCACTGCTGCCTAAGTTGTCGTTGACAATTTCGCTGAAGTCCACCAGTTTGACATTGGACATTAAGCTTAAGTAACGGGCGGTAATACCCAGTGACAGGGCACCGCTGTCGGATTTCAAAACATCAAACCCGTAACTGACGGCGAATTCATCCAGTTGCTTGTAGCCGACACCCAAAGCGGCATCACCTGAGGAGATGGCTAGGTTACCGCCATTATCGTAAGCGGTGACGTCATTTTGTTTGATGACATAACCTTTAGCACCGACTTGACGGGTGTAGTCAAAGGACAGGCCGCCGCCCAAAAAGCTGTGTTTGACCACTAAGGGTACGGTGGCGCCAGCGATGGTGCTGAAATTACCGTGGTTGTATTTGGTTAAAAACTCATTGGTCAGGTTCTGAAGATCGATGGCATCTTGAGGGGTATAAGTTTCTTTATCCAGGATGGGTTTGATCTTGTCATCCAGGAAGTCCTTGGAACCTTCGAGGCCGTCGAATTCCGCTTGAATTTGAACCGTGGCACCCAAACCGAAACGAGAGCCTTCCATGTCCGCCGCGGTCAGCGCATTATTGGCCGGGTTGGCCAATGGGCTGTAAAGGGTGTTCGGGTTGGAGGCATCACCATAGCCGATATTGGACGCAATTGGGGTATAGGAACTCGGTGCGGCCTGAACCGACACTGCCGTGGCCATCAGAATGGCACCGGCTAAAGGGGTACGCTTGATCATGTTTAAAATTCTCCAAAGACAGTTTTTAAGTTTTCTGTATTTTTGTTTATTGGTATATACAGTTAATTTTCTTTACTCTGTTAAGATTCTACTGAAAAAAACCGCTTGTTTAGTCCGTTTTTAATGCGCTTCGTCCCAATTCTTGCCCTGACCGATTTCAACAATCAACGGCACGTCGAGTGCCAAGGCGGATTCCATTATGGTTTTGATTTCCGCTTTGGCCGATTCGATATCCTGTTCCGCGACTTCAAACACCAATTCATCGTGCACCTGCATCAGCATTTTGATGTCGAGCTTTGTCTCATTCAGCCAGGCCTGCATTTTCACCATAGCGGTTTTGATGATGTCGGCGGCGGTGCCTTGCATCGGCGCGTTGATGGCGGTGCGTTCGGCGTATTGACGCAATTGTCCGTTTTTGGCATTGATGTCGGGCAGATAGAGGCGGCGGCCCATCAGGGTTTCGACATAACTGTTCTGTTTGGCATTCTGTTTGGTGTTTTCCATATAATCCGCCACGCCCGGATAACGCGAAAAGTACAGATTGATGTATTCTTGCGCCAGACCGCGCGAAATATTCAACTGTTTGGCCAGTCCGAAGGCGGACATGCCGTAAATCAAACCGAAGTTAACCGCTTTGGCGCTGCGGCGTTGTTCGGAGGTCACCTCTTCCAACGGCATATTGAAGATTTCTGCGGCGGTGGCCTGGTGAATGTCTTTGCCTTCGGCAAAGGCTTTTAATAAACTGGCATCGCCCGATAAATGCGCCATAATCCGCAGTTCGATTTGCGAATAATCCGCCGCCAGCAGTTGGTGCCCGTCATCGGCGATGAAGGCTTGACGAATGCGGCGGCCTTCGGGGGTGCGAATCGGAATGTTCTGCAAGTTGGGTTCGGTGGATGATAAACGCCCGGTCGAGGCCACGGCCTGTTGGTAAGAGGTGTGTACCCGCCCGGTGTTCGGATTGATTTGCTTGGGTAATGAATCGGTGTAAGTGGATTTCAGCTTGGCCAGACTGCGGTATTCCAGAATCAGATTCGGCATTTCATGGCCGTCTTCGGCCAGTTGCACCAGCACCGGTTCAGCGGTGGACGGTTGGCCTTTCGGGGTTTTTTTGATGATGGGTAAATCCAGCTTTTCGAACAAGATTTCCTGCAATTGCTTGGAAGAATTCAAGTTGAAAGGGCTGCCGGCAATCAAATGGGCTTTTTGTTCCAGTGCCGTGAGTTTTTCACCCAGTTCATAGGATTGATCGGCCAGCATTTGGCGGTCAATGAGGACGCCGGTGTGTTCCATTTTCGCCAGCACCGGCACTAACGGCATTTCAATGTCGCGGAAAACGGTTTCCAGTTTGGGCTCGGCTTGCAGTTTCGGCATCAGGGTTTGGTGCAATTGCAGGGTGATGTCGGCGTCTTCGGCGGCGTAAGGCGCGGCGGTTTCAATATCGATTTCATTGAAGGTTTTTTGTTTTTTCCCTTTACCGGCAATGTCTTCGAAATGAATGGTGGAATGGTTCAGGTATTTCAGCGCCAAATCGTCCATATTGTGGCGGGTGGCGACACTGTTGAAACAGTAGGATTCCAGCATGGTGTCGAAAGCGATGCCTTGCACGTCGATACCGGCGTTTTGGAAGAGGTGCCAGTCGTATTTGAAATTCTGGCCGATTTTTTGAATGGCGGGGTTTTCCAGAATGGGTTTCAGTTTGGCAATGACGTCGTCGTAAGGCAGTTGTGACGGAGCGCCGTCGTAATCGTGGGTTAAGGGAACATAGGCCGCAAAATTTCGCCAGGCCTGGCCGTTTTCGGGTTTGTCGGTTTTTTTGGCCGGTTCCGCATAAGCGAAACTGATGCCGACGATTTTGGCCTGCATCGCGTTAAGCGAGGTGGTTTCGGTGTCGATGGCAAACACTTCGGCGCTTTCGAGTTTTTTCAGCCATTGGTCCAGTTCGGCCATGTCCAAAATGGTGGCATAGGGTTCGGATTCGATGGTCACGCCGTCGGTTTCCGTGGTGGCGGATTTTTGGGAATGGCCATTGGTGACGGTCTCGGAGTGGGCTTTACGGCCGCTACTTTGGCTGAAAGGCAGATCGCCTTTCAACACCCGCGACAACCAGTTACGCAAGTCAAAGCGCGCGAACAGAGTTTCCAAAGCGTCCATATCGGCTTCATGGCGTTTGATATCGGCTAAGGCAATCGGCAAATCACAATCGATGCGGATGGTGGTCAGCTCGCGGGAAAGTTTTAATTGGTCGAGGTTGGCGCGCAGATTTTCCCCGATTTTGCCTTTGATGTCGTCGGCGTGTGCGATGAGGTTGTCGATGTCGCCGTATTCCGCCAGCCATTTCGCAGCGGTTTTTGGGCCGCATTTCGGAATGCCGGGAATGTTGTCACTGCTGTCGCCCATCAATGCCAGATAGTCGATAATTTGGTCGGGTTTCACGTGGAACTTTTCTTCAACTTTTTCCGGGGTCATCAAGGTGTCGGTCATGGTGTTGACCAGCGTGATGTGCTGGTTGACCAACTGCGCCATATCTTTATCGCCGGTGGAAAGCAAAGCGTCCATTTTGGCTTGGGTGGCGTGGTGGGCCAGGGTGCCCATCACATCGTCCGCCTCAACACCGTCAATGACCAGTAACGGAATGCCCAGCGCTTTGATAATTTCGTGAATTGGTTCGATCTGAATGCGCAGTTCATCCGGCATCGGCGGGCGGTGTGCTTTGTATTCGCTGTAGAGGTCGTGGCGGAAGTTCTTGCCCTTGGCATCGAACACCACGGCGATGCGTTCAGGCTGGTACTGTTCCAGCAGTTTCCCAATCATATTGATGACCCCGAAAATCGCCCCGGTGGCATGACCTTCACTGTTGGTCAAAGGCGGCATGGCATGAAAAGCACGGAACAGATAAGAGGAACCGTCCACCAGAATGAACGGGCTGTCGGGGTTGAATTTGGGTAGGATCTGAGTCATTGAATGCGTTGCCTCTAAAGGATTATGCTAAAATGTCGCCGTTTAGCGGAACCGGGTTCCGTTATGATGAGAGCTTTGCTCGAGTGGGGGGCGAGGAAAAAGTGAGATAAAATTTTTCTGAATTAGGCGGAAAATGAAGTTAATAGCTGGCTATTAACGAGTTTTTCAACGACATTCAGGAAGATTTTAGCCATTTTTAACCGTGAATCCATCTCGTGCAAAGCTCTCATGATTAAATTGTCGTAATTTTAACCTTTTCTCAGGGCGGTTTGGGATGTCTGTTTACACTGTCGTTAATCAAGCGGATTTGGAAGCGTTTTTGGCGGATTTTAACCAGGGAACGCTGGTTGCGTTTGAAGGCATCAGTGCCGGCATTGAAAACACCAACTATTTTGTCGATACCACGGCTGGGCGTTTTGTCCTCACCATCTTCGAACATCACAGTTTCGACGAGTTGCCGTATTTTCTCGACATCATGGCGTTTATGGCGGAGCACGCCATTCCCACCGCGCATCCCAAACCGACGCGCGACGGTTCTTATCTTAAAGAACTGAAAGGTAAACCGGCGGCACTGGTGGAGCGCTTGACCGGTTCCGGTGTGGAACACCCGACCTTGAAACAATGCGAAGTGATGGCGACGTATTTGGCTAAGTTCCATTTGGCCGGGCAGGATTATGACGCTTTCCGCGCCAACGACCGCGGTTTGGACTGGATGCAATCAACATTCGAATTGATTCATTCCCATTTACCGCAGGACGAGGTCGAGTTGATCGAATCCGAAATCGCTTTTCAGTCGCAACAGGATTGGACGCACTTGCCGAAAAGCGTGATCCACGCCGATCTTTTCTGTGACAATGCCTTATTCAATGGGGATGAACTGTCCGGCATCATCGACCTTTATTATGCGTGTAATTCCGCCATGCTGTACGATTTGGCAGTGATGGCGAATGATTGGTGCCGACTGCCGGATTTAACCTTGTGCGAGGAGAAAACCGCGGCGGTGTTGGCGGCGTATCAGCAAGTGCGCCCGATGACCGAACTGGAACAGCAAACCTGGCCGGCCGCGTTGCGAATGGGCGCTTTGCGTTTCTTCCTGTCCCGTTTGAAAGACAAGCATTTGCCGAGAGAAGGCGAAATGACGCAAATCAAAGACCCTAACGTTTTCAAAAGCTTGCTTCTGGCCCATCGTTCGCATTGATTTTGGCATCAAAACTCTCTAAATTTTCTGAAAATCCAACCCTGTTATTTCCCCGGAATTAAAAAATTCTATCGAAAAATCAGTAACTTTTGCTGGCGCTTCCGGTCTCAATTGTTATATTGATGTAACACTATATCACTGCTTCATTATATTCTAATAAATTGATACCCATGATGCGTTCAGGGTAAAGCCCAAGCTGTCCAAAGAAGGGGGTTGTATGCACTCAGTTTTCAAAAACCTTTGGTTTCGAGACCCAAAGGAAAAACCGACTTTCATCAATGATAACGCCGTGAAAATCCGCGCCGGGATGTTGTTGATTATCCCGATTTACATGACTTACACCTTGATTGACGTGGTGTTTGGTTCCAGCTGGTCGGTTCTGGAAAACACCACCATGATCGATACCTTGGAAACCGATTGGAACTGGCACACCATTTATCAAGTGCAAGCCACTCAGCGGGTGTACGATTACACCATTCAAACCTGGGTATTGTTTTATGGCTTGTTTGAAATGATTGCCGGGATGTTCGTCGCCACTTCGCGCTTGTCGCCGACGATTTACATCGCTTCCTTTCTGGCAAAAGCGCAAAAACCGAATTGGAAACCGTTGGTGCCGAAACGCTTTGCTTGGACCATTGGCGCGTCTTTCATCACCGTCTGTTTGATTTTCTTTAATCCGGATGTGTTCGCCAACTGGGTGAATACGCTTTTCAGCAGTAAACTGCTACCGACCACCGAAAACTATATGTCCAACTGGATTCCGTTGGTTCTGGTTTGGGTGTGTTTCGGCTTTATGTGGCTGGAAGCGATTCTCGGGTTCTGTGTGGGCTGTAAAGTACACGCTTTGTTGGTGAAAGTCGGCATTTTCGAAGAAGAATGCGAAGCCTGTAACAACATCGACTGGGACGAAATCGCCCGAAAACATGCAGAACGCCAAGCGCAGGAAGCCGCTCAAAGCAATTCTTAATGTTTGAATAGTGTTTTGTAGGAATGAAAAACCGCCAGGCTTGGCGGTTTTTTGTTTTCGGAAGTTCGGTTTTACTGCGGGTATTATTTCGCCGGGTCGACATAACCGTCGACACTGGTGTTGCAACGGAACCAACCGGCGATGCTGACACGCTCGTGTTGCGCGGGCAACACTTCGTGCGGAATCCATTCACTCATAAATACCGCCATTTTGCCCATTTGCGGTTGAATCACCGCCAAGCGCTCGTCGCCTTCTTCGGCGTAGAGTACCAATTCCCCACCCCAGTCCGGTTGCCAGTTCGGATTGAGATACAACACCGTGGTCACCATGCGATTGGCGCGCCCTCGAAAGCTGTCGAAGTGTTTTTTATAGAAATCGCCGCGCTTATAAAGCGCAAAATGGCATTCGTATTCAAACAACCCTAAAAACAAGGCGCGATTCAATTGGCATCGTAATTCCGACATTTGCGCTAAATACTGCTGTTGGGCGTCGGTGGCGCCATTGAGCCATTTGATTTGGTCGCGCCGAACCGATTCGTTGATTTGATGAATGTCGCCGCGCCCGATGCCTGCTTTCTGCAAATCGCCTTGCGCATCATAGGTTTCGACTTCGGCCAGCAATTGTTCGCACAAGGAATCGGTGACGGCATTCGGCCATTCGTACCAGCCTTGTTCGACCAAGGCATCCAGCAGTTCATTCAGAATATTGGGGGTGAGTTTCAGCGACATAAGCGCCTCCAGGGGCAAGACGAAGAATTATGCGCTGAAACCGAAATTTTGGCAACGAAAAGATTAGCTTAAGATGAAATAACGAAAGGAGGATGTAAAGCCGATTGCCGGCGCCGAACAAATGTCGTCGCCAAGCAATGGGAAGCGGGTTGGATTACCAGGCTTTGTACGGTAGGAATTTACCGTTCATGGTGACGACAACGCGGTCACCGGCCGGGTTTTCTTCTTTATCGATGTCCATGGAGAAATCGATAGCACTCATGATGCCGTCGCCGAATTTTTCGTGGATCAATTCTTTCATGGTCGGACCGTAAACACCGACAATTTCGTACAAACGATAAATCAATGGATCGGTTGGCACCGCTTTTTCCCATGATTTGTGCGGGTAAGCTTGCAAAGCGGCTTCAATATCCGCGCCCAATCCCAAAAAAGCGGCGACTTTAGAAGCCGGCTCAGCATCCAAGTGGTTCATCCCCAAACAAGCGGATGTGGTATAGACTTCACTCAATCCTGCGGCCGCCGCAATATCACTCCAACCAACGGATTTTTCAGCCTTAGCCAGGATGATTGCTTCGGTCATTTCTACTTTTGACATCATAGTCTTTGTCTCCAATGAGGTTATTAAAATGCAATGACCATAATGCAAGGCTTGTGCCAATTTATTAAGTGGTTGATTTAATTGTATATTGTCTGTTTTTTGGCGTTTCGGACTTTTCTTTTTGTCTACAATTGTTAACAAATATTACCAAATGTAAAACTTTGTAAGTAATTTGTAGACATTTTCCGTTAATTTATTAATCTGAATTATAAACAATATTATGTAAATATTTGAAAAATAATATTTTGTTAAATTGTGGCATCCTTCACGCTATGTCAGGGGTAAGTTTCGAAAAAGTCGAAATTATTCACTTTAAAAATTTACGAGGAGTCTCAAATGAGCGAAGTCTATATCCCTTCATGTATCCGTCCAATCGATAACGATGGTTTGAACAAATTGGCCGAAGCGGGCAAAGCCGCACCGGATACCATCAAAACATTGAAGTCCAAAACCGTATTGGAAGGTCAGTTCAAAAACTTGAACTACATCCGTGATTTGGACCCGGTTGTTGTGGACGAGCCACCTGTCCTGTTGGGTGAAGACACGGCACCAAACCCATCTGAAATGGCTTTGTTGTCTTTGGGTTCATGTTTGTCTGTTGGGGTTCAAGCCAACGCGACAGCCCGTGGTATTAATTTAACCAAATTGGAAATCGAATTGGAAGGTGACATCAACATCACCGCTGTTTGGGGTACCGGTGATGTGGATCCAAACAAAAAATTGGGTGTTACCGAAGTTCGCGCCATGTTCACCATTGAATCACCAGAAGCCTCAAAAGAAGATTTGGAAGCTTTGGTCGCGCATGCCATCAAATGGTCACCAGTTGCCAACACTTATATGAATGCGGTGGATCTGTCCGGTAAGTTAGTCGGTTAATCACACTGTCCAGGCCTGGCGGTTTTCGCCAGGTTTTCCCACTTTGAAGGAGAATGACCATGATTAGTCAAATTGTTCAAAAAGATCTGAAGCCGTTAACTGTGGCGATTGATCATGGACAGTACACGACCGAAGTATTATCGAAAGTTGGCCAAGCCGGCGCGTTTCGTCACCATATTCCATCCCTGAACAATGGCGACTTGAACCTATTCGGCACCATTCAGGATATGGCGACCGTGTCCGAAGAATGTATGTCGACCGGCTTTATGATGTGGGCGCAGTCCGTCTGTACCTGGTACATCGAAAACTCTGAAAACGAATGGTTGAAGTCCGACATCCTGCCGAAAATGGTGGATGGCGAATATTTCGGTGCCACGGCTTTGTCGAACCCGATGAAGTATTTTGCCGGCATTGAAGACCTGAAATTATCTGCGGAAGAAACCGAAGACGGTTACATCATCAACGGCACCTTGCCTTGGGTATCCAACCTGTTGGAAGGTTCTAGCAATCACTTCTTCGGCTCGATTTTCAGCGTGCACGACCACGACAAAAACTATGAAAAAGATGTCATGGCCCTGATTCCATGTGATTTGGAAGGCTTGACCATGAAACAAATGGCCGAATTCGTCGGTATGGAAGGCACAGGAACCTATTCCCTGTTGTTCGACAACGCCTTCTTGCCTAAGAAATACCTGTTGGCTGACCCTCTGAAACCGTATTTGGAAAAAATCAAAGCCGGATTCATTTTATTGCAAACCGGTATGGCCGCCGGAGTCATTAAAGGCGCCGTCAACGAAATGGAAAAAGCGAATCTGACCTTGTCCGAGATCAACGAATATCTGGACGATTCGCCGGAAGAAATAACAGAAGATTTGGAAGATGCCATCGATTTGATCGAAGCCCTGTGCGAAGACCCTTTCACACCGGGACAAGAATACATCAAATCGGTACTGGAAGCCCGTTTGCTGGGCGCGGAAATCTGCAAACGCGCGGCCGATTCGGTCATGCAGCACGCCGGAGCCAAAGGCTATCTGGTGGATGCCGCACCGCAACGTAAAATGCGTGAAGCGTATTTCGTGATTATCGTCACGCCATCCATCAAGCATCTTCGTAAGGAAATTGACCGCATCGAAGCGGCATAGGAGACCAAGATGAGTGAAGATTTTAAAAAGTATATTTGTAAGACATGCGGTTTGATTTACGACGAAGAGCTGGGCGATCCGGATTCCGGATTGGCGCCGGGCACGCGTTTCGAAGACATCCCGGATGACTGGTACTGCCCTTTGTGCCTGGTGAGTAAATCGGATTTCATTCCACTCGACGAAGCGAAGGCGAAATCTTCACCGGATGGTGCGCCTAAGCGCAAAGCCAGCACTCATGCCGACGTCTTGATTATCGGCGCCGGTTACGCCGGTTGGCAAGCCGCTGAAAACGTTCGTCAAGCCATGCCGGACGCCGAAATCAGCTTGCTCACCGCCTGTGACGGAACCGTCTATCCGAAACCGTCCCTGTCCATGGCCTTAAGCCAAGGGAGAACGCCGGACGACTTAAAAGAAATGACCGCGGAAGCCAAAGCCGCCGAACTGAATATGGGTGTTAAAACCCGGACCAAAGTCATGTCCATCAACACCAAGCGTAAAAAGGTCATGACCACTTCCGGCAGCTTCCAATACGACAAACTGATTCTCGCGACCGGTGCCAAAGCCCTGTCGCCAACCGTGGACGGCAATGCCGCCCAGGACATCATGACCATCAACGACCTGCCGGCTTACCGACGTTTCCATAAAGCCCTGGAAGGCAAAAAATCCGTCACCCTTATCGGCGGCGGTTTGATTGCCACCGAGCTGGCCGAGGACCTCAGTTCACAAGACATCGAAGTCAATATGGTGGTGCGTGGTTCGCATTTGATGAGCCAGATTTTGCCGCAAGCCATTTCCCAGTCGTTGGAAGAAAAGCTGCAAAGCAAAGGCGTCAAGCTGTACAAAAATTCCGAACTGGTGGACATGAACCAAGCCGAAAACGGTTACATGCTTCATACCGACCAAGGCGAATACATCGAAACGGGTGTGGTGGTCGCCGCCATCGGCTTGGCACCGAATTTGGAATTGGCCAAAAAAGCCAAGTTGGAAACCAACCGCGGTATCTGCATCAACGGCGCTTGCCAAACCTCCGACCCGGACATCTTCGCGATTGGCGATTGTGCCGAAGCCGGTGGCGTGTTGCAAGCGTATCTGGAGCCGATTCGTCGTCAGGCTAAAGCCATTGCCGCGCACCTCAAAGGCGAAGATACCGACCAGTTCCAAGTGCTGCCAAGCTTGATCAAAACCAAAACACCAAGCTTATCCATTATGATCAGCCCACCATTGCACGCCACGCACGGCCAATGGGAGCAAACTATGATGGTCGGCGACAACCAACGCCTGCTTTACAAAGAAGGCGAGGACGTCTCTGGTTTCGCCCTCAGCGGCGACCTGGTCACCAGCGCCAACGCTCTTTACCAAGAGTTGTTCAGCGCGTAATTCAGCATTTAATCCGCACCCAAAACAACGCCCAAAAGGCGTTAAACGTCATAAAAGGTCACTTCGGTGGCCTTTTTTATTGAATTGACGACTGAAAGCATGATTATTTACCTTTTTGCTGCAGGTTATTTTCCAAGTCTTTAGCCAGACTATGGGGTTCATATTCTTTTTCTGCATAGCTTTCGACTCTATCCATAAAGCTGTTGGGGATTTCTATTTTATGAGCAATTTTGTTATAGCTTTTAGAAACGTTGACGGAACCATTCTCCCTAAAAACAGGTTGATTTATTCTGACTTCGGCGTCTTTTACTCTCTGGAATGCACAGCTTGTTGCTCCTGAAATATAATCAAGATTTCTATACAGCCCTATTTCGTACTCGGCAATCGTATAACTTCCAATAGAACTACGTTTATCTTTCCCGTAGACAATTCCTACTAAATCCAATCCAAATTTGGCGCCTAAAAGATGGGTGCCACGTTTAGTGATTCTTTTGTAGATGCTTGATGGTTCGTTTGTTGTTAATGCTCTAACCGATTTTTTTCCATATCGAGAGTCATAACGCAATTCTGTATTCCAAGGTAAGTTAGCCGAAGAGGGGATATATAAATCCAGCATACAGGCAATTGGAGTGCGGCATTTCTTCATATCCCCAAAGTAACCGCATTGTTTAATGTAATAAGTTCGGTCTACTCGGTAAGCCAAGGCTTCCGCTCCTTTTAAGGAATCATCAATCCATTTTTCCGGCATGCCGAAGCGCTTTGCAAATGCGGTTGTATAGACCCAAACATGGGGGTCGTAAGCATAGGTGCCGGACTTTCCGGAAGCCTTAAACCCCTCTGCCGTGAAGCGGGATTCATAGTTCCAGTTTTCACGGGTTTCGGCCTGGACGGATGATGTTAATCCCAGTAAGTAAAAGACTAAAAACCACCAGGCCTGGCGATTTTTAAGATATTGACCAAAGGTTGTGGTGCTTGGATGTTTAGTGGGATGGTGAATCATGAATATGGCGTCGTTAAAAAATAAGTGTTTTTCATTATAAATGAGAGAGATAATTTAATGAAATTTGGTTTTAGCTAGCTAATCAAAAATCCGTTCTTTAATGACAGGATTTTTAGGCGCCATTTGCTATAATAAAAACCAACCTTATATTTCTATTTCAAACGGAGGATATTGATGATTGTTGTTAAAAGCCTCCGGGTAGTTTTTTCGTAGATTTATTCTTCGCTACCCGGTCAGTGTACCGGGGCCTTTTCAGCCCCAGAATTTGATTTCTTACAACGCTTAAGCGTTATGGGGCTTATGATGACATCACATTATTCTCTTCATCAATTAGGGTGGAAACCCTTTTTTCAACACCAACTGTCACTTGATGCGTTGGAAACCTTGATTCCGGCGCGTGTCTTCGGCATCGAACGTTCGATTATTCAGCTATTGACCACTGAAGGTCCGTTGTCCATGATGATGACACAATCCATTCCTAATCTGGCGGTGGGCGACTGGGTTTTAATCGATGCCGAGCATCGCTTTGTTCGCTTGTTGGACCGAGCGTCGTTGTTTTCGCGAAAGGCGGCGGGCACACGGGTTGATCGCCAATTGATTTCCGCGAATGTGGACTCGGTTTTGATTGTCAGTTCTTTGAACAACGATTTTAATTTGAACCGCATTGAGCGCTATTTGGCGTTGGCGCATGAGGCTGGTGTGGAGCCGATTGTTGTGCTCACCAAAGCCGATTTGTGCGATGAGCCGGAATCGTTTTTGGAAGCGGTTCAGGCGCTGGATAAGATGCTGCCGGTGTTTGCGGTCAATGCCCATGATTCGGCGACTTTACAGGCGTTGGAACTGTGGTTGTTGCCCGGCCATACGCTGGCTTTCTTGGGGTCGTCCGGCGTGGGCAAATCCACGTTGGTGAACACGCTGTTGGGCGGTGACGTTCAGGAAACCAATCGGATTCGCGAAGACGACAGCCGAGGGCGTCACACCACGACGGCGCGTTCGTTGCATTTGACGGCTTCTGGTGTGTTGTTGCTGGACACGCCGGGCATGCGGGAATTGCAATTGGCGGATTGTGAACAGGGCGTGGATGAAACCTTTGCCGATATCGCCACTTTGGCGGAGCAGTGTAAGTTTTCCGATTGTCAGCACCAGTCCGAACCCGGATGTGCGGTTCGGGCGGCGATTGAATCCAGTCAGTTGGCGGAACGCCGTTTGGTGAACTACCACAAGCTGATGAAGGAGCAAGCGTTTAACGCCGTGACTTTGGCGGAAAAACGCGCACAAGACAAGCGCTTCAGCAAAATGGTCAAATCCGCCAAACACTTCAAGCAACGATAACTTAAAGCCGTTTTACGGTTCATCTCAAAAACCACCAGGCCTGGTGGTTTTTTACTTTCTGCGTACCAAGCGAATTACATAAAGCTCAGTAATAGTGTCAGGGTCACAAGCGACAGCACGGTGGAAAAGAGTACCGTTTGGGCGGTGGTGACCGCTTCGCGCCGGTAGTATTCGGCCAACATGAACGGCCCGGTGCCGGTCGGCAAAGCGGCTAACAGGATGGCCATCATCGCCAGTTCATAATCCATTTCAAACACACTTAGTGCTAACCAAGCGACTAATAACGGTTGGGCAATCAGTTTGATGGCGGTCAGTTGCCAGGCGGTTTGGCGTGTCGCGGTGGTGTTCTCATTGGAAGACGCCACCGCATCCGCCAGAAAAAGCCCCAAGCTGACCAGAGCGGCCGGGCTGGCGGCACCGCTCAATAGGGTTAAAAAGGTTTCCACGCCTTGCGGCAGTTGCCAGGAGGTCAGGGCAAACAGCATCCCGGCGATGGGCGAGACAATCAGCGGGTTGAGAAACACGGCTTTGAGCACGTTTTTGATTTTAAGGCGTAAGCTGGCTTCCGCTTGCAGGCCGGTTTCAATCAGGATAATCGCCAGCGCAAAGACGATACTGACCACGATAATGCTGGCAATGGTGGTCGGCACCTGACTGGACGCGCCGAACACCAGAAACAGCAGTGGAAAACCGACATAACCGGTATTGGAATAAGCGGCGGAAACACTGTCGATGCTGGCATCGGCCAGCGGCACGCCTTGTTTGAGGCGCCAGATGATCACCAACACAAACAGGCCAACCGAACCGATGAGATACACCAGAATGAAATCGGGCAAGTAGAGTGCCGACCAATTGCTGTTGGCCATGATGTCGAACAGCAAAGCCGGCAGCGCCAGCCACACCACGAAACGGTTCAGTTCGCTGGCGGCGGTTTGCCCCATCACGCCGGTTTTGCGGCTGATGAATCCGGCGGCGATCAGGCCGAAAATGGGTAAGAGAATCGAAAGGGTTCCAAGCATGAAAACGGGTTATGTCAGTGATGTGAAAGCGTTAGTATAGCCAGCCTGCCGGTTTAAAGACAGGCCGAATGGTCAAAATCACCAGGCCTGGCGGTTATTCGATATTCGGGCATTGGTCGGAGAGAACCTTGTTAAGCCCTTCCGCGGATTTTTCAAACGTCAGTTGGCCGTTTTTGACGGTAAAAACATACAGAGTATCGAAGTCGCTGCCGTGCCATTTGCCGAAATCGTAGTTGGCACCGTAGGCGTCGTTGACGTGTTTGGCAATGTCTTTAATTCGGGTGTGTTGCCAGACGATGAGCGTGGTTTTGCCTTCGTATTGTGATGAGGTGGCGAGCTGGGCGATGGCTTTGGGTTTGTCCACGGCCACACAAAGGTTGACGCCGGTGTTAAAGAAGGTGGCGGTCGGCAAAGCGGTTTGAAAGGGTCTCAAGGAGAAAGCGCCTTTTCCGTCGGCACCGTATTTGGTGGTGAAATGCGGCGAAGGGGTAAAGACCGCATCGATGGTTTTGAATCGGTTTTGCATGACTTGCGGAAGGTGCAATGCCCGGTTTTCACCGCGACAATTGAGAACGCCACGGTCATTGGCGATGGGTCGCGGTTTTTCGCCGTGCCGAGCGATGATGAGTGTCAGGTTTTGGGCCGGGGTTTCCGAAGCGGTGCATAGGGCGGGCTCGGACGCCGCCACATGGCCGATGCCGGATAAAAGCAGACTGATCGCAATGAACGGGGTGAAGAACTTGGCCATGGCGGCTCCTTAACGTGCGGGTGTTAATCAGGTTTAATCGTAACCTTATTTTATTGTCCGCGCGGGAATTTCTGCCGCTTTTATAACCCGAGCTTTTTCAAGCGATAACTGAATTGACGCGGTGTCATGTTCAGTAATAAAGCGGCGCGGGTTTTGTTGCCGCGCGCCATTTCCAGAGCTTGTTTGAGTTGCTCGGACTCGTCCTCGGACACCCGCCAGTAAGCGCGCTTGTCGTCCATGGCGGTTTGGCCGTTCGGAAATGCCAAGCCGTTGTTGGCGTTGGGCGCGAAGCCGTTGGCAGTCGCTTGACCGTTCACTACCTGCGGTTCTTGCGAGTAGGCTTCGAGGTTCGGGGTGGCCGGCTGCAGTTCGTTTTCCAGCGGTTTGACATGGCCGCCGTGGATAATCGCGCTTTCTTCCTGAATGATTTTTTCAATCAACCGGGCGGAAATCAGGCGGCCTTTGTCGGCCATCAGCACAGCACGTTTCACCACGTTTTCCAATTGTCGGATGTTACCCGGCCATTCATAGCCTTCCAAAAACGCCATGGCGCCTTGGTCGTAAATGGCGCTGGTGTGGTATTCCTGATTGGCTTGGTTAAGGAAATGGCGCGCTAACAGGCGGATATCGCCTTCGCGTTCGCGCAGCGCCGGCAGTTCGATCGGGAAGACGTTCAAACGGTAGAACAAATCCAGACGGAAGCGCCCTTGGTTGACGGCTTCGTGCAAATCTTTGTGGGAAGCGACAATGATGCGGGTGTCGACGTGAATCGGCTTGGTGGCGCCGACGCGGGTCACGCAACGTTCTTCCAGCACACGTAACAGCTTGGCTTGCAGGCCAAAATCCAAGTCGCCGATTTCATCGAGGAACAGAGTGCCGTTGTTGGCGAGTTCGATTTTGCCTTGCTTGGTTTGGGTGGCGCCGGTGAAAGCGCCTTTTTCATGCCCGAACAATTCGGACTCCAGCAAGTCCGGCGGGATGGCCGCACAGTTGATGGCGATAAAAGGGCCGTCTTGACGGTGCGACGCCAGATGCAGCATTCGCGAAAAACGTTCTTTCCCCGTACCGGATTCGCCTTTCAGCATGACGGTGACGGCGGTGTTGGTGGCGCGACTGACTTTGTTCAAGGCGGCGCGCAAGGCCGCACTTTCGCCGATGATGCCGTATTGGCTGCCTTGACCAAGTGCCATGGAGCGTAACTGTTCGTTTTCTTCTTTCAGCAACTGGGTTTGCTGTTCGATCATGGCGTTCACCGCCAGGATTTCACTGATGAACAGCGACATCAGTTTGAGAATGCCTAAGTCGCGGTCCAGTGAGCGGGGGCGTTTGCTCAAACGGTTAACCGCTAAAACCCCCACAGTGGTGCCGTTACGGACAATCGGGGTGGCGATGAAAGCGACGGTTTCCTGTGGCAGGGTGGAGCGGTCGACGGTTCGGAACAGGTAGTCGTCTTCACGGTCGATGTCGGCGACGATAATGGGGCTGCCGGAGTGCATGACCTTCCCGGAAATCCCTTCGCTGATGGCGAAACGTCCTTGGGCGATCTCTTCTTTGGTCAAACCATAGGCATAAGCGGTGTGCAGATAGCCGGAACTGCTTTCCTGTAAAAGAACACGGCCGCGGTTCAGCCCCATTTGACGCGAAATCAAGCTCAGGATGGTGTGAATCGCTTTTTCAGGCTCGTAGGCCTTCTCGATTTGCTCAGCCGCTTCCTTTATGACAATATATTCCGACTGGTTGGCAATATCTAAATGTTCAACGTGTTTCACAGAACCTACCCTTAAAGCTCAAGAGCTTTCATATTAGCATTTTGTTACAAAAAATGGAGAACCCTCATGCCGATTTCCTGCCATTTGTACGACCAATTGGAAGTGGCCGCCATGCGAAAACAGACAGTACGCCTGACGTTTGAACCACCGCATTCCGAAACGGTTTTCGAAGGGGTGATTACGGACCTGTTCAGTCGGAACGGCGAGGAGTTCCTTAAAGCAAAAAACGGCGACCAGGAAAATCTGGTATGGCCGTTGGAAGGTTTGGTGTCCATTGAGAGACTCAAGGACCCGAAATAAAAAGGCAGGGGATGGAACGCCCCTGCAAAAAGTCACAATATTATTCAACATGCCATGAATAACGTTTAATCAAGGTGACAGCAATAAAATCCAGTAGGTAACCAATAACGCCGATGACTACGACGATGGCTGCCAAGGCTGCATAGTCCAGTGTGTCACGCGCATCGTTGATGGCATAGCCTAAACCGGATGTCACCCCAAGATATTCCGCAGGTACCAAGACCACCCAGGCGACACCGATGGCGAGACGAATCCCGGCAAAAACATCTTGTGCGATGGCGGGCATGATCACGCGGCGCAGCATTTGGTATCCGTCGGCCCCTAAGTTGCGTGCAACTTGGAACCAGTTTGGATCAATACGCTGCACGCCGTGTGCGGTACCGAATACGATGGGCCAGATGGTGGCCATGGCCAGCAGGAAGATGATCGCCGCGTCCCAGGTTTCGAAAGCCAATACGGCAATCGGCATCCAGGCCAGTGGGCTGATCATTCGCAGGAACTGGAATGGCATATTGGCGATTTGGCGAACCATTAAAAAGTAACCCACCAAAATCCCGGTTGGCACCCCAATGACAATCCCCCAAAAGAGACCGGCCACGATACGGTACAAACTGGAATAAATGGTTTCCCAGATGGTTCCGGTTTCAATCAGATACCAGAGTGCTGAGAAGGTTGGCCCTGGCGCAAATTCCGCAAAGGCTTGTGTGTCCGGGTTAGACTCGATTAACAGGCCGCCAATCCACCAGACCAAGAGAAGGATCCCCATCCCCATGCTCGCGTTGATGACACTTTGCATCCAGCCCGGCAGGCTTTTGAAGCCTGCCAATGCTTGGCCGAACGACATCTTTGTTGTTGCAGCCGAATTACTCATAGTTTAAATACCTCTTTACGGTGTGTTGGGTCTGCTGGGTTAACGCCAGGCACTTTGTCCCAAACGTCGTATTTGTTCATGGCGTTGGTGACGTAGTCGTAATTGACCAGGTCTTTCAACGCATAGTCGATATCCAGTTTGTCCAGGAAGGTTTTGTCCCCAGTGACCAAGGTTTCTTTCAATTGTTCCATCAAGAATTTGGTCGCGGATGGATACGGATAAGGGTTAAAGTCGATACGACCGATGTCCCAATCCGGGTGTTTGATCGCTTTTGGATCCTGATAATCCGCCGGTGAATAATCCGTCATGGCTTTTTCGACCACTTTGGCTTTCATTGGTAGGTAACGCTTACCTTCACGTGACAGCATTTTCGCGACTTCTTCTTTGTTTTCCTGAGCGTATAGACCGCCTCGGACCACGGCATTCATAACTTTTTGCGACCATTCTGGACGCTTGTTAACGTCGTCATCGTGCATACAGACAACGCAGCAAGGGTGGTTTTCCCAAATATCGCCGGTGAAACGCAACATTTTCGCGCCCGCCAACATTTCACCCGCCGCATTGAACGGCTCCGCTACGATGTAAGCGTCGATTTTCTTCGCGGCCAAAGCCGGTGGCATATCTGGTGGCGGCATGATTTGTAGGTTGACTTGGTTCGGCTTCAACGGATCGGTTTGATCTTGGATAACCGGTTCCAAACCAGCGTTTTTCAGCGCCATCTGCAAGACGATGTTGTGCATGGAGTACCAATAAGGCACGGCCACTTGCATACCGCCTAATTCTTCAAAAGATTCCACACCGGTGTGTTTACCAACAACCAGACCGGAACCGTTGGTGTGGGCCCAACCGGTGATTTTGACCGGGAAGTTGTTGTTGTAACGCATCCAAATTGGAATTGGTTTCAGGAAATGCACCAGGTTGAACTTGTGCGCCGCGAAACCTTCGATTAACGGCGACCAACCACGAATCAAGGTCGGTTTTTCCACTTTCAGACCTTCTTCTTCAAAGAAGCCCATACCGTGCGCGACCAAAAGCGCACTGGCATCGGTGATGGGTAGATAACCGATACGGACGACTTCGTCTTCCGGTGGGGTCATGTTGGCGAAAGCCTGGCTGGATGGCAAACTCATCGCGGCGGCCAAGCCACCGGTTGCAGCCATGCTGTCGAGAATGAATTCACGACGGCCTTTGGTCGGGTTGAATGTATAGTCGTGTTTGGACAATTCGTTATCGCAATTGCAGTATTGACACATGTGGGTTCTCCTTTAAAGCGATGGAATGTTATGCGTTCGATTCGGCGACACTTCGCTGCTTGGCCAAGTCAATTTTTTCAAATTCGTTAAATAGGTTTTCTTTCAGGGTATTGAACTCTTCCAATGAGCGGTCGCGCGGATAGTCGAGTTTGACTTCCATTTCACCGACGATTTCCCCAGGGTTTTGACTCATGATGACAACGTTGTCGGCCATGGCCACGGCTTCTTCGATATCGTGTGTGACCAGGATCATGGTGATGCCCTGGTTGTGGCAGATTTCGGAAACCTCATTTTGCAATTGGCTGCGGGTAAAGGCATCCAGTGCGGAAAAAGGTTCGTCCAACAATAGAATTTCCGGCTCCGTGGCCAGTGAGCGTGCCAGTGCAACGCGTTGCTGCTGACCACCGGAGAGTTGCTGTACGTTTTTGTCTTTGTGTTCGGTCAGCCCGACCATGTCGAGCAGTTCTTCGACGCGGTCTTTTTTGTCGTTATAGGTACCGGAAAACACCAAGCCGAGTGCGGCGTTTTCGCGTACGGTCATCCAAGGGTAGAGCGATGGTTTCTGGAACATCATGTTCCATTTCGCGCTGGGCTTGGTGACAGTGTGCGCGTTGATACGCACTGCACCGTCGGATGGAATCAATAGGCCGGCAATCATTTGCAACAGCGTGGATTTACCACAACCGCTTCGGCCGATCAGCGCCGTCAATTGTCCTTTTGGAATGGTCAGGTTGATGTTCTTGAGTGTCGGTTTGGTTTGTTTTTTAAATGTATGGGATAATTCTGAAATCCATACATTGGAGCCTTTTGCAGTCATAATCGAATCTTCTTTTAGCAATTAAATTTATTTATTGATGATATAGCTTAGGTGGTGCCAACAAATATAAGTTTAGTTAAATCAACGACTTAATTAATTTTTATGACAAACTTCGGCCAAAAATGAATTGATTTGTTAACAATTGTTAACATTTTGTAGCACTTTGTCGTTTTTTGGTGCGATGGAAGTAAAGCGGTATGGAAAAGAAAAAGCCCGCAAAAGCGGGCTCAGTGATTTTTATCAGTCAAAAGGGTGTTCTGTTAAAACTTAACTTGGCCCCAGACCCACAGTTTTGTGGTGTCGACCAGGTTGTTGTTTGCGGAAGCATCTTTCGCTGTATAGTTGGCATATTTCACACCGACGGTGTAGATTTTGGCGAATTTCTTAGCCACCAACAAATCGTATTCCGAACCGTAGTCGTCGCCACCTGTGTCGGCATTAAAGTCATGGTAAATCGCGGCCAGTTTCAAGCCCAGTGCTTTACCGGATACGCTTAGGTAGTTATCCACCAGACCGTTGACAGGTGTTCCACCGGCCGGTCCGATGAACATGTCCGCCCAACCGTTGAACAAGTGAACCGTACCCAAAGGCGTGTTGAATGCGCTTTTGCCGTCACCGCCCAGTTTTTCTTGACCGGCCAAAATCTTAGCCGGACCGACGCCCACACCCAGTTCGAAACGGGTGTAATCACCGCCGACGTTCTTTTTAGTGTCCGCGTATTTGTCCTGAGTCGCGTATTCCGCGTGGTAGAACAGTTTGAAGGTATCGCTCAATTTAGTCTTACCGGCAAAGCGCGCACCGTAGGTTTCGCTGTCGGTCAGGTTTTTCAAATCGTAATCCAGAAAGTAGCCATAACCGGTGATGGTACCGAATGGTAGACCGGTGTATTTGGCTTGGGCGGCGTTGGATGTCATGGTTTGGTTGACGCCGATCGGGTTACGGACGTTCATAAGATAAGCGTAATCAATTTCGACATTTGGAATGGCTTTGGTCTTCAAGCTGGCGGCGGTGTAAACCTGTTCCGTTTGACGCCAACCCACGTTCCCCAAGAAACGGTTGTCGAAAATAATACGTTGTTGACCGACTTTCGCGCCCGTCTCTTTATATTTGTAACCAATCCAAGCTTGGTTTAATACGGTGATGGTTGGATCTAGAATAACGGCTCTGTTACTGTCTCCACCGGCTCCTGGCCCTTTACCTACGAAGTAATCTTTACGGCTACCCAATGATTCGGTACCGGACATTTCAACCATACCGTTGAAACCGTATAGGTCGCCGGTTGTATAACCGATGCGCGTTCTTTCGGTGATGGCTGTGGCATCTTCTTTGCCAGTTTGTTCAACGCCTTCGTAACGAACGCGTACATCGACATTCACTTTACCGCCGGTTAGAGCGTCGGTGAATTTGTCTGCTTGTGCTGTTTGCGAAACCGCCATGCTGGAAAGCGCGATGGCTGAGCTCGCTAGGATGCTCTGGATAGAGCGTGATAGAACCGTTTTTTTCATAATGATCTCCTTGTCTGAGCCTTCCGTATTGCATCGGATGTGCCAGCACAAACAAAGTGAACAAAATCAATAGATTATATTTATATGCACCCAAAATTTTGTTTAATACATTTGACAATGCATTTCAATCGCCGACAAATTGTTTGGAATTGTTAACAAAATCAAGGTGCAACGGAAAGGATGAAAACCGCCAGGCCTGGGCGTTTTCAAGCCGGGCTTACAACAAATGTTGCCAAAAGAGATTGGCGGTGAGTGTGACGAAAGTGATCCCGAGCAAATTAAACGCCAAACCATAAGTGGCCATGGTTTTTACAGACACGGCGCCGCTGCTCATGGCAATGGCATTGGGGGGCGTGGAAATGGGTAACATAAAGGCGTAACTGGCGCAGACGGTGGCGACCATCATCAACAAACGGCTGTCGAGTCCGCTTTGTTCACACACGGCCAGTAAAATGGGGAGTACCATCGCAATCAAAGCCGTGTTGCTAGTGATAACGGTGCTGAACGTCACCAGAAAGGCGATGATGGCGATGACCAGCCAGGTTGGAAACACCGCAATGTGTTGTAACAGCCAGGCGAGTTGATCCGCCAAGCCGGTGGAGGTGAAAGCGCCGGCGATGGCGAACCCGGCGCCGAACAGAAAGATGATTTCATAAGGAATTTTTTTGGTGTCCTGCCAATTGAGAATGTCGAAGGGCGGTAAAAACAGCAAAAGCCCGAAACCGAGCAAAAGCCCTTTTTCATTGAACCCGCTCCAACCGAGTAATGACGTCGCCAAAGCATTGATGACCAAGATCGCCACCAAGGCCGAGACCAAATAAAGCACTTTTTTCTGGCCGGAGTTGAGGGGTTGCGGTTTGAAGTCGGTTTTCAGGGTTTCGTTGACGGTGCCCAGTGCTAGGACCCAGCCCACCACCACGAACATGGCCGCCACCAATGGCAGCACCATCAACACCCAGTGGGCGAAACTGATGCCGGGAATCAAATGCTGGTCGAAAAACCCGAACAGTATCAGATTCGGCGGGGTGCCGATCGGGGTGAGAATGCCGCCGACACTCGCGCCGTAAGCGATGGCGAGTGCAAAGCGCATTTGCAGTTCGCGTCGCTCGGTCAAAAACAGCGCCAACGGCATTAACAGCAAGGCCGTGGTGGTGTTGGATAAAAAAGCACTCAAACCGCCGGAAGTGATGGATAGGGCGTAAATCATCCCTTTCGGCGTGGCGGGAAACACCGCCAGCATTTTCTGGGAAATCACATGGTGCAATTCGGTTTTTTCAATGGCGATGGCGAGCATAAAGCCGCCGATGAACAGGAAAATAATCGACTGGGCATAATTGGGTGCCACTTCATTGGTGTGAGTGATGCCGAACAGCGGAAACAGGACGATGGGCAATAATGCCACCCACCCTAACGGTAAAGCTTCATTGCTCCATAAAAACACCATGGTCACGACGATGCCAAGCAAGGAGGCTTGAATGGTGGGCAGAAAAGGGGTTAATACCGCAAAAACCACCAGGCCTGACAATAAGGCCCAGGTTAACCCTTTTATTTGTTGGGATTTTTCAATCAAGAGGTTACCTTTTCCGTTCGAAAACATGGTCGAAGCGGGACGGACGAATGCTGAAAGCGTTATAATGGAATAAATATGCAATCGATGCAAGTTGTCAATTTTTGGATTCGAACTCTGTTATGGTTGCCGCTGTTTTATTTTGAGTGATTAACGAGGGTCATGACATTGAAGGCTTCCCAAGGTCGAACGACGATTCAAAACATCAGTTTGTTTTTTCTGGTGTTACTGTTGGTATACGGTGCCGGTTTCGCGGCGTTTTCCCACCTCAAAACCCAGTCGAACCTGGCGTTGGCGGAACTGAAACAGGGCATCAATCATAAGGTGGCCTTGTTTGAAGACATTCAAGCGCAAATGGGCTACGGTCAATTCATACACAACTTTAAGAACCTGGTGATTCGCGGTGAGCGAGACTATCGTGCCGGCAGTTATTCGCAACAATTACAAGCCAACTTGGATCAGATTCGAACGGATATTGACGAGTACCGTCGCTTGCCGGGATTGAAAGCGCCGGAAACCGACGGACTAAATGCCATTGAAGCCGTGGTAACGCAGTATCAAAAGATGGCCGATAAAGTCCGAGAGTTGAAATCACTGGGGTTGAGTGTCGAAGCCATCGACCAGCAAGTCGTCGTGGATGATCGCCCGGCGATGCAGGGATTTCAGGCCTGGTCAAAATTTCTCAAAGCCGATGCGGCCCAGCGTATTTCGGCCCTGCATGACGATGCGGACCGTAACCAACTGATACAGTTGGCGGTGATTTTTGGCATTTCGTTATTGTTGATCGGCTTAGCGTTTGAGTGGTTAGTGCGTCGTGCACTGGTCAAACCCGTCTTGCACATTAATGAGCAGTTAACCCGAGTATGCGACTCTGAGGGTGATTTGGATATCGACGCGAATATCTGTGTGGAAGGGGCACGCGAAACCCGGCGTTTAGGCCAATACATTAACGGTATGTTGCAACGCATCCAAAATGAAGTGACCAAAATGCACTCGGTTAAAACGGTCGTGGATCAAAGCTCGTCCAATATTATGTTGGCGGATAACGATTTGGTCATTACGTACATGAACAAGTCGATAATAGACACGTTAAAGAAAGTGGAAAAGGACATCCAAAAGATGCTGCCGCACTTCTCTACCGAAAAGCTGGTCGGACAGAACATCGATGTGTTCCACGTGAAGCCATCGCACCAACGGAACCTGTTGGCCGAATTGACCGATACCTACGTCGCGAAACTGACCTTGGGCGAATTGCATCTTGATATCATTGTGAACCCGATTTGGGGGTCGGACGGCGAGCGGGTCGGCTTTGTGACCGAGTGGAAAGACATTTCCGAAACCGTCAAACTGGAGAAAATGCAGGAGGCCGTGGAGCAAAACCTGAAAACCATGGTGACCAAAGCCGCCAAGGGGCATATCGGCGCACAAATTGACGTGTCCACGCTGGACGGCTTCATTCACGATTTGGGCGAACAAATTAATACCATGTCCAGCGCGATTCATACCGCTAATAAAAAAATCTCCGATGTCATTGTGCACCTGTCGAAAGGTGATTTGACGCCACGAGTGGAAGGCGATTACGAAGCGGATCTGGGCGCGATGCAGGAAGCCATCAACCAATCGCTGGATAATCTGTCGGTGATTATGGCGCAGGTGAATGTGTCCGTGCAGGAAATTGCCGAAGACATTCAGGCGACGACGGAACGCAATACGAACTTGTCGTCACGACTGCAAGAACAGGCAGCTTCGATTGAAGAAACCGCCGCGACGATGGAAGAGATGACCTCCGCGGTGCGAAACAACGCTCAAAACGCCCAGCAGGCGAATGATTTAACCGTCCAAGCCAGCGATAAAATGGCTGAAGGGGCGCAAATCATGCAGCAAACCATTCAGGCCATGCAAGGCATTAAAGCGTCCAGTGACCAAATCGAACAGATTATCGGCCTGATTGATTCCATTGCCTTTCAGACCAACTTATTGGCATTGAATGCGGCGGTGGAAGCGGCCCGTGCCGGCGATCATGGTCGTGGTTTCGCGGTGGTGGCCGGGGAAGTGCGCAATCTGGCTGGGAAATCGGCCGATGCGGCGCGGGAGATCAAAACCTTGATTGAAGAGTCGGTCTCGCAAGTGGAAAACGGCACGCAACTGGCCGAACAGTCCGGCGCCTCCTTGGATGAGATCAATTTGTCCATTCGTCAGGTGACGGAACGGGTCAGTGAAATCGCGACGTCTTCTTTGCAGCAGTCTCAAGGGATTGAGCAGTTGAACCAGACGATCGTTTCACTGGACCGGAACACGCAGGAGAACGCCCAATTGGTCGAATTGTCCGCCAACAGTGCAGAATTGATTGCCGGGCGTTCCCAAGAACTGGTGAATCGAATGCGTCAGTTCACGATTGCCGGACCTTTCATGCAGCAGGCCGAAGCCGATTTGAAAATTCATCATTCGGATAAAGCCACCGATCCCTCAAAGCCAACGCTGGACGTTTTACCGGAAGTCTCGCATAATAAAAAGAAAAACACACAACAAGAAAAGCCGGTGACTCAGAACTTGGGTGCCGGTGATGAATGGGAAGATTTTTAACGCTTCCCGAACATGATTTGTGCCCACTTGCGTCACTTGTTTGGGCACTATAAGGTCCGTTAAATGCGCCATTATCGCGAAAAAGTAACGCTTGAACAGTATGAAGAGTGCTTAGGTGACAAGAGTTTTTTCTACGCACGTGATACTCAAGGTGTTTTTATTTATGTCAGCCCTTCCATTACCAAAATGCTCGGTTATTCGCCCGAGCAGTTTCTCGTTCATTACAGTCAATTTCTGACCGACAACCCTAAAAATAGCTTGGTGGATGCGAATATCGCCATTGTGTTAGCGGGCCGAAAAGTACCGGTGTACACCGTGGAAATCCATCACCGTGACGGCGGCACCCGCTGGTTACAGGTCCAGGAGTTTGGCGTCCGTAATGACCAAAATGAAATTATAGCCGTCCACGGTTTGGCCACCGACATCACCGCGTATAAACACACATTGCAGCAACTGGAGTTGCAGACTCAACGCTTTCAGCGCGCGGAAAATATGGCGAAGGTCGGTAGCTGGGAGTTGCATCTCGGTACCCAGGACTTGTATTGGTCTCAAGAAGTCTATCACATTTTCGAACTGGATCCGGCGCAGCACCAGCCGTCCTACGAATTGTTTTTGGAATGCGTTCATCCGGCTGATCGGGAAGCGGTCAGTCATGCTTATTCTCATTCCTTGGAGAGCCGTGAGCCTTATCAAGTCGAGCATCGTTTACTGATGCCGGATGGCCGCATCAAGCATGTGCTTGAAGAAGGGGAGTCGGACTTTGATACGGACGGCCGGGCTTTGATGTCGACCGGCACCGTGCAGGACATCACCGCTTACCACATGGCCAAGCAGCAATTGGTGGAAAAACAGGCGTTGTTGAAAGAGGCGGAAAGCATCGCACAAATTGGTTCCTGGGAATATGAAATCGCGTCGGAAAAAGTCATCCTGTCGGACGGTTGTTATGCGATTCTCGGGTTGTCGCCGGGTATGGAGGTGGTTTACGAAGATTTCATTGCGCTGGTGCATGAGGAAGATCGAAAAGCGATTGAAGTCGGATTTGAACAGACGCTGGCGTCGGATGAAGAGCAAGTGTTTGTTTATCGTATTGTGCGCCCATCGGGTGAAAGCCGTTATATTGAGCAGCGCGCCATTACCCGTTATGCAGACGATCATTCGCCAGCCCGCATTGTGGGCACCTTGCAAGACATTACCAGTCAATATAGAGCACAACAGGCTTTGGAAAAACAGAAAACCCTGTTGCGCTCGGTGATTAATGCCACCAGTGATTTGATTTTTATCAAGGATGCGATGGGGGTTTATCAAGGTTGTAACCCGGCGTTTGAACGCTTTACCGGTAAAGTAGAGGCGGATATTGTCGGAAAAACCGATTACGACTTGTTCGATTGGGAGGTGGCTGACTTTTTCCGCCAGCAGGACTATGCCATGTTCGACAGTGGAAAGGCCCGTCAAAACGAAGAATGGCTGACCTACCCGGATGGTAAAGAAGTGTTGGTGGATACCTTGAAAACGCCGTTTTACGGCGAAGATGGCAATGTGTACGGTTTGGTCGGAGTCAGCCGTGACATTACCGCCCGCAAAAAAGCCGAAGAAAAGCTTTATTATTTGGCGCATCACGACGATTTGACCGGTCTGGCGAACCGCCACCTGTTTACCAGCCTGCTGGATCAGGCCGTCGCTCACAGTGAGCGCCATCAGGAAAAACTGGCGATTTTGTTCATCGATTTGGATCACTTCAAGCAAATCAATGACTCGCTAGGCCATCAAGTGGGTGATCAGGTGTTGGGCCTGGCGGGTAAACAACTGCAAACCACTGGCCGAAAATCCGACACCATTGCCCGTTTAGGGGGCGATGAATTTGCGCTGTTGATCCGGGATTTGAAGCACCCAGAAGATGCACGCATCGTGGCGCAAAAGGTGTTGAAAGCGTTAGAGCAACCGTTTTTGGTGGAAAGCCACAAGTTATACATCGGTGCCAGTATCGGTATCAGCATTTACCCCGATAACGGCGAAACTTCCGATATCTTATTACGCAACGCCGATGCCGCCATGTATCGCGCTAAGGATAATGACCGCAACACTTACGCCTTTTACACCGACGAACTCACGAAAATCGCTTTCCAGCACATTCAACTCGAATCGGAGTTACGGCGCGCCCTGCAGAAGAACGAATTTGAGGTGTATTACCAACCCAAATACGAGTGTGAAGGCAAACGCATTGTCGGGTCCGAGGCCTTGATTCGTTGGCAACATCCGACGCGCGGCTTATTGCTGCCCGGTCAGTTCATTGCCGAGGCCGAAAAAAGCGATTTGATTATCGAACTCGGTGAATGGGTATTGCGGGAAGCCTGCCTCCAGAATGCCAAATGGCACCGCATGGGCTTGAAGTCCGGCCGGGTGGCGGTGAATGTCTCCGGTCGTCAAATCACCAAGCACGACCTCAGTGCCACCGTACAGCGGGTGCTACAGGAAACCGACTGCAAACCCAAATGGTTGGAGTTGGAAATCATCGAACGGTTTGTGATGAATTCACCGGAGCAGACCCTGCAGGTGTTGAACGAAATTAACCGCAGCGGAGTGGCCTTTGCGATTGATGATTTCGGGATTGAATATTCCTCATTGTCGTATCTCAAACAGATGCCGTTAAATACCCTGAAAATCGATCTGTCGTTTATTCGCGACATTCCGGAAGATAAAGACGACATGGCGATTGTCGAGGCGATGTTGGCGCTGGCAAAAAGCTTCAACCTCATCGCCGTGGCCGAAGGTGTGGAACGGGAAGAACAGTTGGATTTCTTACGGGTTTCCGGCGCTGACCGTTTTCAAGGGTTTTTATTGAGCCGCCCTATGCCGGCTTCCGAGTTTGAAGCCTTATTGCAAACCCACCCGACGCTTTAACCCGGCGATTAAGCCATTCACAAAAACCACCAGGCCTGGTGGTTTCCCATCATGACTCACGGTGATATCGGTAAGCCTGCAAAGCGGATTTGCTTTGTTGGTAGTTGGTCAGCCGGCTTTGCAGCGATTCCGGCAGTTGAGCCGCTGTGATGGGCTGGAAGTCCAACCGATGGTAAAATGCGTCGAGATGCGGCAACGCGAAGGCATACAGCGCGCCGTCAGTTTCCGTTTGCAGAGCATGCATTAGCTGGTGGCCAAAGCCTTGCTGGCGGTGTTTGGGGCAGATGAACAGGCCGCGTAACCACCAGGCCTGGCCAAATTCCGTTGTTTCGGGTGGGTCGACCGGCACCAAGCGCGCGACGCCGATGATTCGGCCGTCCCGTTCGGCTAGCCAGACGGCCTCATTCTGTAAGGGCTGGCTGAGCCGGTTTTGTTTGTGAAAATGTTTCAGACGCGCTTGATGCGACGCATCGGCTTTAACACACAGTAGAGAAGACATTGACCATACCATCCGCAAAAAGAACCTATTGCGCGCGTTGCGGCTTACCGTCGCGCAGTTGCATTTGTGCTTCGGTGCGTCCGGTCGCACACCGCTTGGGCCTGGGTATTTTACAGCATCCGTCCGAGCAGCATCAGGCGAAAGGCACGGCGCGTCTGGCGCATTTGTGTTTGCAGGACTGTCCGATTTGGGTGGGGGAATCGGTTGATGCCTTGCCGGCATTTCAGGCCTGGTTACAGGCCAAGCCGACACTGTTGCTGTTTCCCGATCCGGAGGATAAGGGCGTTGATAGCGTGTCGAAAAAGGTCGTGTACAGCGCCGATACACTGGACACACCCGTATCCGAAATACAGGTATTGCTGTTGGATGGTACCTGGCGTAAAGCCTATAAACTGTTGCAAACCAATCCGGCGTTGCAGGCCTTACCGCGTTTGCAGTTGAGCGGCGAATGGCGGTCTGCCTATGCCATTCGTAAAGCACCGAATTCCCAGAGTTTATCGACGCTGGAAGCGATTCATGCGGTGTTGTGTGAACTGGAAGGGGAACCGTCGCGGTTCGACGGCTTATCGCTGGCGTTGGCCGATTTTGTGGCCCAGCGCCAGGCGTTTGCGAAAGGACGTGACGATTCCACCAGGCCTGGCTAAAAGCTGACCTAGTGTTCGTTTTCGTTGAAATTACGGTTTGAGCGCCTGAGAAACTTCTTCGGTTTGCCAGGATTGAATGTTGTTGAGCAACACCATTCGATACAACAGTAATCCAACGCCTATCAGTGTCAGGGTCGCCAAGAACAACTCCAGCACCCAGGCGACATTCCATACCAGTCCGTATTTCGTAATAATGCCGGCTTTAGCCGCCGTGCCGGTAAACATCGCCGTCATCACATAACTGGAAACCAACATACAAATTTGCCCCAGCGAAAACAGATAGTTTTTAGACGCCGTCAAAAGGTGATTGAAGAATCCGGAGCGCCATAAGGCTAATAAAGTGATAGCGACCAATGGTAGGATAATACCCATTCCCCAAGTTAAGCTGTTTTTGAAAGCAATGGAAAATTCACCGAAATTATGGCCGTAGTTCAAGTAATTTCGAAGCAGGATGATTTGCCAAACATTGACGGCCGTAATGGCGGTGGCCAGGTTGATTTGGTGACCCCAGACGCGTGTACGGGTTTGTTCATCTTGCGGGCGCATCCAAAGGTGTTGAAAAGCGTGCTTCAAAGCCGGTAATTTGCTGAAAAAGCTGTAAACGGACAGCGCTAAAAAGGTTAAAGACGCGCCCATGGAAAGGGTAGCGACGGTGGCATTTTCGGTAAAAGCCCCCGGCCCGGCCAGGTTTAAGCCCATAAAACCGATGGCAAACGGCACCACCATCGAATATTGTTCAGGGTTATCGGCCGACCGACGAATCTGACGATACCAAACGTATTGCCCAAATGCCATCAGTGCAATCACCAAATCCAAGCCCAGCCAAAACGGCCAGAGAATGTCATCCTGCTTGGTATTCAGTCCGAAAAACATCACCGCACCGAAAGCACCGACATTCATATACATCGCCAGTGATAAGGGCAATCCAAACCAGCCGGCGGTTTCCATGACGTTTTTGTCGGACAATTGGTGTGCGCCGGCGCGTAAAAATTGCACGGATTTAAACAAAAACAATGGAATCAGCAGACTGGTGGTAATGAACAGCGCCCAGAAGAGTGTCCAATCCAGTAGCAGTAAATAACCGATGGCGCCTTGCGTTTGAGCATAACTGTAAAGTTGCGCGTAATCGGGCAACATGGCACCCGGGTGCGGGACATAGGTTTTGAGAATGAACATGGCCATAATCGCCAGGCCGCCAAGGGTCAAAGGCAGTAGCCAGTGGCGCGGATGCCATTTTTGCAGATGAAGCGAAGACATAAAGGTGACTCCTAAAGTAAGATTTAAAGGACTGAATAAACCGATTAAAACTTGATATAGATTAAGTTAATCCAGTCATAAAAAATACTTTAAATGAGAATGAGTCACACTTTATTCAATATTTCTTAAGTGTTTTTACGTGTTATGTAAAGCGCCCGAAGGGGTTATTCACTGACCTCCGGTAAACGCACCACCCAAATAGCCGCCAGCACGGCGATGACGCTTAATACTAGAATCACCACCTGAATCGACAGGATATCGGCCAATAAACCGATGGCCCCGCCCGCCAGCATCGTCAGGCCGATGACCGTATTGCTCAAGGCGACGTAAGTGGCACGATTGTCGGCATTGGCCAAATCCACCAGATAGACTTTACGCCCCAACCGTACGCCGCTGTGAAACACCGTCAACAGCAAGAAGAAACCGGCATGCACCAACGGGTTCGACAGCCACGGGCTGCTGCTTTCCGCCAGCGCGAACAGTACAATCCCCAATACCCCAGCTGCCAACGAGGCCAGAATCATCACCAGACGACTCGAACGGTCGCCCATTTTTCCCCATACCGGCGCGCTGATGGCACCGGCGATGCCGCTGGCGATAATCAACATCCCCAAACCGCTGAGGTCGTTTTCGCTGTATTGCTGGGCCAATAACACATAAAACGGCGGCGCGAGTGCCGTGCTCAGCAATAAGGCCCGGCCGATGACGTATTGGCGGAAAGGTCGGTCGGTTTTCAACAACGCGAAGCTTTTAAACGCCGTGGCGAATGCATTGCCGCCGCCTTCGGTCGCGCCGGGTTGCTCTTCAATCTGCGCGAACACGACAAAAGCAATGGCCCAGAGAATGGCGCCGATCCATAACAGCCCCGCCAATAAATCCGATGAGGGATTTTGGCTGAAAAACTCGATATAGACCCCAACGCCTAAGGTCGCGACCCCAGCAATGCCGGAGCTGATACCCATCAGGTTACCGCGCCGCCCTTTGGAAATGGTTTTGCCCAAGACGTCTTTGGCGGAAACGGAGCAGAGCCCGCGCGCCAGACTGAACACCACCAGCGATACAATAATGGCCCAACCGGCCGCGACACCGCTGACCCAGCCTGCGGTCAACGCCATGACGGCGAGTGCGATGGCCGATAAAGCCGCCCCCAATAACCAAACGCCTTTGCGTACCGGCAGATGGCGCACGGCCGCGGCCACGAACAGTTGCGGCAACAAGACACCGGCCTCGCGAATCGGTACCAGAAAGCCGGTGAACACCGCCGGGGTGCCTAAAGCGCCCAACAACCAAGGCAAGGTCAGTTTGGCACTGGCGAGCTCGTCGGCGATTTTGCCGAGAAAATTAGCGATAAGGTACGCGAAGAAATTTTTCGGTTGGTGGTGGCAGGCCGCATCGGGGATGTCTTTACAGACGCGGGCGTCTTCTTCGTTGTTGATGAGGTCGTAGGCTTTGTCGAGCCGGGATTTGTCGTGTTGTGACATGGTTTCGTGAAAGGGTCTCTAAAGGTTAAAAATCACCCGGCCTGGGCGTTATCGGTTTAATGGATATCGAACATCAGGCCGACATAGGTGGTGAGCGCCATCGCCAGAAAGCCCCAGGTGGTCATGCGCATGGCGCCTTTCAGCATGGGCGCACCGCCGGTTTTGGCGGCAATGGCTCCCAGAACGGCTAAGAGTGCCAGCGAACAAGCGGCAATAATCAGGCCGAGGTTTTCCATCGGCAGGAGGGCCACCAATAATACCGGAATGGCGGCACCGGAGACAAAAGAAGCGGCGGAAGCCAATGCCGCTTGCATCGGGCGAGCGGTGTGGATTTCCGACAGCCCGAGTTCGTCTTTGGCGTGCGCGCCGAGCGCGTCGTGTGCCATCAATTCTTTGGCGACCTGCATGGCGGTGGCGTCACTGACGCCGCGTTGGCGGTAAATCAGCGCCAGTTCGGCGTGTTCGACTTCCCAGTTTTCTTCCAGCATGATGCGCTCTTTTTCCAGGTCGGCCTTTTCGGTATCGGCCTGCGAGCTGACCGAGACGTATTCCCCGGCGGCCATCGACAGCGCACCGGCCACCAGAGCGGCCACCGCGACCAGTAAAATGCTTTCTTTATCCGCCCCGGAAGCGATGACCCCCACCAGCAAACTGACCACGGAAATAATCCCGTCATTGGCACCGAGGACGGCGGCTCGCAGCCAACCCATGCGGTGGCTGAAGTGTTCTTTCGTCAGGTGGTGTTCGAGCATTTCGGGGGTGAAGCGAACCATATCGTATCCTTGTTCCATCGGGCGGCCTGTTTTCAAATTAAATTCTGAAAATTCTAGCCACCTTTTAAGACGATTCCGTGTCTTTTTGATGATGATGTTGTGAAAAAAACCAGCCGATGACGAAACCGATGCCAATCATCACCGCTACGAGAACGGCGCGCGGCACACTGAGGCTCCACATCAGGAATTTGACTTCCACCGTCACTAGGTTTTGCAGGATGAAGATAATCGAGAGGGCGATCAGTGCCCAGGAAAGAATCGATTTGAATGTCAGATTTTGCATCTTGTCCTCCTCTTAAATCCAGACTTCTTCGGCGTATTCCACGATGTGCACCGGTTTGCGGTGGTGGAATTTTTCTTCGATGGCGGCTTTGAAGATTTCCTGTTTATCGCGTTCGCCGTGAATCAAAAAGATTTTATCCAGTTGGCGGAAATGGGCCATCCAATCGAGGAGTTCGTCTTGATCGGCGTGAGCGGAAAAGCCGTTGATCATATGGATTTTCGCGCGGACTTTGATTTTTTCCCGGTAAATACGGATTTCCTCGGCACCGTCCACCAGCAGGCGCCCCAAGGTGCCGACGGCTTGGTATCCGACAAACAGCACGGCGTTGCGGGCGTTCCACAAACGGTGTTTGAAGTGATGCAAAATACGTCCACCGGTGCACATGCCACTGCCGGCGATGATAATACAACCGCTTTCTTCGTCATTGATGCGCATGGAATCGCTGCCTTTAATCGAATATTCCAAATAGGGGAAGTCAAACACCGAATCGTCTTTGGCGTGTAGGGCTTCGGCGTTTTCGTTCAGATCGGTGTGGTATTGGTTGTAAATTTCGGTGGCGCGAATCGCCATCGGTGAGTCAAGAAAGACTTTGCAGGTCGGCAGTTCGTTGTCGTAATACATCTGCTTCAACAGCAGCAGGATTTCCTGCGAGCGCTCGATGGCGAACGATGGAATCAACACATTGCCTTGGTTCATCAGGGTGGTGACGATGGCTTGCTTGAACTCGGAAATACTGCCTTCCAACGGGCGGTGATTACGGTCCCCGTAAGTGGATTCGATGTAGAGCGCATCGGCCTGTTCGACGTAAGCCGGCGACGGCATGGCAATATCTTTTTGGTTGCCGAGATCGCCGGAAAACACCACCGTTTTCGGTTGGTTGTCTTCCTGAAAGTCGATTTGAATGCTAGCGGAACCAAGAATGTGGCCGGCATTGCGGAAGGTGGCGGAGACGCCCTGTGTTAATTTTGCCGGCTGGTCGTATTCGGCGTATTGAACGCTCAGGTCAAATACGGCTTGGACATCGTCCATGGTGTAGAGTGGCGGGCGGACTTTGTCTTCTTCACCGCGACGCTGGGCTTTTTTCAGGTCGGTTTTATAGTCTTCGCGCATGATTTTCGCGCTGTCCACCAAGATGACTTGCATAAGGTCATAGGTGGCGCGTAGGCAGACGATGCGGCCGCTGAAACCTTCATTGACCAGTTTGGGAATGCGCCCGACGTGGTCGAGGTGAGCGTGGGTGAGTAGTAGCAGGTCAATGTCGGCCGGGTTGAACCCGAAATCGTCATTGGCCTGTTTGGCGGAACGGCCTTGAAACATGCCGCAATCCACCAGGATTTGTGGACCTTGTTTCAGTTGTAAATAGTGGCAGGAACCGGTGACGGTTTCCGCCGCTCCATAGGATTGAATCGGTGTCATATCGCACCCCTCGAATGGTAATCGCTTAAAGACGATTTTATTTTACAGGAATTACGTAAAAAAGCGCTTAATAAAGTGATTGCGCCAGATCAAAAAACAGCTTTAAACCTAATAGCGCCAGTATCCCGGCAGTGGTCAGGTGGAGGCGGCGTTGTGCCAAATCGGATTGATTGAGGATTTTCAGGGCGCCGGCAAACAGCGCAATACTGCCGAACACCAACAAAGTGGCGAGAATGGCCAGGCCGCCCAGCACCAGTATTTGCACAGTGAAGTGGTTGGTTTCGGGGGCGACAAACTGCGGTAGAAAGGCCAGAAAGAATAGGGTGACTTTGGGGTTGGTAATGTTCATTAAGACGCCGCGGCGATAGAGTTGCCCGGCGCTGAGCTGAGGCAATTGTTGGCTGATATGGCAATTGGCGGCTCGGTAACTTTGCCACGCGAGGTAAAGCAGATAAGCGGCCCCGATGGCTTGGATGATGGTAAATAACCAGGGCGAGGTTTTGAGCACCAGCGCCAGGCCAAGCGCGACGGCTAAGGTGTGGCCGATTAAGCCGGTACACAGCCCCAGCGTGACCCAAACCCCGGCCATTTTGCCATGAACGGCCGATTGCATGAGCACAAACAGATTGTCCGGCCCGGGCGACAGCGCGAGCACAATCATCAAACCGGTGAAAGGCAGCAGGGTATCAAGTGCGGGCATCGTGAGGATAAGTCAAGGAAATGACCAGGCCTGGAGGTTTTGGGTTAAGCACATCAGGTTTCTTTGGCGTAAATGGTGACCCGATTACGTCCGGCGTGTTTGGACTCGTACAGGGCGGTATCGGCCAGGTGAATGACTTCGGAGGTGGTTTCACCGTGTTCAATGGTCGCCAAGCCGATGCTGACGGTCAAAGGGCGGTTAACCGGAAAATCATGTGCTTCGATTTTCTGACGGCATTCCTCCGCCAGTAACACCGCTTGATGGGCGTCGATTTCTTCCAGAATGACGATAAATTCTTCGCCGCCCCAGCGGCCGATGTGGCAATTGTCGGTGAAGGTGTGGCTGAGACAGTGTGCCATGTCTTTTAAGACCAAATCGCCGGTGTGGTGGCCGAAGGAATCATTGATCGCCTTGAAGAAATCAATGTCGATAAACAGAATGGTGTACAGCCGTTGTTCGGTCTCGTAACGAAATTGCAGGGTTTCCAGAATGCGTTCGATTTTCAATCGATTGTGCAGTTGGGTCAACGCATCGGTGGTGGACAAGTGTTCCAGTATCCGGTTTTTTTCCAACAGGTCGGTCTGAGCTTGGGTGAGGCGCTGAGTACGGTTTTCCACCTCTTTTTCCAGGGTGTCGTTTGCGGATTTCAGGCGCAGATTGATAAGGTGGAACCGGTGAGCCAACAGGTAAGCAAAGAAAAAGCTCACCAGGACCAGTAAGGTGGCCAGCAGTATAATTTTTTGCATGGTGTTGTCGATATTATGGCGCGCTTGCTTGATCAGTTGGTGGGTCTGTTGGGCTTGGAATTGAGAGAAATCCTCGATGTTTTGTCCGAAAGCGTCCAATTGCAGCATCCCTTCATTGGCTAACAGGTCCTTACCTTGCTCAATGCGGCCAGAGAGTGCTAATTCAGCGACTTCGTTCTGCAAGGGTTCGGCTTGGTTGGCGAGGCTTTTTAGCCGTTGATACCAATCTTCTTCGGATTCATCAATGATGTTGGCCAATTGATCTCGATACTTAATAAAGTTCGATGCGTCTTGATAAAACTCCATTCTGGCGGCATCTTTGGCAAAAGCATCGTCCAGCAACAGCATCAAGCTGAGCTTGATATTGCGTTTCTGGCCGTAGAGCTGCAGATTGAGCAGGTTATCGAGTTTTTGATATTGGGTATTGATGGCATGGGACGCCTCATCGAGGGTTTCCGTTGTCATCTTTTGGGACACCGAAACCAGCGTGAAGACCAATGCGATAATCGACACCAGAGCGATGGCGATGAGCAGGTTGTCCGCATTGAAAAACTTTTTTCGTGTCATAGGGTTATCGAGGTTTCGGGTTTGTAAAATCAGTAACAGTTCATTCTAGCGCATCTACGTAAAAATAGGGTAACTTTTTGATATCACAGTGTTTAATTTTCCTGAAGCCCGGAAGAAGCGGCTTTCGGCACCACCCAGCTGTGGCTGAACCAACGCCAGCGACCATCTCGGGTCAATTGGGTGCAGGCGTAGCGACTGCGTGGGGGTGGAATCGGTTTTTCATTCCAGACATCCAAGGTGGTGTCGTTTAACCATTGCTGCTGCAAGCGTTCGCCCTGCGGGTTGAAACACTGGATATTACGGCCGGGCGGTTTGGTGAACGATAACGTCAAGTGCGGCGGGTTGTCGCGGATGACCGGGTCAAAGGGGTCAACTGTCTCCACCGGCAAGACCACGGCATGGACCTTTTGTTTAAAGGCTTCCATATCGGCAAAGGCTTCGCTCATCGGAAAGCGCATCAAGGCTCGTAAGTCGGAATGGCGGTTGACGGCGCCGGAATTTTGGGCGATGCCGACATAGCCCATTTCTTTGACCAGATTGGCGAGGGCTTCGGAAAATTCGCCATAGGGATAGGACAGCAATTTGGTCTGGTTGGTATCGGCGCCCAGTTCGGCCTGTAAACGTTGTTGTGCGCCACTGACTTCCTCGCGAACCCGTTTTCGCCAGGCCTGGTCGGATTCGTCGGATCGACGAATCAGCGGGTCGTGGGAGCGGGAATGATTGGCGAATTCAATGCCGTCGCCCTGCACTTCGCGCATCTGTTCCCAGGTCATGCTGGAGGTATAGCCTTGGTCGATGGCGTCGGTATTGACGAACACCGTCATTGGCCAGCCGCGGGCTTTGAAACGGGGAATCGCTTCTTGATAAACGCTGATCCAAGCGTCGTCGACGGTAAACACCACGGTTTTGTCGGGAATCGGCGTTTGGTGTTTGAACGCCGAGACCAGTTGCGACAGTGACCAGACATGGAAATCGTTTTCCGCCAAATAATCGAGTTGGTCGTCAAATTGTGCCAAACGGATATTGGTGCTGGGCACGGAGTCTTTACCGAAATGGTGGTAAATCAAAATCACCGCGCTGTTATCGGCGGCAGAGGCTTTTGAGTTCGTGGCCGCCACCGGGGTGGAGGAGGCTTCCGGCGGCTGCAGCGGCCAGGCGACGAGGCCAATGGCCACCAGCCCAACGACTAGGAACAAACCGTACCAAACCGGTCGGGATCTAGGATGTTTCGATGCATTGGGCGGCTTTGGCATGATGTGATTCCTCAATCACGGTTTCCATTGGTTTCAATCGTCTCCAGGCCTGGGCGTTTTATTATCATCGTGCCTGAACCAAATTGAATGTGTCCGTTTATCGTATCGAGTGCAGTCGAATTAAAACCCAATTTACCACATTAATCGGTGCGATGTCTAAACAACCAGGCGGCCATCGACAGCGTGACCAGCGCGATGATCATCATTGGCCAGATTTGCGGCCAGAGGCTGTCAAACGACATATCCTGCAGAAAAACACCGCGCACCACGACAAGGAAATAGCGCATCGGGTCGAGGTACGTCAGCCACTGAATCACATCCGGCATGTTTTCGATCGGTGTAGCGAACCCGGACAGAATGACCGCCGGAACCATGAACATAAAGGCGCCCAATAAGGCCTGCTGTTGAGTGGTGGAGAAGGACGAAATCATCAGTCCGATGCCGATGGCCGAAAGGATGAAGAAGAACAGTGCGAACTGTAACAGCAGGTAATCGCCGCGGAACGGCACGTCGAACCAGAAGATGGCGAGCAGGACGATGACGTTGCTTTCAAACAAACCGATGAGCAAACCGGGCAGGGATTTGCCGATGAGGATTTCCACCGGCAAAGCGGGGGTGACCAACAGTTGGTCGAAGGTGCCTTCCTCGCGTTCGCGCGCCACCGACAAGGCCGTCACCAGCAAGGATACCACCAATACAATCAAGCCCACGATACCGGGCACGAAAAACCAATTGCTTTCCAGGTTTTCGTTGAACCAGTTGCGGGGCACCAGAGCAATCGGCGGATTGGGCAGGTCATGGCGCTCGGCCCAGTCTTGATTGAAGGCTTCTACCACTTGAGCGACATCGTTTTGCGCCAGCAAGGCGGTGTTGGAGTTACGGCCGTCGACAATCACCTGCATCTGGGTTTTTCCGGTGCTCATCAGGCGGGAAGAGAAATCGCTCGGAAAGCTGACCACGATCATGGCTTGTTTGCGGTCAATGATGTCCGGCACCTCGCGATTGCTGTGAAGGTGGGCGACGATTTCAAAGGTATCGGAACCGGCCAAATGACCGATGATTTCCTGCGACACCATGCCTTGATCCTGGTTGAAGATCGCCACCGGCGCCTGTTTCAAATCGAAGGTGGCGGCGTAACCGAAGACGAACAGCTGAATCAGCGGTGGCCCGATGACCACGAAGCGGGTGCGCTTGTCCTGAAACAGCACGCTGAATTCTTTCAGGGTCAACGCCCAGATACGGGCCCAGGATAACCAAGCCATCAGTCCAACCTCTTATAGGATTTTTTCAAAACAACCAGTGTCAAAATCAATCCCATCAAAACCAAGGCGGCGAGGTTGGGCAGAATCACCCACAGAATGTCTCCGGCGAGGAATTCGGTTTGCAACAAGGCGACGAAGTAACGCGCCGGGACGATGTGTGTGACCCATTGGATGAACACGGGGGTACTGCCGATGTCGAAAATAAAGCCGGACAACAGAAAGGCGGGCAAAAAGGTGACGATAATGGCGATTTGCCCGGCGACAAATTGGGTTTTCCCGACGGTGGAGATCAGGATGCCCATTGACAGCGCCACCCACAGAAACACCGCCGAGCTCAGCAGCAGCCAGGCCAAAGCGCCGCGTAACGGTACTTCGAACAGGAACAGGGCCATCACCAAACTTAGCAACATGCCGCCCATGCCCAGCACGAAATACGGAATGACTTTGCTTAACAGCAGTTCTTGAATCGACACGGGCGTGACCAGCAGGGCTTCCATGGTGCCGCGTTCCCATTCACGGGCGATGACCAGCGAGGTCAGCAGGGCGCCGATCAGCGTCATGATGATGGCAATTAAGCCCGGCACCAGAAAATAGCGGCTGTTAATCTCACTGTTGAACCAGATGCGGGTGAGCTGTTCCACCGGCTGACTGAATTCGATGCCACGCGCGTCGCCGTAAGCGATCAGCCACTCCGCCCAGGTACCCTGCACATAACCGTTGATGAGGTTGGCGGTGTTGGAATCCACGCCATTGACCAGCAATTGCACGGGGGCGGCGTCGGTTTGATGGAACTCCCGCGCGAAATTGCTTTTGAGAATCAATAAGGCTTGGATGTCACCGGTCTGCATGGCGTTTTGACCGTCGTTGACGGTCAGATAATTACGGGTGTTGAAATATTCCGAACGGTGGAAGCGGCTGACGAAACTCTGTGATTCCACCGAGGGTTGTTGTTGGACGACGCCGAGCTTGATGTGCTTGGCATCAAGGTTGACACCGTAACCGAAAATCAACAACAGGATAATCGGCAGAATAAAGGCGATGCTGATGCTGCTCGGGTCGCGGATGATTTGTAGAAATTCCTTGCGAATTAACCCCCGAATACGCATCCAGCGGGCTTGACGTGTTGTCGCACTCATCCGACGGCCTCCGAATTCTGAGGCTGGCGAGACGCTGTCGGCTCGGTTTTTTGCTGTTCGATAATGTGGATAAAGGCCTCTTCCATATCGGTTTGACCAGCGTTTTGTTTGATGTCGGCCGGTGAGCCGATGGCGAGAATTTGGCCGCTGGCCATAATCGCCATCCGGTCGCAGTATTCCGCTTCTTCCATGAAATGGGTGGTGACCATTATGGTCACGCCCTGTTCGGCCAGCGCATTGATTTTGTTCCAGAAATCCCGTCGTCCCATCGGGTCGACGCCGGAAGTCGGTTCGTCCAGAAACAGAATGTCCGGCTCGTGCATTAGGGCACAAGCCATCGCCAGGCGTTGCTTGAAGCCGAGCGGCAGGTCGTGGCTGGTCTGGTGTAGATAGGTTTCCAGTTCGAACATTTCGATGGCCCAATCGATGCGTTCCCGGCGGCGTCGCCCGCTCAAGCCGTAAACTTTGCTGTAAAAGTTGAGGTTTTGGGCCACGGTCATTACACCGTAAAGCGAGAACTTCTGTGACATATACCCCAGCCGGGCCCGAGCTTGAGCGCGCGCTTTGCGCAGGTTGAGCCCGGCGACGTGTAAATGGCCTTCGGTGGCGGGCAGCAACCCGCATAGCATGCGGAAGGTGGTGGTCTTTCCGGCCCCGTTGGCGCCCAGCAAGCCGAAGATTTCACCGCGTTGCACTTGAAACGACAGGTGGTCGACCGCGACGAAATCGCCGAAGCGACACACCAGGTTTTCGACATCAATGGCGGGATCGGAAGATGGGGCCTTGTCATCGTCGGGCGTCGACTCGGCGGTTTCCATCGGTTGCGAGGGTTCGGCAACGGCGTCGTCCTGCTGGCTGAGTTGATCGACAAAGGCATCCTCAAAACGTGGATCAACCGGCTCGATGCGCAAGTCGGCGTTCGGGCAATTCAGTGGTGCAAGTAATGTATCCGGTTCGGGTTGAACGTCGGCGGTGAGAATGCGGACCGTCTCGCCGAAAATCAAGGCATCGCGCACACCGGGTTGGTGGCTGAGCTGCTTTTTCAATTGCCGTTTGGGACAGGCCGCATTGCTGCTGACCAGAAAGGTTCGGTTTTGAAGCGGTTGGGTGAACTGGTCGGGCGGTCCTTCCGACAGCAGGCGACCTTCGTGTAACAGTTTGATATCACGGCAGCGCTCGGCCTCGTCGAGATAGGCCGTGCTGAGCAGAACGCTCATGCCGTTTTCTTCTACGGCGTGATAGACGATTTCCCAGAGCTCGCGGCGCGAAACCGGGTCGACGCCGACAGTCGGTTCGTCCAATAACAGTAAATCCGGCGATTTCAATAAAGTGCAGGCCAGACCGAGTTTTTGTTTCATGCCGCCGGAGAGTTTGCCAGCCAAGCGGGCCCGAAAAGGCGCCATCCCGGTCATGTTGAGAAGCTGGTCGAACCGGGCGTCACGTTGGTCCAGCGGTAGGCTTTGCAAATCGGCATACAGTTGGAGGTTTTCGAGAACGGTGAGGTCTTGATAGAGGCCGAATTGTTGCGGCATATAACCGATGGCCGATTGAATGGCGAGCGGCGATTCGGTGACGTCGTAACCGAGAACGTTGATGCGCCCGGCATCCAGTGTCAGCAACCCGGCAACCAAACGCATCAGGGTGGTCTTCCCGGCGGCATCCGCGCCGATCAAACCGGTGACTTGGCCGGGTTCGATGTGAAAGGTGACGTCGTCAAGCGCTTGCACTCGGCGATTCGGTAGCACGAACGCCTTGCTGACGTTTTCAATCGATAAGGGGGCGGCCGAATCCATCAGCATGGTGCTTAGTTATCCGCCAGGTGATCCGATGGCGCGTCGCATTGTGGGTTCTTCAACGGCGGGGCGTGGAGGTCGAGTGAGACGGTGGCCGGCATCCCGAGGCGGAGTTCGCTGTCCGGATCGCAGGTGAAGACGCGAACCTGGTAGACCAACTGAGTGCGCAGTTCTTCGGTTTGCACTGTTTTCGGGGTGAATTCGGCGGTCGGTGAGATGTAACCGATCCAGCCGGAGTAATCTTTGTCGGGGTAGCTGTCGGTTCGGACGCGAGCCGGTTGGCCGAGTTTGAGTTGCCCGAGGGCGGTTTCGGACACGTAAGCGCGCACCCATTTCGGGCTGTTGAGGGCCAGCGTCATGACGGTTTGTTGCGGTTGGGCGAGGTCGCCCGGTTCCAGTACCCGGTCGCGGACGATGCCGTCAATGGGAGAAAGCAGTTGGGTATCGGTGAGGTTTTTTTCCGCCAGTTTGACTTCGGCCTCGGCTTGCGCGATTTGGGCCCGCACCTGCGCGATGTCTTCGTCGCGAGCGCCGAGAATGGCGACCTGCCAAGCTTCATAGGTGGCTTTTTCCTGATGGCGCAAGGCTTTGGCCTTGGCTTCGGCGTTATCGACGTCTTCCTGCGATGCGAGTTTTTTCGGTAACAGGGCTTTCAAGCGTTCGTAGGTTTTATAGGCTTGCTTGGCTTCACTTTGCGTGGCGAGATAGGTGTTTTTGGCTTGGGCGATTTCTTGAGGACGGTTGCCGGCGATGAGTTTGTCGAGGTGAGCTTGAAGGGCCGCGACATTGGCTTGGGCCAGTTCCAGCTTGGCTTGGTAACGCGTTTGATCGACACAGGCCAGTTCTTGGCCGGGCTTAACGTGGGTGCCTTCGGTGACTTGCATGCGTTCAATCTGTCCGGTGACCTGAAAAGCGAGATTGACCTGGCGTAAATCGACATTGCCATAGAGCGTCAGTTGGCCGGGCGCTTGGGCGGCGGGTTTTTGCAGGAAATACCAGCCGGAGGCAGACAGGATTACCAGAATGACAACACCCAATAGAATGCGTTTTTTCATGTTTGTCACAGCCTTTCCTCCAAGCCTTTGCCGAATCAAATTGTCATGTGACATAACGTTAACACAAAAGCCTGATTTCGGAAATGGCCTTCATGCTTTGCCCAGTCTTTTGGGACTGTGGTGTCCTAGCGTTTTTCACCAGGCCTGGGCGTTTTCGGGGTGGTCGTGTTTTTGGTCGGAGGCTTTGCTAAAATGGCCGGATGTGTGAATGTGGAGCGACAAGATGACGGAAAAACGGTTGAATGCGGCGGAGGCGGCCGATTGGGTTCGTAACGGCGGGGTGTTGGCTTATCCGACCGAGGCGGTGTATGGCCTGGGCTGCGATCCGTTCAATGAAACCGCATTTCAACGGTTGTTGGCTTTGAAAGGCCGTCCTTTGGAAAAAGGCGTTATCCTGATTGCCTCACAAGTGGAGCAGGTGGCGGATCTGGCGGAACTTTATGACCGCCCTTGGACCGAATCGGTGTTGGAAAGCTGGCAGGAAGGTCGTGTGGTGACTTGGGTGTTACCAGCCAAAGCGGCGGTGCCGAGTTGGGTGACCGGTGGCCGGAAAACCGTGGCGATTCGGGTGACACGCCATCCGCAGGTACAAGCCTTGTGCGATGACTTGGGCGGTCCGTTGGTGTCCACCAGTGCCAATGTCAGCGGTGAGGAGCCGATTCGCAGCGAGGCAGATTGCCTGGTGGCGTTTCCGGAGGTGCCGGTGTTAATCGGTCAGGTCAGCGGCGCGGCAACGCCATCCGAAATTTGGGAGGCCGAAACCGGTCGTCGTTTACGTTGATCTGGGCTTGTTAGGGGTTCGGTTGCGAAACAATCTTGGCCGGTTTGGGTGGATTTTTTTTCGCCTGTTGATACAGCGGTTCGACCATGGCGGCGTATTTTTTCAAATCGTCCACTCGGGTGGCGTTGGATGGGTGGGTGCTGAGAAATTCCGGCGGCGCGTCTTTGGAGAGTTTGCCCATTTTTTCCCAAACGGAGACGGCCGCATACGGATCGTATCCGGCGCGGGCCGCCAATTCCACGCCCATGCGGTCGGCTTCGGTTTCGTGGGTACGACTGTTCGGCAGGAGAAAGGTGGTTTGCATGACCAGATTACTGGCGTCCAACGCCGGGCCCTGGATGCCGGTGAGGATACTCAAAGCGGTCAAACCGGCTTGGCTGACCATTTGTTGAGAGGCGCGTTCCCGGCTGTGTTCGCGTAAAGCATGGGCCATCTCATGCCCCATAATGGCGGCGATTTCGTCATCAGTCAGTTGCAGCGTGTCAATAATGCCGGTGTAAAAGGCGATTTTCCCGCCCGGCATACACCAGGCGTTCAGCTCGTCGGATTTCAGTAAATTGACTTCCCAATGCCAGTCAGGCGCATCTTCTCGGTAGACTTTGGTTTGCGGAACCAAGCGACTTGCAATGGTTCGTAAACGCTTCAGCTCTTTAGGGTCGGTGTTGAGCGCATGGTTTTTCTTGGCTTCGGCCAGCACTTCGCGATAGGCTTGATCCGCCCCCTTTTGCATTTCTTGCTCGGAAACCAACAGCATTTGTTCGCGTTCAATGCCGACCGACCCCTGTTTGGTGGTCTGGGCGCTGCAACCGATAAGGCTGAGCAAAGTCAGTATCAGTAAGGGGAAGATCCAAAAATATTGTTTTTTCATGCGCTTTTTCCAATCCGATGAAATGGATATTTTAAAGAAGTGGCGGGGCTTTTTCTATAAAATAGCGCCTGAATCGCTCCCAACGAATGAAGGAATGTTTATGTCAGACACACAACCGAATCACGTGGACATCGAAGCCGTTAAGACTTACCTGCTCGATCTGCAAGCCGATATTTGCCGACAACTGGCGGCGGAAGACGGCTCCAAAGATTTCATTGTCGATCAATGGGAAAGAGAGCCAGACCACGGTGAGATGGGCTTGACGGGCGGCGGTATCAGCCGGGTGTTGGAAGGCGGTGATGTCATTGAAAAAGGGGGCGTGAACTTTTCCCATGTGCGCGGCAAAACCTTACCGGCCTCGGCCACCGCGCACCGCCCGGAACTGGCGGGCCGTTCCTTTCAAGCGCTGGGGGTGTCCTTGGTCATTCATCCGCGTAACCCTTATGTCCCGACATCGCACGCCAATGTACGTTTGTTTGTGGCGGAAAAAGACGGCGAAGAGCCGGTCTGGTGGTTTGGCGGTGGCTTTGATTTGACGCCGTATTACCCGTTTGACGATGACGTTGTGCATTGGCATTTACAGTCCAAAGCGGCTTGCGATCCGTTCGGTGATGAGATTTACAGCAAGTATAAAGACTGGTGTGATGAATACTTTTTCCTGAAACACCGTAATGAAACCCGCGGTGTTGGCGGGTTGTTCTATGACGATTTAAATGAAAGCACTTTCGGTTGGGACTTCGAGACCTGCTTCCGTTTTATGCAGTCGGTCGGAAATCATTACATTGAAGCCTATCGTCCTATTGTGGCGCGTCGTAAATCGGTGCCGTACGGGGATCGTCAACGCGACTTCCAATTATATCGTCGTGGCCGTTATGCCGAATTCAACTTGGCCTTCGACCGCGGCACCATTTTCGGTCTGCAGACTGGCGGCCGTACCGAGTCGATTCTGATGTCGATGCCGCCGTTGGCGACCTGGAAATACGATTATCACCCGGAGCCGGGCACGGAAGAAGCCAAACTGTATGAATATCTGGCCCCGCGAGATTGGTTGAACCTTGAAGGCAGCTGATTATGGAAAAGGTTCGGGTCGACAAGTGGTTGTGGGCGGCGCGTTTTTTCAAAACGCGCGGCGTGGCGCTGGATGCGGTAAAAGGCGGCAAGATCGAGTTGAACGGCAGTAAGCCCAAACCCAGCAAAACGGTGTCCGAAGGCGATGTTCTGAAAATCACCCAACCGCATCGCAAGGTCGAGGTGACGGTGTTGCAGGTGTCGGATAAGCGTGGCTCCGCGCAAGTGGCGGAAACGTTGTATCGCATTGATCACGAAATGCTGAATCAAAAAACGCCACCGCCGCAAATGGCCTTGGCCGGGTATCGCGAAAGAGGCAAGGGGCGGCCGACCAAGCGTGACCGTCGTAAAATCGAACAAATGACATTTGGAGAGTAAGTTTTTTGACGATTTTTCTGGGGTTTTATAACCATTGAAAAAGGAAGGCTGATATAATTTGCGCTGATTTTGAATTCAGAAAATATCGTTAAGCATTGCTTAAAAAACCGACAAAATTGGAAAAACACATGACACCTGAGCAAACCGAAATTGCAGAAATGATTATTGAGGCCGTCAACCTGGAAGATGTGACCGTGGATGAAATCGATCCGAATGAACCGATTTTCAATGACGGTCTGGGCTTGGACTCCATCGATGCGCTGGAAATCTCGTTGGAATTGAACAAGCGTTACGGCATTAAAATCAAATCCGGTGATCAGAACGTCGGGGACGTGTTTGCTTCGATTGCGGCCTTATCCGAATTCGTTCAAGCCAACAAACAGGCCTGATTCATGGCCGGCCACTCGGTGGACTTACCATTAAAAGGGTTGCTGTCAAGCGACCCTTTTCTGCTTTCAGAGGGCGAAAACGTCTCCCGCCATCAATTGTTCTCGGCCGCCTATCGTTTCAGTGAAACTCTTCCGGACGCGCCCGTTGTCCTGAATCTTTATGCCCGCCGCGATGTGTTTTTGATGGTGATGCTGGCGGTGGCCATGCGGGGTGGCAAAACCGTTTTACCACCCAATGTCGCCACCAATACCCTAACCGAATTAACCGCCGAGCTGGAAACGTCGCAAGCGCAAACAGTGCAACGTTTCAGCGAGCAAGAGGAACCGGAAACCGGGCCGACGCCGGAATCGTTTTTATCGACGGACAAGAACAATTGGGTCGATGAAGCCGTCTTACAGCCGCTTTGGGACAGGGTGTTGAACAGTGATATCTGGTTGTACACGTCCGGTTCTACCGGTCAACCGAAACGGGTGGTGAAAACCTGGCGTCAAATGGCGTTGCTGGCACAACAGGCCATTGCCCGCTTTGAATTGAACCGGCCCGGGTGCGTGGTGGCCACGGTGCCGAGTCAGCATATGTTCGGCCTGGAAACCACGATTTTCTGGCCATTGTTTTCCAAACAATCCATCTGGATCGGGCGACCGATTTTCGCCGAAGATATACGGGCCGTATTGGCCGCGCAATCTGGACCGGTGTTGCTGGCTTCCACGCCCTTACATTTGAAAAAACTGATGCCGTTTGATGTGGACTGGCCGCAATTGCCGTTGCGGGTTTTGTCGGCCACCGCTCCGTTGGAGCAAGCCTTGGCTCAGCAGGTCAGCGATACGCTCCACGCGCGGGTGTTCGAGGTGTTCGGCAGTACGGAGACCGCCTCCATTGCTTCACGTGAAACATTGGCGGGTGACGCTTGGACGCTGTACGATGACAATTTCCTGTTGTGTGAAGAGTCTCTGTCGGTGTGTGAGGTGAACATCGCACCTTTGGCGGAAAGCCATCCGTTGCATGACCAGTTCGAATTGATTCCGGGCCAACCGAATCGGTTTCGACTCTTGGGACGGCGCTCCGATGTGGTGAAAGTGGCGGGGAAACGCAGTTCCCTGGCGTATTTGAACCAGAAGCTGCAAGCCATTGACGGCGTTTCCGACGGGCTGTTTTGGCAAGCACCGAACGGTGAACGCCTGCAGGCGTTTGTGGTGTCCGATCTGAACGCGCATGACATCAAACAGGCGTTGGCACAGGACATGGATGCGGTGTTTTTGCCCAGACCGATTCATTTTGTCGAGCAGATTCCGCGCAACGAGTTAGGTAAAATACAGTTTCAACAGTTGAGCGACTTGGCGAAACAAAACGCAACGCAAACAGGAACCGAATCCCCAAATGTCCGTGCTTGAACCGATTTCAGAAACCTTTACCATCCCGGCGGATCATCCGAGCTTGCCCGGCCACTTTCCGGGCAATCCGGTGGTGCCGGGGGTGGTGTTGCTGGAGGCGGTGGAACAGGTTTTGGTTTCACATTATCCGGAATATGACATCGTTAAGCTTCCACAGGCCAAATTCACCCATCTGGTGCGGCCGGAACAAGCGGTTGATTTGCAGATTGAATGGACGGGTAACGTCGATGCGGAAACGCTTAAGGCCCGGTTTAAATTGGCATTAAGCGAGGAAGCGATTCCCGCGGCGACGGGTCAATTGGTTTTGCGCAACCGAGCGGCCGTTCAAGCACAAGAGGGACAGGACGGGATACGATGACGTCACCGAAACTAACCGATTGGACACAGCAAAAAGAGCGCACTTCCGGCTTCTGGCTGAAGCTGATTCGCGGCTTGGCGTTGCTGTTCCCGCGTTGGCTGGTCAAGCCACTGTTGCACCCGATTATCCTGTTTTATATGCCGATTTCCGGCAAGCAGAAGGCTGCTTCGCGCCATTATCTGAATCAAGTATTGGAGCGTCCCGCCGGATTTTGGGACACCTACAAGCACTTTCTTTGGTTCGCCACCACCATTCTGGATCGGGTTTACTTTCTGACCAATCGCATTGAGTCCTTTGAGGTGGCGTACACCAATCTTGAAGCCTGGCAGGCGTCGATGAAAAAGAATCCGGCGCAATTGTATTTCGGTGCCCATTTCGGCAGTCTGGATGCCATTCGCGCCTTGTCGTCGGATTTATACGACATCAAAATCAAGGTGGTGTTGAAGGTGGATCAAAACGAAACCATCGTCAAACTCCTGAACGAGCTGAACCCGGAAATGGAAACCATGGTGATTCCATACAATGGCCTGCAAACCATTTTTGACATTCACGACACCATTGAATCCGAGCAATCGGTGGCGATTTTGAAAGACCGTCCGGTCGGGCAGGAAGCCACGGTCAAGGTACGCTTTTTCGACGATGAGATGCTGATTCCGATTGCCGGTTTCAAACTGGCAAAACGTTTTGATATTCCGGTGACGGTTTTCTTTGGCCGCTTTGAAGGTGGCAATCGTTATCATGTCTACAGTGATGCACTGACGTTTGAGCCGGGTGCCAGTTTACAGGAAATGGCACAAGCCTATATGGACGAAGTGGCGCGGCAGTGTCGTCAGTCGCCGTACAATTGGTTCAATTTTTACCATTATTGGCTGGACGACGAGGACGCTTCAAAGTGAATGGCTTGAGCGGTTTAAAATGGCTTATCTCAATGATAGCGGTTGGGTTATTGTTCGCGAGTCATGCATTCGCCGATACGGCGACTCAAGCGGGCCAAGCGGGTCAAGCGGAAAAGGCCAAAATCTACCAGGCCTGGGCCAAAACCCCGGAAACACAGGATTTTGTCGAGGCCCGGCACGATACCTTGCTGGATGTTACCAGCGATTATCAAGGCACCTTTCATTATCGGAATCCACAGCATTTTTCATTGGCGTATCATCAACCCATTCAAGGCCGCTTGTCGATGATCGGCGATTCGGTCAAGGTCGATTTTCCCGACAAGCACTGGCAGATGCCGTTGGCGCAGGTGCCGGACATTCAGGCGTTTTTGAACCCGCTACAAGCCTTGTTATCCGGTCGCCCGCAAGCGCTGGAAGATTTGTATGATGTGCGCTATCAATCCCTACCTCAAGACGGTTGGCAACTGACTTATCAGCCGAAAGCCAATGTGGTTCTCACCACGCATGACATCATCGTATCGGGTGTTTGGCAGCATCAAAAAGCCCAGGTGCAAACCATTCAATTGAATTTCGCCAACGGTGACTGGCGGCGTTATCGCATGGAGCCATAACGGATGGCGCAGCGGTCGCGTTATGGCGTTTTGCTGGTCGTGGTGCTGGTCTTCGGTGCGCTGGCCGCTTGGAGTCTGCCGAAACTGACCCTGCAAAATCAACTGACCGCCTTCTTCCCGCCGGCCGAAACCACCGACCAAGCGGTGTTGTTCGATTCCCTGAAACAATCCCTCAACCAAGACCGCTCGCAGCAACCGTTAATGGTGTCGGTTCAACTGCCGTTGAGTGTGAATGTCACCCCAAATGACGCGGCCGCCATCAGTCAGACGTTGGCCACGGCGTTACGGGATCAGTCTTGGGTGGCGGGGGTTCGGAATGCTCCGTCGTCCGTCTCCGCCTGGAACCAAGCGCCTTTACGGGAATACCGTTACCTTCTGACCGATTTTGACCTGAAAACCTTACCGTCACGGCTGGACGATTTGTGGCAAGCCTGGCAAATGGGATTGGTGTTGGATAAAGCCACCGCCCTCAGTGATCCGACCCAGCAATGGTTCGGTTATTTGGGGCAATCCCGTTTTCAGCAGGCGGTGCCGTCGGTGGCTGGCGTTTGGGGTGAAACGAGCCCTTCCTCTGACGAACAACCTGAATTCATACAATTGCTGTTTCTGGTGACATTCAAACCGGCGGTTCTGGCCAGCCATTTGCAAGTGGTCGAACCGGTTTTGCGAGCGGCCTTAGCGAAAGCGGGTGTTCCCGAAGCGGATAGGCCGGGCGTGAAACTCGCTGTGTCCAATGTGGCCTGGATTGCCCAACAGGCGCGCTACGACATTGAACAGGACGTCAAATGGCTGTCCGTCATCGCGACCTTGTTGGTATTGGGCTTTCTGTTTTGGAGGTTTCGTCGTCCGCTTTGGGTGTTCCTGAGTTTTGTGCCTTTGGCGACGGGCACCTTGCTTGCTACGCTGGCGGTGCAAACCGTGTTTGGATCCATTGAAGCGATGACGCTGGCCTTGGGCGTGGTCTTGATTGGCGTGGCGGTGGATTACCCGATTCATGCTCTAGCGGCGCTCCGACAATCGCCGCAGCAGGCCTGGCGAAATTGGCCGGTGATTCGTTTGGGCGCCTTGAGTAGCCTGGTCGGCTTGGGCAGTTTGATGTGGCTGGGCATTCCCGGAGTGCAGCAGATGGGATTGTTTGCCGCCGTCGGGCTTCTGACGGCGTTGGGCATGACCCGTTTCATTCTATGGGTGCTGTCGCCGGTGACGTCCATTCCAACGGCTGTGAAAATGGCCGATACGGATCCGGCTCTTGCAACCGTTCGCGATGGCTGGAAATGGATGGGGTTGACCGCTTTGGTTCTCGCGGTGCTGTGGTGGAAACCCATCGTGTGGCAGGACGACTTGGTCAGTTTGAGTCCGGTACCGCCCAGCTTATTGCAACAGGACGGCGATTTGCGACAGGCATTTCGTCAGCCGGAAGCCAGCCAGTTTTTACTGGTGTCAGCCGACTCCATGCAAACCTTATTGCAACGGCAGGAAGCCTTGTCGGCCGGTTTGGCGCAGTTGAAAACGGACGGCATCATTCAAGGCTGGTTGGGCCTGTCCGATTGGTTGCCGAGTGTGCAACGACAAGCACAACGCCTTTCGGCCTTGCCGTCGGCCGATGCGCTGAATTCGGTTTTGACACAAAGCGACACCCCGTTACAGCCCAAACATTTCCAGTCGTTTGTGCAAAGTGTGGAATCGTCTTCGACTTTGCCACCGTTGGATTGGCCGCGATTTGAAACCCTGGCGCTGGATTGGCAGCAGGCTTTGTTGCCGACCCTGGTCACCGAGACGGCGAACGGTGTGGTTGGCAAAATCCTATTGCAAGGCGTGACTCAGCCAGCGAGTTTGGCGGACTGGTGTGACGCGCAGGACACTTTATATTTCAATCAGCGGTCGCTGGTGGCGGAGTCGGTGACACAGTTACGTTGGGAACTGGCGTGGGGATTGTTCGGATTGTTGCTGGTGTTTGTATTGGGGCTCCGGCTGGCCACCGCGAATTTTGCCCAGGCCTGGCAGATTTTACTGCCGGTGGTGTTCGGGCTGGGCTTGAGTTTGGCGACCTTGACGGTGTTCGGGCAAGCGGTGACGGTGTTCCATTTACTGGCCGGTTTTCTGGTGGTGGCGATCGGTTTGGATTACAGCCTGTTCGCACGCCAAGCACGTCAACAGGCCCAAGCTTCGCAGGAAGTGCCTCAACGGGATGATGCCATGTCGTCGGTCACGATTGCATTGATGACCACGATTCTGACGTTCGGTTGTTTGCTGTGGACGTCCATCCCGATTCTGGTCGCCATCGGCCAAACCTTGGTTGTCGGCGTCATCTGGGTGTATCTGCTGGCGCGTTGGCAGAATCGGGTGTGATAAGACCTGTGCACGAGCCAATGACACGGCTAAAAAAGGTTAAAATGCACGGCTTCTGCGTTAAAAAACTTGGCAATAGCTAAGGCTATTACCTGCGTTTTTTGCCTTGAATTCGCCCATTTTCCCGCTTTTTTATCTCGCGCCCTGACTCGCGCAAAGGTCTTGAAGTAACCTCGCCTGATTCAGAAGTCGAACCGAGTCTGGGGAAGCACTTTAAACAGGTTGTTTGGAACTCTCAATCATGGCTACCAGTGTATTCACGGCGGCGGTGGGCGATTTGACGAAATAGTTTTTCGGGTTCCAGACGTAACCGCTCAGAACCGAGGTGATGGATTGCTTGATGCGTTCGTCTTTGTGCTCGGTGAAGAAAATCGTTTGCAGACGGCCGTCGTACCAGGATTCCACGAATTCGCGAAACACATTGATGCCGCGCATCATGTAATCTTCATATTCGGTTTGCCAGTCCACGGTGTCGCCCTGCAATTCTCGCAGCGTTAAATCCGCGGCAACCGACCCGGATTCCAAGGCCAAGGTCACGCCGGAGCTGAAAACCGGGTCAAGGAATTCGGAGGCGTTGCCGACCAAGACGAAGTTATCGCCGTACAGTTTTTTCACCGCGGCCGAATAACCGCTCAAAGAACCGACGTCATTGATTTTGGTGGCATTTTTGTAGCGTTCTTTGGCGCACGGATGAGTGTGGACAATGTGATCCCAAAAAGCGTCGTCGGTCATATTGAACGATTGGAAAAATGCTTCGGTACAGACGATGCCGACCGAGGTGATGCCGTCGTTAAACGGAATGTTCCAAATCCAGGCGTCGTTGTCGCCGTACACATCGACGTAAATGTAGCCGTCGGTGCCGTCGGTGGGGCGCACGTCATTCTGGACTCGGCAGAAGGTGGCGCGTCTCAGGGCCAGTTTCGGTTTGGCGTCCAGATTCAGTAAACGAGGCAAAACACGGCCATAGCCGGAGGCGTCGATGACTTTTTTCGCCTGATAGGTTTCGATGTCGCCTTGTTTGGTTTTGACGGTGACGATGTTGGCGTCCGGGTCGTAAGCGGTGACTTCGGATTCGAATTCCACATCCGCGCCTTTGCGTTCCGCGTCTTTCAACAGTTCATGGTCGAAGAGCTCGCGTTTCACTTGAAAGGAGCTGTTGAAGGGTTCGCCGAGGTTGTTGTCGAAATGGAAAATCTCGAATTCCCGGCCGGTCTGGAAGGCGACACCGCCTTTGAATTGGAAGCCGGCCGCTTCGATGCTGTCGAGCATATTGGCGTCGTTCAGCAGTTGGTTGCAGCGTGGCAACAAGGATTCGCCGATGACAAAACGCGGGAAGACCTGGCGCTCCACCAGCTTGACGTCATAACCGGCTTGGACCAATTTCGCGGCGGCGATGGAGCCGGCCGGACCACCCCCGATAATGAAGACATCACAGTGTTTCAAACCTGTTTCCTTTGCAAGCGAACGAGAAGCGTTAAGTCTATCAAAAAAACCGCCAATCGGTTGTGTTTCCAGCGCTTTTGTGAGAAAGTTTGTGGAATTTTCACCGGAACCCTTTTCACCTCGTGAACACCCTCGACATCCAAGACCTTTCCTACCAATACCAACCCGGTCAACCGGTGCTGAAAGCGCTCGACTTGCAGATGAAACCAAGCGGTATTTTGGGCTTGTTGGGCATCAACGGTGCCGGCAAAAGCACCTTGATTGGTTTGCTGACTGGTCAGCTTAAAAAGCAATCCGGCGACTTGACGGTGCTGGGGTTGGATTATGCGACGCATCGCACGGATATCCTGAGACAGATTGCGTTGGTGCCGCAAGGCTATGCGTTTTACCCGACCCTGACGGTGCTGGAAAACCTGCAGTTTTTTGCCGACTTGCGGGCGGATTTGGGGGAACGGACGCAACGTGTCGAGGACGCCATCGCGTTTTGTCAGCTGGAAGCGCACCGCCAGCAAACCGCCGACCGGTTGTCCGGTGGCCTGAAGCGCCGCTTGAATCTGGCCATCGGTTTGGTCAATCGCCCGAAACTGTTGTTTCTCGACGAACCGACGGTGGGTATCGACCCCATTTCCCGTGATTTCATTCTCAAGGCGATTCGTCAATTGCGCGACCAAGGTGTCGCGATTGTCTATACCTCGCACCACATGCAGGAAATCGAATTGCTGTGCGACCAGGTGGCGTTGTTGCATCAAGGTGAAGTGCGTTTCCAGGGAGAATTGGATGCCTGGCGGCGAGAAAGCGGGGTCAAGCTGGAAGTCGAAATCGACCAGGACTGGTCAAATTTAAATCATTTGCCTGCTTTTGACGACTTTTGCCAACAAAACGGGTTTATAGTTGACGGAAATAAGGTGTCCGGGCGATTGCCGTCCGACACCGATTTGGCGTTGATTGACCGGCAAGTGATGGCGTTTTTAAACCACCTGCCGGGCGCGAAACTGCAACGCTTGTCGATGCAACCGCTGGATATGGAGACGCTGTTTTTCGAATCTGTGCAACCGGACGTGTTGGCAGCCTTGAAACACGCTTCGCAGTCGGATGTGACGCTTGAGGATGTGAGCCATGTTTAAGGCCTTATTGCAGAAAGAAGCCCGTTTGATTTTGCGGGATGTCTATGCCTTATTGGTGCTGTTTTTGATGCCGGTGGTGTTTGTGGTCATGATGTCGATGAGTTTGCAGGAAGTGTTTTCCGACAAACAGGCCACGGGCGCCAAAAACTCGGCCGCTTCTGCATCCGGTGGATTGAAAATCTTTGCGGTGTTCGACGACAACATCTCCCAGGCCTGGCAGAACGACTTTCTGAATCTGGAAAGTTTTGATGTCCTGCCGATTGAAAACAGCCCGCAAGCCATCGCCGATGCCCGGCAAGCGACGTTGAGCGGGGAGCGCTTGGCCTTGATACAGGTGCCGACCGATCTGGTGAAAAAGCTTAAACGCGGCGAGCCGATTCAGACACCGATTCAAATCGACTATTCTCCGGTGGCGCCGAGTTATGCCCGTTCCTTGTTGAAAGCGGCGTTGATGCGCAAATTGGTGGAAAAGAAAATTGCCGTGACCTTCGCAGCCGGTTCCCGCTCGGCGAGCCGTCAGCAAGAGGTGCCGGAGTTGGATATCCGCAAATTTCTGGGGCCGACCGTGTTGAGCGAAGACAATTTGTCCTATGGCACGACCCAAGTGACGCCGACCTCGGTGCAACAAAGTGTGCCCGCCTGGTTGGTGTTCGCGATGTTCTTTATTGTGATTCCGTTTTCGGCGACCTTGTTGGTGGAATTGAACAACGGGACGCTGGAACGGCTCAATACCTTTCCGATTGCCAAACAATGGATTCTGTTAGGGAAGCTGTTGCCTTATATGTTGATTAATTTGCTGCAAACAGGGCTAATGTTTCTCACGGGCGTATTTTTGGTGCCGTTATTGGGCGGAGAAGCGCTGCAATTGAGCAGCAATGCCTGGTTATTGTTGCCGGTGTCGTTGGCGTTGAGTTTGACCGCTATCAGTTTTGCGTTGTTGATTGCAGTTTGGGTGAAAACCCACGAACAGGCTTCAACCGTCGGCGGCGTCAGTAATTTGCTGATGGGCGCCATGGGCGGCGTGATGGTGCCGGTGTTCGTGATGCCGGACGCCATGCAAAAGCTCGCCGCTTTTTCACCGATGAACTGGGGGTTGGAAGCCTTTTTGGAAATTCTGTTACGTCAGGGGGATTTCCAATCGGTATGGCCCTATATCCTGCAACTGCTCGGCCTGGCGCTGGTGTTCTTTTTAGCGGCCTATTGGCGTTTGCAAAAACGCCTGACCCAGCCGGATCATTGAGGGTGGCTATCGCCTGTTTTCAACACGAAAATCACCGATGCGATTCGGTTTCTGTCTGGTAAAGCGGCCTAATCATCGGTGTTCCATTCGCTCGTTGGCGCGTCCGAATACAGAGTTTGAATCACCAGTCGGCCCTTCTGGGGTGTTGAGCCAGGGCGTTTTCCCGTACGGTTTTGGCCCAGGCCTGGGCATTGTTGTCCCAAGCGTCCAAAATGCGTTGCGATACCGTCATCGCCACTCCAATGTGGTGGTGATAATGAGGTATACGCCGATGACGAGAAACACGCTGGCGGCGATGCGTCGAATCAAATCTTGACGGCGAGGGCGAAGCAATATCGTTGCTTGCGCCGCACTGACGGCATACAGGGTCTTGGCTCCGCCGACGGTCACCAGTGTGAGGAATAGAATCAATAAGATGTCGCCGGTTCCGAGTTGTTCCATGGGGATGAAAGCAGGGAAAAACCCGAAATAGAACAGTATGGCTTTTTGGTCGCCGAGGGTAAACAATAAGCCTAATCCAAAACTGGCGGAGAGGGTGGCGTGGGTGGTTTGCGTCACCGGTTTCTGTTCCGGGGGACGGCGCAGCAATTGCACACCGAGCCAGATGAGGTAGCCGCCGCCGAGATATGTCAACAACCTAAAGCCGGGCTCAAAGTGGTCTGCCAGCCATTTCAACCCGAAAAGCGCCACCAGTGTGAACAGCAGGTCGGCGCTGACAATGCCGGCGGCCGTCGCCAAGCCATGACGCACCCCGAACAGGCTGCTGCGACTGGTGACCAGCAGCACGCTGAGGCTGGGCATCAACGCCATGATGAGTAATACCGCGCCCATCGCCAGCCAGATATCGAACGTCAGTTGCAATGTCATGACCAAGTCCCGATCCGAAAATGGAAGCTTTCCATTATGACGGTTTTAAGCCAAAAGTGCTATCCGTGGTGAAATCCCCTGAAAACCGCCAGGCCTGGAGGATTTTGGGTTACTTGAATGTTATTTGAATTTCGCCATTTGATTGTAGAGCACCAGTTCTTGGTCGGCAATGCGGCGTAGGAAATCGGCGGCTTCTTTTAAGGTGTGATTTCCGCGCCCTTTGCTGATGCGGGCGCACAACAAGGCGAATTCGCGCCATTCATCACCGGTGGCGACAAAAGCCTCGGCCCATTCATTCAATTCTGGGCGCTGGAGTTTCTCGGCGGCTTCCTGCAAAAAGGCGGCGTACATATAGCGGAAACCCGCGCCGCCGGTGCCGATTTCTTCTTGCATCCGTACGATGTGGCCGAGAAACAGCTGGCGGTAACGTTTGCTGTCCTTTTCCAATTTTTCGATGCGTTTCGCCACCAGTTTCATGCCGCCCACACCGGAAATCGGCGTGATGTTACGTTTGCCGTTGGCCTTGCCGGTAAAGCGAATCGCTTTGGGAATCAAGGTGTCGTAATCGATGCTCTCCGGCACCGACTCGAAGTAATACAAACGGCCGTTCGGCGCCAGTGCGCCTTTGGCGAAGCGTGCTTCGCTCAGGCTGGCGGCATCGGTGGTGACGGTGTGTGAAAACACCGGGTCGCTGATGTGATATTGCGATTCGCCGTCCACGGTTTCTTGTCCGAAAACCAACAGGTTGTGGGCATTGAAATGAAACCGCATTTCTTTCGGGAAATAGGGCAGGAAGAATACCGAGGTCTGACAACCGACCAATTCGCCTTCGGCCAGTTTTTGGTCGAGAAAGGCTTGGCCGTCGGCTTCGTTTTTGAAGGTTTTAAAGCGAATCTTCAAGCCTTTGATGCGCCAGGACAACATCTTTAAAATCATGCGTGGCGGCATGCGATAGGCCATCAACGGCAAACCGTTGATTTTGACGAACGGCAGATACGCATAGGTCAAGCCGCTGGCCAGACCGAAGACCATCGCTTCGGATAAATCGAGCCCGTGGGCGCGGAATAAACCGGCGGCGGCGCCGGTTTCGCAGTGGGCGGCTTGTTGATGTTGGAATTGAGATAAATCAGGCATAAAAAATCGGTTTTTGGAAAAAGTTAAGGTTGGGGCTCGCCGGTTTCAAGAGTGTCCGGCAGGCGCTTCAAAGCCTCGACGGACAGTCCCATGACTTTGGCATATTGTTGCAGGCGCTTGTCCGACAGATGGTTAAAAACGTTGGGTTTGAAGTGCCGTCGGATTTGCCATTGGAATTTGCCCATCGCCTGCGCCAGCATCGGCACATCCAAGCGTTGATGAAGCATGTGGTATTCAAGCGGGGAGGTGTCGCCGTTTCGGGCGCGCTGCCAAGCCTCACGAGCCTGCTGTTCGATTTCATCGACCGCATCTTTCAAGGCCTCGATTTCGGCTTCCCAGCCTTGGGTGGACGCGGTGGCCAGTTTGCCGTCCCGGCCGACGGCGTAGACCACTTTGGTTTCGCCTTCGTAGATGTCGTCTGCTTGTTGGGGCACTTCATCGATTTTCATAGATGCTCCTGGCGAGGTTAAACGACTTCCAGCAACATGAATCCGCTGGAGAAGCGGCCGCTTTCCGGTACGAAGCAGAGCAGCTTGTTGCCACTTTTCAAGCGGCCGGATTTGACCAGTTCGTCCAGCATGATGAAAATTGAGGCCGAGCCGGTGTTGCCTTTGGTGGTCAGATTCGTGAACCATTTTTCCTGCGGAATGACGAAATGCATGTCCCCCAAGGCATCGGCGACCTTGTGGTAAAAATACATCGACGAGATGTGTGGCAGGAAATAATCGATGTCGTCGGCTTGCAACCCGGTTTCCGCGACCAGCGTATCGAGGGTTTTGGTGATGGCGTAAGGCACGATATTGTCGTTGAGGAGTTTGACGTCCTGCTTGATGGCCAGCACACTTTCTTGCATCAAAGTGGCGCCGTCATAACGGTTCCAGCCAATCAAATCTCCGTTAGCCTGCTTGGTGGCACCGGCGTACATGCAGGTTTCCAATTCGTTGGCGTAGGACAGGGTTTTGATCCAGTGAATTTTCAAGCTGACGGCGTCGGCGCGCGGTTGCGGTTCGATGCAGACAGCGCCGGCCCCATCCGACAGCATCCAGCGCAGGAAATCCTTGTCGAAACCGATTTCGGGGCGGGCTTCAAGTTGTTCCAGTTTGGCCTGAGTTTCGGCTTCGTAATTGCGGGCACGCAATAGAATGGAAGCGGTTTCCGAACCGGTGGCGACGGCTTTGTGGCTGTCGCCGTTGCGCACGGCCAGATAAGCGTATTTCAAGGCCATCAAGCCGCTGATGCAAATGCTGGCGGTGGACACGGTTTCACAAGGCGGGCAGGCCAGTTCGCCATGTACCATCACTGCATGACCGGGCGCGATTTGATCGGGCATGGTGGTGCCGCACGCCAGTAAGTCGATTTGATTCAATTCGTGCTTGGAGGGAAACAAGTTGCGAACGGCCTGCGCGGTGAGTTGCGCGTTGTTGCAAACCGGTTCCTGAGTGTTGGGGTCCAAAACGTAATGACGGGATTGAATGCCGTTGTTGCGCAGAATAATGCGTTTGGCACGGGACGGCTTGCCGTTGATCATGCCGAGCACGGATTCAATGTGGTCGTTATCGACCGGCGCATTGGGCATTTCGGCGGCGGTCAGGGTGATGTAGGCTTCCGGCCGGGCATTCGATGTCTGGGGCGCTAGGGACATGGAAAATCCTTCAAGCGCTCGGAGCCGGAGCCGGACGGCGTTTCAAAGTCGGCTTCAAGCCGATCCAGGCGATTTTTCAATAACGGTTTGAACAGCTTGCGCAGAAGCATCGTGAGGGGCACCACCGTGATGATCATCAGCACCAAAAACAGAATGTAAATCACCAGAACAGGTTTCCGTTGCCAGCTTCCGCCGGGGCCGACGGCGCGCAACAGTTTGCCCCAGATGTGAAAACTGCGGGCGCCGATTTTTTCCGACTGTAACAGGCTGGCATCGGCTTTCACCGCTTCCAGCCCGGTCAGCATGGGCGCGTCGGTGATGACGTCCTGGGTTTCCAGCGTTTGACGAATGGCGTATCCGAAACGGCAGGCCTGGCGGATTTCGTCGGGGGCAATGCCGGCATCGGGCAAATTGAGAACGCCGCTTTTACGACCGGTCAGCAGCCAGACTGGCGTAGTGATGAAGGTGGCCAGAGACGATCCCTGGTCGGTCAGCACCACATTATCGATGAGTTTGGCACCGGCGGCGGCCAGCAAAGCTTTGACTTTCAATTGCGCCTGACCCCACATATTGCGGCAACCGATGACGGTGATGACCGGGGTGTCTTTCAAGATGGCCTGACCCTGTTCCGATTTGAGAAACGCGGTGGTCGGCAGGGACGGCGATAAAAACCAAGGCTGGTAACCGAGAATCACCAGATCGTAGCTTTCGTCCAAGTCGAGTGGTTGATTGTCGGGGGCGTCCAGATAGACGCATTCCGGAAAAATGTCGAAAAACTGGAAAAACGACCAGGGAAATGGATAAGGCTGCTTCGGCGAGAGCGCACGGCGCGAAACGGTCACGGCCTCGCTGTCGGAAAGCGGCTGCTCAATGGCGTCCAAAACGGCGTTGAGTTGGCCGGTTTGACTGTATCCCAGAATCAGAATTTTTTTCGGCATGCGGGCTTTTATAAAATAATTTAATAATGGGGTTATTTTACCTTGAAATGAAGGTTTTTTGAAAAAAACCGCCCGGCCATTCCGCGCTTGGCGGGGGTGGTTTTCTATGCGTCCGGGTGGGCGATATGAGGCCGTTTTGTCAGAGATTTGACCAGGCCTGGCAGGTTTAGACCTTTGCGGAGCAGTTTACCGGCCACCATCAAAGTGATTTGGGTGATGTCGAAACCCGGCCGGAAATGGCTGGCTCGGCGTTCTTCCGGATAACAGGAGGCGATGGGCACGAAGGTGAAGCCAAATCCGGCGGCGGAAGCATCAATCAACACTTCACTTTCAAAGACAAAGCCGGAAGGGTTGACGGCATTGGTTTTCAGGTTGCGGATTAAATCAATGGGATAGAGCCGGAAACCGGATTGACTGTCGGCAATTGGGCTGGAAGCCGCCCAGCTGACCCAGAAGTCGGCGATTTTATTGGCCATCAGGCGAGCTTTGGGGGCATTTTCACGGTTTTGCAAACGGGCGGCAATGACCATGTTTTGGGGGGCTTCTGCAAATGCGGCGAGCAATTGCGGGATTTGTTGCGGGTCATGTTGGCCGTCACCGTCCAACGTAATAACGCACTCCATGCCGAGCTCAGTCGCTTTGGCGAAGCCGGTCAATAAGGCACTGGCCTTGCCGCGATTGTGTTCGTGCTCCAACAGCAAAGCCGGGGTTTGGCGAACCAGTTCGGCGGTATTGTCTTGGGAAGCGTCGTTGACGACCAGAACGTTCGGGGTGATGGCCAGTGCGGAATCAATGACATCGGTGATGGTCAAGGCTTCGTTGTAAGCGGGAATCAAAATGGCGAAAGTGGAAGGTGTCATAGAACTCAGTGAATTTTGGCAAGCATGCGTTTGTTGTTAAGCCATCGGCTGACCCGTGCGCCGGTATGATACCAATGGCTGAAAAAAGCTTCCATGAAAATTTTATAACAGTTTGTCCAGTGGCCGTCAAAACGGTCTTCGGCGGCCACCAAGGTGACGTCGAACCCTAGTCCCTTCGCCAGTGCCTGACAGCGGTAAAGGTGATAGCGATTGGACAACAAGTCGACTTGAAGCGGGTTGTCTTGTCGGGCCAAAAACAGCCGGGCCTGTTTCAGGTTTTCCAAGGTGTTGCGGGAGGATTCTTCCAATATCAATTGCGATTCCAGACTGGGTTGGCGGTGCCGTAAAAACGTTTCGCCGGCCTTGGCTTCGGACACCGAATTGGGCGCGGTGATGCCGCCGAGCACAAAAATGGGCTGGTCGGTCTGCAAGGCGAGCACACGCTGTAAACGGGCGCGATAATCGTTGTCGATTTGGTTATGGTGTAGCTGTTTGCCAAACACGATTAACGGGCGTTGAATTTGCGAGGGTGTGGGCGCTTGCTGTGCGGTTAGGTAGGTTTTGAAGATGAGCCAAAGCCAGGAAAGGCCAAGGGTGGCGAGGATGAATAAGGTCGACAAGACGAGCATGAGCAGCCCGTCCCAATCGACCCCTTGCTGGGATGCGCTTGAGGTTAAGCGCATGCCAACGCCTTAAAGTCCGATCAACTGCACTTGGATGCGGTTGTTCAGGTTCTGAATCCAGCTGTTGTAGTTTTTATGGATGGTGCCTTTAGTCGAATCATAGTCTAGGTTGACGCTGGAGACATAAATCAAGCTGTATTCTTTCGCGGAATATGGAATGGAAATAATCGCTTGGTGGGTTCTCAAGTTCAAAGTGCCTTTCAGTTTGCCCTTACCGTCATCGCTGATAATCCAGCCCAGTCCAGCACCGGCGGTACGAATCGCTTTTTTGACCTGCTCGGCGGTCTTGATGTTGGATGGAACCGGTTGTGATTCCATATTACGGATTGACTGGCCCGTACAAGCCGTTAAGGTGGCGACTAAGCCTAGTACCGATAGACCTAAAATCAGTTTTTGAACCATGGATTTCATTTGTGTTTATCCTCCTGAATCGATCGCAATAAATGGTGTGTTTCTAAAAATGGAAAACCCCATTAAAGTACCATTAATAGGGAATTTGGTAAAGTCAATTTCGTATATTTGCTTAATCTGATCGGGCTTTGATATCCGTTTTGGAAAGTTAATGTCAGATCATGCCACCGTTGATATTCAGCACTTGGTTGGTGATGTAGCCAGCCTTGTCGGAAGCCAGGTAACTGACGGCGTGGGCGATGTCATCCGGTTGCCCGGCGCGTTGCATCGGAACGGCTTTTTTGATGACCTCCGGCGGGAACACATCCTGTGTCATATCGCCTTCGATAATGCCGGGAGCGATGACGTTGACGGTGATTTTGCGTGAGGCCAGTTCCAGCGCCAGGGATTTGCTGGCGCCGATCAAGCCGGCTTTGGCCGCAGCGTAGTTGGTTTGGCCGCGGTTCCCGGCCACACCGGCAATGGAGGCGATATTGATGATGCGGCCCCAGCGGGTTCGAATCATCGGCATCAGCAATGGTTGGGTGACGTTGAAAAAGCCGTTCAGAGATACGTCAATGACCGACTGCCATTGTTCTGCTGTCATGCCCGCCATCACGGCATCGTCGTGAATGCCGGCGTTATTGACGATGACTTGAATCGGCCCTTGTTCCAACAGGGTATTCAGTGCGGTCTCCACGGCGTCGGCCTGAGTGATGTCGAACTGGACGGCTTCAGCCGACCAGTTTTGTGCGGTTAAATCGGCGACGATGGCCTCGGCTTTGGCCAGATTGTGGTTGGCGTGCACGATGACGTGAAAACCGTCTTCGGCGAGTTGTTTGGCGATGGCGGAACCGATGTCGCCGCTGCCGCCGGTGATGAGCGCACGTTTGAGTTTGTCCATAAATCAGTCTTCCGGGTGTATGACCAGCGCTCGGCCGCTGCAAACGGTTTGGCCGTTCTGGTCTTGCAGTTCGAATTGATAGAGTTTTGAGGCGTCATCCGCCATGAGCTGTGTGGCCTGGCCGGTCAGCACGGCGGTTTGTGGATCGAAGTCGCCGAAGGTAATGTTTTTAACACTTGCCAAATAACCAGGCCTGGGCGTTTTTGAAGATGGCGACGCCGTGTTTTCGGCTTCGGCTTGCGCCTTTAAACCGCCGTGAATGGCGATGGTTTGTGCGCCGAATTCAATCAGGTGGAGTTTCGACAATCGACCGTCGCGTTTCAGCGGATGGTCCGGGTCAAGATGACGGGTGGTGCGGCATTGTACACTGTCGTCGTCAAATGCGGTGACGGCTTCCCACAGGCACATTTTGTCCGAATGCGGAATCAGACGGTGCACGGTGTCGAAATCAAAGAGCTCGTCGTTCATCCGTCTCATCTCAATCGCGTTGAACCGGGGTTAACGTCAGGTTGGCCGTCAATTGTGACGACACCGGAAAAGCGAATTGCCCGGCTTGTTTTTGCGCGAGGCGTTGCAACAGCGGCAGAGCCTCGGCTGCGACATTGTCGCCGAACCAATCGTGTTTGGCGGCTTGAACCTGGCCCGGTGCGAGTGACAAAGACAGTTCGGCCAGAGTCCGGTCGTTGGGTTGATGTGATAGCACCAAACCGAACGCAAAAGGTTGCATCGCCGGTTGGTAACTTTCGATAATCGGGTCAATCGGTAAATCGTACACAACCAGCAGTACTTTCGGATGCGTATCCGACAATTGCGACAGGGCTTCGATAAAGCTGTTGGCGATTTGGTATTCCCCGGCGGAAATGGCGGAGGCCGCTTGTTGGTTGTGCTGACCGATCATCCAGTAACCGGCGGGGGCATTGTGCACCGAATTGTGGAAATGAATCGGCGAAATCATCGGCTCGTCCTGCAAAATCGCACTGGTCATTTTCGCGGAAATTTCGGTGTCGCCGTCGACGCAGGCAAACAGCGTTGGCATGGCGGCGATGGCTTCCGGTGCATAGCCGGAAACCGTCTCTTCCGCGGTGCGTAACGCCAGTTTAATGGTTGGCGTGGTGCGGCGTCGTTCATTGGCAGGTAAAAACTGCGGGCTGTATTTTGACAAGGGTTCGGACTGATACGGCGTGTCGCCGAGCAGAACCGTTTGAGAGGCGTCCCAACCTTCCAAGCCGGGCGCTTGTAAGCCGATGTGTTCGATGTACGCTTTCATATCGGCCCTCCGGTTTTGTCGATGTCGGTTTGGCTGAAAATCAGGCAGGCATTGTTGCCGCCGAAACCGAAGGAATTGCTCATGCAATGGCGTAATTCGGCCGACTGCGTCTTTAAAACCGGCGTCAGCGATAAGGCGCCGTCGAGCTGCTCGCAGTTCAAATTCGCCCAGGCCTGCTGGGATTCAAGCGCCAGTTGGCAGAAAATTGCTTCGGTGATGCCCGCCGCGCCGAGCGTATGGCCGGTGAACCCTTTGGTGGAGCTGAGCAGCGGAGTCTTGTCAGCAAACAAGGTGTTGACAGCCTTGGACTCGGCGAGGTCGTTACTGGGCGTGCCGGTGCCGTGCAGGTTGAGGTAGTCAATGTCTGCGGGCGCAAGTCCGGCCATGTTCAGTGCCTGTGCCATGGCGTCGTGTGCGCCCTGGCCGTCGGGGTGGGGTGTGGAAATGTGATAGGCATCGCTGGTTTCGCCAAAGCCGGTGAGTTGAATGGGGTTTTCGCCAGGCCTGGCGGTTTTCGAGGCTTTTTCCAACAACATAAAGCCGCCGGCTTCGCCGATATTGATGCCGTCACGGCGCGCATCCAATGGTCGCACGATGTCGTGGCTCACCAAGCCCAGCGCGTTGAAGCCGTGGATGGTGGTCAGGCACAGGGTGTCGACACCGCCGACCAGCACTGCATCGACCAAATCGTGATCCAACCAGCGCGAAGCGGTGGCGAACACCTTAGCGCTGGAAGAACAGGCCGTGGAAATAATCAGGCGAGGGCCTTGTAGCGACAGGGCGTCGGCGCAGAAATCCGCCAGCGAATTCATGCGATGCGTGGTTTCATAATGATAATCGTCGGAGAACTGCCCGTTTTGTTCGCGATAAGCCAATACCTGTTCGGTTTCCAAAATACCCGAAGTGCTGGTTCCCAGTGCCAAACCGATGCGATGTGCGCCGAAGCGGTTAGCCACTTCGGCAACTTGCTCGGCGAATCCGTCGGTGATTAACGCTTGCCAGGCCAGGCGATTATTGCGGCAGTCGTAATCGCTTAAATGCGGCGGTAAGGCCGGTAAGTCGGTCACTTCCCCGTAGAAGGTTTCCAGTTTGGTTTCCAGAGTTTGGGTATTGAGCTTTAAGCCGGTGGTCTCATTTTCAAGCGCATGGCGGTGTGCCTTTAGGCCGACGCCCATGCCGGAGACAAGGGTTGAAGCGGAAATTTGGATTGGATAACGCATAGAGCTTTTTCAAAAAACGAATTGCCAAAAGTATAAAGCATTCAGGGGTTTTTGTGGCGTTTTTAATGGCTCACCCATGTATCATTTAAGGCTTGTTGACGCCGTTCGGAGGCTATTTTGTTGGCTTGAATTGCCAGATGTCTTTCAGGGAAACCTGTGAGGTTTTGCCGATGAATTGCAACAGGGTTTCCGGCGGTTTTTCCGGAAACACCCAGCGGCGCAGGTAGAGTTCGCCAACGAATAAGGCGGTGGAGCCGAGAAAAAAGCCCACTTCGATGTAATCGGTGAGGTCGTGGCCCAGCAGTATCCAGCGCCCATCGAATAATCCACTCCACAGCTTCGTGAGTAGAATCAGGGTTAATAAAATCACCCAAGCCCAGGTGACACCACGGGTATAGTGTCGATCACGTTGGGTCAAATCCGCCTGCATTAAGATGGCGTAACGCGTAATCAGAGGCGTTTGACCGGGCCGTAAGCTTTGGATGAAGAGGCCGTAGATGAACAGGAACAATAGAATCGAAGCGGTTTGGACGACGTGCCGTAACCAGCCGTCGGCAAACAGCAAAATGCCCAAGATGGCGGTGAGTACCAGTGCGGGAAAGAACAGGGTTTTCATTTATTCCAGTCCTTGAACCGTTTCGTCAGATTGATAGAAGTTCCAGGTAATGGCGAAGCCGAAGGTTTCCGAACGGGTGGTTTCCATTAAGGGACTGTTTTCGTAAACGCTGCCCGAGAGGTCGCGAAGGCGGTAAAAACCGCCCAGCCAGAAGTCACTGACGTGCCAGTTCAGGCTGAAAACATACGCCAGGCCGGCGAAGCCGCCGGTGGCCTTGTAAGCCGGACGGACCGCGGTGGCTTCATCGTCGTCCACGCCGTAAAAATAATTGTTGTTGCGGGCGGTGGCGAAATCGGCGCGTGCGCCGAGGGTGATTTTCAAGCGTTCCCGGGCGCTGAAGCCTTGTCGAAAATAATAATAGAAGCCGGGTGAGGAGAAAAAGCCTTCCTCGTGGATGGACTGGAAGTCCGAGGCCACTACCCAGCGCACCGGCCATTCGAATTTGAATTCGTTGAGGTCATTGCGGTACAACCGGGCTTTGACCACCGGACCGATGCCGATGGAGCCGTCCAGATCGTCCATGCCTTCGCGGGCTTTATTGTCTTTGCTCGACACCGGAATGGTGCCGGAAATACTCAGGTCAAATTCCAGGTTACGGTATTCGTACAGCGGTTTTTTGATTTCGCGCTGGTCGATGGTAAAGGCGTCGCTGCGGTAGGTGATGTATGGAAATGGCACAATCAGGTTGTTTTGCTCTTTGGAGCCGGGGTAATCCGGATAACTGACCAGGCCTGGTCCCAAGCCGATTTCCCATTTGGGCAGGGTTTGCTGTTGTGCGTGAACGGGCAACAGTAAAACGCTTAGGAAGGCGCAGGCAAGGAGACGAATGGAAAGCGGTTTCAGCATGGGATTATTATGCCCATAAATGGCGCAAGAAAAAAGACAATCATCCGGCAGTTGCATTTATTTCGGGGTCGATTAGAATCGAGAGCAATAGTGAACCGCGCAAAGGAAGCTTGAGTGAACCAATACGTCATTTTTTACGATGCCGAGCGGGCGGAGTTGTTCGAATCGGATATCAAGGCTTTGTTGCCGGTTGAATCTTGTGAGTTTGTGGCCTATGACGGCCAGCGACTGGACGATTACCAGCCTGATTCCCCCGTGCTGTTCTGGCTGAGTGACGACGCCCTTTATCAATTATTACCCTTGGCGTCTAAGCAGGGCTGGACCATCGGGTTCATTCCGCACCCGGAAATGAACCGCATTCACCGCAGTTTCTCGATTCCGAAAAATCCGGCGGAGGCCGTGGAAGACATTCTGTCGGTGGAAGCGCCGGTGTCGGCGGATTTGATGTATTGCAACCATCACCTGGTGCTGAACTCGGTGATGCTCGGTAATCCCGATATGATGAAACCGGCGGCGCTGGTGGATGAAAGCCTCTGGTGTAAACTCAAAAATTTGCTGTTGCTGGTGTTCAGCCTGAAAAAGATGTGCCTGTTGCCTTATCAACTGGTCACGGCCAAGGAAACGGTGGTCAACACCGCGGCTTTGGGCATTTCCGTGGTGTACCGCCCCAGTGCCAGTGAGTTCACCAAACGGGTGGTGGGGGAAACCGAGCAGGACGAAGCCACGCTGAATGCGGTCATACTGGCACCGCGAAGCATGTCGGAGGTACTGCATTTTCTGCTGACCAAAGTCTTGCCGAAGCGGGTGGTGTCGAAAGGTGTGCTCGCCGGGTATTTGGGGCATATTAAAACCGAAAGCATCAGTCTGTCCGGTTCCGGTCAATTGGATTTCAGTATCGACGGACAATATTTCAATGCGGAGAAAGTGGATGTGGTGGTGGAGCCGGATGCGTTGCAGATTCTCAGCAGCCATTTGCCGGAAAAAATCAGCCATAAGGACATGAAAGAATCGGTGCGGGTGGCGCGTTTGCCGAAAGGCGAAGCGGTCAAAGCCCTTGCGAATCGACCGTTTCCCCTGATCCACCATGCGGATCAGGAGGAAATCAAGGAGGTCTTTTTGACCTTGCGCGAAAACGCCCAGGCCTCGGAGTCCTATAAAGTGTTGATGGTCCTGGCGACCTTGCTGGCCACGGTGGGGCTGTTCGCGAATTCGGCCCCGGTTATCATCGGCGCGATGATTCTGGCGCCGTTGATGGCGCCGATTATTTCCCTATCGATGGGCGTGCTGCGCCAGAATGTCGATTTGGTGACCGAAAGTGCCAAAACGCTGGGAGTGGGGATTTTATTGGCGCTGTTTTTTGGCACGCTGCTGACGGTGATTACCCCGCTCAGTAGCGTGAATCATGAAATCAGTGCACGTCTGAGCCCGACCTTGTTGGATTTGGGTGTCGCCATCATTTCCGGTATTGCCGCGGCTTATGCCAATGCTCGTTCCGAAGTGGCGAAAAGTTTGGCCGGCGTGGCCATCGCCGTGGCCTTGGTGCCGCCGCTGGCAGTGTCGTCTATCGGCATCGGTTGGTGGGATTGGCCGGTGTTCTGGGGTGCTTTCCTACTGTTCATGACCAACTTGGCGGGCATTGTCCTGGCGGCGGCCGCGACCTTTTTGGTGTTGGGGTTCAGTCCGTTTCAATTGGCGAAAAAAGGCTTGTTGCTGTCGCTGGCGTTTGTGGCGATGGTGAGTATTCCGCTGGTGTTTGCTTTCAGTAGTTTGGTGCAGGAACAGCAGGTGGCTTCGGCGTTGAAAGATTTTCAGATGGAAGGCATTGTCTTGAAAGATGTCAAAATCCGCAGTGGCGAGCCGATGCTGGTGTCGGCCAAACTGGTGTCGGATCATTCATTGCGGGATGCGCAAATCGAAGCGGTGAAACGCGAAATCGAAACTCGGTTGGGCACGGAGATTCAGTTGGAAGCCATTACGGCCGTGATGAAATAGACATAAAAAAACCTGCATGAAGCAGGTTTTTTATTGGGTGGTGACACGAGCGTTTAGCCGTTTTGAGCGGCCAAAGCAGCGCGTTTTTTCTCAATCAAGTTGTGGATGATTGGCGACATCATCAAGTCCATGGCTTGTACCATGTGAGAACCGTTGCACACCAAAGTGGTGTCGTTCTGTAGGAACGCGCCCGGGATTTTGTCCTTGATGGCATCCAAATCAACGTCTTGGTGTCTGACGTGGCAGATGATCAAAGAATCTTCCGGAGCCGGCCCCATCGGCGCATCGTCCGACATGGTGGAGAACGGATCGGAGGTATCGATCAACGGTACACGGTGGAAGTTAATGTGTGTACGGTGGAACTGTGGCACGATGGTTTCGATGTAGTCCGGCATACGCTCCAAAATGATGTCGCGTACTTGCTCAACCGAGTATGGACGCTCGGACGTGTCACGGTAGATTTTCTGCATCCATTCGATGTTGATGGATGGTGCTACACCGATGCCCAAGTCAACGTATTGCGCGACATTGTGCATGCCTTCTTCCGGACCGTGATCCATACGTTTGACCATGCCGTGCAGGCCTTCGTAGAACAGGATGTCGGTGCCTTCCGGAATCGGTTCCCAAGGGGTGAATTCACCGGAAGAGAAGTTCGTACCGAGACGAGCATTGTGCTCAGCGGCTTCCTCATCACTGTGGATGTAGTAGCGGCGCTTACCGGTGGCACTTTCTTTGTATTCCTTAAACAAGGCTTCCAGTTCGCCGAATTCGTTGGCTTTTTCGGAAAAGTGCGTTAGAACTGGACCGCCATTCTCTTTGGATTCCGCCACTTTCGCTTTCATTTCGGTACGGTTATATTTGTGGTAGCTGTCCCCTTCCACAATCGCCACATTCAATTTTTCACGCTCAAAGATTTTTTCCACAGCGCGTTTTACAAATGACGTTCCGGCTCCTGAAGAACCGGTCACTGTAACAATTGGATGCTCTACTGACATATGTGTCTCCTATAGTGTTATTTACACAAGCGTGTAAATGACCCTTTTTAGGGTCTTTCTAAAGTTTAAAAAATAAATTTCGGCTATTAAAAACGATTTATACCGCTTTGTTAAAGATGAAATTTTGACCGTTTTGTGACATTCAAAGAATCGGGTTAAACGTCGATATTCTCTGCCTGAAGGGCATTGGATTCGATGAATTCACGTCGGGGTTCCACTTCATCCCCCATTAGGGTGGTAAATACCTGGTCAGCCTGAATCGCATCAGAAATTGTCACTTGCAAGAGTCGTCGTGCTTCGGCATTCATTGTCGTTTCCCATAGCTGTTCCGGGTTCATTTCACCCAGACCTTTGTAACGTTGAATGCTTTGGCCGCGTTTTGCCTCAGCGAGTAGCCAATCCATGGCATCTTTGAAGTGTGAAACCGCTTCTTGTTTTTCGCCGCGTTGAATATAAGCGGTATCGCTCAGTAGCCCTTTCAGTTCGGTGGCCACTTTTGCAATCTGTTCATATTCCGCCGCGGCAAAGAAGTCCTCGTCATACACCTGCGAACTCAGTGTGCCGTGCTCACGTTGTTGCAGTCTCAATTGAAATTTCGTTTCACCTTGTAAAGCCGGTTCAACTTGCAGTTGGTATTCGACTTTTTGGTTTTCGCCAATCGCCTTCAGGCGTGGCAAGGCTGCCGCCACCCATTTTTCACAGGCGGCATGATCGTTCAGCATGTCGACATTGACCGATTCCAGATCCAGCATCAATTCCAGGAAGGTTTTGCTGAACCGTCTCGCCAAGCGGTCGATGATACGGTTGGTTTGCAGGAAGCTTTTCGCCAGGTTTTCCAGCGCCAGTCCTTGAATTCCGGGAGCGTTTTTCGCCGTGTACAGCGCCGCACCATCCAGTGCCGATTGTAGCAGGTAGTTTTCCAGTTCCGCATCGTCTTTCAAGTAGGCTTCCTGCTTGCCTTTCTTAACTTTGTAGAGGGGTGGCTGGGCAATGTAAATGTAGCCGCGTTCCACCAACTCCGGCATTTGGCGATAGAAGAAGGTCAACAACAGGGTACGGATGTGGGAACCATCGACGTCGGCATCCGTCATGATGATGATGCGATGGTAACGCAATTTGTCCGGGTTATAGTCTTCATGACCGATCCCGCAGCCCAAAGCGGTGATCAAGGTGCCGACCTCAGCAGAGGCCAGCATCTTGTCGAAACGCGCCTTTTCGACGTTGAGGATTTTCCCTTTCAACGGCAAAATGGCCTGGGTGCGTCGATCACGCCCTTGTTTGGCGGAACCGCCGGCGGAGTCACCCTCCACCAGATACAGTTCCGACTTCGCCGGGTCCTTTTCCTGGCAGTCGGCCAGTTTACCTGGCAAGCCGGCGATGTCTAAAGCGCCTTTACGACGGGTCATTTCACGGGCTTTACGCGCCGCTTCACGAGCGCGGGCCGCGTCGACGATTTTGGCGAAAACCGACTGGGCGTCTTTCGGGTTTTCCAACAGGTATTCGGCCAGCTTCTCGTTCATGGCGGTTTCCACCGCGGACTTCACTTCGGAAGATACCAACTTATCTTTGGTTTGTGAGGAGAATTTCGGATCCGGCACTTTGACCGAGATCACCGCGGCCAAGCCTTCACGGGCGTCGTCACCGGAGACGCTCATCTTGTATTTCTTGGTCAGGCCTTCTTTCTCGGCGTATTGGTTCAATGTCCGTGTCAAAGCGGCACGGAAACCGGATAAGTGCGTCCCGCCGTCGCGTTGTGGGATGTTGTTGGTAAAGCAGTAAATGGCTTCCTGATAGGCTTCAGACCACTGCATCGCCACTTCCACCGTGATGTCGTCTTTGACGGTGGAGAAATAGAACACTCTTTCGTTGATCGGCGTTTTGTTGGTGTTGATGTAGTCCACAAACGCCTGGATGCCGCCGTCGAATTGGAAGATTTCATGGCGGTCATCGCGCTTGTCGATCAATTCGATGTGAACACCGGAGTTTAGGAACGACAGTTCACGCAAACGCTTCAACAGGTAGTCGAAGCTGAATTCGGTTTGGCTGAAGGTTTCCTTGCTCGGCAGGAAACGGATTTCGGTACCGGTTTCTTCCGTGTCTTCCACGGCTTCAAGCGGTGCGTCCGGCACCCCGTGGCGATAGGTCTGTTTCCAGACGCTGCCTTCGCGCTTGATGGTCAAATGCAGTTCTTCGGACAGGGCGTTGACCACGGAGACCCCAACCCCGTGCAGACCACCGGAAACCTTATAGGAGTTGTCGTCGAATTTACCCCCGGCGTGAAGTACGGTCATAATGACTTCGGCCGCTGAAACGCCTTCTTCTTCGTGCAAGCCGACCGGAATCCCGCGTCCGTTATCGGAAACGGAGACCGAGCCGTCGGTGTGAATGGTAACGATGACCTTGTCACAGTGTCCGGCCAAGGCTTCATCGATCCCATTGTCGACCACCTCGAACACCATGTGGTGCAAACCGGTTCCGTCGTCTGTATCGCCGATGTACATCCCCGGACGCTTACGAACCGCATCCAGTCCTTTCAGGACTTTGATCGAGGAAGAATCGTATTCTGCTGGTTGAATCGGATTTTCAGCTTCTTGAGTCATAAATGAGTATCTTCACATTGTTGTTTTTATGGGGTTAAGGTGCAAAATTAGCCAAGCAATTTTACCACAAATTGTGTTTTTTTGTAGCGCTTAAGACGGGCGGCCGATTTGCGATTTAAGTGGTTGATTTATTAGATAAATAAAAAGGCTGGAAAAAACGACTTTCGGCAACGGATTGAAAAGTGAAAAACGCCCAGGCCTGGGCGTTTTGGCCTAACGGGTTTCATGTGAAACATGGTCATGGGTTAGAAGCTTAACGGCAGGGCTTGGCGTCGGCTTTGTCGAACATTTTCTTGAAGGCGGCGCGACGCTTGGCGGCTTGCACGTAATCTTCCGGTTGCGCTTGAATCAGGTAAATGGCATTGCCTTTCGCGCGATCCGCTTGGGTAAATTGAGGCGTTTGCGGGTCGTCCACCACCACCGGGCTGACAACGGCAATTTTCAAGGCCGGGTCCAGATGTTTCAGCGCTGAGACGGTGCCGAGAAACTCGTCGCTGTGGAAGGCGCCGTTCAAATGGATGACCTGGGCACCGGGATTGCGTTGCAAGGCGTTGAAAATCGATTCCGCCATGGTGTTGTCGCGCACCAACTGCGCCAGATAGGCCGGATTATGTTCCGGGTTGGCAGTCGATTGATCGGATTGTCCATGACGGGATTTCGCCAGAAACGCCGCGAATTTGTCCGCATAGGCCGGGTCGCTGTAAAAGGCTTGTTGGGCAATTTGTCGGCGTTCCGCCTCGGTCAATTTGGCGAAATAGGCTTGGCCTTGTCGTCCCACACAGCGGACGGTTTGGGCCGGCGCATTGGCGGCGATGACCGGCAGAAAATGCTGTTTGGCGAACTCGATAATTGGCCGATAACTGCCGGCGTAATTCGACCAGGCTGGGGCTTCTTCAACCAAGGTTTTTTCACCGATTTCGCCGTCCAGATAACGGTTCAATATGGCTTGTTGGTCGCGATTGAATTGTTCCAGCGACACCACCTGATTCGGGCGTTGCTGATACAGTTTCGCTTGCAATTGGGCTTCAAGCAGATGCGAGGCCTGATTGCCGTGGAATTCGCCGATAAAGACCACATCCACGTCTTTTAGGGAGTCCACCAACGCCTGAAGCGACATGGGCTGGCCATTGGCGCTGTCGATCAGTTGATAGTCATACAGCGTTGTCAGCGGTGGCAGGGTGGCGTCTGGCCCGGGTGACGGTTTGAGTGTCGATTTGGACGCCGGCGTTGAGCAAGCGCTCAACAACAGCGCGCCAGTGAGGACGAAAAGGGAATAGACGTTTGAGCGAAAGCTCATTGAAACCCTATTTTGGCGTAAAGGTGAATTTTTGCCCGGCCAGTGACGCTTCATACATCAAGCCGCCTTTGGCGATAATGAAGGTCGCCATGCCGCGATAATAGTCGGCGGAGGTGCGAGCATTGTTTTGTCCGCCGCTGACGGAAGCGCCGGTGCCTTTGGTGCCGGCTTCGGCGGAGGCACCGGCAGTGATCGCCACCACTGTGGCTTGTGCGCTGAATTCAAAGTTCCCGCTGGTGAATTCGTCATAGGCACGTTGGTCTTCAAAGAAAATGATTTGGCTGTAAGCTTGACCGCCCAGCTGGAAACCGACAGAAGCCTGCGCCATGCTGGTGGTGCCCATGTATTTGTGGTGTTTGTACACGCGCCCTTCGCCGTAGGCGCCGCCGACGATAAAGCCGCCTTTACCGATGGTCGGGAAAACGGCATAGCCATAGGCGCTTTTGAAATAGGGTTGTGGGGCTTCGGCTTCGCGGAACATATTGACGGTTTCGCGGTATTCATCCGCCCAGGCCTGGGCAGAAACGCCCAATGTGCTTAATAAAAACACGAATGGAATTAGAAAATGACGCATGATGGTATCCTTTCAACGATGAAATCGTTTCTTATTCAGTTATGGGGTATTATCCGAATCCCGATGACGAAACACAACTGGAAAGTCTGAAAACCTTATGGAGATAGAGTGGCGACAGGGACGAGACAGAAGAGATGGGTAAAAACGCCCAGGCCTGGGCGTTTTCAGAGAACTTAGATCAATCCCCGCGCATGGCAAGGAATGACTTCATAGCGCAGTTTGACCTTGGGCACCGCTTCTTTCAAGTGTTGCAAAACACTTGGGTAATCGGCCAAGGTGGTTTGGATGTCCAACACCATTTTCACCTGATAACCGGAAACCTTTTCATGGGTGTTCTGCAAGGTTTGCTGCTGGTGATAGGATTTCACCTCATACAGATGAAACGGCACCGCCGGATTGTAAGTCAATAATTGATCCGTCAGATCATGGTGCCACTTGCGGTCAATGATCAATTGCAGACGGACGGCGTCCTGCGGATGAGTCGAGTGCGTCATGGCGTTCATTCCGTCACCTCCTTGGTTGGTTTCATGTCATATCTAGAGAGTTCTGGTTGAATCTGTTTGTTTCCAGTAACGCCAATTTTTCGTCTTTTAAGGCATTCTTTCACAGCGCTATCAGGATAGCACAAAAAGGATAATGCAGAAGACGGGAAACGAAAAATTATCGCTCGAAGGGGTAAGGCAAAAAATGGCGAAAATTCCTAGGATGAGAGGCTTAGGTGTTTTCGCTGGCTTTTAACGCTATGGCAGTAAGTAGAAGACCTCTTTTTAATCGTGGTGTTGGTTGATCGTAGAAAGACTAAGATCACCCAACACGCTCTGAGTAAGTTGGCTTTTGGGGTGACGAGTTTCTCAAAATTTTTTAATGAGGCGTAGCATCCCAGCATGGGTTTCGAAATCATCGCCAAAGCCCCCTTCGTACTCCGCCCTAAGGTCGAGACCTTCCGTGGAGAAAAGCTGCAGGCCAAGGTTCATACGGCCGACTGTTTGCGCGATGGGGATCTTAGTCTCGAAGTCTTGTACTCCGTCAGGCGCACTTGAGAATCTAGCACTGGTTGTCCAGCTATCTTGAGAGGACATACTGATGCCTCCGCGCACGAAAGCTCGTAACGTTCGACCCTCACTAAGTTCAAACTGACTGCCTATTTCTAGGGTTGGGGTGCCAATAAAAGCCGTCTGTTGTGCAGGTGCGACACTGAGGTTGTAGATGCCAGCGTCACGTTCGTTATACCCCCCAGATCGAGTATGGATGATATCAAGGTCGATTGAAGGCCGAATGTATACAGGGTCAGCAGAGATGGAGTAGGCGATTCGGAATCGACCAGAGATATCATAAACATCGGAATTGGCCGTTGCCTTCGTATCTGGAAAGGACAATTTTCGCTGAATATCGTAACTACCGATACTTCCTGATACTGCCCCTGCCATGATCCATGATCCGACATGGCGTTTAAGTGATAAGGTCGCAAAGCCAATTTCGCCGTTACTCGATGACTGGTCATGATCAGCGTCAAAACTGGCGGTTCCGTAACCCAGTGCCACACCAAAAAACCAGTTCGGACGCAACTCGATCTGACCTCCAGCTTTAAGCCCCGTGATTGTTCCATCATAGCCTAGCTCGCCATCTTGGTTGATAGAGGAACTCCCTACTTCGACCCAGGTACATTCGCTTTCTCTGCTATCTTCAGAAAGAGAAGAGCAGTCCATCGCTTTATCAAGGTGTCCGAATGTTAGGTTAGCGGATGCTGCTGCGGCAGCGAGTGAAGCTCCTGGTGACAGGCTCGAAAGCGCTCTGGCATAGCTTTTGCCATTATCATCTTTTTTTGAGAGAGTATTTAAACGAGCAAGCTCGGTTGCGTAAGGGGTGGCACCAGCGTCAAAGATGGAATCAAGATGGTCGCCAATCGCTTGTTCGTGTGAATTGAGGGTTGGGAAAGCTTGGCCGAAATGGGTGTCGGGTTCAACTGTAAAAGCACGATTCGCCTGAGATAAACCGTATGTCACAGCGGGTGTTTTTTCGGCTGTCAAGGTACCACTGATATCTCCTTGCACACTCAAAACCTTGACCTTGGTCGGGGCAAGGCTTGTAGCGTCGATGTTCAGGCTACCTGCGAGAGCGGCGCTGCCCTCGACAATGAGGCGATCGCTCTTTTTATTGGCAAAATCGGTTTGAGCAATGGTTGTACCGTTGCTTGTCTGTATCAAGTCACCAGTAATGATTGTGGTGTCACCAGGTTTTGCTCGGCCAACCTCGATACGACCGGCGTTGACTAAATCGGCGTCGTAGAGCGTGGCACCTGTGAGCAGCCCCACCTTCGTGGTACTCGCTAGATTCTGAGCACGACTGTTATTGACGATATTGCCGTTGTTGGTAATGGTGCCGGCCTGCCCACCATCCGCATTGGTCAGCACGATGTTGCCATTAATGGTGCCGTTATTGATTACATTGAGGAGTGCACCGGCTTTTGAACCAAAGACAGCGCTGTAGCGCACGGCATCAGCATCATTGTCGCCAGCGGCGACGGAACCGTTCACCGTAAGAGTGTTCGACCCATCGAAGTCACTTCCATCGGCAATCCAGACACCGGCACCGTTATCACCAGTACCACCAGTGATGGCTCCATTGACAGTGACGTTAATCGTACCAGAGGTTGACGGAGCCAAGCTTTGAGCGAAGATACCAACGGAGTTGACTCCCGACGTGGTCAGTGTGCCTGCTTGGGTTACGAAGACATCGTTAGCGTCGGCATCAACATCGGGCAGTAAGGAACCCGCTAAGAGACCAGACGTTCCCTTTATGAGGCCGCCGCCGCCGCCAATGGATTGTGCAATGATTCCATGGGCACCCGATCCCGATGTGTTGATTAGGGCATCCACGGAGACAGTTACCTGACCACCGCTGCCTCCGACATCGGTGTTTTGATTATCAATAGAGCCTGAGTTGATGGCTCCAGAGATGTCACCAGCAATGCCACCCCCACCCCCGATCGATTGAGCGATGACCGCATGAGCGCCATCACCTTTGGTGGTGATCGAAGACTTGTTACTACCAGCGGTCTCGGTTAGTTCAACTCTAACGGTGCCACCGGCACCGCTGGCACCGTTACCGCCACCAAGTTGTACAGTACCGTCACCTGACCCAACGCTTCCAATGCCACCTCCACCACCAATGGACTGAGCGATTAGACCATGCGCTTGCGAGCCATTAGTGGACAGATCAAAACCAATATCACTAAGGGTTATAGTCCCTCCATCGCCAGATGCACCGCCAGCTCCGCCGACTTGGATTGCGATGTTGATGTCTTCGCTTTCAGAATCTTTTGTGCCTACGCCCCCAATACCGCCGCCACCGCCGATGGACTGTAGAACCACACCATTTGCATTATCACCTGTTGTGCTGGTGTTAAGCCAGCTTGAAGAGGTTAGAGTGATCGCACCGCCGTTACCAGACGCACCACCGGTGCCACCAAGGCCTCCGCCGATAGTAAGTTTTCCGGATGAGTGTTCAGAGCCATCGGCTGCTTGACCGCCGCCGCCGCCGATTGACTGAATCAGCGCACCGTGAGCCATGTAGCCTGATGTTTTAATTGAGTTACCTTCATTGTCATCAAAGGTGATGTTGATGTCGCCGCCATTCCCGCCTGCACCGCCCGTTCCACCGACACCAAGGTTGAGTGCTGCGGTCGCCTCACTCCCTGCCGCTACGGCAGTTCCACCTGCACCACCGCCACCGCCGATAGTTTGAGCCAGCAGGCCATCTGCATGATCGCCGTCGGTAATGATTTTTCCTGCGTGGGTCAAAGTGATTGTGCCACCGTTTGAGCCAGTGCCGCCAGTGCCGCCAACCGCAAGGTTAAGACTGTAGCTGGTGTCTTCATCATCACCGGAAAAACCGTCATTGTCACTGTCTTCGGAGCCGGAGTCGTTGCCAGCTGAACCAGCGAGACCGCCCGAACCGCCAATCGATTGAGCAAGTAAACCATCGGCATCACCGCCTGAAGTTGAGATAGTGCCGCTGTTGGTGATGTTCAAATCTCCACCCGGTTCGCTAGAGCCACCGGTTTTACCGACTGAAATCTGAACGCTGGCTGAAAGTTGGCTTTCCTCTTCTTCATTGCTATCCTTCATTTCTTCATTGCTGCCTTCGTCGCCTGCGATCGATTCACTTGCCGACAATCCAATGGTGCCTCCTTGAGATGTGCCGCCGCCGCCAGCAATGGATTGAGCCACAATACCGCGTGCTCCCGAACCATTAGTGGTAATCGTCGAACCACTGTTGGTTGCCACCGTCACTTTATTCGCAAATCCGCCTGAGCCTCCGGAGCCGCCGAGACCGATGGTCGCCTGTACATCGAGCCCACCGCCAATCTGGTCATTCGCTACGCTGCCGAGACCGCCATTGCCGCCCCCACCGCCGATGGATTGGGCGAGAATAGCATTAGCGTGATCGCCAAACGTAGTAACAGTCGCTTGGTCTTGGAGCTGTACCGTGACCAATCCACCTGAACCCCCAGCCGACCCTTTGGCTCCAAGTGCTGAAGTCACTCCGACCGAAACGCTGTCAATATCACCAACCGTTGCCGAGAGGGCATCGGCTGACCCGCCATTGCCGCCGCCGCCGCCAATAGACTGTGCAATGATGCCCATGGCACCATCTCCTCCAGTCGTGATGGATGAAGTGCCATTAAGGGCTACATTGACGATGCTGCCGCCGCCGCCTGTTCCGGCCGCCCCCCCCACGGAAGTGGTTACAGAGGCGTCAACAGAAACATCCTCTCCAGTGGGTACAGCGACTGTCAGGGCGTCGGCTACGGATTGACCACCATTGCCGCCGCCACCGCCGATGGACTGGGCGACGACACCATGCGCATCAACCGCTGAGTAATCTGGTGTAAAGTTGCCATTAGTTGCCACTGAACCACTCGTCACTACTTCAGTGTCGGACAGTATGACGTCAGGCTGACCACCAGTGCCACCTTTGCTACCCGCGCCCCCTACGGAGGTGTTGAAATCGAAACCGATAGAGGCGTCATAACCTGAGGCTGCTCCACCAGTGCCACCTCCACCACCAACTGCTTGTGCGAGAACACCATAAGCGTGGCTGCCCAGTGTGGTTACGTCGCTTGATACCAAACGGAGGCTGAGTGGAAGGATATTTCCGCTTGAGTCTGTCGCGTAGCCATTGCCGCCAGACCCGCCAGTACCGCCTACTTGGATAGGTACAATCCCTTCAGCATTGAATGAAGTGGCGTTGCCGCCGTTACCTCCTCCTCCGCCGATCGACTGAACGGTCAGACCTAGCGCATTCGCCCCAGTGGTTGTTAGAGACATCTCATCAAAATAAGCGTTCGCAGAACCGGCATCACCTCCTCCTCCTGCTTGACCGCCTAGAGTCACGCTCGTAATATCGACTGCCCCCGCAGAGACAGCGTTGCCGCCAGATCCGCCGCCGCCGCCGATTGACTGGACGAGTACACCGATAGCAAAGTCGCCGTTGGTTGCGACCGAGGAATGATTGTCCTGTAGTGCCTCCGAACCTTGGTCGGAAATAGCGGTTGGGCAGTTACCGTAGACATTGGTTGCACAGGCGATACCGCCATCGCCGCCGCCTGATGCACTGCCACCGACCCCAACACCAACGCCAACGGACAAATCCATAACATTACCGCCGGAACCTCCACCACCTCCAATCGACTGTGCAAAAATGCCGTGGCCGAACTCGCCTGCAGTTGAAACCGTGCCACCTACGTGGAATACTTCGGCTGTACCACCATCACCTCCGGCGGATCCGCTACCGCCAATCGCGACCACACCCGCTGTACCACTTGCCGAGCCGCCGCCGCCGCCAATGGATTGAACTTGAATACCATAGGCGGCGTCACCAGTAACATTAATGTCGTTGTTGTTGGTAACGTAGGCCATAGCACCATCATGGGTTGCGCCGCCCTGTCCACCGATCGAGAGAACACCGCCAGTGGTACCAGCGGTACCGCCGCCACCGGAGATTGATTGGGCGACAATTCCTGTGGACCCATAGCCTGATGTAGTCACTGCACCAGTATTGTTAACTTCGACCTCACCAGCCGCACCGCCAGCGCCACCATCGCCACCGAGGCCAAGAACTAGACCTGTTCCGATGCCACCTGTGCCGCCAGAACCACCGATTGATTGCACGAGTAGACCATACGCTTGTTCACCTGCAGTTGTGACGGTACTGCCAGATGTGATAGTGACCTTGTCGCCATTGCCTCCATTGCCGCCATTACCACCGGAGCCAGCGAGCACTCCGGTGAAGTTACCGCCCGTTCCGCCGCCGCCGCCGACTGAATGTAGGGTTACGCCAGCGGCAAAGTCGCCCGTGGTTTGAATTGTTGTCCCTGCTGTACTGTACAGACCCACACCACCAGCATCGGCTCCGGTTCCGGCATCACCACCATTGCTTCCGCCATCACCGCCGAGGCCGCCGACTGACTGAGAAAGCACTGCATACCCAAAATCACCATCCGTCATGATTGAAGAACTGTCTTTCAAGTTAAGCTGGATTTGACCGCCAAAGCCGCCATCACCACCATCACCGCCTTTATCGTCGTTCCCCGCTCCTCCGTTTCCACCAAAGCTTTGGGCGACGACCCCTAAAACGTGATCTCCTGAGGCAGACAGCGTTGCTTCGTTGGATATGGTGACACTTAGTACGCCACTATTGTCGCCGCTATTAGTTGTAGACGCACCGCCGCCATTGCCACCGGAGACACCTCCTTTAGCATTGTCTGGACCTATACCGCCATTTCCACCTTGGCTAACGGCATAAATGATGGCTGACGGACTGTTCGCGTTAGCGGTAACAGTCTGACCCTCGTTAGTGTCGATATGAATGTCTTCTGTCACATTGATATTGATTTCCTGGCCGGCTTCTCCCTTTCCACCTGGATCGCCCTTATTTTCAGACTCCGAACCGTTGCCACCAAGGCTTTCGGCAAAGATGCCACGTACACCATCCGAGGCATCGTCTTGGCCAGACCAATTGATATTGATGGTTGCGTTGGAATCAACGTTGACTTTAGCGCCATGGCCGCCAGCAGCTGCATCGTAGCCAGCATTTCCGCCATTGCTCCGTGCTGCAATTCCCCACCCGAAGCCCTTACCCTTAAAAGGATCAGCACTGGAACCAAGTAGGATCTCACCACCGTTGGTAATCGTCACTAGGAAGGAGTCGCCACCGTTGCCGCCCACTTGGTCACCGGAGCCATCGTTTTCTTCACCGCCATCTCCGCCAAAGCTCAGTGCGGCAATTGCCGCAGCTGAGACTGGCGTCTGTGTTGCCGTTGAAGCTGCACCAGTGATGTTAATCTCAGCCGTATTTGTGATCGCCACATTACCACCGTTGCCGCCACGTCCGCCGGAGCCATGCCCATCTGGCTGTGCACCATCACCACCTGAAGCTTGTGCACGGATACCATGAATAGCATTGTTAGAGTTCGTTAGCGGCGCGTTCGTATCTCTATTAGCCTCAAGTGAAGTGTTATTGTTGATGGTCACGTTGCCACCCCATCCAGCTGCTAATTCATCGGAGTTTCCATCAGCGCCGCTCGCATCAACTCGGAGCCCATTGCTCTGTTCATCATTCACAAGGAACTGCATCGCTTGGATCTGATTGCTCGTGAGTTCGTAATTGACGACGCTGGCAGAATTGTTGGACGTGATTGCGCTTGTATGCACGTCGGCACCAGTGCTGGTCGCATCAGTTGGGATCGTGCAGCTCGCAGAATCTCCACTGGAAGTGGGGATAGAAGGGCAATCGTTATAAATCCCCTGCGCTCGGGCTGGCTGCGATGAGAGCAACATCAAGGCAGAAAACAAAACAACAGGTAAGAATACACTTATGATGCGCATCGTTCTGGACTGGCTACAATTATTCATACACAAAGACACGTTTAAATGTGACTTAAAATACGAATATGGGCGTCGAGAAAGGGGGCTTGAATTCAAGGGTACGAGAAGAGATTTTCTGGCATCTTCAGGTCTCTGATTAACCAGCCAACCAAGCCCTTTTGTGTATAAAATTCTGACGGCAACTCTGCATTTATTTTTGTTCATTTTCGACCTCATTGAACCTGAAATCATGACTATAAAAAATGTTAACAACCTTGTATCAATAGGTGTGTGGGACTTGGCTTTTTATTCTTCTTCAATTCAAGAAGCTTAATAGAGAACCCATGGCAATTTTTCGGGTGTGGATTCACAGGGCAAGCGATATGGTGCAAAATTTTTGAATTCCTGGGTTAAGAAATTTAAATCTACCTAACCGGAATATTTCATGAGTTTGCACTGACCCTACTTGTTCATTGATTCCACAAACAATTATTTTCTCAGTCGGTCGTTATCATCGATACGACACTTAATTGAAAATTGACTTGTTAAAAAAAGGTTCTGCAAAATCTCTGCATAAATTCATGAAATATTCGAGTTAAACGTAAGAATATCTAACTTTAAATTGAATCACATCCATTTTTTTACGTCAATTACCTTAGTATCATAAACTCTTAAAAATAGCGAATGTCGTTAACTTATTGGTATAATTGGATTTATAATCAAAATTCTTCATAATAAACTAGAACGAGTTCGCTTAATGAACACTAGGTTAGCGACCCTAAGCCGAATCGGCGATAGATGATCGGCAGAATCATCAGGGTCAATAGGGTGGATGTCATCAGGCCGCCGATGACCACGATGGCCAAGGGGCGCTGAATTTCCGAGCCGGGGCCGGTCGCGAGGACCAGCGGTACCAACCCCAGCGCGGCGATGGAGGCGGTCATCAAAACCGGGCGCAGACGTCGTAAGGCGCCTTCCACTACCGCCTCGGAGATGGCCAAGCCGTTGGCAATCAATTGGTTGAAGTAACTGATCATCACCACACCGTTCAAGACCGCGATGCCGAGCAGGGCGATGAAGCCGACCGAGGCCGGGACTGACAAATACTCGCCGGTGATCCACAAGGCCAGAATGCCGCCGATCAATGCGAACGGAATATTGACCAACACCATCAGGGCCTGTGTCATCGACTGGAAGGTACTGAACAGAATAATGAAAATCAGCACCAGTGCGATGGGCACCACAACGCCGAGTTTGGCGGCGGCACGTTGCTGGTTCTCGAACTGACCGCCCCACTCGAAGTAATAGCCGGCCGGCACGTTCATGGCCGCCGCTTCCAGTTTGGCGTCTTCCACAAAACTGACCAGATCGCGCCCCGAGACGTTGGCGATGACGGTGGCGTAGCGTTTGCCTTGCTCACGGCTCACCGAGACCGGCCCGGAGATTTCCTCGGCATCGACCAATTGATTCAAGAGCACGGTGCGACCGTCCGCCAGACTGATCGGCTGTTGCAGCATTTCGATTTTCGATTGCTTGGTGGTTTCGGGACCGCGGATAATGAGCGGCGTTTGACGAATGCCTTCGTAAATAATGCCCACCGGTAACCCTTCCACCTGAGTGCGCAGTAACTCTTCGACATCGGCGACGGTCAGGCCTAAACGGCCGGCCATTAAACGATTCACCTTCAATTGCAGGTAACGCGACCCTTCATTACGCGGGGTGTATACATCCACCGCACCCGGTAAAGTCTTGACGCGCTCCACCAAGGTATCGGCCAGTTGGTTCAGAGTGCCCTGCGATTCGCCGAAAATCTTGATGGCGATGTCGCCACGCGCACCGGTCAGCATTTCGTCCACCCGCATTTGAATCGGTTGGGTAAAGGCGAAATTAATGCCTGGGAATTGCTGTTCCATCACCGTACGAATCGCATCGATCAGTTCTTCTTTGGTGTCCATGCGCCACTCGTCCTTCGGTTTCAGAACCATAAAGGTGTCGGTGTCGTTCAAACTCATTGGGTCCAAGCCCAGTTCATCCGAGCCGACGCGCGCGACGATGCGGGTGATTTCCGGGACTTCGGCCATCAGTTTTTTCTGGATGCGTAAATCCATACGCACCGTTTCTTTCAAGCCAATCGACGGAATTTTTTCGACTTGCAGAATGATGTTGCCTTCGTCCATTTGCGGCATAAAGGTTTTCCCGACCTGGGTATAGACAAAGCCTGCAAATACCAGGGCACCGACGGCCAAGCCGATGACCAGTTTGTCGTGGGCCAGGCTCCAAATCAACGCCGGGCGATAGACGCGGGTCAGTTTGCGAATCAACCAAGGTTCTTGATGGGACGGTTTGCCCAAAATGAATGAGGCCAAGGTTGGAATCACCGTCAGGGACAGCAGCAAGGAACTGCCGAGTGCGAAGATGATGGTCAACGCCACCGGCACGAACAGTTTGCCTTCCAAGCCTTCCAGTGTCAGCAATGGCAGGAAGACGGTCATGATGATCAGAATCCCCGACACCACCGGCACCATCACTTCCTGCAAAGCGCGGTAAATCAGGTGCAGTTTCGGCAAACCGGCGCGGTCTTTTTCCTGAGTGGTGACGATGTTTTCCACCACCACCACGGCGGCATCGACCAGCATCCCCACCGCGATGGCCAGGCCGCCCAACGACATGAGGTTGGCCGACAAGCCGTACAGGTTCATCAGAATGAACGTCATCAATGCCGACAGCGGTAGAATCAACGCGACGGTGACGGCGGCGCGGATATTGCCCAGGAACAACAGCAACACCAACACCACCAGAATCACGGCTTCTACCAGGGCTTTGGAAATGGTGTAAATAGCACGATCCACCAAAGCGCTTCGGCTGTAGAACGGATTGATGCTGATGCCCTGCGGCAGGGCGGGTTTCAGTTCTTCAAGCCGATCCGTCACACCTTGAATGACGTCTTTGGCATTGGCACCGCGCAGAGCGATGACCAAACCTTGAACCGCTTCACTTTCACCATTGGTGGTGACGGCCCCGTTACGATACAGGGAGTCGATTTTGACATCGGCAAGATCTTTGACCGTGACCGAGACTTCGTTCTGATAGGAAACCACGATGTTTTCGATGTCTTCCACCGAGGTCAAGTTGCCTTCGGTCCGCACCAACAGCACCTCTTCCCCTTGGTTCAGGCGACCGGCCCCGTCGTTCTGGTTGTTTTGACGCACGGCGTCGGCCAGCTCGGAAAGTGTGATTTCATAGGCTTGCAGTTTTTCGAAGTTGGGTTGCACGCTGAACACTTTGACGAAACCGCCCAGCGAGTTGACGTCCGCCACGCCCGGCACCGAACGCAGTGCGGGACGAATCACCCAATCCAGCAAACCACGTTTTTCCTGGTTATTGAGAGTGTCGCCGTCGATGGTGAACATGAAGACGTCACTTAATGGGGTCGACAAGGGGGAAATTCCGCCCGACACGCCGGCGGGTAAATCCACATTGCCGAGTCGTTCCGCAACCTGTTGACGGGCCCAATAGACATCAGTACCTTTTTCGAAGTCCAATGTGATGTCGGCAATGGCGTATTTCGCCAGCGAGCGCAGGCTGGTTTGGTTCGGAATGCCAAGCAACTCCATTTCCAGCGGTGCGATGATGCGTTGTTCCACTTCATTGGGGGTCATGCCCGGCGCTTTCAAAATGATTTTTACCTGTACCGGCGAGACGTCCGGGAAGGCGTCGATGGGCGTTTTCTGGAACGCCATCCAGCCGCCGGAGACGATGCCGAAAATCAGCAACACCACCAGCATGCGCTGAGTGAGGAAAAATTGAACGATGCGATTCATTTATTCGCCTCCTTCGGCCGTTTCCAGAAGCCCTTTGATGGCCGTGGTGCTTTCAATCAAGAGTTCGGCCTTGGCCGGCAAAGGTGCGGCGGTGGTGAAATACAACCGGTCGCCGGTGATGTTTTTCACCTCAATCGGCAGCACTTGAATGCGGGTGCTTTGGCGCAGGTAAACCACGTCCTGGCCGTCGTAACGGCTGATGGCACCGCGCGGGATAACGTACAGCGGCGTATTCGGTTCGGCTTCAAACAGGAAGCTTAAGGTCACCAACTGGCCGGGACGCAATTGATGGTTTTCATTCGTGAACTCGATGTGGACGTTCATGGTTTGCGTCATCGGATCACTGAAATTGGGGATGTATTCGATTTCACCCATCAAATCCAAAGAGACCAATTGCGCTTTCTGCTTAAGCGAGAGCTGATTGGCGGCTTGAAGCGGCACGCGTGACTCCACCACGATCGGTTCGATTTGGCCGATGGAGATAATCGCTTGATTGGTGGTCAGACGTTGCCCCACCCGGATTTGCAAATCGAACAGTTCGCCGTCCACCGGCGCGGTGATTTGCACCATGGCGGGCTGCAATTTATGGCTTTTTTCCAAGGCGTCGATGGCGTTTGGCGCCATGCCAAGTAAAGCCAAATCTTGACGTTGCTGGCGTTGAATCTGCCGGATTTTTTTCAGGTTCGCTTCCGCTAATTGGTATTTCTTGGCGGAGACCACGCCGGTCTTCATCAGCTTGGCGGCTCGGTTCAGTTCCGACTGCGCCGCTTGCAGGTCCGACAGGGTGTTGAGGTAGTTTTTCTGGGCGTTCAACAACTCCGGGCTTTGCAATTCGGCAATGACCTCTCCGGTCTGAATCGGGCCGTGAATGTGAATGATTTTGGTCACCAGGCCGGACAAAGGAGCGGTCACCAAAAACGTCTGATTGGGCGGAATGATGGCTTCACCCGGGTAAGTCACGCCGGGATAGGCACTGACCTGTTCGACCACGGCGGACTGAAAGCCCAGCGAGGCTTGTTTCTCAGTACTGACCTCAATGGACGTGGCCGAAGCGGTTTGCCAGAACAGCACGGCGCTGAGTGAAACGGTTCCGAGGCTCAAGGTACGAAAAGCGGATGTCAGGGATAGGATGGATGGCTTCATTTCAGGCGAACTCCCAAGGCTTGATTCAGGTTGGCGATGGCTTCCAGGCGGTTCAGCCGGGCCAGTTTAAAATTTAATTTGTCTTCAAAATACTGTTGCTTCATCTGCAAGAGGTTCTGGATGGAGGTTTCCCCTTCTTGATAGGCCGTTTGCGCCAAGCGCATGGCTTCTTCCGCCAAGGCATTTTGCTCGGCGGCCAGTGTTTCGTTTTTTTGTGCGGCTTGCAGGCTTTGGCGTGCCTGGAATTGATCTATTTCCAGCTGCTGCTTCACGCGGGCCAGCGCCATTTGGCTTTGTGAAAGCTGCTGGCGTTGTTCGGCGATGCGCGTCGGGGCCATTGGATTACTGCCGATGGGAATGCGAATCTCGGCGATCAGAATATTGTTGTCGGCGGTTTGGTCGTCGCGTTCGTTTTTCGCCGCCAAATACAAATTCGGATTGCTGTGGCGACTGGCTTCAACCAAATCCAAGCGCGCTTGTTCGGTTTTCTGACGAGCGGCCAGGGATTGCACCTCCGGGTGGCTGTCGAGCTCTGGCGCAGACGCGATTAATGTTTCCGCCAAAGGCGAGGGCAACTCGGTCTGTTGTGTCCAGAATTGGTAATGCTGCAGCGCGACGTCATAATCGGCCTGCAATTGCGTCAGGCGTTTTTCCGCGTCATAGAGGGATTTCTGCGCCAGCAGCAAATCGAATTTCGGGCTTTCGCCGGCGTCGACTTTTTGTTGCACCAAATCCACCAGGGCCTGGGTTTGTTGCAGGTTTTTACGACCGAACTTGAGGCGCATGGCGGCTTTTTTGGTTTGCCACACCACTTGACGGAGTTGCTTGGAAGCCATCAACGCCAATTGCGCCTGCCCGGCTTGGGTTTGCTGTTGGTAGCCGTCGCCGATGGCCGACTGATGACCGGACTGACCGGGCCACCAAATCGGGAAGGTGGCACCGCCCTCCCAGGAACGGAAGCCCTGGTCGCCGGTCAAGCCGTCGTTTTCGTGTTTCAAATTCAGCTCGACTTCTCCGGGAATCCAACTGTCCGCGGCCTGACGATTGGCGTTCGACAAGGCTTGATAGTCGCTCAGTTGTTGTGTTTCCGGCAATTTGGCCATGACGTTGGGCAGCAGTTCACCGTACGTCACCGCCCAGCCGAAAGAGGAGTAGGCACTCAGCCCCACCAGTAACCAAAACGCTTTCATAGTTCACCCTATGGTTGATTGAATGACGCTATCTTAGAAAAGGAAACTGAATTGAAGCTGAAAAAACGAAAAAAGTTCAAAAAAGCCAACGGCCCGGTTAAGAAGGGCTCAATCACGACAATCGCCAGGCCTGGTGATTTTGTCGATTCAATCAGGGGTTACTTAAGGGGTTACTTAATGACTGGAGAAATGCATGTGGTCGTCGTTGCCCCATTTTTTCAAAGCGGCTTCGGCGGCGTCAATGGCGTTGTCCGGTAGCGCCAGAAAGGTGCGAGCGTGTTCGAAACTCTGTTGTAGTTCTTCGGTCATGTAATGGTCGGAAAAGGTTTTGAACACCAGGTAGTTGGCGACCTGAATGAGGGCGACCATTTTGGCGACGTTCGGCGCATAGGCCTGCACGCTTTCCAGTTCGTTCTGGTGGTGCAGCAGCAAGGATTTGCTCAGCAAATCGCTGAGATGCCAGCGCCGGGCAATGACGCTGCCGACAAAGGTATGCGCCGTTTGATAATGTTCGAATTCGGCCTGGTAGCCGCTGAAAGGTTCGTTGAGCTGGGCGTTCAGGTAGGTTTCGGCATAATGGTCGAAGTCATGACGCATGATGAAGATGGCGCCGATGTCCTGCATAAAGGCAATCAAATAGGCTTCGGTGCGGTCGATTTCATTCACCCAATACGACAGTTCCGCCGCGGCCAGGCCGGAGCGCATGCTGTGGAGAATGATTTTGCGGTCTTGGTCGCTGGTGGGCAGCTGCTTTTTGAGGTAGGTGCTGAGAAACAGATGTTGGATTTCCTGCAAGCCCAGCAGGTTGACCGCCGCCAGAGGTTCGAGAATAAGATCGTCCTGCGGCCGGTTCAGCACCTTGTTGGTCAGGCTGAGGAAATCGCCGAGCAGTTCCGGGTGTTTGGAAATCAAATGGGCGATGTCGCTGGCATTGGGTTGCTCGGCGCCCATGAGTTCTTCGAGCTGGTAGATTTCCGGCGGCACCGTTTCCACTTTGATTTGCTGGATGAGTTGGGTGGCCTGATCCATCCCGAGCTTCATTTCGATTTTCATGTCGCTTCTCCTCAACGCCTGGCATCATCATAGCCGAAGCCGGTGGTCTGTCAAAGCAAAATTGCCAACCGCCGTCCGGAAGCGGCTTTAAAAGGTTAAGGTGACTTTCAAGCCGCCGTGCTTGGACGTATCAAACTGTGTCGTAATGTTATAAGCCTCGGCAATCTGTTTGACGATGGACAGCCCAATGCCGTGGCCGTCCACCGATTCGTCCAAGCGGTGACCGCGGGTTTGGATGGCGTCGAGTTGTTCGGTGGGCACGCCGTCGCCATTGTCTTCGATAATGACGGTCGGTTGCGTGTGGGTTTGAATGTCGATAAAGACTTCGCCGTGACCGAACTTGGCGGCGTTATCGAGCAAATTGCCCAGCAATTCGAAGCCGTCTTCCTTTTCCATCGGTAAATGTGCGTCGGGTGCGTCCGCGCCTTTGAGCTGGAAGTGGGTTTGCGGGTACAACTGCTGTAAGGAGTCCATCAAATCCGGTAGATGCTCGGACAGGGAAAAGGGTTGAACCGAAAGGGTGTCCGAGGCAAGACGGGCTTTTTGCAGTTCGCTCTCGATTCGAGCGTGAATCTTCTGTGCCTGATCTTTTAAGGTGGCTTTCAGCTCGGTGTGTTCTGCCAGCGCCGGGTCTTCCAGCAATTGGTAAATGAGGTTCAGCGGCGTTTTCAGGCTATGCGCCAGATTGGCATTGGACTGTCGCGATTTCTGCAATTGGGTGCTGGCGCTGAGAATGGCCTGATTGAGGCTGTTGATCAGTTCGCTGACTTCCGATGGGTAATCGGCCGGGTCCAATTGTGTCGCTTTACCTTTTTGCAGATTGGCAAGAGCTACCTGAATCGGCTCCAGGCGTTTGAAGCCTTTGCGCAGCAAATGCCGTTGACTTAAATACAGTAAGGCGAGCGTAATCAAAGCAAACAGGCCGACCATTATATCGAAGACTTTTAAGGTGCGCTGAATGGGACTGTGGTCTTCGGCGACGTACAGGATCATCGGTTGACCTTGGTAGTCGCCGATGAAACGCCGGACTAAAATCGTGTTTTCCGCGGGTCCCTTGGTTTCGTAATGGCTGATGGTGTAAGAGCTTTGCTTGAGGTACAGCGGGTAATCGGCCAAAGAGAGCGATTTCAGCAAATGGTCGCCGATTTGGATGACGAAGTAGTGCCCGGAGTCGGGTTGTGCGTAAATCGGGTTGATGGCGTCGTAATCGACGGCCAGCATTTGATTGCCTTGACCGCTGCGGTTGAGGTGTTTCTCAATCGATAAAGTGTCGTGCTCCAGGCGCGTCAGGATGTAATCTTCGGTCAAGTGGTGAATGGTGAACACCGACAGCCACCAGAAAATCAGGAAAATCAGCAGGATGCTGACGGCCAGCGACAGGTTGAGTTGTTTTTCGATGGATTTCATGTCGCGTCTCCTTGGCCGACAAAACGATAGCCTTGGCCGCGCAGGGTCTCAATGGCTTCTTTACCAAGGTATTGGCGCAGTTTGCGAATGTAGACTTCAATGACATTGCTTTCGCGTTCGTGATTGTGATCGCCGAGGCGTTGCATCAACTGGTCTTTGGAAAACACCCGGTAAGGTTGGTTGAAAAAGGTTTTCAACAGGGCAAACTCGGTTTTGGTCAGGGCGAAGGTGCCGTGCTCGGTTTTCAGTTCGCGGCGGTTCAGATCGAGTTCGAAGCCGTTGACGGTCAGTTTGTCGTCGAGTGTTTGCGCCGGGCGCTTCAGCAGCACTTCGATGCGTGCCAGCAGTTCTTCAAAATGGAAGGGCTTGCCGAGATAATCGTCGGCGCCCTTTTTCAATCCTTCCACGCGCTCTTGCCAGGTATTGCGGGCGGTCAGGATCAGCACCGGTGTCGGATTATGGGCGTCGCGCAGGGTTTCGAGTATCGCCAGCCCCGACTTTTTCGGCAGCCCCAGGTCGAGAATGATGAGGTCGTAGTCGTATTCCGCTAGCAGATAGGCCCCTTCCTCCCCGTCCAATGCGGCGTCCACAATGTAACCGGCTTGGGTCAGGTTGGTTTTGAGGCGGTCGACCAACAGCGCTTCATCTTCAACGAGTAGTAGTTTTTCCATAATATCCGTCACGGTGTTTTTGCGTGTTTTCAGTGTGATGCCGACAAGGCAAATTTATACAGTGCTTTTTATTCTAAAGCTTTTTGAGGTGTTATGGCGAAGGATGTCTGACGGGACTCTGAAGCATGAAAATCGCCAGGCCTGGTGAATTTACGCCATGGTTTCGGCGGTGATGCCGCCGTTGTCGATGTGCCAGCGGCGGGCGGTTTCCGGGTTGAGGATGGGAATCAGGTCGTCGGCGGTGCTGGTGAGAATGTGCTGGATGTGCAGTAAGTCCAGCAACTTTAACAGCGTTTCACGGTGCTTGGCGTCCAGCTCGGCCGGAAGGTCGTCGATGAGCATAATGACCGGCTTGCCGCTGTGCTTTTCGTACAGGCTGGCTTGCGCCAACAACAGGGCGCAGACAAACAGTTTTTGTTGGCCGCGGGATAAGGTCATCATGGCGTCCTGGCCGTCAAAGCGGAATTTGATGTCGGCGCGATGGCTGCCGTATTGGGTGTGGCCCTGCAGGGCGTCTTTCGGGTAGTGTTCGTCCAGTAATTGGGCGTAACTATCGGCACTTTTCGGCCAGCCGGGTTGATAATGGCAGGCTGGCTGGGCGCTGATTTCCGGCATCAGCGCTTGGCAGAATTCCACCAGATAAGGCGTCAGATCAGTGATGTAGGCCGCGCGGATGCGGTCGATTCGCTCGGCGGTGTCAATGAGTTGTTGGTCCCACAAACGGGCCTGATTGGCCGGCAGTTTCCGTTTTAAGGCGTGGTTGCGTTGTTTTAAGGCGCGGCGATAGGTGCGCCAAAGGTGGATGAAATCGGCGTCATGGTGAAAGCAGCCCCAGTCCATGAATTGGCGTCGGGCTTTCGGCCCTTCTTCCAAAAGACGGTGGCTTTCGGGGGTGAGGAGTTGCACCGGCAGTTTGGCGGCCATTTCCGCCTGGTTGCGCAGGGTCTCGCCGTCGACTTTCAGGGTTACTTTATCGGCGGCACGCGACAGGCCGATTTTATGGGCGCGCTCACCGTCGGAAACTTCGCAAAACAACACGGTTTCCGTTTGGTCTCGTTGGATAAGGTGTTCCGGTTTGGCGGTGCGGAAAGAGCGCCCGGAGGCCAGCACCCAGATGGCTTCGATCAAGGCGGTTTTCCCGGCGGCGTTGTCACCGACAATCACATTCAGACCGTCACCGAAGGCCAGGCCAGCCTGGTCGATATTGCGGAAATGACGAAGTTGTAATTGCTGGATTTTCGACACGACTCACGCTCGTGAAAAAGGGAGCTGGAACAAGATAAGACTGAGCGATTGTCCGGCGCCGGGAGGCGACGCCGGCTGGAAGACTAGAGACGCATCGGCATGATGACGTGCTGGCAATGGCAGGTTTCGTTTTGGGTGTCGACCATGCAACTGCTGTTGGCGTCTTTCATGTAAAGGGTGACGGCTTCTTCGTGCATGGAGTTCAGTACGTCCAACAGATAGTTGACGTTGAAGCCGATTTCCATTTCCGTACCGTTATAGTCAATCGCCATGTCTTCGTGGGATTCGTCCTGATCGGAGTTTTGCGCGTGTACTGCCAACAGGTTTTGCGTCAAGGCCAGGCGGATGCCTTTGAACTTGTCGTTCGACAGGATGGCGGCACGTTGTAACAGGCTGCGCAACAGTTCGCGGTCGGTTTGCACCAGTTGGTCGTTGTGCTGCGGCAAGACGCGTTTGAAGTCCGGGAAGCGACCGTCCACCAGTTTACAAGTGAACACGGTTTCTTCGAATTGCACCGTCAGGTAGTTTTTCGCCAGCGCGAAGGCAATCAGGTTATCGTCGTCGCCAATCAGTTTTTGCAATTCCAGCACGCCTTTACGGGGTAAAATCGCTTGGGTGGCGGTCAGCCCTTCGGTTTCCAACAAGGTGGAGCAGGTCGACAAGCGGTGGCCGTCGGTGGCGACGACGCGCAGGGTTTGGTTGCTGATGTCGAACAACATGCCGTTCAGGTAAAAACGGACGTCCTGGCTGGCCATGGCGAAAGCGGTATTGTGAATCAGTTGTTTCAATTGGTTTTGCGCCATGGAGAAGGACAATTCGGTTTGCGTCAAATCGATGGTTGGGAAATCGTCCGCCGGTAAGGTCGAGAGCTTGAAGCGGGAACGACCGGCCGACAACTGGCAGCGCATTTCTTCAAAGTCCAGCAAGATGGTCAGGCCGTCCGGTAGTGAGCGGACGATGCTGATGAGTTTCACCGCTGGCAAGGTCACGCTGAAATCACCGTCGCTGCTTTCCAATTCGGTCGTGGCACGGGTTTCGATTTCCAGGTCCGACGCGGTGACGGTCAAGGTATTCTGGTTCACCTGAAACAGGATGTTAGCCAGAATCGGCATCGTTTGACGTTTTTCGACCACGCCGCCGACCGTTTGAAGAACTTTTAAAAGATTCTCGCGGGAAAGACTGATTTTCATCTCAATACCTTTGCAATATGAAGTTTGACGTTGGGTCTAATTATGCCAATATTTCCGACATTTATGTATAGAAACCCAAGAAAAATTTTAAATATTTTTACCAATGTTTTGACGGCGCTGGAGCGACCTTAGTTCGTAATAATCCGAACCAGGCTGTTGAAGTCCTCTTCCACGCGGTGGTCGGTTTCTTTGAGCTCGTTGATTTTCCGCACCGCGTGCAATACGGTGGTGTGATCACGTCCACCGAACGCATCGCCGATTTCCGGCAGGCTGTGGCTGGTCAGCTCTTTGGAAATCGCCATCGCCACCTGGCGCGGACGGGCGATATTTCGGGTGCGGCGCTTCGATAATAAATCGGCCACACGGATTTTGTAATAGTCGGCCACGGTTTTCTGGATGTTTTCCAGGGTGATCATTTTTTGCTGCAGCGCTAACAAGTCTTTCAAGGCTTCTTTCGCCAAATCGACGGTGACCATCTGCTGGGTGAATTGTGCAAAAGCGCCGACCCGTTTCAAGGCGCCTTCCAGATCACGAACGTTGCCGCGCAAACGCTTGGCGATGAAAAAGGCCACTTCATCCGGCAGCAAGAAGCCGAATTCACCGGCTTTTTTCATCAAAATGGCCACCCGCATTTCGAATTCCGGGGGTTCGACGGCGATGGTCAAGCCCCAGCCGAAGCGGGATTTTAAGCGGTCTTCCAAGCCGTCCACTTCCTTTGGAAAACGGTCACTGGTGAGGATGACTTGTTTATTGCCTTCCAATAGGGTGTTGAAAGTATGGAAAAACTCTTCCTGCGACTGTTCCTTTTTGGCGAAGAACTGGATGTCATCGATCAGCAGGGCGTCGAGCGAACGGTAAAAGCGTTTGAATTCGTCGATTTTATTGTGACGCAGCGCATTCACCATGTCGGCCACGAAGCGCTCGGAGTGCAAGTAGACCACGCGAGAGTCGGGGTTGCGGCGAATCAATTCATTGCCGATGGCGTGCATCAAGTGAGTTTTACCCAGGCCAACGCCGCCGTAAATGAAAAATGGGTTGTAGCTGCCGCCCGGGTTGTCGGCGACTTGGCGTGCGGCGGCCGCCGCCAGCTGGTTGGCTTTACCTTCCACGAAAGTGTCGAAGGTGAAATTGGTGTTGAGGTTGTGCTTAATGGATTTTTTGGTGCCGCTGTCGCCTTGGGCGGTTTTGGCTTGGGCGGCCGGTTCCAGTTCCACATCCGGTGTGGCTTCCGGTGTTTCACGCAGGGCTTGCGGAACCGAGCTCACCTCGGGTTCGTCGAAACTGTCCAGGGCATAATCGCCAACTTCCAAGGTGACTTCCGGCGGATTGACCGGTGCGACCAGGCCGACGGCCTGTTTGATGTCACCGAAAAGTTTTTTGTTCACCCAATCCAGAATGAAGCCGGATGGCGCAATCAAACGAATACGTCGAGCGTCTTCCATGGCTTCCAGCGGGCTGATCCAGGTTTGCATCTGCTGTTCGTTCAGAACAGCTTCCAGTTGTTTTAAGACTTGCGGCCAAAGCGGTGTTGTCAAAACGAGTACCCATCCCCGTTCCGAGGAAAATGGAAAAAGGGGAGCCTTTCCTCGGACGGATTTTATTCATTATTATGGTTGATTCATTTGAAACGTTCGGAAAAACGTTCGCCCATGAAAGTGTGGCCGACCGGTTGGAGACGTTACCGAAACCGGCGGCAAAAGCGCGCCCATTCGGCGGCCAAAAAACTAACGGCGATTATACCTGTGAATAACTTTAAAAAATACCCTCACCCTGTGGATAAGTTGTTGAGAAAGGCTGTGGATAAAAGCTGTTTGAAGGCCGTTATTTAACTGAAATATAAGATGTTTTTGTGGTTTTAAAAATTAAACAATTTTTTTGTATTGGCGGGTTAAAACCAAAACATTTTAATCGCGAGGATGATCAGTAAGACGCCGAAGACGCGTTTCAAAAGCTTGACCGGCAAACGGTGGGTCAAGGCGGCTCCAAGCGGTGCCACAAAGAAACTGGCAATGACAATGCCGAAAAACGCTGGCCAATAGATATAACCGGTGGCGTAAGCCGGTAGGTCGGTGGCATTCCAACCGCCGATCACAAAGCCCAGGGTGCCGGCGGCGGCCACCGGCAAGCTGCAGGCGGCCGAGGTGGCGATGGCTTGCCGAACCGATACGTTATGCCACACCATATAAGGAGTGTTCAATGCGCCGCCGCCGATGCCGACCAGCGAGGAAATGGCTCCGATAAAGGTGCCGGCCACCGAACGCGCCGCCAGCCCCGGTAATTCGCGGTGCGGATTCGGTTGAGCGTCCGTCAGCATCTTAATGGCGATGACCAGTTCGATGACGGCGAAAATCTGTGCGAGGGTATTGGCATTGAAAAATTGGGACACCCAGCCGCCGAATAAACCGCCCAGTAAAATGCCCGGCGTGAGGGTTTTGACAATGTCCCAGCGGATGGCGTCGTGTTTTTGGTGGGCGCGAATCGACGCTACGGCCGTGACCAGTATGGTCGCCATCGACGTACCGATGGCCAGGTGCACCAGATGCGGTGTGTGCAGAAAATACACAAACGCCGTGGTCAGCACCGGGACGATGATTAAACCACCGCCGATGCCCAGCAAGCCCGCGAAAAAGCCCGCGATGATCCCGGTCAGCAGATAGATGGAAAGTTCGATTAACATGACGGTGAACTATAGCATAGATTGCTGAAAACGGCTGTTGAAAAGGCTTGAAATCCCTTGAAGCTGGCTTTGGGGGGCATGACTCAGAAGGCGTATTTCAATTTTTGGCCAGGCCTGGTGAAAATAATTGATTATCTGGTTGTTATTTAACGGGGATTCGATTAAAATGCGCGATTCTTTCGAAAGAAGTAATTTCTAATAGGATTGATATCATGAAACGTACATTTCAACCAAGTGTTATCAAACGCGCTCGTACGCATGGTTTCCGTGCTCGCATGGCAACAAAGAACGGTCGTAAAGTTTTGGCGGCTCGTCGTGCAAAAGGACGTAAGCGTTTGACTGCGTAATCATTCATTATTAATGATTGAGCAGCAGCCACAAAATTCTGATGAGTCGGGTTCGGGGTTAAGTCTAGACGACCTGGAACTCACTCATCACGATTTCAACCGAAATCATTTCCCCAAGTCCCTTCGACTTCTAAGTCCCAAACAGTTTCAATATGTATTCGCCAAGGCGGAGAAATTCTCCAATCGCCATTGGACCTTTATCGTTCGTCCGAATGGATTGCCTTATCCGCGGCTGGGATTAGCCATCGCCAAGAAACAATTGATGAAATCCGTCTGGCGCAATCGGGTAAAAAGATTGGCAAGAGAGACATTTCGTCAACATAAACAAGCAGTAAGCGGGTATGATATTGTCGTTTTAGGGCGTAGAGGCATGCAGGATGTCGAAAATCGCGTTCTGGTCAACAGTTTTGAACACCTGATCCGGAAAGTGAAGCAAAGCGGTTTGAAAGACGGCAAGCAACGGCGCGTTGCCGGCAAACCGGGTGCGGCGCGAAAACGCCGGGACAAGGCTTGATTTCGCCCGAATCGGCCGGACAGTACAGTAGAATAAACACCTTTAATATATGTAATTCGGTTTTCGTGAACCGTAACGATTGAGAAGCAGGAAACAACGGATGAATATGAGATCTTTCTGGTGGTTGGCGTTAGCCTTCACATTGCTCTGGATTTGGTTGCAATGGACGCAATTCCAAAACCCACAAACCCAGGCCCCGACGACCGCCACCCAATCGACCTCGCAAACCGCGAAAGATGCGGCCGTGCCGGAAGTGAATGAATCGGACGCGGTACCGGGCGCGCATCAAGCCACGCAGGATGTGCCGACCGCTAAAGCGAAGATTCAGCAAGCGCAACGCATCACCGTCAAAACCGACGTGTTGGATATTGTCATCGACACGCAAGGGGGTGACATTCGCGACGTGAAGCTGCTGAAATACGCCGCGACGCAAGATCATTCCCAGCCGTTCCAGTTGATGGGCGACGAAGCGCCGATGATGTACATCGCGCAAAACGGTATCGCCTTGCAGAAAAAAGCGACCTTGCCGGCTCCGACGCACAAGTCGCTGTACCAATCGGCACAAACCCATTATGAATTGACCGGCGATACGCTGGAAGTCCCGTTGACTTGGGAACAGGACGGCGTCAAAGTCACTAAAATTTATCGTTTCCAGAAAGGCCGTTACCTGATCAACATCGACTATCGTGTTGAAAACACCGCTCAGGCCGAATGGAGCGGGAGCTTGTACTCTCAGTTGGTGCGCAACACCTACGATCCAGACCACAATGCGATGATGTACACCTACACCGGCCCGGTGTTGTACAACGGTCATGCTGAAAGCAAATACAACAAGCATCCGTTTGATGACCTGAACACCGAACCGGTCAATAACCTGTCGGTTGAAGGCGGCTGGGCAGCGATGATTCAGCATTACTTCATGTCGGCGGTGATTCCGAATCAGGAAAGTCAGAACCGTTATTACGCCAAGCCGCTGGGTGAAGGCGATTACGTTGCCGGTGTGGTGGAGCCGATGGTGTCGGTTGAACCGGGCCAAACCGGTAATTTGACGTCCGAACTCTATATCGGGCCCATTATTCAGGATAATCTGGAAAAAATCGCGCCCGGTCTGGAACTGACCGTGGATTACGGCGTTTTGACCATCATCGCCGAACCGATTTTCTGGGTGCTGGAAAAAATCCACGCGCTGGTCGGCAACTGGGGTTGGTCGATCATCCTGTTGACGATCTTGATCAAATTGCTGTTCTACAAGCTGTCGGAAACGTCTTATCGCTCCATGGCGCGTTTGAAGAAATTCCAGCCTAAGCTGCAGCAGTTGAAAGAAAACTATGGCGATGACAAGGCCATCTTCCAGCAGAAATTGATGAAGCTGTACAAGGAAGAGAAGATCAACCCATTGGGTGGTTGTCTGCCGATTCTGGTTCAAATGCCGGTGTTCATCGCGCTTTACTGGGTATTGTTGTACTCAGCGGAAATGCGTCAGGCACCTTGGATTCTATGGATTCAGGACTTGTCGGCCAAAGACCCGTATTACATCCTGCCGGTTCTGATGGGGATTTCCATGTGGGTGCAGCAAAAGCTGAATCCGTCGGCGATGATGGACGAAATGCAGCAGAAGGTCATGAAAGCCTTGCCGTTTATCTTCACCATCTTCTTCATGTTCTTCCCGGCCGGTTTGGTGCTTTACTGGGTGGTCAACAACATTCTGTCGGTCGCGCAGCAATGGTACATCACCAAGAAGATCGAATCGGGCGAAGAAAAATAATAAGGAACTACCATGCAGTTAACCTATGAAAAACCGGGTAAAGACCACCCGAAATACGGCCAAGTGGATTGGTTGGTGATGGATGGCACCACGCCGATTTGTTATAAAACGCAAAACGGTTATGTGCCATTGGAAGAGGGTGCGGCGCCAGCAGCTCCGGCCGCCGCGTCCGTGGACACCCAGCCTTTGTATGTGTTGTCGTTCAAGGTCAACGACGAAGCCGAAGAAATGACCTTCAAGTCGAAAAAGAAACTCGATAAAACGGTGGCTAAATTGAGCCAGAAAGCGTTTGTGAGTGACTTGCAGACCACCACCTATCAAGTGGTGGCCGGTTAAGTTTCGGTCTTGATTGTGTTCGGCGACGCCCGTCGAAAAAACCGTATGTTGAGCGCCCGTTAAGGGCGCTTTGCATTTCAGAAGCCCCAACGATTGAACAGGAATCCACATGACGTTTGCATCGAATGACACCATTACAGCGGTCGCCACCGCGCCGGGACGCGGCGGCGTGGGCATCGTTCGGGTGTCCGGTCCGCAGTCCCGCGCCATGGCTGAGACGATCCTTGGCTTGACCCCGAAACCGCGTTTTGCGCATTACGGCCCGTTTTACGGGGCGAATGGTGAAGTGTTGGATGAAGGCATCGCGCTGTTTTTTCCGGGGCCGAACTCTTTTACCGGTGAAGATGTTTTAGAATTACAGGGCCACGGCGGGCCGATCATTCTGCAATGGCTGTTGGAGAGAGTGGTGCAACTCGGCGCGCGGCTGGCGGAACCGGGCGAGTTTTCCAAACAGGCGTTCTTGAACGATAAACTGGATTTAGCGCAGGCCGAAGCGATTGCCGATTTGATCGACGCCAGTTCGCAGCAGGCGGCTAAATCGGCGTTGAAGTCCTTACAGGGCGAGTTTTCCAAGCAGGTTAATGAACTGGTTGAAGAACTGATTCAATTGCGCATTTATGTGGAAGCCGCCATCGACTTTCCGGAAGAGGAAATCGATTTCCTGTCCGACGGCAAGGTCGCCGGAGAATTGCAGCATATTCTGGAGCGGTTGCATCAAGTGCTGGCGTCCGCGCAACAAGGCGTGTTGTTACGGGAAGGCATGTCGGTGGTGATTCTGGGGCGCCCGAATGCCGGCAAGTCCAGCCTGTTGAATGCTTTGTCGGGCCGTGAATCGGCGATTGTGACCGACATCGCCGGCACCACGCGGGACATCGTTAAAGAAGAAATTCAAATCGACGGCATGCCGCTGCATGTGCTGGACACCGCCGGGTTGCGCGAAGCGACCGATGCGGTGGAGCAAATCGGTATCCAGCGCGCCTGGGCGGCGATTGAAGAGGCCGATCGGATTCTGGTGGTGGTGCAAGCCAATGAGAATATTCACCCTGAAGACCAGGCGATTTTGGCGCGGATGCCGTCGCACATTCCGGTGACATTGATTCACAATAAAATCGATTTGATTGAAAAATCGCCAGGCCTGGACGAAACCGCTGAAACGGCGGAAATCTGGTTGTCGGCCAAGCATCAGCTTGGGCTGGATTTGCTCAAACAGCATTTGAAAACCCAAATGGGTTATGCGCAAACGCAGGAAGGCGTGTTCATGGCGCGTAAACGTCATTTGGATGCCTTGCACCGGGCGTTGGAATTTGTGCAGACCGGCCAGCAGCAATTGGAAGCGTTTGCCGCCGGCGAGTTGCTGGCGGAAGATCTGCGTCAGGCGCAGCAGGCCTTGTCGGAAATCACCGGGCAATTCACCTCGGACGATTTGCTGGGACGCATTTTCACCTCTTTCTGTATCGGAAAGTGATATGTTAAAACTGTTGAATTGGGTGTTCGGCTGGTTCGGTTACGAATGGGTGCCTGACACTCGGCCGTATGAACGCGAATACGGCGAGAATGAGCTCGACGATGGCTGGGATGATTTATACGAAACCAATCCCCGCTATCATTTACGGCGCAAAGGTGCGTCGTCTCCTGACGACTCAAATGGCTAGTGTTATAAACCCGCGACACTCTGGCCGTATACTGAACTCAAAATACATAAGAACTGAAACATGTCGAATCAAAAAATCCCTTTAGCCCATAAAGTCGCCACGGAAAAGCGCGCCATCAAACTGGTGATGGTCGGTGATATTCTGATGGCGGTACTCGGGTTATTGTTTTATTACCTGACCGAATCCCAGGCCATCTTGATGGACGGGGTTTACCCGTTCATCGATTTGGTCGCCGGGTTGTTGACCTTGCGGGTGGTCAGCCTGATGGCGCAGCAGGCCAGCCAATCCCAACCGTTCGGTTACGCCATTTTCGAGCCTGTGCTGAATTTCATTAAAGGCGTGCTGATTTTGCTGGTTATTTTGGTGGCCTTTTACGCCTCGGTGGAAGCGATTTTCCACGGCGGTCGCCACATTGACGCCCATATCGCCGTGTTCTATTCCGTGATTGCTTCGGTGCTTGGCTTCGGGCTGGCGTATGTGCTGTATCACATGAATAAAACCGCCCAGTCGTCGTTGATTCACGTGGATTTACAAGGCTGGCTGACCGGCGGGATTCTCAGTATCGCCGTCGGTTTGTCCTTCGGCGCAGCGATTTGGATGGAAGCCATCGGCCATGAAGAATGGGTGCCTTATACCGACCCGGTGGTCATTCTGATTTTGATTTTGCTGATGCTACCGATCCCGCTGAAAATTTTAAAAGATAACGGCTTGCAGATTATCGGCCGTACTGATGATGCGGAATTGATGCGTTTTCTGCAAACCGAAGTGAAGCAGGTCTTCGCTTCGGTCTCCTATCTGGACATGAAAATTCGTTATTTACAAGCCGGGCGCATGATGTACGTGCAGGTCTATATTCAACTGGGCGACGAAACGCCGTTTGATATCCACCAACAAGACGATTTTCGTGATCGTTTGTATCACCATCTGAAACAAACCTACGATTATCTGTCGTTGGATGTGGTTTACACCGCCCAGCCGATTTGGGTGATGCGCAGCATTGGCGAAAATCACACCAACACCGAATCGAAACCCGAAAAATGACCCGGCCTGGCCTGTGCGCTGGGCTCAAAAAAGGTAACCATGTCGTATCCTGTCCCCGCGGAACTGAACCGCGCCGAAATTGAAATCAAAAAAAGTCGCTTTATCGCCTATGCCAAAGGCATTCAGGATCGTGCGGAAGGCATGGCGTGGCTGGACGAATTGAAAGCACAGTATCCGGACGCCCGGCATCACTGTTGGGCCTATCTGTTGGGCAACCCGCAATGCGCCAGCAATGCCGGTATGGGCGATGACGGCGAACCATCCGGCACGGCCGGGAAACCGATTCTAAATGTGTTGCAACACAAAGGTGTCGGCGACATCATGATCGTGGTGGTGCGGTATTTCGGCGGCGTTAAACTCGGTGCGGGCGGCCTGACACGTGCTTATGGCCAAGCCGCGCAAGCGGTGATGGAAACTTTGTCGGTAGTGGAACAGGTGGATATGGCCGAGTGCCGAGTCACCTGCGATTTTGCGCAGGAACAACCGGTGCGCCATCAGCTCGGTTTGGTGGACGGCGAAGTGGTGTCGGTGGATTACCACAGCCAGGTCATGATGCAGGTGCAACTGCCCGAGCAGGCTCTGCCCGATTTTCAAGCGGCGATGGATGCGCTGGGCTGTGCGCTTAAATGCGAAAACGACGGACGCTGAGGCCCTGTTCGGGTTTGCGGGTCAGCTCGCCGTTAGCAAAACTTTCATAATCATGTCATAGACTTAGGTTAAGATGGCGTCATTCGGGTGGCGTTTGGAGTCAGACATGAAAAAATCCGCGGTGGACTGGGCCGAGCCGTTTTTCGGTCAGGTATCCGATGCCGAGCGGCTGGCACAGTTGCAACAGGAAATCCTCTCCTTATTGGAAAATGCGCTTTCTCTCGCCAACTCTAAGCACCGTGACGACAAAGAATCGGTGCATGCGTTGCGTGTCCTACTCAAACATCTCCGCGCCTATTGGCAACTGGTTCGATTCGCGGTGCCGCGCCTGACCTTTCAAGCCGCCAAAAAACGCATGCGACTCACCGGCAAGCAGTTGTCCGCCATGCGCGACCGCGAAGTTCTCATGGACACGCTTCTGGATTTGGTCGAATTAGCGCCCGAATCCGAAAAGACCTGCCTGATGGACGTGCTGAAAGCCTGGATGGCCGAACCGTTACCTGAGCCGATTCCGTGGGAGAAAGTGATTCATGCTCTGAAAAAGGAGCGTCAGGCCTGGCGAAAATTGAAATTCGATTTTCAATCCGACACCGCTTTGCAGGATGGTTTGGCGATGACGTTTACCCGGTGTCGTAGTCTCGGCAAACAGGCGTTTAAAGCAGACAACCTTGAACAACGCCACGCCTGGCGAAAATGGGTCAAATACGGTTATTATCAGTTGAAAATACTGCGCCAGCTCGGACTGCGGGGACAGCGCAAACGCACTCAGTGCCTGGATGAACTGGGCGATTTGCTCGGCCGGGAACACGATTTCATGATCTTGGAGAGTCGCTTAAAAGAGTCGTTATCCCAATCGGAACTCTGGTCGGAGCACTGGACTGCGATTCAAGCGGTTTACGAGGCGAAAATGGCGGACTTTTGGGAACAAAGCGCCGCCTTGCAACGACGTTTGTCGAAATTGTAGCGTCGCATCAGTGCCTTAATTGGCGTCCATCATCCAATAGACGGTCAGCACCACACCGCTGAAATACAGAATCAACGTTAATTGCAACATGCGCTTGTTCGCGGTGCGGGTGTTGAAACCGTCAAACGCCGGAAAGCGGCGCAGAAATCGAAATCCCAACCAAAGCGCGGCTAAAACCAAAGCCGTCAGCAACATGCCATAAATCAACGTCGTTAACACGGGTGAACCTTTCTGTATCTCAATAATCGTTTTCGTATAATACCTAAAATCACCATCGAAGTTTTTGAGAGATTTATGACAAACACCCTTTCCCCCAAATCGGATTCCACGGCGAATCAAAGCCTGTTAGGCCAAGCGACCCCTTATTGCACGCAATACGACCCGAGTCTTTTGTTCCCGGTACCGCGTCAGGAAAAACGCGATGAACTGGGCGTTTCGCCGGACGCGCTGCCGTTTTCCGGCCAGGATGTTTGGACCGGATTTGAGATTTCCTGGTTGAATGACAAGGGCAAGCCGCAAGTCGGCTGGGCGCTGTTTTTCTTTCCGGCGGAGTCGCCGAACTTAATCGAGTCGAAATCCTTTAAGCTGTATTTGAATTCGTTTAACGGCACTCGTTTTGCGTCGGCGGAGGTGGTCAAACAACATTGGATAACCGATTTATCCCAGGCCTGCGGCGGAGAGGTGAAAGTGGCCTTGTACGATTTGGATGAGCCGCAAACCTTAATTGGCGCCCCGCCCGGTGAATGTCTGGACGACTTGGACATCGAGGTGAGTGATTATCAGATTCGACCGGAGTGGCTGACAACTGTGTCGTCGACACCGGTGTCGGAGACTCTCTACAGCCATTTGCTTAAATCGAATTGTTTGGTGACCGGTCAGCCGGATTGGGGCAGCATTGTCATCCGCTACGAAGGGCCGAAAATTGACCGCGAAAATCTGCTGAAATATCTGGTGTCGTTTCGGGAACATAATGAGTTTCACGAGCAATGCGTGGAACGGGTGTTCGTGGACCTGATGCATTACTGTCAGCCGGAAAAACTGACCGTTTATGCGCGCTATGTTCGCCGGGGAGGACTCGACATCAACCCTTACCGTTCCAACTTTGAAACCGACTTCGATTTACGGCGGCTAGTACGCCAGTGATGAAGCGGGATCACCCGTTTCAAAAAGCGCGCTCTTTTCCGTTAACTTCGGTGGTCTTCCCGTGACGCTTGGTGTAAAATTTTCGTCATGAAACACCCAAGTAACATTCCGCTTTTTGCAACGTCGCAAGAATCCTTGACCGTTTCCCATTTTATGCATCATGGGCTGGAAACCTGTCCGCCGGATATGAGCATCAAATCGGTGATTGGTCTCTTGAGCCAGAAAAACATCGGCTCCATCCTGGTCGAGGACAACGGTGAAATCGAAGGCATCTGGACGCGTACTGATTTGTTGCGTCTCGACGTCTCTAAACCGGAAGTGTTACAAGCTCCCATTGCTATGGTGATGAACACGCCGGTTTGGCGCGTTCATAAAGACGAACTGGTGTCGTCCGCCACGTATCTGTTCCACAAGAAACACATCCATCATCTGTTGGTCGTGGATTGTGACGAGCGCCCGGTGGGTGTCTTGGCGCAATCTGATCTGGTCAATGCCAAAGCCAGCGAACACTTTTTGGAAGGCATTGCCATCCGTGAGTTGCTGAGCGGGCATTTGCATTTCATTGACGCTCACGCCAACCTTAACGAGGTGCTGGCGATGATGGCGGAAAAAGACGTGGATGCCTTGGTGGTGCGCAAGGAAGACGAACTCGGGATTATCTCGATGCGGGATTTGCTGAAGTGTTTTGCGCTGCTGGAAAATTACGATGACCTGACGGTTAAGGACATCGCTTCCTGGCCGTTGATCAGCGTGTCTCACGACCAAAGCCTGTCGTATGTCCGTCACTTTATGATGGAGCGCAAATTCCATCATATCGGCGTGGAAGACGACGACGGCACCTTACTGGATTTAATCAGCTTTTCCGAACTGCTGCACCGCATTGAAGAAAATTTCCATTACCAGACCAGCATCAGCATCAAGGAAAAAGAACAACGGGTGCTGGAAGCGGAAACCCTGTATCGCGACTTGCTGAGCATGTCGATGCACGGCGTATTAATTTATCAGGGCGACCGCATCGCTTACGCCAATCACGAAGTCTATAACCTGTTGGGCTATCAGGAATGCGATTTGATGGAAAAATCGCTGTTGGATTTGGTGCCGGAGGCCGAACGGGAAGCCTTTGCCCTGCGTTTGCGGGAAATGGAACACCACCATCCGGCTTACATCGAACAGGAATTACTCTGTTTCGACCAGCGCCGAGTCTCGGTGGAGCTGTCGCATAAACCGATCACCTATCACGCCGAACCGGCCCACCTGGTGGTGATGAACGACTTGAGTTTCCGTCACGAAACCGAGCGTTTCCAAATGCTGACCCGGTCGGTGTTCGATAACGCCGGGGAAGGCATTTTGGTCACGGATGCCGACAACCGCTTTGTGCTGGTCAACCGTAAGTTTGAAGACATCACCGGTTACGATTTTAAGGATGTGGCGGGCAAAGATCCGTCCATGCTCAGCTCCGGTCAGCAAGCGAAAGAATTTTACCGTGAAATGTGGACTTCCCTGCAAGCCAATGGCACCTGGCAGGGTGAGATTTGGAACCGAAAGAAAGACGGCACCATCTATCCGGAATGGTTGACCATCAACGCCGTCAAAAACAAAACCGGCGACGTGTTGCATTACGTCGGCTTGATGAACGATTTGAGCCAACAAAAAGCCACCGAGCAGGAAATCAACCGCCTGTCGTTTTACGACATTCTGACCGGCTTGCCGAATGTGTCGCTGTTCAAAAACCGCCTGCAGCAGTCCATCAAAAAATCCTCTCGCGAATCTCAGAAGGTCGCATTGTTGATTGTGGACATCGCCCGTTTCAAGATGTTCAACGATGCCGTGGGCTACGAATACGGCGACCAATTACTGAAAGCCGTGGCACAACGTTTGAACCAACTGCTGGATTCGGAAGATTCCGTGGCGCGTTTGGGGGCGGACAATTTCCTGATTCTGATGGAAGACATCCAGCACAAAAATGAAACCGCCGAATTCGCCGAGCAGTTGATTGAAGCCTTTCTGGAACCGTTTAGCATTGACGGTCAGGATCATGTGCTCGACGTCAAAATCGGTATCGCCTTGTCGTCTCTGGACGGCGACGAAGCCTTGGATTTGATGAAATCCGCCGACGAAGCCTTGTTTGAAGCCAAGAAACTGCCGCACAGCGGTTACGCTTTCCATTCCTCGGAGCTGACCACCACCACCTCGGAATACTTCTTTTACGAAAAAGCGTTGCGTCAAGGCATTGAAAACAAAGAACTGGTCACCTATTTCCAGCCGCAAATTTGTTTGAAGGAAAACCGCGTGGTGGGGGCGGAAGCCCTGGTACGCTGGTTGCATCCGGAAATGGGCGTGGTCCCGCCGAATAAGTTTATCGGCATCAGTGAATCCACCGGTTTGATTATTCCGTTGGGCCGGGATGTACTGGCTCAGGCGTGTCGTCATTGGCAGGCCTGGCAAAAACAAGGATTCGAATTGGAGCGGATTTCGGTGAATGTGTCCACCATCCAGCTGATGCATCAGGATTTTGTCGCCACGGTTGCGGAAGTCTTGGCGGAAACCGGCATCAACCCGGCGGTGCTGGAACTGGAAGTGACCGAAAGCTTCCTGTTACAGAACGAGCAGCAGGGGATTGAAGTTTTGTACGCGTTGAAGGAACTGGGCGTCGCCTTGTCGATGGACGATTTCGGGACCGGCTTCTCCTCCTTGTCCTATTTGAAAAAACTGCCGTTGGACCAGTTGAAAATCGACCAGTCTTTTGTGCAGTCGTTGCCCGACGATGCCGAAGACCTGGCCATTGTCGAAGCCATTATCGCGGTGGGTAAAGCCGTCGGGGTGGAAGTCATCGCCGAGGGCGTCGAAACCGAATTGCAGGCCAAATTCCTGCGTGACAAGGGCTGCATGCTGGCGCAGGGCTTCGGCTTCAGTCGGCCGTTGCCGCCGGAAGAATTCCTCGGTTGGTGCCGTTCATTCAACTAGCTGGATGGCGTCCCGTCGAATCCGTGCTTTTCCAAAATTTTCCGATTTTTCCCGGCCGTCGTTTTACAATGATGTTTTTGATTTTGTCGATGGTGAGTCGCCGCATGGCCTTTTTCAAACCGCAAACCGAACCGTTAGGCGCCGGGCAGGCATCGCATGTTTAACCAGGCCTGGTCGAATGTCCGCCAACAGTTGAGCGCCAAACTGAAACCGGTGTGGGAAGGTTCCCTGTACCAGTGGATGCTCGGCAGTTTCGTGGTGGTGAGTTTGCCGTTGATGTTTGCGATAGTGTACGCGCTGGTGTCGATGGACAGTTACTCCAAACAGGCGCATAAAACCGTGTTTCAGACGGTGATGGTCACGGAAAACAGCCGCTTGATTCTGGAACGCCTGGTGTCGATGGAACGCAGTATTCGCCAATATCAGGTGCTGAAAGAAACCTCGCTGCTGGACGCCTTTCTGACCCATCATCAAAAGTTCATCAGTCTGGTGGATGCGTCCAAACCCTACGACATCGATTCCGATTTGGCGAAGAAACTGAACCAGTTGAAGCAGCTGGAAATGGAACTGTTCGAGTCGGTGTACAACCGCGCGTTTTTCGAACAAAAACCGGTGCTGGCGGAAGACGTCGGCCAGTTTGAGATACTGACTAACCAAGCCAAACAAATCATTGAAATGGGGTCGCGTCAGCAATCGCTGGAAGTGCAGGCCTTATCGGAATACGAAGCGTCGGTGCGCGAACGGGTGTTTTACATCGTGCTGGCCAGTGCGCTATTGGCGTTTTTGTTGAGTGTGGTGTTTGTGCATTTCATCACCAAGCCGATCCGCAAGACCGGTTCGGTGATTCGCCGTTTGGTGAAGGACGATTTTGAAACCCCCATCGAGATTTCCGCCGGGCCGCGTGATGTGCGCGAATTGGGCGCTAATCTGGAAGGTTTGCGGCAGGAGCTGAAGCACCTCGAAAATGAGAAACAGCAGTTCATCCGCAACATTTCCCATGAACTGAAAACACCGCTGGCCACGCTGAAAGAAGGCACGGACTTGCTGTCCGAGGAGCTGATCGGCTCGCTGACGCCGGAGCAGAAAGAAGTGGTGCAACTGATGCAGGTGGGCAACTTCAATATCATGAACCTGGTCGCCAACCTGTTGGAATACCAGAAAGCGGTGTCGATTCAATCCCGGCTTGATTTGGGCGACGTGGATGTGTCCAAACTGGTGGCGCAATTGGTCGCTGATTATCAATTGTTGGTTCAGAATAAGGGCGTTGTCTTGGATGTGGCGGTGCCACGGTTTAAAATTGTCGCGGACGCCGCCAAATTGAAGATGATTTTGAGCAACTTCCTGTCCAACGCCATCAAGTTTTCCAATTCGGGCGATCACATCGGAGTGTCGGTCACGCGTACGCAAACTGGGTTACGTTTTTTGGTGGAAGACCAAGGCCCAGGGATTCCGGAAGAATTGCATCAGGCCATTTTCGAAGACTTTTTTCAAGGCGACGTTCAGCCCGGTTCGACCATGAAAGGCACCGGCCTCGGATTGGCCATTGTCGGTTATTATGTGGATAAACATGGCGGCGAAATTCAGTTGCTGCCACCAAACAAACATTATTCTGGAGCGCGTATTGCTTTGGATTTACCTGTGGAGCCAGTGACATGAAATTCATCGCCATTATCAGTTTGGGCTTGGCCCTGTTGACGGGATGCAGTGCGTTTTCCCCCAAGCCTGCCGGGTCGGCGGATAAGGTGCAGTTTCCGCTGGCATTTCCTGAAGATCAGAGTAAGGTCAGCGAACCGTTGTTTTGCAGTCTGACCGATAAGGAAGCGGTGCGGTTGCTGAAACAAGGCACCTATTATTGCAATCTGGAGGGCGAACACCGTCAACGGGTCTGTCATAGTCTGGCGCAACAATACCGTGAAAAACAGGTCTGGCAGGCCGGTTGGTTGTTGGCGTACAGTTTTTCCGACAAGAAAAGCTGCATCACCCATAAAGAGCGTTTGGCGATTCTGAACGATTTGAACCAACGCTCGCCCCAAAATCAGAATCGGTTGTTGGAATGGCTGAATGAAAGCCAAGCGCAGACATTGGAGGTCATCGACACGCTAAAAGCCGATCAGGATACATTAGAACAAAAGATAGAAGCTCAGACTCATGAGCTCGAGGAACTGCGGAAGGAAAACGCTGTGCTGAAATCGCAGATTCAAGCACTGAAATCAATCGAAAGAACCTTAAATAAAAGGATAGACGATGAGCGTTGACTCGGAAGCAACGCCCGATTTTAACGGGCAACGATTATTATTGGTGGACGACGACGCCAGCTTGCTGACGTTACTGTCCATCCGCTTGCGGTCCTTGGGGCTGGAAGTGGAAACCGTCGGCAGCGGCGCCGAGGCGTTGGCCAAACTGCCCACCTTCAACCCGCATCTAGTACTCACCGATTTGCGGATGGCCGAAATGGACGGCTTGGCGCTGTACGAACAGATTCACCAACATTATCCAACGCTGCCGGTCATTATTATGACGGCGCACGGCACCATTCAGGAAGCGGTGGACGCCACCAGCCGCGGGGTGTTCGGTTTCATCACCAAACCGATTGATCACGTTGAGCTGAACGAGAAAATCCGCCAGGCCTTGAATATCCATACTGCGGTCGGTTCCGGTGACGAGCAAGCCAAATGGCGCAAGAACATCATCGGCCAAAGCCATGTGATGGAAGCGCTGTTACAGGATTTGTATCACGTTGCGCAGAGCGACATCAGTGTGTACATTCAGGGCGAAAGCGGCACTGGGAAGGAATTGATCGCTCAGGCGATTCATGCCGCCAGTCCGCGGCGCAACAAACCGTTTATCGCGGTTAATTGCAGCGCCATCCCGGAAGACTTGCTGGAATCGGAATTATTCGGCCACAAGCGAGGCGCGTTTTCCGGTGCCATCGAAAACCGAAAAGGGCTGTTCGAACTGGCGCACGGTGGTGTTCTGTTTCTGGATGAAATCGGTGATATGTCGCCGGCGTTTCAGGTCAAGCTGTTGCGCGCCCTGCAGGAAGGCGAAATCCGTCCGGTCGGTGAGAGCAAAACCGTTTCCATTGATGTGCGGGTGGTGTCGGCCAGCCATAAGGATTTGAAACAACTGGTGGACGAAAAGCAATTCCGGCTGGATTTGTATTACCGTTTGAACATCGTCACCTTGCGGTTGCCGAGCTTGACCGACCGGCCGGAAGACATTCCGTTGCTGGCAAGCCACTTCATTGCGCAACAGAAGACCAAGGCCAAGAAGTTGTCCAACGAGGCGATGGAAATGTTGCTGGGGTACGACTGGCCGGGGAACATTCGAGAATTGAAAAATGTCATCGAACAGGCCTGCACCTTTGCGACGGCGCCGCTGATTCCGGCGAGCCTGATTGAAAAGGCGCTGCAACAAAAAAACCTGTCGATGATGTCGTTCAATGAAGCCAAGCAGAATTTCGAGCGGGATTACCTCATTCGCTTGCTGAAACTGGTGAACGGTAATGTCACGCACGCGGCGCGGATTGCGCAACGCAATCGCACCGAGTTCTATCGTTTGTTGGAACGTCACCAGTTGAAACCGGCGGAATTCAAGAAAAAACCCTCGTAATCTTATTTCTGTCGTCGTCCGGCGACAGAATCAAAAATCTTGTTAAATCAGCGAATTACCGCTTATCCTCGTCCAGCGTTTTTGGAACGCCTTTATCAGGTGTCGCCATTCGGCAACACTTTTTCAATCCATTCAAAAATAATGCCGTCCTTAAGTGAAAAAAATTTTTCTTGAGATGTCATACACTTAGAGTTTACGCGACCTAGCGCCTGATTGTCTTGTCCGAACAATGCGTATTTTTCGGAATATTTGAGGTGTTCCAAACTGAAAAGTGTCGGGATATGCATACAAAAAAACGCTGTTTTTGGTCGATTCCGAGTCGCTGTTTTCGAAAAGTAAGTTTAGCCAAAAAAATAGCTGTTATATCAATGGGTTATTTCGTTTTTAAAAGTTGGCACAGCCGGTGCTGTATAGACTTCGAAAGCAATCATCATGCGGTCGAATAGGGGGAGTTCATTCGGTCGCCTTTTGATTGTTTTACTTAATTTTGAAAAGGAGTAATCAAATGAAAAAAATTAGACTGGTCACGGCATTTTTGGCTTCCGTTGGTATGGCGGGTGCAGCGATGGGTGAATCGCAAATGGATCAACTTTGGTCTGATTTGAACGCCGACAAAAATGACGCACTGAGTGCAGACGAAGCAAAAGGGTCTGACAAAGTGCAAGCACAATGGAGCTTGTTGGATGTCGACCAAGACGGCCAATTGAGCTACAAAGAATTTTCAATGATCGATTTAACGAAGTAATCGATTCATTCTTATCTCCTAAGTTTTAGTTTTCGAGGCTTCGGTTTGAAGCCTTTAGTAAGAAGTTCCTTCTAGTTAGTTCCTCAGGGTTTGAGGGCCGTCCAGGCCCTCTTTTTTTAGTTCCCTCATCCAAATCCTTTTTGAATTTTCCATTTCCCGAAAACCTCCAGGCCTGGTGAAATTTTACCATTCAGGTGTTTTGCATTTCCTGTTTGATTCTGTCGATAAATGCGCCGATGTAGGCTTTGTTTTCCGCATCTTCATGAATCGCGGCGTAGAGTTTCGACCACAAACCTTGCGTGCCGAGCCGAAGGGTCGGTAAAGGCTGGAATTCCGGCAAGGTCGCCAGCAACCATTTCGGCAGTACGCACACGCCTTTGCGGCTTTCCACCAATTGCAACATCATCAACGTCATTTCCGATAAACGCTCGTTCGGCGAAATGTCCGCCGGCATCAGAAAATGTTTGAACACATCCAGCTTTTCTTTCGGCACCGGGTAATGAATCAAGGTTTCGTGTTTCAAATCTTGCGGAGTGATCCAATCGGATTCCGCCAGCGGGTGCCCAGCGGCGGTCACCAGAACGGATTCGTAACTGAACAATTCCTTGTAGATCACGCCGCTCAATTCGATTGGGTCGGAGGTGATGACCAAATCCAGCTTCTGGCGTTGCAGGTTGGACAGCGCCTGATTATTCGCCGCGCCGGACAAGCTGTTGACGACGTCCATGTCCACACCCTGCCAGGCCTGTTGATAACTGCGCATCACCGGCAGCAGCCATTCAAAACAGGTGTGGCATTCCACGCCGATGAACAAACGCCCTTGTTCGCCCGCCTCGAAACTTTTCAGCGCCATCTCGGTTTGTTCCAGCTTGGGCACGATTTCCTGAGCGGTTTTCAGCAGCATTTTACCGGCGGGGGTGAATCGAATCGGCGAGCTTTTGCGCTCGAACAGTTTCAAACCGAGACTGTGTTCCAATTGTTTGATTTGATGCGACAGCGCCGATTGCGTCATGCACAAGGTCTGAGCGGCCAGGCTGACGCTGTTGTGTTGTTGCAGCGCCAGCAGGGTTTTGAGGTGGCGAACGTCAATCATTATTAATAATTCTCATATATTTTTGAATATTATTCGTTTGTTTTCATGTTTTGAGGATTCTATCATTGTTTTCGTACAAATAGAAATCAAAGGGCACCTCGAATAACCCGCAAAATCTCACTGGGGGTTGTTCGAGGTGCGCCAATTCAAAGGAAACGACTATGACACTCCATAATTTAGGCTACCCGCGTATCGGCGATAAACGGGAATTGAAATTCGCATTGGAAACTTACTGGAAAGGCGAGCAAAGCGAGGCCGAACTGGCCGCCGTGGCGAAAGATATTCGTCGTCGTAACTGGCAAACCCAGTTGGACGCGGGCGTGGAATTGTTGCCTGCCAACGATTTCGCTTATTACGACCAGTTTCTGAACATGAGCACCTTGCTGGGCGTGATTCCAAAACGCTTCCGTCAGGAACCGTACGATTTGGAGGTGGCGTTTCGCATGGCGCGTGGCCGCGCACCGTCCGATGACGCGGCGGCGTGTTGCGCCGGGCATGCCGGTCACGAACATTCGGAACCGGTTTCTAAAACCACGTCCAAAGCGGATTACGCCGGGGCGATGAAGAAATGGTTCGACACCAATTACCACACCATTGTGCCGGAATTGGAAGACGATACCACCTTTGCCCTGACCGACACGCGTTTGTTTGACGAAGTGGCCGAGGCCGTTGAAGTGGCAGGCCTGGCGAAAAACGTCAAACCGGTGTTGGTTGGCCCGGTCACCTATTTATATCTGGCGGAAAACAAAGGCACGGCGATTCCGAAGTTGAGCCGCTTGCCGGAATTGCTGGCGGTGTATGGCGAAATCCTGCAACGTCTGGCCGACCAAGGCATTGAATGGGTGCAAATCGACGAACCGATTCTGGTATTGGAACTGGCCGACGAATGGCAACAGGCGTTCCAACAAGCCTATGACGTTTTGAGCGAATCGCCACTTAAACTGCTATTGGCGACCTACTTTGAAACGCTGGGCGATAACCTGTCGTTGGCGTGCGACTTGCCGGTGGCTGGGTTGCATTACGACGGCTTACGCGGCGCGAAACAATTGAACGACGTGGTGGCACAATATCCCGCTGACAAAGTGCTGTCCATCGGTTTGGTGGACGGGCGTAATATCTGGAAAACCGATGTCACCGACGCGATTGCACAGCTTCAGGACGCCAAAGCCAAATTCGGCGATAACCTGTGGGTGGCACCAAGTTGTTCGTTATTGCACGTGCCGGTTAATCTGGAGGTGGAAGAAAAACTTAATCCGGAACTGAAAAACTATCTGGCCTTCGCCAAACAAAAACTGGCGGAAATCAAACTGCTGGCGGACGCCTTAAACGGCCAAATCGATGAAAAAGCGTTGGCCGCGAACGCTCAAGCCATTGCCGACAAGCAACAGTCCAAATTGATTCACAATGCCGACGTGCAAGCGCGAATCGCCAAGTTGGATCAAGTCGCCTTGGATCGCGCCGCGCCTTATGCCGAGCGTGCCGCAGTGCAAAAGCCCAAGTTCGATTTACCGTTGTTCCCGACCACGACCATCGGTTCTTTTCCGCAAACACAAGCCATTCGTCAGACCCGTTTGAAATTCAAAAAAGGCGAGATTTCTGAAGCGCAATACATCGACGCCATGCAGGCGGAAATCCGCGATGTGTGCGAACGTCAGGAACGCATCGGCATCGACGTTTTCGTGCACGGCGAACCCGAGCGTAACGACATGGTGGAATATTTCGGTGAGCAATTGGACGGTTTCGCCTTTACACAATTCGGCTGGGTGCAGTCTTACGGTTCGCGTTGCGTGAAACCGCCGATTATTTTCGGGGACGTTTCGCGCCCGAAACCGATGACGGTTTTCTGGTCGCAATACGCGCAAAGTCAAACCGATAAAACCATGAAAGGCATGCTCACCGGCGCAGTCACGGTGCTGCAATGGTCGTTCGTGCGTAACGATCAAACCCGCGAAGCCACCTGTAACCAGATTGCCTTGGCCTTGCGCGACGAAGTGTTGGATTTGGAAACCGCCGGCATCCACATGATTCAAATCGACGAAGCGGCGTTGCGCGAAGGCTTGCCGTTGAAAAAATCGGATTGGGCGGAGTATCTGCGTTGGGCGGTGAACAGTTTCCGTATGACGACTTCCGGCGTGCAGAACGACACCCAGATTCACACCCACATGTGTTATTCCGAGTTCAACGACATTATCGAAGCGGTTGCGAAAATGGATGCCGATGTCATCACCATCGAAACCTCCAAATCGCAGATGAAACTGCTGGATGCCTTTGTAGATTTCCAATACCCGAACGAAATCGGGCCGGGCGTGTACGACATCCATTCGCCGAATATTCCGACTGTGGAACAGATGGTGGACTTGATTCAAAAAGCGGCGGAAAACATTCCGGCGGAACGCCTGTGGGTGAACCCAGACTGCGGTTTGAAAACAAGGGGCTGGCAAGAAACCGAACCGGCGCTGACGAATATGGTCGAAGCTGCGAAAGTGTTACGGAAACAGTTTGAAGCGCAGATTAAAAGCGCTTAATTGGCTTTTAATTAACCTTTCTTAAATCAATAAAAAACCACCAGGCCTGGTGGTTTTTTAATTTTACAATTTATGAAATAAGTCTTTAGGTGAGCCGCATACAGGGCAATAAAAACTATCTGGAATGTCTGCAAAAGACGTTCCGGGTTCAATTTCTTCGTCTGGTTCTCCGTTTACCGGGTTATAAACATATTGCATACACATTGAACAATAATAGGACCCTGCGGGATACTGATAACTTATAAAATCTGGCGCAGACATTGCCAATGTGTTTTTTGTTTTCCAAAGAAGTGAAATCGCAACTCCGCTAGAGAAGATGTTTTTTAAAGCTTTTCTTCTTGTCATTGGCACAATCATTTAACGACCTTTTTAAAAGTTAATATTAATGATATTGATTATTATTTAATTTTAAATATAATTTGTAAACAACTTTTTGAGGTAATGAACAAATAATGACAAAAAAAATTATCGTTTTTGTATTGCTTGGATCATTAGTTGGTTTAATGGTTCTTTTATTTTTTGGAATTGAAGCGAGTTTTGAAAATTCAAATAACCCGGTTACTTCCGCAGCTAAGGCATCGAGTTCACAAAAAATTACTCTGGTTGTTTCTGATGAAGGAAACGATATAGCGAATTCAAAACCAGATGAAATAGCGGAAAACCAACTTGCCTATTCTGAAATTGAACCCTGTGATCAACAGCTATTAATGAAAAAAACAGACAAACGTGTTTTTTTGATCCCGGAAGGATTGCCTGATGAAATTTATAATTTGCAGGGAGATGGCTATAGAAATGCTCAAGAAGGGTTACTGGGCATTTCTTATGATCGTGCTTCAGAAATACTGGAAGCTTGTCATGAGTGGTCAAGCAAATTGGACAAATCTTTGAAGCAGGAGGTTTCAATCACGCCGTTAGACCATATCTCCTATCAGCAAATAAACTCTTTAAAAGAGTCGTGTAAGAATATGCATACACGTGTAATTGGTCAATTTAAATTAGATGGGATTAATCCAAAAAATAGTGCATTAGGCAGCAATTTCAATCAAATTCAAACGATTAAGGCGTTAGCAAAAAATAATAATTGGTCAAAGTTTATCGACTTGGTTAAACGGGGAGATATACCAACAGACTTAACATTTACATTGGCGAAAGGTATAAAAATATATGGAAACAATTTGGTTTTTTATGCCTTAGGCGCAAACATGCCTAAAAAATACCTTCAACAATTGATTGATTTGGGGGCTCCAGTGACCGCGGGTAATTATGAATATCTTCTTAAAAGCCCTTTTCCAAGTGTTGAAACGGGATTAAATTTTTTAGAAATAATGGAACAAAAAGGCGTGGATTTATCCCAGCCGTTTAATCAGACGACGTTGCAAGGCTTTTTATTGCAATATCCTGTAGAAAACCCACATATTTTGCAGTTTATAAAGCAACACCCTTTCAATGCCAATCAAATTTACTTTGGTACGGAGGATCTTTTAAGCCGAGCATTAAAAAAACACCAAAAATTGCTTGCTGAAGGTTATCGATTAAGCACAAGTTCGATTGAAATTCTTATTGAAAATGGAGCACAGGTATTGCCAAAGCATCTTGAGATGATTGATAAACCTGAAGTAAAAAAATTACTTAACAAACATCAATGTAAACCCAGTTTTTAAAATAAATGGTTCTTTGATTGCTATTTATTGGAAGCGATCTGCTTCCGATACTTCTGTGGTGTGATTCTAGCAATCTGTTTAAATTCCCGTGTCATGTGGGCTTGGTCGGCAAAGCCGTGCATTAGGGCGAGTTCGGCCAGGTCGATGTCGGGGGTTTGTTTTAAGGTTTTCTGGGTGCTTTGAATGCGTTTGATGCGCTGGAATTGTTTGGGTGTCATGCTGAGCAGTTGGCGGAATTGCCGTTCGATTTGGCGTTGCCCGATGGGCAAGTCGGCCGGGCTTTCGGATTGGCGCATCCAGTTCAATACCGGCCGCCAGGCCGGGGCGATTTTGTCGGAAAAGGGCAGGTCTTTGTCGAGCCATTGATACAGGCGGATAAGCCGGGAGAAATGGCTGGGCGAGTCGCTCATGCGGCGGGTGAGCTGGTGTAAGTTGGCGGGCAGTTCCGAGTCTTGCAGGGCGAAAGGTTGTTCGTAATGTTCATTGAATACGCCGAAGCTGATGCCGGGGTGAAAACGGATGCCGGTCAATTGCGTGCCCGGCGGCCAGGTCATGGAGTGGGCGTGTTTTTCGACGGGCAGTAAGATGACTTTTTCCGAGTAGAAGTGGTCGTCCAGATACACCGCTTCGGTGAGGTTGAACAAAATGCCGCTGCACGCGTCCACCTGCAACCATTTTGTCAGGTCGGAACGGTTGGTTTTGGAAACCGTCAGCGACCAGATGGCTTGCACATAAGGCGACAGCTTTCCCTGCGGTTTGAACAACCGCAGGGAAAAGGTGCCGTCCTGCAAACGGTGAAGGTTATTTTCGCGGTTGATAGCGTCCCACCTCGGGTTTGAAGACTTTGACAATGCGATTCCAACTGTTGATGGCGTTGATCGCTAGGGTCAAATCTACCAGACTTTGCGGCCCGAAACCATCCAAGGCGTGTTGGTAGGCCTCCTCGTCAATCGGCTGGCCCGAGGTGACTCGTTCCGCCCAGCCCAAAGCGGCGCGTTCGGCGTCGGAATACAACGGCATATCCCGCCAGGCACTGAGGCCGTAAATGCGTTCTGCGGTTTCGCCCATCGACAGGGCATCTTTGCTGTGCATGTCGATGCAAAACGCGCATTGGTTGATTTGCGAGACGCGCAGTTTGACCAGTTCCCAGGTGTGGACGGGCACGGTGTCGCTTTGTTGGAATTGGTGGCGCAGGTAAGCTTCCTGCTGGTGCAGGATTTTAATCGCTTCGGGTGAAATGGCGGCGTAATCGATTCGTTTTGTCATGTTGACCTCCTGTGGTTGTGTCAGGAGTCATGTTAGAAAAGGGCGCGGCAAAAGGATTGAAGAAAATCGACATCCCATTGGTTTTGTTTATTTTGAATCGGTTTGATGGTGCGTTATTGGACTGGTTATTGAGTTGGTCATTGGGCGGAAAGACAGGTAAATTCGGTCTCAAAAAAGCGGCGCTAACTGGCGCCGCCATTTCATAAGGTGTTATTCGCCATTCTCTGACTTGGAAGCTCCTTCGTCGAGTTCTGGGTGCTTTTGCATGACTTTTTTGAGTTCTTGCTGATAGGCCTTGAGGGATTGGGATAAGGCCGGGTTTTCTTTGGCATAGCTTTGCATGGACGCGGTGTATGGGTCTTTGTCAGACCCTTTGGCGGCCATGGCACCGGTGCTGATAAACGCGGTTCCGGCCAGAGCGGCCAGCATCAGTGTGATGGATTTTTTCATCGTAAACTCCTTGTTATTTAGGTTCCTTAGGGGAAATAAATCGGAGGATAAATGCATCAGGTGATCCCGATCGAATGTTTAGAGTATGGAAACAGGTTGCGAGTTTCAAGGGCAAGACGCCATTTCAAACGTTTTGTCAGGCTTTGTGACGTTTGAAGGGCTGGTTAGAAGGATTTGATTTGAATGCCGTTTTGGGTGTCGTGCCCCCACAAAGCGGCCACTTGCTTTTGGAACAGCGGTAAGTCGCTGTTGCTCCAGAATTCGGCGGAAGCCGCTTGTGTGGTTGGCTCAGCCGGTTGGGCGAGCAGGTTTTCGGCTTCCAGACGGCGGGCGACTTCTTTGGCGACGGCGGTTTCGGTGCTGATAACGGAAACGCCCAGGCCTGCCACTTGTTCGATGATGGGCGCAAGGTGGGCGAAGTGGGTGCAGCCGAGGATAATGGTGTCTGCGCCTTTTTCAAGCAAGGGGTGCACATAATCTTCCACGGCTTGCACGGCGTCTTGACCGCTGAGTTTCAGAGATTCTACCAGCCGCACGAGTTTCGGGCAGGGTTGGATTTCCATTTGCACGTTTCCGGCGACGCGCTTTGCCAATTGGTTGAAGGCATCGCTGGTGAGGGTTTTTTCCGTGGCGAGCACGCCGATGACGCCGGTTTGGGTGTGAATGGCGGCGGGTTTGACGCCGGGTTCCACGCCGATAAACGGCACGGCATGGCGCTCGCGCAGGGTTTTGATGCTGACCATGGTGGCGGTGTTGCAGGCCACGACAATGGCTTTGGCGTGTTGCGCCAGCAGAAAATCGGTGACGGCCAGCGAACGTTGCAGAATGTAGTCTTCGGTCTTTTCGCCGTAAGGAGTGTGCAAGGTGTCGGCGACATAGACGATGTTTTCGTTGGGGAGCAGTGCGCGGATTTGACGGGCAATGGGCAGGCCGCCGATGCCGGAATCGAATACGCCGATGGGTCTGGATGTTGTCATATCGTTTTTCGGGTTCAGAAACGTCTTGCCGACTGTGTGGCTGGTTGTGCGAAGCCTTATTGTAATCCATTCCCGCGAGATTGCACTCGGCAATTTAATTGACATACGTAATAAGACTAACTTAATATGATATCGATTTTAGATAAATAAATGCCTTTTTACAGTCAAAAAGGCTTAAATGAGAGGAACAAATTTAAATGTACTTAAAAGTAGCTTCGATTGTAATTTTTTCTGTGTTCTTTACAGGCTGTGCTTCAGTTCCACTGGAAAGAAAAGATATTTCCGATAAAGCCAAAACTTTTCAGGCTCCTACTAATGGTAATGCCGGATTGTATATTTTTAGAACACATGGTTTAGGTGCTTCTGTAAAGAAGAATATATGGATTGATGATGTCTGTATTGGGCAGACAGCGCCAAATATTTTTTTCTACCAAGAAGTTAAAGGCGATAAAGAGCATACGATTTCAACAGAGTCAGAATTTTCTCCAAATCACCTAGTACTTAAAACTGAAAGTGGAAAAATTTATTTTATTGAACAGTACATGAAAATGGGAGTGTTTGTAGGCGGATCAGATCTCGAACTTGTTGATGCCAATGAGGGAAAAAAAGCCGTTTTAGATATGAATCTGGCTCAGAAAGGGTTTTGCAAACTAGAGTAAGTTTGCGTTAGAAAATTTATAAAAGTACTAAAAGTTTTAGCTTTCTTCAGTTATGGTAAGCAAGTAAGTATTTAGGGCCACCAAATTTGGTGGTTTTTTATTTTTTAGTAAAAGGCTAGTCGGTAATAAAACCGAAGTTGGCTTATATTCAAATCATGTAAAAATGTTTCAAAGGTTGGGCTATTTCGGCCTGTCTTCTGGGTGTTCGTCAAGCGGACGCCTGTCTGGTGTGTTTTCCATTGTCGCGGTCAGCGCGGTGAGTTTATGGCGCCTTTGAATCCGGCAAACAGCAAAAAAGGACAATGGGATGAAGTGGGCAAGTTTTAAGCGTTTCGGCTCGCCGTGGTTTTACGGGTATGGTTTTCAGGGCATCGTGGTATTGGGGATTGTGCCGATTCTGATGCCGTTGATTGTGTCGGAACACGCAGGCGCGTCCACGGCCGGGCTGGTGGTGGCGAGCTTTTACGTGGGGCAATTGCTCGGACCTTTGGTGGGGATGTTGAGCGACCGCTTTGCCTTGCACAAGCCGTTGTATTTGTCCGGGTTTGTGTTGCTGGGCGGGGCGCTGGTGTTTTTCCCGTATGTGCAGGACACCAGCTTTTGGTTGATTCTGGCCTTTTTGCAAGGCTTCGGGTCGGTGGCGTCGAACACGGTGGCGGGGATTTTCATTGTCGAGCGTTATGAAAAGTCGGAATGGGATGAGCGCATCGGCGTGATGCAAACGCTTTACGGTGTCGGGCAGGCAATTGGTTTGGCGGCTGCGGCGGTGTTGTTCCCGGAACCGGCGGTGGCGTACCTGTTGGCGGCGGCTTTGATGATTCCTGGCATGTTGGTGGGGTATGCGTCGATTCCGTCGATGCGTAAACAGCAGGCTCATCCCAGATTGCGCGGCCAGTTTCAGCATAAACGCCATTTGCCGTTCCGCTCGCCGATGGTGTTGTTGAGCAAACTGGAGCTGTCTTTTCATCAGGCGATTTTGAAAATCCCGGCGTTGTTGACGTCGCGTTTCGGTTTGTTCATTGTCGGTTGGTTTTTCATTATGCTTGGCAATTGGTTGCTGTATAACCTGTATCCGCTGTTGATGCGCTCGGTGTTCGACATGGACGCGGATGTGTCGTCGGTTTACAATGCGTTGGGGGCGATTATCGGCATTTTCCTGTATGCTCCGGCGGGGATGTTGGGTGAGAAAATCGGCGACGGAAAAGTGGTGTTGGCGGGCATTTTGGCCAGTTTGCTGGCGGTTGGATTGATGGCGTTTTTCGCCTATTTCAATTTCCACGGTTTGGCATTTTTCATCGGTGGTTTGGCGTTTGTGTTGATTCCGGCGTCCTGGTCGCCGTTGATTGTGGGCGGCACTTCCTGGAGTGCGGAACTCAGTTCCTTGTCGCAAGGCGAGGCGCTGGGGATTTTCAATTCCACCACGGCGTTGGCGTGTGTGATTTCCGCCTTGGGCGCGGGTTACATTGCCGAGTTCGTCGGCTACAAAGCGATTCTGCTGGTGTCGCTGGCGTTTACGGTGCTATCGTTGTTTGTGATTTTGCGCGTCATGGCGACGGACGCGGCACCGACGGAAACGGAAGCATCCGCCACCAAAGCGTCTTAACCGATTCAAAACCCGAAACGTCAAGAATTCCGAAAATGCCCAGGCCTGGTGGTTTTCGGGAAATAAATTTGCCACGTCCAGGAGTAAAAACCTTATACTCTAGGCTTCGCATTTAACTCCCAAGCCAATCCGAACGATGAACGACGATCTTTACCAGACATTATTGGAATCCACCAAGGCGATTCCGTGGCAGATTGACTGGCCAACCCTGACGTTTTCCTATATCGGCCCGCAAATTGAAACCCTGCTGGGCTGGCCCCAGAACAGTTGGAAGTCGATTGACGACTGGGTGGAGCGCATGCATCCGGACGACCGTGAGCGCGTGGTGAATTTCTGCGTGTCGCAATCCAAAAGCGGCATCGACCATGAAGCCGATTATCGCGCCCTGACCCAAAACGGTGATTACATTTGGATTCGCGACGTGGTGCATGTGGTGCGCAAGGACGACGGCGAGGTGGAATCGCTGGTGGGCTTTATGTTCGACATCACCGAACGCAAGCAAAACGAAGAAGCCTTGAAAGAGTTGAACCGCGAATTGGAACGGATGTCGTTTTTGGACGGGCTGACCCATGTGCCGAACCGTCGCCGCTTCGACCGAAAGCTGGATGACGCCTGGGCGGAAGCCGGTCGTACGCAAACGCCGGTGTCGATGATTCTGTTGGATATTGATGTTTTCAAAGCTTATAACGACCACTACGGTCATTACAAAGGCGATGAATGCCTGATTCAGGTGGCGAAGGCTTTGTCGGACGTGGTGGAGTCGCCGGGCTTGCTGGCGCGTTACGGCGGCGAGGAGTTTGCCTTGTTGTTGCCTGGGACGGATGCCGTTCAGGCGAAAACTCTGGCGGAACGCTGCGCCGATGCGATTCATACTTTGGCGATTCCGCATGTGGCGTCGCAAACCGCGCCGGTGGTGACGGTCAGTCAGGGGGTGGCGACGGTGACACCGGACGCGACCCTGGCGTCCTATTCCTTAATCGAAGCCGCTGACCAGTTTTTGTATGCGGCGAAAAAAGGCGGCCGAAACCGCATCGAATCGGCTCCGGCCGACTGACGCTTAACCGTCCGCCTCCAAATTTTTTCAAGTATCAAATATCACCAGGCCTGGTGATATTTGCATGATGTCCGTTCTGTGCCCGGCTGACGAGGGTTGGAAATTTATACACTTACTATCTGTATGATTTTGTACTAGAATGTGCGTACCTCTTCCAACCAGCTTCAGGACGTCCTATGGAACTCGATGCCGCGATTTTGTCCCGCATGCAATTCGCCTTGACGGTCAGTTTTCACATTCTTTTTCCTTCCATCACCATCGGTTTAGCCACCGCCATTGCCATTTGGGAAGGCCTGTGGCTGAAAACCCGCAATCCGGTGTATTTTCAATTGGCGAAATTCTGGATCAAACCCTTTGCCGTGACCTTCGGCATGGGGGTAGTCAGCGGCATTGTTCTATCGTTTGAGTTCGGCACCAATTTTTCCGGCTTTTCCGAGAAGGTCGGCCCGGTGTTGGGGCCGTTGCTGGCGTATGAAGTGCTGACGGCGTTTTTCCTGGAAGCCGGGTTTCTCGGCGTGATGCTGTTCGGTTGGCAGCGCGTCAGCGAGCGGATGCATTTTTTCGCCACGGTCATCGTCATGCTGGGCACCTGGTTGTCGGCGTTTTGGATTTTGTCGGCCAACTCCTGGATGCAAACCCCGGCGGGTTACGAGTTGGTGGACGGACACTTTCAGGTGCGCGATTGGTGGGAAGTGATTTTCAATCCGTCGATGCCGCACCGTGTGGCGCATATGTTGTTGGCGGCGATGCTGACGGCATCGTTCATTATCATTGCGGTGAGTGCCTGGCATGTGTTGCGTGATCAGCAGGCGCAATGGGCCAAAAAAAGCTTGTCGATGGCGTTATGGGGCACGCTGGTGTTGGTGCCGTTACAGATTTTTGTCGGCGACGGTCACGGTTTGAACGTTAAGGAATATCAGCCGGTGAAGCTGGCGGCGATTGAAGGGATTTGGCCGGAGCACGAACAGCCGTTGCCACTGGTGTTGTTTGCTTGGCCGAATATGGAAGAAGAGCGTAACGATTACGAAGTGGCGATTCCGCATTTGGGCTCGTTGATTTTGACGCACACTCTGGATGGCGGCGCGCAGGGGTTGACGTCGGTGCCGCCGGAAGACCGGCCGTATGTGCCGATTGTGTTTTTCTCGTTCCGGGTAATGGTCGGGATCGGTTTTCTGATGTTGTTCGTCAGTTTGTGGGCCTTGTGGTTACGCCGCAAGAGCCGTCTGTATGAAAATAAACCGTTTTTGACCGTGGCGCGCTGGATGTGGCCGGTGGGGTCGATTGCGACCTTGGCGGGCTGGTATGTGACCGAAACCGGGCGCCAGCCTTGGCTGGTGGAAGGCTTGGTGCGCACCATGGAGGTGGCGTCGCCGTTACCGGCGGAAAAGGTGCTGTGGTCGCTGAGCGTGTTTGTGGTGTTGTACGGAACCTTGTTGCTGGCGTATTTGTATTTCATGCGGAAACTGTTGCGTCAGGGCGCACCATCGCTCGAGGCGTTGGAATCGCAATTGAACGCGCCGGAATTGCCGGGCTATGCCAAGGCGCTGGTAAAACAAGTGGCCGACAAACCCACCGAAGGAGGAGCGCGATAATGGAACAGGAATTGGCGTTATTTTATTTTTTGCTGCTCGGCTTCGGCGTATTGATGTACGTGATTCTGGATGGCTTCGATTTGGGCTTGGGCGTGCTTTACCCTTGGTTTGACGGCGAGGGCGAACGTGATACGGTGATGCGTTCGATTTCGCACGTTTGGGACGGCAACGAAACCTGGTTGGTGTTTGGCGGCGTAGTGCTGTTCGCGGCCTTTCCGGCCGCTTATGCGCATTTGCTGTCTTCCCTGTATGTGCCGTTGGTGTTGATGTTGGTCGGGCTGATTCTGCGTGGGGTGGCGTTTGAATACCGTTTTAAGTCGGTGCGTTCCAAGCGGGTTTGGGATGCGGCCTTTTTCGGCGGTTCGACCTTGGCGGCGATGTGCCAGGGTATGGTGCTGGGCGCGGTGGTGCAAGGTGGCGAAATGGTCGGTGAGATGTTTGTATTGCACTGGGTCACGCCGTTTACGATTTTCACCGGACTGTCGGTGGTGGCGGCCTATGCGTTATTGGCCAGTTGCTATCTGGTGCTGAAAACCCGTGGTGATCTGCTGGTGCGGGCGGCGCGATTGGGCCGCCGTTTGGTGGTGGCGATGATGGTGAGTTTGGTCATCGTCAGCTTGTGGATGTTGTACAGCAATGAGTGGGTGCGTACCCGCTGGTTGGAAGGGTTGAATGCGCTGTATCTGTTGCCGATGCCGGTCTTGAGTGCGGTGTTCGGCTTTTGGTTGTATCGCGCTCTGGATGGCAATGAGTGCGGTGCACGGCCTTTCTGGTTGGCGGTGGGCTTGTTTGTGATGGGCTTTGTCGGTTTGGTGGCCGGGCTCTTTCCGTTCCTGTTGCCGCACCAGGTGACCTTGTGGGAATTGCACGCACCGGAAAGCAGCTTGTGGTTCGCTCTGCCGGGCGTTTTGATTTTCCTCCCGTTGGTGTTGGCCTATACGCTCTGGGGTTATCGAATTTTTGCAGGCAAGGTGGAAGATTTTGAAGAAGGTTACTGAGGCTAAACGCGGCGCTTCCTGGCGCTGGTTTGCCGGTCTGTACGCCGCCGGCGTGTTGGTGCTGTTGTTGGTCACCTTGCTGTTGAAATTCACTTTCGGTTGGCTGGCTGCTTGAGCGACCAAGGTGTTTCTCCGTCTTATCCAAAAACGCCCAGGCCTGGGCGTTTTTTCTATTTGTTGTCGGCTTGGGTTTATGCCATCTGGCTGATGGTTTTGCGGAAGCGCATTAATGAAAATATGAACAGCGCGTTGCCGATGCAGAACAAGGCCAGAAACTGTGGCCAGACCACGTCGAATCCGGCGGCGCGATACAAGATGGCCTGACTCAGCTCCACAAAATGCGTGGTCGGTGCCACCAGCATGATGTTTTGAATGATTTCCGGCATGCTTTCACGCGGTGTCGTCCCGCCCGACAGGATTTCCAACGGCAAAAGAACCAATACGATCAGCATGCCAAACTGCGGCATGCTGCGGGCAATGGTGGCCAGAAAAATGCCCATGGAGGTCGTCGCGAACAGGTGAAGCAAGGCGCCCACTAGAAACAGCAAGGTCGACCCTTCTATGGGGACGTCCAGTGCGCCACGCACCACCAAATTCAGGGATAAAAACGTCGATACGATCACCACCAGAGACATGGACCAGATTTTGGCAATCATGATTTCCGCCGGGGTGACGGGCATGACCAGCAAGTGTTCAATCGTGCCGTGTTCCCGTTCTCGAATCAAGGCCGCGCCGGTTAACATAATCGACAGCATGGTGACGTTATTGATGATTTCCATAATGGCGCCGAACCAGGATTCTTCCAGATTGGGATTGAAACGCATTCGATTGACGATGGCGACTTGGCCGGCCTCGATGGAGCGGTAGCCTTGTAAAAATTCCGAGACTTCCTGATTGATGATCTGTTGAATGTAATTGTTGCCGCTGAAAGATTGACTCATGCGGGTGGCATCGATGTTCAACTGAATTTCGGTTTTTTTACCGGCGAGGATGTCGCGTTGGAAGTTGGGTGGAATATTGATGACAAAGGTATAACGCCCGGAATCCAATGCCCGGTCGATCTGGTTGATGGAGAGCTTGGCCGGTGTTTCGAATTTGGGCGGGAAAAACGCCGACACGATGCGCTGCGACAGTCGGGAGTCGTCTTCGTCCACGATGCCGATGGGCGCCATATGCAGGGTGTCGGGTTTGGCCGTGGCCGAGCTGTAAATGGCGAAAGTGAAGATGTACAGAATCAGTATCATCATGCCCGGGTCGCGATACAGGCTCCACAGTTCTTTGACGCCGAGACGAATAATGTTTTTAAGCGCTTGCATGGTTCAACGCTCCTGCTTTTTCAGTAGGACGATCGCCAAGGTCAGAATGACCGGAATGGCAATCATAATCGGCCAGAAAGATTGGTGTAAGTCGGGAAACCCGAGTGCCTTACTGAACGCGCCACGGCTGATTTCAAACATGTAGGTGGCCGGGTAGGTTTCACCGACGATTCGTCCGGCCCCTTCCATTGAATCCACCGGATTCAACAGTCCGGAAAATTGCACCGCCGGAATCATGGTGCCGATCATGGTCAGTACCATTGCGGCAATCTGGCTTTTGGTGAACGTTGAGGCGAATAGGCCGATTCCGGTGGCGACGATGTTGAATAAAACACCCGCCAATAATAACGCCAACACGCTCCCGGTAATGGGAACCTGAAAAGCGGTGACCGACAAAATCAATAATAAAATGAAATTGACCGTGGCTAAGACAATGTAGGGCAGTTGTTTGCCCAGCAGAAATTCGGTCCGAGTCACGGGAGTGACATAAAGATTGATGATGGACCCCAGTTCTTTTTCACGCACTACGGATAAGGCGGCGAGCATGGCTGGGAACATCAACATTAACAATGGAATGACGGCGGGAATCATGGCCGGCAGACTTTCCACATCGGGGTTATAGCGGTAACGGGTTTCAATGGTGAAATTGCCCGCCTCGCGTTGACCTAAGTTCACCCTGGCCTGGTACGCCATCCAGTTTTGGTGCATGCCCTGCACATAACCGTTAATGGTTTCGGCGCGAGTGGGCATGGAGCCGTCTATCCAGGCGGCAATTTCAACATCACGACCGTGTTTGATGTTTCGTGCGAACCCGGGCGGAATTTCAATGGCGAGGGAGATTTCCCCTTTTCGTAAGCGTTTTTCCAAGTCTTGATAATCTTGAATCGGGGGCTTCTCGGTAAAATAGCGTGAACCGGACAGGTTGAGGGCGTAATTTTGGCTCAGTGTCGTTTGGTCCCGGTCCAGAATGGCATAATTCAAATCTTCCACGTCAAATGAAATCCCAAGGCCGAGTACCGTCATCAAGATGATGGAGCCGAGCAGTGCCAGTGTCAGCCGAATCGGGTCGCGCGTGAGTTCCAGGGATTCGCGCCAGGAATAGCTGAAAGCTCTTTTTAAACTGAAGCCCTGAGGCTTCCGTGTGGTGGCGCCCGCGGAAAATGTTTCTTGCGGTGTTTGTTCCGGCGAGTCCGAGTTTGATGTGTCGGATTCTTTCAGGTATTGGATAAAGGCCTGTTCCAGTGAGTCGGCTTGTTTGGATTGCACGATGTTTGCCGGGGTGTCGCTGATGAGAACATTGCCGGCATGCATGAGCGAAATACGGTCACACCGTTCGGCTTCATTCATAAAGTGGGTGGAGATGAAAATGGTCACTTTGTCATTGCGAGCCAATTCAATCATCAGTCGCCAGAAGTTATCGCGAGCGACGGGGTCGACGCCGGAAGTCGGTTCGTCGAGAATCAGCAATTCCGGTTTATGCACCATGGCCACGGCCAGGGAAAGGCGTTGTTTGACGCCCAGCGGCAAACTGTTCGGCAAACTGTCGATCACGTGCTGCAAGTTGAAACGCTCGACCATTTCGTCGACGCGTGCCGGGATGTCCGCCTCCGGCACCCCGAACAGTCTGGCGTGCAACACCAGGTTTTGGTGTACGGTCAGTTCGGTGTAAAGGGAAAAGGCTTGCGACATATAGCCGACCCGTTTCCGGGTGGTCATGTCGCCCGGATTGATTTTTTGGCCGAAGAGCAGGGCCTGGCCTTCGGAGGCGGTCAGTAAGCCGGTCAGCATTTTCATGGTCGTCGATTTACCGCAACCGTTGGAGCCGAGAAAGCCGAAAATCTCACCTTTCAAAATACGGAAGTTCACATGATTGACGGCCGTGAAGTCGCCAAATCGCATGGTTAAGTCGGTGGCCTCAATGGCGACATCGTTTTGGCTGTCCAAATGTAACGGTGGAATGTCGACCGCTTGGTGTTTTTTACGTTTGGCTTCGGGCTGCAAGGCAATAAAAGCTGATTCGAGATTGTCGGTTTGTGTTTTTGAGAGCAATGATTGAGGGGTATCGGTGTCGAGGACCTTTCCGTCGTCCATCATCACCAGACAGTCAAAACGCTGGGCTTCGTCCATATAAGCCGTGGCGACGATGACGCTCATGTCCGGCTGTTTGTGGCGAATTCGGTCTATCAGGTCCCAAAATTGTGACCGGGCCAGAGGGTCAACCCCGGTGGTGGGTTCATCCAGTATCAGCAATTTGGGGTCGTGAATCAGGGCGCAGCATAATCCCAGTTTCTGCTTCATACCACCGGACAATTTGCCTACGGGGCGATCGAGGAACGGATATAAGCCCGTGCTTTGAGTGAGATCGTTGATGCGCTTGCGACGTTCGGCTTTGTTGTGTCCGAAAAGGCGCCCAAAAAATTGCAGGTTCTCTTCCACGGATAAGGTGGCATAGAGGTTTTTGCCGAGTCCCTGCGGCATATAAGCGATTTGCGGACAGACCCGGTCGCGGTGACCGCCATCTTTCATGTCGCCGCCCAGCACATGGACATGGCCTTCTTGTATGATGCGCGCGCCGGAAATCAATGCCAGTAAGCTGGATTTCCCGACACCATCCGGCCCGATCAATCCGACCATCTCGCCGGCGGGTATTTGTAAGGAAATATCGTCCAGCGCAACCGTTTCTTTATAAGCGAGAGAAACGTGTTCAAGCTCGGCGATGTAGGGTTCGGATGTGTTTACCATGGTTTAATCGGGCAGCGCTACACGCAAGTTTTCCGGCCAGTCTTTATCGGGGTTCATTTTGAGCCAAGCCAAGCCGGGCAAACCGGTTTTTACTTTGTCGATATGCGCCTGCAAGAGTTCTTCCGGTATCTGAGCTTTGACGCGGAACATGAGTTTTTGTCGCTCCTTGGCGGTTTCGACCGTTTTAGGCGTGAATTGGGCGACACTGTCGACAAAGGAAATATGAGCCGGTATCACAAAACCGGGCGCGGCATCCAAAACGATGTGAACGTCCTGGCCGATGGCGAGTTTACCGGCATCGGTTTCCGGTACGAAAAACGTCATATACACATCGCTTAAATCCACTAGGTTCAGCAATTTTCCGCCGGCGCCAAGGACTTCACCCGGTTGGGCGATGCGGTATTGGATGCGGCCGTTTTTCGGCGATGTCAGTTGACTGTCGTTGATGTCGGCGCGAATGCGTTCAATGGTGGCTTCCACGGCGACAACCTGAGATTTGGCGCCGGTGACTTGCGCTTCGGCGGCGGTGACGGCGGCTTGAGCGGCGGTGACTTGTGCCTGAGCGGCAATGACGGCGGCTTTGGCGCTGCGGACCTGCGCGCGATTGTCATCCAGTTCCTGTATGGAGGAGGCGTTTTCTTTAGACAGTACCTCGGAGCGGGCCAAGCGTCGTTTGGCGGCATCCAGTTCGGCTTCCCGTTGCACCACGCCGGCGTTGGCGGCGGCCACGTCACTTTTGCGTACCGCCACTTGGGCTTCGGCGCTTTTGACGGCATTTTGAGCTTGTTTGTATTGGGCTTCGGCTTCCGCCAGTTGGGCGTTTAAGGTATCGGTTTGCATGATGGCAAGCAGTTGCCCTTTCTGGACGAAGTCGCCTTCATCAACCAGTACTTTTTCAATACGACCGGGCAGCTTGGTGGCGATGTCGATTTCAACGGCTTCAATGCGGCCATTGCCACTGATCAAGTACCCGTTTTGATTGCTTTCATTCCATTGCTTCCAAAAATGCCAGCCCCCGAAACCAACAATGGCAGCCAGTATGATAAGGACAGTCGCGCGTTTGAGGCGTTGGGCATTCATGCTGATTATTCTCCAGTCTTTTGGGGTTCGGGGGGTTCTTGTTTCTGGGTCAGGCCGCCGCCGATGGCGGTGTAAAGTTCAACCTGACTGCTGGATAAAGCGCGCCGGGCGGTGACGAGGGTTTGTTCGGCACTGAGGCGGGCGCGTTCGGCATCCAGAACTTCCAAAAAAGGCGTCGCGCCGCTTTTGTAGCGAAGTTCGGCCAAATGGGCTCGGCGTTGTTGTATGGATAAGGTGTCTTCCAGCACTTTCAGTTGTTTCTTTAACCATTTTTGATTCGACAATGAAATCGAGACTTCTTTGAAGGCGTTTTGAATGGTTTTTTCGTAGTTGGACACGGCTTCGTTTTGGCGTGCTTTGGATAAATCCAGATTCGATTGGTTTCGTCCGCCGTTAAAAATGGGCAGGTTGATACTGGGGGCAAAGCTCCAGGCGCCGCTACCAGAAGCGAAAAGCCCGTCCAGTTCCGCACTGGCCGTGCCGGCGTAGCCAGTCAGTGTAATGCTTGGGAAAAAGGCCGCTCTGGCGGCTCCGATATTGGCGGTGGCGGAACGCAGCGAATGCTCGGCGGCGAGAATGTCCGGCCGGTTGTTCAGCAGCTCGGAAGGCAGGCCTGGTGAAATCGGTTGAAATACCGCCTCTTCGCCGAAGTAGCTGTCGACATGTTTCAGTTGCACTTGGCTGCCGACCAAATAGGACAAGTCGTAGAGTTGGTTTTCTTTAAGTTGCTCCAATTCGATGGTCAGAGTTTGAGCTTGTTTGACTAGTGTTTCGACCTGTGTCAGGTCCAGTTCGGAGATGACGCCCATTTCAAAGCGTCGCTTGAAAATACGGTAGGATTCTTCGCGGGAACTCAGCGTCTTTTGGGCCAAAACCAAGCGCTGATCCAGCTCCCGATAATTCAGGTAGCCATTGGTCACCTGGGCGATCAAGGCGATTTTAAACGCCTGTTGCGAGCTTTCCTGCGACAGATAATCTTGTAATGCGGCTTCTTCCAAGCTGCGGATACGGCCCCAGAAATCGAGTTCCCAGATACTCAAATTGGCGCTGACTTGATAGCTGGACGAGGTGACTTCCCGGCCGGTATAACTGAGGTCGGCGGGCGTATGGGTCCGGCTGCCTTGTGCGCCGACATTGATGTCGGGGAAGAGATCGGAGCGCTGAATGCCGTAAATGGCGCGTGAGGCTCGGACTCGGGCGGCTGCGATTCTCAAATCGCGGTTGTTGGCCAGCGCGTCATTGAGGATTTTCTGCAGTGCCGGGTCGCTGAAGTAAGTTTGCCAGTCCGGTGTGGCTTTATCTTCCGGCATGGTGGCATCTGGGGTTTTCGCCGGTTGTTCAGGGGCCGGAAATTTGGATGGAATGGGTGCTTCCGGGCGTTGATATTCGGGCGCCATGGAACAGCCCGTCAGTGACAGTATCAGAAGACCGACCCCTAACGGGGAAAGGCGTAACAGGTGCTTCGTGGTTGAATTCTGTTTAGGGATTGAAAACATGCCGGTTCCGTCTTTTCTGGCTCGCTGGTTTGAGCAGAGTGTTACACATAAGTATCATGTTGTCATCATATACCGACTTATCCGTCGTTAACAAGACTTATTATGGCATTTTTAAACGTAAAGCCTGGGAAGTTTTTCAAGTGATTGGAGAGTGCGCCGGTCAGCGTGATTTTGGTGTTGTGATATGATGTTGCGACAAAAAAAGTGTGGATGGGCGATCATGGATTCAAGCTGGTCGCTAGGCGTAGCCTTGACGAGAGTTATCAAAATCTTCAAACCCTACTCTGTACCTTGTTGGAAAGTGGGCATTCACAGACTGCGATTTTGACCAGGCCTGGTCGATTTCTTCATACCATTCGAATTCAAAGGAGAAGGCAATGGTACGACTTCCGAGTCAGTTATTCTTTTTCGACCGCGCTTTCCGCGCGTTTTTTCTGGGTGGCAGTCTGTTCACCGGCGTGGCGATGTTAATCTGGTTTTGGCAATATCCTGCTGCGATGACGACCTTCTCCGGTATTCCGTCGATGTATTGGCACGCACATGAGATGGTATTCGGTTATGCGTTGGCGACGGTGACCGGGTTCTTGCTGACGGCGGTGATGAACTGGTCGCGGGAGAATTCGGCTTCGGGCTGGCGTCTGGCTTGGGTGTTTGCCTGTTGGGCCTTGGCGCGAATCGGTTTTTTGCTGGATTGGCCGTTGATTTGGGTGGCGACGTTCGATTTGCTGTTTAACCTCGGGCTGCTGTGGCTGTTCATCGGCCCGGTGTTGCGCCAAAAGTTGTGGCCGCAAATGGGGTTGGCGTCGAAGTTTGCCCTGTTGTTGGCGGCCAATGGGGTGTTTTACGCCGGGGCGTTTAACGGGCTCGATAACGGTGTGCACATGGGGGTGATTTTCGGACTCTTTCTGGTGCTGGCGATTAACTTGACGATGATGCGGCGTCTGATTCCGTTTTTCACCGAAAAGGCATTGGGGTTGCCGGAAAACGTGCAGTCGAAACGGCTGGATGCCTTGGCGCTGGTCGGCTTTCTGGCCTTGATGGTGGCGGCGGTGTTTTTCCCGCAGCACTGGGCGACCAGTTTGATTGCGTTTCCGTTGGCCGGCGTGCACTTTATCCGACTGAAGGCTTGGTACCATCCGCGCATCTGGTCGGTGTTGCTGCTGTGGCCCTTGCACGTTTCCTATACGTTTATGGTGACCGGCATGGCGCTGTATGGCTTGGTCGGCCTGGGGTGGGTCAGTGAATCGATTGCCTTGCATGCGCTGGCGGCCGGAGGCATTGGTTTGCTGTGTTCGTCCATTATGGCGCGCATTTCATTGGGGCATACCAACCGGAATGTGTTTGAACCGCCGAAAAGCTTAGTTTGGGTGTTCGCCCTTTTAGCGGCCTCCGCCGTATTGCGGGTGGCGTTTCCGCTCCTGTTGCCGGAGTACACGGTTTGGTGGGTTCAGGCCAGCCAACTGGGTTGGAGCCTGGCCTTTTTATGGCTGACAGTATTGTACCTGCCGATTCTGGTACGCCCCAGCCGGAAACCGAACAGCGGTATCTTGTTGTAACCGTGCCTGTAACCGTGCGTGCGCAAGCAAGCTGAGGCGTTGGAATTGGTCAAAAACGACTTAGGATTGCGTCAACCACTGGCCATTGAGGTAACGGTCGATGTCACCTTGCTGGCTCCAGTGAAAGCAGAACAGCCATTCGTTGTCGATGAGCTGACGCACCACTTCGTTTTCCGCCACCACTTTGGCGATGGCATTGCGCGGCGCATCGATATAGACACTGAGACGAAGCGGTTCGTGCATCCATTTGTTGCCGTCATGCAGGGATTGCATCGGCAGGCCAATGCGTAAATCCCCGCCGTTGCCTTCAAACACCCCGATGCAGCCGTCCACCACATTGTGCAGGACTTTGTTACCACTGCCATAGGTGTGGTTGTCACAGACCGACGCGTAGTATTGCAGGTTGATCCAGTTGGTGACCACCATCGGGGCGGTCATTATTTGGGTCAGCAAGCTGGCGTCCGGGTCTTGCGAAGCCTCGTAATCGTGCAGGAAGGCACGGCCTTGCAGGTTGATGCCACGAGTCCGCCAACGCGGTGCGACGATGAAGGCAGCGTTGTTCGACAGGCCCCATTCAGGCCGTACCTGTGACCAGTCTTTGGCGCGGTGTTTGATGGATTTGTGCAAGACCGGTTCTTTCAGGTGATCCAGACCAAGACGGATCGAACGTTCCTGACGGGCCATTTCGCCGGCACGGGCCAGCCAGTTGGAAACCGGCTCATTGCGGGCGATGTCTTCCCCGAAACAAGTGAACTCGTCCGTGGTGGTGTTGTGCATGGCGGCGACGAAACGGGTGGCCGTTGGAATAATGAGGCCTTTTGCCCGCAAGCCATCGCGAACGGTTGGGTCATTCAGTAAATAGGCCAGAACCCGGACGTTGATTTCGCCGGTTTGCCCGCCGCAAGCTCCGCAGTCCAGCCCGGAAGCGTGCGGGTTGTTGCAACTGCTGCTGCCGTGCCCGACCAACAGCACCGTCTCCGCCAAGGGTCCGGTCAGCCCCATGGCGTTGAGGATGCCGTAGGCCAAATCGACTTTTTGCGACAGACTGAGCGGGTCTTGGCCCTGTGTCAGTTCGAAGGCGTCGCTCACCGGAAGGTGGTTGACCGGGTGGCTGTCATCCTCCGGGAAAAGACTGTTTCGCAATAGCTTAAAGGCATATATCAATCCAGTCGCTTCTACCATGGTAAAGGCGGACGGTGGGGCATTGCTCCATTCAATCCAACGGGCCTTTTTGTTGAGCTTTTCCCGAATCGACGCGGTTTTTTGTTGCGGCAGAATGGGCGCTACCTGAATGTTGGATTTCAACAGGCCTGGCAGCTGTGGCCGGATAATATCGGTTCCGGCCGGGCGGTATTCTATCGGTAATCCGAAGAAACCGGCGAAGCCGAGGGTTTCGATGTTCGGGTCCTGCGCTTCCAGTGCGCGTCGAATGATTTCCGAGCGCACATCGATGCAGAAAGCGGCTTGTAACGTCGGCGTTTTACCGGCGTCGGTCTGTTCGGCATGGGGCGAGTATTTCAGTTGTTGATGCAACGTCGATTGATAGGCGATTTCCGCGGCCCGTTGCCAAATCCAGGATTTTTCCTGCGAATTTTGATGATTCTGAATCAAGTCGTGCACGATGGTCATCTGGTGACGCCACATCACTTTTAATTCGTTGAAGACGACTTTGTCGGTTTGTTTTTGGTGACGCCAAAGCACCCATTCCCAAGCCATGCGGATGGCGAGCAAATCCATCATCAGGTCATTGTCATGTCCGCTTAAACGATCCTGCCAACGCAGGTACGCCACCCAGGAGGCCCAGCCGTTGATGTCCAACAATAAGGCGTGACTGTATTCGGCGGTTTCACCTTCCGGTACTCGTAACCCAATCAGCGCTTCGGCCAGCAGGGCTTCGGCACTTTCCGGCAAGTCATTGAACAGTTCGGTCAGGCCGTCTTCGGCCATGAGAATTTCAATCCCTTTGTCTTGCCGGGTGGTTCTCAACCATTCAAGGTAAAGCCCTTGATAGGTGTTGGCGTAGGGGGCGGACCCGACATTTTGGGGGCGAAAAAAGTCCGCGCAGAATTGACTGATCTGGTGGGTAATCTCATCCCGCCAGGCCATTTTGTATTTGCGGTTGGGGCCGCTGTCGACGAAGTCACTGATGTTGTGCCAATGGGTTTGGTCGTCCTCGTTGAGCAGGTAGCGCTCCATGGTTTCAACGCTGTAATCTTTGCCGAACTCGGCGATGGCCGCTTCCAAATGTTGCGGTTGCAATGTTTCCATCCAGATTTCCTGGAAATAGGCTTTCGGCATGACGCAGTTGGCCTGCGTCAGGGCGCTGAGGCGGGCGGAAACCTGACTGACGTGCTCGTCACGCATTTCCCACCAAGGGTTGACGGCAATCAGTTCGTCAAGCGGCCAGGTCGGCGCAATGCGGCTGCAAGCGGCTTGCAGGGAACGTCGTTGATTGTCTGGAAGACTCGGCCTCAACGCCGTGGCTTGGTTGGTCATGTTATCAGCCATCATTGGAAAAACTCCTCTTTTGGAATCTGAAGTTTTTTGGGTTTCAATCGAACCGGTAAACGGGTCGGATAGATCCGAAAATTAAGACGCGTCACCCATTCGTCCAGATAAAACCCGGCATAAAAGGCGCGGCGCGCTTTGGTGACAAGCGGGTGGTCGGAGTGGTAACGCAGCAGGATGTAACCGGCCATGAACAGGATCATCAAAAAGCCGATCCAGGCATCCCCGACCCAGCCGACGCTGGTGGTCATCGATGGAATGACTAGGTAAGCCCCGGCTTTTTGCAGGCTGTAAGCCGCAATCAAAATCGCACCCAGCGTCATCATGCTGATGACCGAAGAGGTGTTGAGGCGTCCTCGGCGTTCCGCCATGAGCAGTGTCAGGGCAATGGCGAACAATAGCCATGGGCTGTAAGGGCCGTCTAAATCCAGTACGGCGACCAAGGCGGCGACCAGTGTCAGTGAGGCCAGTCCGGCCAGAATCCATTCGGTTCGGCTGGGCGGCACCGCTTGTGACAAGCGGCGTTTGAGACTGGATTCGACTTCGGAGCCCGAATTCAGGAACGCATAGGCCTTGTAGCAGGAGTGGGCGACCAAGTGCAGTAGAGCCAGCTCGAATAACCCCAAGGCACACTCGACCAGCATCAAGCCCATTTGCGACATGGTGGACCAGGCGAGACGCACCTTGACCGAAGCGCGGGTCATCATGACCAATGCCGCCAGCACGGTGGTGATGCCGCCGACAACGAGCAGCACCCATTGAGCGATGTCGGAAACCACAATCAAAGGCGCGAAGATAATCAATAGGAAGCCACCCAGGTTGATGATGCCGGCGTGCAACAGCGCGGAAACCGGAGTGGGGGCTTCGACCACTTGAATCAACCAGCCGTGCAACGGCAACTGGGCACACTTCACCAGCGCAGCCAACGCGACCATCAGGGCGGCAACTTGATCAAGATGGGTGATGCCGTTCAAGTCGATGGCACGATGGATGTCGGTGATGAGCCAGGTGTTGTGCTCGTAATGCAGAATCAGGATGGCACTCAATAGACACAGTTCCGCCACTCGGGCAAAAATGTATTTTTTGTGGGCGGCCAGCACGGCCCGTTGGCGTTCCGGGTAGAAAATCAACAATTGGTGCAAGCTCAGGCTGATGGCGATCCAAGCGGTCATCATCAGCAGCATGTGGTTACTGATGACCACCATCGCGACACTGCCCAGTGTGATCATCAGCCAGCGCAGGTAGCGTTTTTCCTCGTCCTTATTCCCGGCCATGTAGGCGCTGGAATAGCGGATGTTGATGAAGGCGATAAAGCTGATGAGGCCGAGCATGACGTAGGCGACCGGTGAATGCGTGATCCAGCTGTCGGTGGTGACGACCGGCGCCACATTGAAACGCTCCAGCAAGCCCAATACGATGACAAGGGCAAGCGCGGCCAAGCTGATGGCGGCTGCGGCATTCCAGCGAGCGCGTTTTTCATTGAGCAGTGCGCCCAGAAAAAAGCCGAGCGGGACGAGTATTAATAGCCAATTTCCGATCCAATGACCGTCCATAAGACACTCCTTTCACAAATACAGTTGAGGCAGATTACATGGCGATAATGTTAGGAGAGATGGGCGAGAAAGAAAAATTGGGAAATTAAATGCGACCTATAGACTGCATCGCATGTATAGAGACGACAGGCCCTATTTTGTCAGGCTTTAAGGTCGGTTGATATCGGCTGGTTTCAAGGTGAAAAACCACCAGGCCTGGTGGTTTTTGCAGATCAATATGGATTATGGGTGTTCGGGAATCAGCGTTTCCCGAAGGGCTTTTTCAATGCGGGTAAAGCGCTGCAACCCGGTTTGAATGCTTGGAATATCGAAACTGTCCAACGCTTCCAGCAGGACGGTGGCGAGTTCGCTGAGCTGGGTGCATTGATATTGGTCGGCTAAGTCAGCGCATTGTTCGGCAAAACGTTTGATATCGTCGATGTTGTTGGTTTTGAGCGCTTTTTGGTGTTTGGGGTGCAAGCTGTCGAGTCTTTGCAGAAATTCGGTCGGATGTTGCTGCATCATCTCACTGACCAGTGGGCGCTTGGCCGCCGGTTTGTCGGCGTCAACCACGTCAAAGGTATGGGGCAGGAAATGGCTCAAGGTCTGGAACAAATTGGATTTCAAAACCGGTTTGCGCAGATAGTCGTCAAAGTGAGCGCGCTTGGCTTTTTCTTCGGTGTCTTCCATGACTGACGCCGTCAGGGCGACAATTGGCAGATCCGGGTTGAAGGCTTTAATGGCTTGGGCTGCTTCGTAGCCGTCCATGACCGGCATTCGGATGTCCATCAGGACCAAGTCGAACGGGTGTTGGCGACAGAGCTTGACCGCCTCGTCCCCGTTTTCGGCTTCGGTGACGCGAAGGTCGGTGTCATCGAAATTGTGTTCAATCAAGGCACGGTTATCTTCGATGTCGTCCACTATCAATACCGACGCTGGTTGGAAGTGAATGCTTCCTTTGGGGAATTGGAGGTCAGCGTTATCGTCGGCCGGGTGGTGGATGGAGGCGATGTCTACGCTGGGGAGAAGAATGCCGAAAGTGCTGCCTTTGCCCGGTTCACTCTCGAGATTGATGTGCCCGCCCATCATGTCCACCAGTCGCTGAGTGATGGAAAGCCCCAAACCGGTGCCGCCGAATTTATGGGTACTTTGACCGTCCTGTTGTTCGAACACATTGAAAATCCGTTTTTGTTGCTCCGACGGAATCCCGAGGCCGGTATCGGAAACTTCGATCAAAATATCCAGTTTGCTGAGGTGCTCCAGAACGTTCATGGATCTGACCGACAGTTTGATGTGACCGGTCTCGGTAAATTTAACGGCGTTGCCGAGCAGATTGAACAGAATCTGACGTAATCGAACCGCATCCAGCAGCAGGGCATCAGGCAAACTCGGGTCGATGTCCACCAGGAAGTCCAGGCCTTTTTTCTGCATGTTCATGGTGAATATCTGGCCGATATCCTTGAAGAGGTCATGTGGATTGGTGGCTTGTTTTTGCAGCGTCATTTTGCCGGCTTCGATTTTCGACAGGTCGAGGATGTCGTTGATGAGCATAAGTAGAGTGTTGCCGGCGGATTGAATGGTGCGGATGAAATTTTTCAAACGGGGTTCCGAGACCTGTTCGTTCAGCAGCTCGGTAAAGCCGATGATAGCGTTCATCGGGGTGCGTATTTCATGGCTCATATTGGCGAGGAATTCCGACTTGGCGTGGTTGGCGGCATCCGCCTGGTCTTTGGCTTCCTGTAGTAAACGTTCTTTGTGCTTGAGTTCGGCTTCGGCGGCTTTACGTTGTTTGATTTCGCGTGCGAGTTTGCGGTTCCAGTAAAGGAACATCAGAACAACGGCCAGGAAAATGCCGACGATTTGTATGAGCAAAACGTAATCGAACTGGGGGGCGAATTTGATTTTCGTCCAGCGGTCGAGGATGGCTTGTTTTTGTTCCTGCGTGAGACTGTCCATCGCCAGGTTGAGGAGCTGGTGCAGCTCCGGTTTGTCTTTTGAGACGAACAAGGTCATCTGCATGAAGAGGTCGGTTTTCCCGACGATGCTGAGCGTGTGGAGGTTGTTCTGTTTGATGAGATAACTCGCTTTCGGCAGCGACATCAGCGCCGCGTCGTAACGGCCGATGGCAACCCCTTCCAAGGCATCCTGTGCCGAATCGACGGGTTGGAAATGGTAGGCGGGATAGGCGCGGGTGATGGCGTGGCTGTAGCCGAAGCCTTTCACGAAAGCGATTTTACGGTCGCGCAATTCCGGCAAACCGTTGACGAATTCGTTGCGGTCTTTCATGACGATGACAATCGGGCTTTTCAGATACGGGGTAATGGGGTGATAGTGTTCGGCCAATACCGGGTCGTCAATGTCGCCGGAGATGACATCCAGCGTTCCTTTTCGCGCCAGGTTGAGGGTTTCCTGCCAGGTCCGGGTCGGATGGGGCTGGAATTCAATCGGCATTTTTTGCTCCAGCGCGCGAAGAAAATCGGCGACGATGCCGACATAGCGGCCTTTGGCCGTGAAGGCTTCAAACGGCCGCCAATCCGGTGAACCGCCGAAGGAGACAATCGGGTGGGCGTTTAGCCAGGCTTGCTGATCGGGTGTGATGGGCACCGATTGCGGTGTCGGGAGCACATTGAGCCATTTGTCGTCGATTTGTTGTTTTTCGGCGGGGGTGAAGGCGGCCAGCGCTTTGTTGATGATGGATTGCAGTTCCGGGGCGTCCTGACGAATCATAAAATGCAATGATTGCGTTGCCTGCCGGGAGGAACGAAACGGCTTGATGTTGCGGATGCCGAATTGCGACAGGGTGTAGGACAAAACGGAATAATTGTCGTACAACAGTTGGGCTTTGTCTTCGATGACGGCGTCAATCGCCTGGCTCAACGTATCGGTTTCCAGTAATTGGATGTGCGGATAGTGCTTTTTCAGATAATCGACTTGCGCATAGCCTTTCGGGATGGCCAAGGTCAGGTCATTCAGATCTTCGAGCCGTTTGACGTCGACGTCCTGACGGACAAAGAAATAGGTCAGGGTTTTGAAATAGGGCACGCTGAACAGCGCATATTGGCGACGGCGGTCGTTGATGAATGCGGCGGGGAGCAAATCGACTTCGCCGCGTCGGATTTGGTCGAGGTTGCTTTGCCAAATGCCGGTTTCAATGTCGAATTGCAGGCCGGTCTTTTGGGCGATCAGCGCCAGATAATCGTTGGCGATGCCTTGATAGTCGCCGTTGAGGTTGACGAAATCGAACGGAGCCCAATCCGGTTCACCGGCCACTTTGACGACGGGGTGGGCCTGAATCCAGGCGACTTCCGCGTCGGTCAGATGGAGTTGGTCGGAGCGGGAGGCCATGAACCAGCGATTAAGCACGGCGTTTTTTTCACTGGGTTGGATGTCGTTGAGCGCCTTTTGGATGATGCTGAAGAGAAGGGGTTGGTCTTTATCGATGGCAATGGCGGTTTCGGTCTGGTAATCGTCGGCCTTGGCGAGAATGTCGAGGTTGGTCAGATAATGGTGTTTGATGAGGTAAGTGGCCACGGCCAAGTTGCCGATGTAAACGTCGGCCTGCCCGAAGGAAACCGCTTCCAGCGCTTCCAGATTCGAGTGCTGGGGCCGGAATTGAAAATCCGGATAATGCGTTTTTAGCCATTCGTGCAGGTAGGAATCCTGGTTAATGGCAATGGTTCGGCCTGTCAGGTCTTTGAGGTCATCCAGCGAGCCGAGGCGTTTGAGGGTGCTGTCATTGCGCACGAAGACCGCCAACGGCATCTGGGTGTAAGGGGTGGTGAACGAAAAATATTCCTGGCGTTCCGGCGTTTCGACAGCGCAGGCCAATCCATCTAATTCACCGTTTTTGGCGGCTTTTAAGATGTCGGCCCAGACGCCGGAACGGACATGGATGGTCAGCCCTGTTTTGCGTTCGATCAGTTTCAAAATGTCGGCGGAAATGCCGGTGTGGCGGCCTTGCTCATCATTGAATTCATAGGGTGGCCATTGGTAGTCGGCACCCAGGGTGATTTCCGGGTGCTGCTCAATCCAGCGGGTTTCCTGAGGCGTTAGGTTGAGTGCCTGTGCGCTGCCTGCCCAGCAGAAAAGCAGCCAAGCCAGAAGACGTAAAAACCGGTTAGGTTTGTGAAATACGGATGAAATCATCAAGGTGCTCTGTAAAAATGTCCACGAGCTGGGGGTCAAATTGAATGCCTTTTTGTTCGATGATGTATTGCACCGCATCGTCTATTGGCCAAGGGTCTTTGTATTCTCGTTTATGGGTTAGGGCATCAAAGACGTCGGCGACGCTGACGATTCGGGCGTAAATGTGGATGTTTTCCCCGGCCAGCCGGTTGGGGTAGCCGGTCCCGTCCCATTTTTCATGATGTTGTAACGCGATCACCGCGGCCGATTGAATAAATTTGCGTTTGGAGAATTTCAGCATGTCATAAGCGGCGGTGGTGTGAGTTTTGATAATTTGAAACTCGGCGGGCGTCAGTTTGCCGGGTTTGTGAAGAATTTCCAGTGGCACCGTCATCTTACCGATATCGTGCATGGGAGCGGCGTGGTAGATAACCGTTTCGTCGTCGGTTGACAGGTTGGGGTGGTAATGGGCCATGTATTTTGAATACTCTGCAACCCGACGAATGTGCTGACCGGTTTCATCAGAGGTGGATTCCATCAATTCGGTGAGGACAAAAATGATCTCTTTCTGGTTTTCTTCCAATTCGGTGGCGAAACGTTTTTCGCGGTGGGCGAGGTTTTTCTGGAGCGTGAGGTTGTTTTGTTTGAGGAGTTGCTTGGCGGCGGAGAGTTCGAGGTGGTTTTTGACGCGGGCGATGAGTTCTTCGGCATGAAAAGGCTTGGTAATGTAATCGACCGCACCGAGCCGGAATCCCTGGCTGACCGAGTCGATGTCGACTTTGGCGGTCAGGAAGATAATGGGGATGTCCTGGGTGCGGGCCTGTGACTTCAAGCGCTGACAGACCTCGAAGCCGTCCATTCTCGGCATCATCACATCCAGCAGAATCAGGTCGAAGTCGTTTTCCTCGATCAACGATAACGCCTGTTCGCCATCCATGGCGAAGGAAAACTGGTAGCCTTCCTCTTTGAGTATGCTCATGGCGACTTGGATGTTTTCCGAAACATCGTCGACGATGAGAATATGAAACCCATATTGCATTGTTCACTCCGTACAGCCACAACCGTTAGCCGACCTAAGCCGGGCAACCGTTGAAACTATTTCAGTTGTCCGTAAACGTCAAGGCGCCACTTCGCCGTAGCTGCCTAGAATTTGGTTGATTTGCTTTTGCTGTGGTCGTTGGCTGCGAGGCGCATCCAACGGGTTGCCGCGGCTCAATGAGCCGGCACAGGTTAACCGTAAAATATTCGGTTGGGTTTTCGATTCAAGATAAAGGTAAACCAGATCCATGGTCGGGTCAATGCCGTCGCCACCGTCGTTGTCGGCCAGGTTGACGTAGGTTGGCAGGTCTCGAAGTGTCTGGTTTGGATAAGGGTTGATGTCGTTCATTGCATAGACAACTTGAGGCGTTTGGCGGCTGGCAATGGCTTCGGAGTCAATTCGGACTTTGGTAATGGTAAAGGTGTCGGGTTGAATCACTTGCGGTTTGCGAGATAAGTTTTTCACTTCGAGTTCGCAGTGTTGTTCGTAGCGATTGAAGCCGTGGTGTGTGGTCATTTGGCCGTTCTGAATAAAGGCCCGGGCGTCGTCCGATGGAATGGTGACCGGTTTTTTCAATGTAAAGGTGTAACCTGCTTGGACGTCCATCATGCTTTTGGGCGGTGTCAGCGAGCAAGCGCTTAGGGATAGGAAAGCCAACAATACGGATAAACGAACAGGTGTGGAAACCAATGTCATAGCGAGGCCTTTTTGTTGAGTGTTTTCAACATTATAGAAGAAAATTTTGGATGAAAGGTAAAATTATTCTAAATAGAATTTATGCTACAATATGTCGTTTTTTCAGGGCGAGTCGATAAGACGGTTTTAGCCAGGCCTGGTGGGGTTTCTGGTTCCGGTGTCGGCGTTCAACAGGTGGTGGAGTTTTTTCGATGGATAGCGCGGTGACCAATTTTGATGTGATTGTCGTCGGGGGCGGGCATGCCGGTACGGAAGCCGCGCTGGCGTCGGCACGTATGGGCGTGAAAACCTTGCTGTTAACGCACAATATCGACACGCTCGGGCAAATGTCTTGTAACCCGGCCATCGGCGGCATCGGCAAAGGGCATTTGGTGAAAGAAGTGGATGCAATGGGCGGTGCCATGGCGTTGGCGATTGACGAGGCCGGCATTCAATTCCGCACTTTGAACGCCTCGAAAGGCCCGGCCGTGCGCGCCACCCGGGCGCAGGCGGACCGAGTGTTGTATCGTCAGGCGATTCGCATGCGCTTGGAAAACCAGGTGAATCTGACTATTTTCCAGCAATCGGTGGAAGATTTGATTTTGGAAGGTGATGAAGTCATTGGCGCCATCACTCAGATGGGGCTGCGTTTTTATGCGCGCCAAGTTGTGTTGACCGCCGGCACGTTCCTGGCCGGGCGCATTCACATCGGCTTGAAAAACTATGAAGGTGGACGTGCCGGGGATGCGCCAGCGAATGGCTTGGCGGAAAAAATGCGCGAATTGGATTTGCCGGTCGGCCGTTTGAAAACAGGTACACCGCCGCGCATCGATGCCCGTACCGTCGATTTCGAAGCCATGCAGATTCAACCGGGCGACACGCCGTTACCGGTGTTTTCTTTTATGGGCAAAGCGGAGATGCACCCGCAGCAAATGCCTTGCTACATTACTTATACCAATGAGCAAACCCATGACTTTATTCGTCAATCCCTGGATCAATCGCCGATGTATTCCGACGCCGGGGAAATCGACAGCGTCGGGCCGCGTTATTGCCCCTCCATTGAAGACAAGGTGATGCGTTTTGCCGAGCGAGACCGCCATCAGGTGTTTATTGAACCGGAAGGTCTGACATCCAATGAATTGTATCCGAACGGCATTTCCACCAGCTTGCCGTTTGAAACCCAGGTGCAGATTGTTCAATCCATGAAGGGGATGGAATATGCCCGCATCATGCGCCCTGGCTACGCCATTGAATACGATTATTTCGACCCGCGCGGTTTGAAACCGACCTTGGAAACCCAGGCGGTTCACGGTTTGTTTTTTGCCGGACAGATCAACGGCACCACCGGTTATGAAGAGGCGGCCGCGCAAGGCTTGCTGGCCGGTTTGAACGCCGCGCGCCGCGCGCAGGAGAAAACGCAGTGGTATCCGCGTCGTGATGAAGCCTATATTGGCGTGTTGGTGGACGATTTGATTACCATGGGAACCTCGGAACCTTATCGGATGTTTACTTCGCGCGCCGAGTATCGTCTGATGTTGCGTGAAGACAATGCCGACCAGCGTTTAACGCCGATTGCGCGCGAGTTTGGCTTGATTGACGATGAGCGTTGGATGGCGTTTGAAACCAAAATGGAACAGATGGAAACCGAGTTGGCGCGTTTGAAGGAAACCTGGATTTACCCGCAGCATGCCGAGGCGAAAAAGGCCGAGGCCTTAATGGACTTGCCGTTGAGTAAAGAACAAACGCTTTACGATTTGCTCAAACGCCCGAAAGTGACCTATGGCGCTTTGGCTTCATTGGACATGTTCGGTGACGGTTTGCAGGACGATACGGTAGTCGATCAGATCGAAATCGAGGCCAAGTATTCCGGTTACATTGCGCGTCAGCAGGAAGATATCGATAAATTACGTCGTGCCGAAAGTGTCGAGATTCCTGCTAACCTGGATTTGGACGCCATTTCCGGCCTGTCCAACGAGGTGAAGCAGAAGCTGCGCGAGCATAAACCGGCGACGCTGGGCATGGCATCGCGTATTTCCGGCGTAACGCCGGCGGCCGTGTCTTTATTGCTGATTTCGATTAAAAAACAGCGCAAAGCTGTCGGTTAAGAGGGCATTTATTTCGTGGACACCGCTCGTCACTCGCATTATTTAGATCGGCTTTCGGCGGCCTTTGATCAATTTGGCTTACCCGAAAACGCCCAGGCCTGGGAAAAACTGCTGGATTACCTTGCTCTCCTGGAAAAATGGAATAAAACCTACAATTTGACTGCAATTCGTGATTTGGACGAAATGTTCATTAAACATTTGCTCGACAGTTTGAGTGTGGCCCCGATCATTGATAGCCAACGTTTGATTGATGTTGGCACTGGTGGCGGTTTACCGGGCATCCCCTTGGCGATTTTGTTCCCGGAGCGTCAAATCGATTTGCTGGACAGCAACAGCAAAAAAACCCGCTTTTTAATTCAGGCCAAAGCCGAGCTGGGGTTGGAGAACGTCACGGTGTTGCATCAACGGGTGGAAGAATATCGCCCGGAACAACGTTACGATGGCGTGGTGTCGCGCGCCTTCGCGTCGCTGGACGATATGCTGGGCTGGACCGAACACTTGTTGGCGGTTGGTGGGCACTGGTGGGCGATGAAAGCGCAAAAAACGCAAGATGAAGTCGCAGAGCTGCCAGAGTTTGCTAAAATGTCGCAAGTTTTTGACTTGAAAGTGCCCGATTTGGATGCGCAAAGAACGTTGATTAAAATCGAAAAATGCCGGGAAAAATAAATGAGTAGGATCATTGCGGTCGCCAATCAGAAAGGGGGTGTCGGGAAGACGACATCGACGGTGAACTTGTCCGCTGCGTTGGCTCGAATGCAGAAAAAAGTTCTGATGATTGATTTGGATCCGCAGGGCAATGCAACGGTCGCCATCGGGCTGGAAAAAGATGACTTGGACGTTTCTGCTTACGATGTGCTGGTGGGGGAAACCAAAGCCCGTGATGCGGTGCTTGAGACCAGTGTCGAAAACCTGGATTTGATTGGCGCCAACGGCGATTTGACCGCGGCCGAAGTCGATTTGATCGACGAGTCAAAAGGCCCGAAACGGCTGCGAAAAGCGCTGAAAAAGCTGCGTGATAAATACGATGTGATTCTCATCGATTGCCCTCCGACTTTAAATATGTTGACCTTGAATGCCTTAACGGCCGCCGACGGCATTGTGGTGCCGGTGCAGTGTGAATATTTCGCGCTGGAAGGGTTGTCGGCCTTGATGGGTACGATAGAGGCCGTTCAAGCGGATTTGAACCCGGACTTGCATATTGATGGCTTGTTACGAACCATGTATGACCGTCGTAATAATTTGGCGAATGACGTGTCCAGCGAACTGGTGGCACATTTTGGTATGAAGGTCTTGCAAACCATTGTGCCGAGAAATGTCCGCTTGGCGGAAGCGCCGAGTTACGGTGAGTCGATACTGGATTACGATCGCGGTTCGAATGGCGCAGTGGCGTATTTAGCCTTGGCAAATGAATTGATCCGAAAAACAAAAATCTAACTGGGTAAAGAGTAATGGCAAAAAAACGTTCTGGCATGGGAAAAAGAGGGGTCAGCGCCCTGATTGGCGGAAAGCAGAAAGCGGAAAACAACTTGTCGGATTTGCGAGTGGATAAGATTGCAATTGACCAGTTGGTGCCAGGCGAATATCAGCCGCGTCAACAGTTTGATGCGGAGGCCTTGCAGGAGTTATCGGATTCCATTCGTATTCAGGGCATTGTTCAGCCGATTGTGGTGAAATCCTTAGGCGGTGATCGCTATGAAATCATTGCCGGCGAGCGTCGCTGGCGTGCGGCGAAGCAAGCGGGTCTGGAGTCGGTGCCGGTGGTGATTCGAAAAGCCGATAATCAGGCCACATTGGCGATGGCCTTGATCGAAAACATGCAGCGTGAAGATTTGAATCCGATTGAGACGGCGTTGGGTTTAAAACGTTTGATGCAGGAGTTCGATCTGACACAACAGGCTGTGGCGGATGCCGTGGGGCGTTCCCGGGCATCGGTCACCAACTTGTTGCGTTTGTTGAAATTGCCGCAACCGGTTCAAAATTGGTTGCATGATGGTAAGTTATCGATGGGGCATGCTCGCGCCATCATTACCTTGCCGGAACCGGTTCAGTTGGAATTGGCGGAAAAGGCCATTTTAAAACAATGGACGGTGCGGGATATTGAACAGGCGGTTCAGAATGTGTTGGTTCCGAATCCGTTGAAGAAACCGCAAAAGCCAGCCTTGCCAAAATTTGCCGAAGATCACCAAACGCGTTTGGCGGAAAAAATGGCGACGGATGTGAAGATTTCGCATGGCGCGAAAGGCCGCGGAAAAATCGAAATTGCGTATCGATCGGAAGAGGAATTGAAGCGATTATTACACGAATTAAATCAGTGATTTAGTGACTTTGGTGTCACTTTTTTATTGAGGTGTAGGGTCCATCAACGTGATGGCCAAAATCGTCCACTAGTGTTCGTTTTTTGAAATGAAACAATATATTGTGGGCAAAAAAAATTAATTGGATTATTACTAGATTTTGGCATCAGAAACAGCTATTATTCTTGACCGTTTGACTTGAGAAGAAAGTCGAACTTGAATAATTTTTCGGAGTAACGAACGTCCCGTGTCGGAAATGGACCCCAAACAGGCTGAAAAAAATGCCAGAAAGCATAAGCCAGCCCTAAACTTTTTATTGTTGAGTGCGGGTTCTGTTTTCACCAGCATGATTGTCGCCGGCTTTTTGGTCGGCTATGCATTTGATGTGCTGTTCGACACCACGCCGCTGTTTTTGTTGAGTTGCGGTGTGCTTGGTTTTGTCGGCGGGATGATGAAAGTACATAAACTGCTTGGAAAAATGGAATTGTTAGACGAAAAGCCGATGAGTTCGGTGAGCGATTCCAAGCAGTCGGATAAGGAATGAAGATGCAGGCAAGCAGCTTGGGTAAATCCATTCAGATTCAAGGTTTATTGGGTTTGTTGATGGTGGCAGTGTTTGCTTGGCAGGAGCAGTTTTCTGCAGCCGCTTTCGGTTTCTTGATCGGTGTTGTGAATGTGGCTTTGTTGGCGCTGACGTTTAAAGTCGCTAACCAAAAAGCGAAGACAAACCCGAAAAGCGGCATACTGGTTTTATATTTGAGTGCAGTGGTTAGGTTTATCCTGCTTGCTGTGTTATTTGTTTTGGGGCTGCAACTTTTTGAATTGGCGCCTTTGCCGGTGGTCTTGACCTTCGTGGTCATGCAAGTCGGACAGGTGTTTAATTTAAAAGGCAAGCAGCGTTTGACTGACTAAGGAGAAGACCCTTGAGTGCTGAAAAAATGGGGACGGTCGAGTATATTCAACACCACTTGACCAATAATAGCATTGGAGAAGGTTTCTGGACATTTAACCTGGATACCATCTTTTTTAGTGTGTTACTGGGCGCGTTGATTGTGTTTGCGGCAATGCGTTTGGGCCGACAACTTGAGTCCGGTACACCGGGCGGATTCCAGAACTTTGTCGAAAGTATTCTGGACTTTGTTTCCACCAATGTAAGAGACGCTTTTCCTGGACACAATCCATTGATCGCACCTCTAGCGCTGACCATTTTCCTTTGGGTATGGTTGATGAACTTCATGGATTTGATTCCGGTTGATTTGTTGCCTTACCTGTTCCAAGTCATTACGGGCGATCCGCATGCGTATTTGAAAGTGGTTCCAACCACGGATTTGAATACCACGTTGGGGATGGCGTTCACCGTATTCGCATTGATTCTTTACTACAACATTAAAGTGAAAGGGATTGTTGGGTTCATCAAGATGTTCCTGTTCCACCCTTTCGGTAAATTCTTAGTTCCTGTCAACATTGTGATGACGCTGATCGAAGAAGTCTCCAAGCCTTTGTCCTTGGCGCTGCGTTTGTTCGGTAACATGTTTGCAGGGGAATTGGTATTCCTGCTGATCGCTTTGATCGGTGGAACTTTGGCAGTGGGTGCCGCTGCCTTATTCTGGGCGCCGTTACAAGCAGTATTGGACCTAGGTTGGTTGATTTTCCACTTGTTGGTTATCACCCTTCAGGCCTTTATCTTTATGGTGTTAACCATTGTTTATCTGGGCATGGCTCACGAAGAGCATTAAGGATAAACGATAAAAGGAATAACGGGGAGCTCGTCTCCCTTAAGGTTTAAGCGCACCTGCCGGGTTTCATTGAACAACGGTGTGGCCGGTAAAAAGCTTTTTTAACTTTAACTTTGTAAAAACTTTAAGGAGTAATCTAAATGGAAGCTCAATTTATTGCGGACATTTATGCTGCTACAGCAATTGGTGTGGGTGTGATCTTGGCTGCGGCTGGTCTAGGTTCAGCTATCGGTTGGGGTCTGATCTGTTCTAAGACTCTAGAAGGCATCGCACGTCAGCCAGAAATGCGTCCTGCGTTAATGACAAACATGTTCATTTTCGCCGGTTTGATGGAATCTTTCCCATTCATTATCTTGGCATTTGCAATGTGGTTCCTATTCGCTAACCCATTCGTCGGAGCTATGCAAGCTGCTTTGGGTGCATAATCCAAACTGTTTTCATAACCAACTATTTTTTAAATAAACGAATGGCGAGGTAACCACCGTGAGTATTAATGCAACGCTTCTCATCCAAATCTTGGCTTTTGTGCTGTTGATTTGGTTGGTGAATAAAGTGCTGTGGGGGCCGCTGTCTAAGCTAATGGAAGATCGTCAGAAACGTATTGCTGACGGCCTTTCTGCCGCTGAGAAAGGTAAGCATGAACTTGAGTTGGCTGAACAACGTGCGAAAGAAGTACTGAAAGACGCCAAAGCTCAAGCTCAAAATGTGCTGAGTCAAGCTGAAAAAAGAGGGTCTGAAATCGTAGAAGATGCGAAGATCAAAGCCTCTGAAGAAGCTGACCGCATTAAGGCTTCCGCCCAAGCAGAATTAGAGCAAGAAGTCAGTCGCGCAAGAGAAGAGCTTCGTAAAGAAGTCTCCACTCTGGTTGTTTCTGGTGCAGAAAAAATTCTTAACAAAGAAGTTGATGCAGCAGCACACAATGACATGCTTGAAACCTTAGTTAAGTCAATCTAAGGATAACTCTATGGCAGAATTAATAACGATTGCAAGACCGTACGCTGAAGCCGCTTTTGACGTGGCGAAAGAAGAAAACAAACTAGCGGAATGGTCAGAGCAGTTAGCCAGTTTGGCCGCCATCGCTTCTGATGAAGAGATGCAGGCCTTTATGGTGAACCCATCCGCAACCGAAGAAGAAGTCTTGGACATTTTCGTCGGTGTGATGGGAACGGCTTTGATGGATAACGCTAAGAATCTTCTGACGATTATGTCTGAGAACAAACGCTTGGTAGCGCTTTCGGATGTAGCTGAATTGTTTGAACAATTGAAAGCTGAAGACGAAAAACGTATCAGAGCGACTGTTATTTCAGCCCGCAAAGCGACGGTTGAGCAGAAGAAGAAATTAAGTGCTGCTTTAAATGCTAAGTTTGATGCCGACGTTGAGGTGAACTATGAAGAAGACCCAACGCTTATCGCAGGCATTAAGATTAAAGTCGGTGACTGGGTGGTAGATGGCTCAGCGCGTTCTCAACTTAACAAACTTGGCGCAGCAATCGCCCAATAATGGAGAGGAAACACATGCAATTGAATGCCTCTGAAATCAGTAACCTAATCAAAGACCGAATCAAAGGGTTTGATGGGGCTGCAGAGTCTGGCAGTGAAGGTACGGTCGTCAGTATTGCTGACGGGATCGCACTTATTCATGGTGTGTCAGATGTAATGTATGGTGAGATGGTTCAATTTGACGAAGAGACTTTCGGTATGGCGCTTAACCTTGAGCGTGATTCCGTTGGTGTCGTTGTTCTAGGTGAATATGAACACATCTCAGAAGGTGACAAAGTCACTTGTACCGGCCGTATTTTAGAAGTGCCGGTTGGCCCGGAAATGAACGGTCGTGTTGTGGATGGCCTTGGTCGCCCAATCGATGGTAAAGGAGCGATTGACGCGAAAGTCACTTCGCCAATCGAACGTATCGCACCGGGTGTAATCGATCGTCAATCGGTTGATCAGCCAATGATGACGGGTATCAAGTCTATCGACTCGATGATCCCAGTTGGTCGTGGTCAGCGTGAGTTGATCATCGGTGACCGTCAAACAGGTAAAACGGCTATCGCGATTGATGCCATCATTTCACAAAAGAACACTGGTGTGAAATGTGTGTACGTCGCCATGGGTCAAAAAGCCTCTACAGTTAATAACGTAGCGCGCAAGCTGGAAGAATACGGTGCCATGGAAAACACGGTTATCGTTGCCGCGAATGCTTCCGATCCAGCGGCTTTGCAATATATGGCGGCTTATGCCGGTTGTGCGATGGGTGAATACTATCGTGACCGCGGTGAAGACGCTTTGATCATCTATGATGATTTGACTAAGCAAGCGCAAGCGTATCGTCAAATTTCCTTGTTGCTACGTCGTCCACCAGGACGTGAAGCTTTCCCTGGGGATGTTTTCTACCTTCACTCTCGTTTGCTTGAGCGTGCCGCTCGTGTTAACGCCGACTACGTAGAAAAATTCACTAACGGTGAAGTGAAAGGTAAGACCGGTTCTTTGACCGCGCTACCAATCATTGAAACACAAGCCGGTGACGTATCTGCATTCGTACCAACCAACGTAATCTCGATTACAGATGGACAAATCTTCCTAGAGACTGGTTTGTTCACACAAGGTATCCGTCCGGCGGTTAACGCGGGTCTATCGGTATCGCGTGTTGGTGGTTCTGCCCAAACAAAAGCGATCAAAAAGCTGGGTGGTGGTATTCGTCTTGATTTGGCTCAGTACCGTGAATTGGCGGCTTTCGCTCAGTTCGCTTCTGACCTGGATCCTGCAACAAAAGCTCAGTTGGAGCGTGGTAAGCGCGTCACCGAGTTGATGAAGCAGAAGCAGTATTCACCTTTGACTATCGCAGAAATGGCCGTTTCCCTATATGCGGCGAACGAAGGTTACTTGGATGACGTTGAAGTCGAAAAAGTACTGGACTTCGAAGCGGCCTTGCATGCCTATCTAAACTCTGAAAAAGCTGATTTGGCGGCTAAAATCAACGAAAAAGGCGACTGGAATGATGACATCATTGCAGACGTTAAAGCGATGGTTGAAGCATTCAAAGCAAACGGCGTTTATTAAGAAGGGGTAGGCCATGGCAGGCGGTAGTAAAGAAATACGGGCGAAAATCGCTTCCGTAACAAATACCAAGAAAATCACCAAAGCCATGGAAATGGTGGCGGCTTCCAAAATGCGTAAGGCGCAAGCTCGCATGGAAGCCACACGCCCATATGTCGAAAAAGTGAAGAGAGTCATCAATCACGTTTCCGGTGCGCATCCTGAGTATAAGCATCCTTATACCCAGGTTCGCGATCAGGTAAAACGCGTGGCATTGATTATGGTCTCTTCCGACCGTGGACTATGTGGTGGTTTAAATTCAAACTTATTCCGCAAAGCATTGCCATTGCTTAAAAAGTGGCAGGAGCAAGGTGTGGAAGTTGAGCTTGCACTGGTCGGTAACAAAGCACAAACATTCTTTAAAAGCTACGGCGGGAATGTGGTGGCCACTGTTACTGATTTGGGCGATGCCCCACACATCGAAGATTTGGTCGGAACCATTAAAGTGGTTTTGGATCGTTTTGACGCCGGTGAAGTTGATGAAGTACATCTGGCTTCCAACGAATTCGTTAATACGATGACTCAATCTCCGACGATTACACAGCTTGTTCCTTTGCAATCCGATGAAGAAGCAACAGAAGAAACGTATTGGGATTATATTTACGAACCTGATGCGAAAACGGCACTGAACTTGTTGATGCGTCGTTATGTTGAAAGTACCGTTTTCGGTGCCGTTGTTGAAAACGCGGCCTGTGAACAAGGTGCTCGAATGATTGCAATGAAGAATGCGACTGATAATGCGGGTGAGATGATTAACGAGCTTAAGCTGTCTTACAACAAGGCTCGTCAAGCAGCAATCACAGCCGAACTTTCGGAAATTGTGGCTGGTTCATCAGCTGTTTAAGTTTGAAGTATTTCAATAAAAGGTTAAAGATTATGAGTGGAAAAATAGTACAAGTAATCGGCGCGGTAATCGACGTCGAGTTTAAAGGTGCTGATTTACCAAAGATCTATGACGCGTTAACTGTTGATGAACTAGGGCTAACTCTTGAAGTTCAACAGCAAGTTGGTGATGAAGTCGTGCGTGCCATCGCAATGGGTTCTTCCGACGGTCTGAAACGTGGCATGGCTGTTTCCAATACCGGTGAAGCGATTGCGGTTCCGGTTGGTAAACCAACACTGGGTCGTATCTTTGATGTTCTAGGGAACCCAATTGATAATGCGGGTCCTGTTGAGTCCGACGAGAAAATGACCATTCACCGCGCTGCACCAGCGTTTGAAGAGCTAGCGGCTTCTCAAGAGTTGTTGGAAACGGGTGTTAAAGTTATCGATTTGATCTGCCCATTCGCTAAGGGTGGTAAAGTCGGTCTGTTCGGTGGTGCCGGTGTTGGTAAAACTGTTAACATGATGGAATTGATCCGTAACATCGCCATCGAGCACTCCGGTTATTCCGTATTTGCGGGTGTGGGTGAGCGTACACGTGAAGGTAACGACTTCTATTATGAAATGGAAGAGTCCGGTGTATTGGACAAAGTTGCCTTGGTATACGGTCAGATGAATGAGCCACCAGGTAACCGTCTACGTGTTGCTTTGACTGGTTTGACCATGGCTGAGTACTTCCGTGACGAAGGTCGTGACATCCTGTTCTTCGTTGATAACATTTACCGTTATACCCTAGCCGGTACCGAAGTATCCGCCCTATTGGGTCGTATGCCTTCTGCGGTAGGTTATCAGCCAACGTTGGCCCAAGAAATGGGTCAAATCCAGGAACGTATCACGTCCACTAAAACCGGTTCCATCACGTCTATCCAAGCGGTCTATGTACCAGCGGATGACTTGACTGACCCGGCGCCAGCAACAACGTTTGCTCACTTGGACGCAACCGTTGTATTGAACCGTTCGATTGCCGAAACCGGTATCTATCCTGCGATCGATCCATTGGATTCGACTTCTCGTCAGCTGGATCCTTTGGTGGTTGGTAACGAGCACTATGATACGGCTCGTGGCGTTCAAGAAACACTTCAGCGTTATAAAGAGTTGAAAGACATCATCGCTATCCTAGGGATGGATGAGCTGTCTGAAGAAGACCGTGCTCTGGTAGCACGTGCTCGTAAGATGCAACGCTTCTTCTCTCAACCTTATTTCGTCGCGAAAGTATTCACCGGTGAAGATGGACGTTATGTTTCATTGAAAGAAACCATCCGTGGTTTCAAAATGATTCTTTCCGGCGAACTTGACGATGTCCCAGAGCAAGCATTTATGTATGCCGGTGATATCGACGAAGTGCTTGAAAAAGCTAAAAAATATAAGGATTAATTGATTATGGCAGTCTCAATGCAAGTCGATATTGTAAGTGCAGAGGGCTCAATGTTCTCTGGTAAAGCGGATATGGTCTTTGCACAGGCTGCCGATGGTGAAGTCGGCATCCTGCCAAAACATACCCAGCTATTAACTCAGTTAAAGCCAGGGCAGGTTCGTGTCGTCAGCGGTGATGAAGAAGATTTCTTTTTCATTAACAGCGGTGTTCTGGAAGTACAACCAAGCGTTGTGACCATTCTGGCCGATACCGCGATTCGCGCTGAAGACTTGGATCAAGCTGCAGCTGAAGAAGCGAAACGTCGTGCCGAAGATGCGATGGAGCAAGCCAAATCTGATACAGATGTTGCGCGTGCTCAAATCGAATTGGCGGAAGCCGTTGCGCAGATTCAGACGATTACCAAGTTGCGTGATCGTTTGCACAAGACAGGATTGTCTTAAGTCAATTGTCCTTTTTAGAAAAAGCACCTTCGGGTGCTTTTTTTTTAGAATCGCCATCAAACAAATTCGATAAAATAGGTTAATAAAAAACCTAATTGGATGGGTTTGATGGCTGTTTTATTTTTCATTCAGGAGTTTGCATGTCTTTAAAAGTGATTATTTTGGCGGCTGGAAAAGGCACTCGTATGCGTTCGAGTCTACCCAAAGTATTACAGCCTTTGGCCCAAAAACCACTATTAGGGCATGTTGTCGAAACCGCGGATTCACTTGATTGCGAAAATATTGTGACGGTCATCGGTCACGGCGCCGAGCAAGTGGCCGAACGTATGGCACACCCGAATATCTCGTTTGCGATGCAAGAAGAGCAACTCGGCACTGGCCACGCTGTGCAGCAAGCGATGCCGCATTTTAGCGACGAGGATACGGTTCTGGTATTGTACGGCGACGTACCCTTAACCCGCGCCGAAACGCTTCAAGATCTCCTGAGCCTGGTGGATGAACAACATCCTTTGGCTCTATTGACGATCAACCTGGAGGATGCAACGGGTTATGGTCGAATTGTGCGTGATGTTCATCATGCGGTTCAGGCGATTGTTGAAGAGAAAGATGCCAGTCCGGCTGAAAAAAGCATTCAGGAAGTTAATACCGGCATTCTCGCCGCCTCCGGTCGTTATTTGCGCCAATGGCTGGGACGCTTGTCAAGTGACAATGCGCAAGGTGAATACTATTTGACGGACATCATTGCGATGTGCGTGGCCGATGGCTTTGAGGTTCACACCACACAGCCGGAGTCGGAAATTGAGGTACTGGGCGTGAATAACAAAATGCAGCTGCAAGCTTTAGAAAGACGTTACCAGCAAGCCTTGGCCGAGGAGTTAATGGTGCAAGGCGTGACGCTCATCGATGCCAGCCGTTTAGATATTCGGGGTCGGTTGGATGTGGGGCAGGATGTGCAAATCGATGTGAATGTGGTGTTCGAAGGCCAAGTCACCTTGGGGAATAATGTGGTGATTGAAGCGAACTGTGTGATTAAAGATGCAGAGATTGCCGATAATACGGTGATTCATGCTTTCAGTCACATCGAATCGGCCACGATTGGTCAAGCCTGCCAAATCGGGCCTTACGCGCGTTTGCGACCAGGAACCGAGTTAGCGGAAGGCGTCAAGATTGGCAACTTCGTTGAAACGAAAAAAGCGCAAATCGGTCGTGGCTCGAAAGTGAATCACTTATCTTATGTCGGGGATACCGTCATGGGGCAGGAGGTAAATATCGGTGCCGGCACGATTACCTGTAACTACGATGGGGTCAATAAACACCAAACCATCATCGGAGACCATGTTTTTGTCGGGTCCGATACCCAGTTGGTGGCGCCGGTAACGGTGCATGATGGGGCGACCATTGGTGCGGGTTCAACGATCACCAAAGATGCGCCGGCAGATACTTTGTCACTTTCTCGTTCCAAGCAAATCAGTTTCAAGGATTGGCAGCGTCCGGTTAAAAAATAACCAGGCCTGGCCGATTCTTTCCTGTTCTCAATTCAAACCGTCGGGTGTCGATATGGTGTATTTAATGATCGAACCGCAACAAGCGGAAGCTTTTCAAAAACGCATGAATGATCAAGATTGGTCGCTGGTCTTCCAAGACGGAGGTCAAAGCCAGTTCATCGGCTGGGCCTATATGATGAAGTGGGAAAAACCGCTTGAGGATGGCCGTCAAGGAGAAGTAACCCTGCATTATTCTGACAATCACGGTGAACTGGAAGCCTATCTGGAAATGAATCCTCCCGCAAAACCTCATATGGATGCCTTAGTCGCGGAATTGTAAATGATGAATCGCGAAACCTTACAAGCGTATTTGGATTTGACCCGTCTGAACCGACCGGTCGGCATTTATTTGGTGCTTTGGCCGGCGCTGTGGGCTCTTTGGTTGGCGGCCGATGGTACCCCGCCCCTGTCGATTTTAGGAATCTTTATTTTGGGCGCGGTGATTATGCGTTCGGCTGGTTGTGTGATTAATGATTATGCCGACCGTCATTTTGATGGCGGTGTGTCGAGAACATGCTGCCGTCCCTTAGCGACGGGTGTTTTGACTGAAAAGCAGGCACTCGGCTTTTTCGTGGTATTGGCGCTGTTGGGGTTCAGTTTGGTGCTGCTACTGAACCCCTTGACGATTTACTTATCTTTCGGCGCACTGTTTTTGTCGGTTTTGTACCCTTTTATGAAGCGGCATACTTATTGGCCACAGGCTTTTTTGGGCGCGGCGTTTGCATGGGCCATCCCGATGGCGTTTGCGGCCGTACAGGAGACGGTGCCCTGGCAGGCCTGGGTGATTTTCACGTTAACGTTGATCTGGGCGCTGATTTATGACACCGCTTACGCCATTGCCGATTTGGAGGATGACCTGAAGTTGGGTATTAAATCCACCGCCATCTTGTTTGGTGGGAAAGTGCAATGGATACTGGGCTTTTTCCAATTATTGATGTTGGCCGGTTTTATCTGGCTGGGGCAGCTGTTCGATTTGGGGCTGCCTTATGTGCTTTCCATGCTTGTCGTCGCGGGACTTTTTGCTTATCATCAATGGTTATTGCATTTCCATAAACCGGAACAGGCCTTTCGGATGTTCTTGAACAATCATTGGGTCGGGTTGGTGATTTTGCTCGGTATTATCGTTGATAAGAGCATTTGGCCTGTAATAAACGCGGCGGTTTGAAGGTCATTGCAGGGTCATGTTATCGGGCATGTCGAGAATGGGTTCCAGATCCAGCGACCAATCGGATTTGTTTAAGGCTTTGCCGAAGACGGTGAGCAGAACCCCCATTAACTCAGGATTATAGCCCAATTGAATGCCGGCACCGTCTTCCGGTTCCAAGACCAATTGCGGGGTAGGACCATCCAGATTGCGAAAGGTCATTTTCGCTAATAGAATAGGGCTATCGCCTAACGGGTGTTCCAGATTGTCCGGTTCCTCGTATGGCTTTTCGAAGTCGCCCTCCAGTTGCGCTTTTTCCTGACGAAGCTGCCGCTCGGCAGGGTGTTCGTTTTGAACGATGGCTTCACCGGTTTGCGGGTGTTGACCTTGCAGGGCGGGAATCAGTAATTTTAGATAACGTCGGGTAATCCAGGCCTGCAAACATTGTTGCTGTTGCGTGTGCAGTTGAAACAGAATTCGATCTTCAATGGGTTGGTAGGTCGCTTGGATTTGTTTGATTTGGTCCGACATGAGGCTTTTTTGATTGCATAATAATAGAATCATTATACTGTTTTTGAGCTGGATTGCGTGGAGCATACCGCAGAGTGTGCTTTCCAGTGACTTTATCGAACAGGTGGAATCTACAACTGAAGACGAAGCGTCTGATAAGACGAATCACTCCGCATCCGAATCTTCAAAAACACCCGCCAAAACGGGGCCGGAAACTGCTCCCGATACGACCAACCCCAGCGCACCACCGGAAAAAACCTATTTTTTTGAAGGCACAGAAAGTCCGTTATTGAACTTCACTTTCAAGTATCTGGACACCATGCACGACTGGCTCAGTCATACCGTGGATGATTTCGGTGAACAAGCCGATGACTTCTTCGGAACCGGTGACTCTTTTGACCGAACCAAAGGCAGTCGTTTGGATATTATGACACCGGTCCGTTTTCATTCGGACGGCAGTATTGATACGCAAGTTAAGTTTCGGGCCAAAATTGCCTTACCGAAAACCCAACGGCGCTGGCATGTGATTGTCAGTTCGGCAGAAGACAATATCAAAGAACTTTCTTCAGGCGGCGCGGGTAGTACCGCTGGAACGGGTAATAACTCCCCATTGAATAATGCTTCCAGCGCCACCTCGCCGCAACAGGATGACGGAACCAACGTTGGTTTGCGTTATGCATTGGATCTGGCTGGTTTTACCGTAACTTTCGTTGATGTGGGTCTGAATTTTCGTAATGTTATTGAACCGGATCCCTACGCACGGATTAAGTTGCATTATAAATGGAAGCTCAGTCCGAAATGGTATAGCCGAATGTATCAGGATTTGTACTGGGAAAGCTATAAAGGTGTGGGGTTGAACTCCCGTCAGGTATTCGACCGGCAAATTAATAACCAGTTTTTATTTCGTTCGCAAACCGAAGCCGATTGGAAAGATAAAGATCAAAACTATTCGTTGTCGCAGAATTTCATTTTTGTCGATCAGGTCAATGTGCATCGTGGCTTAGCCTATTACCTTGGCTGGAACTGGAATTGGACGCCGGATGCACCGGGTTTCAATTTAAGCTCTTATTCCGTCGGGGTGAACTGGCGGGAGCGGATATACAAAGATTGGATGTTTTTTGAAATCGACCCGGAGTTCAGTTTTTCAGACGACACGGATTTCAATAAGGTGGATGCCAGTATTCGTTTTATGCTGGAAGCACAATTTTATGATCATAAGTAGTCAATACTGAATCAACGGATATAAAAAAGGCCTGCACAGCAGGCCAAGCACTTTAGACAAGCAACGAAACTTAGAAAACAGCGGTTAGCTGTACGGAAATACGATTATCGATGGAATCCAGAATGTCATTGACGGTATCGTTGGAGTTCGGTGCGTCAATGCTGCGGATTTCATAGTTGGCTTTCAGGGATGTCTTCTTATTGAAGAAGTATTGTGCACCCAGCGTCGTGGTTTCGAATACACGCTCGGCGTTGGCGCCACCGGTGCCGTTTTTATCGGTGGCACTGTTCAGCTTGTCATAACGTACATCCAGTTCCACGGTTGAAATCGGACGATACCCCAAACTAACGTAATAACCGTCGGCTTTCTGATCCGGCAAGACGCTGAAGGTACCGCCGTCGTCTGGCGTTCTTGCGCCAGATGTGCCGCCGTAAATCATCCCGTCGGCCATAATGTATTCGGCCGCCATGCGATATTTGCCGTTAAAATAGGTGGTCCCTAAGCCGCTACGAGTACGGTCTTGACTCTGTTCTGTGCCCGGAGTCGACGGGGTACCGTCATTGTAATCTCGCTTCCCGTTTTGGGTCCAAGCATACAGCTTAAAGCCTTGACGCCGAGGGCCTTTAGAGTCACCAAAAACTTTTTCGGTGGAGGCATACAGGTAGGTGTCCATGTTGCCATCGTCATTGGTGACCGCTAAGCCACCTCCGTTGCCGATCATAACAGCATAACTGGTATCCCAGCCGCCGAGGTTAAAAGTGTCGAATACCTGCACCCCAGTATCGCGGAAAGCGCCGACCGGACCATCCCGTTCGGTATTTCCGCTTTGGTATTCAAAATCTCTTTCCAATAGCAAACGGTTAGTGGCATTGGTGAAATTAATGTAATTGGCGACGAAAGCGGCTTGCAGTGCTTCTTCTGAACCCGGTGTTTTAAATAAACCGGCGCGTACGCGTGCGCCCGGAATGTAGTTCAGGGTCACACTGGCGTCGGTCAGCTGGCCTTGCGAGGCGCCTTTGCCTGTGGTGATACCGTTGTTCCCAAATTCCGCCAGTAGGAAATAGTTCACTTTTTTATCCAATGGCAGGTTGTTGCCGCGCACCCCGATACGGGCACGTTTGACATTGAACCCGCTGGCGCTGTCCAGTTGAGGGGCCATTTGGTTAAACGCCGCCGGTTTGCCTTTACCAGGGCCTGCTTTCAGTTTGGTGTCGTCGGTGTGTTGATAATCCAGTTGCACAAAGCCCCATAGTTTGGCTCTTGGCGCTTGGTCGGCGGGTTCGGTGCCTTGCAGCATCAACCAGTTGGTGGCTTGAGCCGGAGTGGTGGTGCAAGCCGCGATGATGGCGGCCGGTAATAATTTGGTTAAAAATTGTTTTTTCATAAGCCTCTTCTCTAGTGTTTTCTATTGTTTTTAGGGTCTATTCAAGTGATGTCTGATTCGGTGATTCAAGGTCTCAGGTAAACGAACCCTTCTTCTTGCAGGTGCGCCAGTTCAGCCACGCCGCTGGGTACAATATCTTTTTGGTCAACGTCGTACAGATCGCGCTGATAATCGACATTGCGGCCTTTCAGGGTGTTGTTACAAACATCAAACACCACGCCTTGCATGCGTAAGCTGTCGATTTTTTGCTGCATTTGTGTTGTGGCATTGGCCGCCTTGAATTTCGGCACGTTTTTCAGAGCCTGTTGTTTCAGCAACAGAGATAATCCGTTGCCATGCAACACAACTTTGATGTCCAGGTTGTCAGCGCCCACCGCATTGATGTGGTTTTGGATGTTACGTAAGGTGCTGGACTGCTTTTTGGCATCGTCATAGTTGATGTGATAAACCACTTTTTGATGACCGTAGCCTTCGGAGGCTTGCGCTGAAGACAGCAGCATCCAACCGGACAATAAGGCCAGGACAAACAATTTGGTGACGTTAAGCATCATGGTCTCCTCGGACTCTTAGAGTCGTTTGATTAAGGTTTCAGTATTTGATAACCGGCAGCATTCAACTGCAGGATACGGGCCGCACCGGCTGGCACCACGGTCACGCCTTCGGTCAAAGCTGGTTTGCTTCCCAGAATTTTGGTGAAATGCTTCAGGGTATTGGCACAGCCGCTGAAACGCACGCCGGCGCTCATGAGCGCTTTAATCCGTGGCGTATTGACGTTGCCTTCCAGCATCAAACGTAAGCCGGGGCCGAAGGCGACGATTTCCAAATCTAAATCACCGGCATCGTAGTGCTTCATCAGATTGTTGGCCACATTCAGCACCAAAGTCTGCTTGAATGGATCCGGGTCGCTGATTTGCAGGACGACTTTATGGGTCGCAAAAGTATCCGGCAATGGCGGTTCCTCGGCTGCGGCCATAATGTTGGCTGAAAACAACAAAGTGGCGAGCCAGCTAAGGATGAACAGTTTTGTTTTAGGTTTGAACACGTTTTATTTCCTCCAAATTTTCATGCGTCTTCAAGAGCGCTCTCCCCAATAACGGAAAATCGTCCGGCTTTATTCCAACTTTCTGAGATGGTTATTTCTATGGCGAGATAACAGCTTCTTATTTCATGAAACAGTTATATTCTGATAGGTGAAACAAAGGCTTGTGGCGGTCGAAAATTTTGCCTATGATGAAAAAAAGGGAGTTTGAATGATTAGCAATTGGATTAAATTAAAAACCAATCAGGTGAAGTTGAACGCCGTGCTGGAGTCGCACTATGCCAACCTTTACCGGATTGCTTACGCCTGGAGTCAGGATGAATCCTTGGCGCAAGATTTGGTTCAGGACACTATGTTGAAGTCGTTGCAAAAAGCCGATCAGCTAGCGTGTTTTGAGAATGTTGACCGATGGTTGTGCAAAATCATGCATAACCTGTTTTACGATAACTGTCGGCAAAATGCCCGTTGGCATCAGGTGGATGTCGCGGAAGTGGGTGAGCAACTGAAAACGGAATCGATTGAATCCTTGTATATTCGCAAGCAGACGATTCAGAACATTCACGATGCCATCGGCAATCTGCCGATCGACCAGCGGGAAGTCATCGTCCTTGTCGACTTGCAAGGCTATTCCTATCAGGAAGTGGCGGAAATCACCGAAGTGCCTGTCGGCACGGTCATGAGCCGCCTTTCCCGAGCCCGGGAAAAGTTGAAGAAATTGGTCACCAGTGAGAAGCTGATTCCCAGTTATCCAGACAATGTGGTCGTTTTAAAAAAGAGTAGCGCAAAATGACGGAAAAATTGAAAACGACACCGCAGGAAATTCATGCCTACCTGGACGGCGAACTGTCGTTGCAGGAGCGTCAGCGTTTTGAAGAGTCGCTGAAGTTGGACCCGGCCTTGCGCAATGAGGTGTGTGAGCTGCGCAAAATCAAACAGCAGATGTTGGAGCATTATCAAAAAGTGCCGGTGCCGCCACGTCCGACGTTTGAAAGCCAAGGCGCCAGCCGGATTTTCAATCGGACTTATTGGGCCGCGGCCGCATCGGTCGTTTTGGTGGTGGCGCTGGGTGTGTTCGCTCTGCCTTATATGTCGACCGAGTCGGGCATGCAAGGTGTGTCGGTGGTGCAGAATGAGGCGACCGACAGTCGGATTTTGTTGCACATTGATTCCAACCAGCCGGAAAAAACGCAGGCGCTTTTGCAAAAAGCCAGCACGCTGTTATCGGAAAACAAAGCACAGGACGGTGTGCCGCCGATGCAAATCGAAATCGTGGCCAACGACCATGGCATCGAGTTGTTTGAGCAGGATAATCAGAGTCGTGAAGCCATCATCAGCCTGTTAGCACAATACGATAACCTCAAGTTGATTGCCTGCCAACGCGCCTTGGAACGCCGTAAGGCCAAAGGCGAACCGGCCAAGCTGATTGATGGCGTTGAGTCCGATAAAACCGCGATCGACGAAATCGTCAACCGTATGCAAACAGGTTGGAAGTACTACAAGTTCTAAGGCCGTCTTGTTTAAGGCAGAACTTGAGACGGCGGTGAACCGGCTGGGCGGGCGCGAAAGCCTTCCGAGAGCAACAAGGTGTCGCCGTCTTGTGTGAAGGTGGATTGTCTTGCATAGACCGGTCTGGCCGGTTCGGCTTCGGCCAAATACGGCCAGTCGGTCGTTTGGGTGTGGGCGATTTCAAACGGCGTTCGTTGCACCTTGGGGAGCTGAAACAGGATTTCGCCCAAAGGACGATTCCCCAGTTGGCGCAGACGGTACCAGGCATTGCCCGGCACGCAGTCGGGAATCACGGTACGGCCGTACACTAAAGGTTCATCGCCGCATTTTAGCAATACACATCGTACCCAGGCTTTGCGGTTGTCGGCCAGTTTCAAACGTTCCGCTTCAAAGCGTAACGGCACTTCCCATCTTTCCGATAAAACCGTCACGTGCATTTCCGGGCAGGCCTGGCGGATTTTGGCGGTCAAGGAACCGGTTTCCAGCAACCATTCCCGGTAAGCCGGTTCAATGCCCAGGCGTCCGAACAGGGCGGCCGGGTACCAATGCAAACGGTCAGGCATGTTTGTAATCCATTCGTTCTCCTATCCAGCGGGTATGCAAGGCGTCGACAATGTCCGGGTCGCTGACGGCCAGGGTTTCGGCCCAATGTTTGGCGACTGGAATCCATTCCTGATCCCGCTTCAAGTCGGCTATTCTAAATTGCAGGCCGCCGGTTTGTCGAGTGCCGAGAATTTCGCCCGGGCCGCGTAATTTCAGGTCTTCTTCTGCAATGCGGAAACCGTCGTTGGTGTCGCGCATGATGTTGAGACGCGCCTTGCCGGTTTCGCCCAGTGGGGCCTGGTACAACAGCACACAGTGGCTTTTCTTATGCCCCCGGCCCACGCGACCGCGTAATTGGTGCAATTGCGCCAGACCGAGTCGCTCGGCGTTTTCGATAATCATCAAGCTGGCATTCGGTACATTGACGCCCACTTCAATCACCGTGGTGGCGACCAGTAAATCCAATTCATGGTTCTGGAAAGCCGCCATCATCTCGGCTTTTTCGTCGCCTTTCAAACGGCCGTGGATCAAGCCAACGCGTAAATCCGGCCAATGGTCTTTGAATTGTTGGGCGGTGACCTCCGCCGCCTGGGCGTGCAGTAATTCCGATTCTTCAATCAGCGGGCAGACCCAATAGGCCTGTACCCCGGCTTTGCACTGTGCATAGAGGTGTTCCATCACCTCAAAGCGTTTTTGATTGTTTAATACTGCGGTGTCGATGGGCTGGCGGCCGGGCGGCAGTTCATCGATGATGGATAAATCCAGGTCGCCGTAAGCGGTCATCGCCAAGGTGCGTGGAATCGGCGTGGCCGTCATAATCAGTTGGTGCGGATGGGTGTCGTCGTCGAGCTGGCTTTTATCGTGCAACGCCAAGCGTTGGTGCACGCCAAAACGGTGTTGTTCGTCGATGATGACCAACCCGAGTCGGTTGAAGGTGACGCTTTCCTGAAACAGGGCGTGGGTGCCGATGATTACTTTGGCCTCGTTGGATTCGATTTGCGCCAGCCTAAAGCGTTTTTCGGCGGCTTTCATGCGGCCGTTGAGCCAGGCGACCGGAATGCCGAGCGGTTCCAGCCATTCCTGAAAGTGGTTGCGGTGTTGTTCCGCGAGAATTTCCGTCGGCGCCATAATGGCCACCTGGTAACCGGCATCGGCGGCTTGAATCGCGGCGAGCGCGGCAATGACGGTTTTGCCGGAGCCGACGTCCCCTTGCACCAAGCGTTGCATGGGATGCGGTTGATTGACGTCCTGACGGATTTCATCCAGCACCCGTTGTTGGGCACCGGTGAGCTCAAACGGCAAAGAGGCCAGCAGTTGGTTGGCGGTTTGGCTGGGTGGAAATATCGGTGCTTGGCGTTGTTTTTCGGATTGCCGCAACAGTTGCAAGCTCAGTTGGCTGGTGAGCAATTCTTCCAGAATCAGGCGTTTTTGCGCCGGGTGCTGGAACTGTTTGATCAGAAACAAGTCGTCTTCCGGTTGCGGTTGATGCAGCCGTAACAAGGATTCATTGATGGGCGGCAGTTGCAACTCGTTCAATAAATGCGTAGGTAAGGCTTCCGCCAACGGATATTGTTTGAGTAACGTCAGCGCCTGTTGAATCAGTTTTAGCAGGGTTGGCTGCCCCAGTCCTTCGGTGACCGGATAAACCGGCGTCAGGGTTTGTTCCAGCGGCGGCGTGTTATCGCGAGCAAAAAGTTGATACGCTGGGTGCACGATTTCCAGTCCACTGGGACCGGAGCGCACTTCGCCGTAACCGCGCAGTATTTGGCCGCGTTTGAATTGCTGGGCTTGCCGATAGTGGAAATGGAAGAAGCGGCAACTTAGGGTTTGGCCGCTTTCGTCCACCAGTTTGACGATCAGGCTGCTGTTGCGGCTCTGCGTCATATGGTGGCTGATGATTTCGCCTTCAATCAAGGCTTCCTGGCCGATGAACAGGTTGGCGATGGGGGTGAGCTTGGTTTTGTCCTGATAACGCAACGGCAGGTGGAATAACAAGTCCTGCACCACGAACAGTCCCAGGCGATTGAGCTTTTCCGCCAACTTATCGCCGACGCCTTTCAGGGAGGTCAGTTTTTGTTGTGCCAAAGGCTGGTTGTCGGTTGCGGGCATAGAGGTGGATTCGAAGCGTGTGAAATAAAATCAATTTTAGCAAAAATTCCGCAAAAACACCCAGGCCTGGGCGTTTTTAACATTTGGAACCTAATTTATTCCAGCCAGACTTCGTCCTTGTATTGTTCGGTGTGGGCATCGATCAAATGATAGCCAGCCGAACCGATGTCGGTTTGGGTGTGCTGCAAGGTCAACTTGCCGGTGACGAGAAACGGAAAATCCACCTGATGCAGTTTGATGCCTTGTCCCGGCGCAGTGTCGACCAGAATGGTCTGGTTCACCGGTGGGGCGGGAACGTGGATGCAGGCGCCGAAATAGGGCACAAACAAAAAGCGGGTGACGGTGCCGTTTTTGATGGCCAGCGGCGCGATAAAGCCGGCCAGTGCAATGGTTTGACCGTCCAGTTTTTCATTAACGGGGGAATTGGCGATGACGTCCTGCAGCTTTTCTAAAATCGCTAAGCCTTCCGGGCTGTTGTCCGGCAGATCGTTGAGCCGGTTGATGTCGTCTTCGTAGGCCTGCAAGAGTTTTTCCGGTTCATAGCCTTCCGGAATCAAATCGCTCCACTTGATTTTACGGGGTTCTTCAGCGACGGCCACCGAAGCGACCAGCGCCCATAAAAAAGCGGGGAAAACAATCGTTATAACGGCTTTAAGCCACGCGGGTTGAGTCGTCAACGGCTGAGTCCTTTGGTTAAACTGGTTCGATACGCCATGATACCCGGAATTAAGCTGATAAGCACGCCCAGCAACCAGGCCAAGCCGATAAACAGCCATTGCTGGGTGTCGGGCCAGGGCAATTGGATAAAGAGACCGTAATGCTCCGCCAGATACGGCGCCAGCCAGGCCAGGCCGCCGTAAAGTAACACGATGCCGAACAGGGTACCGAGTATCAGGATGAACAGCGCTTCGAAAGCGAACAGCAGCAGCACGTCGTAACCGTGAATGCCGATGGCGCGGAGTACGGCGATTTCATGTTGGCGCTCCTTGAGCGTGCTGAGTAAGGTAATCAGCATTCCCACCAGGCCTGCCAGCAACACCATGCTGGCAATCGCCAGCAATCCGCGTTCAAACGGTGCCATGATTTGCCATAAGCTGGCCAGCGTGCTGCCAGGCAGAATCGCCAGCAGCGGTTCGTCTTTAAATTCATTGAGACGGCGTTGCATTTTGAAAGTGGTGAGTTTGTTTTTCAAACCGACCAGCACCGCGGTGATGGCTTCCGGTTCGACAATGAGTTTGCGTGCCCGGTCGGCGGAAATCTTCAATGGCGATTGCATGCCGCCACGCCAGTCGATGTGGATGGCTTCGATGGCGTCGAGCGAGACTTGCAAACTGTTGTCCACCGGCGTGCCGGTCGGTGCAAGAATGCCGCTGACGGTAAAGGGTTTGTCGTTATGCTGCGGCGCTAAGCGTCCGGAAGACAAACCGTGCGACAACACGATGCGATCGCCGAGTCGGTAACCGTATTTCTGGGCAACTTTCGCGCCGAGCACCACGTCGTATAAGTCCGAGAAGGCTTGGCCTTTCTGGAAAGCGAGCGGTTGTTCCTCACCGTAACGATAATGTTGGTAAAAGCTCGGCAAGGTGCCGATGACCCGAAAACCGCGATGCGAATCGCCCAACGACAAGGGCACGGCCCAGGCGACGTCCGGCATCTTTTGCAGTGTTAAATAGGTTTGGTAATCGATGTTGTTGGTGGCGTTGCCGATGTGGAATACGCTGTAGAGCAACAGGTTCACCGGGCCGCTGCGAGCGCCGACAATCAGGTCGGTTTGCGACAAGGTGTTGAGGAAACTGTTTTTGGTTTCCTTGCGCAAGGTGTCCACGCCGAGCAGCAACACCACGCTGATGGTGATGGAAAACATCGCCAGCAATAAGCTGCCTTTGCGGCTCCAGGCGCTTTTGAGTGCGAGAGACAGCAAGGTCATGACGCCGTCTCCGAAACACCGGCTTGATTGAGTTGGGCCAGGTCGATTTCCTGTTGGAAGTGTTGTGCCAAATGGGCGTCGTGGCTGACGAATACGAGCGTGGCACCGGATTGCTCTGCCGCGGCGAACAGCCAGTCAATGAAACGGTCGCGATTGTCAGCGTCCAAAGCGGAGGTCGGTTCGTCGGCGATAATGAGTTCCGGCCGTCCCATCAGCGCACGGGCTATGGCGACCCGTTGTTGTTGGCCGATGCTGAGACGGTTGACGGGCTGGGTCAGGATGTTATCCGGCAGTTGCAGCAATTTTAACCAGGCCTGGGCCTGGTGTTGCGGGTCGGGTTCCTGTTGGCGGCGGTGTTTGGAAAAGCTCAGCGGCAACAGAATATTGTCCAGCGTGGTCAGGTAGGGCAGCAAATTGAATTGTTGGAAAATAACACCGAGATGGTCGCCGCGAAACCGGTCGCGTTGCAGGGCCGATAAACTGGCCAGCTCGGTACCCAGCACCTTTAAATGCCCGCTTTGGGCGGTGAACACGCCCGCCAGCAAATTCAGTAAAGTGGTTTTGCCGCTGCCGCTCGGCCCTTTGATGAACAGGTGTTCGCCACGTCGGACGTGGAGTTCGGGCAGGTTCAGGGTGTCTTGCGCCTGGTCGGGCCAGCGGTAGCGAAGCTGTTCGATTTCAATCACGGCGGATGCATGCATGGCGGAACGACTCGGCGGTTACTGAAATGAAATGCTCGGTTCCTGACGGGATAAAGTGCCGCCGGATTGTTGGTCACTGAGCAACCATTGCGCACGCACCGTTTCCAGTTGTGGCCAGTGTTGGAAAAGATTCTTCAAATCCAGAGAGGACAGGGCCTGCGGATTCTGGCAACGGTAAGTGTATTCGATGTGGACATCTTTATGAGTGTGGGCAGACTTTTCATGCTCATGCTCATGCTCATGCTCATGCTCATGCTTGGCATGGAATGGGTTGTCAATAAGTGCCGACTGTTGCTGACATTTTGCTTCTGGATTAAAGGTCACCAGCGGTTTGGTTTTGATTTGTTGAAGCCGTTGTTTGACCATGTCTTTTTCCGTTTCGGAATGCGGCGGATGTTCAAAGCCGAAGACATTATGCGCCGGGCTGTTGATTTCCAATAGGATGTCCGACTCCACTTGGGCCAGATTGAGTTCGGCCACACCGTGTTCGTGAGCGGCATGGGTTTCGGCTTGAACATTGGCCGCTAGCAGACCGGGGACGGCACAGATTAGAAGCGTGAGCGGGCGAAGTGTCATGTCATTTCCTTCGATAAGGTAACCGTGTTTAAAATTCGTTTTGAATCGCTTTGTAGCCGCTGACCAATTGGTTATTGGCCTGAACGACCGATTCGGAAAACTCCGACAGTGTAGCGGTTTTGGCCGGGAAAAGGCTTAAATCAGTGTGACGGTCGATGTGTGCGGTGGACGGCACATAGAAGCCGTGTGGCAAGTCGCAGCCGTCGACCACGGAGTTATGGCGCACCACCACTTCGTCGGACACGGTGCAGTTGAACAGCACGCTGTTGAAACCGATGAAAACGCCGGAACCGATTTGGCAAGGGCCGTGAATGATCGAGCGGTGAGCGATGGAGGTGCGTTCCCCGATGGTGACGGCGGCCCCCGCTTTGGAGTGAATGACCACGCCGTCCTGAATATTGGAGTGGGCGCCGATGACGATGGGATCCATCTGGCCTTGTTCATTGACTTCGTCGGCGCGGATAACGGCGTAAGGGCCGATGAAAACGTTTTCGGCCACGACGATTTTACCGCACAGAATCGCGGTCGGGTCCACAAAGGCGGATGGATGAATCTGCGGCAAATCGCCACTGGGGTTGTGTCGAATCATGAATCAGGCTCCGTGTTGCTGGCAGGTGCGGCAGGTGCCGTGAATTTCCAGGCTGGGTTGGTCAATGTGAAAGTGGGTGAGCTCGGCATTGGCTTGAATCGCCTGCCAAAGCGCATCGGATAACGGTGTTTCTTCGATGCCGCCGCAATGGTCGCACATCAGAAACTGGGTGAGCTCGCTGTGGGGAGCTTCCTCATGCGCATGATGGCACGCCACGTATTGGCGCGTCGAGGCCAAGCGGTGAATCAGTGATTGCGCTTCCAAAAAGCTCAGGGCGCGGTAGATGGTCATCGGCTGGGTGCCGCTTTGTTCGTCAAGTTTGTACTGCTCCAGCAGTTCGTAAGCGCTCATGGGTTTGTCGGCTTCCAGCAGCAAGCGCAACACCTTTTCGCGAATCGCCGTTAGGCGCTGGCCGTTGGCCTGGCAGGTTTCGTGGGCGAGTTTTAAGCGTGCGTCGATATCGGTCATGGCGATCTCCTGTCAGGCAGTCGGTGCGGTGGGGTCGGCAAACGGGTCGTCCATTTGCATCCAATAGGTCACACCGGCGTAAAGTTCTTCATCGGTCAATAAACAGGATTCTAACTGTTTTCGAGTGGCGTGTTCATCTAAACCTTGTCCGATGAACACCAATTCCTGTCGCATGTCGCCGAAAGGTTCCACCCATTTGGTGCGGATGAAGTCACGCGATGCTGCATCGTCCGGCCAGCGTTCTTCCGGCACGGCTTTCCAGAACATGCCGGCCCAGTGGTGATGGGCAATGCCTCCGGCCTGACTCCAGATGCCGGCCATTTGCGGTTGGCTGGCGAGCCAGAAATACCCTTTGGAACGAATGAGTTTGCCCGTTGGCCAAGGCTGGGTCAGAAAACAGTGGAACTTGACCGGGTGAAACGGTTTGCGGGCGGTGAAGGTAAAACTGCCGATGCCGTATTCTTCGGTTTCCGGCACGTGTTCGCCGCGCATTTCCTGCAACCAGCCCGGCGCTTGTTGGGCCTTTTCGAAATTGAATTTTTGGGTGTTGAGCACCGTTTCGAGCGGAATCTTTCCGTGTTGCAAGGTGTGGATGTCGGCTTGCGGGTTCAGGGAATGCAAAATGGCGCGCAGTTCTTCGATTTGGTCGTGTGTCATTAAATCGGTTTTGCTGATGAGCAGCACGTCGGCGAATTCGACCTGATCAATGAGAAGGTCGGCAACGCTGCGTTCGTCTTCATCCCCGAGGCTTTCCCCGGCTTCTTGCAGGGATTTGGCCTGACGGAAATCGGTGAGGAAATTGCCGCCGTCCACCACCGTGACCATGGTGTCGAGCCGCGCGACGTCTGACAGGGAGAGGCCGTTTTCGTCTTCGAAGGTGAAGGTTTCGGCAACTGGCAGCGGTTCGGAGATGCCGGTGGATTCGATGACCAGATAATCGAATTTACCGGCCTTTGCCAGAGCGGACACCTCCAGAAGTAAATCCTCGCGTAAGGTGCAGCAAATGCAGCCGTTGGACATTTCCACCATTTTTTCTTCGGAACGGTTCAGACTGACTTCGCCTTCCACCAAACTGGCGTCGATGTTGATTTCGCTCATGTCGTTGACGATGACGGCGACGCGTAAATTCTGGCGGTTGTTCAGAATGTGATTGAGCAGGGTGGTTTTACCGGCGCCGAGAAAACCGGACAGCACGGTGACGGGAAGTTGTTTCATGGCGGAGTCCTCACGAATGGATGAATAATGATATGTTATAACATAACATATAAAATTCAAGTCCTGTTGAGCGTTATTTGTCAGTGGGTTCGATGGCGTCATCGGAAAGCGGAAAACCACCAGGCCTGGTGGGTTGGTGACGTCGGGCGTAAACCTTATTTTTTTCAAAATCCGACGTGGTCAGCCGCGTATGATGATGAAAAACGGAGGAAAGCCATGGAACGGGTATGGAAAGCATGGGGGTTCGGCAGTGTGTGGGTCTGGAGTTTGTTCGGGGCGGCGAGTTGGGCCGAGAGCTCAGGTGACGATTTTTGGGCGGCGTTGCAGGAAGGTGGCAAAGTGGTGTTGATTCGGCATGCGCAAATTGACCGCGAGTTCGGCGATGCGTTTTTGTTGGACAGCAGTTGTTTCAGTGAACGCAATTTAAATGAGGACGGTCAGGCGCAGGCAAAGAAGATCGGTGAACAGTTTCGAGCGCACGGCATTCAGGTGGATCAGGTTCTGGCGAGCCCGCATTGCCGAACCCAGGACACCGCGCGTTTGGCCTTTGGCGAATTTGACGTGATGCCCGAACTGCGCCTGATTCGGGCGTTGCCAGAAGACAAAGCGAAAGCGAACTTGCAGGTCACGCGTCAATGGATCAGCCAATTCAACGGTGAGGGAAATTTGATTCTGGTCACGCATCGCCCGAATATCGGTGAGCTGATTTACCAGCGATTGCAGCCCGGAGAAATGGCGGTGTTGGAACCGCTGGGCCGCGAGCCGAGCGATACGGTCTTTGATTTGATTGCGCGTTATTCTGTCGCGCCTTAACGGTCGTCAGGCCCAGTCGGTCACAGAATGACCGACCATTAAGCAATCACCCACTGTCCTTTGCCGCGGCGTTTCGCTTCGTACATGGCTTTGTCGGCCATGTTCAAAATGTCGTCGACGTTCTTTTTCGAACCGCCGTCAAACACCTTGAGGCCAATGGAGGCATTCACACAGCCGGTGACGTCGTTTGGCAGTTGAATCGGCTGTTTGATGGAGTCAATGATCTTGTCCGCAACTTGGGCGGCGAAGCTTTCATTCTGAATATTTTCCAGCAGAATCACAAATTCGTCACCGCCGAAACGCGCGGCCAAATCGGTTTTGCGGATAATGGTTTGGATGCGGTTGGCGGCTTCCTTCAGCAGGATGTCGCCGGCATTATGACCGTACTGGTCATTGATGGCTTTGAAACCGTCCAGATCGATGAACAGAATCGCATTGGTCTGGTCCTGGCGATCCAGCCGTAGAATGGAGCGTGACAGTTCGTTCACCAACAGGCGGCGTTTCGCCAATCCGGTTAACTGGTCGTAATTGGCCATGTGATAGGACTCTTCAATCAGCGTTTCTTTTTCATCGTTCAATTGATTGAAGGCCTGGGTCACATGGTTGTAATAAGTGGCAATCAGGGAGGCGTCGGAATAAGGTTCCACCATGATTTTTTTGCTGAAATCCTGGTCTTGGGCCTGAGCGTTCATGGCGCGCGCTAAGTCAAACATGGACGTGGAGGCCTGGTGTTCACTGATGTTCAAGCCGAGAATCTCTTTGGCTTCGGAGACGCGCAAGGCGTAAAAACGGTTGATGATTTTCAGCATGATGTAGGTGACCGTGAAGGTCAGGAGGCCCACGAAAAAGACGCCGGTGGCTTGGGTTTTGAACTGCTGCCAGAACAACGTTTCCTCGACCAAAAACGCCACGGCCAGGGTGCCCGCGATGCCGGCAAACAAATGGACCGGAACGGCTTCAATGGCGTCGTCAATCCGCCAGCGAATCAGCAGGATTTTGCCGACTAGATACGCCAGATAGCCGATGGCGCCGACCACCATGGCGCTGAACGGCGAGGCCAGATGAGCGCAGGAGGTGATGGCCACCAGTCCGGCCAGAATGCCGTTGATGATGTCGATGACCTGATAGTAACCGGTCATCAGGCGGCTGACGATGAGCCCCGCAATGCCGCCGACCGCACCGGCAATCAAGGTGTTCAGCACAACTTTCCCGGTTTCGATATTCAAGGCCAGTACACTGCCGCCGTTGAAACCGATCCACCCCAACCAAATCAAAAAGACGCCGAGGGCACTGTAAGCGAGGTTGGCCTGCTCAAACGGACGTTCGTTGTTTTCAAAGCGGCCTAACCGCGGGCCGATAATCAAAATGGCTGCCAGAGCCGCCCAACCGCCGACCGAGTGCACCACGGTGGAACCGGCGAAATCGATGAACCCCATCTGAGCGAGCCAACCGTCGCTGTTCCAAATCCAGTGTGCTTGAACCGGGTAAATGAACAAGGAGACGATGATGGCGATGATCAGGTAAGAGGTGTATTTGGTGCGTTCGGCAATGGAACCGGAAATGATGGTGACGGCCGTGGAGGCGAACATGGCGTGGAACAAAGTCAGCACCAGGCCAGATAAAGAGTCTTCGTAAAAGAACAGTTTGTCCCAGCCGATCCAGCCGTTTTGGCTGCTGCCGAGCATAATGCTGGCGCCGATGATGACGAAAATCATAAAGGCGATCAGGAAGTCGCTGACATTTTTGATGGCGGTTGAAATCGAGTTTTTGGTTCGGGTGGCGCCGGCTTCAAGGGCGGTAAAGCCAGGCTGCATCATGGCGACGAGAACGGCGCTGATGAGAACCCATAGAATATCAATCGGTTGTTCACTCATCGTTATCGATACCTACGCTCAGGGGTAAATATCTTTGACAAGCAAACTTTATACCTTCATTAAATTATGCTTATAAAATAAAAGTATTTGAAACAAAACGGCTTTCTAGCTTGAAATTGTAATGCCGAAATGCGCTTTTTTGGTGTGAAATTGGTTTTTTTGAGTGCGAAAGCACTCGGAAATCGACTTATTTGAGGCCGATTTCCATCTGAGCGTCTAACGCTTTATAAGGGGTGTGCTTGTTTTAGTAAGCGGATAGAATCATCACGCCATCCATTTCGACGTCGGTGCCTTTTGGCAGTTCTTTAACGCCAACCGCGGCTCTGGCCGGGTAAGGCTGTTCAAAATACTGCGCCATGATTTCGTTGACGGTGGTGAAATGGCTCAGATCGGTCAGGAAAATATTCAGTTTGACGATGTCTTGCAAATTGCCACCGGCGGCTTCGCAAACCGCTGACAGGTTTTTGAAGACTTGGTGGATGCGTTCGGAAATATCACCTTCTTTTAACTCCATGGTTTCCGGAATCAGGGCGATTTGGCCGGAAAGGTAAACCGTGTTATCCGCTTTGACGGCTTGGGAATAGGTGCCGATGGCTTGTGGGGCTTTGTCTGTGGCAATGATTTCTCGCATGGGGGCCTCGTTATTCGGTGTATTAAATAGAGGCTTTGGATTTTAGCATAGAATTCCAATGATGTGCCGAGCGAGCAAATGACGCCTTTTGACCAGGCCTGGCCGATTTTGCAGCGGTTTTTTAAGCTGTTTAAAGGGGTTTGTGGGTAAGTTTCTTTGTGCTATACTTTGTTTATTGAAAATATTAGCCTAGGCTAAACTTTGTATAAGATGAGAAAAATATTGTGAAGACGTATTTGAGCAGATTGATCTTGGTGTGCATCGGTTTTATGGCGTTTCAGGTGCAGGCCAAGCCTTTGAATGTGGTGGTGACCACCGGCATGATCGGCGACTTGGTGACGAATATCGGACAGGATAAAGTCACGATGACCGCCTTAATGGGGGCGGGGGTTGACCCGCACTTGTATAAAGCCACCCACGGTGATTTGCGGCGACTGCAACGAGCCGATGTGATTTTTTTCAATGGTTTACACTTGGAAGGCAAAATGCAGGAAGTCTTTGAAAAACTGGCGCGGAAAAAACCGGTTTATGCGGTGACGTCGGAATTTCCAAAGGGCGCGATTTTGCACTTTGGACAGGCGCCGGATCCGCACGTGTGGTTTGATGTCGGCCTGTGGGAGCAGGCCGGTCGTTTGGTGTTGGAAAAATTAATCCAGCACGATCCAATGCATCAAGATTTTTACCGCCAGAATGCCAAGGTGTATTTGCAGCAGTTGGCCGATTTGAACACCTGGGTGAAAGACCAGGTGCAGACGATTCCGGCCGGGCAGCGCGTTTTGATTACCGCGCACGATGCTTTCGGGTATTTCGGGCGGGCCTACGGCATGGAAGTACGAGGACTGCAGGGGATCAGCACCGCCACTGAGTTTGGGTTGCATGATATTAAGCGTCTGAAAGATTTGATTCTGGAACGCCATATCAAAGCCGTGTTCGTGGAATCGAGTGTGCCGAAAAAATTCCTGAAATCGTTGGTGGCGGGTGTGAATGAAGCCGATGGCCATCTTGCCATTGGCGGCGAACTCTATTCCGACGCCATGGGCTTGTCCGGTACGCCGGAGGGCACCTATATCGGTATGGTGAAACATAATGTGAATACCATTGTTGGGGCCTTGAAGTAATATGGATGCTTGGAAAACCATTGAAAATCCGCCGTTGACCGTCAATCAACTCAGCATGCGTTATCAGTATAAGCCGGTGTTGACGGATGTCAGCTTTGCCATTCCGGAAGGCCAGAACATCGCCATCGTCGGGCCGAACGGAGCGGGTAAGTCCACTTTGCTGAAAGGCATTATGGGCTTGGAGCCCTTGATGAGCGGACAAGTACGTTTTTTCGGACAGCCGTTGAAGCAGAAGCAGTTGTCGGTGGCCTATGTGCCGCAGCGCGAGGAATCGGATTGGGATTTTCCGATTAATGTCATGGATGTGGTGTTGATGGGGCGGCACGGCCATTTGAAGTTCTGGCAACGCCCGTCACGCGATGACGTGATGATTGCCGAGCAGGCCTTGGCGCGCGTCAGTATGTTGGATTTTAAAGACCGCCAAATCAGCCAGTTGTCTGGTGGTCAGCAGCAGCGGGTATTTCTGGCGCGCGCCTTGGCGCAAAAAGCCAGCCTGTACCTGATGGACGAACCTTTCGCCGGGGTGGATGTCACCACCGAAAAAGCGATTATCGAACTGTTCCACGAACTGAAATCCCAGAATAAAACCATTGTTTGCGTGCACCACGACTTGAATACCGTCGGTGATTATTTCGATTGGGTGTTGCTGGTGAATGCACGTTTGGTGGCGGCCGGGCCGGTGCAAGACGTGATGACGCCGGAAAACCTCAATAAAACCTATGGCGGTCGTCTGTCGCTGTTGAGCGAAATGACCGAAAAGCTCTATCGCTCTAACCTGGATAAGGTGCACGATGACGAGTGATTTTGTCGCCTATTCGCCGGATTACTGGGCGTTGTTTCTGGAGTTCTGGCGGTTTGAAGACGCCAACGCCGTTTGGGTGATGGTCGGTTCGATTTTGCTGGGCATCAGTGCGTCGGTGATTGGCGGATTTGCCTTTTTACGCAAGCGCTCCTTGATGGGCGATGCCTTGGCACATGCCGCTTTGCCCGGCGTGATGACGGCCTTTATTCTGTTTCATGCCCATACGCCGTTGTTGATGTTTTTCGGTGCTTTGATCAGCAGTTTTCTCGGTCTGTTCCTGATGGACTGGATTCCCAAGCACACCAAAATCAAACCGGATGCGGCCATGGCCATAACCTTATCGTTTTTTTTCGCGCTGGGTCTGATGGAGTTGTCGTACATTCAGGGTATGGAAGTGGCGGGCAAGTCAGGCCTGGACAAAATTCTGTTTGGGCAGGCGGCGGCAATGCTGCCGAGTGATATTTATCTGTTGTCGGCGGTGGCGTTGGTGGTGTTGCTGACCGTGGCGGTTTTCTTCCAAAAATTCCGTTTGATTGCCTTTAACCGAACCTATGCCCAATCGTTGGGATTGAACATCGCGTTTTATGAGCTGGTGCTGGCGTTGCTGATTGTGATGTCGGTGGTCATCGGTTTGCAGATTGTCGGGGTGGTGTTGATGGCGGCGGTCTTGCTGACACCGGTGGCCGCAGCTCGCTTTTGGGGGCACAGTCTGTCGGTGATGTTGTTGACCGCCGGGTTTATCGGCGGGATCAGCGGATTGTTCAGTGCCAATATTTCCTATATGGCACCGGCGATGCCGACCGGGCCCTGGATGGTGGTGGTGTTGTCGTTGGTGTTTGCGGTGTCCTTTTTGTTTGCGCCGCAACGGGGCCTGATTGCCAATATGTTGAAACAGCGCCGACTACGCCGTCAGGTGTGTGACGAAAATGTGCTGCGTACCTTGTATGTATTGAATGAGCGTCATCCCGTCAATCGCCATCATGCCCAAAACGCTTTGGCGTTGGATTTACCGTTTGGTGAAGAGGATATTTTGGCGTTGCGCACCATGCCGTTGGCGGAATTGAAAGAGACCTTGGCCCGAATGAAAAAACACGGTTGGTTGACTGGGACCGATACCGTGCGGGCCGTGGCGCTGTCACCAACAGGGGTCGAGCGGGCGGTCGCCTTGACGCGTCGTCATCGCCTGTGGGAGAACTATTTGACCGAGCAGGTGGCTTTGACGCCGGATCGGGTGCATTCGCAAGCCGAGCAGATCGAGCACTTATTGACGGATGAGGAGACGCAGGCTTTGGAGCGAGAGTTACACAGTGTTCAGAAAACCGGTTCATTGAAAGACCCGCATGGACGACGGATTCCGGCGGCGCAGGTCGGGTCAGACCAGAAAGGAGCCGAGTCATGATGGGTGATGTTTGGATTCTGGCGACGGCCAGCTTGGTGGCCGTCAGCTGTTCGATGGTGGGCGTTTTTCTGGTATTGCGTCGCATGAGTTTATTAGGCGATGCGATCAGCCATTCGGTCTTATTGGGCATTGTATTGGCGTACTTGGCTGTCGGCAGCCGTTCGGTGGTGGCGATGATGATTGGCGCCACAGCCATTGGTTTGTTAACCGCTTGGTTATCCAATACGTTGCACCGAGTCAGTAAGCTGCAGACCGATGCCAGTATCGGTATTATTTTTACCTGGTTTTTTGCCGTCGGGGTGATTTTGATTTCGGTGTACGCGGGTCAGGTGGATTTGGATCAGGAGTGTGTGCTCTATGGTGAAATCGCATTTGTGCCGTTTGATACGGTTATCTGGGGGGAGACCGACATCGGGCCGCGCGCTTTTTGGTTGATTCTCGGCGTGTTTGTACTGAACCTGTTGATTGTGCTGATCGGTTTTGAACGCTTTAAACTGGTGGCGTTTCATCCGGCGCTGGCGGTATCTTTGGGCGTGAATGTGGTGTTCTGGCATTACTTGTTGATGACGATGGTGTCGTTGACGACGGTGGCGTCTTTTGATGCGGTGGGGGCGATTTTGGTGGTGGCTTTGCTGGTGATTCCGGCCAGTGCGGCTTATTTATTAGCCAAGTCCTTAAAAGGCATGTTGTGGTTGGCGGCGGGCTACGCACAGCTTTCCGTGCTGGCAGGCTATGCGGTGGCCGTCTGGTTAGACAGTTCGATTGCGGCGTCGATTGCCGTGATGGCCGGGCTGTTGTTAATGGTGACCGTCTTGGTCTTGCAGGCGTTGAAAGTGCGCCGCCAAGGGCACTTGGCTCAGGCTTGAGCGGATGCCACAAAAAAGCCTGCGCGATGGCAGGCCTGGTGGTTTTGGGTTAACGTTGGATCAGTCCGTGATGTTAGATGCCGGTAAAGACCAAGGATAAGACGTCGTTGCTATAGCCGTCACCGTTCTTGTATTCGCGGTACCCTTCTGACATTCTGTATCCCATAATGTATTTACACTCGCCAATGTCCCAGCGCAAAGAACCGGAATCGCCGTTGGCGCTGTGCTTGACCTTATCCGGTAGGGCGATTTGGGTGCCGATCGGGTAGGTGTCGGTGGTGCTGGCAATGATTTCGCCTTCCGGTGTGGTAAATAAGCTGAACGTGGATTCATCGACGGTTTTGTTGATGTATTTCGGTTTGGTGTCCTCCAGCATGGCGAGGAATTCCGGCTCGCTGTCGAAGACCAATGCAATGCCGCCGACGTTTTTATGTTCACTGTGCCAGTGTTTGACCGCGGCGTGGTAAATATAAGTGTAACGGTCATTGTAGAGTTCGGTTTTGTGGAAGTCTGACACCACATAAGCTTGGGTGTCTTGGATGCCTAGGCAAGCAGATGTGTCTTGCGGTTGCGGCAAAATGGTGCCGATTAAGTGCGCTTCGGCCGGATTGGAGACGGCGAGAATCTTGCCTTTGCGGTCATACAACATAATGTTGGTGTAGACGGTGTAAAGCTGATTGATGTACTGAAGAACATCGGTCAGTGTTTCGGTTTCTTCTTCCTCAATCGGAGCCTTGTCTTGGTGATCCGTCAAAACCTTTCGGAAGGTGCTGTTCAGTGCCCACCAACGGCAGTCGTTGGCCCGTTCATATAAGTTTCGATCCATGATTTCAACGGCCAGCGTGGCGCTGAATTTAACCTTGTTCTGAATGGTTTCCACCAAAACGGTATGGATGTGATGAATAAAGTCACTGAAGATGGCCTGGATGTCGCGGCTGATATCCTGGAAGCTGTCGAGTACCGGCAGGAAGGACTTCACGTCTTTTTTCAACGAGGTGATCTTGCCGTTGAGGATAACAATCAGCAACAGGGTGCTGACTTTCAGATTGGTTTCGTCCAAGCCTCTGAGGTAAATTGGCGACTCCTCATTGATGGTGACGCCTAAATCTTCCGTGGATTGACTGCTGGCGAAGGCGACGGAATGCGCCGCGTGCGTGTAGCAGAACCAGGGAAGGCCGTGAAACCCTTGGTAACCGTGCGTTTGGGTGATGTAATTCAAGCCTTTGTCATCGCCTTTGGGAGTGCGCATCTGCTCTGGTACCGGGAATTTTTTGTCCAGTGGGTGAGTGATGGCGTTGTTGGTGGCGATGACGCTGCCCTGATCGTCGAGAATCATGATCTCGTAGCCTTCCTCTGCACTGCTGAGTTTGGGGAAGATGGACGCCATTTCTTCATCGAATTCAAAGCTGAGACACAGGACGCCGACGGTTTGGCTTTCGCCATTTACTGTCGCCTCAATGCGTTTGGCGTAAATCAAACTTTTCGGTTTGTTCGGGAACAGATCCGAATGTCGGTACACTTCGGTGTAGGGTTCGTTGGTGGTTAAGGCTTCTTGGATAATCGGGTCGCGACTGATGGTCACCGGGTTGTCTGGGTTGAGTTTGGCCTTGACTTGACCGCTGGGGTCCAGTAGCAAGATGTCGTCATAAACACTGTATTTGGCAACGTACTCTTCAATGCGTCGGTGAATAAACTCGGCGTCACTTTCGGTGGTTTCGGGGTTGGCGAGAAAATCGACCAGATCATCGTCAGTGGCGAGGAAACCCACGTCGGCGGTGCGTTCAAACAAGTTTCGGATCAGAATATCAATGGTGGCTTGCGACTTGAGGATGATTTCACTATTGGCCTGGTTTAGGTAACGGCTGACCAAGGCATCAATCATCATATTGCGCAGGCTTTGGAATTCTTTTTGCGTGTCAACGATTGACTCCAGTAATTGCGGGTCGATGTTTTCGTTGTTGATTTTGCCGACCATGGCCACGGTCGTCCACCAAAGATCCTGGTGTTCCAGTTCGCCGAGATAGCGTTTTACTTCCGGCAGATACTGAGTGTATTGCTTAAGTTCTTGCATGAGTTACGTTCCATAGTTTTTAAATCTATTCGTTCAGATCGAATCGGGCTGCCAACCGTTTGTTATGTGTTTGAAGTGGTTGGTCAATATATAATTATTTACTGAAATTTAAGCATTAATAATGCCATGTTATGGTTTTACTTTTAAAACAAGCGTTAGATGCAATTTTTGACGGTTTTTCAGTGTGTTGTGCTACGGATGGGGAGCACTTTTTGAGGTGAAAATTGATTTGTTTTGGTGCGTAGAAGCTTCGTTAAATTACTTAATTTAACCTTGTTTTGGGTGTGGGATTAAAGGCGTTGGATTTTTTCGACAATGGAGAGGCGTTTGAGTTTGCGCATGACGTCCGCCAAGTGCTTGCGAGTGCGTACGCGAATGACGATATTCATCAAACTATAGGTTTCGTCTTTGTCCTCGGAGCGGACACGATCGATGTCGGTTTTCATTTCCGCGATGTTGCTGGCAATCGTCGCCAAGGCGCCACGTCGGTTGTGGACCTCAAGTTGCAGCTCCACATCAAATGTTTGGGTGATGTTGTCTTCCCAGTTCACATCCAGCCATTTTTCCGGATGGTTTTTGAAGTGTTTGACGTTTTTGCATTCCTGGCGGTGAATCACCAGCCCTTTTTCGGCGCTGATGAAGCCGATGATTTCGTCCCCGGGAATGGGGTGACAGCAGCCGGCGTAATTGACGGCCATGCCTTCTGTACCGGTAATGACCAGCGGCTGCATGGATTGATCGGATTCCGGGTTGCGCAGTACGGAGTCTTCTTTTCCGAGCACCACATCGTGGATTTGTTTGGCGACCAGTTTGGCCAAGCGTTTGCCTAAACCGATTTCTTCCAATAAATGATCCCAGCTTTCCAGTTTCAGTTCGATGACAATGCCTTCTCGGATGGCATCGGTCAACCCGTTGTAGGACATATTGAAATTGCGTAGGCCTTTTTCCAGTAAGCGCTTTCCTAAAGCCTGTGCGGACTCGGATTGCTGGTTTTTCAAGAAAGCACGAATTTGCGAACGGGCTTTTGCCGTGGTGACAAAATGGAGCCAAGATGGGTTCGGTTGCAGTTCTTTACTGCGGATGATCTCCACGGTTTGGCCGCTTTCCAAATGGGTGCGCAATGGAATGAGCTTCTTGTCGACTCGACAGCCGACGGTGGCGTGGCCGATATTGGTGTGTACTGCGTAAGCAAAGTCGACCGCCGTGGCACCGGCGGGTAAAGTGATGATGTCACCTTTCGGGGTAAAGACGTAAATGACATTTGGGAAAAGGTCGATTTTGACGTTTTCCAGGAAGTCTAAAGAGTTACCAGCCCCTTGTTGGATTTCCAGCAAATTTTTAACCCATTCTTGAGCACGGACTTCCACGGCTGAAAGTGGCCGCTCGCCATGGGTTTCGTTTTCATCGTCCAGGTTCTGTTTGTAGACCCAGTGGGCCGCAATCCCGTGCTCGGAGACTTCGTGCATTTCGTTGGTGCGAATCTGGATTTCAATGTAGGCCCCGAAGGGGCCGAATAACACCGTGTGCAACGATTGGTAGCCATTGGCTTTGGGGATGGCGATGTAATCTTTGAAACGCCCAGGAAACGGTTTGTAGAGTGAATGCACGGAACCGAGCACTCGATAGCATTCGTCGGCACTGTTGACCACAACCCGGAAGGCGAAAATGTCGAGAATCTCGTCAAAACTCAGCTGCTTATACTTCATTTTTTTGTAGAGGCTGTATAAGTGCTTTTCCCGGCCGATGACGTGGGCGGGAATATTGTCTTCCTGCAGTCGTTGGGTAATGGCTTCGTTGATTTGCTCGACAATTTCCGCGCGATTGCCGCGGGCTTTTTTCACGGCGTTTTCCAGCACGGCGAAGCGGAAAGGGTGCATGGCTTTGAAGCCCAGGTCTTCAAGTTCGATCCGAATGGCGTTGATGCCTAGACGAGCGGCGATGGGGGCATAGATTTCCAAGGTTTCGCGAGCGATGCGGCGTTGTTTGTCCGGGCGCATGACGCCGAGGGTGCGCATGTTATGGAGGCGATCGGCGAGTTTGATGAGGATGACACGAATGTCGCGTGCCATGGCCAATACCATCTTACGGAAGTTTTCCGCTTGCGCTTCCTGCGGGTTGTCGAATTCGAGTTTCCCGAGTTTGGTGACGCCATCCACTATTTCAGCGACGTTTTCACCGAAGCGGTCAATAATGTCTTGTTTGGTGAAGGGGGTGTCTTCAATGACGTCGTGCAGGATGGCAGCGATCAGGCTTTCGTGATCCAGCTGGATTTCCGCGAGGATTTCGGCGACGGCCACTGGGTGCCAGATATAATCGCCGCCTGATTTTCGGGTTTGGCCTTGGTGAGCTTCCGCTCCAAATTCAAATGCGGCTCGGAGTTGTTTCAGGTGTTTTTTTTTGAGATAGACCGATGCTTTCTCAATCAAGCCGTCAAGTGAAGTTGGGGTGGGCATAAATTATATAGGGGCTCCTGTGATTACGCGAAGTATGGAGGGGTATCTGGATCGGACATTACCACGTCTTTATTGATGGTGTTTTCCGCCAATTCGCGCAAAGCCATAACCGTTGGCTTATCTTTATCCCAGTCTAAGGTCGGTTCAGCGCCGTTAGACAATTGACGAGCGCGCTTGGCGCCTAGGATTACCAATTCAAAACGGTTTTCAACTTGATCTAAACAATCTTCTACAGTAACGCGTGCCATGAGCGATATTCTTCCTTAAAATTCAGTAAATTAATATTTTACCGAATAACCTTAGTGACTTTCAATAAGTATTAAGAAGAAGCGGTGTTATTTGTTCGATTGTCGGGGGCGAAGGTGGGCTAAATAGTCGTCGAGAATATGACTTTTTTGTTGAATGACGTCAAAAGCGGCTTGGCCCATTGTTTGGCGTTTTTCGGCATCGCTCAATAAGGGCGGCAGCCGTTGATACAAATCGTTTAGTTGAGATAATTGAATTAAGCCGCCGTGATCCAGAAGTTCTTGGGTTTCTTCCTCAAAGTCGGACATGTCAGGCCCGGTCAAAATGCAGGCTTTTACCGATGCCGGTTCCAATACATTGTGCCCGCCTTTGGGGGTGAAGGCTCCGCCCATAATCACCAGTTTGGCGTGTTGATAGAGCGGTATCAAGGCACCGATTCGGTCATAAAGATAAAACTGAGTATTCGGTGTAAGAGGTTCGTTTAAGCTCAATACGGCCACTTGTGTGCGTTGGGGGGCTAACGCCTTTAAAATCCGGTTTCGCCGCCTTGGGTGCCTGGGAACAATGACCAAGAGTTCCGGGCGCTTTAAGGCTTGCCAGAGTTGTACCAGTGCCTCTTCTTCGCCTGCGTGGGTCGACGCGGCGAGCACATAGTCGGCTGGGGGTGGGGCGATTGGAGCAATGGGGTTTGGGAAATCCGGTTGTGGGGTTAAACCGGCATACTTGAGATTGCCCAGTACAATGATTTTGCCTGTTTCCGCACCGAGGGTACGAAAACGTGCTGCCTCAGAAGCGTTACGCGCATAAATGGTTTCTACATAGCTGAGCGTTTCACGATAGAGGCGTTTGAGCCAATCTGGACTGTTGAGGGTTTTGACCGACAAGCGGGCATTGATCAACTGAATCGGAACGCCAGCGTTATGGGCCAAGCGGTATAAGTTAGGCCAAATTTCGGTCTCCACGACCCAAAGTGATTTGGGCTTTTGATTGTTTAAGAATCGTCGGAGGGCGTAAGGGTAATCCAATGGCAGATAATGATGCCGTACCGTGTGATGGAATAGGTTTTCGACCAATTCCGCGCCGGTGGGGGTATTGGTGGTAACGAGCAGGTTTTCGTCTGGCTGTAGGCGGCGTATCAAGGCTTCGGCTGCTTTGACTTCGCCGACTGACGCACAATGAACCCAGAGGTAACCCGGCTTGGCAGGCTGTGGAGATGAAAGGCCTAGACGTTGTGCAAAATAGCGCCAACCGCCGTGACGTTTGATGGCTTCCAGGATCGTAATCATGAAAACCAGTGGGCTGAGCAGGCGAATCAGAACTTGATACAACATCTTGAAGGCGTCTTAGAGCTTAAATGGGCGGGCCTTAATGGCCAGCGTTGAGTAGGGCTTCCATGATTTCGATATCACCGGGTAAGTCCACTTCAGGGGAATCCCATTGGCTTTCGACCACTTTAATTTTATACCCAAACTCCAGCGCGCGTAACTGCTCCAGCTTTTCGATGTCTTCCAAGCGCCCCATTGGTAAGGCGTTAAAGGTATCGACAAACCGTTTGGTGTAAGCGTAAACGCCGAGGTGTTTGAAGGAATCGTGGTCCCAGTAGTCGCGACCATGCGGGATGGTGGCACGCGAAAAATACAACGCGAAACCATTGACGTCGGTGACGAGCTTGACGTCTTTCGGGCTGGTGATTTCGGCCTCATTGACAATCTTGAAAGACAGAGTGCTCATTTCAAAGGAGCCGTCATAGTCGTCGGCCTTGAACGGTGCGATAACCGCTTCAATCGACCCTTGGTTGACCAGGGGTTGATCGCCTTGCACATTGACGATCAAGTCGTCATCGCTTAACCCGACTTCTTTGGCGGCTTGGGCGATACGGTCTGTGCCCGATTCGGCCTCCGGTGGGGTCATGACGACTTGGCCACCAAACCCTTCCACAACCGTTTTGATGCGTTCGTCATCGGTGGCGACGTACACCGCTTCGATGCCGCGCGCTTTCGAAATACGCTCGAAAACGTGTTGAATCATCGGTTGGCCGTTAATGGGTTTTAGGGGTTTGCCCGGCAGGCGAGATGAGCCGTAGCGTGCGGGAATAAAAACATAGGTTTTCATAGAAAATTCGGGTCCTTGAAACGGCCCGCTTTCATGCAAGCGAGCCTGTTAGGCGACAGGTTCGAAGGTTACATTTTCAGGTAAAGTGAACGCAACAATTCCGGTGTGACTTTTTCTTTCCAGTTTGGTCCGTAGACGTTGTCCCAAAGCGGCGCCAAGCCGGATGCGACCTGGATCATTTTGTCCATTTGTTCATCGGAAAGATCCTGACAGATCCCGGTCGGCAAATGAATGTTATGTTTGTCCATCATTTGACGGAATTTTTTCACGCCTTCCGGATAGAAATCGTCCAATACGTTGAAGACAATACAGTTCCCGATGCCGTGGTGGTAACCCAATACATACGCCAAGCCGTAAGACAGGGCGTGGCAGGCACCCACCTGACTGTAAGCGATGGATTGGCCCCCCATGTAAGAGGCCATCATGAGTTTTTCGTCGGCTTCCGGGTGGTCGTTTAGGAAGACTTCATCGCACAGATCGGACGATTTTTCACCGAAGGCGCGGGCGAATTCGTTGATGTAAGTGCCGTTCAAGGCCTCGACATTGTGGATGTAGCAATCCATGCCGGTGTAGAACCACTGGTCTTTCGGAACGCCGGCCACCAAGTCCGGATCCATGATGATTTGGTCGAAAACCGTGTAGTCGGAGTTCATGCCCAGCTTTTTGTCAGGCCCGGTCAAAACCGTGGTTCGTGAGGCTTCGGCGCCGGTACCGGAAATGGTTGGAATGCCGATGTGGTGAACGGCCGGGTTTTGGATCAAGTCCCAACCTTGGTATTTGACTGCACCGCCTGGGTTGGTTAACAACAATGAAACCGCTTTGGCGATGTCCATGGAAGAACCGCCGCCGATCCCAACGACGCTGACCGGGTCTTTACCCTGGCCGAAAGCTTGAACCTGTTCCGTCAGCGCATCAACGTAAGTGGTTTTCGGCTCGTCGGTGACGTCCAGCCAGATCACTAAATCGTGCGACTGATTCGGGATGCGATCTTTGAGCGGCTTGTCTTTGTGTACTTCGTCCACCAAAAACACCACGTAGTCGTCGGCATTTTGGCGCTCTTCCATTAAAACGTCATCCAGTTGATCGAAGGAACCGCGTCCGAAGATCATTCTGGGCACGGTTTTAAAGTTGCGATGTTTCATTGGGTTATTCCTGTTGGTAATTCGTGTTTAAGCGTTTATTTAAAGACTTTGGCAAAGGCATCAATGCGCATCTGGATGTCTTCTTCCGACCAAGATAAATTGATCAGCATGGAAAGTGTCCGGCTCATGATGTCGTCCGATTTTGGCGTCGAGACTTGGGTGTAGTCGGGACGGTCTGCGATCAGTTCAATCGGCAGTTTGGCTGGGCCCGTCATGTTTTGGATGTGGTCCCAGTTTTTGAAGTAATGCCAGTTGTTGGCATACCAATAGAACACGCCCGGTACGCCGGCTTCGCCTAAGGCTGAGACCACTTCACGCGTGCGTGTTTCCGATGGCAGGAGGATGCTTAGGAATCCTGCGTTATCACCGGCTTCATCCGGGATCACCCGGAAAGACACTTCGTCGTATTGCGACAAAGCGCTTTTTAAAGCTTGTTTGTTTTTGCGCTGGATGTCAAGAATGCGATCCAGCTTTTTCCACTGCGCCACGCCGACGGCGGCATTCATTTCGGAGATGCGGTAGTTGGTCCCCATGATTGGGTGGCTTTCCGCACCGCGGTCTGAGCCGATATGGTCGTGCCCATGGTCCGAGTATTGGTGCGCATGGGTGTAAATGGTGTCGTCATTGGTCAGGATGGCGCCGCCTTCGCCGCAGGAAATGGTTTTGACCGAGTCAAAGGACAAGGCGCCGACCTGGCCGATGGTGCCCAAAGCTTGGCCTTTATAGGTGCCGCCGGTCGCTTGGCAAGCGTCTTCCAGCAGAACCAGACCGTGTTTGTCGCAGATGGCTTTGATTTCGTCCATGTGGCCCATGGAGCCGCACATGTGGACGAAGTTCACAGCTTTGGTCTTCGGTGTGATGACCGCTTCGATGCCTTCCGGTGACAAGGTCAGGGTTTCGTCGATTTCCGCAAACACCGGAATGGCTCCTGCCAGAACAATGGCTTCCACCGAAGCAACAAACGTGAACGGCGGTACGATGACTTCATCACCGGCACCGATGCCGGCGGAAGCCAGTGCCGTTGACAAGGCATTGGTGCCGCTGGACACCAGGTGGGCGTGCTTGACTTTCAAAGTGTCGCAAATCAAGCCTTCCAGTTCACGGGCTTTCCAGACATCGTTACGCATGCCGTCGAAGTTGTAGCGAAAGGTGAAGCCTTTCTCCATGACTTCGTTAATCTGTTGTTTTTCGGCATCATCAAAAAGTTCAAAACCGGGCATCGTTCGGGTCCTTTGGTTAGTTTTGTTGGGTCAATTCGTTAATCATATTGGCGTGTTCCGCATATTGTCGCTTCAAACGCTGGCGGGTGGCCATGAAAATACTGTGCAATTCGTGGAGAGCGATATCAAAATTGTTGTTGATCACCAGATAGTCGAATTCGTCGAAGTGTTGCATTTCGCTGACGGCATCGTCCATTCGACGTTGGATGACTTCCTGGCTGTCGGTTCCGCGGCCGGTCAAACGGCGTTCCAATTCTTTCAGGCTGGGCGGCAAAATGAAAATGCTGATGGCGTCTGGAATCAATTTGCGCACTTGTTGCGCGCCTTGCCAATCGATTTCCAGAATCACATCTTTTTCCGCGGCCAAGGTCGATTCGACGGCACTTTTAGACGTGCCATAATAGTTGTCGAACACTTTGGCATGTTCCAGGAAGTCGCCGTCGTCGATTTTTTGTTGGAAGGCTTCCACGGTCAGAAAGTGGTAATTGACGCCATCTTCCTCGCCGGGACGAATCGGCCGGGTGGTGCTGGAAATGGACGCTTGGATGCGGCTGTCTCGTTCAATCAGCTTAGTTACTAATGACGTTTTACCGGCACCGGACGGTGCGGAGATAATAAAAAGCGTGCCAGCCATAAGAGTTTGATTCCTTAGCGTCTCGTCTGTTGCAATCGTTCTGAAAAGGATGCTGGACGGATAAGGCGCTTGATTCGGTAAGCGTATTGGCAGCATCGCTTATTTTAGACACGACATTTTAACAGAGTTTACCTAAATTTGTTGCGATTAGGCTACAATAAGAAATATGCAAAATAAAAGTATTTTTTTAGTGGGTCCGATGGGTGCGGGCAAGTCGACGGTCGGTCGTTTTCTGGCGGAAAAGCTCCGTTATGAATTCGTCGACAGCGATCATGAAATCGAAGCGAAAACCGGCGCCACCATTCCGATGATTTTCGATATCGAAGGCGAGTCCGGTTTTCGGGCGCGAGAGGCCGGCGTGATTGACGAGTTGACGCAGCGGCCGGAAATCGTGCTGGCGACCGGTGGCGGTGCGGTGCTGATGACGGAAAATCGCAAGCATCTGCGCACACGCGGGTTCGTGGTGTATTTGAAGTCGTCGGTGGAAGCCTTGGTGCAGCGAACGCGCCACGACCGCAACCGTCCGTTATTGCAAACCGAAGACCCGAAGGCGGTGTTGCGTCAAGTCATCGAGGAGCGTGGCCCCTTGTATGAAGAAGTGGCCGATTTGGTGGTTGAAACCGAACAGGTTTCGGTGCATCGCGTGGTGAAGCAGATTGTCGACCGCCTTCAGCAACAGCAAGTGATTTAAGGATGAGCAATTGAAAACTCTTACAGTCGATTTAGGGGATCGCAGTTACCCTATTTTCATCGGTCAAGGCCTGATTGACCAGCCCGAATTGATTCAACCCTATGTGACCGGCACGCAAGTGCTGATTGTCTCCAATACCACGGTGGCGCCGTTGTATTTGGAGCGGGTCAAACAAACCTTTTCCGATTACGATGTGCAAACAGTGGTATTGCCGGACGGCGAGCAGTATAAAAACCTGGAGATTTTGAACCGCATTTTCGACGTGGCCATTGAACATCATTTCGACCGAAAGTGTACCTTTGTCGCGTTGGGCGGCGGGGTCATCGGGGATATGACCGGATTTGCCGCGGCGGCCTATCAGCGCGGGGTGAACTTCATTCAAATGCCGACCACATTGTTGTCTCAGGTGGACTCTTCGGTTGGCGGTAAAACCGGGGTGAACCATCCGCAGGGCAAAAACATGATCGGCGCGTTTCATCAGCCCGAGTGTGTGGTCATCGATACCGATACCTTGAACACCTTGGAAGATCGCGAACTGTCCGCCGGTTTGGCGGAAGTCATCAAGTACGGTCTGATTGTCGATTATCCGTTCTTTGAGTGGTTGGAGCAAAATCTACCGGGCCTGCTGGATCGCAAAGCCGATGTTTTGGCGGAAGCCATTGAGCGCTCCTGCCAGAACAAAGCGGACATTGTCGCCAAGGATGAAAAAGAAGCCGGATTGCGGGCGCTGTTTAATTTAGGGCACACGTTCGGCCACGCCATCGAGGCCGGCATGGGTTACGGCGTCTGGCTGCACGGCGAAGGCGTGAGTGCCGGGATGATGCAGGCGATTTACATGTCCAAGTTGATGGGCAATTTGACCCAAGCCGACCAGGAACGTGCCGCGGCGATTTTAAGTGCCGCCCGCTTGCCGGTGTTGCCGCCGTCAATCGATGACATGCCCAATGAACGCTTTTTGGCATTAATGGCTGGTGACAAAAAAGTCCAAGCCGGCAAAATCCGTCTGGTGTTGCTGAAAGCGATTGGGCAGGCGTATGTCACCGGTGATTATCCGCCGGCACTTTTGGAAAGAACCCTGGCCGAGTACCGTTGAATCAATCAGACCTTTCCTAACCGTCTTAAGGAGTGACCATGCAGAGTGTCGAAGCATTGCAAAAAACGTTTTCCGTGGAAGGCGTACGCTTTTGCCGCCGAGACGGTTTGGTGATGGTGAAAGTGACAAATGCGGCCGCAAGCGCCTTGTTGACGACGCATGGCGCCAGTGTGCTGAGCTTCACGCCCTTGTCGGAAGCAAGCTCCCAACAAGATTGGCTTTGGGTATCGGAAGCGGCGATTTACACGGGTGAAAAGCCGGTTCGCGGCGGTATTCCGGTTTGCTGGCCGTGGTTTGGGCCGGCCGATAAACCGGGGTTGCCCGCTCACGGGTTCGTGCGAAACCAAGTCTGGGATCTGACGTCGGTCTCCGCCGTGTCGCCGACACAAACCGAGCTGGTGCTGACCACCGTATCCACTCCGGAAACGCTCGCGTTATGGCCTCACGCCTTTAAGTTACAGTTGAAAGTCACCATTGGTGAGTCACTGGAAGTGGTTCTTACCACGCATAACCAAAGCGACCAGCCGGTGGACATTACCGAAGCGCTGCATACTTATTTTTCGGTGTCGAATGCGCCGGAGGTTGTGGTCGACGGACTACAGGGCAGTGAGTGTTTCGACAAACTGACCTATGCCGAAAGCTATTTTCAAACCGCGCCGCTCAAAATTCACCCGCCGATTGATTCAGTCTTCATTGATCAAGCAGAACCAGTGGTCATTCGGGATTTGGGCTATGGTCGCTGTCTTTGTATCGAAAAGGAATCGGCCGTGTCGTCGGTGGTGTGGAATCCGGGGCCGGAAATCATCAAAGGTTTTGCTGACATGGACGACCAGGCCTGGCCGAAAATGCTGTGTGTGGAAGCCGGTAATGTGCTGCAGAATGCGGTAACCGTGCCTCCGGGTTCGGAACACGCCTTTCGCATGGTGCTGACCGAACAGTCGTATTCGCTTGGGTCAAGTTGAGCGATTGACCCGAAATTCATTCAGAAACAGGATATGGAACGGACATAAAAAACGGCGCTGAAAAGCGCCGTTTTGGTTTGTGAAGTCTGAAGTGAATTTAGCCGAAGACCATATTGGAGCGCAGCTTTTTCATCGCCTGTTGTTCGATTTGGCGGATGCGTTCCATGGACACGCCGTATTTTTCCGACAATTCTTTTAGGCCGGTTTTGCTTTCACTTAACCAGCGTTGTTGCAGAATGTCGCGGCTACGCTCATCCAAGCCCAGCAAGGCCTGTTTCATCTGCCCCAGTTCATAGTCGGCTTGCGACTCATTTACCAACTGGGTTTCCGGATCCAGTTCCGGGCTGATTAGGACAGGATAGCTTTTAGACGGCGACTCATCATCGTCGGACGGCAAGTCAACGGACATGTCCTGCCCGTACAAACGGGTTTCCATTTCCAGTACGTCTTTACGGGTCACGCCCAGTTCTTCCGCCACGGCATCGGCGTCTTTATCACCGAACCATTCCAGCGATTTTTTCGTGCTGCGCAGTTTAAAGAACAATTTGCGCTGTGCTTTGGTGGTGGCGGTTTTGACGATACGCCAGTTTCGAATCACGTATTCGTTGATTTCCGCGCGCACCCAATGCACGGCAAAGGTCATTAAGCGAACATTCTCAGCCGGATTAAAGCGTTTCACCGCTTTCATCAAGCCAATATTTCCTTCTTGAATAATGTCACCTAATGGTAAGCCATAGCCCCGGTAGGAGCGGGCAATCGGCACCACATAACGCAGGGACGATAAAATCAGTTGGCGTGCCGCCGCCAAGTCTTCTTGGTAATACAGCTTTTCCGCGAGTGTTTTCTCTTCCTCAGCCGTCAATTGCGGCATGGTTTGAACCGTTTTGAGATAACTTTCAATGTTCTGGCCAGGAGTAAGATTATTCGCGAACGGAATCAGTTGATTTGTCATGCGCTTTCTCCTTGAGTATTCGGTTTAATCATTAATGTCATCATACTACACTTTTTTTAGCAGTCAAGTCAATAGAGTGCTAAGGTTTTATGACGAAAATGGTTAGAAATTATTGAGAATGAATTTTTTATAAAAACAATTGGTTAAGAAAGGTTGTTAATGTTGGTTGTTTATTTGTGTGGCGTAGGGTTTGGCGAGATGGGTGGCGGGTTGCCAGGAAAGAAAAAAGCTCAAGAAATGGCCGAAAACAAAGGTGTTTTCGGCCATTGGAGTCATGCGGGAAAGGGTTAGGCGTCTGCCGATACCTGGCCGGACTGTTGCATCATTTCCAACCAGGCATCACGAACTTCAGTCAGGATTTCGATCGCGCTGTCCAGATAGAAGGTGTCTTTTTCAAACACGGCTTCTTGGATGGATTTGTCTGCGTAACGATACAGTTCGTCCAGGTCAAACGCTAGAGAGCTGTCTTGCGTTAAATTTAGGCGGTCGCGCAGCGCATCCAGAATAGTGGTCATACGCCCAAGGTGAAAGCCTTTTTCCACTAAAGCGTTGCTTTGATGGCAAACTTTCGCCAGGTTGCCTTTGTCAACGACGCCTTGCAGCAACAATAAAATGGTTTTGCTTGGGTTATCCGCCAGCTGGGCTTCTGTATCCGGGTTTTGGTTGTATTCTTGAAGAATTGGGGCTTTAACTTCGGTAGCCATGGTCTGGTTCATTGTCATGGTGTAACTCCTGTGTGCAAATGAATCAAGCATTCGTTCTTATGATGTTGTGGTGCCGAGCGAATGTGTTGCGAGTCTTTCAGCAGAGAGCGTGCCATAAAGCAATTAATTTTTATAAGTTGTTGAATAAAAAGCTGTTTAGTGTGGATTGAAAAGCGCCAGGCCTGGTGGTTTTGATGGTGTGGTTGGGGGTGGGGCTGGAGTTGCCAAAAAAATGGCAGGCCTGAAAAAGACGAAGGTCGGTGGCTTCCTGAGTGAGGGGCCACCTTAATGATTGATCACTTAAACTGAAATGGGCGGCTAGAAATTGACCTGCACCGCCGCCGCGGCCCGTTTGGCTTTTTCAATGGCGTCGTCAATGGTTTCGCCGCGTGCCAGCGCAACGCCCATTCGACGACGGCCAGCAATTTCCGGTTTGCCGAACAGACGCAGTTGAGTGTTCGGCTCGGATAAGGCCTCTTCCAGACCGGAGAAGCATGTCTGGGTGGATTGTCCGGTCGGCAAAATAACGCTGGAAGCCGACGGACCGTGTTGGGCGATATTCGGAATCGGCAGGCCGAGAATGGCGCGAACATGCAACGCAAATTCCGAAACGTCTTGTGAAATCAACGTGACCAAACCGGTGTCGTGCGGGCGTGGCGAGACTTCGCTGAAAATGACCTCATCGCCTTTAATAAACAATTCCACGCCGAACAAGCCGAGTCCCCCTAAGGCATCGGTGATTTGGGTGGCAATGGTTTCGGCTTTGGCGATGGCGGGGTCGGACATCGGATGCGGCTGCCAGGATTGGCGGTAATCGCCGTCTTCCTGGTGGTGGCCGATCGGCGCGCAGAACGCGGTGCCATTTTTATGACGGATGGTCAGTAGGGTGATTTCATAATCGAAGTCGACAAAGCCTTCAACGATGACTTTGCCTTTTCCGGCCCGGCCGCCTTCTTGGGCGTACTGCCAGGCGGATTCGATGTCTGAAGCGGCTTTGATCACGCTTTGACCTTTACCGGATGAACTCATAATGGGTTTGACCACACACGGCATGCCGATGCGTTCCACGGCGGCAAAAAAGTCCGCTTCGTTATCGGCAAACGCGTAAGGGCTGGTCGGCAAGGAAAGCGTTTCCGCGGCCAGACGGCGGATGCCTTCACGATTCATGGTTAATTGAGTGGCTTTGGCGGTGGGCACGACATTGTAGCCTTCCGCTTCCAGTTCCGCCAAGGTGTCGGTGGCAATGGCTTCAATTTCCGGCACGATGTAATCCGGTTTTTCTTTTTCGATAATCGCGCGCAAGGCGTCGCCGTCCAGCATGCTTAAGGTGTAGTGGCGGTCTGCCACCTGCATGGCGGGAGCGTTTTCATAGCGATCTAAGGCGATGACTTCCAGGCCGAGACGCTGGGCTTCAATGGCGACCTCTTTGCCCAATTCGCCGGATCCGCAGAGCAGAATTTTGGTGGCGGTCGGTGAAAATGGTGTCCCAATTTTTAACATGGCATCCCCTTTGCTTATGAGAAGTTAACGAAAAAATAGCGTTATGTATCGGCCGCTAAAACAGAAAGTTGAGCGCCAATTATAGAAGATTTCGTGTTCCGCTAAAAACAAAATGAATGAAAGAGCACGGCCGATGATGTGGAGACAAGGGTAAAGCGATTATGACTCAGTTAGCACACAATTTGACTCAGGAACCACGCCTGGAACAGTTACAGGAAGAGCGCCGTGTGAAAAAAGCGGCCTTTGACCCGGCACTGTTGCAGGAAGAGATGGGAGATGACCGAGCCAACGTTCATCGGCTGTTGGGAGACCTTCAAACCCGCTTTTCCGATTCGGTGGACGTGGCGTACTTAATTGAGTCCGAAGTGAGTCACCGTACCGCCGATCTGTACCGTAAAGCGAATTACGACTCCTTGACGCATTTACCAAACCGCAGCTACTTTCACGATATTCTCGATAAATTGGTTCAAGGCGCCACGGAAAAAGATACCATTTTTTCGCTCTTGTTTTTGGATTTGGACGGCTTTAAGCAGGTTAATGACACGCTGGGGCATCACATCGGCGATGAATTGTTGCGTTATGTCAGTGGTCGTCTTGTATCATCCGTACGAGAAGGCGATATTGTCAGTCGCTTGGGCGGAGATGAGTTTGTCATCTTGTTATCGGATGTCTCGTCCCGAGACGACATCGAAGTCATTTGTCATCGTATCGTGACCGAAATTTCCCGCCCTTATTGGTTTAATGGCGTCGAGGTCACGACGTCCACCAGTATTGGGGTGTCGCAATTTCCGCAGGATTCCAAACTCTCTTCCGAATTGATTGAACAGGCCGACGAGGCTTTGTATGTAGCCAAGTCGAAAGGTAAGAAAACCTTCCGTTTTTATGACGATGTGAAATTTGAAGTGCCGGTGAAATCGCATGAGTTGCAATTGGCCTTTGATGAAGCCATTCAGGCGTCGCAGTTCCATACGTATGTTGAACCGCAGATCGACTTAAAACAAAGCCGGATTGTCGGCGGTTACATGACGCTGGAATGGGTCAAAGAAGACGGTTCTCGTCAGCCTTATGAAAATTGGCAGACACTGTTGAAAAACAGCGGTTATGAAGAAACCCTGGGCATGTGGCTGTTGGATACGGCCTGTTTTTATCTGAAACAATGGTCGAAGCGTGATGCCGAGCTGGTGGTCACCGTGCCGGTCATGGATGCCTTGTGGCAAAAGGACGCGTTTTTAACATTGCTGTTACAACGATTGGTGCGCTATGACATTACCGCCAATCAACTGCAGTTGGCCTTTTCCATGGAGAAGTTTGATCAGTTCGACGGCCAATTAGTCGAGAAGCTGAAAGCGCTTTCCGAAGCGGGCTTTCAGATGACCTTAACCGGTTTGGGCGCCGTACCATTGAACTTACCGGCTTTGTCCGGGTTGAATGTGCAAGAGTTTAAATTTGACCAGGCCTGGTTAAAAGCGCAAATGACTTCGTCGGCCGGTCAGAAATGGGTGCAAGCGTTGATTCAGATGGGCGAAGGCCTGGATGCCTGTATGATTGCCACCGGTCTGGAAGAAGAATCGGAAGCGATGGCTTTGAAAAAATGGGGCTGCTCTCTCGGGCAAGGGCCTTATTGGACGCAGCCCATTGACTCGCAGGAATTTGAGCAGCTGTTAACCTAAGTCGCTCCGGCGTTTTTGAAACGCCTTAAGCCGCGGCTTGGATTTTTAATTCCTTTAACATTTCCAAAATCAAGCGGGCCGAATGCGTGGCCGCCTTGTCCAGATATTGTTCAAACGTCACCGCGTTTTCTTTGCCGGCAATGTCCGACAGCGAACGGATAATGACAAACGGCACGTCAAAAGCATGGCAGGTTTGCGCCACGGCCGCCGCTTCCATTTCGCAGGCGATCATTTCCGGGAAATAACTGCGGGTGGTCTCCACATCATCCGGCAAATGCATAAAGCGGTCGCCGGTGGCAATCAAACCGTGCATGTGGCTGACTTCCTGTAAGGCTTCAATACTGCTTTTGGCAATTTCCACCAGGTCTGCGTTGGCGGTATAGTTTTCCGGGTGGCCCGGAACCTGACCTCGCGCATAGCCGAAAGGCGTGACGTCCACATCGTGATGGCAAACGGCCGCGCTGATGACAATATCGCCCACTTCCAAATCTGCATGGAAGCCACCGGCCGAGCCGGTGTTGATGACGTAATCCGGTTCGTACAACTTAATCAACAGAGCGGTGCCGATGGCGGCGTTGACTTTGCCGATGCCGGAGCGCAACAGCACCACGTCCAACCCGTCGATTTGACCAAGGTAGTATTCAAACCCTCCGTGGATTTCGGTGGAGAGGTTTTGAATCTGGTTGCGCAGCAACGCCACCTCTTCTTCCATGGCTCCGATAATGGCGACTTTCATTTCATTAAACCTCATTGCCCAGTTTGCGCAGCGTATCCGCATCCATGGCCAGGTCATCGTTTTTATTGACGCCGATGCCGTGGTCGATGATGTTCTGGGCGATGGCTTTGGCTTCGTCCAGGGAATGCATTTTGTAAGTGCCGCACTGGTATTCGTTCAGTTCCGGAATGTCTTCCATTTTGGTGACGTTCAAAACGTCTTGCATGGCTTTCAACCACGCATCAGCCACGCGTTGTTCGTCCGGCGTGCCAATCAAGCTCATGTAAAAACCGGTGCGGCAACCCATCGGTGAGACATCGATGATTTCAACGTCGTTGGCATTGAGGTGCGCGCGGATAAAGCCGGCAAACAGGTGTTCCAGAGTGTGGATGCCTTTTTCGCCCATCATGTCGACATTCGGTTTGTTGAAGCGCAGGTCGAACACGGTGATGGTGTCGCCGCCCGGGGTTGTCATGGTTTTGGCGACGCGAACCGCCGGGGCTTTCATGATTTTGTGGTCAACGGTGAAGCTGTCGAGTAGTGGCATAAGAGTGTCCTTTCGTGTTTTGTGTTAAGTAATGTGCGCTTAACGCCTTAATACTATTAAGGTTTTTGGTTGTATTGCGTGAGCTTATTGTAACGAATCATGCTTTGTAATTCTTTAACATATTCGTGTTTTCGGGCGGAATAGTTGACCAATCCTTCAGCCATTTCCAAACCGGTCAGGGGGTCGTTTTCAGCGCGGGTTTTCGCTCGGATGCTGCGTAGCTCGGCATAGGTGTTGTGGCTGTTCAAATTGTGAATGTAGCTGACCACCGAATCGTACGGGTGCTTGAAGGTGCGTACTTCGTGAATGGCACCTTGGGAGCGTTGTTTTGGTACCAGACCACAGCCTTTGGTAAAGCACCATTGACCAAAGTAATTGTTGCCTTGGCGGGCAAAGCGTGAGGTGCCCCAGGCACTTTCATTGGCGCCTTGTGCTAAGGCCAGAGCGGTCGGGACTTTGTCCATTCGTTTCAGCAGGGCGGTGCGGTCGGCGGCCTGGTTGAAATCAAACGGCTCCACGCCGTAAAAGTCAGCTTGCGATTTTAGCCAGGCCTGGTCGTTTTGGCTGGGGTCGTTTTTCAGAATAATGGATTGCAAGCGATGGCGCTTTTCCAGCACCGCGTCGTTCGCGCGGTGAACCAGCGGGGTCATAAAATCAAAGAAAGCTTGTTTGCGTGGTGGGCCAGCCGGGAAGTCGGAGAATTTTGGAATCGTCGGCAGGGCTTGCTGTTTGACGTCGACTTTGGCCGGTGTCGGTGGTGCGATTTGTGTTTCGGGTGTGGCCGCGGGTTGTTCAACGGGTTTCGGTGCAGGTGTTTGTGGTGCGTCGGCCGTTGACGTTGGCGCGGAGGTGTCCGATTCGGAACAGCCGCTGATGAGCAGACCGAAAGCGATGAAGGAAAGTGGAACAAGTCCGGACGTGCGAATCATAAAAAGCGGCTCCTTAAATGCGGTTGAAAACCAACATTATAAAAGAAAACCGCGGGTGAAGATACGGCCCGAATGGTTTCGGACCGTTTATTTAACGGTTATTTTCCGCTGTCGAAAGGACCGTATTTGGCTTTTTCCAACGCGGCTTTGTCACCGTTGAAGTAGGCCGGTACCGGATAATCGGCCGGGCGGAAATCCGGATTCGGGAAATCCTTGGCGCGGTCCGGATGGGTGGTGCGCGGAAGGGATTCCACATAAGCGGCAATATCATAAGCCTGGCCGACGCTTAGGACCGGTGATTTATACGTTGCACCCAGCGGCATATTGGCGTGAATGAACTTGGTGGCGGTGATGATGCGGCTCATGCCGGCACCGTTATTGAATGAGTCGTCACCGGCCAATGGCGGAAAGGTGTAGCTGCCGTCTTTGGCGTAGGTGGCGGTTTTCAGCCCTTTGCCTTCCGCTTGGTGACAGGCGACGCAGTGTTCCGTATACAGAGCTTTGCCGGCTTTTGGATCGGCGGCACGGTTAGGCAGGTCAACGTTGGGCAGACCGGTGTATTGCATGGCGTCATTCGGGTTGGTGCCTTTGGCCAGCCAGGTGAAGTAGGCGATGATGGCTTTCATTTCCGTGGAATCGTTCGGCATGGCTTTGCCGCTGCCCTGGCTGCGCGTCATGCAGCCGTTGACTCGGTCTTCTGGCGAACCGATGGTCATGCTGCGTTTGCGAAAATTCGGGTAGTCGTTCATGACGTTGACGAATGGAATGCCGAACGGCATGGTGCCCGGTAACCCATCGGAGCCTTTGATGTGGCAGCTGGTACAGTTCAGGGAGTTGCCGGAGTAACGCAGGTTCGGGTTGGTGACTTTCGGTCCGACGGTTTCCACGGTTTTATCAAGCAGCTGAATGCCATAACGAATTTCCTTGGCGTTCGGCTCTTTGTCGATATCGGCGGCTTTCGGGACTTGCCAATCCTGTACTTGGCGTTCCTTGAAGCGCTTTTCCATTTCCTTGGCCTGTTCGGCATTGAGTTTTTCGCCCACTTTATAGGGGCTGATGTCCATCGCGAACAGCGAGCCGGAAAAGCCGACGGCCGCAATGAGCGTAAGGGCTGTTTTCATGTATCTCTCCTCTTTTGGAATTTCTGCCCCAGTCAGACAGAAGTTCCTTGAAATAAACCTATCGTTTGAAAGGCTAAGGGTTTTGGGAAGCAAGTCAAGTGTAAAAAATTTCGCAGTGGTGTCGGCGGTGACGGTTTTTGGGTAGAATGGCGTCAGTGATCTCGGATAAACGGTGATGGAATGAAAGATGCGAAGCTGCGTTACGAAACGCTTTTAGAGTTAGTGGAAAATGCTCAGGACGGAATCGTCATCGCGGAAAAGGAAGACCAGGACACGGTGTTGATTTATGTGAACCCGGCGTTTGAAAAATTGACGGGGTACACGTCGGATGAAATCCTCTATCAGGATTGCCGATTCTTGCAAGGCGACGACACCGAACAAGTGCCGGTGCAACAAATCCGCCAAGCGATTGACGAGAGTGCGCCGGTGCGTACCATTCTGAAAAATTACCGTAAGGACGGCACGCCGTTTTGGAATGAGTTGAGCGTCACGCCGTTTTATGACAAGACCGATGGCTTGACCTATTACATCGGTATTCAAAAGGATGTGACCGAAATCGTCGAGTTGAAGCAGTCACTGGAGGCCGCGGAAGCCCGCATCGCTGAATTGGAAGCGCAGCTTCCGGCCAAGTAAGCGGAATCGGAATTAAGCGGAACCGATTAATGAGCGTTTGTGCCGAGATAGCTGACGCTGAAATCGGCGGCGTCGTTCGGCGCTTTTGAACCGGAAGGCATAAACATTTGCACGCTCAGGCCAGGGTGAGCTTCCGCCCATTTTTGCCAGGCCTGGGCATTTTGCCGATCGGCATCGCTGGCGCCCGCGATGACAGCGATGTCGGCGCAACGGTTGGCTTCGAGCTGCGTTGCGGCTTGCGTATCCGGTTGCAACGTCCAAGAGCACAATAACGGGCGTCGTCCGGCCTGTTCCAGTTGCAGCGCGATGAGCGCTTTCAATACCGCATCCTGCGGTGCCAGATTCTGAACCCAAATCGATGTGCCACTTCGCCGTCTGCGATGGCGTTGTGTCAAATACAGGCGGGAGTACAATCTCGGTAGCACGGCACTTTCCCAGAAAACCACCACGGCCGTTTCCTCGTCACGCAGCATCAGATGGGTGTTGACCAGCGCTTCCCGCCAAAAATCGTCCGGAAAATCCGCCAGCAAGGTGTCGAGTAGTGCATTGAGGCTGTCCAAATCCTGTTGTTGTGCCGTGGTCTTCAATTGCGTTGCAATGTCGCCGTTCTGGTCTGGCAAGGACGCTTTAGGCTCCGGAAGCAGCGCTTTGATTTGGCTGATGGGAATGCCCTGCTCGGTGAGCTTGATGGCTTCCTGCAACATTTCGATGTGTTCGGGGGTGTAAAGACGATGACCGGATTCGGTGCGCACCGGTTCGATCAAACCATAACGTCTTTCCCAGGCACGCAGGGTGATGGGGTTTAAGCCGGTGATTTTAGCTACTTCTCGGATGGGAACGAGGCGGGCGTCGGATGTCTTCGTATTCATAGATCGTATCTTATGCAAAACTTATACAAGCGTCAATTCAATCTTGCAGGCGCCGTTGTTTCAGCGCCTGAACCTTTTCCAGATGACGTTGGCGGCTGGCCTCCAGATCCACAATGGGTTCGGGTGTCTCCGACCATAGATCGGGTTGTGCGCCGCTGATCCAGGGCGCGTGTATCCGTTTGCTCGGCCAGTTGGCCAAGGCCGGTAACCACTGCCTGAGATAGCGACCGTCGGCATCGAATTTCTCGCTTTGACGAACCGGGTTGAACAGCCGGTAATAGGGCGCGGCATCCACGCCGCAACCGGCCACCCATTGCCAGCCCATCACATTATTGGCCGGATCGGCATCCACCAACGTGTGGCGAAACCAGTGTTCGCCGGCCCGCCAATCGATGTCGGCGTTTTTGGTGAGCCAGGAAGCCACCAACATCCGCACCCGGTTGTGCATCCAGCCGGTTTCCCAAAGTTGTTTCATGCCGGCGTCAATCATGGGCACGCCGGTTTCACCGCGGCACCAGGCCTGGTAGAAATCTTGATGTGCTTCATCCTGTTCCGATAACGGGGTGAAAAAGCCTTGGAATTTGGGTTGAAACGGTGTGGTTTCGGTGTCGGGAAAATGCCACAGGATGGCGCGGGCGAATTCGCGCCATGCCAACTGGCGAATCCAGCTGGCCGCCGCAGTGGGGGTGTCGGGGTTGAGCGGTGATAAGCTCAGTAAAACCGCCCGGCTGTGGAGCTCGCCGAAATGCAGGTGCGGGGAGAGTTCGCTGGTGGCGGCCAAGGCCGGGAAATCGCGGTCATGGGCATAATGCGACAAACGGTTTTCTACGAAATCATCCACTTTTTGCCAGGCCTGCGCTTCGCCGATGCGCCAGTGTTTGAGGACTTTCTCCGCCCAGGGTTGATTGCGAAGCGCCGACAAATGTTGCGGCAGGCGGTCGTGTTCCGGCGGACAGTCAATGCGCGCTGTGGTATGGAAGTCCAACGGTGTTTCGTCGAAAGGCTCGACGTCGCCGATGCGTTGCATCAGGGCATTATAAAACGGCGTAAAGACTTTATAAGGTTGGCCGGATTGGTTGCGAACCGTTTCATAAGGCAACCAGTTTTCGGTCTCGAAGGGCGTTAAGGTGACGTTCCGTTCTTTGCAGATGGTCAGCGCGGTTTGTTGCAGGGTTTTGAAGGGGGTGCCGAGTTGAAAGGTGTAATGCACCCGTTTAATAGAATAAGTGTCGAGCAGGGTTTGAAAGCGCTCGGCAAAGTCGCCTTCGATTAACCACAGGGCACCGCCTTGGGCGGCCAGACGCTGTTTCAGGTCGAGCAAGCTGTCCGCCAGCCAGGCCGAGTTGGCGTCGCCGACGGTGTGTTTCGGGTCGTGAAAGTAGGCGACAATCACGGCGCTGTCGTTTTTGGCGGCGGAGCTTAAAGCGGTTTCCAGCGCCGGATGATGCTGAAGTCGTAATTCGCGTTGGAGCCAAACCAATGTCGTCATAAGCGCCTCAATTGGATGTTGTTGGCAAGGCGTCGGTCAAGTCGGCTTTGACCGCTTCGGATAAGGGGGTGTCGCCCAGCCAAATGCCGAAATAAACCGCTTTGAACCCTTGCGTTCGATCCTGGTATTTCAGTTCGTTGTTTAAGCGTAATTGTACGCCGGTTTCCGGTTGATAGGCCAATTCATAACAGTCCTTCGGTTGCACGGCTTCATAGTGCTGGTGCAACCGTTCGGTTGCCAGACGCAGGGCGACCGGAAGTTGTTTGGGCAAGGCTTGGTCGGCGGCCTTGATGAATTCCTTTTCGGTGAGGCCAACGCGATAGCACAGTTCGAGTTTCAATGAGGTTTGGTCGGACAAAAGATCGGTTTGCGTGGTGCCCGGCTGAACCCAGAGGGTGGCGTCGTAAACCGGAATCAGCCCGGCCCAGTAACCGGTGGCCTGGCCGACAGGCTGGAGCGCAACGGTTTGCGCCAGGCCTGAGGATAAGCCGAGGCCGCTAAAAATGAACACGAGTAGGCGTTTCATCCGCTGCCGCCTTTGCGGAAAAACAAGGTCACTTCCCCGACTTTGAAGCCCCATTTCGTCACTTCCGCCCGATTAATCAACGTGGTGGCGTCTTGTAGGTACATCCAGTCGTCAAACTGAACGTGGATGGTGCTGTCCTGATACGGCAAATCAAGGGTGTATTGCCAGTTCAGCGCCGGGCCGGCGGATTCCCCACGGGCGAACCCGATGACGTCACCGGCTTGCCCGCGATACTGGTTTGGGGCGGTTTCGACGATGGTCCAGATGCGGGTTTGGCGTTCCCCGTCGTCATAGACGAAACGTTCGTCGAGGATCAGTTGCGGCAAACCGTCTTCGGTTCGGGACACGGTCCCGGTAATGTCCACCGTGAAACGGCGCACCAGTTCGCCGCTGCGATTCTGGAATTGTCCCCAGGCCTGGGTGTTTCCGGCAAAGTATTCAAACAAGTCGAACTTGGGTTCTAGTGATGCGTACTGGCTGACCGGTGTGTGACTGCAAGCGGTCAGGGTTAGGGGCATGAGGCACAACAGTATACGTTTCAACATGCGCACACCTCCTGTGGCGATTGTTTTTGTAAGGTGATTTGGTAGACGGAAATGTGTTCCTGCTCAAACCCGACCCGGCAATAATCCAGGTAATAACGCCATAATCGGCGGAAATGCACGTCGTATCCGAGCGATTCGAGGGCGAGCGTGTGTTTATTGAATTCGGTTTGCCAGTGTTGCAGGGTGGTGGCGTAATCCTGACCGAAAGCGAAGTCGTCCAGCCAGTCGAAATGATGGCGCACCGCCAGCTGTTTCAGTTGTGTCAGGCTCGGAAGCAGACCGCCCGGGAAAATGTAGGCCTGGATGAAATCCACGCTGTTTTGGTAGTCTTCCGCCACGGTCTCGTCGATGGTGATGATTTGCAACACCGCCTTGCCGCCCGGTTTGAGGTTTTGCTGCAGTTGCGTAAAGTAGGTGTCCCAATACTCACGACCGACGGCTTCGAACATTTCAATGCTCACGATGTGGTCGTATTGCCCGGTTTCGTGACGGTAATCCTGTAACTCCGGTTGGGCAAAGACGGAGAGTTCCTGTTTGGCGAGGCGTTCTTCCGCGTATTGCCGTTGCTCTGTCGATAGGGTTAAGCCTTTGGTTCGCACATTGCGTTGCGCCGCGGCTTCCAGAAAACCGCCCCAGCCGCAACCGATTTCCAGAATCGTTTCGCCCGGTTGCAGGTCGAGTTGTTCGAAGATGCGTTGGTATTTGCGGCGTTGGCTTTGAGCCAAATCCGTCGAATCGTTTTCGAAAATACCGCTGGAATAGGTCATGCCGGAATCCAGCCACAGGCGATAAAAATCGTTGCCGAGGTCGTAGTGGGCGGCGATGTTGCGGCGACTGTTTTGCAGGGAGTTATGCCGACGGCGGTGTTGCCACAGATGCCACCAACCGAGCGGCTTTTGGGCGTTTAGCAGATGCGCCAGCGCTTGCCGGTTCTGGTGAGCGAAGGTCATCAGGTGGTACAGCGATGGGCTGTCGATGGTGTGTTCGACGTACGCCTGGGTGACGCCGAGTTCGCCCTGAGTTTTCAATAAAAACAGAAAACGCAGCATGGCGGTGATGGTCAGGTCGGCGTGGACGCCGTCTTCGGTGCCTTCAAAGCGATAGGCTTCATTGCGGTAACGGATGGTTAGGCTGCCGAATTGAATGCGGTCGAACGGCAGGCGTTTAATCAGCCGTTGCCAGACAAAGTTCGGCAGGAGTTGTTCGAGCGGATGAGTGATTATTTTGAACATAGCGTCATCTCCGAGTGGCTGTGTTGAATGTCGTTCAAGTGCTCCGGGGTGCGGTGAAATTTCCCGCCGCGTAGCCAGATTTTCAGCGCCCACCAGTGAATCAGTCCCAGCACTTTCAGGGCGTGGAACGGAAAGCGCAGGAAGGCTTTCAGTAACAGGCTGTCTTTCAAGGGCTGTTGTTTGCCGGACTGGGTGGCGATCAGGCGGGGCGCACCGTCTTCGAATTGTTTGATGCCGAGTCGATAGTGTTCACCCGGGGCGGCGAAGCGGAATTCGTAATGGCTGTTCATGCCGATAAACGGCGAAACGTGAAAACGTTTTTCCGCGCGGCTTTGGATGGTGTGTGCCTGTTCATCCAGTGGTTGTCCATGGTTGGCGAGCACGTAATGATGCCACTGCCCAAAGGTGTTGCTGACTTCGCCGATGATGGCGATGAGTCGGTTGTCGGCATCAAAGGCGTACCAGACCGCCAAGGGGTTGAAAGCCATTCCCAGTACCCGTGGGATGCAGACCAGTTCCACTCGGTTCGGCGGCGTGTCGATGGCGTATTGCTTTAACAGTTCATTTATCCATTCACGCCAGGCCTGGCCGTTTCGTGCCCCGAAATCCGCGGTGTTGACTTGAATCAGGTTGAAGCGGTTCAGCGAGAGCCAGCGCAGTGGCCGCACTTCCTCTTCGAAACGGTCAATGTCGATTTTGAGGCCCAATACCCGGTATTTAAAACGATACGGCACATCGCCAAAGCGTTGGTGCATGACTTGGCCGTCGTAGAGGGCGCTAGGCATGGCGCACCTCTTTCGGTTCGTCCGAAGTCGTTTGCCAGGGCGGCGTCACGCCGAAGGCTTTGGCAATGTTGACGGCGCTGCGCAGTCCGTCTTCGTGGAAGCCGTAGCCGGTGTAAGCGCCGGCAAACCACAGGTTGTGGCGGCCTTGTAATTGTGCCAACGCGTCTTGTGCGGCCATGGCGGCCTGGTCGAACACCGGGTGATCGTATTCGAAGATGGCCTGGGTCAAGTGTGGTTCGGGTATTTGTGTCGGGTTGAGGGTGACAAACACATCCTGCTGGGTGGGCAGGGATTGCAGTTTGTTCATCCAGTAGGTGACGGCGACGCGGTTTTCGGCCACATCGGTGTTGCGCAGGTAATTCCAGGCGGCCCAGGTCATGCGGCGTTTCGGCATAAGTGCACGGTCACTGTGCAGGTAAGCGATGTTTTTTTGATATTGGAAAGCGCTTAAGGCTTGGAATTCCGCTTGCAGCGCGTTCGGTATCAAGGCATAGCTTTCGTCGGCGTGGCTGGCGAACACCAGGTGGTCAAAGCCTTCGTACATGCCTTGCGGGGTTTGGATGCTGTAATGATTCCCGTGCCGGGTGATGGCTTCGACTTGGGCGTTGGTGTGGGCGTTGAGAGCGCCGCTTGAAACCACCCTGTCGAAAATGGCGTGGATGTATTGGTGACTGCCGCCGCAGATGGTCTGCCATTGTGGCCGGTTTTCGATGTTCAGCAAACCGTGGTTTTCAAAAAACTGCAAAAAGCTGCGTACCGGGAATTTGAGCATGGTTTGGGTCGGGCACGACCAGATGGCCGCCGCCATCGGCAGCAGGTAATGATGAATCAGCGGGTCACTGAAGCTGTTGTCCGTCAGGAAGGTTTCCAGTGTTTGCTCGGGCGTGTAAGCCGGGTCGGCGGCCAGAGTTTGTTTGCCCAGTCGGTTGAAACGAATGATGTCGGTCAGCATTTGCCAGTGGGTTGGTGAGAACAGGTTGCGACGTTGGGCAAACAAGGTATTGAGGTTGTTGCCGGAATATTCGATTTCGCCCTGATTGATCGACACGGAAAAACTCATCTCGGTCGGTTGAGTGGCGATGTTCAGGAAATCCAGCATGTCGGTCAGCAACGGATAATTGGGTTCGTTATACACAATGAAGCCGGTATCGACGGCCACCGGGCCGCAATCGGCCGTCTCCAGCGACACCGTATGAGTGTGTCCGCCGAAGTAATTGTTTTTTTCCAACAAGGTCACGTCGTATTGCTGGCTGAGCATCCAGGCGCTGGCCAGTCCGCTGATGCCGCTGCCGATGACGGCGATTCGAGGGGGTTGCGTTGTTCCGTTTGTCATAATCTTCGTGCCTCTTAGCAAGAAATCGCTTTAAAAAGCCTTTTGTATAACTTCTTGTATATATTTATACATAAGTTGTACAATGAGTGCAAGACATTCAAGAATGTTTTTACAAATTCAATCGGATTAAGGAGGCGATTATGGCGGTAATGTGGATTGTCGGGGCGTCGTCTGGTATCGGTTTTCAGCTCACGGAACGCCTGTTGCAGGCAGGTTATCAGGTGGTGGCATCGGCCCGGAATGCCGAGAAAAGTGCCGATTTGTCGGCATTGAAATCACGCTTTCCCGGGCAGTTGGCTTGTTTGGATGTGGATGTTTCGGTGCCGGAATCCTTGCCCGATAAAACCACCCAGGCCTGGCGGATTTTCGGGCAGGTGGATGTGTGGTTCTACAATGCCGGAACCTATACGCCGTCGCCCTGGCAGGAAGCCAAATGGTCGGATTATCTGACGATGACGCAGGTCAATTACCTCGGTTGTGTGGCGTTGCAACTGGCGGTGCGCGATGTGTGGCTGCGCCACGATAAACCGCCGATGCGCTGGGTGTGGAACCTGAGCATCGCCAGTCAGGTGGGGCTGCCGTATGGTGGCGGTTACTCCGCGCCGAAGGCCGCTCTTTTCAATCTGGCGGAATCGCTTCAGCCGGAGTTGCAACAGGCCGGCATTCGACTGCAAGTGGTGAATCATGGTTTTGTGAAAACCCGTCTAACGGCCAAGAATACCTTTGAGATGCCGGGGCTGATGACACCGGAAGCGGCGGCGGAACGCATCGCCGATTGGCTGGCGAGCGACTCTCATGGCTTTGAATTGCATTTTCCGAAAAAATTGACATGGGTGTTGAAGTTGTTGCGGTGTCTGCCCTCGCGTTGGGTGTTTGCCTTGACCCGGAGGATGTTGAAACATGCGTGATCATACAACGGATTTGGACACTTATACGGCGGCGTTTGAAGCCTTGATGCCTCAAAATCTGGCCAGCGATTTGGGGCCGCTTTATGCCGAACAGGCCTATTTTGAAGACCCGTTCAATCAGGTTTATGGTTGGGAGGCGATCGAAGCGATTTTCGAACACATGTTTCACACTGTGCATCATCCGAAGTTCGATGTTTTGACGCGTGCCTTGAGCGGCGATACGGCGTTTTTGGAATGGCAATTTACGTTTTTTGATCGCCAGTATCAGGGGCATAAAATCTACGGCACGTCGAAAGTGGTGTTTGATGCACAGGGTCGGGTATTGTCTCACGTCGATTATTGGGATACCGGTCTTTATATTTATCAGAAAGTGCCGGTGTTGGGTGCCATTATTCGTTGGATTAACCGCAAATTGAGACCGGCGACATGATATTTAAGCCCCTGTCTGCGGGCCGGAAACCCGGGGCTTCCTGGTCGATGGACATCGGTTATGGTTTGATGGGCTTGCCGTTGGCCATGTTGGGGGTGCCGTTTTATTTTTACATGCCGAATTACTGGTTTGAGAACTGGGGCGTAAGTTTGACGGCCATTGGCTTGGCACTTTTCGTGACGCGATTAACCGATATGCTGACCGATCCATTAGTGGGGTTTTATTCCGACCGATGGGTGCGGCATCTGGGGTATTTACGGCAAATTCAATTGGGTTCCTTACTCTTGGTGGTGGGGTGTGGGTCGTTATTTTTTCCATTTGAACCCGCGTTTCAGCAACACACCTTCGGGTATTTGGTGCTTTGGAGTTTTATGACGTTTTTGGGGTGGACGTTGATCTCCGTGCCGTATCAAGCTTTGGTCTCCAAGTTGACGCATCAGACCGATTTAAAAACCCGTTTGACGTCGTTTCGCGAAGGGTTTGGGTTAATCGGTGTCATGCTGGCGTTAAGTTTGCCGGTTATCTTATCGCAGTCGCCAACCTCCCTCGAGGTGTTTCAAACCCTGTTTGTTCTGTTGCTGTTTGGCTTAGCGCTGGCTTTGCTATTGCAGGCCTGGTGGTTTAAAGAGGTTTTAAATGGCCCGGAAGGGGATTTCAATCACCCGGTTTCCATTCAAACTTTGTGGCGGCAACATCGTTGGAGTTTTGGCATTATGCCGGCGTATTTTTTGAACAATCTCGCCAATGCCTTTCCGGCGACCTTGTTTATGTTTTTTGTGACCTACGCATTGCAGATGGAAGCGCAAGCGGGTGTGTTACTGGCGGTGTTTTTCGTGTCCGGCGTGTTGGGGTTGCCTTTTTGGTTCTGGCTGTCCACCAAGGTGGAAAAGTACCAGGCCTGGGCGTTTTCGATGCTGTTTTCCGCCATCAGTTTCACCGGTTTGATCTGGGTCGGTGCGGGTGATTTTAACGGGTATTTATTGGTGTGTATCTTGACAGGCCTCAGCTTGGGAGCCGATTTGGCTTTGCCGTCATCCTTGCAGGTTGATCTGGTGCACCGGCTGGAAAGAAAGTCGGTTCGAGCCGCCGGCACCATGTTTGGTTTATGGGGGCTGTTGACCAAGCTGGCGGTGGCGTTATCGCTGGGCATCGCTTTGCCGCTTCTGGAGGCTTTACAGCTGAAACAAGGTGCCCCGGCGGCGATGAATGCTTTGTGGTGGATGTACGGGCTTGTGCCGGTGGTCTTGAAGTTGGTGGCGGTCGTTTGGGTCTTTCGCCAAGGGCGGCAGTGGGGTGCAGACTTTGAGGCAGGTTAAGGCATCAGGCGGTCGAGAAAGACGATCAGCAGTAATAAAATAAGGCTGGCTAAAACGGGTGGCCAGTAACGGGGTCTGGTCTGCATAATTTTTTTGCGGGTTTTGGTCGGAGTTGGCAGGTCGCCTTTATAAATGCGCACCGCTTTAATGAATTCGGCTTCCATGGTTTTGTCCATGCCGTTCACCATTTTTTTGGCATCGGCCAGTGCGTATTTTTGGGCCATCGCACGGGCGAGCGAGTTCATATTGCATTGATGCAATTCTTTCTTACGCTGGTCTGTCGGTAAGGTCAGTAACCAGTCGATGATTTCGTAATCCAGTTCGGTTTTAAATTCTCGTTTGCCCATAGCGGCATACCCAATGACAGGTTGTTCGGGGTTTCAGTGAACCGGTTTGCGGTTCGGGGGAGTTATTTAACTTTATCACAAAATGTATCGGCAGGGGATAGCAGAAAATGACTAAAAAATGGATGGTGAGTGTCAAAGAGAGGATGAAAGCGGTGAATCGCCTTCGGTCATAATGGTGCGGATGGGGAGACTTGAACTCCCACGGGTTTTACCCCACAGAGACCTGAACCCTGCGCGTCTACCAATTCCGCCACATCCGCATGATGTTTGGAAGGCGCATTATTATCAATGGCTTGACGCTTGTCAAGCGAGAATGCTTGGTGATGATCCCGGGAAGGAAAGTTTCAAGGACGTAGAAATGAAAAAGCCCGAGAAAACTCGGGCTTTAAAGGTGGTGCGAGCGGAGAGACTCGAACTCTCACACCAAAGGCACCAGAACCTAAATCTGGCGTGTCTACCAATTCCACCACGCTCGCAAAAATGTGGTGGCCACACCTGGAATCGAACCAGGGACACAAGGATTTTCAATCCTTTGCTCTACCGACTGAGCTATGTGGCCTGAATTAATTCGGCGTATTATAGAGATGCCCCAGGGCGCTGTCAAACCTTTATTTCAAGAATCTTGCGATTCGTCTTTAAATTGTTGGTGACAAGTGAATTTTACGTTTATTGAAGCGATACGTAACATCCTTTTCAGTGTATTTGACAGGTTTAGAGTTTAATGGCGTTCATGGTTTTTTGCAGTTCTTGCGCTTTGCCGGTCATGGTCGCACTGAGTTGTGCCGACTGGTCGGACAGCGCCGCGTTTTCCTGGGTGAATTGATCCAATTGCGACACCGCTTGATTGACCTGTTCGACACTGCTCATTTCTTGATCGGCCGCGGCACTGATTTCGGTGACGATGGTTGCCAACTCGTCAATGGTTTGGTTGATTTCGTTTAACGATTGCGCGGATTGTTCCGAGAGCTGTTGTCCACGGTTAACCGAGGCCAGGTTTTTCTCCACCAGTTCTTTAATGTCATTGGACGATTGGGAGGCGCGTAACGCCAGAGAGCGCACTTCACCCGCCACCACAGCGAATCCTCGGCCATGCTCACCGGCACGGGCCGATTCCACTGAAGCGTTCAAGGCCAAGAGATTGGTTTGGAAGGATATGCCGTCGATGATTTGTACGATGTCGGCGATTTTCTGGCTGGCCGCACTGATTTCATTCATGGCTTCCTGACTTTGGTTGGCGATGTCGCTGCCTTGTGCCACGTGCGATTTCACCTGGTTCCCCAGTTGCATCGCGGTTTTGGATTCCTGCGCCGTGTTGCGGATGGTGTGGGTGAGTTCTTCCATGCTTGAAGCGGTTTCTTCCAACGAAGCCGCTTGCTGTTGGGTGCGGGCATTCAGGTTCTGGTTGTCCTGGCCGAGCGATTGCATATTGTCGACCACCGAGTCGGCGGTTTCGGCGGTTTGAATCAGTATCCGGTGGAGGTTGTCCATCGCTTGGTTGATGCCTTGTTTGAGGCTCTCCAGATCGCCGTTGTACTGGTTTTGAATCTGTTGCGTTAAGTCGCCTTGCGAGAAAGCGTTCATGCAGCGGTTGATGTCGCTGAAGGCATTGTCCAGTGCGGAAACCGAATCGTTGACCGTGGTCTTCAGTGCTTCGAGGTCGCCGGGTAGGGTTTGGTCGACGCGATACGAGAATTGACCATTGGCCATAAAGAACATCACGCGGGTGACTTCGGCCAGCGCACTTTTCAATGTCATCATCGCTTGAACGCTGTTGTGCACGATTTTTTGATGCTGCGGCATCAGGTTGTCGGACAAGGCATCCAGGTGTTGCGACAAGGAAATGTCGATCCCGGCGACCCCGACGACGGTGCCGTTATCGATGATTGGTGTGACCACGCTGGTGATGAGGAATTCGTCGTCACCGACGGGATACATATAGGGTTCGACAATTTGCGGTTGGCGTGTCTGCAAGGGTTGCAGGTAAAAATCGCCCAGGCCGGGTACTTCGTAACCCACCAGCGGTTCCAACGCCATCTGGTCGCCGGAACGCCCCCAAAACGGCATAAAGCGTCCGGTGGCATCGTGCCAGTCCTTGGATTGAAATTTTGTGTCCTGGCCGTCGTAGGCATTCGGCTCCCAGCCGCTCCAGCAAGCCAGAAACGTCGGGTTGTCTTTCAGGTGTTCCTGAATGCGGTTCAAGGCGGTTTCGCGGTCGGCGCCTTGTTTGTGCAGGGCCAGCAAATCGTCCGCCATCTTTGCCACCACGGTTTGGGCGGTTTGGATGTCGTTTTCCGCTTTCGCCAACGTCAATTGCCCGCCAAAGTCGGCGGATTGAATCGCTTCGATGACGTCGCTCATGACCTGGTCGGCGCGTTGGTTTTGTCGGGTCAGGTCATTCAGTTCGGTGACAACCTTTTCCGGCAAGCCCTGTTCAGCGAGAGTGTCGGTTTGACCCGTCTTGAAGGCTTCCAGCAAGACTTCGTAATCCTGATTGGAACTCGGCACTTCGACGAGCGCGCGTAGCTGGTTCTGCAAACCGCTGGGAAGGTCCGTAGAGGCCCCTCTGTCTTTCTGTAAGTCGGCGATAAAGGCTTGTTGGTGCGACAGGAGTTTTTGATAAAAGATGGCCACCGACACCAGTCCAACGGCTAGAGCGGCCGGCACCAGCCCCCAAGGGGTGAGGTCGGGATTGTTGACATACAAGGCCGATATCAAGGCTCCGAGTAGAAGGTTAATGAAGACGATTCCAACAAACGTTATGCGCATTTCAGTTCCTATCAGATTTTATGGAAATTCCAGAAAGATTCTTCTTGGTTAAAATAAGTTCTTTATAGTGTAAAAGCAATTTCTGTTCTGATTAGGGAAAACACTTAAAAATAAAAGAGATACTGGCGTTGATGGGCAGAAGTGATTTTAATTTGTTACAGGCTTGCACCAATTTTGGGTGAACGAATGATGGACGAAAACGGCCAGGCCTGGTCATTTTTCGGAGATGAATTGGTCGGTTTTTGAGGGTGTTTTTAGAAAAAAGATGCGACATTTTCTGAATGAGGTCTTAAAAGCGCCCTTAAGATTAGAATATTCTTATATAAGAATATTATTAAATTAAGTTACCTTATGGTGATAAAAAATTAATATTTATTAGTTATATCAATTATTTAGTTGGTTTTTTTTGAAGTTAAAAAAACTATTAAAAAACGCTTATCTTTCTATTAAAAGTTTTGCTTATGAAAAGTTATTAATTTTATTGCATGGTAAAAGTCCTTACGTTTAAATGGAAAAACGCCGAAATCGGCTGCACTCTAAATTTGACAAAAAATCAAGGAAGATAAAGATGTTAGTGAAAACCAATAATTCAAAATCTACGATCGAACAATCAATGAATAAAAAGCTGAAAAAACAAAAAGGCGCTACCATGGTTGAGTATGCTCTTGTTGTGGCGGCTGTGGTGGGCATTGCGGCCGTCGTCTTTACGGATGATACCAGTAAAGAAGGTACTATGGCTAAGGCTGTTAGTGATATTGTCGACGGTGCTGCGAAAAAAGCGACAGGAGCCGATTCCGACTCTGGATCGTAAGCGGCTTACATGAAACCGCTTAAATTTCAAAAAGGGGCTTTGATGATTGAGGCGGCTTATTTGCTGCCTTTTATGATGATTGCGTTGTTGGCCGTGGTGGATTTGATCGGCTATGTGGCCGATCGACTGTCGGCCAATGATGTCATGGCCGATGCCTATCAGTTGATGATGAATCAGGCCAATGCGCAGGCGATTGACCCGAATCTCACCTTGAATACGGTGACATGTCAAGCTCACAAAGTCGAACTGAATTCAGGTGGGGCCGAAACCTTCATTAAGGATGGCTTTACCGGAATGTTTGACGGCTTGGGCAAAAGTGACGTGAGCGTGGATATTCAAAAGCAACCGGGCGAGTCGCCCTCAACCTATATCTTCAAAGCCCAATTTCCCTCGCAGACGCTATTCCTGCCGGACGCGTTTGCTCAGAGCTTTCCAGTGAAAGCCAAACTGATTATCAGTTTTGATTTGAGCTGCTAAAAGACATTTGTCAGTCTGATTGAATCGGTTTGAGATTCAAGCGGAGGTCTTTTGGTGCAATACAGAGATTCTAACCATTATGAAAATGCAACGAAGCGATTTCGTGCTGTACGGAACCTCGCTTTTGGCGGCCGTATTGGCGATTGGCCTGGTGTACGGCTACGTTGAAAGCCGGGTAAATGAAGCCAAATCCCAAGCCGAAGTCAAAACCATTACCGTGGTTGAAAAGCCGGATATGCGTTCGGTGGTGGTGGCCAACCGAGAGTTGTATCGCGGCGAAAAAATCGAAGCCGACGACATTAAAGTGCTGATGGTGCCGACAGAAGGTTTGTTGGTGAATGGCGTGGTCACGCAACCGGAAAATGTGGTCGGACGCGTGGCGAAACAGCATATTTATGTGGGGGAATGGCTTCTGGATCAAAAGGTCGGGTTGGAAGGCCAGTCCGATAAAAGTGTGGAAGCCATTCTGAAGCCGGGACGACGTGCGATACGCTTGCCGGTTTCCGCGGAAAGCGGTCTGTTGGGAATGTTGAACCCAGGCGATCACGTGGATGTCATCAGTGTGTTTGAAAGCGCGGACGGCAAACGCATGATCAGCCGAACCATTTTGCAAAACATTGAGGTGCTGTCAATTGGGCAAACCAACCGAATGGGGTATCTCAAAGAAGAGCAAGCGCAAAAAGAGCAAAAAAATCATCAGGGTGAGGCGTTTGTCAAAGAATCGATGGTGGCTTTGAATGTGGATACATCTCAATCGGAACAATTGGCGCTCGCCATGAATGTCGGTGCGGTGCATCTCGCTTTGCGGGGCGCGGCAGACGTCAAATTGGTGGAAACCGACGGCGTCAATGTCAAAGTCATCGAGCGCAGTCGTCAGCGTCCGCCTAAGTTTAAACCGAAATCACGCCGTGAAGTCATCCAAATTATGCAGGGTGATCAGGTGCAAGAGGTAATTACACAATGAAACCGAGAAGCGACTATGGCTTTTTGAAGACAGGCGTTTTAGCGGCTTGTTTGGGGATGATGATTTTTCCATCCCAGTCCCAATCTGCAGCCTTGGCTAAGACCTATGATTTAACCGAAACCGACAGTCAGATTATCAAATTCGATAAGAGCTTGAAGCGCGCGTTGATTGCCAACCCGGATTTGGCCACCGTCAAGGTGCTTAGCAAAAATGAGTTGCTGATTACCGGACGAGGGGCTGGGCGAACGCAATTGATTGTCACCTATCGGGATACGCCGAAAGTAGACCATAAGGTGGTTTTGAATGTGGCGCCGGATCAATCGCGTCGAGAAGAAATTGAATCTACTTTGACGGGGTTGCTGAAAGATTTGAACCCGGAAGGCGGGGTACGTTTTCAACTGAAAAATGTTTGGTTGCAACCGGAAACCGCCGTGCGCCGTCAGGTGGATGAAATCGGCACTCAGTTGGACGAGGATGCCACGGCACCGAATATGCGCCGTCAGGATCAAGAAGTGCTGCAAGCCGCACAAACCGCAGGCAGTTTCGGTGCCCAGCCGTTGGCCGGAAATTATATGGTGCTGTTGAGTGGTGAAGTGCCGAATGACGCACAACGAAGCCGTATTCAATCGGTGGTGTCGGCTTTAGGGCTGAGTGTGGTGAATATGATTAAGGTCACGGGGCCGCAGCAGATTAAGTTGTCGGTGCGCGTGGCGGAAGTGGTGAAGGGCAACCCCTTCCGCAGTGGCGTGGCCATGCGCAGTAAAAAAGATACGTTTGGCTTATTTCCACCCGGCAACCTGGGAACGAATGCCAACTTTCTTCTGAATGTGGATAAGGTGGCTTCCGGCACGCCCGCCAGTTTGGCCTTTCCATTTTCGGATGGTTTTCAAATTGGGATCAACCCGCGCAACGGTAATATTTTCGGAGTGTTATCCCTTTTGGAGGGCAATAACCTGGCGCGTGTTCTGGCCAAGCCGGAGCTGATTGTGCAATCGGGTGAAACGGCCGATTTCCTGGTCGGTGGTGAAGTGCCGATTCCAGTGTCTCAAAACGAAAATACTATTACGGTGGAATATAAGGAATTTGGGGTGCGGCTACGTTTCAGTCCGGTGATTACCGAGTCCGGCCTGATTCAAATGACGGTGGCACCGGAAGTGAGCAATATTGATGAGAGTGCCGGTTCTCAAAATGGTTCGATTATTGTGCCCGGTTTTCGGTCGCGCCGTGCCTCGACAACCATTACGCTGGCGGATGGACAAAGTTTTGTCATTGGGGGCTTAATTCAAGACAACCTGCGTACCTCCATCAATAAGATTCCGTTATTGGGCGACATTCCGATTATTGGAGCCTTGTTTCGTTCCACCAGCTATGACAAAGATCAGACGGAGTTGGCGATACTGGTGACACCGGAGTTTGTTCAACCGATTGAGAAAGGTCAAAAGGTGTCGTTACCGGGCGAGCGTTTAACCCGTCCGAGCGCCACTGAAGGTTTCTTTATGGGCAAAGTGGCCGACTTGTTGCCGGAAGGTGAAAGCGCTTTACCGGAATTGGATGTGAAAGTTGGATTGGAGAAGCCCTGATGACAAATTCAATAACAACACACGGCATTGCACAAAACCAAGCCATTTACATTGGGTCTGATGAGGATATTTTGGAGGCGGTTAAGGTCTCGATTGCCTCGAAATATTCATTGGAGGCGGTCAGCGAAGTGCCGCATGTTTGGCCGGAAGATGTCAGTTTGGCGTTATTGGAATTTGATGGTGATGTTGAATTGGCTTTGGAGCGCATTAATAGCGTATTAACTCTCGGAAAAGGGGTGTCGCTTTATGTGCTGTTAAAGCGTAAAAATGTGGACTTTATCATTGAGGCGAACCACCAGGGCGTGCAAGGCTTTATCGAGTGCCCGGGTGAAGTGTTGCATATTCTGTCCATTCTGCATATGCAGGATCGACGTCGGCAAGGAAAAAACGGCAATGTATCGTCTTTTTTCAGTTTAAAAGGTGGCGTGGGCTGTACGGCACTCGCCACCAATCTGGCGTCGCACTTGACAGAGTTGACCGATGGCCGGACCGTCTTGGTGGACTTGAATATGCCGTTGGGGGATACGTCTTTGTATCTGAACATGGAAAATCAACGTCTCTATTCTTTGACGGACTTTGTCTATAACTTGAATCGTTTTGATGAAAACCTGATTTACAAGTCTTTATCCCGTCATGAATCCGGGTTATATGTGTTGTCGTTACCGTCGGAAGTCAGTGAGTTGGATAATCTGAATGGTGAATTAATCAAAACCATCATTCATTCTTTGCGACGCTATTACGACCATGTGGTCATTGATTGCGCAAGTGATTTGTCGGATTTGACACTGAGTTGTTTGGATGAGTCCGATAATATCGTATTGGTTGCAGAGCCGTCACTGTCCTCTTTCCGCGCCGTGAATACCGCCATTAAACTCACTCAGACACTGGGTTATTTAAAAGACTCTTTAAAATTGGTTTTGAACCGGAGTGCCAGCCAGCAGGACGAAATGCTGGAGGAAGTGGTTAAAGATATGGATGTGGATACGGTGGTGCGAGTATCCAACGATTATCGCGCTTTTAATGATTCGTTGAAAGAAGGACGCTTGCTGAAAGATTCCCACGCGGATTCGATAGCCAATTTTCAACTGCACAGCTTGGCTAACCTATTACATAATGGTGCGTCTTTACCTGAAATGGAAGCTCAGGCCGAAAATGTCAGACGGCCAAAGCAAAACCGTTGGTGGCCAGTATTGAAACAGCGCATGTTCAAACGAATGGGTGAGCCGAAAACAAACGGTAGCTTAAATGAAAAGTCAGTGGTGTCGTAAATGGGAATTCGAGAGCGTTTACACCAAGCTGAGCAGCACCGAAAGTTGCAAAATGAATTGGCCACCAAAGAGTCGTTACCGAAAGTGCGGCCAAGTGGTTTGAAAAAAGACACAGACCTTAAACAAAGCAATAGCTTTCAGGAAATTAAACATCGTTGCCAGAAAAAGGCCACCGAAGACGATGCTTTTTATCAGGCGGATAGTCAGGAGACTCGACAGGAGTTGCGTCCGCGCCTGGAAGAGTTGGTGCGTGAAGTGGCGGCGGATATGGGGTATCCCTTATCGGATGTCGAGGTGCGCCAACTGGGCGTGGAGTTGCTGGATGAAATCTACGGTTTGGGGCCAATTGAACCCTTATTGGCGGATAGTTCTGTGTCCGATATTCTGATTAACGGTTATAACCAGATCTATGTGGAACGAAACGGGCAGCTGGAACTCACGGATGTAAGATTTATCAGTGAAGAGCACTTACGTAATAAGGTCGATCGGATGCTTTATACCACCGGTCGTCGTGTGGATGAATCCTCGCCGTTAGTAGACGCTCGTCTACCGGATGGCTCGCGTATTAATATCATTATCCCACCTTTGGCGGTGGACGGCATTAGCGTGTCGATTCGCCGTTTCCCCGAAAAGCATTTGCGTGCCAAGGACATGATTGCGTTTGGCGCCATGACGGAGCAGATGTTTCTGTTCTTGGATTATGCCGTCAAAGCGGGTTTGAATGTTTTGGTGTGTGGCGGGACGGGTTCGGGTAAAACCACCACCTTGAATATGCTCTCGGGGTTGATTCCGGAAAATGAACGCACCGTGACCATTGAAGACAGTGCTGAATTGCGTATGCAACAGTCGCATGTGGTGCGTTTGGAAACCCGTCCACCGAATGCGGAAGGTATTGGGGAAGTGACGCAAAGGGAATTGTTAAAAAATGCCTTGCGAATGCGTCCAGACCGGATTGTGCTGGGGGAAGTGCGGGGCGGTGAAGTGCTGGACATGCTTCAGGCGATGAACACCGGGCATGATGGTTCTTTGGCGACCTTGCACGCCAACAGCCCGAGGGACAGTATCGCACGTTTGGAGCTGATGATTAACCTGAGTGGTGTTGATATTCCGGCGCAGTCGATTCGTAAACAGATTGCCAGTGCCATTGATTTGATTATTTATGTTAATCGCGGCAAGGACGGTAAGCGGCGAATGGAATCCGTGACCGAAGTGGTTGGCGTGGAAGAGGATAATGTCGTTCTGCAAGATATTTTCGTATTCGAAAACCAAATCGATAAAGGAACGAATCAAATCAAAGGGGCTTTCCGGGCGACTGGCTTACGCCCCGGTTGTGGTAAGAAATGTGAGGCCATGGGCTTGGCTTTACCGGCGGAATGGTTTGAATTCCGTCAAGAGGTGGTGGCATGAGCTGGGGGTTTGTCGGCGTTGCGCTGGTGTTGATGTTGCCGTTTATTTTGTTTGTGGTGGCGAAACAGACGGAGCGTCGCCAGGCGCATCAACAGGCGCTGAATCGTCTTAAGTTTCGGGTTGGGTTTGAATTGGCGACCAAAGAGGAACAGAACCTTCCTTGGTGGCAGGCTTCCGACAATGGTTTGTGGCTTTGGTTAAAAAGCCAATTTAAAAAGGCCGGGTTGACGGATCGAAAAGCGTTTATCAGTTTAGTGGCGTTGCAGTTTGTCTTGCTATTTGTCAGTGCCTTTTTCCTGGCGACACAATATTCGGTGTTAAACGAAAAAACGTTGTTTGTTCTTTTGCTATTGCCGTTTCTACCGGGCATTTATCTCTTGTTAAAAATACGTCAACGTCAAAAGCAATTGCGGAGCGACTTCCCTGAAATGCTGGATAACACTGTTCGGGCTTTGCAATCGGGTTACAGCATTGACGGGGCTTTAGCGTCGGTGGCTGAAGACATGAAAGGCCCTTTGGCGGACGAGTTTCAAGAAGTCAACAAGCAACTGCAATTGGGCATCAGTATGCGGGATATTCTGCGAGAGTTTCAATCTCGTGTGGCCTTGCAGGAAGCGCAGTTTTTTGTGATTACGTTGATTATTCAGCGGGAAACGGGTGGGCAGCTGTCGGCGATTTTGACCGAGTTGTCGCGCTTGATGCGCCGGCGGGAGCAATTTCAGGCCAAGCTGAAAACCATGACCGCCGAGTCGCGCTTTACCGCTTGGTTTATCGGTGGCGCTCCGGTCGCATACATTCTTTATAAATATTTGTTTGACCCTGAATCGATGACGTTTTTTTTGCAGGACTCTTTGGGGATTAAATTATTTATTTTGTCGCTGGCTTTGATTGGCACGGGCACCTTGATTTTAAAGCAGATGCTGACCATGAGGTTTTAACGGATGAATTTAGCGATATTGCTGATTTTGGTCGCCACCTTGACGTTTATCGTGACGTTGATGGTGGTGCGTCATTTGTTGCGCGCTCAGAACAGGCAGTTGGCGGTGGAGCACTTAAAGGTACGTGTTGGGCTGATGCAAGTGTTTAAAACGCGCAAAGAAGACGGCTATCAAGGGTGTGGTTGGTGTGCGTTGGGCAGGGCGTTGGGCCCGAAAACGTCGAAAGAAATTGAAACGGTTCAGCAGCAATTGTCTCGCGCTGGATTCCGCCAACCCAATGCGTTTGGGGCTTATTTTTTCATTAAATACGCCCTGGTGATTGGGGCGGCTTTGCTGATGGTGGTTTTGTGGAGCTGGTGGGCGATTTCGCCGATTTGGATGATTGCGGTGCCCGCGGTGATGTTGCTGTTGCCGGAACGGGTGTTGATTTATCTGGGCAATAAACGTTTGGCACGCATTAATATTCAGTTACCGGATTTTTTGGATATGAGCAATATCTGCATGAATGCCGGCTTGAGTTATATGGTGGCGATGAAACGGGTCACGCAGGAATTACGAGAAATTGCGCCTGAAGTGTGCGGCGAGTTTGATTATTTGTTGGACCAAATTCAACTGGGCGTGCCTCGAACCGAAGCATTGCGGCAGTTTGCCGAGCGTAACCCGACCAAGGACATTGAGAGTTTGATTCAAATGTTGATTCAAAATGAAAAACTGGGGAGCTCCATCAGTGAAGCGATTAATGAGTTTTCGCGCCGTATGTATTTGAACCGTGAGCAGATGATGCAGGAAAAAGCCGCGAAAACGTCTGCAAAAATGGCCTTGGTGATTATGCCGTTCTTGATGATTCCGTATTTGATTTTGCTTTTGGCGGAACAAATGGTGCAGTTTGGAAGGAGTTTTTAATGTTAAAAAACACACATAATCATTGGACGGGAAGGTTTGTTTTTGCCTTAAGCGCCTTTTCTCTATTGGTGCTGCTTTCCGGTTGCAGCAGCTTGGACGTAAATGAGCCAACTCGCCTGGATTATGCCAAAAGCGCTCAGGAAGACAAGCCTTTGGCGGAAAATTTGGGGGTCGAAGATGAGTATAAGTTTGCCCTCGATATGGCCAGAATGCAAATCAAGGATGAGCGTTATCAAGCGGCGGAAAACCTGCTGCAAAAAATGCGTAAGTTTCGGCCACAGGATATCGACGTCTACCGTCTGCTAGCGCAAAGTTATGAAGGCCAAAAGAAATATGGACTGGCGTTGTCGGCCTGGAAGCAGGCACAGGGCTTGTCCGGTTTTAGTCGAGATGATGAGGGAGAACTGGCTCGACTGGCGTTAATGAATGATGACTATGCATTGGCGGAAAAAATATACCAATCCTGGCTGGATGATGATGGGGCTTCCAACAGCGAGCAAGTCAGTGCGCTGAATAACCTGGGGTTCAGTGCGTTATTGCAAAAACGCTACCCTCAGGCCAAACAGTATTTTCAACAAGCCTTACAAAAAGATCCGCTCAATACCAAAGCGGCCAATAATTTAAACCTGCTCAAAACCGTGGAGGGTGTATGAGACAGCGTCAGAAGTTGCATTCACAAAGAGGCGCGATTTCGATTATCGGAATTGCCATTATGTCCATTGGGTTTACCGGCTTTTATACGGCCTTGGAGTTGGGCAATAAAATGATTATGGATCGTAATTTTGATAATTATGCCCAAGCCATTGCACCGGTGGCCCTTCGCACTGAAATGTCTTTAACACGTGAAATGGTGGCCAATGGTCAGGGGGATTTGGTGCGTGAAAAATTATCCGATATGCTCAAGGACTTGGGGCATCAGGTGGATAGTAATGTGAATTTGACGGTCAAGTTCGGCAATATGGTGCCGCTGGATTCGCCGGTGACTTATACCGATCCTTCCAGTGGTATGGAGTACACTTATCACGAAGAATTCGAGCCGTTGGAACATAATGCGGAGAATCCTAAGTTCGGTTTGGCAGAGGACGAAATGCCGCCGGATTTCAGTGCGGTGAGTATTGAGATTAAAGAAAGTAGTGCTTCGTCGCTTTTGCCGTTTTTTCGTCCGGTCGGACGTGCGGTTTACGGTTTATCGGCCAGCGACATTGATTCGCCGGATATGGCCAGTTGTTACTGTGATGCCCGCTACAACGCTTGCTTGGTGGCGGAAGAAACGCAAAGCGTGATGGGCGCACCGAATTCAGGGGATCGGAAACGTTATTGTGAAACCGGGATTGCCCCTTCCGTTGGTGGTTTTTTTGGTGGGGATGCGGAATACTATCAGGCGGATACCGTGGCGTTCTCGCCGCAATGGGTGGCGAAGCCTTATGAAGGGATGAATCCGACGGATAAAACCAGCCAGGCCTGGCAAGCGGTGTTGGCCGATGAACCCTTAACCATTAACGACGGCGTGAATCCTTTTCCGGAAGCTCATTGGAATGCAGTCGATGCGCAGTGGGTGGCTGGGAATGCTCCGATGCAATTTGCCGGTCGTAAGAAAGTTTCCTCATTTATGATGACTTACTCGAAATATAAGGATCCTTGGGTGTTGGATAACGATACTTTTTATGTCGGACGATCCGGTGTGTGTGCCTATCCGAATAAAGGTTTTTTTGGCGGTTTTATGGATGTGATACAAGACTTTATGTTTGGCGAAACTGATTGCATTCGTTACTCGGCTGACCCGGATTTGAAATACGATTTTGCGTCACCGATTAAAGGGTTTATGGACGCAATTAATGGTTCCACAGGGGCCAATGAACATTATTACAGCTGCCGAGACTTCTCCGGATTACAGTCCTCCCGAAACGGTTTTTTTCAAGTGATGCGCCGCATTTGGACCTCACCGCTTTTGGATTGGGAACGTTCCTACCAAGAGGCCGATTGTACGGTCAAAAAAATGCACTGGCATGGCTGGTGGGTGTTTGGTGAATGGCGAGAGGCCTAATCGTATTTGTTCCAGAGTTTGAGTACGTTGCTCATGTTTTCGGAATCTGTTTCTGAGACGGATTTCGAACTTTTTCCGATTTTAAAAACACATCTTCTGATATAGTCACTTCACTCTCTTCTTAATGCCTTTGACTTTTAATATGACGGTTTTATGTTGCCTGACTCAGACCCTTTAACCAGCTTATTGTCCCTAGTGCCCGAATTGAAACGGGAAGCCCTGCAGCCTTTGCCGACGGTGTTTGAAGACAGCAGTCATCAAATTTGGTTTTACGACGATGCTGGACAGCGTGATGTTATTAAGGTTTTGAATTCCGTTACACATGATGCCGGGCCCTTCTGGCAGGGGATGCAAGCGTTATTCGATGTGGATTTACCGCAGCAGATTTCCAGGTTTGAAACCTTGTATCCGATGGTGGCGGACGCGACCGAGTTGCGGATTCCGGCCCTTCGGCAACTGTGGTTAAAACCCTCTGCCGGGTTGTGGGGCTTGCGCACCGATTGTTTGCCGGGGCGAGCGGTGACGGCCGAGTCGGTTACTTCGGAGATGGTGGCACAGTTGGCGCGTCATTTGGCGGGGTTGCATCGAGTGTCTTTCGAGGGCTTGGGCGACATCACCTGTCCAGAGTTTAATCGGCAAAATCACCAGGCCTGGTCAAACCATTTGAAAACGTGGTTAGAACAACAAGCGACGCCGGAGAAAGGTGTGCCGGCTTCCGAACGCGACGCTTTGTTGGCCGAGTGTGATAAGGTTTTTCAGCCGAACTTCGACGCCGGGCCGTTTGGCATCATTATGCCCGATTTACGGTGGGATCAGTTTCTGCAACAGGACGGCCGCTTAACCGGTTTGACCGATCTGGACGCGTTGGTGGCCGGGCCGATTGCTTTGGATTGGGTGTTGGTTGAGCTGTTGCTGAACGAAAATCAATTTGATGATTTTTGTAACGAATATCAAAAATTGGCGGAAATTCCGACGGTTTCTGAGGTTCGCGCGCCGTATCGCGCCGCGTTGTTTCTGATGAATGTCTTTGGGGAATCAAACTACCAGGCCTGGCAGGAACGGCCGGTTTGGCTGGATTGAGCCAAACTGACCGAGTACTTCTTTTTTAAGGTTCGGAGTGCTGACGTTGTGCCCAGTCCTGACGCCATTCCCGATACCCGACAATCGCCAAGCCGAAATACAGCACAAACATCACGATGGTGAAGTAGAAGCCGCTTTGCCAATAAAGCACGATGGCGGCCGAATTGATGACCAGCCAGTAGAGCCAGTTTTCCAGCACTTTGCGCGCCATCAGATAGGTGTTCATGACCGAAAACACCATGACCCCGGCATCCAGATATGGAAAGCGTGAATGATCGCCGCTTTCCAGAAAACCGCCCAGCGCGAACGTCAAACTGAACCCCGTCACCAGATACAGTAGATGGAATCCAAACGATTTGCGATGCACGGCAATGCCGTTGTCACTTTTTACCGGTTGGCGCCAGAGCCAGAAGCCGTAAATGGCCATCAACAGATAATAGCCGTTCAGCACCGCCTGCAAGGGCAGTTGGCCTTGCCAGAACAGCAGGGTGTAGATCAGCGTGCTGAAAAAGGCACAGGGCCAGGCCCAAACCGATTGACGGATGGCAAACAGGATGTAGCCCAAACCGAGTAGCGTGGCGACGATTTCCCAGCCGGATAAGGCTGACATGGAGGCCAGAACGCCGTCGGCAAATTGCTCAATCGCCACAGCGTTCAATATCCGCTTCGGAGCGATCCGTGCCGAGCAATTTCAGCACGAAAACGGTTTTGGGTTGTTCGGCGAGCACGGTTTCGATGTCGTCGGTGAGGGCGGCCATCAAGGTGCGATAATCGCCGAAAATCTGCGTGCTCATCGCATTGCGGGCGATACGAATGTCCGGCCGTTTTTCCAGCGATTCGATGAAATCGAGAATCGGCTGGCAATATTGATCCTGCAATGGGTACATGCTGATGTCGATAGACGCTTGTAATGGCATGAATATCTCCTTAATGCGGCATTGGGTTTAAACGTTTTCGCTTTAAACTGGGTCGTTAATAATCGTAAGCGACGGTCACGCCATAGGTTCTGGGCGCGCCCTGTTGAGTGTATAAAGCGGCATCCGTTCTTTTCGGGTCGGCATTAAAATAAAACCCTTCCGTGGCATATTTCGTATCGCCCAGGTTTTTGCCCCATACAATGACTGTCCAGTTTTTACGTTGATAGGTCACGGCACTGTTGACTAAGGAGTAAGCTTTGGACTTCTGCGGTTGGGTGCTGGAGAAGTAATACGCATCTTTTCCTTCGATATTGGCCGACAAGGTCCAGTGATCGGTCAAGTAATATTCGCCACCGACACTAAAGGTATAGTTGGGCGAACGAGCGGTTTCACGGTCATCCAAAACGAGATCGGGTTGCCCTTGTTCCTCATAGGTATAGTCCGTATAGGTGCTCTTTAACAACCCTAAAGACCCTAAAAATCTGACGTCGTCTACGATCAGCCAATCGACTTGTCCCTCTAGCCCGTAATAGGTTGATTTCGGAGCATTCTCGGTATAAAGCATCCAGTTTCCATTGCTATCATAGTAGGACACCGGAATTTGGCGGTCTTGATTCTGTCCGTAGAAAACATTCAAACGGGTGTTGAGGCGGTTATTGAGCATGGATGAGTTGAGGCCCCCTTCCAGGTTCCACAATGTCTCGGTATCATAAAGAACCGGTTTGTCACTCGGCAAACGCCCTTCATCATTGACGCCGCCCGCTTTATAACCTCTGGATAGGGTTAAAAAGCTGAGATGGTTTGGAGTGACTTGGTAACTGGCACCGAGTTTCCCACCGTAAAGGACCTCACTGGATTTTTTGCTGAACCCACTGACGGTACCGTCATAATCATAATGGTAGTTTTCAACTCTCAAACCCGCCATTAACGTCCATTTATCCGTTAAATGATGGTCTAATTGCCCATACAGGGATTGGCTGGAGGTTTTGTAATCGTATCCGGAAGGGGTTAAATAGCCGCCGTAATCATAGCCTCCTGTATAGTCTTCATCTTGTGCCAGATAATAAAAACCGGCCACCCAGTCTGTTGTTCCGTTGAAAATACGGCCATCTTCAGAGGATAAGAAACGTAAATCTAATGTTTGGTTGTTCCGTTTGCGTTCGTTATGATCCGTTTGAGTGACCAGGCTGGGGTCGTATCCTGGGTTGGCCCAGTCACCGTCATATGAATAAGTGCTTTTGCTGCTGATGTGTGTGATGGCCGCGACCATATCGATGAATGGGTTCACCGCGTAATCGGCTTTCAGAGCCACGCCGTCGGACTTGAGTGTGTCTTGCCCCGGTTCATCGGAAAGGGTTGTATAGTCATTTGAAAAATTAAACGCGTCATAACCATTATCAACATTGATGTGTAACAATTTTAAATCCAGTGTCAGACGCTCATTGACATTCCATTTCAGGTTCGCTCTGGCGGTCAGTTCATCTCGGTTTTGAGTATTCTTTTTATCCAAATAATCATTTTCCATATACCCATCGGAATTGTATTGGTACACCGCCAAACGCCCCGCTAACGTGTCGTTGACGATGGGGCCGTTCAATACTACGCCACCGGCATAGGTGTTATGCGAACCCACCGTGCCTTCCAGTCTGGCTGAGGGTTGATAAGAGGCTTCATTGGTTTGTACCTGGATCAAGCCTGCTAATGCGGAAGAACCAAAGCGTGTCCCTTGTGGGCCGCGCAGCACTTCCACTTGTTTGACATCAAACATTGTGGCGGCGGCGCCCATTTGGCTGTAATCGAAGTCATCGACCAGCACCCCAACAGAAGGATTCACCGGGGTGTAATACTGTTCCGTGATTCCCATGCCGCGAATTTGATAATAGTGTGCGGTGGCGCCACCACTGGAGGCATTCACATTCGGCATTAAACCAATCACATCTTCAATGTTTTGGGCATCGCGCTCTTGCATCTCGACCGGCGTCACCGCCGTGACACTGGAGGTACTTTGTTGAATGTCGGCCTCCCGAAAATCGGCTTCGATTTGGACCGGCTTGAGTTTGACGGTTTTGGCGTCGTTGGCGGTTTCCTCGGCCAGAGACGGTGTCGAGTGCCATAAACCGAATGATAAGAATGAGGCCGGAATGACGGCGGATAAAATGGGTTTTAGGTGCATGTTGCTTCCTTTTCAGTTCACCAAAAAGGACAGGTATGCAATTCGGACAGTCGCCTGTGAAGCGGCTAAGATCGAGTGTTGCAGCCTGTTCCTACGCCAGTATTAACTGGATCAGGTTATAAGGGTTCCCTTTCAACAGGATCTCAGGCCTTTCGACCACCCCTCGGCATAAATTCAGAGACGCTGATGTTGTATCAAGCCGCGTCTCGCTAAAAAACGTGAGCGCAGATTATAAAGCAAAAGCGTGCGGATTTGAATGTTTGATTATTCAAGGCGTTGATATGACATGAATTTCGGCCAGGCCTGGCTGAAATTAGGAAACCGTTACGCTATCTCGGTTAAATCGACGGAATGTCGTCCGAGTCGTAAGGCAGGCGTTCGTCGCCGTAGATTTCTTCCGAAAAGGATTCAACCCGTTCTTCGGCGATGTCGGTGCGCGCAAATTGCGCGATGTGGAAAAGTGCTTCGCCCTCGTTGACCAATGGCATGACCATTTGGCCGATGACAATGCCGCTGGCATTGGCGTAAACTTCGAACTCGGCTTCGCCGAAAGGATCGGAAATGACGCCGAGCAGGGTTTGGTCTTTTTGAACCCGGTCGCCGTCGCTGGCCAAGGCTCGGAAAATACCGCTGTGAGGTGCGCGGACCCAATAACTGGAACGGGCGATGACCGGGCTTTTAGACGGTTTTTTCGGTGTGCGGCTTGGAGCAATCATACCGAGGTGTTTCATGACGTTCAGCACGCCTTTGACCCCGGCGCGAATGGCGAATTCGTCGAACCGAAGGGCTTCCCCCGCTTCATAGAGCAAGATGGGGATGTTCTTTTTCACCGCGGAAGCGCGCAGGGAACCGGGGCGTAAGGTGGCGTTCATCATCAGGGGAGCTCCGAAGGCTTCGGCCATCGCCAGGGTTTCTTCGTCTTCGAGGTCGGCACGAATTTGTGGCAGGTTGGTGCGGTTGATGGCGCCGGTGTGGAGGTCAATGCCATGAGTGCATTGGCCGACGATTTCATTCAAAAAAAGGTAAGCCATGCGGCTCGCCAGCGAGCCTTTGGAGGACCCCGGAAAACTGCGGTTGAGATCGCGCCGGTCTGGCAGATAACGACTCTGGTTGATGAATCCGTGCAGGTTGACAATGGGGACGGCTATGAGCGTGCCTTTCATGCGTTGCAAGGCCTTGACCTTCATCAGGCGGCGAATGATTTCCACGCCGTTGAGTTCGTCGCCGTGAATGGCGGCACTGATAAATAAGGTGGGCCCTTTGCGTTTGCCATTAATCACCTGCACCGGCATATTCAGTTCGCCGTGGGTATAGAGTTTGCCCACTTGCAAATCCACGGTCTTACGCTCGCCGGGTTTGATGGTTTCCGAACCGATGGTAATGGCATGGTTGGTCGGTTTTTTCATGGCTTTCTTCCCAAAGGTGACGGCGGGTTTAGCCTTTGCCGCGGGTTTTGGTATGGTGCGGCTTGGCGTTTTTTTCGATAAACTCAATGATCTGCCCGGCAACATTTTTGTTGGTAGCGGTTTCAATGCCTTCAATGCCCGGTGAGGAATTGACTTCCATCACCACCGGGCCATGATTGGAACGCAATAAGTCCACGCCGCAGACATTCAGCCCCATGATTTTTGCCGCGCGTACCGCCGTAGCACGTTCTTCGGGGGTGATGCGAATCAGCGAGGCGCTGCCGCCCTGATGCAGGTTGGAGCGGAATTCACCTTCTTTGGCTTGGCGTTTCATGGCGGCGACCACTTTGCCGCCGATGACAAAGCAGCGTAAATCCGCCCCGCGGGCTTCTTTGATGAATTCCTGGACCAGAATATTGGCTTTCAAGCCGTTAAAGGCCTGAATGACCGATTCGGCGGCGGAATGGGTATCGGCCAGCACGACGCCGACGCCTTGGGTCCCTTCCAGCAGCTTGATGACCACCGGCGCACCGCCCACCGTTTCCAGCAGGTCGTTGACATCATCCGGCGAGTGGGCGAAACCGGTCACCGGCAGGCCAACGCCGCGGCGGGATAACAATTGCAGGCTGCGCAGTTTATCGCGCGAACGGGAAATGGCGACCGATTCGTTTAATGGGTAGACACCCATCATTTCGAACTGGCGTAAAACGGCGGTGCCATAGAAGGTAATGGACGCGCCGATACGGGGAATGATGGCGTCAAACCCTTCCAGTATTTCCCCTTTATAATGAATTTGCGGGTGGTTTGAGGAAATGTTCATGTAGCAACGTAAGGCATCAATGACACGCACTTCATGGCCCCGTTCTTCAGCGGCTTCAATTAAGCGGCGGCTGGAGTAGAGTTTGGCGTTGCGCGATAGAATGGCGATTTTCATAAGCAAACCTTTCCGTCGTATGGTGTTGCAAAGGACGCGTTTTTAAGGGGGGCGCACTCGGTATCGGTGTCGTTTAAACCTGAATTCGATGGCTGATTTTGAGTGTGAGTGGACAGGCACCGTCTAAATGAATTCTATGCCAAATAGGCCGCAATTCATACCCCTTTTTTTACCCTTTTGAAAGGAGGGCGTTTGAACGAATAATGGACGATTGCGGCTTTAGTTTCGAGTGCTTTTAGGGTATAAAGAAAGCGGCGCTCAGCCAGCGCTGTGAAAACCGATAACCTTGTTTCAATACCTGCATAAAGAAAATGACCTCATGACGGCCAGCGACGAAAATTCCCCAAACTCCGAAGAAAAATTGCTTGAACTGCAAACGCTATTAAGCGAAGGCGATCAGGAAAAAGTCTGCGAGTTCTTCGCAGAACAGAACGATACCGAAATTGCGCATTTATTGGAGTCCTTCCCGGCCAGTGCTCGCGAACGCATCTGGGTTTGCGTGCCGGAAGAGTTGAAAGGGGAAGTGCTGGCGGAAGTCGGCGAAGAGGTGCGAGCGTCTTTGATGTCCGATATGGAAGCCGAGGTGGTTTCCGATTTGACCAAGGACCTGGGCGCGCAGGACATTGCGGAAATCCTGGATACGGTCGAACCCTCGGTTAAAGAAGCGGTCATCGACAACCTAGACGACAGCACCCGTGAACAGGTGCAGGTGTTGCATGCCTATGGTGACAACACGGTCGGGCGTTACATGGACCCGAACACCGTCAACGTCAAGGAAGACGTGACCTTGGAAACCGTGCAACGTTATATTCGTATCAAAGGGTTGTTGGACGAACGTTCCCAGGAATTCATGGTGACGGATAAGGAAAACCGCTTGGTCGGCTCTTTGAGCCTGGTGGATTTGGTGAAAAACAATCAGGAAGCACAGGTTTCGGAATTCATGCATCAGTCGATTTCGCTGTTGGATGAAATGGATGTGCATGAAGCCGCGGTGGTGTTGCGTTCCAAGGAATTGCGTTTTGCGCCGGTAGTGAACGCCGACGGGATTCTGGTCGGGCAGTTGAATATCGAACACATTATGGAAATCACCCGTGAAGATGCCGACAGCACGTTATTGGGGATGTCCGGGGTCAGTGACGATGAAGAATTGTTCGCGCCGGTGATGACCAGTGCCAAAAGCCGGGGCGTTTGGCTCGGCATCAATTTGGCGACGGCATTTCTGGCGGCTTACGTCATCGGTCAGTTTGAAGCGGTGTTGTCGCAGGTGGTGGCGCTGGCGGTATTGATGCCGGTGGTGGCCAGCATGGGCGGCATTGCCGGCAGTCAGACTTTGACGGTGATTATCCGCGGTTTGGCGATGGGGCAAGTCGGGGGCAACAACCGTTGGTGGTTGTTCAATAAAGAGCTTTGGGTCGGGGTCTTGAACGGGCTGGTCTGGGCGTTTGTCGTGGGCGTGATTGCACAGTTATGGTTTGATAACTGGGTGGTGAGTCTGGTGATTACGCTGGCCATTGTCATCAATATGACCGTCGCCAATGTGTCCGGGATTGCGATTCCGTTGATCTTGAAACGCATGAAAATCGACCCGGCGTTATCCGGCGCGGTGATTCTGACGACCGTGACCGATGTGGTCGGTTTCTTATCTTTCCTAGGTTTGGCGACGGTGCTGATTCTGCATTAACCGCCATTCAGAGAGGAAACGCAAAAACGCCCAGGCCTGGGCGTTTTCAGTGATTGCCGATTGAAGACAGCGATTACAGCAAAGAATCGATGTGGGCTTTGGCGGCATCGACCGATTTCGCCACGGCGTCCTCACCCATCCCCATGCCGGGGGCTTCGATAAAGGTGATGTCTTCAATGCCGATGAAGTTCAAAGCGGTTTTTAAATACGGCTTGGCGAAATTCATCGCGTCCATCGGTGGTTGGGTGTAATCCCCGCCGGAAGCGAGGAAGACATAGGCCTTTTTCCCTTTCAACAACCCTTCCGGACCGTTTTCGCCGTATTGGAAAGTTTCACCCACACGCAGGATGTGGTCCAGATAGGCTTTCAACGTCGAAGGAATCGCGAAGTTGTACATTGGGCTGGTCAGTACAAGGGTGTCTGCGGCACGGATTTGCGCCACATATTGCTCAGACAGGGTCAGGGCGCTTTTTTGTGCTTCGTCGCGTTCATTCGGCATGGTGTACATGGCTCCGATCATGGCTTGGTCCATGTGCGGCGGCGGGGTGGCAGCCAAATCGACCGTTTGAATGTTGGCGTCGTGGTTCTGGGTTTGCCATTTCGATAGGAAATAGTCGGCCAGTTCTTTGGAATGCGAACCTTGCGATAAGGCGCTGCTGTCAACACGAAGTAACGTGGTCATAGTGGTTTCTCCTGAAAAAGGTATTTGCTTGGGTTGAGACTATTTTATAAAGAAAGAAAATGTGAATAAACCAGCGATAAAGCAAATAACTGTTGCTTGAATTGCAACAATAGATCCGACGAGACAAGTGTGTTGCCCAGCCGCTGACACGGCTGGACGAGAGGTATGAGCGACTTATTTCAAGCCGGACAGAATGGCGTCTTCCACTTGGTCGATGGCTTGGGTGCCGTCGACTTTGATGTGTTTCAACGAAGCGTTTTTGGCCGCTTCGTCCGTGTAGTAACCGATCAATGGAGCCGTTTGCTCGTGATACACCTTCAAACGATCCAACACCACGTCGGCTTTGTCGTCGTCACGCTGAATCAAATCTTCACCGGTTTCATCGTCCTTGCCTTCCACCTTCGGCGGGTTGTAAGTCAGGTGATAGGTACGGCCGGAAGCCGGATGCACGCGACGGCCAGCCATGCGGTTGACGATTTCGGAATCCGGCACGTCGATTTCAATGATGGCGTCGATGTCGACACCGGCGGCTTTCAACGCATCCGCTTGCGGTACGGTTCTTGGGAAACCGTCCAACAGGAAGCCGTTGGCGCAATCCGGTTCGGCAATGCGGTCTTTGACCAGACCGATGATGATTTCGTCCGTGACCAGTTTACCGGCATCCATGAACTCCTTGGCTTGCTTGCCGAGCGGCGTTTCGGCCTTGATGGCCGCGCGCAGCATGTCGCCGGTGGAGATTTGCGGAATATCGAATTTTTTGGTCAGGAATTGGGCTTGTGTCCCTTTTCCGGCGCCCGGTGCGCCCAGAAGAATAAATTTCATAATCAGTTCTCGCTTAAGGTTGTACGTATTCAGTGGCGGCTATTTTATCAAATTGAACAAGGGAACCTCTATTAATTCTGGACAGAGTCGATTGAGAGTCAAAATGGGTTCTTTCAACGCCGATAGGGCGAATTTTGGATGCAAGGTGCCCGTTCACGAATGAACGGAGACGTCCTTTAAAAGGGTTTGAATCATTCGATCCGCTTGTTGTTGATAACCGCCGCCGAACAGGTTGAAATGATTCAACACATGGTAGAGGTTATACAGTTCTTTTCGGGCCGCATAGCCCTTGTCCAAGGGGAAAACGCTGTTATAACCGGCATAGAATTCGGGTGAAAAGCCACCGAAAAGTTCGGTCATGGCCAAGTCGGCTTCGCGGTCGCCGTAGTAACTGGCCGGGTCGAAAAACACCGCGTCGCCGTCGGTAGAGAAGGCGCTGTTGCCGCCCCAGAGGTCGCCATGCAAGGGCGAGGCCTCCGGTTGATAGTCGTCAAAAAACTTCGGTAAGGCTTCAATCAACGCATGTCCCTGTTCGACCAGGCTGTTCGATGCGCCGTGATCTTGCGCCAGGGTCAGTTGATGCGCCAGTCGCTGGTGACCATAAAATGACACCCAGTCGTTGGACCAGGTATTGGGTTGCACGGTATGGCCGATGTAATTGTCTTCCGGCCAGCCGAAGCGTTTGTCCGCATTGACCTGGTGGTGTAACAAGGCCAAATCCTTTCCGCGTTGCTCGTCGTCTCCGCGTGACGTCAAAGGCAGGTATTCCAAAACCAGCCAGGCCTGGTCGTTTTCGAGGCCAGTGGCCACCACCTTCGGCACCCGCACGCTCAAGGTTTTGGCCAAGGCATTGAGGCTGTTGGCTTCGGTTTCAAACAGGTGTGACAGATGGCCGTGATTGGTTTTGAGGAAAAACTCGCCTTGCTCGGTGTGCAGATGATAGGAACGGTGGATGTCACCGCCCGAAACCGGCGCGGCGCTTTCAATATCGAACGGGTGCCCGGTGTTTTGAGCGATGGATTCGGAAAGAGCTTGCCAGTTCATCGTGACTCCTTTGCGGTGTGAGCGGTGGGAACCGAGACTGGATCAGTCGAACAGTTCCTGAGTGATTCGCTCCATTTTGGTTTCGGAAATATCGGGCACTTCCGGGGCGTTTTGTTCGCGGAAGATTTCAAAGAAAGCGCCTCGCGTGTCGGCTGGAACGGCCAGACCGGTTGAACGGTCGATGGGCACATTCACCAAGCCTTCCGGCAAACCGAAAGGCGCGTTCGGATAAGGCTTTAAGGCTTCGCGCATGTAATCGATCCAAATCGGCAGGGCGGCGCGGCCCCCGACTTCGGATCGCCCCAGGGTGGTTGGGGTGTCAAAGCCGACCCAAACGGTGGTGGCGATGTCCGGGTTGAAGCCGGAGAACCAAGCGTCTTTCTGGTCGTTGGTGGTCCCGGTTTTCCCGGCAATATCATTGCGTTTCAATACTTTCGCTTTGCGGCCCGATCCGTGGTTGATGACGTCTTGCATCATGGACGTCATGATGTAGGCATTTTGCGGCGTGATGACGCGCGGGGCGTTTTGCGGGTCACCTTCCACACACTGGGCGTTACAAGCGCGCTTCGGCTGGGCCTGATAAATGGTTTGGCCGCTGAAGTCCTGCACCGATTCGATTAAATAGGGTTCGATTAAATAACCGGTATTGGCAAAGGTTGAATAACCGCGGACCACTTGTAATGGGGTTAGCTGGACGGAACCGAGCGCCAACGATAAATCGCGGTGCGCGTTGAGCTGATCCGGCGGGAAACCGAATCGTTCCAGATAATTGACGGCATAACGAATTCCGATTTGTTGCAAGAGACGAATCGACACCAGGTTACGGGAGTGGGCGAGGGCCATTCTCAAACGAGTCGGGCCGTAGAAACGCCCGGAATAGTTTTCCGGACGCCAAGTGTCTTCCAGCGCGCGGTCATGGAAGACCACCGGCGCATCGTTGATGATGGTGGCGGCGGTCATGCCTTTGTTCAAGCCGGCAGAGTACAGGAAGGGTTTGACATTGGAACCGACCTGGCGCACGGCTTGGGTGACGCGGTTGAATTTGCTGCGGAAATAGTCGAACCCGCCGACCAACGAAATGATGCGGCCATTGCTGGGGTCAACCGACACCAGGGCGGCTTCGGTTTTCGGGTCTTGCGCCAGGCGCCATTGATCGTCGAGTTTTTGCAGGTAAATGACATCGCCTCGTTTCAACACTTCCGTGACGGATTGCGGTTCGGAACCGGTTTTATTGACATCAATATACGGCGCGGCCCACTGCATATTTTCCAGTTTTAGTTGGGTTTCGTCACCGTTGGAAATCAACACATCGGCGGTTTTTTCGGTGACGCGAAGCACCACGCCGGTTTCCAGATAACCGAACTTCTGGATGGGATCGAGCGCTTCCAATAACTGTTCTTTGTCCGTCAGCAAAGTGGGGGCGACGTGCTTGATCGGCCCGCGATAACCGTGACGGCGTTCGTAATCCTGCAAGCCGTTTCGAACAGAGACATTTGCGGTGCTTTGCAATTGGCTGTCGATGGTGGTGGTGATGGTCAGGCCGTTTTTCAGGGCGTCTTCCCCGAAATGGTCGATGGCGAAGCTGCGTGCCATTTCCGCCACGTAACCGGCTTCAATGTCGATGCGGGCGCCGGTCAACTTGGCGTGTACCGGCACGGCTTGCGCCTCTTTCATCTGCTCTTCGGTGATGTAATGGTTTTCGTACATGCGGCGCAAGACATAGTTACGGCGCAACTTGGCTCTTTCCGGATTGTAAATCGGATTGTAACGGGATGGCGCTTTCGGCAAGCCGGCAATCATGGCGTATTCGTCCAGCGACAGTTGGTCGATGGGTTTGCCGTAATAAGTTTGTGCGGCGGCCGCCACGCCGTAAGAGCGATAGCCCAGGAAAATCTTATTCAGATAAATCGCCAGAATTTCCTGCTTGGAAATCTGGTGTTCGATTTTATAGGACAGCACGATTTCGTTGAATTTACGTAAATAGGTTTTCTTTTTACTCAAAAAGAAGTTTCGCGCCACCTGCATGGTGATGGTGGATCCGCCGGATTGTTTGCTACCGGTGGTGATCAGCTCGTAGGCGGCACGCGCCAAGCCTTTGAAGTCGACACCGCCGTGCTCGAAAAAGTTCTCGTCTTCCGAGGAGATGATGGCTTGTGTCATGCGTTCCGGAATTTCGGAGTAATCCAATGGAATGCGTTTTTTGGTGCCGATTTCACTGATCAGTTGCCCGTCGCGCGTGACGATTTTTAAGGGAACTTGATAGGTGACGTCTTTCAGTGCCGAGGCGTCCGGCAGGGTCGGATAAATGGTCACGGCATAAATGATGACAGCGACGAGCGGGGCGACGATGGCACCCAGAAAGGTGGAAATCCAGAAAAAACGTTTAAAATGGCTGCGCTTTTTTTTCGGGGCCTGTTCGGGCTCGTGTTCAGGTGTGCTGTTTTGTGTCTCGTCGTTCATTATGGTGTCTTATATAAAATTGGGAGTTATCAACCGGTTATGCCATGTTCTTTATATATCGTATCGAGCGTCGAAGTCTTGATATTTTGTTGAACGTTGATGAATGGCTGGCGGGTGGAAGCCATTACGCGAATTATACGGGAAATCAAGTCGATACAAAAGACGGGATTCGTCAAGGCGGCTGAAAACAAAAAAGCCCGGCAATTGGCCGGGCTTTTTAAATCAGCGAAATGAAAACGAAATTATTTCGAGTAACGCTTGGTTTTGATGTCGCTGTAGATCAAGTATAGGTTACCGACAACAATGGTCACAATCGCGGCAACAACACCGAACATGCCGATGCCAACTTGCAGAGACTGCGGCAAATAACCGGCCCAGATACCTAGTAAAACGGCGAGAGGGATGACCACAGTGATCAAAAGGACGCCGATCATTTTCATTAAATTGCTCATTTCTTATTCCTCAGATGAGTTGTGAATCCTTACAACAGTTTCGAACTATACTGGCGTTAGGGGCAAATTTCAAATAAAAATCTTGATTGAGGTCAAGAAAGAATCCTTATGATCACAAAAGTTTTTTTGTGGGATGAGTTTGGCTTTTATTGGGTTTGGGACGTTTAATTATCCGGCATGGATTCATACACTTAGCGCAAAGTAGGTTTTGATGCCTTCCAAAATACTGTTGGTCGCGACGGCGGCGAGAATCAACCCCATGACTCGACTGATGACGCTGGCACCCGCATCGCCGATTAAACGGTGAATAAAGGTCGCGCCCAATAACAGGGCAAACGTAATGAGCAGCACCAGCAACATCAAGCCAGCGGTGATGCCCTGTTCCATGACTTCAAAACGATGATTATCGGTGAGCATGACCACCGCCATCATCGCGCCGGGCGACGCGATGGACGGAATGGCCAACGGAAAAATAGCGTGATTAACCGGCGAGTTTGAACGCGCATCCTGTTGGGCGAGCAATTCTTTTTCTTCCTGGGGTTTGCCTTCGCCGAAAATCATCGTCAATGCGAACAGGAACAGCACAATACCACCGGCGATTTGAAAGGCCGACAAGGCAATGTTCATGGATTCCAGCAGTAACTGACCGGCAATGATGAAAAACAATAACACGCCGGCGGAGGTGACGATGGCGAAGAGTGCCAGTTTGCGCTGCTGAATGGCGGTGTAACCCGCCGCCACGGCGAGGAAGACCGGAATGGTGCCGATGGGGTCAATTACGGCCCAGAGGATAATGAACTGCTGTATCAAATCGTGCATGTGGTTGGTCCGGTAACGTTATTATTCGATATTTTGTACTTGTTCGCGAATCTGTTCAATCAATACTTTCAGTTCCACGCCGATTTGCGCGGTTCGGCTGTCGATGGATTTCGATCCGAGGGTGTTGGCTTCGCGGTTGAGTTCTTGCATTAGAAAATCCAGTCGTCGCCCGACAAGCCCTGGCTCATGGCGCAGCCTTTCCACTTCGTCCAGGTGGGTTTCCAACCGATCCAATTCTTCGGCGACATCCATTTTCTGGGCTTGAATGGCGATTTCCTGGTGAAAACGCCCTTCATCCAAGGTGTCGGTGTGTTCGGCGATGCGTTGTTTCAATTGGTCGGCGTAGTGCTGGCGGATGCCGGGCAGCAGTTGGCGTGCCTGGGTGAGGTGTTCACGCATTGCTTGCAGTTTTTCGTGGATGATTTGGCTCAGAGCCTCGCCTTCGCGCTGGCGAATCTGGTCGAATTCGCTCAAACCATTGTTGAGTGCGGCGAGAATGTCATCGGTGTGAACGCTGTTTTCCGTATCGGTTTCCACCAGGCCTGGCCATTTCAGCAATTCCACCGGATTCATCTGAGTGGCTTCCGGCAAGGCGGCTTGAATCTGGTTGATGGCGTCGGTCAGGCCGGTGAGCAATGGCTGGTTGAGGCTGAAATCCTGAGTGTTTTGCGTGGGCGACAGATGCAAGTTCAGTTCAACCTTGCCGCGGGCCAGAAAGGGTTTGATGGCTTCCCGAATGGCCGGTTCCAACGATTTGGCGGCGTCGGGCAATTTGAAATGCAACTCCAAATAGCGATGGTTGACGGAGCGCATTTCCCAGCGAAGCGCGCCCCAATCGAATGACTGTGGGTGAATGAAAAAGGCGGTCATGCTTTTCATGTGTGTGTCCTTATGGCCGAGTGCCGAGCCGTCAGGCCTGGATTTTTTGACGGTTCATGGAGTTGGATTGGTATAATTGCCACCATTTTAAAGATTTATGGCACGTTTTGCAGGGCGTTGGCGGTTTTAATTGTCGAAGCCCGCATCGAAAGGAAGGAAAAGACTATGAGACCAAGTGGCAGAGAGACCGATCAATTAAGAGCGGTGACCTTAACCAAGGATTTTACCAAGCATGCGGAAGGGTCGGTATTGATCGAGTTCGGCGATACCAAAGTCATTTGCAATGCCACCGTGGAAGAAAAGGTGCCGCCGTTTTTGAAAGGCCAGAGCCAGGGTTGGATTACCGCGGAATACGGTATGTTGCCGCGCTCGACCGATAGCCGCATGCGTCGTGAAGCCAATGCCGGTAAACAAGGCGGCCGCACGGTGGAGATTCAGCGTTTGATTGGCCGTTCTTTACGTGCCGGTGTGGACATGAAAAAGCTGGGCGAAAGAACCATTGTGGTGGATTGCGATGTGATTCAGGCTGATGGCGGCACGCGCACCGCCTCCATTACCGGCGGTTTTGCAGCTCTGGCCTTGGCGGTGGAACGTTTGATCGCCAAAGGCGTTTTGACGGAAAGCCCGATTTTGCATCACGTCGGTTCGGTGTCGGTGGGCATTTATCAGGGCACGCCGGTGCTGGACTTGGATTATGCGGAAGACTCCAATGCCGAAACCGATATGAATTTGGTGATGGCCGAGGACGGCCGTTTTATCGAAGTACAAGGCACGGCGGAAGCGGAACCTTACTCGCTTGAGGAAATGAATGCGATGATTGCCTTGGGGCAAAAAGGCATTCAGGAACTGATCGGTTTGCAGAAAAACATGTTGGCAGGGGCTTGAGATGACGATGCCCCGTGAACTGGTGCTGGCGACCGGCAACGCCGGTAAGCTGGCGGAAATGCGCGAACTCCTGGCGCCGTTGGGGTGTCAGGTACGTGCGCAATCTGAATTTTTCGCCGAAGAAGCGGTGGAAGACGGTTTGAGCTTTATCGAAAACGCCATTATCAAAGCCCGCTTCGCCAGCGCGAAAACCGGCTTGCCCGCCATCGCCGACGACTCCGGGTTGGAAGTGGAGGCCTTGCAAGGGCGGCCGGGCATTTATTCGGCGCGTTATGCGGAAGGGTATCACGGTCATCCGGCTTCCGACGCCTTGAATAACCAGAAACTGCTGGACGAAATGGCCGATGTGGAAAACCGCCAGGCCTGCTATTACTGTGCCATGGTGTTCGTGCGCCACAGCGAAGACCCGGTGCCGGTCATCGGGTTGGGGCAATGGTGCGGCGAGGTGCTGACCGAACCGCGCGGTGAGGGCGGCTTCGGTTATGACCCGTTGATTTGGATGGACGCCCACGATTGCGCGGTGGCGGAGCTGTCGAAAGCGGTTAAAAATCAGGTGAGCCACCGTGCGCAAGCGGTGCAGGCCTTGTTGAAACAGCTGAAAACGTTATAACCAAGTGTTGGTTGATGGCCTGAAAACGGCCAGGCCTGGCGGTTTTGCAGATTTCGCACGTGGTTCAGTGTGAAGCGGCGTCGTTTGGTTTATCTTTGCAAATTTCCCTGCTAAGATTGCAAGCATGACGACGCTCAACCGCGTTTTAAATAATAAAAACAATCGATTATAAAAATAATTCCAATAACCCTTAAGGCACTCTCGACCCATGAAAAAGGTCTCGTTTCACGACATCGTCCAGCACGAACGTTTCAATACCAAAGTCATTACCTACAACGAACTGACCCATTCGCCGGAAGCGGCGTATCAGAAATTCCAAATCAAACCGGTTGATGCCTATCGCTTATTGCGGCCTTATCTGCAATCCAAGGTCTTTGAACAACTGAAAGCGGTCATGCCTTTGACGATTTATCTGGCGTTGTTTCAAATATTGATTTTGCGGCAGCCGGTTGCCGATGCGTCCATTATTCTCGGCGGCATGTTGGCGGTGATTTTCGGGCTGATGTTTTTTATGGAGGGCCTGCGCCTCGGGTTAATGCCATTCGGGGAGGTAATCGGTAATAAGCTACCGCAGAAATCGACCTTGCCGGTGGTGCTGTTGATCGCTTTTCTGCTCGGCATCGGGGTGACGTTCGCGGAACCGGCCATCGGCGCTTTGAAAGCCGCCGGTGCCAATGTCGACCCGAAAAGCGCCCCCTATTTATATGCTTTATTGAACCATTGGCCGGGCATGCTGGTCTTGGTGGTCGGCGGTGGCGTCGGGCTGGCCGCCGTGCTGGGCACTTTGCGGTTTATCTATGACTGGAGCTTGAAACCGCTGATTTTCTTGACCGTGATTCCGACCTTGTTGATTACCCTTTACAGCATGCAACATCCCGAACTGGTGCATTTGATTGGTTTGGCCTGGGACAGTGGGGCGGTGACCACCGGGCCGGTCACGGTGCCATTGGTGTTGGCGCTGGGCATCGGTATTGCCTCGGCGGCCGGGAGCGGCAATCAGTCGTTGTCCGGTTTTGGCATTGTAACCTTGGCGTCCTTGTTCCCGATTATGGGCGTGCAGTTGCTGGCGCTTTACATCCATAGCACGGTGTCGATCGCGGAAATCGAAGCCTTGAGTCATTTCATGAATAAAGCACCGGTGTTCTGGTATGAAACCACACCTTATGTGGAGATCATCGCCGGGATTCGCGCCATCGTGCCGCTGGTATTGTTTCTGGGATTGGTGCTGGTGTTCTTGTTGCGGGATCGTTTGCAAAACGCACAGGTGGTGATGCTTGGGTTGGCGTTTTCGGTGGTGGGGATGATTATTTTCAACCTGGGGCTGACCTACGGCTTGGCGAAACTTGGCGGTCAGGCCGGTGAAATGATTCCCGGCGCCTTCACCGGTATTGAATCCATTAAAGAATCGCCACTCTACTGGTTTAGTATGGGCATTGCCATTACGGTGCTGTTTGCGTTTGCCCTAGGCTTTGGGGCGACTTTGGCGGAACCGGCCTTGAATGCCTTGGGCATGACGGTGGAGCGCTTGACCAACGGCGCTTTCAAAAAACAAACCCTGATGATGGCGGTGTCGCTCGGGGTGGGCGTAGGTATTGCGATCGGGGTGTCGAAAATCATTTTCGATTGGTCACTGGCCTGGTTGTTGATTCCGGCTTACCTGTTTGCGTTGGTGCTGACGGTGTTGTCGTCGGAAGAGTTCGTGAACGTCGCCTGGGACAGTGCCGGGGTGACCACCGGGCCGGTCACGGTGCCGTTGGTTCTGGCAATGGGATTGGGGCTGGGTCAGGCCGTCGGCGTGGTGGAGGGATTCGGCATTCTGTCGATGGCCTCCATCGGACCGATCATCACCGTATTATTGACTGGATTGTGGATTAAATTACGTTGCATGCGCCAGGAAAAGGCCGCGCTGAAAACCGCCATGGACGCTAAGGAGTCGTAGGATGAAATTACAGAAAGAAATGACGATTTTGACCGATGTGTCGCTGATTACCTGCATGGTGCCGCGCGGCAAAGGCGATGCCATTGTGGCCGCGGCCAGAGCCGCAGGCGCACAGGGTGCGTCCATCCATTACGGCCGGGGTGCCGGGGTGCGTGAACGCTTAGGGCTGTTGAGTATCACCGTGGAGGCGGAAAAGGAAGTTATCCAAATCATGGTGTCCAAACAGCAGGAAGAGGAAGTCTTTGCCGAGATGTTCATCGCCGGTCAGTTGGACACGCCGGGCATGGGCATTATGTTTGTTACGCCGTTGGAAAAAGCCGCCGCTTACATTCCGCCGAACATCATCGAACGCATTGAGAAAGAGCGCGCTTTGAAAACCGCCGCGACCACCATCGCCATGCCAGAGCAATAAGCGGAGACGGAATTGTGTTGAATCAAGACCACTGTCTGCAGGCCAAATCCATTGTATGCGTGCTGTCGCGTGGACACTCCAAAGCCATTTTGGATGACCTGTATCAAAGAGACCACATTCTGGCGACGGAGTATGTGTCGATCCGTAATCAGCATTCGCTGTTGTCGGAAAAAGACTGGCAGGAAATGGACATGTTGCGCGTCATTGTGGCGCCGCAATACGCCGACGAGGTGTTTGAACACCTGTATCATTTATCGGCGGTCGACAGTACTGAGGGCGCGTATATGTATCAACATAACGTGCCTTGGGTAACGCACTTCGAGTTACCGAAACTGCCGGAAGAGGGCGTGCACCTGAAAGATTTGGAGCACCCCGAGAAGTGGCCGGAAGGCTTTGACGAGGCGCGCATTGAGGCCTTGAAAAAGCTGGCCAGTGATTGAGCGGAACCGAATCAGTTAAAGGCGTCGGCGGGCAAGCCGGCGGCGATGAAATCGGCTTTGGCGGCTTCCTGCATCGGCCAAGGGCCACAAAGATAGACGCGGGCATCGCTCAAATCCGGGAAGTCCTTCAAGACTTGGTGGTGTACCAGTTTTTCCGGCGCGCTTTCATCCACTTGTCCAGACAAAACCGTCGTGTAATCCAATGACGAATGACGTTCGGCCAGGGCTTTCATTTCCGCATCACGGTAAAGATCCGCTTGGATTTGAGCGCCCCAATAAAATTCAATCGGTCGGTCATGACCGCGTTCCAGCAAGCTTTCCAATAACGCAAACATCGGCGCAAAACCGGTGCCGCCGGCCACGAAAATGGTGCGTTGTTTTTTGGCGAGCGCCTCCGGCGTATCCAAACGATATTGGTCGTTTGGCCCCTGAATGTATAGGGTCACACCGGTATCAAGGCCGAACAAATCCTGCATCCACTCGGAGTTGTCCTGGTTGCGAATGTGCAATTCAATCAAACCGTCGTCTTTCGGCGCGGACGCGATGGAAAAGGGCTTGAGTTCCGTCGGGGTCAAGCCGAGCATGACGTATTGCCCGCTTTGATAATCGAAAGCTTTGGACGGTTTGAGTTTCATCAGCAGCGTGGTGTCGTTCAGCAAGTGCTTTTCGACGAGAGTCATGGGCTGCATTTCGGTATTCGGCATGATGGTTCCTAAAGTTTTCTGTTAAGCGCGTGTCGTGGCATTAAAACTGAAAGTCGGTCCAGACTGGCGCGTGGTCGGACGGCTTTTCCATGGCGCGGATGTCGTAAGCCACGCCGCTGTCGGTGGCTTTCGCCGCCAAGGGTTTGGTCGCCAATAAGGTGTCGATGCGCAGTCCGCGTTTCGGATCGTCGGCGAACCCTTTGGAGCGATAATCAAACCAGCTGAAGATACGGTCTTCGTCCGGATGGATTTGGCGGAAAGTGTCTTTCAGGCCCCAGTTGATGAGCGTGCCCCACCATTCGCGTTCTTCCGGCAGGAAGCTGGTTTTGCCGTCGCGTAGCCAGCGCTTACGGTTGGGTTCGCCGATGCCGATGTCTTTGTCTTCCGGCGAGATATTGAAATCGCCCATCACGATGAGGTTCTGCTCCGGTGAACACTTTTCGTTCAGGTACTGCATCAAGTCCTGATAAAAGGCTTCTTTGGCCGGAAATTTCGTTGGATGGCTGCGGTTTTCGCCTTGCGGGAAGTAACCGTTGATGACGCGGACTTCATTTCCGTCGGCATCGACAAAGTCGCCGATGATCATGCGCTTTTGGGCGTCGTCGCCATCGTGGTCCCAGCCGAACTGGCTGTCTTTTAATGTCAGGTTGTTCTTGAAAAGCAAGGCCACGCCGTAATGGGTTTTCTGCCCCATGAAGATGGCTTGGTAGCCCATGGCTTCAATGTCTTTAATCGGGAACTCATGGTCCTGGACCTTGGTTTCCTGCAACCCGATGATATCCGGCGCGTATTGATCGGTTAAAACTTGAAGTTGATGCAGGCGCATGCGCACGCTGTTGACATTAAAAGAAACGATTTTCATAGAATTCCGGCCCGTTCAGGGTAAGGTTTAGCAAAATAGTAATAAATAAAATTAATGGTACAAAAGTATAACAGAAAGGGAATCAAACCCCCATACCCAAGCCTTCAATCGAGGTGAAAAATCGTCAGTCGTAAAACGCCCAGGCCTGGCCGATTTGAGAAGGTTTTCTGTTTTCGTGCCGTCGGGCGGCGGTTCTGCTAAAATACCTTTTCTTTTTAACCAGTTAACGAATTTAGAGAGCGTCAAACGAATGAGTCGTGTGTTTCGTTTAATCATTTCCTGTCCGGATCAGGTCGGCATCGTCGCCAGTGTAGCCGGGTTTATCGCGGACGAAGGCGGTTCCATTGTGGAAGCCAATCACCATACCGATGCCATGAACAAGTGGTTTTTTATGCGCCACGAAATTCTGGCGGAGTCGTTGAACGACGATCTGGAAGGCTTCAAAACGAAATTCGCCACCATTGCGGAACGTTTTCAAATGGATTGGCAGGTGACCGATTCGGCCCAGCCGAAACGCATCGCACTGTTCGCGTCGAAAGAATCGCACTGTCTGGCGGACTTATTGTACCGCTGGCACGAAGGCGACTTGCCGGGTGAAGTCGCCTGCGTTATCGCCAATCACGACGACTTGCGCCGCATGGTGGAATGGTATGACATTCCGTTCCATCATGTGCCGGTGACACCGGACACCAAACCGGAAGCCTTCGCGAAATCGCAGGAACTGGTGGCGCAGTACGACGCCGATGTCATCGTGCTGGCGCGGTATATGCAGATTCTACCGCCGCAAATGTGTGTGGATTACGCCGGAAAAGTAATCAATATCCACCACAGCTTTCTGCCGTCCTTTGTCGGGGCTAAGCCGTATCACCAAGCCTACGAGCGCGGCGTGAAATTGATTGGCGCAACCTGCCATTACGTGACTGAAGAGCTCGATGCGGGGCCGATTATCGAGCAGGACGTGATTCGCGTCAGCCACTCCCACAGCATCGACGATATGCGCCGTCTTGGCCGGGATGTCGAAAAAACCGTGTTGTCCCGCGGTTTACGTTATCACCTGGAAGACCGGGTTTTGATTCACGGCAACAAAACGGTGGTGTTCAGCGCCTGATGCGGGATTCATCCCGCCCTTGTCTTTTTTCGATGCTTCAATCAGTTCAATGAGAAGTTGACCGGCACCGTCAGGTGCCATTGGTTACGTTCGATTTCCTTATAGAAGGGTTTGAAACGCATTCCCATTTTGTCTTTAATGATGCCAACAGCCGCGTCGTTTAAAACGGTGCGACGATCGCCGTCGACAATCTGAAGCTGTTTGATGTCGCCATTACGATAGAGCACGAACTTCAGCACCACTTCGCCTTCCCAGTGACGACGTTTGGCACGTCGCGGATAACTGTCCTGCGCCAGTTGCGCCAGGGTGCGACTCAGTTCGGAAAGATAGCGGTCTTCGGCATCGGCGATTTGCGAGGCGCTGTAAGTCGGAGGCGCGGGCTGTTCGGTAATGGTTTTTTCCACCGGTTGCGGTTCAACCACTTTCGGCGTTGCGGCTTTCGCCACTTTTTTCACCGGCTGAGTCGGCGCTTTTTTGGCTGTTTGTTTCGGTTTTTCGACCGGCTTTTTAACGACTTTTTGAATCTCTTTTTTGACCACTTTTTTAGGTTCTGGCTTCGGTTGCTTAGCTGGTTTGGGCTTGGCAATTGGCTCCGGCTTCGGAATTTCCGCAATGGGTTCCGGTTCGGTTACGGTTTCTTCTACCGGCTCGGCAGGCTTAGGCTTCGGTGGTTCAACGGCCTTAACCGGCTTGACCGGTGTTGGCGTCTGATACATGCTGATGTTAATCGGCACTTCGCGAACGTTCGGCGTTTTTTCGCTGTAGGTCAGGCTGTCGAATTGCCAGACGGCGGCGAGGATAGCCGAGCTGTATAGAAACAGAGTCAGCACAAAGGCTTTGAGCGATGTATGGGTGCGTTTTGGCATATTTGGCCTCCTATTCGCTCTGCGCTTTTTCGGTTAAAAACGTCAGATTGGTCAGGTTATGGGCTTTCAGGGCGTCCACCAATTGAATGAATCGTCCGAATTCCGCTTTGTCGTCCACTTTAATGACCAGCGGGGTTTTCGGGTTCAGCGGCTTCAAAACGGTCGGCAACGCCGGGTATTGGGTCGGTTTTTCATCCATAAACAATTGGCCGTCGGCATCAATGGCGAAATTCACCACTTTCTCTTTCGGTGGCACGTATTCGGTGGTGCTTTCGGTTTCCGGCAATTTGATGTTCAGCGAATCCTGCACGATAAAACTGGCCGAGGTCAGCACCACGGCCAGCAGTACCAGCATGACGTCAATCAATGGAATGACATTGATGTCGTCGAAGCGTTTCATTCGCGCGTCGCTCCGGTGTTGTTCAGGGCTTCGTAAGCACGGTATTCGGCCTGGAAAACGTCGACGCGGCGCATTAACAGGTTATAGGCAATGATGCTTGGAATTGCCAAGGCAATACCGCCGGCGGTGGCTTTCAGTGCCAGCGCCAAGCCGACCATGATATCGCTGGTGTTCATGGTGCCGGACATGCCCAGCTCGTAAAACGTCACCAAAATACCCAGTACCGTGCCCAGCAATCCGACGTAAGGCGCATTAGCGCCCACGGTGGAAATCATCGTCAGGTTACGGGTCAGGTCAACGGTCAGTAAATCGATATGTTTGTAGGTGGTGACATCGACCTTGCGGTAAGCGAGCAGACGCTCCAGCGTGAACCAAGTGGCGACGAACGCCATCAAGCCCAGGAGGCTGAAAACCGTAATGTCGAGATAGAGTTTTAAAATGTCCATATCAATTCAGTGTCCAAGTTGGCCGAAGAGCGCTCAATACCGTCGGCCCGGTTCGTTTACCGGCGTTTAGTTGATAAGATAGATTAAGCGCTTAAGTTAATATTAATGATAATGATTATTGTATTCAAATAAATGATTAGAGCAACCCTTATATGCCGGATTCGCATGAAATTTATCAATCGAGAGAGATAAAGAGGGTTGAAGGCGCGTTTTGACGCGGGGGAGAAAAAGGCGACTAAATCGGTGCCAGTTGTTCAGCTAACCAGTTTTTGAAGTGGGCTTCCAGCGCTTTGCGGTGTGGGAAAGGTGACGCGGCAACGACATCTGACCAGGCCTGGTGCTGGACGACTTTTCGAAACCAAAGCGCGAGCGTGTCCGAATCTTCCAGTTGCGTGAGTTGGCCCAGCGTCCATTGTCGTAAGGCAAAAGCCACACTTTCAAAGGGTTGGTCTTGCAGGTAACCGTTTGGAAAATGGCTTGGCAAGGCGGGCGGTTGCCCGCGGAGAATTGCCAGAGCCAAATCGCTTTCCAGGTGCTGGAAGGGCTGGGTCAGGTTCCAGGCGAATTCGGATTGGAATTGCTGTTGGGCTTGTTGGGTCAGTCGCGCCGCCTTTTCCGTCAGCGGATAACACAAGGCGGCGGAGTGCTGGCCGCTGGCTTGATCGCGTTTTAAGCCGAGATGTAATGGCTGAAAATCCAGCGAGGTCCAGAAGCGAATCAGCCCGGCGTCGGCGCTGAAACTGACAGACAGGGTGTCGGCCTCGGCTTGATTGGCTTCGATAAAGTGCGCCGTCAACTGGCACCCTAACCCGAGACGCTGTACGGACGGCCAGACCGCCAAACGCTGAATGCGCCAGCCGTTTAATGACAACCAGTCCGGGTGATGGGTGTGGCGTTTTAACAACTGCGGGAACAGGTGGCCTTGAAAGCGGCGGCCGGGTTCATTCGGCAAGCCGCCTTCGCCCACCGCAAACAGCACGGCGACGATTTGCCCCTGCGCACGGGCCACCCAGAGTTGTTGATTGGGAATCTCCAATAACTGCATCAAGTCGTTGGGGCGGGTTTGGTAATGGGCTTGGGTCAGCAGTTGGAACAGGCGTTGTAAGTCGGCACGGTTGTCTGGTTGGGCCAGTTCGGCCGGGTGGTTGATGCGTTCGATTTGCACCTGACGAATCAGGGTTGGATCGGTGATGTCTTTTTCCGGAGCAGTGTCCAGCAAAAACAGTTGGTTCAGCGTGTTTTCCAGCGGGTCTTTGTCTGCCCAGCGAATCGGCGAGGTCAGGGTGTGGCGTTTCCAGCCCGGATAATGGGTATCAAGATGTTCGGTCAATTTCAGGCGGAAGCCGCGGCCCGAGCCTTCATACCCCTGTTCGGTGCTGGCCAGAACCGTTCTGGAATGGCTTTTCAACAGTGCAAACAGCATTGGTAGCGGCAAATGGGCGGCTTCGTCCACCAGCAACAGTTCGGTGTCGGCCGGTGCGCGGATTAAGTCATCCGGCGCGCGGAAACAAATTTCCGCCGGTTTTCGGTCAATGTCAAATATCACCAGGCCTGGGCGTTTTTCACAGACATGGAACCCGGCCTGTTGCAGGCGCGGCAGTGCACTTTCAACGGCGTCAAAGGCTTTTTGAACTTGCGGTAAGCGCGCGGCGGAAAGCGTAATACGCCGCTTTCCGGCCAGTAACAATGCGACGCACGCCATTCCCAATGCGGTCGATTTGCCTCGGCCTCGGTCGGCGGTGAGGAGTAACGGGCGTTTGCGATGCCCGAAGGCCACATGTTGAATGGCGTGTAAGGCCACCGCCTGGTCCACGGTCGGTTGGGTGACGTCGCGGTTTAACGGCGGTGTTGAGGGCGCCGACGGTAAGTTCTGTAAATCTGGCCAGGCCGGGTCGATTTGGTCTTCTTCCAACCAAAGCGCGTGTTGGTGGAGTTGGTGCCACAGGTGCGCCTGGAAGCCTTTTAAACTGTCTTCCGGCGTCAGGGGGTAGTTCAAAAACGCCGCCAAAGCGGGGTTGGGATGATTCAGAAAATCCGCTTTCGGCGGCAGACAGATCAAGCACAAACCGCCCGCGCGAATCAATCCGCCGACAATGCCGAGGGCATCGGCTTCCAAACCGGCATCGGCATCAAACACGGCAAAATCGGTTTCTTGCCCGAGCAGGTGGCGGAGTTGTTTGGGGTTTTGGGGCGTCGCTTGCGGGTGTGGGCTGGTTTCGCTAATGAACACGCCTTGCCAGTCGGGACGAATCAATCGTTTTAACCAGGCCTGGTGCCAATCGGCTGAACCGCAAAGCACCAAGCAGGCACGGTGGCGCTGTTGTTCCAGCTGTGTGCATAAGTCATCGGCCCAAATTTGAGCCGGGTTGCTTGGTGCATTGGAAGAAGTCATACCGGCATTTTAACGGAAATCATTACGGACGTCTGCTTTAGATGTGGGGGCATTTAGACGTTAGGAATCCACTTCAAAGCGGATTTGAATATCGCCCGGCTGATAGCGTAGGTTAAAGGCCCCGCCGAATGGGGCGGACTTCAAGGTCACTTGTAATGTTTCGCCGTCCACAAAGCGAGCTTGGGCGTTGATGCCGGGCGGAATCTGGCGTTGCAGGCGAATGCCGTCCGGGTTGTGACAAGACTTGGGCGGGAAGTAGAGGGTGAGCGTCTGGCCTTCACGGATGCTAAGCGTTTGGCTGTGGCGGATTTCCACCAGGCTTGGCTGTTTTTCGGTAAAGAAGTTCCAACGCATGGTTTTGGTGGTGTGATTTTCCCGATATTGGATTTCCGCCTGATAACGGCTGTTCCAGTTCAAACGCTGTTGCGGGAAAAATGCGATCCACTGGTCTTTATTCGGCGCCGGAGCATCCTCCTGTCGATTTGGGTCCTTGCGGTTGCCGAAAATCGCAGCGGCTTTGACCGGGCGGGACTTCTCATCCTCCAATTCGTACAGTTTAAAACTGTCGGCATCGAGTTGGATGCGGCCGACAAAAATGGGGTTGATTTGCACGTGCACCGGATAACCGCTGACATTGCACTCCGGTAATGGGTCGGGGCTTTCTTCATAAAACACCGGTGGCACGCTGGCGCCGGATTTGGGCCAGGCCACCAGTTTGGGGTTGGTTTTGGCGACGGCACTCATGGCTTGGGCCACAGCACGCTTCGGAATGGGTGCGCCGGACGGGCAGAGTTGGGTGAACGCCAAGGCCCCCGGTTTGGGGGTTGGCGGTTGCTCGCATAGCGCTTCCAAGGCTTTATTGCCCAGCAGTCCGACCAATGCGGATTTGACCTGGCCTTCGCCGTTACCCGCCACGCCGATGCCGATTTGGTCCTGAGTCATGTTCAGCAGCCCGAGTCGGTGATAGATGGCGGACATCAGGTCGTCCACCATCGGGTAGGGGCTGGCGTGATTGTAGGCGATGACTTCTGCGACCGGGCTTTGGTATCCGGCGGCGTTGGCGCGCAATTGCGGCGTTTCACCCGTGAAACCGGCCAGGCCTGGCTGTTCCGGGTGCGCCTGAATATTGTTCAGTGTGGAGTAATTGGCGTGATGACGGGCCGCCTCGGCCAGTTTGGCATTGCCGCTGAGCGGGTTGAGCTGCAAGGATTGACGAATGCGGTTGAGGTATCGTAAAGCTTCCGCTTCCTGCGCTTGCGCCATTTGCAGTGTGACCGGGCGAATGGCGGGCGTTTTCTGGTAGGTTTTTTGCAGGGCAGGAATATCCGACAGGTCTTTGGGCGGCGTCATGATACGCTCTAAGCCGACGGTGAAAAACCACACGACAAACAAGCCGACCAGCAAATAAATCAGAAGCCGTAAAACCATGAGTCCCCCGTTAGAACCAATCCGTCAGCGGTTTGGGTTTGCCGAGGAAATAGCCTTGGCCGTAGGTGACGCCGATGTCGGTCAGCGCCTGGACATCCTGCTCGGTCTCAACGTATTCGGCCACGGTTTTTTGGTGGCGTAATGCGCTGATCTCCTGAATGTAGCGAATGACGGCGTGGTCGGTCGGGTCGGAATGCATGTCCTTGACGAAACTGCCGTCGATTTTCACCACATCGAACGGCAGGCTTTTGAGGTATTCGAATGACGACATGCCGGTGCCGAAGTCGTCCAGTGCCAGACCGATGCCTTGCGATTTGCAGTATTCAATGAAGGTGACGGCCTGGTTGAAGTTATCCACCGCCGCGGTTTCGGTGACTTCCAGTTCCAATTTGTGCCAGGGGAAATCGCGGGTTTGGATCAGGTGTTTGAGGTTGGACTGGAAGTCCGGATGATTGAGGCTGGAACCGGACAGGTTGACGTGTACGAGACCGAGTTTGTCCAAATGCGCCGGCTGTTGCATCACCGTGTCGACGTAGGTGTTGAGAACGAAGATATCGACTTCGGTCATCAGTTGGTAGCGCTCGGCGGTGGGGAGGAAATTATCCGGTGCAATCAAACGACCTTGATCGTCGTGCATCCGCAGCAGCACTTCGTAACCGAGTTGCGAGGTTTGGGTTTGTAACGGTTTGATGGCCTGGGCGTAGAGCTCGAAACGGGCCGTCCCGGGGCTGGGGTGTGAATCGGGAGTCGCCTTGAGGGCATCCTTTATCCAACCGGCGACCTGAACCTGGTGTTGATGGTTTTCGGTGTAACCTTCGTCGGGCTGATACAGATGCAGTTGGTTGCGGCCGCGTGATTTGGCTTCGGCAAAGGCTGAATCGGTGGCTTTGACCAGTTCGTCGAGTGTGAAGTCGTGCGCCCGGAAACATACTACGCCGAAGGTGGCGGACACCGAATAGGCCGAACCTTCCCAGGTAAAGCGGTAGTCGGCCAGCAACTGCCGTAAATTTTCCGCTTGCTTCAATCCGGTCTCGGCCTCGGTGTCCGGCAACAAAACGTAGAAATCATCGCCGCCGAGGCGAGCCATCACCGCTTTGTCAGGCAATTGTTCCTGACAACTGTGTGCCAGCATTTTCAGGAGTTCATCACCGGCGCGGTAACCGGCTGCGTCATTGATGAGTTTGAAACGGTCGAGGTCGAAACACAGTAGCAGGTGCGGCTTGTCGCTTTCTTGGGTAAGGGCTTGGCGCAAACGATTTTCGATGTAAAAGCGGTTGTATAGGCCGGTTAGGGCATCGTGTTCGGATTGGAAACGGATTTGTCGGGTGGTGGTTTCGATGCGTTCGATCATGTGGTTATAGCCGTCGAACAGGTCGCCGACTTCGTTCTGGGCCTCGGTTTCAACCCGTTTGAAGCGGTTGTTGGCGACATCACTGCGTTTCATCGCCTCCACCAACACCGTAAACGGCTGGTTGTAGCTTCGGCTGATCCACCAGGCCAGAATCATCGCCAGCAACAATTCAACCGGCAGTGCCATCACCAAAAAAATCAGGTGTTGTCGAAACTGGGTGGCGAAGGATTTGATATCGACGATAAAGGTCACCGAACCGTATTGCTGCGACCCATCGGTGAGCGGGTAACGGATATACAGGTCTTCGCCTGAAAAACGCGGCTTGTCGGTGCTTTTCTGCACCAGATCGTTGTAGTGTTCGTCACTGTGCTGGTAGTTGAAAATGACGTCATCGGAGGTGCTCAATACCAGTACGCGGTCGATTTTCGGGAAGCCTTGCAAGCGCCGTTTGAGGTTAACGAAAAGAGCAGGGTCTTTCTGAGTGAGGCCGTTAATCAAGTCCTGATCAAGAGCGTTTTTGACGGTGTTGGTGAGCTCAATGGCGAGAAACTTGCGTTCTTTTATGTCGAGCCAGAAAGCGACGGCAAGCGAACTGAGCGCCACCGTGACGGTGACGGCAATCATCAAAGTCATCAATTGCAGTTGAATGCTGAGTTTACGCCACATAATCGAAAACGTCCGTTTTTTGAAATCGGCCCGACCAATATTACCATAGTCTGCGCCGGCAACCGTTGGTTAAGGTGTCAATATAGAAGGTTGCGCTATAAAATTCAAATACTTAAAGTAAGGTTATTGATTGGTATCGGGCTTTTATCGGGTTTCCCCTAATGGTTTGTGGGTGGTCGAGCGGTATAATTTGATCAAAACCCGAGTCGATAAAACCCTGGATGGGAAAGAGGTGGATAAGGATGCGATGGATGCCATACTGGATAGTGCCGTGTTTACTGGTATTGAGCGGGCCGTCAAGCTGGGCGGCCGAAGCGGCGGGCACAGTGTTGGAGGCACGTGCGGAAACCGGAGTAGAAGGCGAGTTGGAGTCGTTGGTGTTCGAAGCGGAACAACCGCGAGCCAATGTGTTGTGGGTGCCGTCCGAGCATGGTGTTTTGCCGCAAGAGCGCCGTTTGGCCAAAGCGTTGGCCGATAAAGGGTTGACCGTCACCTTGCCGAATGTGTTTGAGAGCTTTTTTCTGCCCGCCACTACCAGCAGTTTGGAGCGCATTCCGCCGTCCGTCATCGCTGAGGAAATCCAGCGTTTGAAAGCGCAAGGGTTGCCGCTGATTGTCGTCAGCGCCAATCAGGGCGCGGCGTTGGCGGTGAAAGCACTGGTCGAGGCGATGCAAACGCCGCAATCGGATGTCGCGGTGATTCTGCTTAATCCGAATCTGTATGTCGAAACCCCTCAAGCCGGGCAGAAGGCACATTATTGGCCGGCGGTGTCGCGCTTGGATGCGCCGGTGTATGTGATTCAGGCGGAACTGTCCCCTTGGCGTTGGCATTTGCCGGAATTACAACAAACCTTGGGAGCGAGCGGCTCGGACGTGTTTCTACGGCTCATGCCGGAGGTGCGCGACCGTTATTATTTCCGTCCTGATGCTTTGGCGGTGGAAAACGCGCAAGCGAAAACCTTGTTGCAGGATGTGCTGTCGGCGATCCACACGTTGATTCCTTATATGGACGCGACGCGTCAAACGGCTTCTGAATCCAACCAAACAGTCGAAACCGATAAAACGACCAGGCCTGACGTCGCGGCAAAACCGGATTCGGTGGGCTTGCAACCCTACACCGGGCCGCAAAACCGTCCGTTGCAATTGGTGGATATGGCAGGCACGACGCACAACCTGAAAGACTATCGCGGGCAGGTGGTGTTGTTGAACTTCTGGGCCAGTTGGTGCCCGCCTTGTGTGCATGAAATTCCGTCCATGACCCGCTTGAAAACCGCTTTAAAAGGCCAGCCGTTTGAAATTCTCGCCGCCAATCTAGCGGAGGAAAAACCGCAAATCGAGTCGTTTCTGACCGAGCATCCGGTGAACTTCCCCATCCTGCTGGACCCGAAAGGTTCCGCCGTGCAGGCCTGGCGGGTTTTCGCCTATCCGAGCACTTACGTCATCGACAAAAAAGGAACCATTCGCTATGCCTTGTTTGGCGGGCACGAATGGGATGATCCGGCCACGCTTCAACAAATCGAGGCCTTGATTCGGGAAAAATAGTGCCCGCCAGTGTAAAATCCATGGAATGCAATTTTTCATGGATGTAACACGAGGCCGGATTAGGATGAGACGAAAGGTTATAAAACAGTCTGCTGCAGGCTGGTTGGCGATGGTTTTATTAGCTGGGTTAGGGGTATCGCCGATGACGGCTTGGGCCGATGCTTGGGCGTTGAATCCGGCCGAGGACTTCCAACAACTGGCCAAGCAAGCCAAACAGGATAAACAGCCCATCGCCATTTATTTCAACCGGGTGCGTTGCGGCGCGTGCGAAAAGCTGAAGGACGCCGCCATCTTGCCGATGATTGAAAACGGCTTGCTGGACGGTTACGTCCACATGGTGGAAATCCGTGTCGATGCCAAGGACGAAACCATCCGCGATTTTTACGGCGAGCCGGTCGAGAATGCTTTTTTCCAAGAACTCTATAATGTCACCACCTTTCCGACCATTGTCTTTGTCGATGCCGACGGCAGTGAAATCGGCAAACGCATGGTCAATTCCGGTGCTTACGATTACGTGCCTTATTATCTGACAGAGCGCATTAATCAAGCGTTAGAAGAGATGGGCAACGATAAGCGGATGGAGTGACGCGATGATTGCCAAGTGGCTCGAACATTTCTGCGTTCGGCGGATTCTCAAACGTTTCCCGATTCCGCATGAAACCTGGCATGCTTTGATGACGACTGACCCGTTGTTTCACGGTTTGAGTGCGGTGGAAAAGGCTCGGTTGCGGGAAATGGCGACGGTGTTTTTGCATCGCAAATATTTCAAAGGCGCGCAAGGGCAGGTGGTGACGCCGGACATGGGGGCGGCTATTTCCGCTCAGGCGGCGCTCTTGGTGTTGAATTTGGGGTTGGACACCTTGGATGGCTGCAATGACATCATCGTTTATCCGAGCGCCTTTCGCGTCCGGCGCGAAGCGCACGATGAACTCGGTTTGGTGCGGCAGGAGGATAACGTTCTGGCGGGGGAGTCCTGGTCGTACGACGGGCCGGTGGTCTTGGCTTGGGACGAAGCCGAAGCGGAATTGTCGGAAAACCACCCCGGTCACAATGTGGTGTTGCATGAGTTCGCGCACAAACTGGATATGTTGAACGGCAAAGCCAATGGCATGCCGCCACTGCATGCGGAGATGAACCGCGCGGTTTGGACGCAAGCTTTTAGTCAGGCGTTCGAGCATTTGCAGGCGCAATTGGCGCATTACCATAACCCGGACATTAATCCTTATGCCGCCACGTCTCCGGCAGAATTTTTCGCGGTCACCACCGAGTATTTTTTCACTGCGCCGAAGCGATTCAAACAGCATTTCCCCGGCGTATACGAGCAACTCAAACAGTATTATCGTCAAGATACACTTCACCGGGCACAGTCCGCCGATTCCGGTTTTTGACCAGGCCTGGGCCTTTTTCGAATTGCGCAATTTCGGTCAGGATGTCGGGTCGAGGCACGGACATAATAGAGGCCGTCAAGAAGAGGGAATTGTTAAGTGAGCCGTGCATCTTATTTTCAGCGTATGAACCGAGTTTGTGATTACATCGAGCAGCATCTCGATGACGATTTATCCTTAGCGGTGTTATGCGACGTGGCGCACTTTTCAAAATTCCATTTCCATCGGCAGTTTTCGCAGGCCATGGGCATTAATGTTTTCCGGTTTATCCAGTTAATGCGCATGAAACGGGCGTCGTATCAGTTGGCGTTTTATCCACAGTTTCGCGTGTTGGATGTGGCGTTACAGGCCGGATTTGAAAGTTCGGAAGCCTTTTCACGGGCGTTTAAGAAAACGTTCGGGCAGACGCCGTCGCAGTTTCGAAAGCAGCCGAATTGGGTTTCTTGGCATCAACAATATCCAGAAACGTCAAGAAAAGGAAACCAAACGATGCAAACGAAAACCGTGGAAATCATCGATTTCCCCAAAACATTGATTGCGGTGAAAGAGCACCGCGCGTCGCATGAGCAATTGAATGAGTCGATTGCGAGCTTTATCGAATGGCGCAAACAGACAAGCCATTCGCCGGTGGACACCAGCGACAGCTTCGGCATTTTATATGATGACCCGGCCGCGGTGGCACCGGAGGATTTCCGGTTCGATATCTGCGGCTCGGTCAAAGCGGCGATTCCGGACAACCCTCAGGGCGTGATGAATAAAGAACTTCCACCGGGGCGTTGTGCGCATCTGGTGCATTACGGCTCGCACGATGCTATGGACACCAGCGTGTATTTTCTATATCGCGATTGGTTGCCGGAGAGTGGTGAAAGCTTGCGGGATTTTCCGTGTTTTGTCCGTTATCGGAACCTGTTTCCGGAAGTGGACGAGCATGAACTGGTGACGGATATTTATTTACCGTTACAGTAAGCATTGTTCACTTTGGAAACAAAAACGCCCGGGTGAACCGGGCGTTTTTGGTTGGAACGGAAAGCGGAAGCGTTTAGAAGTCTTCCCATTCATCGGCGCTTGGCGGTGGGGGCGGCGTAATCGATTTCGCCGTTTCCGTTGGCTTGTCGGCCGGTTTTTCCGCCTGAGCCGGTTTGGCCGGTGCCTCCGTTTTGGGGGCCGCAGACTTTGGCGCTTCCAGTGTCGGCTTCGGAGCCGATAGCGCGGCGGGTTTATTCACCTTCGGCTGACCGGCCGTATTGGTTTTGAAGAAGGCCATATTGTGACTCAAATCGGTGGCCTGTTCGCTCATGCTTTCGGCTGCGGCGGACGTTTCTTCCACCAAGGCGGCGTTTTGTTGCGTGGTGGCGTCGATTTCACCGATGGCTTTATGCACTTGTTCCACACCTTGCGCTTGCTCGGTCGAGGCTTGCGCAATCTGGTTAATCATCAACGACATTTCATTGATCATCTGGGTGATGTTGCCGATGACTTCACCGGATTCGCCAGCCAAATGCGTGCCTTCGTCAATGCGTTGTACGCTTTCGGTAATCAGACTGTTGATTTCCTTGGCGGCGTCGGCCGATTTCTGGGCCAGCGCACGCACTTCACCGGCCACAACGGCGAAACCGCGCCCGTGATCACCGGCTCGGGCCGCTTCCACTGCGGCGTTCAACGCGAGCAGGTTAGTCTGGAAGGCGATGCTGTCAATCAGGGTGACAATCTCGGAAATCTTGTGACTCGACTCCTGAATGGTGTTCATGGCGGTGATGGTTTGTTGCATCACTTTGGACGCCTGCTCGGATTCGGTCTGCACTTTTTGCGCCACCGACGCGGCTTGTTGCGAGTTGTCGGTGTTGTTCTGAACCGCCGAGTTCATTTCGTCCATGGTGGCCGAAGTTTGCTCGATGGCGGCAGCTTGCTCCTGTACGCGGGAACTCAAATCCAATGCGCCTTTCGCCACTTCTTCCGAAGCGGTGTTGACGACTTGCGAGGTGATAATGGATTGGGAAACGATGTCCGACAACTTCTGCAAGGATTGGTTGACGGCGTTTTTCAAACGCATCAAATCGCCTTGGTATTCGGCATCAATGGTTTGCGTCAAGTCACCTTCGCTTTGTGCGACCACCACGCGGGTGATGTCGGAAACGGCCTCGTCCAATGTGGACAAGGATTCGTTGATGCGTTGTTTCAGGCTGTCCAGGTCGCCGCTGGCGCTCACTTGCACACGGTGCTGGAACTCGCCTTGGCGCATGTGCTCCATCACCGCATTGATCTCGGTGATGATGCTGTTGGTTTCGGACATCGCCTGTTGGGCATTGTCCATCATTTTGCGGTATTCACCTTCGCCCTGGTTAGAGAGTGAGACATCAAAACGCCCGTCGCGCATGGCTTGCATCACGCCGGACAGTTCGTTCATCACCTGGTCGATGATGTCGACGCTTTCGTTGATGCCGGTTTGCAAGGTTTCCAGATCGCCTTTGTAATCGCCGTTGAGACGTTTGGAGAAATCGCCTTTGGCGATGGCGCCGACGGTTTGGTTGGCTTGGGTCAAGGCTTGCGAGACCTGTTCCAGAAGCTGGTTGATGGCGTCGCCGGTACGACCGACTTCATCCTGGCTGTTGACCGGCGCGCGTAACGCGAAGTCGCCGCTTTCAATGATTTGCCCGGTGACTTTTTGCACGCGTTTCAGCGGGTTGATGACCATGCGTGTAACGGTAATGATCAGGGCAATCGTCAACACGAGCACGCCCAGAATGACACCGGCCAACGACATCCAAGCGTTGTTCATCGCGGTGTTGATTGGTCCGGTGTATTCGGTTTCCGGCAGAATGAACAGGTGACGCCCCATGACGTCGCCCGACTCGTCGATGGCCGGAATGTCGATGACGACTTTGCCTTGGGTGGTGTATAAGTGGCGAGCCATGCCATCCGTCGGTTGATAACTGGCCTTGACCAGCGACACCGCATCCGCATCAAACCAGCGGTTGCTGGCGAGCAGATAATTGTCGGTGATGGTTTCGTTCTTTTCGATGATTGGCATGTTGCCGTATTTCTGGTCGATGTAACGTTTATCAACCAGCAAGACCCATTCGCCGCCTTCATTGGCGCGGAAATCTTTAGCGACGGAAGCCATGCCTTGTACCAGAGTGGTGTAACCCAGAACCGAGTCATCTTCAAAAATCGGTGATACCGCAATAACACCAATGCCGCGCGCGCCGACACCCAGCGCACCATAGGCTTTTTTCTCTTTCATGACTTTCTGAATCAGCGGGTTATTGGAGACGTTCTGACCGTAATTTTCCAAATCCCAGGAGCGGATGAGCGAGCGGCCATCGTAGGTAATCAGCTGGGTGGCGATATTCTTGAAGCCGGTCTTGCGGGCAAATCCGGCTTTGATGTTGGCGAAAAAGGGTTTCAGCGCATCGCGATCTTCCACCGCGAGGGATTGGATGATGCTGTTTTGCAGGGTAATCATGGTGGCACCGATAATGCCGCCTTTGACTTTCAAATCGACCTGCGCATCAATGTAGGCGGTCATTTCTTTGAAGATGCGTTTTTCGACCTGTGCAGGCACCGGCTTGACCGTTGTCAGATACATGGTCAGGCCGACTAAAAACGCAATGATGATACCGACCAGCGTCGAAATTCCAATGACTTTGGCCTTGAGTGAACGGCTGAAATCAAACATGATATGGCTCCCCCGGAAACGTCCGATGTTTCTTGTTATGTACTGCGTGCGCTGAGTATTTTAATTTTATTTTAACCTTAAGTTTACTGTGGTTAAACTTTAATTAAAGAAAATTTACTCTGCGAACGCACCTTATCATAAGCCCAGCGATAAACCAAGTGGTTGAGAAAGGTTTTTATTTGAGAAACATTTTTAAAGTAGGGTTTTTATCTGTTCCGAAACCGCTTGGCTGAGCTCTTTAATGTCATGATTCAAGATTTGGTTGTTTTCGCTGTAATCCATTGGAATTTCGACTAGATGCACGCCGCCATCTTCAAAACAGCCTTCCAAGGTCGGAATCAAGTCGTCGGCTTTGTGGATGCGGTGCCCCTTGGCGCCATAACTTTGTGCGTACATTACGAAATCGGCATTGTTCAAGTCCAGTCCGTAATCTTCGAAGCCCATATTGGCCTGTTTCCACTTAATCATGCCGAAAGCGTTGTCGTTAAGCACGACGACGACTAAATCCAGCTTGAGGCGCACGGCAGTATCCATTTCCTGTGAATTCATCATAAAACCACCGTCGCCGCAGATGGCCATGACCCGGCGTTCCGGATACACCAACTTGGCCGCGATGGCCGACGGTAAACCGGCGCCCATGGTGGCGAGCGCGTTGTCCAGCAAAATGGTGTTGTGCTGATAGGCCAGGTAGTTACGCGCAAACCAGATTTTATAGATGCCGTTGTCCAGCGTAATCATACCGTCGTCGGGCATGACTTTTCGGATGTCCGCCACCACGCGCTGTGGATACATCGGGAAGCGTCCGTCGTTGGTGCCTTCCAACAGGTTTTTGTCGATTTGGCGCTTGGCTTCCATAAAACAGTCGAAATTCCAGGTGTCCTGGCGTTCGATGCGTTCTTTGATTTGATAAATGCTGTTGGCGATATCGCCCACCACATCGGCTTGCGGGAAATACACCGGGTCGACGGACGCATTGGTGAAGTTAATGTGAATCACCTTGAAGCCGTCCTGTTCCATAAAGAACGGCGGCTTTTCCACCACATCGTGACCGACATTGATAATCAAATCGGTATTGCGGATGGCGCAATGCACGAAATCGTTATCGGACAGGGCGGCACAGCCCAGATACAAATGATGGCGTTCGTCCACCACGCCTTTCCCCATTTGAGTGGTGAAAAACGGAATGCCGGTCTTGTCGATGAATTGGCGCAGCATCTTCCCGGCGGTTTTGCGGTTGGCGCCGGCGCCAATCATAATCAACGGACGCTTGGCGCGTTGAATCATTTCCACCGCATTTCGCACGGCTTTGTCTTCCGCCAGCGGGCGGCGGTGCATGCCTTGTTGAATCACCGGCGAATCCGATTCTTCGCGGGCGATGTCTTCCGGTAATTCCAAATGCGAGGCTCCGGGGCGTTCGGTCTTGGCGGAACGGAAGGCTTCGCGGATGCGTGCCGGAATGTTATGGCCGCTGTGAATCTGGCAGGTGTATTTGGTGATGGGGCGCATCATATCCACCACATCGACAATCTGGAACTGACCCTGTCGGTTGGTTTTGACGGGTTTTTGCCCGGTGATCATCACCATCGGCATGGCGCCGAGTTGGGCGTAAGCCGCGGCGGTGACCAGGTTGGTGGCGCCCGGTCCGAGGGTGGACATGCAAACCCCGGCCATCCCAGTAAGGCGGCCATAGGTGGCGGCCATGAAGCCGGCGGCCTGTTCGTGGCGGGTGACGATAACTTGGATTTGGGAATCTTTGAGGGAATTGAGTAAATCCAGGTTCTCTTCACCTGGAATGCCGAAAACGTATTCCACGCCTTCGGCTTCCAGCGCTTTGACAAACAGATCCGATGCTTTCATGGGGGCCTCCGTAGTGTAGTGAGTCTGCATCATAACATGCCTTCAATAGGCGATGGAGTATGGAAATTTTAATGCCCTGAAAATTATTTTTATACGTGGTTTTGATTAAGTTTTGGGTGGGGTTAGGTCTTATGGATGATAACCGTCAGGACAAGCTATTCTTGCAAAACGCAAGCTGATCAGGTATCTATCTCGGCTGCAATCAGTTTTGTGTGTTAGCGGAGGGAGAAATTGACTTATTAAAATCTGTTACTGCTGGAGTTAGGATATTTTTAACTAAATTCTTAACCTCACTGTTTTTAAGTTTTGCTAATTTTTTTCTGCGCGTTCTAATTGTATAAATGGAAGATAAATAAGTGGAGAGACTTACTTTAAAAGAAAGTTTTTTAATGTCAGTTTCAAGATCTTTTATAGCTCTTAGCTCAGCATGTCTTGTCATGTTGGTTTTAAGTGATTGAGATAATTTATTGCCAATATCATTTTCTTCTATTGGTGAAAATGATTTTTCTAAATAAGAATCAAGAAACTTCAAAAACTTCTTTGTCTCACTTGCAGAGCCTATTTTATATGCAAAAATCGGATCATCAGAAGAAATAAGAGAAACAGCTTCTTGATACTTTTCTTGAAAATTATCTAAATCGGAAAGAGCCATTTCTCTAACTTTTTCCATTAGTATCGGTGTGAAATAGTTTTTAGATTCGCGAATTTCATTTTCCGATATATCTTCTCTGGGAAATTGTTCTTTTATTTCACTAACTATTTGATCGAATACATCATCGAAATTTTTTTTGTAAAAAATCGAAATTCTATGCCAAATTTCAAGAAGTATATAGAGCGCTATTTTCCTATTTTTTAGGTTCTCTTTCCTTGAACGATATAAGTAGCCAATAGCGAATAAAGCAGGAGACAGTACAGCTATTAAAATATTGTTGTAAATACTCGTAAAATCAATCATTGATGGTTTCCTAGGCTTTTGGGTTATCTCCGTAGGCCGTCGAATATGCTTCTAATGTATATTGAATGTGCCTGAAAGCCAAACAGTAAGCCCTATTGATATAGCTGAGAATATAATAGTTGCGTATAAGCCTCTTTTTGTCCAATTAAGTGAGTCGGACTGCTCTTTTGTTAGCGTTTCAGTAGTTTCTTGTCTCACTTTAATTGATGCGGCGAGATCATCTAATCGTTGTTTATATAGGGCTTTGTCTTCTGGTTTGGTGATTTCTAAAATATCTTCTAGGTAGTTTCTTTCAGGTGTAGGAACCCCCATGAATGGTGCTTTTTCTTTTTCTTTTTTTACTTCACTTTCGGATTCCAATAACAAACTATTGACATGTTCGAGTAAATCTTTACGAGTAAGGTGTCCTGACGTTGGGTGGGTTGAAAAGTGCAGCTTAATTTTTCTGAGAAAAAGTCCGATTTTGTCATGCTCGACAAACAAAATATCTTCAAGTCCAAAATGAGCTAAATATAAATCCTGTACGTCTTTAAGAGAGTGTATTGCTGATGACTCTAAAGATTTTATTAAAGCGCTCATGAATTCATTTTTTTTCTTTTCCGTCGCGGCTTTTTTTACTTGAATATATTTCCAGCCGATTATCAATAAGGTCACATAGGCAAGGAGAACAAACGTTATAACGTATCCTATATCAATATTATTCACTAATTATCCTTTTGATTAACGGTTCAGATAACCGTCAGTTCAAATTTATATTTCCTTATTTTGTTTTTTTATAAGTGCACGATGATTTCAATCTTACCCTATCCATTTTTCCTTTTCTATTTGAAATACGTAAAAAACACAATATCACCAGGCCTGGTGAATTTTATAAATCGTGGGGTTAACCTTATTTTGGGTATGGAGTATACTTGGAATTATCTCATGGACAGTCATGCCTCCGGTCATTCGCGGGGGATGAACGCGACGGCGCTACGAAGCGGCCGTAAAAAGGTAGGAGTTCCTTTATGTATCGCCATCCCGGCAAACGCCCCGTTTACCTCAAGCTGTTCGCCTTTCGCTTTCCGTTAAACGCCATTCTTTCTATTTTGCACCGCATCACCGGAGTGGGACTGTTGTTGTTCCTGTTGACCGGCCTGGCCTGGTTGAATCTGTGGGTTTTGTTTCCCGAACAAAGAGCGGACACCTTGCAAGCCCTGACGCATCCGCTGGGGCAATTGATTTGGTTTTTTGCCGCCGTGAGTTTGTGGTTCCACTGGTTGGCCGGGGTACGGCATTTGATGATGGAACATAATGCCTTTCAATGGCAAAGCCAGCCGCAAAAAGGGCGGCAATCCGGCCGGCTGTTATTGGCGCTGTTTGCCGTTGGGGCGGTGGTGATTTTTGCGGGAGTCTGGTTATGAATGTGTTATCCGGCTTGAGAGCGCATGTTTGGCAACGGTTCAGCGCCTGGTATTTGATGGTGTATTTCCCTTTGGCGGCGTTGTATTGGTGGCAAGCGCCGACGGAATCGGTCGCGCAGGTGCAAGCGGCGATGTCGCATTGGCTGTTTTTGTGGCCGTCTCTGCTGGCCTTCGGGCTGTTAATGGTACACGCCTGGGTCGGGTTGCGGGATGTGTTGCTGGATTATCTGCCGCGCAGAGCCTTGCAAGCCGGTTTGTGGCTTTGGGCCTTGGTGTGGTTGTTGGTGTTGGCCGATGGCGTGTTTTTAGCCATGCAGTTGGTTGCGAGCTGAGATTTTAAAGAATAAAGAGAAGAGAGGCGAAATGGTTTCATTGCAGCAGGTCGATACCTTTCATTTTGATGCGGTGATTGTCGGAGCCGGGGGCGCGGGGCTTCGGGCCGCGTTGCAATTGGCCAAGTCGGATTTACGCGTGGCGGTGGTGTCGAAAGTGTTTCCGACCCGGTCGCATACGGTGGCGGCGCAGGGCGGCATTAATGCGGCCTTGGGCAACTTGACCGAGGATAACTGGCATTGGCATATGTACGATACCGTCAAGGGCAGTGATTATCTGGGCGATCAGGATGCCATTGAATTCATGTGCCGGGAAGCCACGGAAATCGTGCGCGAGTTGGAACATTTCGGGGTGCCGTTTTCCCGCACCGAGCAAGGCAAAATTTACCAACGGCCTTTCGGCGGTCAAAGCCGCAACTTCGGCGAAAGTCAGGCCACGCGCACTTGCGCGGCGGCAGACCGTACCGGACATGCCATTTTGCAAACCCTGTATCAGCAGAATATTCAGGCGGGCACGACCTTTTTCGATGAATTCTTTGCGGTGGATTTGGTCAAGGATGAAGTTGGCCAGATCGGCGGCATGGTGGTGATGAACCTGCAAAACGGCGAGTATCAGTTGCTACGCGCTCACGCGGTGATGGTGGCCACAGGCGGCGCTTGCCAGCTATTCAAAACCAATACCAACGCCAAAATCAACACCGGCGATGGTTTGGCGATGGTGTTGCGTGCAGGCTTGCCGTTGCAGGACATGGAGTTCTGGCAATTCCACCCGACCGGCGTGGCGAACAAAGGCATGTTGTTGTCGGAAGCGGCGCGGGGTGAAGGCGGCGTGTTGCGCAATGCCGACGGCGAAGCCTTTATGGTGCGTTATGCGCCGCATGTGAAGGATTTGGCGTCGCGGGATGTGGTGTCACGCGCCATTGCCATCGAGGTGAAAGAAGGACGCGGCTGCGGCCCGAATAAAGACCATGTGTTGCTGGATTTGACTCATCTCGATTCGGAGATGATTAAAAAGCGTTTGCCGGGCATTCGCGACATCGGTTTGACGTTTTTGGGCTTGGATATGTGCGACGACCCGATTCCGGTGTACCCGACCGCGCATTATATGATGGGCGGCATTCCGACCAATTTCCACGGTCAGGTGCAGACGCTGGACGACAGCGGTCAGGCAGTCAGTGTGCCGGGCCTGTATGCGGTGGGCGAATGCGCTTGCGTGTCGGTGCACGGTGCGAACCGCTTGGGCGGGAATTCTTTATTGGACATCGTCGTGTTCGGACGGGCCGCCGCCAAGGAAATCGAGCGGGTGCTGAATTTGCAGAAGTCCGACCGAAATTTTGACCGCCAATTGGATTTGGCACCGGTGGAAGCGCGGCTGAACAAATGGGAAGCACCGGCGCATGAGCGTAAGGAATCCATTGCCGCCATCAAACACGATTTGCAAGTCGCCATGCAGGAAGGTTGCGGGGTTTTCCGCAATCAGGAATCCATGCAGGCGTTGATTGAAGCCTTGGAGCCGATTCAACAGCGTTTGGATGAAGCGGTGTTGCATGACCGCAGCCGGGCGTTCAACCTGGAGCGCATGGAAGCGCTGGAGTTGGAAAACCTGATGACGCTGGCGTATGCGACCGTGCATTCCGCGATTGAACGAACGGAAAGTCGCGGCGCGCATTCCCGCGTGGACTTTACCGAGCGCGACGACGAAAACTGGTTGCAGCACAGCCTGTATTTTCTGGACGGCCATCGTTTGCGTTATAAGCCGGTGTGCGTCACGCCGTTGACCGTGACCGGATTCGAACCCAAGCCTCGCGTGTACTAAACAGAAGGACAAAACAATGCGGTTTTCCATTTATCGTTACAACCCGGAAGTCGATGAGCAGCCTTACATGCAGGATTATGAGTTGCCGGATGCGGAGATTCGCGACGACATGATGTTGCTGGAAGCGCTGGATAAACTGCGCGAACAGGATCCGACACTGGCGTTTCGCAGTTCCTGCAAGGAAGGCGTGTGCGGCTCGGACGGCATGAACGTCAACGGCGAGAACCATTTGAGCTGCATTACGCGAATGTCCAGCCTACGCGATCCGGTGGTGTTGAAACCGTTACCGGGCTTGCCGGTGATTCGCGATTTGATTATCGACATGGAATTGTTTTACGACCATTACCGCGCGGTGGACCCTTTTCTGAAAGCGACCAGGCCTGGTCAAAACGTTGATTTGGACCATGAATTTCTGCAAAGCCCCGAAGAGCGGGAAAAGCTTGATGGCAGTTACGAATGCATTCTGTGCGGTTGTTGTGCGACCAGTTGCCCGTCTTTCTGGTGGAACCCGGATAAGTTTCACGGCCCGGCCGCCTTGTTGGCGGCGCGGCGTTTTGTGGTGGACAGCCGCGACATCACCACGCGCGAACGATTGGAAACCTTGGACGATCCGTTTAAGACCTTTCGCTGCCGTAATATCCAGAATTGCACCGCCAGTTGCCCGAAAGGGTTAAACCCGAGTCAGGCCATCAATGAGTTGAAAAGTCTGATGGTTGAAAAGCAGTTGGATTGAGGGGAACGGTGGAACGATGGTAGAAACGATGTCGGATAGCCTCGAACAGCGCCAACTGCAATGGAAACGATTGCAATTGAATTGCCGCCGCGGCAATGCCGAAGTTGAGCATTTGCTCTCGGCGTATTGTCGGGATTTAAACCCGGAAGTTCCATCGCAAGTCGCGGAAATGGAAATTTTGGAAACCTTGTTGGCGGAAAGTGACCAGACGTTGTTTGAGTGGTTGGTGCAACCGGATTCGGACGGGGCGGACACAACGCCCGACATGTTCAAACCGTTGATTCAGGCAATTCGTTCACGTTATTTATCGACTTGAGTCAATAGCCAAATCCGCCAGGCCTGGGCGTTTTTGGATGAGCGGCCGGGTCAGTGACAGCAAGCCTTTTCCATCGTCAGAAACTTTTCAAATTCCTTCGCCGGCAATGGCCGCGAACAGAAGAAGCCTTGATAGGTTTCGCAGCCCGTCTTCACCAGATAATCCAATTGTTCCGGATGTTCGATGCCTTCGGCCACCACATCCAAGTCCAATGTTTGAGCAATTTTGATAATGGTTTCGATGAAAATCGCACCGGATTCGGTGTCGTAATCGTCCATAAAGGTTTTGTCGATTTTCAGGGTGTTGATCGGGAATTTTTTCAAATACGCCAGCGATGAATAACCGGTGCCGAAGTCGTCCAGCGAGATGGAAATGCCTTTTTGCTGGATGGCGTGCAACAGGCTGAGGTTTTGCTCGGAGTTTTCCATGAACTGCGATTCGGTCATTTCCACATCAAGCTTGCTCGGCGTGATACCGCTTTCCTGAATCAGTCGGTTCAGCTTTCCTTCAAAATTGTTGTTGATCAGTTGCACCGGCGACAGGTTGACGGACACCTGAAAGTCGCCCAATCCACGCTTTTTCCAATCGATTTGCTGATGAACCGCCGTTTCCAGTACCCAGTCGCCGAGCGGCACCATTAAACCGGATTTTTCCGCGGCGGGAATGAAATGGTTGGGTGTCACCAACCCTCTTTGCGGGTCGTTCCAACGAACCAATGCTTCGGCACCGGTCACTTTGCCGGTGGTGACGGAAATTTTCGGTTGGTAGTAAAGCTCGAATTCGTCGTTGTCCAATGCGCGTTGCATGTTGTTTTCCAACTCGATTTCATGCACCAGTTGCTGATGCAGGGATTCGGTGAAGAATTTGAACTGGTTTTTGCCGGCGTTTTTGGCGTCGTACATGGCGATGTCGGCGTTTTTCATGAGCGCGGTGATGGTTTGGCCATCTTTTGGGTAGAGCACGACCCCGACACTGGCGGAAACTTTGACCGGGTGGTTGTCCACCAAATGCACTTCGCTGATTTTTTCGATGACGCGTTGAATGATATTGACGAGTTCATGTTCGTTGCCGTGGTGGTTGACGACGATGATAAATTCGTCGCCGCCGACGCGGGCGATGATGTCGTATTCGCGTAGCACTTGTTTGATGAGACTGGAAACGTTGCGCAGCAGTTTGTCACCGATCTCATGGCCAAGGGTGTCGTTGACGGTTTTGAAGTTATCCAGATCCATGAACAACAGGGCGAACTCCTGTCCGGAACGGGAAAATTCGGAAATTAGCCAGTTCAGGCGCTCATTCAAGTGATTTCGGTTGGCGAGGCCGGAGAGGTTGTCGGTTCGGGCCAGGCGGTAGAGTTCGCTTTTTTCTTCGTCCAGGCGGGTGAAGGTTTGTACCATGGAAGCGCGGATGTATTCCAGCTCGCGCAGTTTGAAGCGTTTCGGAACTTCCGATTGGTAATAAGCGTACTGACGTAACAGCTCCAGCGGCGAGGTGACGAAGCGTTTGAGCAGTCCCCATAATAACCCGAGTAACAGCAGCGGAATGACCCCGAAAAACAGCAGTGAATTGGTGGTGTTTTCGGCGAAATAGTTTTCTAAATACGGTTTATCAACGTACAAGTACAAATTGAAATGGGCGGGCTGGTTTTGTATGAAGTAAGGAATATCGGTTTCGTAAATGTCGTAACGCAGCATTTCACGGGTGGATAAGCCGTTCAGTTTTTCCTGGGTCTGATCTTCCGAAGGTGTGGTGCGGATGTTGTTTTCCGTGGTCAGCAGTATTTGGCTACCGGAAGCGATGGCCATGGCTGAAACCAATGGGTTGTTGGCGACTTTGCGATGTAGGAACGATTTAAATTCGCGTAGGTCTCTCGGGTGGGGCATTTCGGTGGAAATGATGTAAGCCGTCTCCGACAAATCATGGCGAATGTTTTCCAGTATCAGGTCGGTTTTCTTTTGCTGGTCGTCCAGAAAATAATAGAGGAATACGCTGTAAAACACCAAAACGAGTGTCACAATGGCGGTGATGAAAAAACGGCGGATCGAGATCATTTACAGCAGATCCCTCGTTGGAAAGTTGGCTTCATCCAAGCGTTTTTGCAAAGCAGGTGAAATGCCGCCATTTAACCATTCAATGGTGTTCAAGCTGGTTTTGAAGTCTTCGAAACTGCTGTTCACCAGGTAAGGTTTGACCTTGTCGTAATATTCCTGCGGATCATCATGCAGGGCTTGAATGGCTCGATTCACCAGTGTTTTCAAGGACAGCAGCTGGCCTTTGTGTTGTTGGTAACGTTTTTCGGTGGTAAACAGCCCGTCCAACACCAGCAGATTTAAGCTGTCCGCTGTGGAGGCCAAGGCTTGAAAACCTTGATCTTCCAGTTCATGGTTGTATGGGGTGTAGGTGACGACCAAAGTGGGTTCGGTGCCATTGATGGCATCGGATTGCAGTTTGAGCTGGTCGCTGTTGATGTAATTGAAGTGTTTGTTTTCCAACTGGTGTTGGCGGATAAAATCGTTGAAAACCGGGTAATTGATGCTGTTGATTTCCAGGTAGACATTGATGGGGTTGCTTTCGGCTTGAATGCTGTCCAGTGAGCGATTCCCCATAATCATATCCCCGCCATTGGAACGGTCCAACAGTAAGAACGGAACCACTGTTGGGTCATCTTGGTAGGCGGTCTGGTATTCGTATTGCGTGCCGGCGAAGACATCGTATTTGGCAGACTGGTAAATGTGCAGGCTTTCACCGAGCGAAACCACGCTGGAAAGACGGATGTCGTGTTCATCAAGCCAGCCTTTTTCCTTGGCATAGAATAAAGGCGAATAACCGATCCAGGAATTGGCAATGATGTTGAGTGTCTTATCGGGTTTTTCGGCGCAACCTGAGAGTGCGATCAGACCGCTTAGCAATACGGCTTTTATTATATTTATCATGTTTATTGACCATAATAAAAAGTTACCTTAACTCTACCACAGCCGGTAAGGTTTTTTAAGAAATATCCGCTTAAAACGCTGATAAAACAGGGCGTTGCGAGCGCCTTTCAGAATAAAAAGTATTCGCGTTTTCACTTGATTAACGGTGCACCACCCATTGACCTTTAAACACCGTGATCAGTGCCTGGGCTTCATTGTATATTGCCGTAGTCAATTTAATGCGAGCGGTAGCGTAAAACCGGCCAGGCCTGGTTGTTTTGAAAACTTGATGTGTATTAAGTAAAAAGGCTTAAAAGGTATTGACGTGCGTCCGGCATTTTGTCATATTTCAGCGGTACGGTTTTTTTATTGAAAAGACTTGAATAACAATTTCTTAGCCCCATATAACCGTTGAATGAAAGTTGTATTGTTCTCTTTGAAAGGAGGGTTGTGCGATGAGTATGTTTTTAAGAACGTTGGAACCGTTTCGTGAATTGCGGGATTTGGAAAACCGGCTGCAAAAAATGATGCCGAAACCCACGGAATCGAATGTGGCCGGGTTTTCACCGACCGTCAATACACGAGAAGGGGATTACGCTTATCACATCGAAGTGGATTTACCCGGTGTGAAAAAAAGTGATATCCACGTTGAGGTCAAAGAAAACCGTCTGACCATTTCCGGTGAACGTAAAACCAAGGAAGAGGTCAAGGACGAAGACTATTACCGCGTGGAAAGCAGTTACGGCAATTTCGAGCGTAGCTTTGCCCTGCCGGATAATGTGGATGCCGAAAACGTCTCCGCCAGTTCGGAAGACGGCGTGCTGGAAGTCGTGCTGCCGAAAAAGGAACGCAGTGCCGAGACCAAAAAGGTGGAAGTGAAATAATCGTCCATTCAGGTTTCAGTCAAAATCGAATTCAAACCAACCATTGAATGATCTTATCTGTCATTACAAGGGCCGCGGATTTTCCCCGGCCCTTTTTTTATGGGCAAAAAAAACTCACCGGTGAGGTGAGTTCAAGGCAAGACAGGATCTTTAACGGTTATATTTTATTATTCGGTTGGGAGGGCATGGTGTTAAAGCCTATTTCGCTTTAACCGGCGTGAGATAACGCTCTCGCTTTTTCGGTACGATTTTGTCGATTTCCACCAGAATCAAACTGTCGATGCAGTCGTTGAAATCCGGGTCGACACTGAAGTCGATAAAGCGGCAACCGCCGGGTTCGCACAGTTCCGCGTATTGTTTGAACAAAGTCGGCACCTTGACGCCGAACTCGGTCAGCAAGCTGTTGAGCTTTTTGTAACTCTCTTTGTAGTCGCCGCTGAATTCTTTTTCCGCCAGTTCTAGAATGTCCGGCGACGGCACGAAAGGACGTTTCCCTACGGCCAAATCCTGATGCGAGCCCATCTGGGTTTGGAAGAAGGCGACAATCAGTTCTTTGGCGCGTAATGGATAGGCATCCGACAAGCTCACCGGGCCGAAGAAATATTTGGTTTCCGGGTGACGCATCACATAAGCGCCGATACCGTACCACAGATAATCCAGGCTGCGCTTGCCCCAGTAACGCGGTTGCACGAAACTGCGGCCCATTTCCAGCGCATTGGGCAGGTAAGGTTCGATGTCCGGTTTCAGGTCGAATAAGGTGCTGGTGTAAAGCCCGTCCATACCGTTTTTCTCGATGATTTTCTGGCATTCTCCGATGCGATAGGCACCGACAATTTCCAAATCCTCTTCGTCCCACAGGACCAAGTGGCGGTAGTCGGCATCGTATTTGTCCAAATCGAAGGCATCGCCGGTGCCTTCTTCCACCGTGCGGAAGGTCAGTTCGCGCAAGCGACCGATTTCACGCATCACCGGCGAATCGGCATCGTAATCGAACAGAAAGATTTTCTTGCCGTCCACCGTCTGGCCCAGTAGCTCGCCGTTTTTCAAATCCTTTTTCAAGGCCTTGCGGTTCACCGGGTGGGCGATGGTGCTTTCGGTTTCGAACGGCAGTTTGGCAATCGCTTTTCCGGGATGGTTTAAGCGGTAAATGTGTTTGCGGAGCAGCTTGGCGATTTTCGTCAGCGGCCAGTCGCATTTCGCCACCGATTTCCACGGAATCATCGGCCCGACATGAAAGGCAATCTGTTGGTCGTTCTTATTGAACATTTCCTTGACTAGCATCAGCGTGCCCAGCGGTTTGTACAGGGTGGACAAACCATAAAACAAAGCGGAGTTACGGGCGTCGATGTAAATCGGCAAAATCGGCGATTGAGTCTTTTTCGCCAATTTGAGGAAACCGTTTTTCCACTTGCCGTCGCGTACGCCGCTGGGGCGAATGCGCGAGACTTCGCCTGCCGGGAAAATAATCACCGCCTCTTCGTTTTCCAGCGCCTCGATCATGGCTTTGAACAAGGCTTTGTGATTGGCCTTTTCGCCCATGTTATCCACCGTTAAAAACAACGATTGAAAGGGTTCGACATTGGCAAGCATTTCATTGGCGACGATGCGCACGTCCGGGCGAATGCTGCGGATGAATTTCAGCAGTGCCAAACCGTCCAGCGAGCCGATCGGGTGGTTGGCGACGATGACCACGCGCCCTTCGGCCGGCACATTGTTAAAAGAACGGTTGTTGACCTGATAAGTGAAGTTATAATGTTCCAGGCTTTTGTCCAGGAAGGCAAAACCGCGCAGGTGTTTGTTTTCTACGATGAACTGGTTGATTTCATTTTCGTAGGTGAGCTTTTTCAGAAATTTAATCAGCTGTTTGCCGCCCGGCTTCTGATTGAAATCGGGGTATTTTTCGAGAATGGTTTGTTCGATATTCAGCATAATGTTGTCTTTCTTTATAAGTCTCTTCTTGATCGCCCAGAAGGCACGTAGGATGCGTATGCACGTGCATGGTGGCTCGACTGTGGTTCTACTCGTCTCTTAACTGACTTATTTTGAGTTGTCCAGTTGACGCCAAGGTGACAAATGCGTGAGTTTCAAATGACGGTTGTGTAACAAAAATATGACAATGATTTCCCTGAGTTATTATGATTTAGCCGGTTTATCGGTGATGATTCTGCTGCTTGGCCTATTGCTGTTGCTGAACGGCTTCCAGCAAACGCGCCAGCTTTGGGTGGCGTCCGCGCGGATGGTGGTGCAACTGCTGTTTATGGGCGTTTGGTTAAGCTGGGTGTTCAATGCCGACAGTTGGTTGCTGGTGGCGCTGGTGTCCGTGGTGATGTTGTTGTTCGCCGGGTATGAAATTCTCAAGCGTCAGACCTACCGTTTTCAAACCAATGGTTTGGTCTCCGGCTCGTTTGTGGTGGGACTGTTGTCGCTGTCGATGACCGCTCTAGTGTTGACGATTTTCTCGCTTACGTTGGTGATTCAGCCGCAACCTTGGTACGAAGCGCAATACGCGATTCCGTTGTTGGGGATGATTCTCGGCAACAGCATGACCGCCATCGGCCTTGGGTTGGATACCCTGACCAAAAGCGCCGTGAAACAGAAAGCGCAAATCGAAGCCCAACTGGCCTTGGGCTACACCGCCAAGGAAGCGCTGATGTTCCTGAAAAAGCAAAGCCTGCACACTGCGATGATTCCGGTCATCAATATGCTGGCCGCCGCCGGGATCGTGTCCTTGCCGGGTATGATGACGGGGCAAATTCTCGCCGGCATTGACCCGATGGAAGCCGTCAAATACCAAATCATGATTATGTTTCTGATTACGGTGTCCACCGCTTCGGGCGTGCTGATTGCCTTGTGGCTGGCGCAGAAAAAATTGTTCGACCCGCGGATGCGCCTGAACTTGTCACACTTGGTGAAAAGCTAAAAACAGAAAAACGCCCACACCCTAAAGGGTATAAAGGCCTGCTTTTTTTGAAAGCTGTCGGATTTGACAAGGCGCGTTATAATAACCTTAAAGCGCGCTCAGTCTTTGCCGAATATTTGCAGAACGTTCGCGCGATTCCGTCACCCCAAACCTCAGGTTGAACCATGTTACAGCACCCGTATCTCGAATTGCCGAAATCCTTTTTTCAACCCGTCTGGCCGGAGCCGCAGCAAAACGCGCGTCTCGTGGCGGTCAATCGGGCGCTGATGCAGGAAATCGATTGCGATTTAAGTGACGAACAATTGCTTGCGCTCACCGCCGGGCAATTGGAGGATGCCAGCTTGGCCGAGTTTGATTTGCAACCGCTGGCGCAAAAATACACCGGTCACCAGTTCGGCTATTACAACCCGGATTTGGGGGATGGTCGAGGAGTGTTGCTGGGGCGCTGGGAAGACAAAAACGGCCAGGCCTGGGACTTTCACCTGAAAGGCGCCGGGCGCACGCCTTATTCCCGTCGTGGTGACGGCCGGGCGGTTTTGCGTTCGGTGATTCGCGAGTATTTGGCGTCCGAAGCTTTGTATGGGCTGGGCGTGCCCACAACGCGCGCTTTATCCATCGCCACCAGCAACGAACAAGTGCAGCGTGAAACCTTCGAACCGCGCGCCAGCTTGATTCGAGTCACGCCCAGCCACATCCGTTTCGGGCATTTTCAGTGGGCCGCCTCCAAAGGCCCGGCCACCTTTGAATTTCTGACCAATTTTGTGGTGGAACATCATTACCCGGAATTGCAATCGCTGGAAGAACCACAACGCAGTGCCGCCTTGTTGAAAACCGTGTGCGAGCGCACTGCGGTGCTGATGGCGAAATGGCAAGCGGTGGGCTTCAATCACGGGGTGATGAATTCCGATAATATGTCCATCCTCGGCGAAACCTTCGACTTCGGGCCTTATGCCTTTTTCGACGATTTTCAAATCGAATACATCTGTAACCATTCGGATTACGAAGGGCGTTACGCTTATAATCAGCAACCGAAAATCGGTGTCACCAATTGCCAACTGCTGGCGCACGCCTTCGATAAAGTGTTGGACGAAGCCGCGCAAAACGAAGCCTTGGAAGCGTTTGTGGAAACCTATAATCGCCAGTACATCGATGAGATGAATCGTAAAATCGGATTGCAGACCGTACAGCCCGACGATAAAAACCTGATTGGTGATTTATTAGTGTTGATGGATCAGCATCGGGTGGATTTCAGTTTGTTTTTCCGCCGTTTGGCGAAATGGAACCAACCGGATGAAGGTGAACTGATGACGTTGTTGAACCAACCCGGTGCCTTTGTCGATTGGTTCCAGCGTTACGATGCCCGCTTGCAGCAAGAAGGCATTTCCGAGTCGGAACGTCAGCAACGGATTTTGGCCGCCAACCCAGCCATCGTTTTGCGGAATTACATTGCACAGGGCATTATCGAAGCCGCCGAAAACGGCGACTATCAACCATTAGAACAGTGGGTGGAAGCCTTGCATTCACCTTTCGAAGAACACCCAGGCCTGGCGGAATTTCAGAAACCGCCAAGCTCGGAACAAAAAGGGCTGCAACTGAGTTGCTCTTCTTAATAAAACCGGCAATAAAACAGGAAATGTAAGGATGGCTTATCAAACCTTTACGCCGCGCCACTTAGCGCGCTTCAAATTATGGATGTGGGGGGTGGCGTTGATTGTCGCATCCGGCTTGGTGTTGGCGATTAGCCAACTCTCAAACGGTTTTATCCACACCTTACCTATCTGGGGGCTGTGGGTGTTGCCGGGGATGCTGTTATTGCGATATGGCTTTAAACAACATCAGGCGCTGAAAACCGAAGTGGCACAAACCTACCAACGTCTGTTGGAAACCGAAGCCTTTCAACCCGCGAACGAAGTGGACTTAGGCTTGGGCCGAAAACTGATTGTAGACGCCGATAACGACAAGATGGTGCTACTGTTTCCTTTGGAAATCCACCGCTTTCAACGAGCGGATATCGCCGATTGGAAAGTTGAACCCAGAAGCGCGCGTAAACACAAAACCAATCGAGTGGAACATGACCTGCATTTGAGCTTTCAAAGTGGGGAAGCGCTTGAGGTGAAGCGGATTAGCAACCAGGAAGTAATCGCTAAAAGAATGCAATAAATTAAGTAGCTTGGAGAGTAAGTTGTTAGCTGATTATAAATTCTCACGAACCGTTTTTTCCACGTTTATTATGTGGCTTTTCCTGTAGTGATCTTCTAGCTGGTAAGCCATTTTTTCTAATGGGGATTCATCGTATCCAAAATATTGTATTTCCTGAATGTAGCGTTTTATAAACCCTTGTTGAGTTAAATTTTGGTATTGGCAAACATGTACCAGTTCATGGAAATGGAGAGCAGCGTTGCGTGCATGGCTTTTTTTGATGTAGTAAGTGTCACCGTAAGTAATCCCATGGGCATCCAATTCGAGAAATTCGCCAAGCCCGGCTTCTTGTAGTTCTGGATAGTCAGGCTTTGGGACCTCCTCAGTCACTACAAAATAGGCCTTTTTAAGAAATTCAGGCGAATAAAAACCTTCAAAGTATGAATCGAAATTAGCACAGGATCTTCGTACTTGCTTATGGGATGTATTTAGCTGTTGAATCCAGTTTTCAATCTTTTTAAATAACATAAAAATATTTTTTAGCCATTCAACGCATCACTCACAATTGCTTGCGCTTCTTTTAGAATTTCATCTAAATGCGCTTGGCCTTTAAAGCTTTCGGCGTAAATTTTATAGATGTCCTCTGTGCCGGATGGGCGGGCGGCGAACCAGCCGTTTTCGGTGGTGATTTTCAGGCCGCCGATGGCCGCGCCGTTGCCCGGTGCGTGAGTGAGTTTATCCAGAATCGGCTCGCCCGCCAAATTGTCGGCTTTGACCATGTCCGGTGACAGGTTTTTCAAAATCGCTTTCTGTTCACGGTTGGCCGGTGCGTCGATGCGGCTGTACACCGGGTTGCCGAATTGTTCAGTTAGCTCTTGATACAGTTGCCCCGGGTCTTTGCCGGTGACGGCCGTGATTTCCGCCGCCAATAAATTCATGATAATGCCGTCTTTGTCGGTGCTCCAGACGGTGCCGTCCATTTTCAAGAAAGATGCCCCGGCGGATTCTTCGCCACCAAAGGCGTAGTCGCCGGATACCAAGCCGTCCACAAACCATTTGAAACCGACCGGCACTTCCGCCAGAGTTTTGCCCAAAGAGGCGACAACGCGGTCAATCATGGAGCTGGACACCAGCGTTTTACCGATTTTAACGTCCGCCGACCAGTTCGGACGGTGGGTCAACAGGTATTGGATGGCGACGGCGAGATAGTGGTTCGGGTTCATCAAGCCGACCGACGGGGTGACGATGCCGTGGCGGTCGGTGTCGGTGTCGTTGCCGAAGGCGATGTCGTAGTCGTCTTTCAGGGCAATCAGGCTGGCCATGGCGTAAGGCGAGGAGCAGTCCATGCGGATTTTGCCGTCTTTATCCACGGTCATGAACGAGAAGGTCGGGTCGACGTGTTTGTTGACGATTTCCAGATTCAGGCCGTAATAGTCGGCGATCGGTTGCCAGTAATCCACTGCCGCGCCGCCGAGCGGGTCGATGCCGAGCTTGAGTCCGGCGTCTTTGATGGCTTTCATATCGACGATTTTGTCGAGGTCTTTGACATACGGCATGATGAGGTCTTCGGCTTTGACGAACTCGGAGGCCATCGCTTCGGCCAGCGGCATACGATTGATGGCTTGCATGTCGGACATCAGGATTTCATTGGCGCGGTCTTGAATCACGGAAGTGGCATCGGTATCGGCCGGGCCGCCATTTGGCGGATTGTATTTGAAGCCGCCGTCTTCCGGTGGGTTGTGCGATGGCGTGATAATGACGCCGTCGGCCAAATCGTCGGTGCGGTTTTCGTTGTAGGTGAGAATGGCGTGCGAAATGACCGGCGTCGGGGTGTAACGGCCTTGGCCTTGAATGATGACGTTCAGACTGTTGCCGGCAAAGACTTCAATGGCGGTGGCGTGGGCGGCTTCCGACAGGGCGTGGCTGTCCATGCCGATGTAGATCGGGCCGGAGATGCCTTGCGCATCGCGGTATTCGACGATCGCTTGTGAAATGGCGGCAATGTGGTTTTCATTGAAGGCGGTTTTGCTGGCGCTGCCACGGTGGCCGGAGGTGCCGAAGGTGACCGCCTGATCCGGATTGCTGGCATCGGGAATCAGGTTGTAGTAGTCGGTCATCAGTTTGGGAATGTTTTCCAGAATGGATTGTGGGGCAGGTTTTCCGGCGTAGGGTGACAAAGACATAGCGCATCCTTCATAAGTGATTTTGTGCAACGATTGGTTTCATTATAGCCATGCGGTTTGAAAAAATCATGTCGAATCCGTGCCTTTCATAAAGCTGTCAAACAAACTGAAAAACCACCAGGCCTGGCCATTTGGATGACTTTTTGAAATAAATTTTATTTATCACTGGATTTCATGTCAGGAGGCGCTAAAATAGAGAATGTTATTATGTAACACAATGTAATGACAAAAATGTAAAGAAGTAACCGACGCGGGTTGTTTCAGAACCGTTAAGTGAATATTCCAACAACCTGTAACGAACCCGTATTTTTTGACGATGAATCAACGAACCCTGACAAACACACTGCCGAAGCGATGGTTTCAGCCTTCTGGCGCTGACACGGTGTCTTGGCGACATCTGTTGCTGGCGTTCGTGTTGCTGTTCGCGCAGACGGCGGCTTTGCTGCACGCCGAGATTCATCCGTTCCATGAACACACCGAAGTGTGTAATGTCTTCGATGGTGTGGAGCACCAAGCCAGTGCCTTCACGCCGAGTTTCGAGCTGCCGCAGACGCCTGTTTACCGGAATGTGTGGCGCCCGGATTCCATCTTGTCGTTTGCCGCGACCTTCGCGGCGGTCTATTTCAGCCGTGCTCCGCCGGTTCCTTTTCAGATTTAAATCTTAAACTCTCTTGTTTGAAATGCTTGCACGCTTTGCTTATGCAAAGGCGTGTTTGTATCTGAATGAAACTCTGAAAAGGAATAATAATAGTTATGTCTATTGTACAAAAAACACAGTTGGGGTTAGTGTCTGCATTGACGCTTGCCCTGCTAACGGGTTGTGGCGGTTCGTCTTCCAGCGGTTCTGGTGGCGGCGATAATCCTGAAACGAATGATGTTTTGCCGGATGGTTTAACGCTGTCATTTGTGGATGCCAGCTCACCAAAATACATTGCTTATAACACGACGACGGAAACCTCTGTCGATTTAAATGATTTAGCCGCATCAAGCGGTGATTCGGCGGTTCAAAAGTTGGCCATTAGCGATACCAGTACCATCGGTTTTTTCTATAACTGGGCGGATTTCCGCATGGTGGACGGTGAAGAGAAAACGGATATGAAATATCTGTTAATGAAGCCTTCTTACACTTATCAATCCGGTGCGACGATTGACAGCGATCAATTTGTGCAACTGGTGCATTTTCATGGTGAAGACTTAGCGGCACACAGTGCGGATGAGTTTGCTGACCCTGCCGTAGGAAGTAACAAAGAAGCGGCATTGATTCGCTTGAATGATAGCGTGGCCGACCAGCAAACGCTGGAAAACGAAGTGGCACCGGCTTTGCCGGGTGACCAAACATTATGCCGAGCTTATGTGGACCCTTACCTGAAGTTTGAACATGAAAATGAACATGATCATGAAGCCGCGGAAGTTGAGCACGATCACGGTGATTTGATTCATTTTGCGCTGACGGAATCCGGCCGGATGTATTTCTATAAGGAAAATGCCAGCGAAGAGTTGGAAAGTGCGCAACCGTTTGTTGAGTTAGACGGTGTTTCGAGTATTTCGGATTGTAGTCGTACGACGATTGCGCATGCCAGCGATGACGGGGTGTTGGTCTTTATTCCGGATGTGCAAAAGTTATATCTGGTGGACAACCACGGCGCCGATTATCACCAGCATTCGGTATGGGATCTGGCCGATATTTTGCCAGCCGGCTTCCATGCTGACTTGATGGCGGCAATCGGCGAAGGTTCCGAGCACGACCATGACCATGAGCACGAAGAGTAATTTCGGTTGAAGACATTTCGTCAAATAGCAAAAACGGCCAGGCCTGGTCGTTTTTGTCATTTCGCTATGGTTAAAGCGTTTTATCAAAACCTTTATGGAAAACCGACTGACCAAGGCCGACGTTGGCAACTGGAAAGTCGGTTTTCCGCAGGGGTTTTATGAACTGGGAAGTTTAAATGAGAGTAATGGGTTCTAGAATATTTTCCGTTTCGATGCTGTTCGCCGCTTTGGCAAGTGGTCAGGCCGCGGCACAGGATGGCGGACAAAAAGTTCAGTTGGATGCGATTCAAGTCGAAGAATCCTTGATGGACGATTCCGATGCACAGCGTCAGACAATCAAAACCGACCCGGAAAGTCGTCGTGCCACCGGCAATACCTTAGGCGATTATCTGGATGACCAGCCTAATGTGGAGTCGGCCAGTTACGGACCGGGCGTGGGAAGGCCGGTGATTCGGGGCATGGACGGTTATCGAGTGAAAATTCTGCAAAACGATACCGAAGTATCCGATTTGTCGGCGATGAGTTCGGATCATGCCGTCGGCGTCATGCCGAAGGCCTCGGAACGCATTGAATTGTTGAAAGGCCCTGCGTCGGTTTTATACGGCGCAAATGCCGGCGGCATTGTGCGTTTGGTGGATGACGAAGAAAGTTTTTCGCCGAAGAAAGGGCTGCATGGAAAACTGCAGGGCTCGGCCGCAGATAATAATGATGCACGTAATCTCGGCGCGGTTCTGTCAGCGGCCGGAGAAGCTTTTTCGGTGCATTTGTCGGGGTTTAAAAGCCAGACGGAAGATTATACCGACGGTGACGGAAATAAAATCTGGAATTCGGATGTTCTGACGGAACAGGGCAAGGTGGTGGCCGGTTATCAATATCGCCCGACCGGCCGTGTGGCGGTTTCGTATCAGTATTTGCACAAGGATTACGGCATTCCGAATCGTACGACTGAAGCCACTCGCATTGATATGACCAGTAAAACGTATGGCCTGAAAATCGAAGAGTTGGACTTGAGCAAGCATATCGACCGTTTGCAGTTTGATTTGAACTACACCGACTATCTGCATGATGAAACCGAGGGCGACGAGCGGGACGGGCTGTTCGGGCAAAAAACCACTGAGGCGAATCTGACGATGGATTACGGTGTCGGAAAATGGTTGGGAACGGTGATTGTGGGTTATCGTCAAAACGATTTACAGGTATGCCACGAGCATGGCGGTTGTGAAAAATTCACCAAGGCGGATCGTACCGGTGGACCGCTCGGCACATCGGTTTTGAATTATTACAACGCGACCGGCTTGCCTTACAGTCATGGTAACCCCATGCCGGATACCGATACACAAACCGGACACGTCGGCATTTTGGCGGAAAGACCGGTGGGGGATAGCGACGCGGTGTTAAGTTTAGGGGCGCACCTTGAAGTGAGAAATCTGGAAGCCAACCCGGATAATATTCAACAAACCTGGGTGTATCCGCCATCGCTGGACCCGGATTATTACAACACGGATACCGACTGGGCGGCGAGTTTGTCTGCCGGCTGGGAGCAGCCGTTATCGAAAGGTTTGAAAACCTCGCTGAACTTAAGCTATCTGGAACGCTTGCCAAGTGCGGATGAATTGTATTGGAACGGTTTCCATCACGCGACTGACAGTTATATTTTTGGAAATCGCGATTTAAACAAAGAAAAATCCTTAAACTTGGATTGGGATACCGATTGGCAAAATGACACGGGAAGACTGCAAGTCAGTGCGTTTTTCTATCGCTTTTGGGATTACATTTATCAGCAGACGTTATACGACGACCAAGGACAAGTCGTGACCGATCCGTTTCACTTGAGCCCCGTGTGGGAAACCCAGCAAACGGAAGCAATCTTCTACGGCGGTTCCGTGGCCTACGACTGGAATGTGGTTCGATTGAATTCGGTGCCATTGGTTTTACAGAATCAGTTTGATGCGTTGCGGGCGGAAAAAGTCAGTGGTGGCAATTTACCGAGAACCGCACCGATGAGTTGGTTGATTGGTTTGAATTATGCACCAAACCAATGGACAGCCAGCTTAAGTTTGAAACATGTCTTTGAAGCCACGGAAGTGGCGGAGCATGAAGCTGAAACACCAGGCTATAACTGGTTGCAATTGTATTTGGACTGGAAACCGAAAACGCAGTATGGAAACTGGGTTTTATGGATGAAAGGTGATAATTTGTTAGATGAATACGCGCAAAACCATATTTCTTTCTTGAAGGATTATGCGCCTTTGATTGGCCGTCAATTTTCGGCCGGAGTTCAGTTGGACTTTTAAATCAAGGCGGAAAGAAAAGCGTTCTAAAATCCTAAGGAGAAGTGATGTTAAAAAAGAAACTCGTGTCTGCTATTTTGTTGGCCAGTGGTGCGTCGGTGAACGCGGCCTGGGCCGAAGACAGTCAGCAGACCCAAACAACCCAATTACAGAAAATTTCCGTGGAATCGCAGTTGAATCCGCCGTTGGAACCGGTCGATATCAGTACATCCACTACCTTGCAACCCTCCAAAGCGGAAATGGAACGCAACGGCACCGCCTCCCTCGGTGAGGCGCTGGACGGCTTGCCGGGCGTGAACACGCTGGAAACAGGTTCGCAATCCGGTAAGCCGGTGGTGCGCGGCGATACCTCGTTGCGTTTGCCGATTTTGTCCAACGGCATGACCATGGAATATCAGGCGGAAGGCACACGCCATAACCCGAATGTGGACCCGGCTTTGACCGAACGTTTGGAAGTGATTCGAGGGCCGCAGGGCTTGAAGTATTCCAGTCAGGCAGTGAAGTCGGCGGTGAATGTGGTCGGGCCGCAAATCGATTACGCCGGGCCGGGTGAAACCAAAGCGTCCGGAGAATTGATGGGCGAGGTGAATTCCAATAATAACGAAACCATGATTGGCGCCAAGGCCAAACTGTCTTCCAATGGCTTCGGTCTGGTCGGGGGCGTGACCAAGCGCCGCGGCAACGATTTCGTCACGCCGGACGGCCCGGAAGCGGGCGATGTGGCCCCGGGCGATCCGCCGGGCACCAAACCCTTGGTCACCGGTACCACGCCGTATACCAACTTTGAAGGCGAGTCGGCCGTGATCGGCGCGGGTTACCGTGGTGATTGGGGGGAAGTGGAATTACGCCACAATTATTGGCAATCCAAACAAAACTATCTGGGCGTGGAAGCGGCGCCGGGCGAATATGAATTGATTCCGTCCGCCGGGCAAAATCTGACCAACTCCGAAACCCAATTGAAGGCCGAGTTTTTCGCCGGGGATTGGGTTATCAAACCGAAATACGCCCATACCCGCAACCAGCGTCAGGCGATGCATGAAGTGACTTACGAGGACATGGACGATTACAAGGATGACGAGGAATATCTCGACATCGTCGTCCACCGCGATGATTACCAGTTAGCGGTGGAACATCCGGAATTCTTCGGGTGGCAAGGTGAGTTCGGTGTCAGCGGTTACACCAAAGACCAGGATTTGCGTTCCGGTCATTTGACGCCGAGTGCGACTGAAGACGGCGCCGGCATCTTTGTGGTGGAAAAACAATCCTTCGGTCCTTGGGATGTGGAAGTGGGGGCGCGTTACGACAGTCAGCACGTCAAAGCGCCGTTAAGCTCGGAAAACGCCCATTTCTGGGATGAAACCGGGGTGTATAACAGCTCGAACAACTCGCGCGATTTCTCTGATTGGTCCGGTGCTTTGGGCGTGGCGTACCACTATACGTCCAACTGGACCTTCACCGGGAACCTGGGACGCAGTTTCCGTGCGCCGTCCATTTTTGAACTCTATGCCTCCGGTGCGCACGGCGGGGTGCAGGCCTATCAACTGGGTAACCCGGATTTGAAAGCCGAAACGTCCATTAACACCGAATTGGCGGCAACCTGGCAGTCGGAAAACCTGCACTCGACCTTGTCGGTGTACTCCAACTGGGTGGATAACTACATCGTGTTGGAAAACACCGAGACCGTAGAGTATTGTGACCACGAAGGCGATTGCCAACCGACGCAGAACTTGAACTATCCGTATCGTCTGATGATCAACTCGCAAACCAATGCGTTGATTCAAGGGATCGAATGGTCGGCCACTTACCGTATGACGTCGCAATTGCAATGGCAAGCCACCGCCGAAATCATGCAAGGGCGCGATACCAAGAACAATCGTGATCTGCCGTTGATGCCGGCGAACAATGTGACCTTAGGCGCACAGTATACGTTTGGCAGCGGTCAGTATCTGGCGAAACCGTATGTCGGCTTGGGCACCAAGTATGTGGCCGAGAAGGATTCGGCCGGGCCTTACGAGCCGTTCAGCCAGTTCGACGATACGCCGTTTGGAACGGCGTCCACCAAAGATTACTGGTTATGGAATCTGGAAGCGGGCACCGGGTTCAAATTCGGCAAGCAACGCTTGTACCTGGATTTGACCGTGCAGAACTTGATGGATGTGCAGTATCGTGACTTCCTCGATACCTATAAAGGGTATGCACAGGGCATGGGACGTAACTTCCAGTTGCACGCGCGTTTGCCGTTCAAGAGCTGATGTTTGAGCCGTCGGCGACTCAAGTCGACGGTCGGTATCAACGAGATATAAAAAACCGCCACACCCTAAAGAGTATAAAGGCCTGGCGGTTTTTTCGTTTCTGGGGGCGAGAACGCTTTAGAAGTGTTCGCGCGGATTGAACGGCATTTTCGTGGCCATGTCTTCGTAAAAAGCTTTGGCCTCGTCGCTGTCGGCCGGTGGTGTGTGAATTTGCACCACGATGAACTGATTACCGGCTTTATCGCCTTTGCCCAGTCCACGGCCTTTGATGCGCAGTTTCGAACCGGATTGAGTGCCGGCTGGAATGTTCATATTGACTTTGCCTTTTAAGGTCGGGATTTCGACCTTAGTGCCCAGCGCGGCTTCCCACGGTGTCAGCGGTAGGTTGAGGATGATGTCGTCGCCATCCACTTTGTACAGTGGGTGGTTTTGCAGATCCACTTCCAGATAAAGGTCGCCGTTCGGACCGCCGCCGAAACCGGGCGCGCCCTGACCGCTCAAGCGAATCCGTGAACCTTGCTTGACCCCGGCCGGAATCTTCACTTTCAACTGTTTCGGCTGGTGCGAGACCTGCCCGAACTGGTTGGGGTTCGGCATTTGCAGGTTCAAGGACTTGGCGGCGCCATTGACGGCTTCTTCCAGCGTGACCAGCACTTTGACGACTTGATCGTCGCCTTTTTGCTGGAAGCCTTGGCCCTGATGTCCGAAACCGCTTTGACCGCCGAATCCGCCCGCGCCGCCAAAGCCGCCGCCGAACATGGATTCGAAAAAGTCGCTGAAGCCACCGGCCTGACCGCCGGCTCCGCCAAAGCCGCCGCCGAACATGCTTTCAAAGTCCGGCGGTGGTTGGAAGTTTTGGCCATTATGGTAGTTGGGGCCGAGTTGGTCGTACATTTGACGTTTTTCGGCGTCGCCCAAGACTTCATAGGCTTCATTGATTTCTTTGAATTTGGCTTCGTCCCCGCTGGGTTTGTCGGGGTGGTGTTTGGCGGCCAGTTTGCGGTAGGCTTTTTTAATTTCCGCTTCCGAGGCACTGCGTTCCACACCTAAGATTTCGTAGTAATCTTTATATTCCATTGTTTTTCCTGAAAATTTAAGCTAGTTAGCTTATGGGGATGATGGTCAGCGTTTTCAAGAGGCGATCGAGGATTCGTATTCATTTAGTTTATCTAAGGTTATTCGCTCAAAGGATTGAGATATTTGGATTTTAACCTAAATTGTCTCTCTAGGGCTTGCACGATAGGTGAAATTGATTACTATTGAAGTTTGCTTCGGTATGAAACGTTCATAAAGATAAATCAAAAGGTTGCACATGTTTTACGGCGTCACAGCAGAAGAAGATGAAATCATTTCGAACGCCATTTCGACCCCGTTCAGTTTTCATAATGGCGAGGAAGTGTTGAAAGGGCGAAATCTCAGCCGTGAAGGCTTGGGCGTGCATTGCCCGAACCAGGGCGCCAAAGCGTTTCACTTCAACCGTCGGCAGAAGCTGAAAGACTGTCATATTCAAATCGACGGGCTGACCATCTATTTCTGTCAATTGCAGGTTGTGGAGTTGAAGGAGCTCAACGGCGAGTACATTTACGGCTTACGGATTCTCAGCATCTTGCCGAAAGAGCAGGAAAAGCTGGAAGCCGTTTACGAAAGCAAATTGTGCGAGCTGGACGACGATTGCAATAAGTGGACCGCCATTTCACCTTCCTGAGGCCTCTAAACGGTCTTCTACACGGTTTTTCAAGCCGCCCAGCCGGGCGACACGTTCAAAACAATCGTATTATTTTGCCGTTAGCGGCATGGCATCGAATTGCACACCGGCCCAGCCGGTTTTCATGAAGTTACGGATATTGCCGTGGTCTTGTCCGTCCGGATTCTGCAGAACATCCTGAGTATAAAAATCACCGAAGGCGTTCAGCGTGGCTTGTTCGCTTAGACCGTTTAATTTGGCGAAAGCGAAAATCTTGCAGGAGCCGTTGTTGGTATCGGCTTCATTGATTTGCTCACCGTTTTGGAAGCGGGTTGGGGTGAAATCATAGGTCGCGTCAATGGTTTCCATTACGGTGTTGAAGGCCACAGGGGTTTGATTGAGTTCGGCGATTAAAGCGTCCAATGTCATGGCGTTTCCTTTCGTTGTTTAGAGGATTGGATTGGCGAAATATTCTAGCAGAGCGGGGCGAATCGTCCGTTGTTTTTTGCGCCGACGCCCAGTCCTAGCGGTTTGTCGGTCAGGGTTTCCGGTTAGGAATTTAAAATTAAGCAAGATAACATCTTGAAAAAATGGCAAAATATGGCGCATGTCTCGAGACCAAAACCAGTAACAAGGAAGCACAAATTCAATGAAAAGACGTGATTTTATCGGCGCGATTGCCGGTGCGACTGCGACCACGGCGATGACCGCTTGTGGACAAAAAGATGAACCGAAAACGGCTGCGGTGCAACCGATGGAAACCGTGGAATGGAAAATGGTGACGACCTGGCCGAAAAATTTCCCAGGCCTGGGCACGGGAGCCAATCGAGTGGCGGAGCTGATTAATGACATGTCCGGCGGTCGTATTCACGTTAAAGTCTATGGGGCCGGTGAGATGGTGGGCGCTTTCGAAGTGTTTGATGCCGTGTCACGCGGTAATGCGCAATTGGGGCATGCCGGGGCTTATTACTGGAAAGGTAAGATTCCATCCTCGGTGTTTTTTTCGTCGGTGCCATTTGGATTGACGCCGGATGAAATGAACGCCTGGCTGTATTACGGCGACGGCTTGAAATTGTGGGAAGAAGCCTACAAACCGTTTGGCTTGATTCCGAATCCGGCGGGCAACTCCGGTACTCAAATGGGCGGCTGGTTCAATAAGGAAATCAATTCCGTGGCCGACTTGAAAGGCCTGAAAATGCGCATCCCCGGTTTGGGCGGCGAAGTGTTAAAGAAAGCCGGTGGTGTACCGGTCTCTTTGCCGGGTGGGGATATTTTCCCGTCGATGGAATCCGGCGCGTTGGACGCCACGGAATGGGTCGGGCCTTATAACGACTTGGCGTTTGGCATTTACCGTGTGGCGAAATATTATTACACGCCGGGTTGGCACGAGCCGGGCACCACCATGGAGTGCATGATCAACGAAGAAGCCTTTAACGCGTTACCGGCGGACTTGCAAAGCATTGTGCGCAATGCGATGAAGGTGGCGAATCTGGAAATGTTGTCGGAATACATGGCGCGCAACCAACAGGCGTTGCAGACATTGGTTGAGAAGCACAATGTGGAACTGCGTTACTTCCCGGATTCGGTTTTGAAAGAGTTGAAAAAACTGTCGGCCGAAGTCATTGAAGAGGAGGCGGCGAAAGATCCGTTGTCTGCTAAAGTCTGGGCATCGCAAAAAGCCTTTAAAGAACAAGTTTCAAAGTGGACCAATGCGTCCGAATTGGCGTTCCTGAACGCTCGCAACTTGTAACGATACTTTCGGAAATGGCCAGGCCTGGTCATTTCCTGCTTTTTTCCCGCGTACGAGCGCTCCGCTCATTCATTTTTCCAATCTTTAAGAAATCGTGACGATGGTGAGGATTCCATGGTTTTTGTTTGCATCTTGAAAATTAATAAGTAAACTCTGATATTAACAATTGTTATGTATACATAATAATTGTTTATTTTAAGTGGGTTTACAGGAGATTTTAGGATGAAAAACGTATTCCTTATCGGTGCGATTTCAGCAAGTCTGTTTGGCGCTCAAGCGGCAATGGCCGAAGATACTTGGTCTTTTGATGGAAGTGAAGAAGTGGTCGAAAAACTGGCCGAAAAACAACAGGCTAAAGCGGCTTCGAAAGTGATTTTTGCCGAGGTTTACCAAAACCAAATGTTGTGTTGGTCGTGGGATGCCTGTGTGGATAAGAACCGGGTTTACGGCCGCAAGTACGACACTTACAGTTTCCAATAATTTGATTTTATCGTCCTGCTGATTGGCAGGGCTCGCGGGGTTGCCCGTTTTTTTAAAGGGCCTTCCGGCATGGTATGCCGGTTGGTCTTTCATTGCTCTCCAAGCACGGCCCGGCCCTGATTCAGCGCTGGGCTTTTTTGTGCGTGTTCTTGCCTTATCAAAGACCCTTTCAAAAACGTTTTGTTATTTTTACACTGGCTGGAAAAACGGTAAACTGAAAGCCGTTAAACAGGAGAAAACCCATGTTCAAGAAAACCGCTGTGGCATTATTGGGGGCGAGCCTATTGTCAGGCTGCGCTACGATTAAATTGGGTCCGAGTTACGACGAACCCTTGAAAGAACAAGTTGTGGAAAAAGTCGATGGGTCGGACGGTAAGGTGCTGATGATTCCGGTGGAAGGCGCGATTTCCAATGAACCGTCCAAAGGGTTTTTGGACAGCTCGCCGGGGTTGCTCGATAAGGTGATGATGCAATTGCGTCGGGCGGAGAAGGATGACGACATTAAAGCGGTGCTGCTGAAGGTGAATTCGCCCGGCGGCGGTGTGACCACCAGTGACATTTTCTATCACGAACTCAAGTCTTTTAAAAAACGCACCGGCAAAACCTTGTATGTGCAAATGATGGATGTGGGGGCTTCGGGGGCTTATTATTTAGCGCTGGCCTCGGATCATATTCAAGTGCACCCGACGTCCTTAACCGGTTCGGTCGGGGTGATTACCATTTTACCGAATGTGGTCGGGTTGTCCGATAAAATCGGGGTGGAAGTGAAAACCTATAAAACCGGGCCGAATAAAGATACCGGTTCGCCGTTCCGCCGTATGACGCCGGAAGAGGATACCTATCTGCAAGGCTTGATTGATGATATGGCACAACGTTTTTACGGTTTGGTGAAAACCGAGCGTGGCTTGACCGATGAGCAGATGACGGCCATTAAAACCGCCAAAGTCTATTTAGGCAAAGATGCGGTGCAAGCCGGGTTGGTGGATTCGGTCGGGTATTTGTCCGGCGCGTCCAAGCAAGCTTGCCAAATGGCGGGGGGCAAGCGCTGTGATCTCGTGACCTATCGTTTTGAGGCCAACGTTAACGCCAATGCCTATTCTCCGAATATGGTGAATGGGAGCGTGGCCCCGGAAATGAACTTGATTCGAACCAATTTGCTGAGCCCGTTAACGGAACTGAAACCCGGTTCCTATTATCTGTATTTGGAGTGATTATCCTGACGGGATAAAGCAGAAATAAAAAAGGCCGACAATTGTCGGCCTTTTTTATGGGGGTGTCTGAGAAGAACAGGGTGTTAGAATTCTCCCCATTCATCATCTTGTGATGGTGATGCAGACGGTTTATTTGGGCTGCGAACCGGTTCCGGTTTGTCGGCCGGCTTGGCGTCGGCTTTTTTCGGGGCCGGTAAGGCCGCCTTTGAACCGGACGCTTTCGGCGCGGCAATTTGAGCCGCTTTGCCGGTTTTGAAGAACGACATGTCTCTGGCCAGAATGTCGGATTGTTCACTCATGCTTTCTGCGGCGGCCGAAGTCTCTTCGACCAATGCGGCGTTCTGTTGAGTGACTTCGTCAATTTGGCTGATGGCACGGTGCACCTGCTCGATGCCTTCCATCTGCTGAACCGATGCCTGGGCAATCTGCTCAATCATTTGAGCCACTTCGTCCACGGAGTGGTTGATGGTGCTCAATACTTCACCGGACTCGGAAGCCAGTTTGGTGCCTTGGTCAATACGGGTGACACTTTCGTTAATCAGGTTGGTGATGTCTTTAGCGGCGTCGGCGGATTTTTGCGCCAACGCTCGGACTTCACCCGCCACCACTGCAAACCCGCGACCGTGCTCACCGGCACGGGCGGCTTCCACCGCGGCGTTCAAGGCCAACAGGTTGGTTTGGAAAGCAATGCCGTCAATCAAAGTCACGATTTCCGAAATTTTGTGGCTGGATTCCTGAATGGCGTTCATGGCCTGGATGGTTTCCTGCATGACTTCGGAACCTTCGGTCGATTTCTTTTGAACTTGGTGCGCGACATCGGTCGCTTGTTTGGCGTGTTCGGTGTTGTTCTGAACCGCCGAGTTCATTTCTTCCATCGTCGAAGAGGTTTCTTCCAGCGCGGCCGCCTGTTCCTGTACGCGCTGACTCAAGTCCATAGAACCTTGTGAGACTTCCGAAGACGCTGTGCTGACCACGTTGGTGGCGTTGACCGCTTGTGAAACCACTTCGGTCAGTTTGGCCGCAGAGGTGTTGACCGCGTCTTTCAGGGTTTTCAGCTCACCGTGGTAATCGGCGGTGATGTTGTGGGTCAAGTCGCCCTCGGATTGGGAAACCACCACTCGGGTCACGTCTTGAATGGCGTTTTCCAAGGCTTCCATCGAGACGTTGATGCCGTTTTTCAAGCGCAACAAATCCCCTTTGGCTTCGACATTAACGCGATGTTCGAACTGACCTTGTTGCATGGCGTCCATCACCGAGATGATGCCGCTGATGGTTTGGTTCAAAGCCTCCATAGTCGAGCTGACATTATTGACCATTCTCAGGAAGTCGCCTTCAACCTGGACGTTCATGGAAACGTCGAAGTTACCATCGTTCATGGATTGCATCACTTGACCCAGTTCACGCATGGTTTCATCCACGGAATCGGCGGAGTTGTTGATGCCTTCTTTTAAGGTATTCAAGTCACCGTTCAAGTCCATTTCCACGCGCTGGTCGAATTGGCCTTTCGCGATGGCCGAGACCACTTTGTTGGCTTCGTTGATGGCGCCTTGCATATTAGCCAGCAGCTGGTTGACCGAGTGCCCCATGGCACCGATTTCATCCTGACGGCTTTCATTGGCACGAATCGAGAAGTCACCGGTATCGCTGACGTTGGCCAGATTTTGCTGGATGCTGCTCAAGCCGTTGGCAATGGTACGTGGAATGAAAATGGCCACCAGTGTTGACAAGATGGCGATGATAATGGAAATCACAATCAAGGTGCTGATGATGTTCTCATTCAAGGCCTGTACCATCGGCCCGATGCGATCCTGTTCAGCTCGGATGGAGGATTTGATGTCTTCTGACCAAGCGGCGATTTGCGGCCCGATGACCGCCAACTGGGTGTCGTAGATTTCATTACGGGTGGTAATGGTTTCGTTCAACGCTTTGACGCCATTGGTATAGGTTTCGGTCAAGGCAAACAACTGGTTTAATTGATCGACACGCACCGGGTTTTGAATGCTGTCTTGCAGTACATGCATGTCTCGATCCAGGTTCGCAAACTCCGATAGAACACGGTCCATGTCTTCTTTGAGGTTGGCTTCAATGAATTTGACGGTATAGATGCGCGCCAAAAGCAAGGTTCTTAAGCCTTCCGCGGCGGCAAATGCGGCTTCCGGGTCCCCGTCTTCCCGTGCGTTACGCTGTACGCTGGTGAGGAGATGTTCCATTTTCGGGCCGTTGGCATTAAGGTTGTTGAAGACAATCTCATCGCGTTGTGCGACTAAGGCCTGGATTTCCTCAAACCCTTTGTCGTATTGAGCAAGACCGTCTTCCACTTGGTCAACCAGCTTGGCCCGGGTGGGGTCTTGAATTTGGGTTTGCGCTTGCTGGATGATCTGTTCCGTCTGATCGTAATATTTTTGGAACCCTTTAACCTTATCGTCGGCTGGACGCGCCATGTAATCCAGTACGTTCAAACGCACCATCAGCATATTGGATTGAACCTCGCTGGCAACGGTACCGTCAATGGCCATTTCACGGTAATCTTTGAAACCGTCGGCGGATTTGTTGGTTTGAGTGATACTGAAAATTGACATCCCGATGACCAGAACGGTCAAAAGAATAAAGCTACCAAGTAACTTGGCGCGGATGGTTTTGAACATGACCCTTGTTCCTCTTTTTTTCCTCATTTCTCCTTAATTTTACTATGGTTTCAGGCCAACAACAAAGAAACTTTTATGAATCTGCATAGACAAATTATTATGATTAATATTAATGAAAATAATTTAAAATCAATAATTTAGTTAATATGCGTATGGACGGAAAGCGAGCACCTGAGAGAGCGGTGCCCGCCATTGTGAAATGAGAGTCCGAAAACCCTTTTTAAAATAAGGGGTTAGTGTTTTTTGCGTGGTTTAAGGCGACGTTTGGCGCTGTTGGCCACTTCTTTCACGCGTGTGATGCGAAGCTGTTGTCCGCACACCCAAGCTTTTTTCAAATCGGTGAAAATATCTTTTGGCATTTGAGACGGCAAGTCCACCAAGCTGTAAGCATCTTCAATGTTCAGTTTCTGGATGTGTTCACCGTCCAAACCGGCTTCATTGGCAATGCAGCCGATGATGTTGCCCGGCTTGACGCCGTGTTGACGGCCCACTTCGATGCGGAAACGTTCCATGCCTTCGTTTGGTGGGCTCTGGCGGCGTCCACGTGGGTTGCGGTCGCTTCGTTCGCGACGATTGCGGTCGCCACGGTCGGAAAACTCCGCTTTCTTAATCGGTTTTTCGTCCAGGAAGAAAGGCACGTCGCCTTGCAACAATTTGGCCAGGCCTGCCGCAATTTCGATGGCCGGAATGTTCTGTTCGCTTTCGATGTTTTCCACCATTTTCTGATAGAAATCCAAGTCACCGTTTTGAACGGCGTCGACGATCTTATCTTTAAAGCGCACGATGCGCGTATCGTTGATTTCTTGCGCCGTTGGCAATTCCATCTGCGGAATTTTCTTTTTGGTGGACGCTTCGATGGAGCGCAACAGGCGACGTTCACGCGGTGCCACAAACAAAATGGCGGTGCCGCTACGGCCGGCACGACCGGTACGGCCGATACGGTGCACGTAAGATTCGTTGTCGTAAGGGATGTCGTAGTTGATGACGTGGCTGATGCGCTCGACGTCCAAACCACGCGCTACCACGTCGGTGGCGATCAGGATATCCAGCTTACCGGATTTTAACTGGTCGACGATACGTTCCCGCTGGTTCTGGGCAATGTCGCCGTTCAAGGCGGCCGCCGCGTAGCCACGGGCTTCAAGTTTTTCGGCCAGTTCGACCGTGGCGGTCTTGGTGCGCACGAAAATAATGATGCCGTCGAATTCTTCGGCTTCCAGAATACGGGTCAACGCATCCAGCTTATGCAGGCCGCTCACCAGCCAGTATTTCTGGTCAATGGTGGACGCCGTCGAGCTTTTTTGCTTGATAATGACTTCGGTCGGGTCTTTTAAGTAAGTGTTGGCAATGCGATGCACTTCTTTCGGCATGGTGGCGGAAAACAGTGCAATTTGACGCGAATCCGGCGTGTGTTTCAGAATCCATTCGACGTCGTCGATAAAGCCCATGCGCAACATTTCGTCGGCTTCGTCCAACACCATAGCGCGCAATTCGTCCAGCTTCAAGGTGCCTTTTTTAATGTGGTCCATGACGCGACCCGGCGTGCCCACCACGACGTGAACGCCGCGTTTCAGGGCGCGAATTTGTGAGCCGTATTCCGACCCGCCGTAAATTGGCAGGACGTGCAGGCCTTTGATGCCGCGTGAGAAGGTCTGGAAGGCTTCGGCGACCTGGATGGCGAGTTCACGTGTTGGGGCCAGCACCAGCACTTGCGGTGACTTTTGTTTCAAATCGATATTGGACAGAATCGGCAACGCGAAAGCGGCGGTTTTCCCCGTTCCGGTTTGGGCCATGCCCAGAATGTCGCCGCCTTGCAGTAGCACCGGAATGGCTTGGGCCTGAATCGGGGACGGCGTTTCGTAACCGATTTCGGTCAGGGTTTTTAAAATGGGCGCAGAGAGCCCTAGATCGGCAAATTTGATCTCGGTATTCATGAGGTTTCCTTTTTCATGGTGGCGACTTTGTGTTTGTTCTCGGGCAAAGTCGGAATCAATGCCACCCTGTTTGCAATCTCAGTTGCGAATCCCCAGTAGATGAGATGTGGTTGTGTCGAGCATCTCAAAATGAATAACGATCAGGCAGGCATATCAAAGTATCGGAATCCGGCGTTTTGCATCAAGATTCCTAAGAAGCGGGCATTCTACCTTAATTGGAAATAAATATCTGTTTTTATTTGGGTTGTGCGCGAAAATCAGGGAACCATCGAAAATCACCAGGCCTGGTGAAAATCGGGTTAAGTGCGGTGAGGTTCGCACTCTTAAGCGGTTTTATTATTGGCTTGCGGCCGGACGAATTTTTCTTCGAACTCGTCGGCGGGCAAGGGCTTACCGTAGAGATATCCTTGCTGCAAAATCTCCGGATAGAGGGCGTTCAGGTAATCGGCCTGAGCTTGGGTTTCAACCCCTTCGGCCACGATTTTGAGTTGTTTGCTGGCCGCCAGTTGGACAATGGAGGTGATAATCGCCTCGTCGTCGATATTGCCGGGCACGTCGGAAATAAAGCTTTTGTCGATTTTCAATTCATGCAATGGCAGCTTCTGCAAATAGCTCAAGGAGGAGTAGCCGGTGCCGAAGTCGTCAATCGACACTTCAAAGCCGAGGCTGACCAGGTGCTGGATTTTCTGCAAGGCCAACTTGGCGTTTTTGATGAGCACGCCTTCGGTTAATTCCAGGGTGATGTTGTGCGGATTGACCTGGGTGAATTTGATGAGGCCGATGATCATCTCGATAAAGCTTTGCTCGTGGAATTGCACCGGGCTGACGTTGATGGCGATGCGGATGTCGCAGTATTTGGCGTTCCAGGCGCGGGCTTGCAGAAACGCTTTGTGTAACACCCAAAGACCGATTTTGATGATTTGCCGGCCTTCTTCGGCCACCGGAATGAACTTGGCCGGCGAAACCAGCCCCAGTGTCGGGTGAAACCAGCGTAACAGCGTTTCTGCCGAGACGACGCGACCTTCGCGGTTCACCTGCGGTTGGAAATACATTTGGAATTCGTCGTCCAATTCCGAGTGGTTGAGCGCTTCGATCAGCTCCAAACGGCGTTTGGCGCGTTGCATTAAGGTGTCTTCAAACAAATAGGCTTGGTTGCCGCCCAGTTTTTTGGCTTCGTACATTGCCATATTGGTGTGGCGGGTCAGTTGGTCGCTGTCGTATTGCACGGCATCGTTTAAGGCGAAAGGACAAATACCGATGCTGGCCGAAGTGTGTACGGAACCGTCTTCCAACTTGTAGCGATCGTCGATTAACTCCAGTAAGGCTTCGGAATAACGGGCGATATCTTGTTTCGATAAGGCTTCATCTTGCAATTGACTCGGGTAGAGGACCGAGAAGTTGCCGCCGCCCATGCGAGCCAGTGTGGCCTGTTCCGGTAACGTCTGTTTGAGTTTGTGGGCAACTTGCAATAGCAATTGGTCGCCGGTGCAATGACCGAAGGTGTCGTTAATGGATTTGAACCCGTCCAGGCTGATGAGGTACAACGCATGGTAAGGCGTTTCCGAATCGGTTTGTTGCAGCAGGCGTTCGATTCGGTCGTGCAGTAAGGTCTGGTTGGGTAAACCGGTCAGTTTGTCGAAATAAGCCAGTTGCTGAATTTCGGTTTGCGCGGCGCGGATGTCGGTGGTGTCTTGCAGCAGGCCGACGAAGTGCTCGATGTTTTTTTCCGCATCGAGAATCATGGACAGGCTGAGGACGGCGTAGAAAACATTTTCCTCGGAGGCGTGTATTTGCACTTCGCCGGTCCAAAAATGTTCTTTCAAGAGCGCGGAAATGACCTTTTCGAACGGCACTTTGAACGACACCTGCTGGCGCAGCCAGTCGATGTAGGTCATGCGGTTCAGTTCGGTTTGCGTCAATCCGGTATAGCCGGAAAAGGCCAGATTCGGATGCAGGATATAGCCTTGTGCATTGGTGACGAACTGACCGGCGTAGCTGGCCTCCATCAGTTTGCGTTGTGCCGTGACCTGGGTGTGTAATGTTTGGTCGGAGACGATTAATAAAATGTGCGGCGTGGTGTGCAGATCGATCCAATAGGCTTGCAGCCGAACCGGAATCGATGTTTTGGATTGTGGGCTTTTTAACCAGACCTGCTGGTGGGGGGATTCGATGTTCTGGTGCAGTTGCCTTAGCCAGGTTTTCAACTCGAAACGGTGGCCTTGATGTTTCTGAGTAAAGAGCGCGATGTCGTCGAAAACGTTTTCGGAAGACTCCAATTCGGGGTAATAGCGCTTGACGGTTTCATTGAAAAGAATCGGATCGGCGTCGGCAGTGAAGAGAATAACCCCTTGCTCGAAACGGTTGATGATTTCGAGTGTCTGCTGGTGAGAAAGTTTTAGGGCTTTTAAATGCCTTTCTTCGAGTTCAGTGGCCTGCATTCGATTCGACTTTCATTCTCATAAATGTGCAACAAATGTGATTGGGTCTCAATAGCTATTCATCATAGCGCATTTTGACCCGAGTCAAGAATCTTTTTTTAGTCTTGATAAATTACACTTGGCAACCAGGTCGCCAATTCCGGCCAAACCGCCAGCATGACCAGCACTGAAAGCTGAATCAGAATGTACGGTAACACCCCTTTGTAGATGTCGACGGTCGCCACCGACGGCGGGGTTACGCCTCGTAAATAAAAGAGTGCGAACCCGAACGGCGGGGTCAGGAAGGCGGTTTGCAGGTTGATGGCGATCATAATGCCCAGCCAGATCGGGTCGACGCCCATCATGAACAGAATCGGCGCCACCACCGGCACGATGATGTAAGTGATTTCGATGAAATCGAGGAAGAAGCCGATAATGAACATCAGCACCATCACCATCAGCACGGCAGTGAAAACGCCGCCCGGCAAGTTGGTGAGGAAATCGTGCATCAAGTCATCGCCGCCCAGCCCGCGGAAAGTCAGTGAGAAGAAGGCTGCGCCGATGAAAATCAGGAAAATCATGCTGGATACCTGCAAGGTGCCGCGCATCACTTCTTGCAGGCGTTGCAGGTTTAAACGTTTTTTGGCGGCGGCCAGCAACATCGCGCCCAAAGCGCCGAGAGAAGCGGCTTCGGTTGGCGTGGAAAAGCCGCCGAGAATCGAGCCCAGTACCAATACAATCAGCGCCAGCGGCGGAATCAAACTGGTAATGACGCGTTTGCCCAGGCCTGGTGGAATCGTGGCATTCGCATCGGCCGGTACCGTGTGCGGGCGGAACACCGCCATGGCGAATACATACGCCATGTACAGCACCACCAATAGCATGCCCGGGAAAAGCGCGCCCACAAACAGATCACCGACCGATAGGGTTTCCGGCGAGAAGATGCCTTGTTCCAGTTGCGCCTGTTGATAAGCCGAGGACAAAACGTCTCCCAATAGAATCAAAATGATGGACGGCGGAATAATCTGCCCCAGCGTGCCGGCGGCGCAGATGGTGCCGGTGGCGAGTTTCGGGCAATAGCCCTGTTTGAGCATGGTCGGCAAAGCCAGCAAGCCCATGGTGACCACGGTGGCGCCGACGATGCCGGTACTGGCCGCCAAAAGCGCGCCGACCAGAATGACCGACAGCCCAAGGCCGCCGCGGAAACCGCGCATGACTTCGTCCATGGTGCCGAGCAGTTGTTCGGCCAGTTTGGATTTTTCCAGCATGATGCCCATGAACACGAACAACGGTACGGCCGTCAGCGTTGGGTTGGTCATGATGCCGAAAATGCGGTTGGGGATGCTTTGCAAAAAGGCCAGGTCAAACCAGCCGAACTGGACGGCGACCAAGGCAAAAATCAGCGAGACGCCGGAAAGCGTCAAGGCCACCGGAAAGCCCGTCATCAGGGCGATGAAAATCAAAGCGAATAACAGCAGGGCGAGGAATTCCATTACAGTTTCTCCTCGTGTTCCGGTTCACGGTGCTGAAACCAGTCGATGACCGCCGGTTGCTGGCGTTGGAACAGTTTCAAATAGGCTTCAACGGCATTGGCGAGAATCTGCAAAACCATCAAAGTGGCCATGATTAAAATGAAACTTTTCAGTATGTACAGGAACGGTAGGCCGCCGGCTTCGGAAGAACCTTCCAGAATGGCCCAGCTTCCAGTGACGTAATCCCAACTGACCCAGAAAATAAAGACCATGGACGGCAACGCCAACACCAGGCTGCCAATCAAATTCACCCAGGCCTGGCGGGTTTCGCTCATGCGGGTGTAAAACACATCCACTCGCACGTGACCGCCTTGCTGCAAAGTGTAAGCCATGCCCATCATGAAAAAGATGGCGTGGTTATAAAGAATGGTTTCCTGCAGAGCAATGGAGCCGCTGTTGAAGCCATAACGGTACAACACCACGAAAGCGGACAGGAGCACCAATGTCAGCGCTAGCCAGGCAAAGGCATGACCGATGGTTTGTTGCAGTTGGTTTTGTCGTTGAATAAAGCGCACCAGTGTGGCGGGCAGGGCGCTTGAAGCCGGTAAGTCTGTCATGTCGAACTCATGGGTTCTCAGGGAAAAGTCAAAAAAACAGCCAGCCTAGTTAACGTTGAATAAAGGCCGCTAGTGGGTTCATTTGAGAGCGTTGCATAGTGGGGCGCATTTTTATCCGTGTAACCACCTCGTGTAACGTTCTCATTTATAAGCAAATTCGGGCTATTCTACCCCAAAGGCGGTAAAGGGCGCAATTCCCGAGAGGAAAAAGCGGAGAGGGAAATGTAAGGGGGCGTGAGGGAAAGAAAAAAGCAACGGAGGTTTGAATTACGATGCCTCACCCCGTTGCTGGAGGAAACTACTGGATTTTCAAATAGGCAAATCCTTCGCTTTGCAGGATGGCGATTTTCGCAACGCCGGACGGCGTCAATTCAATGCCCGAATATACTTTTGACGGATCGAGGCCGACTTCGCCACGGGTTTTATCACACAAATGCACCTTGACATTGCGAACGTCCATTAAGGATTGCAGGCGTCCTTTCAGTTCGGCGCGGCGTTCTTTCAGCGGCTTGTCGGCTTCATAAGGCGTGCCTTTCAAATCGTCGTCGGTGGTGAAGCGTAGACCGTAACCGACAAACACCAAATGAATTTCCGGCTCCATCAACTCGGATTCGTAATAATTGATGATGTTGTTGATGGAGGTCAGGGTGGCGGAATAACGTGTCGGGTCTTTGAAATCGACATGGTAAACCACCTTGGCGCCGTCGTCCGCGGCCTGAGAAACCGGGCTGAAGGCCAAAGCGATGCTGGCCGCCGTCACGAACAGGAAGTGCATCAAGCGTTGGGGAAGATGGAAAATCGTTTTCATGGGGTGCTCCGTAACCGTTGTTGTCTTTTTTGTTAAAACTGTGTCTTGCCAGCCTAGTGATTTCGGGTGTAAAAGTCCAGCCATGTCGGCATCGAAAACGGGATTTTAAAGCTGATAAACCGCCAGGCCTGGCGGTTTATCGCGTTGGTTGAGATTGTGAAACCAATGTGGATTTTGCCCCTACTTTAAAAGCGGTTGTTGCGAAAGTCGTCGAACGCCTGTTGCAGTTCCGCTTGGGTATTCATTACAAAAGGCCCGCCGCGGGCAATCGGCTCTTTCAACGGTTGGGCGGAAATCAGCAGGAAACGCGCGGGTTTGTCGTTTGCACGCAGTTGCACTTGGTCACCGTCCGACAGCACCGCCAATTGGCCCTGACTGACCGCCGCCTCTTTATCGCCGACGTAGACCCGGCCTTCGATCAGGTAAATGAAGCTGTGACTGCCGCTTTCCAGTGCCTGAACAAATTCCGTGTCCGCGGTGAGGCTGACATCCAGATAGGTGGGCGTGACGTAATCGTTTTTAACCGGCCCGACGGTACCGCGTTCGGTGATGCCGGTGACGACGCGGATTTCCGTGCCGTTTTCCCAGGTTTCCACCGGTACGTCTTCGGGGCTGAAATCCTGATAACCCGGTTCGGTCATTTTGGCGTGGGACGGCAAGTTGACCCAGAGTTGGAAGCCTTGCAACAGTCCGTTTTCCTGTTCCGGCATTTCCGAGTGGATGACGCCGCGTCCGGCGGTCATCCATTGAATGCCGCCCGGTTCGACCACGCCTTCGTTGCCCTGGTTATCGCAGTGGCGCATCCGCCCGTGCAATAAATAGGTCACGGTTTCGAACCCGCGGTGCGGGTGGGGCGGAAAACCGGCGATGTAATCGTCCGGGTTGTCCGATTCGAACGCGTCCAGCATCAGAAACGGGTCGAGGTCTTTCAGTTGCGGGTTGCCGATCAAACGCGTCAGGCGGACGCCTGCGCCGTCCGAAGCGGGCATGCCTCGGGTGATTAAGGTAACTTCTTTGGTGTGTGACATGAGCTTTTCCAAAATATGTGTGTGACGCTTTCCGTGCTGCACGGAACCATTGGGCATAGATTACCGCTTGATTTTGCTTGGAAAAACCGCCAGAATGCAAAAACAGTGTTCTGATAATGCGAACAATTTCGAAAAATCCCCTTAAGGAATTGATGAAAATGGGACAATTGGAAGATATTCAGGTGTTCATCCGGGTGGTGGAATCCGGCGGTATCGGTAAAGCGGCGGACCAACTTAATCTGGCGAAGTCGGCCGTAAGCCGTCGCCTGGCGGACTTGGAAGCGCGTCTGGAAACCAAGTTGATTCATCGCACCACGCGTAAATCCAGTCTGACGGACGCCGGTCAATTGTATTATCAGCGTGCTTTGAATGTCATGGACGCGGTGACGGAAATGAACCAGGTGACGCGGGAGCAAAAAAATAACCTGGAAGGCAGTCTGCGGTTGGCCTTGCCGTTGTCTTTTGGTTTGGAGCATTTGTCGCCGTTATTGGATGAGTTCGCCAGTCAACACCCGAAGCTGACGATGCAGATCGATTTTTCCGACCGTGAAGTGGACTTGGTCGAAGAGGGGTTTGATGTGGCTTTTCGCATCACCGACCTGAAGGATTCGACCAGTCAAGCGCGCAAAATCACCCCGATTCGGTTTGTGCTCTGCGCCAGCCCCGATTACCTCCAACAGCACGGTACCCCGGAAAGCGTCCAAGACTTGAAGCAGCATCAGGTGTTGCGTTACGGTTCGAAAACCGCCATGAGCTGGCTATTGGTCGGCCCGGACGGACAGGAACATCACCTGAACCCGGACGCTAAGATGTTTTCCAATAACGGTCACTTTCTGCTAAACATGGCCAAATCCGGCCACGGCATTGTGTTACAGCCGACCTTCATTGCCTGGAAAGCCTTGGCGAAAGGTGAGCTGGTGCCGATTCTGACCGACTATGAAATTCCGCCGGTCGCGGCTTATGCGGTCTATCCGCAAAATCGCTTTCTGTCGCAAAAAGCACGGGTGCTGATTGATTTTCTGGTGGCGCGTTTCGGCAACAACGCTTATTGGGATCAGTTGTAACGATCCTCCGATGTTTGAAAAAGCATTGTAATTGCATTTTATTTTCATAATCATTCACCTCTTCCCGGCATAATATAATCTGAATCTTATAGAGTGCTTTGCACTCAAAGCTCTCTTACTAACCGCAGTTTTTGATAAAGGCGAAATACATGCGTCGAACAGTTCTGTTATTCCTGGCCACCTGTCTGTCCGCTTCGGCGGTGTGGGCGAGTGACGCCCCCGTGCAAAAAGCGAAAAAGCCACCGGTTCCGGTCATCGCCTATGAAGTTAAACCCATGGCCATCCCGGTGCATTTACAGGTATTGGGGCGACTGGAGTCGAAAGAGTCGGTCGACATTACCGCCAATGTCACCGAGCGGGTCAAAGCCCTGCATTTCAAGGACGGCGAGTTTGTCCGTAAAAGTCAGTTGCTGGTGGAGCTGAATGCCGAAGAGGAATTCGCGCTGTTGGAAGAAGCCAAAGAGGCGGCGGAAGAAGCCAAGCGCCAGTATGACCGGGTGAAAGAAATCGAAGGGCGCGGTACCGTGACCCGCTCGTTGATTGATGAACGTTATCGCCAGTGGAAAACCGCCGAAGCCAAACGGAAAGTGATTCAGGCGCAAATCGCCGACCGCCGTATTTATGCGCCGTTTGCCGGACAGGTCGGGTTGCGCAATATCAGTGTCGGTGCCTTGGTGCAACCGGGCACAAAAATCGTGTCGTTGGATGACACACGTCAGATGCGCCTGGATTTGCTGCTGCCGAGCCGTTATCTGCGAGACTTGAAACTGGGGCAAGCCGTGGAAATTGAATCAACGTCGTATCTGGGACGACGCTTCAGTGGGAAGTTGGAAGTCATCGCGCCGCGGGTGGACGAAACCATTCGAATGGTCAAGGCACGTGCCATGGTCGATAACCCTAAGGGCGAACTGAAAAGCCACATGATGGTGCAGGCGTTCATTGAACTGCCGACGCAAGAGCAACTGATGGTGCCGAATACGGCGATTTTGATGTTGGGCGATCGTCAGTTCGTCTATCGCATGGTGCCGGGCCAAAAACCGGATGTCTATCAGCTGGAACGGGTGGAAATCGAAACCGGTGAGCGCCGCAACCGCATGACCCAAGTGGTCAGTGGTTTGGAAACCGGCGAGTGGGTGGTGAGCCAAGGGTTGATGGGCATTTCCCTGAATCGGCCGGTCACCATTAAGGCCATGCAACACGGGCAGCCGCAACCGGAATTATTGAAAAAGTCCTCGTCTCAGTCGGCCGTGGATGTCTCGACGCCAGCGGGTGATCGCTGATGTGGTTGTCGGACACGTCCATTAAACGGCCCGTACTGGCCACCGTGGTGTCGTTACTGCTGCTGGCGGTCGGGATGATGTCGTTTGATCGCATGAGCTTGCGGGAATATCCGAATGTCGATCCGCCGGTGGTGACCATCGACACCACCTATCTCGGGGCCTCCGCTCAGGTGGTGGAAAGCCGCATCACCAAACGCATCGAAGACCGTATCGCCGGGATTTCCGGTATCGAATACATGTCGTCCGAATCGACCGACGGCCGTTCTAAAATTACCGTGGAATTCAGCATCAACCGCGACATTGATGCGGCCGCCAACGACATTCGCGACCGGGTCTCGCGCATTGCCGACGACCTGCCGGTGCAAGCCGATCCGCCGGAAGTGGAAAAAGTGGATGGGGATGAAAGCCCGATCATGTGGTTCAACCTTGCCAGCGACAGCATGACCATCCCCGAATTGACCGATTTTGCCGAACGTTACATTGTGGACCGCTTTTCGGTACTGGACGGCGTGGCACGGGTACGTATCGGCGGTGGGCAGTCTTTTGCGTTAAGGATTTGGTTGGATCCGAAAAAGATGGCCGAATACGGCGTGACCGCTTCGGAAATCGAAGCGCAGATTCGCGCCTCGAATGTGGAATTGCCGGTCGGCTCGGTGCAGGGGCAACACATTATGCTGACCTTGCTGGCCGATAAACCGTTGCAAACCGTCGAGCATTTCAAAGACCTGATCATTAAACAGAGTTCGCAAATCGGACAGATTACCTTACAGGATGTCGCCAACGTCTATATGGGCGCCATTGAGCGGCGTCGTTTCTTCAAGGGCAATGGCATGCCGATGGTCGGTATCGGCATTATTAAACAATCGAACGCCAATACCTTGAGTGTGGCGCAGTTGGCGCGAGAGCGTAAAACGCTGGTGAACGAATCCTTGCCGGACGGCCTGGAGTTGAAAGACAGTTACGATGCATCGGTGTTCGTTCAGGAGGCGGTGAATGAGGTGTATAAGACCTTGTTCATCTCGCTCGGGCTGGTGGTCTTGGTGATGTTGGTCTTTCTGAAAAACGTGCGCGCGGCACTGGTGCCCGCCGTGACCTTGCCGGTGTCGTTGATAGCCACCTTCTGGGTGCTGTGGATGCTGGGCTTTTCCGTCAACCTGTTGACCTTGTTGGCGTTGGTATTGGCGATTGGCTTGGTGGTGGACGATGCCATCGTGGTGCTGGAAAACACCCAACGGCACCTGGATATGGGCTATCGCCCGATTGCCGCCGCTTACTTGGGAACGCGCCAGGTCGGGTTTGCGGTGATTGCCACCACCATCGTGCTGGTGGCGGTATTTTTGCCGATTGGGTTTTTGGAAGGCAATATCGGCCGACTCTTTTCCGAGTTCGCCATTACTTTGGCGGTGGCGGTGCTGTTTTCGAGCTGGGTGGCGCTGACGCTGTCACCGGCGCTGGCGTCCAATATCCTCAAATCGACCAAAACTGCCAAAACCACCAGGCCTGGTGTGGCGCGAGCTCGTTGGTCGAATCACCATTTCTTCAAGAAATTTCTGATTAAGAACCTGCGTCACCCAATATGGGTGTGGGTGGCCTTTTTCACTGTGCTGGCGTCCCTGATTTATTATGCCCAGAAGGTACCGCAGGAATATGTGCCGAAAGAGGATCGCGGGGTCTTTTTCGTGATGGTGAAAGGGCCGGAAGGGGCCACTTTCGATTACATGCAAAGTTACATGACGGAAATCGAAAGCCGATTGATGCCGTTGGTGGAAAACGGCGAAGCCAAGCGTTTGATTGTGCGCGCACCGCGTTCTTTCAGCAACAGCGAAGTGTTTAATTCCGGTTTTGTGATCGTGGTGTTGGAAGACTGGGCCAAACGACGGAACGGTTTTGACATCATGCAGGCGGTGCGCAAGGATTTGTCGGATTTGTCCGGTGTTAAAGCGATTCCGGTGATGCGTTCCAGTATCGGCGGTCGCGTCCAAAAGCCGATTCAGTTCGTCATCGGTGGTTCCAGTTATGAGGAACTGGAAGAATGGAAAGGCTTAATGGACGACGCCATTGAGCAAACCAACCCGGGCTTAACCGGTTTGGATTGGGACTATCAGCCGACCAAACCGCAATTACGCTTGAAAGTGGATTACGCCAAAGCCCGCGCGCTGGGGATTTCGCATGAAGAAATTTCCGAGGCCTTGCAGATTCTGCTGGGCTCGAAAAAAGCCACCACCTTTGAATATAACGGCGAAGAATACGACATCCTATTGAAAGCCGACCCGAAATGGTTCCAATCCCCGCAGGACCTGAATCAGATTTACCTGAGTTCGGACGACGGTTCACAAATGATTCCGTTGTCGAACCTGGTGTCGTTGACGGAAGACGCCACGGCTTCAACCTTGAATCGTTACAACCGGGTGCGTTCGATTACCTTGTCGGCCAATTTGGTGGACGGCTATTCATTGGGCGATGGTTTGGCGTATTTGAACGATCTAGTTCGGGAGACTTTGCCGGCGCATGCCACCATTGAATACAAAGGCCAGTCGCGTGATTTCCAGAAGTCGTCCAGCTCGTTGTATTTCGTGTTTATTTTCGGTTTAGTGGTGGTCTTTCTGGTACTGGCGGCGCAGTTCGAGAGTTTTGTTCAACCGTTTGTCATTATGCTGACGGTACCGTTGGCGTTTGCCGGGGGGATTTTCGCTTTGCTGTTCTATGGTATGAGTTTGAATATCTACAGCCAAATCGCCTTGGTATTGCTGCTGGGGCTGGCGACCAAAAACGGTATCCTGATTGTGGAATTTGCCAATCAGTTGCGGGATAGGGGGATGTCGTTCTATGCGGCAATTGTTTCCGCCACCCAATTGCGTCTGCGGCCGATTTTGATGACGGCGTTCACCACCTGTGCCGGAACCGTTCCGTTGATTTTATCGGAAGGCGCCGGGTCGGAAACCCGTCAGATTCTGGGGTATGTTCTGTTGTGGGGGGTGGCGTTTTCAACGCTGTTAAGCCTGTTCGTGGTGCCGGTGGCCTATGGCTTGATTGCCCGCCGTACCGGCTCGCCGCTGGCGAAAACCCATGAACTGGACGCCGCCTTGGCGGAACGCGAACGCGCCGAGTCAAACGGTCAAGCAGAGGCCGCTCGACAGAGTTAGTCCGTTAGCCGGAACGGCAAACGCCCGTTTGTCATTGAGCGGTGCTTTTGCCGAATGGCTTAACGCGTTTTGAACTGACCGATCAGTTCGGAAAGCTGGACGGCAAAAAGATCCACTTCTTTGCTGGCCTGGTCGGTTTTGGCCGCGCCTTGTGCCACCGTGCCGGCGGTTTCGCGAATCTGGTTGACGCTGTCGTTGACCACATCGGTTTGATTGCGCTGGGTTTCCGCTGAATTTGCAATCTGGATATTCATGTCGGTGATGGTTTTCACCGCGGAGGCAATGTATTCCAAAGAGTGTCCGGCTTCATGGGCTTTGGTGACACTGTTATTGGCTTGCTCACGGCCTTGGTTCATGATGTCCACCGCTTGTTGTGCGGCGTTTTGCAAGTTGGCGATCATGGTTTCGATTTTTTTAGCGGACTCCTGCGTTTTGCTGGCGAGGGTCCGTACTTCGTCCGCCACCACGGCAAATCCGCGTCCGTTCTCACCGGCCCGGGCCGCTTCAATGGCGGCATTCAAGGCCAATAGGTTGGTCTGTTCGGCAATGTCTTTAATGACGTCCAGTACGGTGGCAATGTTTTCACTGTCTTCTTTCAAGTTTTGGATGGCGTGGGCCGTCTGTTCGACTTCATTGGCCAGCGATTGAATCGCCGCGACGGTGTCCAAGACGACTTTTGATCCGTCCTGAGTGGCACTGTTGGCTTTTTCGGCCGCTTCCGAAGCGGCAAAGCTGTTGTTGGTCATTTCGGTGACGGTGCTGGTCATGTTGTCAATGGCGGAGACTACCATTTCGGTGCCTTGTTGCTGTTGGTTGACGCTGTTTTGAGTTTCGTGGGTGACGTGCACCATCTGTTCGGCCGATTGGTTCAGCTTGGTGGACACTTCGGCAATGCGGCTGATCATGCTGCGCAGGTTGCCGGACATGAGGTTAAAACTATTGGCCATATCCCCGATAAAGTCGTGGCTGACCAGACTGCATTTGTGCGACACGTCGTTATTACTGATGGCATTCGCCACTTCCCCGATACGCTTCAAACGTTTCAGCAGCATGATGTTTAGGAGCCAGTAGTTGAACAGACCGATACTGATGCCCGCCAAAATGCAGGATAAGACGAACCAGCCTAGCATGCCCGGTTTCCATTCAACGAACAAATGGGCAAAAACCGGGAAGGAAATCCCCATAAAAACGCCAAAAGCGATAAAGGCTGTAAACATCCGCCGTAGGATGCTGGGTTTTTTAGTGTTCCACAAAAACATAATTGATTATCCGTGTCGTAATTGATCCTGAAAAGGGTTAAGCAAATTCGTTGCCAAAACCATGTGCTATTAATATTAGTGGTTGATTATATTACGATTTGTCTATTGATTAAGTGAAAACACTAACAAATATTCATTTGAAAATCGATTTAATAACCTTAAACTGGAGTCAAGTATTTGAATGTGCTCGGTACATTCGAGTTCTTCAGCGCGCTTGGCGCGTTTTGAGTCAAAGGGCCGTTTTGCTCGGCTTGACGTCGACAGCCTAGGCAATGGGTGCCCAAATCATGTCTAAGGACAAGGAGGGAGTTATGCCACGTGCAATTTCAACGCATGCCCATCGTTATGATGCGTATATGCCTTCGGGCGAACATCTCGTTTCAAAAAGTGTTCAGGTCAGTCAGGTCGGTAGTTGGTTGAAAAAAGGGTGGATGGACATCGCTCACGCCCCGTTGGCCTCGCTGTTTTACGGCTTGATGATGTTGTTTTTCATTCTGGCCATGGTGGCCACGTTCCGTCAAACCCCGTTTCTGTTGTTCGCGCTGGGGACGTCCGTGGTCATGATCGCGCCTTTTCTGGCGACCGGGTTGTATTCCATCGCCCAGCAGTTGGAACAAGGGCGAAAGCCAGATTTGATTCAGTCGATGTTTGTTTGGCGGCATAATCTGACCAATATCGCCCTATTTGCGGTATCTCTAGCCGTGCTGGTCTCCGTCTGGACACGGATTTCCGGCCTGTTGGTGGCCGTGGTCAAGTCGCAATCGCTGTTGATTGTGGAAAAAGACATGGGCGCACTCGGTTTCCTAATGTCGGAAGCGGGATTGGAATTTCTGGCCGTCTTCTTTGTCGTCGGGGCCTTTGTGGCGGCGTTTGTGTTTGCCATCAGTGTGGTGACCATTCCATTGATGCTGTCGGACCGCAAAGTCGGTTTCATCCAAGCCATGATCATGAGTTATAAAGTGACCATGGAGCATAAAGGGGTGATGCTGGTATGGGCTTTGACCCTAGGGGTTTTGGTCAGTATCGGTGTGGCGACTGCCGGTGTGGCGATGGTGGTGATTTTGCCGCTGTTGGGTTACGCCAGTTGGCACGCCTTTAACGACTTGGTCGAAGTTTCAGAGGAAGAGTGACCAGGCCTGGCCATATTTGGAAATATGCCTAAAAAACAGCCCTTCTTCGGAAGGGCTTTTTTGTTTCAGTGTTTTATTCGTGTTCAGGGGGCTGTTTGGCCGTGCGCCATTTACGACGGTAGATATTCAGTGCCGCCAACACCAGGATGACCAAACACGCCGCTTGCAGCCAGAGCGGTACGGTGTCATGGTGGGCCTGCATGGTCGCGGTGAGATTCCAGTGCCAGTAATTCAGGAACGCATCGAATAACAGGCCGGCGGCTAAGGCCGAGAAAACCGTGCCGGACAGGTAAAGCCACATGGTACGGCGGCCGAGCAGTTTGGCGATGATGCCCAGTGTGCCGATATTGGTGGCCGGGCCGGACAGCAGGAACACCAGTGCTACGCCGGGGGAGATTCCGGCCAGAATCAATCCTACCGCTATGGGGGTGGACGCGGTGGCGCAAACGTACATGGGAATGCCGATCAGCAGCATGATAATCATGGCCAAGAGCCCGGAGCCCCATTGGGTGAGAAAATCCGGCGGCAGATAGGTCTGCACCGCCGCGGCAAATACCAGCCCGAGTGTCAGCCAACCGATGATGTCGGCCAGCATGTCGTTAAAGGCGTAATGCAGCCCTTGCATCGCGGATGTCAGCCAGCCGGAAGACGAAGGTTGAGGTGTTGAACCGCAGCAACTCGAGGTTGCGGGTTTCTCGTTACTTCCGTTGCTGCAACAACTGGATGTGGCTTCGCATTGGTCAGAAACCGGAGAGGTCGCGGCCGAACTTTCGGCGCGGGATGAACGATCGAACAACAAGATCAGTAAGCCGGTGAAGAAGGCCGATCCCAATGCGCTGATGGCCCGCGTGACGGCCATGACCGGTCCCATTAGAGCATAGGTCACGCTGATGGAATCCACGCCGGTTTCCGGCGTGGAAATCAAAAAGGAGACGGTGGCCGGTTTGGAGGCGCCGGCTTGCCGTAACCCGACGGCGGCCGGCACGACGCCGCAAGAACATAACGGGAGTGGGGCGCCCAATAAGGTTGCTTTGGCCACGCTGCCTAATGAATCGCGTTTTAGGTGTTTGTTGAGGAAGTCGGTGGGTAACAGAACTTTCATCAGTCCGCCGAGAATTAACCCGAGGACTAGCCAGGTAGCGGATTCCAATGCCAGAGAGAGAAAGTGGTTGAGCAAACTCATGAGCGTTCCTTGCGTGAGAAGGGTGAACGGTATTTCTAGTTTAGAGTACTAGATTAGCAATTTAGTGGGCGATTCGCTAGAGATGCGGTTAATTTGTTAGAATTATAAATAAAAATGCGATTTATTTTTATTTATAAAGTGCTGTTGTGGTAATTTATCCGGATTGGGTTGGTATTCCGTTAGGTGACAAAGTAGTATGTTCTTGGATTTGAGCAATGTGTTTCTGTTTCTGATATTGGCGACCGTGGCTTATGGGTTGGCTTTTGCTTTTTACAAGCTGGTTCAGGACAGGCGCGAATACTTGGTCTTGTATTTTTTGTATGCCTTTGTCTTGCTGGTCTTCATCTATTTTTTGTTCAGTTCTAAAATGCAAGTAGGTTCCAGCCAGTTGGTTATGGTGGTGCTGTTAGTGGCTTTAGTCTCGGCGATACTGGCTAAATTTTCCGTGTATTGGCATGCACGGCTGCAAACACTGAACCGCCGATGGGTTTGGGAAGTCGCCTATCTGGTTGTGTACTTTCTGGCGATTTACGGCGCGGTGTTTGTGGTTTTCAAGGAACAATGGCTGTGGGCGTACGTGTGATTCTGAGCGTATCTAGTCAATGAAGGCTGAGTAATAAACACCGACACTCTTTTCTTTTCCGGGGAGAGATTTCTGTAAAATACGCGCCATGACTTTTTTCTTATGGCATAAATTTTTATGACGATGGTGTCGAAAACACCTTCCGACGCTTCGGTTCAAACCCCGTTAAGTGTGTTGCAAAGCGTTTTCGGGTACGAGGCGTTTCGTTCGCATCAAGCCGACATTATTGATGATGTGGTGGCGGGCCAAGACTGTTTTGTGTTGATGCCGACCGGTGGCGGTAAGTGTAGCGCGATTTTTGGTTTGCGACACTGCGACGTAAGGTTTGCGACATTGCCGCCGTCCAAATAATCGTTTGGTTTGCGACATTTTAACCTAAGTTATCCACAACCCTTTTTTAATTTCCGCTCCACCTGGTCGTTCCATATCAGCAATTCAGTTGCCTGGCTTCCGCTGCCGCCGCCTACGGTATATTTGATCGGCTTTGTTTCCATGTGCAATCCGTTAAACAGTTTGACGATATCGGGATGGTTGTTAATGCTGACTATGGCCATACCTTTGCACTCTCGAACCATTTTTGCCATTAACTCATAGTGCTCCCAGCCAAACTCGACACCATAACCTTCAGTCTGCCAGTATGGCGGATCAAGGTATGTCAGTGTGTGTGGCCGGTCATATTTTTTGAATACTTGCTCCCATGATAGGTGCTCGATGTATGTCCTGGCCAAGCGTAAATGTGCCTGGCTAATGTCTTCCTCGATGCTGAATAAATTCAGCTTTGGTTTTGATGTTGTTGCGGTTCCAAACGACCGGCCTTGAACCTTGCCGCCGAATGATTGCTTCTGAAGGTAAAAGAACCTGGCGGCTCGATGAATTTGAGTCAGTCCTGACGGGTCGAGCTCTCTTTGCCACTCGAACATTTTACGGCTTGATAATGCCCATTTGAACTGCCTCACAAACTCTTCCGGGTGGTGCTGTATCACCTGGAATAAATCGTACAGATCGTTGTTGATATCGTTGATGACTTCGACCTTGCTTTCTTCTTTCGCAAAGTAAAGCGCACCGGCTCCGACAAAGGCTTCAACGTAACAGGTGTGAGGCGGGAATTTTGAAAGAATCCAATTTGCTAGGCGGCCTTTGCCGCCGATCCAGGGTACAACGGGTTTATGCTTCATGTGGTGCTCCAATCGCTTGAATGATACAATCCCCGTGCTTAAGCTTAAGCGGGGAGTCTTGGCTCACTCATGCTGTATTGAAGCATGGGTGGGTGGCTCGCAAACTGTTGGCGCAGTCTGCGGGTCGCTCCTTTCCTTTCTTGTTATTATTCCTGTCTAACGATATTACTGAGTTTCAAATATTTGAGAAATTAAATGAAAGATCTTTACAAGATATACTTAATTGTTGGAACAATCACCGTTATAGCTGGATTTACATGGATTTTTGCAGAAAGGCATGAATCTAAAGAAAACTGGACTTTTGAAGATTGTCGTGAGGAATTGAAGAAACATGGCATCAAAGAGCATGAGCATCATCATTTTAGCGATTTGAAATGCCGCCCAAAAGAGTAAAATGCGCCGCACCTGTGTGCGACGACTTTAGTTGATTAAATCAAAACAAGCAGCAAAAAAGCTGTTGCATAAATGATCTTTGCCAAATCAACATTTATATGCAAAGTTGCTTTCATGGACATTCTCCATGCAACAACTCAGCGCGCTGAGTTATTAAAACTCAACATTTATATAGCGCCTTGCGGGCGCTCCCTTGTTAGCATTCGCGACTACCAACAAAGCATTTTGCTTTCCATGTTAGGGTCAGCAACGCCCAGTAACATCGTTCAAAAGGTATCAAGCGCAATCACAGAAAGGGCTTGGTCTTATCCCGCTGGACTCCGATATCGTCAGGAGTGTTCTAGGCACGGCCAAGAGTCCTTCCGATTCGGTAGTTTAAATATATCTTAAAATCGCTTTGATTTGGTAATTTTTAAAAAAGCACGGCGCGCTAGTTCGCAATGATCTTTCTCGATGTGGTTTAGGAGCCAGCACAAAATCTTTGACCAGCACTCTTGATCCTTGTCGCCGAGATTGTGTCGTCCCGCGCGGCTGCTGATTGTTTCATCCGGGTCGCCATTAAACGCCGCATTTGCCAGTTGGTCTTTGGACATTGCCAAGACCCAAGCATGATCAGGGTCAAAAATAATCGCCCAGATGTATTTAAGCGCCCACACAAGCCATGCCATAACAAGCAATGGGGCCAGTAGAATTAACCAGATACGTTTCATTTTTTCTCCTTATTAATAGTTGATAGATTCGATTTCAGGGACCGTTTCCGCTCGCTCGATGTCATATATAGCCTGTTCTTTGACTTGGAATTTTGTTTGATAGTCACCGCCAATTTGGGCGGCTACGGCCTTGGCATCGGCGATGCTGACGATGTGAGCTGCACGGGCGGCATCCCGCAGCGTGATTGTTGTTTGGCCAGCGAATTCGGCCAGTTCCGCCGCGCCCTTGATTGCTTGAGCGGAGGCCTCACCACCGCGCCACTCGATGCCGTTTGTGTCGGTGACCGGCGCGACGGCGTCCACGGCATAAGCCGCGCGGACTTTGTCGATCTGGAAAGCTTTTGCAAACTTGAGTTTGCGCTGGTCAGACGTCTCGACAACATCCCCGGCCAGGTCAAGCAACGGCGGGATTTCTGCCGGTTCGATGTAATATTCTTCGTAGTATTTTCCGTCTTCCGCCAGCGCTGGCGGGTGCCGTTTGACGACATAGAGCGGTGATACCTTTTCTTCCGGGCGATTCAGCGCGTAGACTGGGTGGACGTTGTAATCCGTCAACAGTACGCCGGGGATGCCGGTTGCCGGGAAAGACAGGCCCTCATCATTTTTAAGTTGCGCTAAAGTGTATGGGTATTTGATTTGGCCATCGGCCATTACTCGTAAAAATCTCATTAATCTGCCTCGTTATAATAGCTGGACGCCAAAGGGCGATAAAACTCACGCACACTGAGTGCGTACTCAAAAAACTGGTGGATTTTTTCGGGTGACGTATCCTTGTGAAACAAGCCAGTACGCTCCGGCATCTCAAACGCTTTTGCGAGCTTTAATGGCTGATTGCGCAAACGATAAAGCGGGTAGTAAGTGCCGGAGTGCTCTTTAAAAAACTGACCGACGGTGTGGACGTCTTTGAGCATTAAAGTGGCATAAATGCCGAGTTCGGTGGTCGGGGTCACATAGACACGATGCGCGTCTAAAAGCGCATTAAAGCCGGATTGCTTGGCCTCAAGTAATCGCGTGATGCCGAATGCAAGTTTGAGTTTTCGAATGTCCTTAGCATCGGTCAGCGGGTGCGGTTTTATGACGGCCGCACGGTCTTCGTGCATTGTGCGATATAGCATTTCTTTCGAGGTTTGGCTCCAGATTAAATTTGAGCCTGGCAGAAACACCACGGACTTTTGCCCGGTCACCGATGCCATATCGGTGTATTTGTCTGACTGGGCCGACTTAGACAGCACGGCCGCCGGGTCACCCGAATCCGGCACTTGGTCGACAAGGCGACAAGCGACGTCCGTCGATAACGGATACACATATATATAGGTGCCTAAAATCTCTGTGTACCCAAATTCGTCAAAATACGGCTTTTGAGGTCGGCTCAAATCGTAGCCAATGTTAAGCGGTGATGCCTCTACGATTTGTTTTTCCAGGGCCTCTAGGCCATTGATGTGGGTTTGCTTTGTCAGGCCGCCGCCAACCGCTTTGCGGAATGCTTGATTATCAGTAATGCCGCCGGTTACCATGACGTGACCCTCCATGTCTGGCGAGTGGTTGATTTTTGCGTGCTGTAATCTGTATTTTTTTGCGTTACGCGTTGCCCTATCAGCTCACTTGTACCATGCGATGTATTTTGGTATTCCTTGGTCGCGTAGAGCGTATTACGATAGTAAGTATTGTTGGTATAGCGCCATGTTTGGGTTGATGACACAACCGTTGTGTATCTATTTGTACCTTTGCAGGTGTTGATACTGCCACCGATCACGCCACCTGCGTGATAATAAGAGCCGTATGCGCCGCAGCCGTAATAACCTGCCGGGTAATTTTGAGTCGGATAAAATGTGGCCCAAGTCGTATCCCAGTATGTAAATTGACCGTAACCGCCTGTGTTGTAGTAAGTGCGGCTCGTTGACCAGGACTCTGTTTGTCTGGACGTATTTCGACTCATAATAAGCGTGTTGTACGACGTGTAGTAATAGGTGTACCAATTTGTTGAGTAGCTTGTGCTGACCGTCGTGGAGCCGGTGGTGTTATACGTCGTATCAAAAAACGTGTTAATGTCCGCATTGACCGCGAGATTAATCAGTTTCATTATGCAACGCCTTTGGCCATTTTTAAGCCGCGCCAAACGCCGTCGGCATGGTAAAAGCCCAGCACGTCCGTGCCGGATGCGGTCAGCACCGGCGGAATACCATCAGACCATGTCACGCCGGGCCACCAGCCGATTGTGTAAGCGCCGCCATTTGTAATCTCAAGCACAAAGCTGATTGGTTCAGCAGGCAAGTTCGACACGCTGAAAGTCGTATCCGCCGTGACCGTGAACCTGAAAATATCGGCTGATTCCGCGTCGATGACACCGCTGGCGAGCGCGGCGGCTTGTGATTTTGGCTGCTTTGTATCCAATTCGTCGCTGATTTTTTGTGATGACCAACTTTTATTTGATGCAGTAACTGCATCGTCAATGATCTGGCCCGCAGCCGCGTTGAGTGCGTCTTGTGCTGATTGAGCCGCAGCTTGTGCGCTGTTGTATGCCGCACCGGCACTTTGAGATGCGGCTTGGGCGTTGTCGTCGGCTTGTAAAATTTCTGTTAAGTTTGCGTACACAGCTTGCAATTCGGTTGAGACGCCTGCAACGGCATTGACAGCCGTTTCGATGCTGGCCACGGTGTTGATGTTGGATGCGTTGGCGGCGGCGCTCACAATGCTGCTGATGTTGTCCACGACGGTTTGTAATTGTGTGAGTTTTGCCGCGACAGCGTTGATATTGTTGATGTCCGCTGCCGCCGCATTGACGCTGTCGATGTCCTGGCTCACCGCATCGATGTTGTCATAATGCGGTGACATCAGTGCTTCTTTTTCGGTTGCCGTCGACGCCGCTTGTTCGGCCGCGGTTTTGTATTCAAGGAGTATCGTTTTAAGTTCCAGCAGGGCTGCTTTAAGCTGGTCGTTTTCGTCCGCAAAAATAACGACCCATTTCAAAAACAGATCGGCTTCCGTCGCAAAAACGCTTCGGCGTGAGCGGCTCGGCGCAATCGGGCGCTCTGAAAACTCGTGTTCTTCAAGTAATGTTGTCATTATGTTGTACCTTCAATTTCCATTGTGATCATCGTTGTCGTCGAATTTTTACGCTTCATGCGCCACTCGCAGCGCCCGTAAATGATCATTGAGCCGTGGAGCGAGGTCGGTATCCAAACCGAATAATCGTCTTTTGTGCGATAAAGCTCGTAAAATACGGCGTCAAATCGGTCGGTTTCGATTTCAACGTCACCGCGCCAGTTTTTTGCGGCCGGGGCATGTCTATCAGTTGGATTACCCCATTCGTCGACGGTGTGCAGCGTAAAGTTTTCAATGCCAAGATCAGGATCGTTTTGAGTTTTACCGACGTCATATCCCAACCCGACAACCAGCATGCCCAGCTTGACGGTCTCGCCAGGTGCGGAGAGAGTGACATTTAAGACGCCCTCCGAGTAAGTCGCGGTATTATTGAGCGTCAAGTCAACAAGACTACCGGCGTCCAGGTCATATGTAATCTGTTCGACAGGCTCGTAAAAATAGCCGCCCCAATCGCCTACATTGGCATTCGGGTCAATCATGTTGTAAGTCGCTTCATAGACAATTTCGCCTTCCGCGACCATCTCGACATGGATTGTCTGACATTCCGCGCCCAGGAATGCGAGCGAATCAATTAACCCGGGCTGGATTTGCACGGTTAAAGATTCCGCTTGTTCGGTTACGGTGTTTAACTTGGTGTCAAACATCGCCCAGCGATTCGTCGGGCCTTCGTCGTTCCAATTTTGAGTGTCGGTTTCCGGCGGTACATCGCCGTTGACATCGCCGGTGCATGAGTAGATGCGATGCGTCGTTGGCCGGATCACGTAAGTGCCGACCGTATAGGCCGTATTGGCAACCCATTCGGCGTGGTCATTTTCCATCACGCTGCTGGACAACAGCATTGCGTCCGTGATGGTTCTTTTTCGGATTTTACGCATTTGGTATCACCATGTTGTAAGTCGGGATGCCTTGCTTCAAGGGCTTGAGTTTTTGGACTGTCTGTTCCGTGGCCACAGCCGTCCGCGCCGCTTGTTCTTCCAGCTGGTCGATGCGGTCAATCAGTTTTTCAATCAACTTTTCGGTGCGCTCAAATCCGCTTGACGACGCGTTAAACGTTGGCAGGCTAAAGCTGACAGGGCCGCCGGACTGATAGCCTTTTACACGCTCGGTTTCCAGCGCCGCAAAAAGTTCCGGGTGTTTTTTAACTTGCCAGGCTGGATTGACATACTCTTGACCGTGTACGACGCCTGCAATTTTGTCAATTGGCAAGTCACCTGTGTGGCCGCCGACAAAATACTCCGGCAGCGCTTGCCAGCCATTTTGAGACACAAAATCACGGACATGGTCGGCAGACCAATCAGGCATGTAGGATGCGACCTGCTCTGGCGTGAGTGACATCTGCATCGCGTAGTTATAGATCGACGCCGCATTTGCGTTGCCGGTGTCAATGTCGCCACCACCTGTTAATGCGGTCATGCGATCATCAATGGCGGCCCAGCTGTCGTACATAGCTTGCTCAACGGTGGTCTGGTCAATGCCGGTTGCTGTTGAGATTTGCCCGGCGGTGGTGCCGGAGTTGACCGCCGCGCCGGTGAGCATTTGTTGTGCGGTTGGCGCGTCATACTGAGACATGATTGAGTTGACGTACTCGCTGATATGCGCATCATCAAACCCGCTGCCGTTGAGTGTGCCGAGTACAGACTCAATCGCGTCGACGTAAAGATCGCCATTAATATCCAACTGCCCGAAAACGTCTTTTAAAGTCGCTTCCGTGGCCAGGCCGCCGAATGCCGAATTAAACTCGGTCCAATCAACAAGGCCGTCACCGCCAGTCAAAGTGTCGTAAGTGTCGGCGGTTGCAGTGCGGATGTCTCTCAGCACGTCAAGCATGGCTTGCTCAAGTTGCTCAATCGACTCGGATACTGATAATTGATCGTCAGCGCCGTTAATCGCGTCATCGTAGTATGACAACTGCGCATCAAGGGCTGCGACCTGAGTGTCGTACAAAGCGCGGGCGGAATCGATTTGTGCATCGAGCGACGCCAGCATTTGTTCATCAGTCGATAGTTGTGCGCCGGTCATGTCAGACAGGTCGCCGATCGCATTGGCTGTAATCGCTTGGTCACGCAGATAATCTGCTCTTGACGCGTAGTTGTCGGCGCTGTTATTGCCTACGACCGAAAGTGCATCGCTGATGCCGTCCAAAGTGAAATTGCCGGTTGCGCGGGCGTTTAGGATTTGCGCCTGAGCCGACGTGTACGTCATCAAATCAAGGCCGTCGGTGCCATTGATAATCGACTTGTAAGTTGACTCAAGCGTGGACTGCAGTTGTCTCAATGCGGACACGCTGTCATTGATGACGGTTTTTTCTGCGTTTAACGCACTTAAACGGTCGTTTAATGCGTCTTGTAACGTGGCTTTTTCAGCGTTTATTGACGCTTGTAAAGTGCTGTAAGCATCACTGACCAAGCCTGCTGTGGCTTCGAGGGCTTCGCGGGATGATTGGACAAGCGCTTCAGCTGAGTCTTCCATGTTGTCATAATATTCAGTCGCCGCATCTGACAATTGCATCAAAGACACATACTGCTCTTGAGCAGCGGCATCGCCTTGGTTGAGCGATTCGACCAAGGCGCGGTAGCCGTCACGGGTTTTTGGAAGCTGTAAATTTTGTGCGGCCAGCGCTTCAGTCAGCTGTTCAGTGGCGCGGGCGCGTTGTTCTTCTTCGGTGAAAAATTCGGCGTAATAACTGTCAGCGGATTCTTTTAATGCATCAATGCCACCGGAAATCTCAACAAGCGACTGTGACACGGCAATCGCATCAGCACCAAGGTTGCCAAACGTCTGGTTGGTCATCTCAAGGATGTTGGCCGCAATGGTTTTGTCAATTCCAAGGCGGCTGACTGTATCAAACGCTGACTCGTTGACTTTTGCGTAGAGCCTAACCAGATCACCAAACACGTCAGTAGCCAAGGCATCTGCTTGCGTGCTGATCTGCGCGGAAAATGCCTGATTGATTTCATCCGCCGTCATGTCTCGGATGTCGATTTTCCCGATCGAGATCACAAAGTCATCGACAACGTCTTGGACATTCCGGTCGAGCAGCGTACCCATATCAATCATACTGTCGCGCATATTGTCGAACACTAGATTGATCATGCGCTCTGATTCGCCAGCGATGTCGTACACTTTGTCACTCTCTGAGCGTTTAGTGTCTCTGCCCCAGCCTTGGTCTCGGTAGGTGACATGGGTTTCAAAGCGTTTTAAATCCAGTTCAGACCCAAGCCGAAAATCTTCTAATAGCAACCCGTACTCATGCACTTCTTTCTGCACGCTGCCCATCAAGCCAGATGCAACAGTGCCGAGCGCGTTGCCAAAGTGATCCCCAATACCGCCGAAAATACTGACAAGGCCGCCCAGTTCCTCACCGAAAATCCCATCAATAAAGTCCTGTTCGGCACCGAAAACACCCTCGATAAAATCCTGGCCTGCGTAACTACTTGACCCAGCATAAGCACCTAAGCCCTCAAGGTCGCCGGTGCGGTATAAGCTCGAGATGACACCCTGCATGTTGTTGTTCAGGTCTTTCATCTCGGAGTAAATGCCGCGCAACTCTGTGTACTGGTCGGCTTCCAGTTCTTCCATACGACTATAAGCGTCTGTCACGGATGTGCTGGCTTCATCGTTCCCGAGTCTCCCGCCATCGCCACGGGATTTAAAGCCTTCTGAAGCCGTTGCGCCACTTCCAGAGCCGCCGCTAAAGCTGACGCCCATCTGGCTCAACAGGCCACCCACAGCCGCGATGGTTAACGGCACTTGAACAAGGTTGGTGGGGTATGGAGCGGCCCACGCGTTGACAACTGCACGGATACCATCAAACAGTGCTAGGCTTTGCTGGACGCCTTTGAATGCTTCAGCTTCTGCACTGCCTTTTTCAAAATACTGAGACACGGCACCGGCCAGGCCGTAATACAGTTCCATCTGATCTTGCAGTGACTCGGCTTTAAGATTGGCTTGCTGAATGTTCAGCTTGGCTTCGTTTTGCTCAAATTCGTTTAAGCTGATCAGCTCTTTTGATAAGCGATCGAGATTTTCAAAACGCAATTCGTCTATTTTTTCTTGCGCTTTTGCCGAGTCAGATTGACTTTTCTGATACTCATCAAACGTCAGCATCATGTTGCCCATTGCTTCGCTGGCCGCATCGCCTGTTTTTGTCCAGGCGTCACCCAATCCGGTTACGGAAACGGTAAAGTCATCAATCTGCTGCTGAAAGGCTTCGGTGCCGGTATCCTGATTATCCATCTTGTCGAACGCGGCGTTGTCCGCGTCCCACTGGCCGTCGATGGTGTTTTGGCGATAAAGTTCTGCTGCAGCGGCATCCGCAGCCAGTTCGTCACGATACTCCTGGTGATATTGCTTGACTGCCTCAATCCACGCTTTTTCCTCCGCTTCGGCGGCTTTAAGATTCTGGCTGTATGGATTAGCTACGGATGGATTTTTACTGCCCTGATCAGCAAGTTGCTTTTGCAATTCTTTTCGGCCCTGGATCAGTTTTTGATATGCTGCAAACTGTTCTTCAGACTGTTTACGCATTTCATCTGGATCGCCGAACATAACATCCCATAAGGACTTGTCCTGAGAAGTGAACACTTTGGCGCGCATCACCTCAATATCGGCATTAATTTGTTTGAGTGCTTGCTGAGTTTGGGATCTACTCAATTCGTCATATTTCCCGGTCAGCATACTGACTCGGTCAATCATCTCTTGAGTATTTTCTTGAGCTTCTTCAGACGCAAAACTATAAGCCGCAAAACTTGCAACGGCAAGTCCGATACCGACCGGGCCGCCAAGCAAAGACATAGCTCCACGTAATCCGGTGGCCACGGCTGTAGCTCGCCCGGCCACTTGATTGTAATTACTTGTTGCAGTTCGCAAAGCAAGTTGCTTGTTCGCTACATTTTCAATCGCAAGGCTGCGCGCTCTTTCAGCTGCTGCGACCTGACTTGTTGTCACGGCGGTTTGCTTGCGTAGATTGGCTAAATTTAGTTCATCGACCGCTGCGGCATGCTGTCGATCAGCAAGTCTAACAAGAGATGCCAGACGTTTTTCTTCGGCCACAGTAGCGGCGGTGGTGGCTCTCATATCCGCTACTTTTGCTACGGTCATCTGAGTCAATTTACCAGCCACGGATGTCGAAATGACAACCCCGGCCACGGCCATGCCGTTCGCAATCGTATCAACATTTTGAGCAACGACATTCAGTGACTCGGCCAGTGTTTGTGTTGCGCCGACAGCTTGATCGGTTTCGCCGACGTATAGCATTGTTTGAGTGCGGACATTTTGCCAGGCGCCAGACACCGTCAAAGGAATGTTGGTAAATTTTTCTTCGATTATATCTGCCTGGCGTTCGAGTGCCGAGACAACCACATCGGCGGTCAATTCGCCCTGTTCGGCCATCGCCCGGAGAGAGCCAATCGGTACATCTAACCCTTCGGCAAGCATCATGGCCACGCCACGGCCGTTTTCCATAATTGAGTTAAATTCTTCGCCTCTCAGCACACCCGAACCCATTGCCTGAGCGAATTGTAAAGTAGCTGACGCGGACTCGGTAGCGGATGGTGATGTGAGTGCCAGAGATTTATTGTATAACTCGACAAGACGGGTAGAATCTTCAGTGGATTTACCCATCTCTTTAAATGTGGGAGACAAAGCCGAATACAGCTTTGTCATGCTGGTAATGTCGCCACGGGTCTCAAAAGATACCCGGTTTAGTTCGCCCTGGACATAAGCCAATTCTGCAGATGAATCCGTGACCAGTTTCAGTTGACCTTCCATCGCCGAAAAAGCATCGGCGGATGAAATGACATCAGACGTAACACGAGCCAACCCCCAGCCGCCAAACGCTGCGGCACCATAGTGCCCGATGCGCTTAATTGACGACCCAAGTCGGTCAGCTTGAACGGTTGCCGCCTTGGTTTGATTTGTTAACTTGCTTACGTTATTATTGACGCCACGCACAACACCGTTGACGTTACCGTCCGCGTTGATTGTTAATGTAAGCTTCATATTACGTACTGACACGTGGCACCTATGACTTATTTATCTACGTTTTTAGCGACAATTTCCGTCGGTTTTTTTGCGCTTTGGGGGCTGATCTATTTGTTCCACTGGCTAGTGACTTAACCGCTAAGTGAGACCCTTCGACTTCGCTCAGGGTGACAGTGTGGGCGCTCAGGGTGACAGTATTGGCCGCTTCAAAGTCAACCCCTCTCGGCCTTGAGCACTTCGTTTTCAATCGCTTGCACCCGTTTAAATAAATCCGCTGGATCTTCGTCGGCATAGCACAACCGCATCACCGTTTCGACCGCTTGATAATTCAGCCCGGTTTTAGCGATCGTCATGCCGCTTAAATAATTCCATTGGGTCTGGCACTGCAAAAAAAGTTGGATTGCAGGCCAGTTTTCTTCCAGCACCGGAAAGGCTTCCGGCTGATTAGCCGCTTGCACTTCCGGTGCGTCAGGACCAAAGAGGTCAATCAATTGCTGGTTGATCTCTTCGGTATTGACTTGCTTGCTTACTTGGCAGAGCGATCTGGCGGCTGCAACAAGGTTCGCTGCTGCTTCACGATGTTCTGGTTTCCCAAGTTCCATGCCGATGCAACCAGTTGACTTAGCTGATGATCGCGCTTGATGACGTCAATCATGTCCGCGTCCGACAAAGGTTTGCCGTTTTCGGCGATGATCTCCAGATCACGCACGCCGACAATCAAATCGACAATCTTTAATTCTGTTTCAGTTTCGTCGTCGCGCAAGATACGCATCTCGCACTTAAACGTTTCGAATTTGTCGCCTTCGACCGGCACAGGCACATCAATCCACTGGGTACGGTTAACATTGAGTTTTACAGCCATTTTTTATCCTTTAAATTGAGTTTAAAAGGCCTGTATGCCAGGCCTGATAGTGGTTATCAAGGTGATTATTAAGATTGAGTGATGGTCAAATCCGTGTTTGCTGTGAGCGGACGGATATCAGCCGTAACATCGACGTTGGCGAATTCACCGTCCCATGCCACGCTTGCCGTTTTGATTTGCAAATTCGGCACGTTGACCGTCAAAATGTTTCCGGCGGCGACCCCGTGTACTGCATTCAAAGGCCCTTCGGCATTGTTCGATCCGTGCTCGATGTAATCAACAAGCTCTTGATCGGATGTGCGGAATGATGTTGATACGGTGCCTTTTCGAGCTTCAATCTCAACCGATTCACCCTCGGTATGACTGTCCTTGCCATATTGGATTCCGGGGTCGATTGTGAGTTTTTTCATCTTGATCGGCGCACCGAACAACGTGACTTCCGTGGCCACGTCGGTAACACCAACAGGCGTTTTAAATGCTGAAAAATCAATGCCGGACAAATATTCAGCGACCACTTCCGGAGATTGGAACAAAGATTCATATCCAAATTTAAAAAGCGGAATCGTGCCTTGATCAAGCACAATGCTGACCCCGCCACGTGATCCTAGCAACTCCTGTTGGACTTTGCCGATTCGATAAAGCATAGCGAGCGACGAAAAATCCTGACCGACCATTGTATAAGTGGTATCGGTAGCGCCAACCAGCTCTGCGAAACCGCAACCCATCAATTGACGACCCCATTTTGGGGCTGTGGCGCCATTGCCGGAACCCGCAAATTCAACATCGAAAGACGACACGATTTTACGGTCAACAGTGATTGCCCCTGATGACCCCATGAAGCCTTTTAATCCGTTACGATCCGCAGTAGAGGCTTCAATCATTTTGACATCGAGGTTCGACACAAGCATTGCATCTGCCCCGGTTAACCCAGGATTAACGCCATATTCTGCCTCTAAGCCTGCGCAGATTACCTGATCATCTTGTCTTAACAGTGTTTCAGCCATTTGCCTTCTCCTTCAGGCCTGGGCGCTTACGATACGCGCCGGTTGTACGAGTATTTTTTTGCAATTCCAGCTCTCCGGTTGCGCCAACCCGATAACTGCCGCCAGCATTGATTTTCTCGGCCAGCGCCACCGTATCGACCTTTACTTCCTCAGCTTTTACTTCCTCAGCTTCGGCTGGTTGAGAGACCGGCTTGGCTGATGTTTTCTTTGTTGTCATAAGAGATCCTCCATAGTGATCATTCGTTTCGTTGTAAAACGCTCCACCCAAAATAGAGCGCCTTCGGCAAAGGTTAAAAGCTCGGCTCCCGCGAGTAAAAAGCGGTCGTAGCCGTCCGGGGTCCAGCCGAATAGTTGCTGACGCACGGCCAGCCGTTTGGTTTGCAAGGTTTGCTTGGCGGCGGAACCGTGTGGGTCATTGATTGAGCGCACCCCGATGACCACGCCAAACACTTGCTGCTCAAACTGCACGGGGTCGCCGATATCGCGGGTGTTTTGCCCCGGTAAACTCGACAACTCGCCCACCCAGGCGGAGGCCTGGCCGTGGATTAGCTTGGCGGACAGCTCGGTGAGCGCCACCGAGTCGGCCACCTTTGCAAAAGCGCCCGTGGCATCCAGACGCTGTTGCATCTCGATCACGACATCGACCATCAGATAAACCCACCGGATTCGTTGCGACCCCAAACGGTTGGGTCGGATTGCATTTCGGCCGTGGACTCGGTGCCGGTGGCTTCGTTGCCATCGGCTGCAATGCCCAGCTCGGCCAGGCCGCGCGAAACATCCTTTAAAAAGCCCAAGGCGCGTTGATAAGCCTTTTCAACTGGTTCGGGGACTTCGTTGTCATACAAGTAATAGCGCGCGATATTGCACGCAATTCGATTGAGCACCTTCGGCACCGGGTCAATCGGCAAGGCATATCGCCCACCAAGGTAGGATTCGATTTCTGCTTCGGCATCCAAAATCACCTGCTCCAACGCCGGGGTATCGACACTGTCGCCACCCGGGTTGGTCAGGTCGACCAGCTCCCAGCTGTCAAACCGCGCTTGCAGATCGGCCACGGTGCAATAGGCCATTACTCAACGTCTCCGCTATCTTGCTGGGCTTGATAAATCTCCCAGGCCTGGTCACGATCATCGGCAGACACTGGTTGACCGATGGCGAACTCCAGCGCTTGGGTAGATGGCTTGCCGGATACTTTCAGCCACATAGCATCATCGTCCGGGTCAAGCTGGCCAATGGCATCAACCAATGACAAGCCTTCGTCGCTATCCTGTTTATTGGTATCGGACTGGTCTGCTTGATCGGCATCTCCATCATCCTGGTCGTTGCTGTTCTGATCGCCCAAGTTATTCTTGGAATCCATTGACTCAACTTCTTCAACCTCAACTTTCAACTTTGGCTCTTTTTGCAAACGTTTAAGCTCATCTTCGGTTAAAGGCGGCATCGTCAGCTCTTTGGATTCACCCGCCAAAAACTTATGACCGGCTCTGAAAAACTGTTTGGCGCGCTTGTCTCGTAGGGAGACAGTCACGCGGATTGTTTTTGTTTCACTCATGACTTATCTCCATTACTTACCAGGTAGGTGATTTGATTACTTTGATTTTGCCGTAATATGGATTTTTGGTTTTAGCAACCGAATCGATGTACTCGTTTTCGAATACTTCAACTGCTGCGGTATAATTTTCAGGACTAACTAGGCAATGTGTTACCGTAATACCAAGCTTTTCACCACCATCAGCTTTAAATGCTTCCATAGCCAAGATATTGGCATCGGCATTTTCCCGCGTTAGCGGTTCTTTTGATGCATAAGCTAATTGCCATAAGGACAGGCCAGAGTTACCACGGCTATCCGTACCCCATCGGAAGTTGTTTGCTGTAAATACAGTTTCATCATCAAGTTTAGTCATCGCTGTAAACACAGGTTTTTTACGATCCTGCCAAACTACAGGCAAAAGGATTTGGCTCGTGTCAATGAGAACCCAAAGTGGAGACGCTCCGGCACCGGATTGGATGTTGGAGACCGTATCTGCAACACCGGTTCCGTCTGAATTTGGATAAACCGGGTGATCGGTATCAAAGAAATACTGCCCGTCGTAACAAACGTGAGTAAAACCATCTTTTAGAATGTTCCAAGACATCTTGCCTGGGAATTCCCCAAACTTTTTACCATGACCTCTGAAGATATATTGAGCCGTCCCTAGATTGTCATCTTCAATGTCGGTTTTCTTAACGCCATGCGTTAATTCAAAGTCTTTGTTCTTGATACTGTAAGTATGTACACTCAAATCATTGACAACGCGATCACCCAACCATTCACGGATGTCGCCCAGACTTCCAATCCATCCATAGTCGTTTGATGCACTACTGGATGGAATGACCATCGTAAAATCTTCGTGATTGGTTTTTACGGCATTAAAAGCATCGTTCCAGTCTTTTTTAAACTGAGCGTTGATTGATGCTAAAACTTCTGGATTAACAATAGCCATATTTATTCTCCATATTCGTTAAGGGTTTGCTTAAACTCTGCGTCCGTCAAACCAAATGCTCGAGCGACTGATTTTTGATTATCTGTCAGCGCGGCGGTTTTGGATGGTGTCGGCGTTCCGGGATCGGCCTGTTTAGCGGCTAAAGCAGCAATGGGGGCTTGGTTGCCGATGTATTCAGTGAGCGCGGCCATATTGGACTGACCGAGTTTTGTGGCCCAGCCTTTTTCAACCGGGCGTAACAGGCCGTCTTCAATGGCCTTGGCAACCGTGGTGTCCACTGATGCGGCGGCTTGTTCTTGCGTTAAGGCCGCCAGTTCGGTTTTGAGACCGTTGACGACTTCGACCGGCACAAACTTGGCCGGATCAGGCTCGGCGGCTTGCAATGTTGTGACCTGCTCGGTCAAAGCGGTGATTTTGGGTTCGTATTCCTCGGCTTTGTCGGCCTTGGTCTGGATGGCGGTTAACGCCGCCATGGCTTCGTCTTCAGTTGCCGTTTCTGGCAGGCCAAGCTTGGCCAAGAGTGCTTTCCACATGGGGGTTACCTCCTGTTTTGTGGATGAGTTATGGGTGTTTTGGGTGCATTGCAGATAGTGATCCAGCGATAAATCGGCGAGGGCTTGCAAACCGTCCAGGCCTGGCGAATTGGTGATGGCGGCCATTTTGACGGCGGTAATGTGGCCGGTTTGCGGTTGATAAGTAAAGACCGGGGACAGATAGCGATACTGGCCACTTAGGATGGCGGCTTTGGCAGGGTCGGTCCACTTGACGCCCACCGCCCAAAGGCCTGGGTTGTCGCCAGTGGCACGCCATTCCAGGCGTTTAAACCAACCGGCGGCTGGTGCTGGCTGGCCGTTGCGCTCTTTATGCAAAGTTTGGTGTTCGTAGTCAATGACAAGGTCGTTTTGTGACAGGGCGACGTCGGCGATCAGCTGGATGGCGATATTGTGATCAATGTACCAGCCTTGTGGTGCATCCGCCGGGCGGCCATCACCCGCGCGGAAATAGCCCGCCGGGGTGAGCTGGATGTCAATGGGTGGCGTGGTGGCGGTCACGCGAGCGCCGCCAGAGGCTTCCGGCATTAAATCCAGACTCAGGCAGGCAATGGCGATTTGTGTGTGTTTTGTCTTCATGCCTCCAGTTTAGGGGCGCGTGATTTTGATGTTATTTCAAGCGTTTGAGAAGTTTTTTGGCGTTTTCTCGCTCAGGATGACACGTTTTTTTGAGGGAGTGCGTGTCGGATTAAGACCCTTCGGCTTCGCTCAGGGTGACAGAGAGGACGCTCAGGGTGACCGAGTGGGCGCTCAGGGTGATAAAGGCGCGCAAAACACGTTTAAATTTTTCGTGACACGTTTAAATAAACTGAATTGATGGCGTTGGTTAGGTTTTGGTTTTTCGTGGCTTAAATCGCTTTATTTTGGCTTGGCGTGTTTTGTGGTTCGGGAATGGTTTTTGGGTGCCGTCCAAATTCAACTGAAATGCGTCCAAATTTGATTTAAACCGTAAACACCTGTATTGACCGCTAAAAATTGAAAACGTGCCTGTATGGGCTTTATTTTGCGTCGAGTTGTTTTTCAATAAAATGTGTCAGGTTGTCGAGTATTTCGTCTTCATCTTGTTGCGCCAATCCGATAAACGGACGGGCAGGGATATTGCCCCATGGGATGGGGCCGTTTCGTTTGCTGCGTCCGAAGGCACCTTGCTTGGCTCCGAACTGGTGGACAGCGGCATATTTACGATCGGAACCGAATTCCAAGCCGGTACCGCCATTCACCAATTGATAGGCCAGTTCACGGTGCAAGTCGCCGCGCCCGATCAGGATCTTATCTTTGTTGCGTTTTTTGCGCGCGATGGTCACGGGCGATAAAGGGGCAAAGGCCTTGCCGTTAACATCCACACCGTCTTCGAGCCGATCTCTGGTGTTGTCAATCAGGGTTTCACCAATACCTTTGAGCGCTTCTGCCAAATCCATGCCGGCCAGATTCGCCAGCGCTTTTGTGACCGCCTTATCATCAACTTCGATTTTGATGCCTGCCATTGTATTTTTCCTTCAGATGCGTTAATCTATAAACAGCTGGGTAGTTAGCTTGCTGTGCATAGCGATAAGTTAATTATCGAGTGGGGGGTGGATGCACCCATGCCCCTCTCATTCCTCCGCTTTAATTAGCTCCCCAACTCTTTCTTTATTTAGCTGTTTCGGTTTAACAGGGACCATTGTCCAGCCTGTTAAAACGCCGTTATCAACATTCAGGACGATATAAATCGATTTCCCTCTATATTCATAGGCACTGATAATGCGTCGCCGTAAACCGACTGAGCCATTGATTGTATTAACTTCAAAGTTCTGCCACACCTCATAAGGCGCAATCAAACTCTCTACCATCATAGGCAAATAGATAGCCCGATTATCTTTTAGATGGTCAGCAAGGAATTTCGCGTTAATGAGCACTGGATGTCCCGCAATATCAAACACTTTTTCCTTTCCACCAATCAATTGCTCCAACATGGCGGACTTATCCATATTTAAGTCTAAACCTTCTGGTGGATTATAGGGTGTAAGCGGTACGTCTTGTGGGCGGTTGTATTCCGCCCAAGTCGTCAGAATCATCGGTTGCCAGATTTTCTGGTTGGCAAATTTGGCCTTGGCTTCATCGTAGGCGCGTTGCTGCATGGTTTCGCCCCAAGCGGCTTTTCCAGGGTTATAAGCAAAGCCTGCATCCACTCCGTCGGCAACCTTGACGGTGCGTGGGTTGGTGCGTACGCCGACGGTCTTATCTGTCCAAACGGTTTCCGGTGCCTTTGAGACCTTCAGGCCTTTGCGTTCCAGATCACGCTCGGAGAGGGTCCGCACATAGCATTGACAGCCCCAGCCGTTGGGCGGGTAATGCACGTCCCACCAAGGGTCATCGGCTTTTAGAACCATCCCATCCCATGCCATGTGTTTTTCACGGGCATTTTCAACGGCGATGGAGTGCTTGTATTGCCAGTACGGCCGCGAACGCTTGATCTGTTGCATTTGTTTGTAACGACCGGCGGCATAAGCGGTGCGTAAATTGGTGTCATAAATCACCCGCGTGCGCCAATTGCGCCCGCCGTTGTAGCTCCAGCCGTGTTTTTTGACGATGGCATCGAAGTCGGAACGGAAGTCTTCCAAGGTGCTTTCACCCGCAATGCCTTTGGCGATGGCTGTTTGAAAGTCCGCGAGTAGATCATCTTTCATGGCTCCGGCTACCACAAAGGCCTTGGCGTGCTGCTGCTCCCAAATATCCGACCAGGTGGCGATTGGCAGCCGCAACTTATTTTTGAAAAAGTCTATTTTTTCCTGAAATTGAATCGAACCGTATTTTGCTTTTTTTTCTTTCGCCATTTTAACCCCGTTTAAACGCCTGTTATGGCTTCGTCAAAGACGTCGTAACGGCCTTGCAATTCGGCTAATACCATGGCTTGCGCCATTAAGTCGGCCATTTTGCTCATGTCCTGATTGGCCAGATGCATCAAGCCTTGTTGCATAGCCTCAAAGCTCTCGGCGTTTTCGACCAGGGAGCGCAGCTGTTCAATCAGATCCGTTTGCAAAGGGTCGGCTTCAGATTGCAGTTGATCCGATATTTGGTCGGCTGGCGTGACCGGTTGCGGTTGCTCGGTGAGTGCCACCGTGCGACAACCGTCACACTGGCAGCCTTGATGGTCTTGGCGAGTGAGTTCGGCCTGTTGCTGTGACTGTATTGCAGGCTGCAACACATCGTCATCATCTTCCGGTTCCGGGATCTGAGTTTGCTTGTGCAGCCAGGTGCGGCTGATCCGCATGCCGAGTTGTTGCAGGCCTGGCAAAGCTTCGGACAGATGCTTGATGTCCTCGGCCTCTTCGGTCGTAAATTCAAAACGCGGGCAGCGGTAAAAGTTTGGTATGCCCGGCAAGTTGAAGGCGACCATTGGCCAGAGCAAATCACGCGTGAGGGTGTTGGCGATCTGGCGTAGGTCGGCGTCACGGATGTCATAACGCACTTCGTTGTGGACTTCGCCTAGAGCATAAGCACCACCGCCGTCGGTACCAGATGTTAAGGTTCCGCCCAGGATGGCTTTTGAAGTGGTGCGCTCCGCCCAGGTCATTAAGGCCAGAAACGGATCGGCCTGGCCTTTGGCGGCCTCTTGGAATTCCAGCGCCATGCTGTCGGGGATGATACCGGCGGCATTATGCCCGATCTCCACCACGGCTTGCAGCAGCTTGGACTTTTCCGCATCCGTGGCACCGGCCGGGTATTTGCCGAGGCGCAGTGGCAAACCATAAATCTCAAGAAACTCGGCCAGATCGCGCAGGCTGTAGTTTTTGAACAAATACGGCCAGGCCAGCGTGCGCACCAGCCCGGCGCGCCCCAAATAGCCGGATTTGGATTTGTGGTGGTGCAGCACCCAGCCGCCCGGCCATAGGTCTTGACCTTGGCCGTCATCGCCAATGAGTTGCAGCTTGTTTTTGTCTGATTGCGCCGTCATAAACCATGACTGCGGTACCCAATCGAGTGACACGGGGATTTGATCACCTTCGACCAGTGACCATTCAATCGTTTGCGCGGAATACCCTTTTAGAATGGCGTCGGCCATGTCCATGACCACCTCCGCCATGTCGAGATGATCCAGCCGTTCCGCCAGCCATTCGGCCGCCGTGGTTTCGGCCTGAGTGGCATTGCGCGGCGGCTTGATTTGCCATTGCACGGTGGTCAGCGCCAGCTTGCGTTTTTGCAGTTCGGCAAACAGGTGACCGTCTTTTTCTTCCATGTCAGCGGCCAGTTCGGCTTGCTCGGTCAACTGATGCTGTTCGGCGTTGGTCATGATTTGCGCCAACTTATAGGGTGTCAAACCGCTGGATGGATGGTTGTCATAACGCTGGTGCAGGCCAGAGATTTTGGCCTCATCGGTTTGCACTGTGGCAAAGACTTCTTTTTCAAACGGCTGACCGGTGCGGGGATCGATGATGTTACTTTTGGTCATTACCAGGCTCCTTGTTTGCTAAAGTGGCCATCTTCGCGATAGCCGGTGTCGGTGACTTCTTCGGGTTCTTTGGTGGGCGTCCAGTCGGCTTCCCATTGTGGTTGGGTGGCCGCGTGGATGGCTAAAAAGCACGCCCAAGTGCGGTCGGCATGACCGTTGCCGGTTCGGTCGGCATCAAATCGCACCCCTCCGGTGGCGGTGGGGATTTTTTGCAAACTGTGTAAATCATCTCGCAAAGCAGTATTGCCTTGCGGGATGCGAATTTTCTTGTCTTCAAATACCTCTTTTCCTTGGGTGGCCAGCAGTTGTTTTGCGACATTAGTAAAGAGCACACCCTCCACACGGTGTTGACCGTGGTTGCGTTTGGCGTCCTCAACCGGCTTTTCGCCCATGCCGGTCTGGTCGATGGCGCAGCGCAATACGTGGTACCGCATAAACACACCCGCCAGCAACAAATCTTGCTCCGCAAAGCTAATACGCTTGCGCTCGATGATTTCTCGGGTCCAGAGAACATCACCCACCTTTTCCAGCACCCAGATCACAAATAGGTCGTTACGCGCGGCAATGTCCACCCCGACAAACACAGGTGATTTTTGGTAGCGTTCCGGCTGGCCGGATTGTGGGTCTTCAGCGGCATTAATTAGCTCATAATCCAACCAGGCGGACGCTTCGTCCAGCCACTGCAACTCAAATTCCTGCGACCAGGCATCGGCATCATTTAAGGCGTTTTTAAGCTGCTCAACGTCTCGCGGCAGGCCGTCCTTAACCGCTTGATAAATATCAACCGTTTGGCGGTACCATTCGGCATCGTCACCGGTCATCAGCTCATAAAACTTGTTGCCTTTGCCGTTGGGTGTGGAGACCACGCGCAGCTTCCAACCGGCGGAAATGACGGGGAACAGGGCCTTCCAAATCTTTTTACTGTCTTGATGAAATGCAAATTCGTCCAAGAACACATTGGCACTGAAACCACGGGCGGTGTCCGGGTTGGCTGGCAAGGCGGTGACGCGGGAGCCGCCTGGTAGCTTTATTTCCAGTGCCTTGGCCTGGACGCCTTCGAAGTAGTCGGACTCATAGGCTTCAAAGGCGATTTGCAGGGCGTTTAAATGCACTTTAATCCCTTCTTCCATCGCTTCACGCGCTTGACGTTCGCCACGGCTCAGAATGACCCAGCGGGTCTTTTTGCCATTGGCTTCGGCCTCCAGCATGTCCAGCACAATTTCCAGTGTGGTGGTAAAGGTTTTGCCGGTTTGACGCGCAAACATGCCGACCTTAAAGCGACTGGCATTGGTAAGCCAGGCCTGTTGGTAAGGGTAAAGCAACGGCTTGGTCATCGGGCATAGGCTCCGGCTATGATGTCGCGTAGCTGTTCAGGGGTGATGCTGCCGTTTTGCGTGCTGGCTTGTTTTTCAGCGGCTTGGGCGAGTTCTTCGGCGGCCTGCTGCTTGAGTTCTCTTTCACGTTTGGAATTGATTGCGGCGGCTTGTTCGAGTTTGTTCATGGCGTCGCCGAGGTTTTTGACCATCTTGGCCAGTTCCGGTGCCATGTCGGGGTCGATGGCTTCGCCTTGCATTTTCAGGGTGATGTCAAAAATGAGGGTGCGCACCATTTCGTTGACCAGCTTGCCGACTTCGCCGGTTTGGTCTTCACCGAAGCGGTCAATAAACATTTTGGAGACTTCGCGGGCTTCTTGTAGCTTTTGGCCGACCTTGGCCATGCGCTGGGCATAACGATTGACGGCGCTTTTGGATACCTTGTCATGGCCTTGTTCGGCGAGGATGGCGTTAATACGCGCGGTGGCGTCCAGTTGATTGACGCGCGGATCGCGCAGTAACTCCTGGAGCTTGTCGAGGATGTCCTGTGGGAGTTTTTCGATAGTGGATGTTCGGGCCATTATTCGTACTCCGCGCAAATTTCGTCGGCATCACGGAAATTAACTCCAGAACAGTCAAGCACCAGGCATTTCAGGAGGTCAAACCACTCCTCAAACTCGAAATTAGTTTTATCCATCTCACACCCCTTTACGAGCCACACCTGGCAACATAGCGGAACCCGTGGCGATGTCTAGGCCGCGTTCGGTCAGGCGGGCGACGGTGAAGCCACCGAAGCTGTCCAGCGTGACCAGGCCTTGTTCTTGCAGCCAGTTGAATTCGGTCATGACTCGGTCGGTGGACAGGGTCTGGCCGTAGGCCTTCAGAATGCCTTTCATGACGATTTGGTTTTGCGCGTAGTCGTTTTCCTTCTCCAGTTGTTCCAGGATCAACCGGCGCACATGGGTGATGGTGTAATCTTCAAAACTCATTTCTTTCCCTCTTTTAGCAGATACTCATGGATTAAATTCAGGGTATGGCTTGCGCCTTTAAACTCACCTGATAGCTGACGGTATTCTTCGCTAAGCGAGTCTAGGCGGGCATGCACCCGTTTAAAATCTTCATGCGTTGGCATGTGTTTGTTACGCTCTTCAATGCGTTCTAACCGCTTGTCGTGCTCGACGATGCGTTCATTGACATGGTCTTCTAACTTATCGATTCGACCATCGGTATGGTCTTCCAGCCGATCAATGCGGGCGGTGTTCACTCGGCTTCGGTTGGTCACAAAAAGCCACACCGCCAATAACACAGTGCCGACTGAGTTGGCGACGGTAATCCAAAATTTCCAAAAGTCATAATCAATCATCGCTAACCCTTTAAAGTGCGCACAGGGCGGCTACCGAACCACCATGTCACCGATGTGGTGGCCAAGAAGATGGCGGCGTTAACGAGGTCTTTAAGCAGATAGGACGCCGTGGCAGTGCCGATAAATTGGTCGTTGAGCATAAAGAGCTGATAGGCAATCAAAGCCATGAGTATCGCAAAGTAAAGCGTTAATACTGGGCGCATAAGGCCGCGGATAGCGTCCACAAAACCGCCGCCGTATTTTGCGGTGTCAGTTTGATAGCTGGCTAGCTGGAGCTCACCGGCGACTTGGGTTTCGGTTTGCATTCGGTTTTGCTCGGCCACGGCAATTTGGCCTTTGACCGTGGCTTCGACTTCTTGCATCTTCAAACTGTGTTCAAGGGTGATTTCGGCTTGGTCGAGTTCGCGCATTTTGAGTTCGTGCGCCATTTTGAGTTGTTCGGATTTGTATGTTGTCCAGGCCTGTAATCCGGTGCCGATGACACCGATAATGCCGCCGCCCGCAGCGGATGTGATGCCTGCCAAAAGTGCGCTAAAGTCCATTAGATGACCTCCAGATAAAAGTCTTGTTTGTTTGTGAATTTGTGTAGCTTGCGCAGGGCCGCACGGCTGGCCAGGCCTGCCACTTGGCCGCCAATGGCACCGATGCGGCGGGCCGTTAAAACACAGCCCCAGGAGTCGGTGCGGTAATTAAGCTCGGTGTCGCCCGCGAAGTTGCCGCCATGGATAAGGATGCCGCTGCGATCCGGCACGCCGGTGATGTGATAGACGTCGTGGTATTTACCGGATCCGGAACGGGCCAGGTATTTGACAAGATACCGACCGGCGGGGATGCGGGAGATATTAGGTAGGTTATCCCGCTCCGGGAGTTCCATCAGGTAACAGATGTGCTGCCCCGTGGCCGCGCACATAAGTGCGCCAGGGGTGCCTTGGTCTGTGGAGCCTGCTCTGTAAATGCGTAGTGTCTTCATGCCTCCAGTTTAGAGGCATAATGATTGGGGTGAGTTTCAAGCGTTTGAGAAGTTTTTTGGGCATTAAAAAACCCGCTGGAAGCGGGTTTGATGGGTTAGTCAATTTTAGTGAATTTTGCTATATTTTGACTTGGCACACAGCGGCTAACAGGTAAATCGCCATCAGTTCCATCCCCGCAATCGGGGATGCCTGAAAAATACAGAATTTGTCCATCTGTATAATATGTTGTGTAGAAGGTGACAATTCCATTGTCATTAAGAACATCCATATCTTTATAGGCTTGTGTTAAAACTCCATTTTCATACACATCATAGCTTCCTACCGTTCCAGTTCGATACTTTACTCCAGTGCCTTCTTGCTGCGTAAAAACTTCAAAAGATAGTTGTCCGGCAATTCCAATCGCTTGACATATTTTCACTTTGACATCATATGTCTCATTGTAAAAATCCATTGTGTAAAATGTTTCTGAATTTCCCGATGGAACCCAGCAACTTCCATCTTCATTCAACGTTACATTTCCCAAGGCTTGCCATTTTCCGATTAACTCTGGGTCTTGAGCAGATGACCCGCCTCCGCCACTACTCCCGCCACCACAGGCGCTTAAAAAAATGGCCATTGTTAAAATGGTTAAAAATCTCATATTATCTCCTTTAAAAAGCCCCATATCAGGGGCTTAATATTAGCGTATTTACTTAAGGTTATGCGGCTTTTTTGCCGTTTTTACTGTATCAAACATTTATAAAAAAGGTGCCCTTGACGCTGGCGAGGTTGTCGCTGGGGCGGTAACGGCGCAATCACCCGCTCAAGGAGTATCGAGGTGTACGGGCTTGCGCTGCGGATGTTGTTGGGTGCTCACACCACCTTCCGCTGGGCGTGGTTTTAATAGCAGTCGTAGCAGTCGTAGCAGTCGTACATTTTTTTATTACGACTCGGTGAGACTGTAGTGGTAAACGTTTTTGATTTTTTCCGATTGCCAGTAAATTTCTTCAAATTGGTCGAGTCGGTTGTTTGCGGTTTTGTCGCGTTTGTCGTAGTCCATCGCTTCGAGCAGCTCTTTCTTGTTGATGCCTGGCGACTTAATCAGGATGGCTTTGACGGCTTCGATAAATTGCTTTTCTTCTGGCGACAGACGTGCGGTTTCGATGTCAATCGGCAATATCTCAAAGGTGTCCGGTTTTATGCTGAGTGCTGTGTCGACAATGGGCGCGCGTTCTTTTTTGACCGTTAATATCCAGCGGATTTCATCTTCCGCCCCGTCGATTTTTGTGAGCTGGTACATATTGTCGATGGAGTTGCGGATGTTGTTGGAGCCTTGGTAGTTGCCACCGTTCTTGGTTGAGTGGTGCAATGCCAAAATTGTGGCTCCGGCCTCGCGCAAGTTTTTAAGCTTTTCACCCAGGGCCATTGCCTTTGAATCATTATTCACATCGCTGAAATCTCGCATACTGTCCAGCACGATTAAGGTGTTTTTGAATCGGCCAGCAATGGCTTGCTCTTCCAACGCTGTGAGCATTTCGAGCGCTTGCATCGGCGTTTTTGAACGATGCACATAACGCAAGTTTGGGCAGGCTTTTATCAGGTTGTTTTCTACGCCGCGTTCTTTGAGGATGCTCATCGGGTTGTCGTAATCCAGATAAAGCACATCCATCCCGGATTGCTCGGCAAATTTGGCAATGCCCATCGCAGCCCAGCTTTTACCCATTCCGCCGTCGGCGTAGATCATGGTGATAAGGTGCTTGGGTAAAAAGCCTTCAATCAAAAATTCGGTTTGTTGGTTGAAGTCGTCTGGCGTTAATGGGTTAAGAAAATCAAACATGGGTTTAGGGTCTCAGTAAAGGCTTAAAACAGTTTCTTTTGGCGCAGGTCACGTTGTTTTGCAATCGCCGTATAAACGGTCTGATGGCTGACTTTGAACTGCTTTGATAGTTCGTTCACGTTGCTGCCGTTAAACGCTTTGTATATGCGCACATCGCGCATGAAGCGTTCCATTTTGTCGTTGTGTGGCAAGTAAAACGGAATGCCGCCGAAGTAGTTGCCGATTGCCGCCACCAATGCAGCGGCCAGCTTGTGATTGTCATCGCCGGTAATGCCCGCGACCTTGTTTAAAATGTGGCTGTGAACTTCATAGAACTCGACCAGGCGTGGCGCGTATATCTTGCGCATGTCGGCCGCTTCGAGTCCGTCGATGGCATCGAGCACTTGTTGAGTGGTGGCCTCGATTTTGGCGCCGAACATATCCTGCTGATTGTCAGACATGGTGCTGTTCCTCTCGTTCACGTTTTTTGAGTTCGCGTTTTCGCCACTTTTTGAGTGATTCGATAATGCGGGATGCGTGGAATTCGTCGCAAAACTGCGGTGCTTCGTACTTGCCTTTAGTCATGCGCTTCACGTATGCCATGAGGGCGGCCTCTGAACCGTTCTGGATAATGCCGTCTGCGGCCATGTCTATCCAAAGCGCGCGGATTTTGTCGCCCATTGAAGCTTTTTTTCTGGATGTTGGGCCGGTCTTTTTTGCTCTAGGCTTTGGCTTCCAGCCGAGTTTTTCAAGGCGGTGCAATACGGCGTGGCGACCGTGGAAGTCGAGTTCGGATGCAGACTTCACTCCAGCCACGTCTTTGAGCATGGCACGGTAGGCGTCATCGGCCATGCCGAGGTCTTTTTTGGCGATGTGGATTTTGGCGAGTTCGCTTCGTTTGCTCATGCTGCGTCCTGACTATGTTTTTTTTCAAGGTAGCGTTTGTATCTATAGCAAGCTTTGCAATAACAATGCAGCCCTTTACCTTTTTGTGGATAGAAGAACTCCGAGTCTGCTGGCCAAAACTCTTTACAGTGACTACATTGTTTTTCAAGCCCTAAATTTGTCATCTGGTACTTCCCTTTTTCAATGCCTTTTTTGATACCTTTTGCCAGCTCAATAGGGCAGTACAAAACAAAGTCATCTCTGGTTTTTCTATGTCCTACACGAACTTCCATAGTTGTTGTCCTGTTGTCATTTAAAAGAGCGCCCTGGGGCGGAAAGAATACTGGGTTTGGTTAGCCCAAGACGCTCATTTAAATGGCCTGTTTGACCAGGCCTGGTGGGTCTTGGTTATCGAATTAATTCAGTAATGCAATCTTCATAGACCCAGCGTTCATGTTCTTTTGGCGGGGCATCCCAGCCTTGGTATGCTGAATATTCAGTTACCCTAACCAGGTACCAGTCACCATCATCCGTTTCACTGATAATGAGCGCACCTGTGCTTTCTTTCGGCAATACATCGTGCTCGTGTGACTTGATACTCATATCACCGCTCCTTTTGATTGCCGGTATCTTCCAGATTGATCAGCAAAGTGCCGTCATCATCAATCTGAAAATTTTCAGAGGTTAGTGGCACTCTTTCACCACCGGATAAACTGACTTTGAGCCAGACATCGTCAGGCGTTAGGTCATCTTGATCCATGTGATCAAGCACGGTTTCCATGCGTTCATAAAGCATTTGCATATTGATATTTTTCATCTCATTACTCCTTTGTGGCGGTGCCGGATGGGTTAAACTTGGCTCCGCAGTGGCATTTCTTTCCGCTTCCGGCCAATGACCAGTGGTAGGCCCATACCTCAGCCTGACAAAACGGGCAGCGCAACAGCGCGCGGCTCTGGCCGTTGGCTTGCGGGATAATTCTTAAAACCGTGTATTCTTTTGTTACCATCACGACACCTCGTTAAATTCAACGGTTGTCACAGGTCGGCATGAAAACACCGGCTCCGAATAGATTCGGTGGATGCTTGTCGACATGCCTGATTCAGATACAAATCTTTTGGCTTTATCCTGGGCTTCGGCCATTGATTCGCACACCTGCGCTACCATTCCATCTACATAGACCATGTACAGCTCATCGAAAACGGCTTTATCCAGCCTGATTTCGTTTTGGTTTTCGGTGACCGATGCTGCCGGTGCTGGCTTAGCTTCCGGCACAGGCTTTGTTTCTTCCTGTGCCGGTGGCGTCGACTTGGCATCGATTTGCTTGGCGATCCATTCTTCGCCTTTGGCCGTGACCAGGTAGCGGAATCGATTCAGATAGTCTTCGTCCGGTACCTTTTCCAGATACCCCGCAGCCGCCAAGCTGGTTAGGCAGTTGCTATAAAGCTTTTTTTCGATGCCTTCATGGCCGTCCAGAGTTAACGTTTTCCAAATCTCGTTTGACGACATGGCCACGCCTTCAAATTTGACGATACCGAGGATTTCTTTTTTCAGTTTTTTTGCGTCCATTGCTGGCTCCTATTGCTTACCTTCGATTTCCAACTCGTAAGGGTTGATTGCAAAATCCTCCCCCGCGCTGGAAATGGTGATGCCGGTGACTTGGGTGGCGACGTCTTTTTCTTTCAGCAAGGCTTCTTTGTCGATTTCTTCCGATGTGCGGATGAAGCGTTGCAAGCCGAGTTTTTTGAGTGCGTCTAAAATCTTTGGTTTGCCGCGCAAGCTAACTTTTGGTGGACGTGCTCGCCAGGCAAATTCGCCCGTGGCAAACTTGACGGTTTTTGTCTTACCGTTGTTTGTCAGTTCCGATCTGTTCACTTCAGCGAAGGCCTGAACGGCATAGATGATTTGTTCGATGTCATCTTTAATCGGTTGCGCTTGCATTTCATGTTCGTGTTTGATGTCAGCCACCTTGTCGTTCATGGTCGCTTCAATCCGAACGATTTCACGGCGCTTTTCTCCTAATTCTTTGATTAGGTCTTCGACTTCTTCATGAGAGGATGCCGCTTGGTATTGTGTTGGTCTTAGCGACCCTTTAACTTTTGTCATGGTTTTCTCCAGTAGATTAATCGTTAAGTTTTTTTGGCCAGATCAGTTTGGCGATTGTCTGGCCGGTGAAATTGAGTTCATAGGCAAGCAGTTTCGACCCTATCGGTTTGGCGTCCACAAGGATGTCGTGGCCAGCTTCCGGTGGTGTAATCACCACGATGGGAAACTTGGTGTCGGCGTCCATCGTGATGTGTGTGGGCGTCAGGCCTTTCTGATCACAAAAAGCAACGGCTCGCTGGGCATTGGTGGCTTTATAAATCAGCCCATGCACGGCACGGTTGTGCGCTAAGTCGGTAATGTGGTGGTCGTTTTGCGTTTGATGGGTCATGATGGTTCTCCTTTCGATTAGGCTACTTTTTCGCTATGGCTCTTTTGGCCTGTCGTATGTTTGTTAGTAGGTCAGTTGCAATGTTTTCTGCTTCATCAAGTGTCATTGCTTTGATCTTGTATCCATGCCTGTCAATCAGCGCTATAGTGACGCCATCAGATGAGCACGACTGGAAAACGAGTATTTGATCGCTGTCAGACAGCCGTAATTCGTCAACGTACAATGATATGGCTTGTAAAGGTGGTATGTAGTTGGTCATACTTGCTCTCCGTAGTTTTTGGGGTTGTTCGGACAGGTTTGGCAAGCGCGATACAGCTGCACTCGCATGGGGTTTGTGGGCATAAAACCTTCTTTCCGGTACTTTGCACACAAGTCGGTGGTGATGTCATCCAGCACCGGACAGTGCACGCTTTGGTTGAGCAGTGCGCCGGATACTTTTTCAATGACGTTGTCCAGACTGCCTTTATAAACGCCTTTTAAAACCTGGTTGACGGCGGTGGCGCTGATGCCGCACTGATCCGCCACACGCTTTTGTGATTGCACACTGCAAGCCTGCTGCAAGGCTATAAACCAGTTTTCATTTTGGTATTCAATAATCACCTTGAACCTCCTCGCCACGCGGCCAGACCACTTGCCGTAAGTTTTGATCAATGACCACTTGAGTGCGTTGAACCAGTGGTGGTTTTGGCCCTGTGTTCATCGCCGGTTTTAGGCGATAGACAGCGAGTGTGCCGCTGTTACAGGACGGGCTTACTTGGATTAAATAGCCCGCTCTGTACAGATTGAACAGGTAGTCTTGAGCGTCATTCACGGCGATGGGTTGGTCGTCGGTGGAGGCCATGGCGGCCAGTTCGCGATAGTTAAGCTGCCGAGTAATACGCAGGGTGTTCCACATCTGGAGGCGCTTATCCCCTTGGGTAATGGGTTTGCCTTTTACATTGACGCGAGGCGGATTGACACCGGTATCTTTAACAAGGGTGTACACCTTGGCTTGGCCACGTTGTGCGCAAGGTTCAACGGATAAATACCCGGCTCGTTCCCAGCCGCGCAAGTAGTAGCTGACATTGTCTTGCTTTAAGCCATTTTGACCTTTGGCGTTTCTTAAAATTGCCATCACATCAAATGTTTTAAGTTGGCGCACCAAGGTCCACACGGCTTCGCGGTGAGTTGGTTGCCCGTTAGGCATTAAATGTGTTGGTTTGCGACCTTCACTAATCACAGTGATACCCCCTTGCGGATTGTTCCTTGGCCGGTGTAAAGCTCACGTTTACCCCATAAACTGGCATCCACTTCATGCCAGCCTTCTTTTTTGGCGACTTCGTTAACAAGGTTGAGGTTTACACAGACACGTCGCGTTACGTGACGGCTGGCTTCCATAATGCTTTGCATTAGGTTGTCGTGTATCTCGATGCCAGGTGCATAGATTTTGGCCAGTGATCCAGCTTCTTGCAGGTTAACCGGTTGCGCCTGTATCCACTGTAGGACTCGGTTATGGAAGCGCTCGAACTTTTTGAGTTTGGCCGGCAACTGTTCTTCTCCGATCAGCAGGATCGGGCAGAAAGTGCTTTCGTAGATATCTCGGACGATTTCGATGATGTTTTTTTCCACCAGAAAATCCGCTTCGTCGATTATCAAAGGGCGTCCGGACAGGGCAATTTCCTGCGCGGCTTGATCAACCATTTCCGGGATGGTTCTAACCGGCTGCACGCCCATCTCTCGTAGCAAGGCCATTAAAAATGCTTTTTTGGTCCATGCACTTTTGCACTGAACATAATAAGCACGGTGCTTGTTGGATGAATAGGTGGCTGCGACGGACTTCCCGTAGCCGGACGGCCCATAAAATGCGAGTATGCCTGGTAAGCCGTTCGGCCGACTGAGCGCGCGGCTGATGGCGGCTGAGCATAAGGACACATTTTGTAGTGGAGCAATGGAGCTTTGTGTTATCATTTAATTCACCTTGCGGTTAATTTCGATTTAAATGGCGGTTTAAATCGGCGTTAAAATTGTTTTGGGCTGTCATTGATTAACCGTTTCCAGCAGCCCAAAGTCTTCAAAAAATTCCTGCATGGCACAACACTCTGGCGTATCGTGATAGCCTTTATAAAATCTGCTTTCTTCCGAACTTAATTCTTCTCCTTTTTCAAGTTTGTTGATTAGGCGCAAGTAACGTCTGTGGATGGCTTGTGGGTCCGTAACACTTGGCAGGCTTTCGACCGGCTCCAATGGTTTAAGCGGTTCCAATGGCTTATTTTCAGTGGATGGTCTGCGTAATTCAGTCGCTTCTGTCGCGGCTTCAAGCATGTCATTTGTGTAAGATTCAGTTTGTTTAGGCAACATGGACACGTTGTTCTGTTCGCGCTTGTGCGCCAAAATTTGTTCGGCAATGTCTTTGGTATTGACCTTGGACTGGATCTGACGGATTTCTTTTTTCTTTTCTTTGATGGCTTTTTTAGCGAGGTTTTTGGCTTCAATGGCAATATCTTGGCGACGGATGCCGACATAGCGCGCATCTTCAGCGATGCAGATAAATTCACCACCTTGAAAAACGAATATGGTGCCAACATCGACAGGGTCTTTACGAATCTGGACTTTTTGGCCAACGATTGGCCCAAGCTCAGGCGCGATGTAGTTGAAGTTGTCTAAGCGAATGCCTTCTTTTCCGACCGTACGTTCGCCAACACTGGCCAGAAGAATGTCCAGCGCGCGTTCGTTTTGAATTTTTCGGATCGGTTTTGTCCATTCAGAGAGCATTTGGAAAGGCGTTTTTCCGCCCAATCCGCCGTGCTCTTCATGCAGATAAACATAATTGACCCAGTGATCGATATGCTCTTGGAATTGAGCGGCAGTCATTTTGACTTCGATCACTTCGCCTTTTTTGAAGAGGCGCTCACTGAAGGCTTTTCTGTCTTCAATTTCCGATCGTTCAGCCACATTGTGCCCGATAAAGCCTGGCAGCATTTTCAGCAGCGAGTGTGATAGGGTTTTGAAGAAGCGTTCAATATGCCCTTTCTCCCAAGGAGAAAACGGCGCAGAAATATCTTGTTCAATATTTAGGTTGCGCAAAGCGGTGCGGATTTGAAGACTGACGTAGTCCGCACCATTGTCGGTTTTAATGGTGTCAGGCAGCCCGTCGTTCATAAAGCAGTCACGTAACAGTTTTGCCTGAGCGCCAGATGTGGCCGTTGGGCTTAGCAATACGCGCGGCGTTAAGCTGTAAACATCAATTTTGGCTAACAGGCTGTAACGTCCGTCTGTCAAATCCCAGTCAGTTGGGGTGGCATCCATTTCCCAGCGTTCATTAAGGGCACTCGCTTTGATTTCACCCAGGGCTGGCATATAGCTGTTTTTATAGGCGTCCGGATGGGTGATCGCTTTATAAACGGCTTTGTTTTCCTGCTTGTATTTGTTCAGCCAGCGCTGGATGGACGCTTTGCCCGGAATCTTGACATCGGTGCCATCAAACTCAGACTCCAGCCCGTAAAGAATATCCTTGGCTTGTGCCTGTGGATGGGTGTACAGCATGGATGTGACAAATGATTTCACCTCTGGCTGGGTGTCAATCAGGGTCTGGCCTCTCCGGTTTCCGTATTTTTTAATGAGACGATCTGGATTTTGAATCCAACGATAAAGTGTTGCCTTATTGAGTGTGGTGCCAACATAGTCGTAGACCCACTCAAAATCGGCTGGCATCGGAAATTGTCGCTCCGACCACATAAACAAAAATTTTTCAGTCGCTTTGGTTTTCCCATCATCACTGTGCTTGATGTAGCTTTGCCACATTTCCAATACTAGACTACTGCTTTCAGCGCGTTTTCGGTCTTCGCCTTCCAAATGAGCTATTTGAGCCAAAACACCTTGAAGCTGGCTTTCTCTAACCTGTTGAGTCGTTTTTATTTTCAATGCCATTTTGGCCGCTGTCGCTTTGGCACGACCATTCATTTCCGCCTGTTGAGCGGCACGTCCGGCTTGAATTTGCTGGGCAATTAGGTACTGGCGGGTTTCTTCTGGAAGGGCTGAGATGTGGTATTCAAAACCTTTCCCTTTAGATCGTTTTTGTTTTTTCCAGTTTTCCAGATCAGCTTTTAAACGTACACCTCGTACAGTTTTAGGTAATCCACAAAGACCTTCCAATTCCTTCGCACTAAACCATTCTTTATTCATTTCCTTCCCCAAAATCGAGTTCAGGCGCTTCGGCCTTTTGTACGTTTTCACGGTGGTAGGCTAAATCACCCATTGATCTGGTTAAGGCCGCCACCGTTTCATCCGCTTCAGCTTCACCTGATGCAAACTTAATCAGCAAGCCCATCGCATCATTAAAAGCGCCTTGCATTTCCATCACGCTCACTTCTTTCAATGCTTTCCCGGTCGGAATATCAATCAACAGCTTGTTGTCGCTGCTGGCCAGATAAATGCTGACGTAATTGGCACCGCACACATATTCAAAGCTATGTAGTTTTTGCACTGGCATGGAACCTTTCATCCACTTGTATAAAAGGGATTCGTCTTCCATTCCCATCAGTTCGGCGATGCGCGCCACGGATAGATTTCGCTTTGTCTTGCCATACTCCTTCACCAGCCAGAAGGCTTCTTGCAAACTGGAGGCACGCGCCTTTTTCCAATTGATATAACCCATTGGAATTCCCTTTAAAATCGACTTCTAAACAAACCGCTGGTGCAACGGCAAAAAAATTGAGAAGCTGTAAAAAACACGGAGGACACATTCATGATTTATGCGACAGCGACTTCAAGATTTGCTTTTTTAAGAGCTGCTTTAGCCTTATCAAGGCTTCCAGTCGTTAACTCCTTACGACTTTTACTTTTGTATTGCTCAACATCCGGGAAGACTTCGTTGACATCCATGCCTAGACCCGCCGCAATAATCAAGGCGCATGGTTTACTAGTGACTTTTCGCATAGAGCAGGCGGTCAGAGTTTGGTATTTTTTACCGGAGGCTTTCGCTAGTGCCGTAAAGGTCAGGCCTTTGTCGTGTAGGGCTTTTTTAATTTGATCGTGATTCATGGTAAAATCTCCATAATATATATAAGCTGCTTTATTCGTATTTAAATAAACACTATAAACAGTTTACATATTTAAATATGAGTGTCAACGGTATTTTTATGTTCCTATTCTTATTTAAATATGGAATGGTTTCTTAGATACTTAAGCTATTGTTTTAATTGTTTTTTTTCATCAAAAGGAAGTTTGATATGGAAAAAGGAACTAGCTTCCTAATTGAAGATGGTGAAAAGGAAGGGTTAAGTACACGGCTAAAAGATGCTATTGGCTCTGAGTCTATTAATTCATTTGCGAAGAGGTCAAGCTTATCGGAGGGAACGGTTCGCAATATAATAATGAATGGAGTAATGCCCAGGCTTGACAATCTTATAGCAATGGCTAATACGGCAGGAGTAACTGTGGAGTGGCTTGCTACAGGTCGCGGCCCTAAAACTTATGGCACGCAACTAGCGGCAGCCACCGATCAAAACCCTATTAAAAACGAACCAAACCCAGAACCGCTAAACTTTAAGCCTGCCAAAGTTCCACGAGGTATACTGCCAGGTAAAGCCCAGCGCATGGTCGATCTAATGATCGAACTGCATTATTTTATGGATGAATGGCGCATCGCTGTTGATTCTTTCGTACAGGTTTACAACAAGGCCGCCGAGGAAGGATTGACCGATTATGCAATAATAAAATCGATCTTAGAATTATCGTTATTAGAAGCCGAAAATGGCCTAGTGAAAGCTCGTTTACTGGCCAACCAACCAAACCCGCCAAGCTGGGTTGAGTCTTACATTGAAGACACGGAAAAGCGTGTTATCGAGCTTAAAGAAAAATTATCAAATTTGAAAAATATCGGCGTCGAAAGCATGGGGCTATTCAACTTTTAAAAGTCGCACACCATTTGAATCGTATTACGGTTTCTCAGGTTCCATGTGTCATTAACAGATTTTTAAACGACGCATGTAATCCCGCTCAATCCCGCTTAAAATCGTAATATCCCGGAATTTTTATTAACCATTGGTTTTCTCAATCCATCTGTTTCTCTACAGTAAGTCGCTGTGTTATCAGGTTCCGGCCATGATTCGGGCGGGAACGGCCATTGTCGTGTCGCCGTTGATTGCATTGATGCAAGATCAAGTGGAAGCCTTGAAGGCGAACGGGGTTAAAGCCGCTTATTACAATTCCACGCTCGATGTCCAGACCGCCGATCAAGTGCTGATGCAGCTGCATACTGGGCAGTTGGATTTGCTGTACGTCTCGCCAGAACGTCTGTTCAACGCTTCTTTTCTGCAACAGTTACAGCAATTACCGATTGCTTTATTCGCCATTGATGAAGCGCATTGTGTTTCGCAGTGGGGGCACGATTTCCGGCCGGAATACCGGCAAATCGGTCAGCTTCGCACCCATTTCCCGCAGGTGCCGTTTATTGCGTTGACGGCCACCGCAGATGAATCCACACGTCAGGACATCTTGCAACGTTTGCAGCTGCAGGCGCCTAAAGTGCATGTCAGCAGTTTTGACCGTCCTAATATCCGTTATACCGTGTTGGCCAAACGCCAGCCGATGAAGCAGTTATTGGCTTTTTTGGAAGCGCGCGGTACTGGCCAGGAAAGCGGCATCGTGTATTGCCTCAGCCGCAAACGGGTCGAAGAGGTGGCCTTGCAGTTGCAGGACAATGGTTTCGCCGCGCAAGCGTATCATGCGGGTCTGCCGGGCGAAGTTCGCCACAGCGTGCATCAGCGTTTTATGCGGGACGAAGTCGATATCGTTGTGGCGACGGTGGCGTTTGGTATGGGCATTGATAAGCCGAATGTACGCTTTGTGGTGCATTACGATTTGCCGAAAAACATTGAAGGGTATTATCAGGAAACCGGACGCGCCGGGCGTGATGGGTTGGATTCGGAGGCCTTGTTGCTTTACGGTGCCCAGGATGTGGTGACGGCGCGGCATTTTGTCGAAAACCAGCCGGATGAGCATCAGCGCCGCGTGGAAGGATTTAAGCTCAACAGTATGGTGGATTTTGCTGAGTCGCAGACCTGCCGCCGCCGGGTATTGTTAAATTATTTCAGTGAAGGCAGTGATCAAGATTGTGGTAATTGCGATATCTGTTTGAATCCGCCGGCGTTCTTCGATGCCACTGTCGCGGCACAAAAAGCGCTGTCTTGCGTGTATCGAGTGGGGCAAGGCTATGGCTTACGCCATGTTGTGGATGTGTTGCGAGGGCTGGATAATGAACGGATTCGTCAGCTGAATCATCAGCAATTGAGTACCTATGGCATCGGTCGGGAATATTCCGCAGCGGAGTGGGACAATATTTTTCGGCAGTTGATTCACCTGGGGTACCTTATTCAGGACATTCAACATTATTCGGTCTTACGACTCACCGAAAAAGCCGGTGAGGTGCTGAAAGGGCAGGTCAGTTTGCAGTTGGCCAAGCCGCGTGTGCAAATCGGAAAATCCACCAGGCCTGGCGGAAAACAGCAAAAAGCGGATTTGTCCCGTGTGGAGCTAGAGCGTTTCGAAACGCTACGGCGTTTGCGTAAAGACATTGCCGACAGCGAAGAACGCCCCGCGTATCAAGTGTTTGGCGATGCGGCGCTCATCGAAATGGCACAACGGCTGCCGCAAACGGATGCGGAGTTGTTGCAAGTCAGTGGGGTGGGCGAAAGCAAGCTGGCCCGTTATGGGTTTGAATTTCTGGCGGAACTCCGTCGATTACAACAAGAAGACGGCGGTTGAGGTGGAAAATATGCAGATTTGGGTCGACGCGGACGCTTGCCCGGCGGTGATTAAGGAAATCTTGTTCAAAGCCGCAGTGCGCACCGAATGCCCGACGACGTTGGTGGCGAACCATGTCATACGCGTGCCGTCTTCGCCTTGGTTGCACTTTTTGCAAGTGGCGAAAGGCTTCGATGTAGCGGACAATGAAATCGTCCGGCGGGTTTCGCCCGGCGATTTGGTGGTCACGGCCGATATTCCGCTGGCGGCGGAAGTGATCGCCAAAGGCGCTCATGCTTTGAACCCTCGAGGGGAGCTGTATCAAACCAGCACCATTCAGCAGAAGCTCGCGATGCGGGATTTTATGGAGTCCATGCGTTCCAGCGGAGTGGAAGTCGGTGGCGGTCCGCCTCCGTTGAATCAGAAGGATCGCCAGGCGTTTGCCAACCACCTTGATCGGCTGTTGGCGGCGAACCGGAAAGCATAAGTTTATCGAAAGCGGCGAACTGAAACGGTTCGTTCCAATGTCTGTTTTGGCCAGGCCTGGCTATTTTTATAATTCGTCCGTCAGGGCATCAATTTGCGCCAGGAGCTCGTTTTTCATGTTATTGAGATGGTGCAACTCAGCGATGGCATCTTCCAGCTTATCGTGACGTTTCAGTTCGATAATCAATTCGCCTAGGTGGTGGACTTGCCCGTGCAGCAAATGAATGGCCTCCAGGCGTTTGGCATCTGAAATCATTTCCGGGCCTTTTGTATCCAACCATTGGCCGAACCCGCAGCGCGATAAATCCAGCGGAGGCGGCGTGTCGACTTGGTCGTGCACGAATTTATGCAAGGTATTGATCCAGGAACGATGTTCGGTGGCGGCGGCAACCAATGATAGGTCGCGCTTGTCCAGCTTGTCGGTTTTCTGCCAGTGGGGGGCCGGTTGCCACTGGGCAATCCAGTCCGGGATTTCCGCCGGAGGCATGGGGCGGCTGATGTGATAGCCTTGCGCCATGTTGCAGCCCAGCTTGAGCAGTAACGTCGCTTGTTCGTCGGTTTCCACGCCTTCGGCGATGACGTCGAGATTAAAGGCGTCTCCCATGCCAATGATACTTTCCATAATGGACAGACTTTGGGGTTCGGAGTGCAGGTCTTTGACGAAACTTTGGTCGACTTTCAGTTCCGTGACCGGCAGGTGTTTGAGGTAGGTCAGGGAAGCGTAGCCCGTTCCGAAGTCGTCGATGGAGAAGTTAACGCCCAGTCTGCGGCTGCATTCCGTCATGGTTTTCGAAACGCTGAAAATGTCTTCCAAGGCCGAAGTTTCGAGGATTTCCAGCGTCAGGTTGCGCGCTGGAATGTCGGGGTAGCTGTTCAGCACGTCACCCAGTCGTGGAATAAAATCCGGTTCCTGCAGCAGTTCCCCTTCAATATTGACACTGAGGTTGATGTCCAGCCCTTGGCTTTTCCAGTCGGTCATTTGTTTTAGAGCCGCGTCAATGACCCAGAAACCGACATCGACACTCAGCGGATGGTCGCGCAGCAACGGCAAGAAGGCGGCTGGCGACAGCAGGCCTTTTTCCGGGTGCTGCCAGCGTATCAGGGATTCAAAGCCGAGTAAGCGGCCTTCCCGTAAATGAATTTTCGGTTGGTAGTGAAGGCGGAGTTCGTTGTTTTTGACGCCTTGTTCCAAGGCCATCAGTTCCTGAGTTTGTGCCATGCTGCCCAAGGTTTTTTCGTCAAAGACATAGACTTGGTTTTTCCCTTTCATTTTCGCTTGATACATGGCTTGGTCGGCTTGGCGAATGATTTGGTCGGCATCCAGCTCGTTTTGCTGGTTGTAAAAGCTGACACCGATGCTGGCCGAAACCTTCAGTTGATTTTCTTCGTAAGTGATCGGTTTGTTGGCGTTGTCAAGCAGGCGTTTTAAAAGGTCGTCGGTTTCAGCTGTGTCTTCAATGTCCAGAATCACAGCGACAAATTCGTCACCGCCGATTCGCGCGATGGTGTCTTCTTCGCGCAAAGCGCTTTTGAAACGTTTGGCGACGGTGATTAGCAGTTCATCGCCGGCTTGATGGCCGTACAAGTCGTTAATGGTTTTAAAGCCGTCCAGGTCGATAAACAGGACGGCTAAATTTAATTGATGGCGCTTGGAATAGGTGATGGCTTGGTTTAAACGGTCCGCCAGTAGCGTGCGGTTCGGCAAGCCGGTCAAAGCATCGAAATGGGCGATGTATTCGAGTTGTGATTGCTGCTTTTTCTGGGTGGTGATGTCCGAGAACAGCGCGATAAACTCTTTGGGTGAACCGTTTTCGTCCAGGATGGAGCTAACGGTCATTTTTTCCGGGTAGATTTCGCCATTCTTTCGCCGGTTCCAGATCTCGCCGGACCAGGTCCCCTTATCGAACAGTTCGTGCCAGAGTTCGGCATAAAAGGTTTTATCATGTTTCCCCGAGCTAAGAACGCGCGGGGTTTGGCCGAGGACTTCTTCCTTGCTGTAGCCGGTGATGCGGGTGAACGCATCGTTGATATTGAGAATGTAACCTTTTCGGTCCGTGATTAGAATGGCTTCTTGTGAATGTCGGAAAACATTGGCCGCCTGGATCAGGTCGTGCTCGGTTTGAATTTTGTCGGTGATGTTTTCGATTAAGCCGTCAATCGAAATCAAGCGGTCTTGTTCATCCAGCACGGTATGTTGCATGATCTTGATGGCGCGTTCCTCGCCTTGTGGGGTCTCGAAGGTTAAATCGAGCGTGTTTTCATTTTCTCGCCGGGACAATAGCTTGTCGAGAACGCTTTTTAAACTTTGCTGGCTGTCGTTCTGCCATTGGATGCCGGTCAGCATGTTGGTTTTGAGTAGGGTGTTTTTCGGTTGGCCAAAAATGTCTATGGCGCTGTCGCTTAAATAGGTAAAGGTCCCACTGTCCGGCTCCAGGCTGAAAACGCAGAAGTCCCGGCCGATTTCGTCGACCAAGCGCTCGTATTGTTCTTGTTGGGAGTCAATCTGTTGTTGGTCGCGTTTGCGTTGAATCATGCGCCAGAGTTCATAGGCAATCAATTCGACGGCTTCCAGGTCCATCTCGGTGTAAGGGGTCGGTTTGTCTGCCAGTCCGAGAATCATGACAATTTCTTGATCGTTCACGACCGGAATAATCAGCAATTTATTGGGGGTGAACCCATCCGGCTCCTGACTCGGAGCGAGCTCTGTTTGGTTGATGATCATGGGTTTTTGGTTTTGCAGGACGGTTTGACAAAACGACTGTTCGGCTAAGTTAACTCGGTCCAGTTGTTCGGGTGAAAAGCGTTGGTGAGCATTCGACGACCAGAAAGACAGCGGCTGGTCCGGCGAAAATTCATCCATGATGCGTGCGAAGCTGAGTTGGCTACCGGTGAGGTTTTCCGTCAAATTCAGTGCATACCGAATCAGTGAATTCTTAGACAGATTGTCGACATTGGCGGGCAGTTTGAGCAAAACCTGGTCACGTTGAGATTTGAAATCCAGTAAAGCTTCCTGCTGCTTGATTTGGGTGATGTCGGTGTGGGTGCCTGAGACAATTAAAGGTCTTTGGCTGTTATCCCATTTGATGACCTTTCCTTGTGACAGTATCCAAACCCAACTACCATCTTGGTGGCGCATGCGGGTTTCCACCTGATAGAAGTCGGTTTCGCCGCTAAAGTGTGCGCGCAGGGCCTCTTGCAAGGCTTTTTGGTCATCTGGATGAGTGAGTTGTTGACGGTTTTCGAAGGTGAATTCGGTATAAGTACTGGCGTCATAGCCCATGATTTTCAACCACATATCGGTATTGAAGCGGACTTTGTCGGTGCGGACATCCCACTCCCAAGTGACCGAGTGGGTGGCTTGCAATACATTGTTCAGTTTATTGGACTGCGTTTGAATTCGGGCCGCACCGGCCGAGACCCGGCGGCTGAGCAAGCTGATGCGTAAAAAGGCTGCAATTAAGGCTAGGAAAAGGATAAACGCCGCTAAAATCTCAAAGGCATAGTTTTTCCACACCATCTCCCAGGTGAGCTCGGGCGGCTTATTGTAAGGTTCCAGGCGTAAGTCGCGTAGCAGTTTTTCCATCGGTAGGTAGTCCAATGGCGGGACGAAGCCGGAAATGCGAACGGCTTGAGCGGTCGGGGAATCCGGTGTCAGAGAGAATAACGCCACCGACAGTTTACGGATCATGGCGTCATCTACGTGTGTTAAGGCGACGAACGGCCATTCCGGATACAGTGGCGTTGAAACCATGAAAGGGAAGCCATCGAACTGTTTGGCGTTCAGAATCTTGATTTGGCTTCTGTCGAGTTGACCGCTTTCGATCAGGCTTTCCAAAATGCCGGTGCGGACAAAGCCGGCTTCCGCTTGGCCGCTTAGTATGGCTGCCACGACTTTATCGTTTTGCCCGACGCGTTGAAACTTCATTTGTTTTGCGGCAATACCGTGTTGGAGAGCTTCGTAAATCGGAATTCGGTAGGCACCGGCATTATTGAAGGACGGTGTGGCGATGATTTTTTTCGATAAGTCGGTGAGGCTTTGAATGTCTTGTCGATTCGCTAAGGTGAATATCACGCCGCCGAGTTGTGCTGTGGGCTGATGATTGTAGTTGGTTTGTAGTGTGGCAATCGCGCCGCTTAAGTGGTTTTCATTACGAACGATTTCGTAAATGCTGGGGTTGATAAGCAACAGGTCGAGTTGGCCTTGCTGTAACGCTTGTCGCAAACCGCGATGGTTTAACACCGACAGTTGAATTTTGGTATCGTCAAGTTGGTCGCTGAGATAGTCGGCAAGCGGTTGATATTGTTGATAGACCTTTTCCGGTGTCAAATAGGCATAGACCCCGAGTGTCAGGGTTTGTTGAGCGTGACTGGAAATGTAGATCAGGCTCAATGCGGTGAATGTGAGGACTTGGAAAACAATTTGAGCTCGGTCGCGAACAGAAAGTAATAAGGCTTTAGTGGAATGTGCGACGGGCAGGGGTATGGGCATGGGTTTGGTTTTCGTATTGAAAAAGGGTTAGTGATTGATTTGTAAAAAATTTTATCACAGCTAATAAGGTTTTCTAGGATTTAATTAAGCCATTTTATGGGGTGGTTTGGCTGAAGATACGCAATTTCGCCCACTGGATTTGGCTTCATACAGCGCTTGGTCGATACGGTGCAGTAGTTGTTCCAGTGTTTCGTGCACATCCAGCTCCGCCACGCCGAGACTGATGGTGAGGTGTGGCAGAGATTCTTCCTGTATGCGTTCGACCCGCTTACGCAGCCGTTCGGCGATTTCCGTGGCCTGATTAAGCGGGTGGTGGGCCAGAACGATCATAAACTCTTCGCCGCCGACCCGGAAAAACACGTCGGATTCACGCAGTTGCGCCGACAAAGTGTCGACTACGGTACGCAACGCGACGTCGCCGGTTTGGTGTCCGTAAACGTCGTTGACCTGTTTGAAATGGTCGATGTCGAAAAAAATCAATGACAAGGGGTGGCGATGGCGCTTTGCCAGCGCGATTTGTTGTTCCATATAGTTGTTGAAGAAGCGTCGATTGCCAATCTGAGTTAATTCATCAACCCGCGACTGCTCGAGTAGACGCTGGTTAAGGGCTTCAAGCTCGGTAATATCGACCAAGACCACGACGGCCAAATCACTGTCAGGCAGGAATGCATGGGCTTTCAGTTTGAAAATAAACGTTTTGCCGTGAAGAACGCACTTGGCTCGGTGAGTATCGTTCGGGCGCTCAAGCAAATAGTTCAGCCAGAGTTGATTGTCCATGTACTTCTGTAAGAACCCCTCCTCAGCAACAAAATAATCGCAGATGCAACCCCGTTTGTTGGTACGGAAGTTTTCGAAGTAGTTATAGAGTTGTTGGTTGGCATCAATCAAGCGCTCTCCATTGGAGACCAGTACGATTTCTTCTTCGGCATTGATGATGCGTTGGAAATAATCGCGTTGTTTTTTAATGAGAAAAGTGACCAGGCCTGACAGCAGTAACAGGGTCAAGGTGATGTTGGCGATCAGGGTGATGTTTTTGGTGGTCAAGAGTTCCGAACCGGCATCAAGGTGGTGGGCCGCTTCCAATGGGTAAAATGCCAGTAACGTGCCTTGAGACGTTTTATTGAGGTTTCGAAGCGGAACCGAAATGACCAGTTTATCCTGCCAGACGGTAGGCTGGGCGTTTTCGTGTGTCCAGCGTTGTAAGTCTTTGGCCGTGATTTGTTTCATCAGGGTCGGGTTGGGGTTCAGGTTGGCTATATAGAAACCGCCTTTACGGTGTTCGCTGAACGGGTGTTGTATGGTTTGCGCAAGTTCCGGCGGCACGACGGCCAAGGTTTGGATATTCTTGGCTTCAAAATAACGCTGAATGGAGTTGAAGTGAGAGACTAAACAGAGAAAGCCCACGCGATCTTTTAGATGAAAGATTGGCGTGGTGATGCGAATCGTTAAGTCGAAGGAATCGGTGGCGATGTCTTTTCGTGGCGATTGCAGCAACTTCAGCTCGGAAATAGGCGCATCGTTGGTATCCACTTCCGTCCAGTTCCGGTAAACGATACGGCCTTCGGCGTTCATGACCTGGACCCAAAGGTTTTTATAATTGGATTTTTGGGTGATTTGCGCAATCAGGTCGTTGAAGGCGTGGTATTGGCCGTCGTTGTGGTCAGCCAGCAAATGACTGACATCGTTGGCTAAAGTCAGTGCGATGGCGGTGGAGGCGGCTTGTTTCTCGCGTATCTGGTGGTGTATGTCCTGCGAGAGCATTTGAGCGATGTTTTGGTGGCGAAGGGTTTCAATCTGCTCGTTGATTCGGCTGATCCAGTAGTAACTGGCCACTTGAATCAAAATCAATAGCCCCAGTGTTAAGAGCAGCAGTCGTTTGTGCCGTACAATCGAGTCAAACAAAGGGGCATCCTTTCTCGCCTAAGTAAGGGGGGTAAAAGCATTTTACCAAAATAACCACACAACAAAAGTGTTTCCTAGTGGTTCTTAAAGTTTACTCTTTTGAATCTTAAGAAGGCCGGTTTAGAGCTTTGATACTGTAGATGTCGTATCGCGTATTCGGGCTTTGCACCGTGGCATTCGGCTCGGGACCTTTTAACGCTGGCGCGCCTTTGGGGCGTTTGACGACGACGCGCTTTTCGGCCGTGTCTAAAGCCGCCGCCAGTAACGCTTCACTGTCCAAGTCGGGGCCAACGAGGGCTTGTAGAGCTTGCATGTCCTTTTTGGCGGCCGCAGTTTTTTTCTTTTCCGGGTACATGGGGTCGAGGTAAATGACATCGACGCTCGGCTGCTCCGCGCGTAAATAGTCGGCCGCATCGGCGCACACCAACGACATGTGCTCGACAATTTGGTGGATGTCCTCCGGCACGTCGGGCTGCTGGGCGCGTTCCAACGCATCGGCCAGTAACGCGGCGACGATGGACGAGCGTTCCACCAAGGTGACGTCGCACCCCAGGCTGGCGAAGACAAAGGCATCGCCGCCCATGCCAGCGGTGGCATCCAGTATGCGGGGGCGATCCTGAATGGCCACGGCTTTCGCTAATGGTTGGCCTTTGCCGCCGCCGAATTGGCGGCGATGGTTCTTTTTGCCGCCGACGAAGTCGACGTAAACCGGACCGCTGGTGGGCGGGAACAAGGCCAGCTTGAGCGTTTGCGTTTCGGACAAGGCTTTGGGGTCCGACCACCAGCCGAGCGCAAAATCGTTTTGGGCGTTTGATTCCTCGTTTAACGGTAAATTTAAACGTTGTGCCAAGGCTTGCGCTTTGTCTGGGCAAGGTTCGGCGTTGACGGAAAGGGTCGGTGTGTGGGGCATTGGCAGGGCGTTGAGATGAAAAGGCCCGAAGCTGGGCCTTTTTCAATTATAGGTTTTCGCCGAAACCGAAGTGTTCGGTGACGTAATCAATGTCCTTGTCGCCACGACCGGACAAGTTGATGAGCAGGGTGCTGCCCGGATTCTCCCGGCCGTGCTTCATGGCCCAAGCCACGGCGTGCGAACTTTCCAAGGCCGGGATAATCCCTTCCATACTGGACAGTTTGTAGAAGGCGTCCAGCGTTTCCTGGTCGGTCACGCCGTGGTAGTTGACCTTGCCTTCGGTTTTCAGGAAGGAATGCTCCGGTCCGACGCCCGGATAATCCAAGCCGGAGGCGATGGAGTGAACCGGGGCCGGGTTGCCTTCGTCGTCGGACAATAACATGCATTTAAAGCCGTGAATCATGCCCGGTTTACCGTACGTCATGGTGGCGGAGTGTTCGCCGAGTTTGGTGCCTTTGCCCAGCGGTTCCACGCCGTTCAAGGTGACGGTTTCGTCTTCGATGAACCCCGAGAACATCCCCATGGCGTTGGAGCCGCCGCCGACACAGGCGCCGACTTGGTCCGGCAATTCGCCGACCATGTCCAGATATTGCTCACGCGCTTCGTGCCCGACCACGGATTGGAAGTCGCGCACCATCATCGGGAATGGGTGCGGCCCCACCACCGAACCGATGGCGAACAGAGCGGTGTCGGCTTGCGGCACGTAAGATTGGAAAGCCGAATCGACGGCTTCCTTCAGGCTGCGCCCGCCAAACGAGACCGGCACGACCGTTGCGCCCAGCAGTTTCATGCGAGTGACGTTCGGTGCTTCCTTGGCGATGTCGATTTCGCCCATGTGGATTTCACATTCCATCCCGAAATAAGCGGCGGCGGTGGCCAAAGCCACGCCGTGTTGGCCGGCGCCGGTTTCGGCAATCAGCTTGGTTTTGCCCATGTGTTTGGCCAGCAGCGCTTCGGCCATGCAGTGATTCAGTTTATGCGCGCCCGAGTGGTTGAGGTCTTCGCGTTTCATGTAAATATGTGCGCCGACTTCACGGCTCAGGTTGCGGGCGTAATACACCGGCGTAGGACGGCCTTGATAATGTTTGCGAATGTATTTCAGCTCATTCAAAAAATCCGCCGAGCGCCCGAGAGTCAGGTACGCCTGATTGATTTCGGCGAAATGCGGTTCCAGTTCCGGCGGCAGAAAGGCGCCACCGAAGTCTCCAAAATAACCTTCGGCGTTGGGGAAATTTTTCAAATAAGACATGTCGACTCCTGCGGATCTTTTATGTTTTTTTGTTCGGCTTTAATTTTGGTTCAAGTTCGAATTGGTCGAACTTGTGTCTGCAAAGGCTATAAGGATACACTGGCACGCGAAAGATGAAAATAGTCGAATGGTAAAAAGGCTGCCAGGCCTGGTCAATTTTAAGGAATGGATTGCGGTGTCGAAACTGAAAACCTTGTTAACTGAAATTCGTGGGTGTCGAGTTTGCGAAGCGCATCTGGAACCGAATCCGGTGGTGCAAGCCGGCGAACACAGTCGCATCCTCGTGGTCGGTCAGGCGCCGGGGCGAAAGGTGCATGAAAGCGGCTTGCCTTGGAACGATGCCAGCGGCGATTTGCTGCGCGAATGGTTGGGGGTGGATGACACGGTGTTTTACGACCCGGCCTGGTTCGCGCAAATGCCGATGGGGTTGTGTTATCCGGGCAAGGGTCGCAGCGGGGACTTGCCGCCGCGCAAGGAGTGCGCCTCTCTGTGGCACGAGGCCTTGAAAGCACAGATGCCGCAGATTCAATTGACCTTGTTGATTGGTCAGTATGCCCAAAAACATTATCTCGGCCCGGCCTATAAAGGTTCGTTGACGGAAACGGTTCGCGCTTATCGTGAATTTTGGCCCGATATTATTCCGTTGCCGCACCCGTCTCCTCTGAACCGTCATTGGCTGAAAAAGAACCCCTGGTTTGAACGGGAGGTGTTGCCGGATTTACGCCGACGGGTGGCGTCGGTGTTGGCAACCTGAGGTTACAGCACCGTTTGCGATGTGGCTTTCATGGCTTTTGCGGTGAGGTCGGCGATTTGCGGGATTTTATCGCCGGTCAGATGCGCGACGCTGATACGAATCGCTTTTGAGGTGCGGAGGCGGAAGGCCTGGCCGGATTGCACCGCAATGCCCTCCGCAGAAAACACCTGTAACGCTTGAGCTTCGTCCTGCACCGGCACCCAGAAGTGCAGCCCTTCCCGCACTGAAAACCGTATCTGGTGATTTTGCATGGCTTGGACAAACAACCGACGGCGGTTTTCATATTCCTGGGCGACCGCGTCGAAAGCGTCGTCATCGATCATCTTTTGCCAGAGGTGGGCGGTCAGACGTTGTAACAGCAAACTCACCCAGCGTGGTCCGGCCAGTTGGTGTTGTTTGAGTTCCGCCATCAAGCGCGTGTTGCCGGTGGCGATGCAGAGCCGTAAATCGGGGCCGAGGGCTTTGCTGACCGACATCAGGTAAAACCAGTTTTTCGGTAAGTCGTCGGACAAGTCCGGCAAGGGGTGCTTGGACAGCGGTCCCCAATAGTCGTCCATAATCAAGGTGATTTTCGGGTTGCCTTCCAGAAATTGTTTCCATTCCTCGAAGCGTTGCGGAGACAGGCTGATGCCGGTGGGGTTGTGGGCGCGCAAGGTCAAAATCACACCGGCGACATCCTGATGCGATGCATCGGGCACCCGTGCGCCGTCTTCGTCCAAATCCAACGGGATGGCTTTGAGGTGGAGGTTTTTCAGTAATGCGATGACCGGAGGCCAGCAAGGGTCTTCCACCAAAACGCTTGCGCCGGGGCGGACGCGCTGGCGCAGGATGCGTTCCATGGCATCGAGCGTGCCGGAAAAAAAGCCGATTTTGTCATGCGGAATCCGTTGCGCCGCCAACCACTGTTTGGATAACGCCAACAAGGCGTCGTCGTCGCGGTTGGCTTCATAACCGATTTGGTCGGTTTGTTGGCTGAACCAGTCGGCCTCCGGTTTCGGCAGTAAAGCGACATCGACATTGCCGCTGGCGAAGTCTTCCAGTCCGGTCGGAAAGCTGACCGATAAATCCAATTGCGCCGGTGGCGGGGCCACTTGGGAACCTTTTCGACCGTTGGTGACAATCATTCCGGCGGCGCGTAGGTTACGGTAAGCGGTAGCCACCGTGCTGGGGTTGACCGACATGCGAGTGGCCAGCTCCCGAACAGTGGGCAGCGGCGTGCCGGGTGGCAGGTCGCCATTTTGGATTTGCGTTTCCAAATGATTGGCGATGCTTGCGGCGTTGAGGGTTTTTCTATATGATTCCATACAAGTAGTTTATTGTATTAAAACAAAACTATCAACTGTGGCGAATCGCGTGTCGAGTTCTCACGAGGAAAAGGCGGAATTATGATAATCGGTAAAGTGGAAGCGGTTTTGGTCGGACGCGTGGCAGCGTTGGGTGAGGCAGCGGAAAGTGGCATTGACAAACACCCTGTGTCCGGCCCGGTGACGGCCGAAACCTTGGGGTTGGTCGGAGATCAACAAGCGGATTTGCGGGTGCATGGCGGCCCGGATAAAGCGGTGCATGTGTACCCGGCGGCGCATTATGCTTTCTGGCAAACCCAGGTGGATTCGCCGTTATTGGCCAGGCCTGGCGCGTTTGGAGAGAATCTGTCGGTGTCAGGCCTGGTGGAATCCGATGTGTGTTTCGGGGATGTCTGGCAAATCGGTTCCGCACGCTTTGAGGTGTCGCAGGGACGCCAGCCTTGCTGGAAACTGAATCTGCGTTTCGGGGTGGCGGATATGGCGCAGCAGGTGCAGAACAGCTTGAAGGTCGGTTGGTATTTGCGCGTGTTGGAACCGGGAAACGTGCAGGCCGGAGACGAGGTTGAATTGTTGGCGCGTCCGTATCCCGATTGGAGCATCGAGCGCATCATGCGGGTGTTTTATCGGGATGGTTTGAATGTTTCCGAGTTGGAAGCCTTATTGGCCTTGCCATTGCCGTCGTCCTGGCATCGCACGTTGCAAAAGCGGTTGGCGTCCGGCGAATTGGAAAACTGGCAACCGCGGTTATTCGGCCGTTGAAATCAGTCCAATAAATTGTCTTGCGGCGGCGGGGTGGCCTGGCGCTGCGATTTTTCATACTCGCTTAACACCTTTTGCGCGATTTCTCGGCCCCAGGCCTGGCCGGCTTGCATCGATTCCCGTGCGATTTTCGGTTGTACCTTCAAGAGCTTCTGGCCGGTGGGGGTTTCGTAAAACGCATTGATTTTTTGAACGTCTTCTTCGTTCAGGTATTTTTGGTAAATCGGAATCACCAGAGCGTTGATCTGTTCCGGGTTAATCTCTTTCATAAAATTGTCCCAGAAATCATCCGGTGCATCCGGCACCAGTTTTTTCAACATCGGAATCATCTGCTGTACGATCTGGCGGGACATTTGCGTCGAGCCGGTGGTCTCCATCAACTGTTTAACGCTGTCGGTAGTGGCGGGTTCCGCGAAGGCGGACGGCAAGTGCAAAGAGAGCGTTAAAAACGGCAAGGCGAGCAATTTTTTCATGGTTTGAATCCCGGTTGGCAGTGAAAGGTCATCTCAAGGCCATATTAAAGGGTGTGCTGCCGTCTGGCAAGATAAGCGTCCTTAAGAAAATTAATCCGTTTTATGGAGTGATAATTTTTTTTATTTACAAAAAGTTTGATTCCGCCATATTAGCGTGTTCTAATAACGTCTCGTTATTTCTTTTTGTACATATCGAAAAATATTCCGTATCCGGCGCGAAAGAGGATTCGCTCCGGAAGCTGTCGCGCAGATCCTGTTTGAGAAGCGGGTTGAGCCGACGGCTATTTTTTACGCTCTCGATATGTATCAAAGTATATTTTGAGGACGTAAAAGGATTTAAACTGTTATGACGTATAAGAAAAATATCCAGTTGACCGTCGCCATCGCCGCGTTGCTTGCACAACCGGCTTGGGCGGACCCGCAACAAAACGATTCGGACGACCAGGTGTTTACCTTGGGGAAAATTCAGGTATCGGCTCAGGCCGAAGCGTCTAACCCGGTGAATGTGGTGATGCCGGACGATATTCGCCAACATGGTCAAACGGATGTGGGTGAAGCGGTTAAAAATGTACCGGGCGTGGTATTGGTTCAGGGAGGGCGACGTGCCGAAAGTCAGGCGAATATTCGCGGTTTTGATTCCCGACAAATTACTTTGAATCTGGATGGTATGCCGATTTATGTCCCTTATGATGGCAATATTGACTTGAGCCGTTATTTAACGGCGGATCTCAGCCGTATCGAAGTGTCGAAAAGTTTAGGGTCTTTGTTGGAAGGCCCGAATAATATGGGCGGTTCCATTAACCTAGTCACTCGTCGTCCTACTCGCCCTCTGGAAGTGGAAGCCGATATGGGAGTGGAAGCCGGTAAGGACGGTTTATTCAAGAATGCTCAGAGTATTCAAGTCAGCAGTGGTGGCGGCAAAATGTATTTGGTCGGTGGATTGTCGCGTTTGGAAGCCAGCGATTATCCATTGTCAGACGATTATCACCCGACTGAATATCAACCCGGTGATGTCGTGCAAGGTAAGGGCAGTCGTGACCGCTCCGGTACGAACAGTACGACGGGTAACCTAAAACTGGGGTATATGCCGAATGCCACGGACGAATACACCCTGAGCTATTATCAGACGCAAAGCGATAAGCAATCTCCTCCTTATGCGGGGTCTTCTGACACCGGACAGAAGGTACGTTATTGGGATTGGCCGCAGTGGAACCAGGAAAGTGTGTATTACGTCGGTCATACTCAAGTTGGCGCAGGCTATGTGAAGTCTCGTTTGTTCTATGACCAGTTTAATAACAAATTGAACTCTTACGATGATGATCGCTACCAAACGGTGACGAAAGGCTATGCTTTCCGTTCGCAATACGATGACCAGACAATGGGCGGGAGTCTGGAAGGCGGGATGCCGGTTGCCAATCATGATTTGAAAGCGTCCTTGCAGGTCAAGTATGACGAACACCGTGAGCGGGATTTGCCGAAAGACAACTCGCCGTCCACTTTTGATGACAGCTGGCGTACTTATCAAAGCCATATTTACTCCTTGGGCTTGGAAGACACCATTGCTCTGAGCGAAAGAACGAATTTGACGTTGGGGTATCGTCGTGACGAATTTGAGATGACCAAAACCGATGACGGCGATCCGAATAATGATCCAGACGGCACTCAAGGCAAGGATAATTTCCAAATTAAAGGGGATTACACCCTGCAAGGGCAAACTTTGTTTGCTGGCGTGTCACTGAAGTCGCGTTTTCCGACGATGAAAGAAATGTTCTCTTATCGGTTGGGGAGCAGCTTACCCAATATGGACTTGAAGGCAGAGCAGGCCACGCATTATGAAATTGGGGCAAAAGGGCGCTTGAGTCGAGTGAACTATCAGGCAAATGTGTTTTATTCCGATATCACCGATGCCATTGAGTATGTCACCATTCAAAGCACTGAGTGCGGTGGAACCATCTGTAATCAGAATCAGAATGTCGGCACCGGGACATCGAAAGGGGTCGAGTTGCAGTTAGATATGCCTGTTACGGACACGGTCGATGTGGGGGCGGCTTACGCTTACGTGGATCGTGAATTGAGCGATAAAGATCTGGTGGCGACCTATTCGCCGAAAAATAAAGTGAGCCTCTACGGAGATTGGTACCCGGCACCGAAGTGGCAACTGGGCGTGGACTGGCATTATCAAGATGGTGTGGAAAGCAGCAGTGACGGGAGCCGACCGACGGCCGGCTTTAATTTATGGAACCTGTCGGCGGCTTATGACATCAACAAGCACTTCAGCACGAATGTGGTGTTGAAAAACGCCTTGGATACCGATTATGAAATTTCTGAAGGCGATCCGATGCCGGGCCGTACGGTGTGGGTGAACCTGCATGCCAGTTATTGATTTTCGCGGCCGACTTTAGTGATCGAGTCGCCGCAACCGTTTTCCTCTAACTCTGTTATCTGTCATTTACCTAGGGGGAGGTTGGTTCAAGCATACTCTGTGTGTTTGGACCTTTTTTATTTTCGGCTTCCGGTGAGAGCGGAAGCTTTGATGACCATTTGGATGTTTAGAATGTTTATTGCACGCTGTCTTCGTTTACGAATAGGACTATTCGTCGCATTATGTTTTGTCAGTCACCCGGCATTGTCGGCTGAGAACGATTTCTGTCAACCGCCGGCAACGGTGTCTAAGGTCTATGCCGCCAATCCGGTGCTGGCCTATTTGATGATGGCTATCGCGCCGGACAAACTGGCCGGTTGGAACTTTCCGCCGCCGCCACAGGCTAAAGGGATTTTCCCTGAAGCCAGTTTTCAATTGCCGGTAATCGGTGGTTGGTTCGGTCAGGGGCGCACGCCGAACATGGAAGTGCTGCTGGCCAATCAACCGGATTTGATTGTGATGTCCGGGGCGACGGTTCACCTCAGCCGTCAGCAGACCTTGAAAGACCTGGGGGTGCCGGTGTGTCAGTTGCAATTGGATGTGTTGTCGGATTATCCGTTAGGGTTTCGCCGTCTCGGTCAATGGTTGGGCGTGCCGGAGCGGGGTGAGGCCTTGGCCCAAGCGGCCGAGCGTGTTTTGACCTTGCAAGCGCAACGCCGTGATTTACTGGCCGCGTCCGGCGTGCCGGTCAAAACCGTTTACTACGCCGAATCTCCGAATGGTCTGGCGACCGAGTGCCGGGGCTCCATTCATTCCGAGGTGATTCCCTTGGCCGGTGGTTTAAACCCGCATATTTGCCCGAGTGATTCGGCGCAGCAAAGCCGTTTCGGTAAAGTCGCCATCAATTTCGAGCAGCTTTTGAAATACGACCCGGACGCGATTGTGACGCAGGAACGGCGTTTTTACGACAAGGTGTATCGTGATCCCAAGTGGGCCAACCTGAAAGCGGTGCGCAATCAGCAGGTGTTCTTTATGCCGCAAACGCCCTTCCGATGGATGGATCGCCCACCGTCGTTTATGCGCTTGCTGGCCAGTCAATGGCTGATGAATCGGTTGTACGGCGATCAGATGCGCATCGATATGGCGGCGCAAGTCAAAAGCTTCTATCAACAGTTTTTTCAAGTGACGCTGACCGATTTTCAGGTGAGTAACATTCTGGGGGGAGGGACCTTGAATGCGCGCTGAAAAACCCTTGACGCTCGGCGCCATGTTTCACGTCACGCCTTTGGGGGATGAAGACGCGACCCAAACCTACCAGCGATTCACCGATTTGGCGGTGTCGTTGGAAACCCTCGGCTATGAAGAAGCCTGGGTGACCGAGCATCATTTTAATGCTTACAGTTTGACGCCGGTGCCCACTTTGCTGATGTCGCACTTTCTGGCCAACACGCAACGTTTGAAATTGGGCGCGGCGGCGGTTTTGGTCGGGTTTCACAATCCGATTAACGTGGCGGAACAATTGGCGACCTTATCGGCTTTGGCACCGGGACGGGTGTTGTGCGGTTTTGCCAAAGGCGGGCCGTTTGAATCCCAGAATGCGGTTTTCAAAGCGGAACAATCGGAGTCGCGCGAGCGTATGAACGAGGCGGTGCCGGCCATGTTGGACTTGCTGAAAGGCGAAGCGGTGACGCATCCGGGCCATTTCTATCAGTGGGACAATGTCGATTTGACACCGAAAGGCGGGTTCAGTCATCGTGACGCCTTTATCGCCAGTGCCGATGACAGCAGTCTGACGATGGCCGCCCGGCAGGATGTCGGGCTGATGGCCGCGCAGTTTTGGGATTTGGAGCGAATTGAACGAAATGCAGGCGTGTATCGGCGGGCACACCCAAAATCCGCCAGGCCTGACCTGATGGCGGCGCGCGGGCTGTTTATGGACGACGACCCGGAGCAGGCGCGTCGCTTGGCTTGGCAACATATCGAATCCTTCCGGGCGCAAAAAGCGCAGCTTTGGGGCAAAAGGCAAAGCCCTATGGCGAAGTTATCGCCGGACGAACTCTTGCAGCGCATGCTGGTGGGCACGCCTCAGGACATTGTCGGGCAGGTGCTGGCGTTGCATCGTGCCGGCGTCACGCGCTTGGCCCTGAATCCGTTGACGTCCAGCCCTGAACAACGTCTTAAGCAGTTTGAGCGGTTCATGTTGGCGGTTTGGCCGCAGGTGCAGGCGGCGTTAAGTGGGGATTTAAGTGCGAGGCACAGCACATGAAGCTGGGCGCGTTCGGACTTCTGTTCGGGGGGCTGGTGTTAACGGCTTTGGTGTCGCTGACGTTGGGGCGTTACGACTTTGCACCGCTGTCCAGTTTGACGCAGTTATGGTGGTCGTTGACGTCGCAGGATGGCGAAGTCAATCAGTTGCTGGTCAATATTATGCTCGATGTCCGTTTGCCGAGAATTCTTGCCGCGGTGTTGATTGGGGCCTCTCTGGCCGTGGCAGGCACCGCTTTTCAGGCGCTGTTTATGAATCCGCTGGTGTCGCCGGGCGTGCTGGGCGTGTTATCCGGGTCGGCTTTCGGGGCGTCATTGGGCATTTTATTGTTCGACAGCGTGTGGATGATGCAGTTATTGAGTTTCGGGTTCGGCTTGCTGGCGGTGTTCATCGCCTTGATGCTGGCGAAGGGCGAACTGCGCAATAATCTGACGATTCTGGTGTTGGGCGGTATGATTGCCGGCGCTCTGTTCACCGCCTTGTTGTCGGTGGTGAAATACGTCGCCGACCCTTACAATAAGCTGCCGGCGATTGTCTATTGGTTGATGGGGTCGCTGGCCAATGTGGAGGGCGGCCTGCTGCTGTGGGTGGCGCCGTTCATGCTGGCGGGCATGGGGTTATTGTTGGCGCAGGGGCATACCTTGAATGTGCTCAGCCTCGGCGACGACGAAGCGCGAACGCTGGGCGTGTCGGTGGAGCGAAAACGGTTATTGGTGATTGTGTTGGCGACCTTTCTGGGCGCGATTACCGTGACGTTGGGCGGCATGATTGGCTGGGTCGGTTTGGTAATTCCACACCTGACCCGTTTGCTGTTCGGGGCCGATAACCGGCTTCTGCTGCCGGCATCGGCGCTGATTGGGGCGATTTATCTGCTAGTGGTCGATAACGTGGCTCGACTGGCCTTGTCGGTGGAAATTCCACTCGGTATTTTGACGGCGTTGATTGGGTTGCCGGTGTTTGCCTGGGCGCTGAAAAACGTCCGGAAAGGGTGGCAGCCTTAATGTTAAAGGATAGTCTATGATTCAAATCCAATCTCTGGCCGCGGCTTATGGAAACCGAACGGTGTTTTCCGATTTAAACTTGTCGTTGAATGCCGGTGAAACCATCAGTCTGCTCGGCCCGAACGGTTGCGGGAAAACCACCTTGCTGCGAACCCTGTTGGGCTTGCATCCGAAAACGGCCGGGCGTGTGCTGATCAACGGAGACGCCGCGGAAAACTTGACACCGAAAGCACAGGCCCGTTTGATCAGTTATGTACCGCAGTATCATCGGTTGGCCTTTGGGTATGCCGTGTTGGATATGGTTTTGATGGGGGTCGTAGCCGCCGAATCGCAATGGTACCGTGCCGGTCAGGCCGATCGAAAACGGGCCGAAAACGCGCTGGATTTGCTTGGCATCGGGCATTTGAAGCAGCGCCCTTACACCGAATTGTCCGGCGGGCAACGCCAGTTGGTATTGATTGCTCGGGCCTTGGCGCAAGAGACGCCTTATATTTTAATGGACGAACCCACCAATGGATTGGACTTCGGCAATCAGATTAAATTGCTGGAGAAAATCCGCGACCTAGGTGAGGACCATCGTTGCATTTTGTTTACCTCCCACCACCCGGAGCAAGCGATGATGTCCGCCACCCGAGCTATTATGATGCAGAATGGCCGGATTTTGCGGGATGGCCCGCCAGGAGAGCTACTTTCCAAATCAAACTTATGCGATTTGTACAGCTTGCCAGAAACCAGTTGGCCTCAGTCGGCTAATTGGGTAACGGGGTAAGGTATAGGCCCGTTTGCCTTGGAAGGTTACCCGCCGATCATTTTCGAGACGATGCCTTTTTCCTTGCCGTTTTCGCCCAGTACGATGCCGCCCAGGTGCAAAACCAGGAAAGGCACCAGATACCACAGCGCAAGCACGTGCATGTCTTTGGCGATGTCTCCCAGCGCATCGTCGGGGCCGAACTTGATGTAAAGCCCCGTCATGACCGACAAGGCGACGCCGGTGTAGAACACGATATACACCCAGGCCTGGAACTTTTCACGCATACTGGCTTGCGGATTGAAAGGACCTTTGTAGAAAATGCCTTGCGAGTAGGTATACGCGAAACGCGCCAGCAACAACACGCCCATCAAATAACCGGCATACAAATGCCACTGAAACATATTGCCGCGAATCGATTTGGCCGCTTTGACGGCGTCTTCTTGACTGATGTCGTAAGCCTTTAGTTGCGGTGACGTGGTCAGTACTTCGGCCATGCCGTTCTTTTCCATCCACCCCATGCGCAACAGCACGGTCAGCAGAATAAACAGCATCGTCAGGGCGATGCCCCAGTGAATCACACGGTGGATCAACGTAAAATAACGGCGGTCTTCAAGCATCGTTTAGCGTCCTTGTTCAGGTTTTCAAAATCCGTTCTACGGGTAAAGAGTGCGTATAGTGTAGCGGGTTCGTCTGAAAATGGCGATGGAAATTCCATATGCACCATAAGGAAAATTTGTTGCGTCGAAAAAAGCGATGCCGACCTGAACTCGTGGCGATAAGCGGGTACAATAAATCGTATTTTTCAGGGGGTTTTCACAGTCGTGGATAAGAAACGCATGCAAAACGGTCGAAGGGTTGCCGCAACAAAGGGGAAGGCGTTATGTTCGTGAAAGTCGCCGTGCCCGGACCGTTTTTGGCGCCGTTGGATTATGCATTGCAAGCCGTTTCGAGTGACGCTGAGGATGGCGCTCATGCGGGGACCGCGAACCTGTCGCTGGCGCTGGAACCGAATGAGTCTTCGGCGGATGCAGGAGATTCCGAACCGTCAACGCAAAAAGATATTTTGCCGGTGATCGGTGGTCGGGTCACAGTGCCGTTTCGCAATAAGCGTCACACCGGCATTGTCATGGCCTTGAGCGAGGAAGCCGAAGTCGACGCCGCCAAAATCAAGCCCATCGATACGGTACTGGATGCCGCCCCGATTTTCTCCGAGCCGGAAATGGCGCTGTTGCAGTGGGCCAGTCATTATTATCACGAACCCATCGGCAACGTCATGCAAACCGCCTTACCGAAACGGATTCGTCAGGGCGAACCTTTGACCGTGGAAGGCGTGCCCGCCTGGCAGTTGACCGAAATCGGGCAGGCTGCAGAATCTCAAATTGCATCCAACGCCACGCAACAAAAAGCGTTGTTCAATGCGCTGTTCGCCCAAACCGACGCCGTCACCGCCGAGCAATTGAATGCGGTGCTCAGCGGTTGGCGTTTGCCGATGAAGCGTTTTATCGAGAAAGGCTGGGTCGAGGAAATTGAAAAAAGTTGTCTGCACGCCCTGCCGCCCAGGGAAAAACTGGCCAGGCCTGGTCATATTTTGAATACCGAACAACAGGCCGCGGTGGACCAGGTGTTGGCTCAAGACGGTTTCAGCGCGCATCTTTTGGAAGGGGTGACCGGCAGCGGCAAGACCGAGGTGTATCTTGGTTTGATTGAAGCCATCATAGCGCAAGGCAAACAAGTGCTGGTACTGGTGCCGGAAATCGGTCTGACGCCGCAAACGGTCAAACGTTTCGAAGCCTATTTACAGGCGCCGGTGGCGGTGATGCATTCCGGTTTGAACGATAAGGAACGTCATTGTGCCTGGTCATTGGTGAAAAGCCATCAAGTGTCGGTGTTGTTGGGAACGCGTTCGGCGATTTTTACACCGTTCGACAACCTCGGCCTGTGCATTATGGATGAAGAGCATGATTTGTCCTTCAAGCAACAGGACGGTTTCCGTTATTCGGCGCGGGATTGCCTGGTACGCCGGGCGCAGTTGGAAAAGGTGCCGGTGGTATTGGGGTCGGCGACGCCGTCATTGGAAACGCTTTATAACGCCGAAAGCGGCCGTTACCATTGGCTGAAACTGACCCGCCGCGCCGGCACCGCGTCCTTGCCGACGGTCGGTTTGCTGGACGTGCGCGGCGTGCCGCAGGAAGAAGGGGTGTCCGAGGCCCTGAAAGCGCAGATGCACACGCATTTGCAGGGCGGTGGGCAGGTGTTACTGTTTTTGAACCGACGCGGTTATGCCCCGGTGTTGATGTGTCATGACTGTGGTTGGCAAGCGGCCTGCCCGAGTTGCGATGCCAATATGACCTATCATCACCAGGTAGGCGAACTGCGCTGTCATCACTGTGGGCACCAGGAAAAAGCGCCGTCGCATTGCCCGAATTGCGGTTCCGGCGAATTCGTTAAAGTCGGTCAGGGCACGGAACGACTGGAGCAGGCTGTGGCGGCTTGGTTTCCGGATTACCGGGTGCTGCGGGTTGATCGCGACACCACGCGCAATAAAGGCCAGATGATGGCCTTGACCGAGCAGGCCAGCCAGGGTGAGGCGGATATTCTGATCGGCACGCAAATGCTGGCCAAAGGCCACCATTTTCCGAAAGTGACCTTGGTGGGGTTGTTGGACATTGATCAAGGCTTGTTCAGTTGCGATTTTCGCGCCGCCGAGCGAATGGCGCAACTGGTGGTGCAGGTGTCGGGTCGCGCCGGGCGCGCCGAACAGGCCGGTGAAGTGTTGATTCAAACCCATCACCCGGAACATCCTTTATTGAAAGTGTTGGTGGAGCAAGGTTACGGCGCCTTTGCGGAACAGGCGTTGCAGGGGCGTCGCTTGGCGGAATTGCCACCGTTTCAATATCAAATTCTGTTGCGCGCCGAGTCGGTGGACCCGCAGTCCGGCTGGACCTTTTTAAATGATGTTAAAAACCGTCTGAACTTTGCTAAAATGCAGTTATTACGTTCGCATTTTTCGGTGGCCGAGTCGGCAGACGAAGCACCGGAACTTGAGGTGTTTGGCCCAGTCAGCGCGCCCATGTTGCGCCGGCAAGGCCGGTTCCGTTATCAGTTGCTGCTGCAAAGCGCGCAACGCGGTTGGTTGCACACTTGGTTGGCGCAGGTGGAAAGTGAACTTTACACCTCGCCCCAAGCGAAAAAGGTACGCTGGTCCTTGGATGTCGATCCACAGGAGATGACCTGAAAAATGGCTTGGCGACCGATTTAAAGGCCGCCGGATTCAACGGCCGGAAACGACTTAACTCATCCCGTTTAGAGGAGAAAGCATGTCCCTATTAATCAAGTTGTTCAAGGCGTTGAATGCCAACCAGCATTCCGGTCAGATCGCCTTTTCATTCGTGCTCGGTATGATTCTGGGCTTAACCCCACTCTTTTTCCCGCACAACCTGCTCACATTGGCGTTGATTTTCTTCTTGCGGGTAAACCTTTCAGCGGTCATCGTGGCGACGCTTTTCTTCAGCGGGCTGGCATATCTGCTCGATCCGGTCTTTAATCAAATCGGTTTGTGGATTTTGCAGGCGCAGACGATGCAGCCGGTGTTTACCGATTTGTACAACAGTGCTTTCTGGCGCTTCCTGCACTTTAATAACTCCATTGTGATGGGCAGTGTGGTGACGGCGTACCTGTTGAGTGTTCCGGCTTTCTTGCTGTTCTGGGTGCTGGTGAAAACCTACCGCCAGCGCTTCCTGGTGTGGACGAATAAATTCAAAATTATTCGATTGTTAAAAGGCGCCGAAGGGGCCGGTTTTGTATCGGGGATGATGAAATGAGCGAAACGTCAAACAACACGCAAACACAATCGTCGCAACCGGCACCGAAAGGCTGGGTGCGTTGGTCAGGCCTGGGCGTTTTTGCCGGGATTGTCGTGGCGGTGATCGCCATTGGTTACCTGAGCTTCACCACCATTCTGAAGAGCCAGTTGGAACATTATGCTTCCCAAGCCTGGGGGGCGAAAATCGAAATCGGCAGTTTGGATTTGGGCATTATGCCGATTGAGGTCGGGCTACGCGAATTGCAGGTAACCGATCCGGACAAACCGATGGAAAACCTGTTGGTGTTGAGCCGCCTCAGCGCTTCCTTGAATTTGTATCATTTGATTGCCGGGCGCACGGTGATTGAAGACGTCAATTTCACCGGGCTGGCGATGCACCAGCCGCGTGATACGTCGGGCGCTTTGGAAAAGGCCACAAAAGCCGAGACGACTGATACCGCGGAAAAAGACTCGAAATCCGGCGGGTTTGCCATGCCGGACATGGCTTTGCCGGACCCAAGCGAAATACTGGCGCGTGAAAAACTGGAAACCTTGGAAGCGGCCAATCGGGTTCAGGCGCAATTGGACGAAATCGACCAGGCCTGGTCGGAAATGCAGAAACAATTGCCGTCCGAGGCCGAAATTCAGGATTATCAAAAACGGTTTGAATCCCTGACCGGCGGTAAAAACGATATGCAGTCGCTGATGGCGAAAAAAGACGAGTTCGAAAAACTGCAGTCGGAGCTGGAAGCGAAAAAGAAAACGCTGGAAAAAGCCCAGGATTTATTGCAGAACAAACTACCGAAAATCCAAAAAGACGTGGTGGCGCTGAAAGATCTGCCGGAAAAAGATTACAACCGCCTGATGTCGAAGTACTCGTTGAATCAATCCGGTTTGTCGAATGTGACGTACTTGCTGTTCGGCCCGCAAATTCAATATTGGACGGATGAAGGTTTAAGCTGGTATCGCAAGCTGGAACCGTTTATTGCCAAACTGAAAGCCATGCAGGCCGAACAGGCAGCCGAGACCGAAAAACAGGCGCCACAGCGGGCCTTTGGTGTGGATGTTGCTTTTCCGGAATACGACCCGCAACCGGATTTCATCATTAAGCGCATCAACGGTTCCGGCACTTTGGATTGGGGGGATATCGACATTCGTGTCCGTCAGGTGACGTTTGATCACCCGACTACCCGTTTGCCGGTGCTGTTTGAAGTGCTCGGCAAACCGAAAGGACAAGATCAGGCCTTGCGTGTGATTGGGGAAAGTAACTTTACCGACCCGCAAGCGCCGCTGAACGAAGCCAACATTGTTTGGGACGGCTACCGAATTTCGGATTGGACGATTTCCGGCGATAAAACCCTGCCAGTGGTCATGCAACAGGGCTTGGTGGATGTGACCGGTAAGATTTCACTGGTCGGCGTCGATGAAGTCAATGCCGTGGTCGATATGGCTTATCAGGATGTGGCGATGGACGTCAGCCAAAGTGCTTCGAAAGAGGTGAAACGTTACATTGCGCCGTTGTTTGATGAGGTGAAAGCCTTCAAAGTGAAGGCGGACATTGCCGGTGCTGTGACGGCACCGAGCATCAACGCCAGCTCGAATCTGGATAAGTTGTTGTCCGGGGCCTTCAACAAGGTGTTGGGGCAAGAGTTGCAACAGGTTAAGGCAGAGTTTCAAGATCAGTTGAACGCCAAGCTTCAGGAGCAATTAGGGCCGATTAATCAGCAGTTGAATGGCTTGTTGGGCGACAAAGCGGAATTGGGCAAAGAAACCGCCAGTCTGGATAAAATGCTGAATTTCGACTTCGAATCCTTGGTGAAAGAACAAGCCGGGGACGAAGCGGAAAAAGCTGTCGGCGACAAGTTGAAGAATTTATTTAAGTTTTGACGGATAATAAATATTACCGAATCAGAGGATTTCGCAAAGGCTTTTGACAGGAGGTTGAAAGTCATGGTGCTTTTGTGCGTTTAAGCCATCGAACATCAGGAAAGAGATAACATGAGAGACAATGGACCTGTTACACAACAAGAATATCAAATTCCACAGGGCTATATTTTGGTGTCGGAAACCGATTTGCAGGGCAATATCGTTTACGCGAATGAAGCCTTTATCGAAGTCAGTGGCTACACCTGGGCCGAGTTGAAAGGCCAGCCGCACAATATGATTCGGCACCCGGATGTGCCGGAAAAAGTATTTGAAGACCTTTGGGCGTGTTTGAAGCGCGGCGAGCCGTGGCATCAATACGTCAAAAACCGTCGTAAGAACGGCGACCACTACTGGGTGGAAGCCAATATTGCACCGGTGGTGGAAAACGACGAAATTGTCGGCTACAAATCGGTTCGAAACCCGATTAAAAACGATGAGGTCGAGCTGGCGGAAAGCGCCTATCGGTTGATTCAAAACGGTCAACGTCTGATTAAGAAAGGGGCGCTGGTGACGCCTTTGTCGCAACGACTGGCGCGCTGGAGTCCTTTGCCGCAGAAAAGCATTATGGGCAAAACCATTTTGCCGTTGATTGTGATGGCGATTGTGTGGAGTGCCGCTTTACAGCTGTATTTGCAGAATGTGGCCGACAACCTCTATGCCGGAGCGGTGCTCGAGCGCCAGGAACTGTTGCTGAAAAACCTGGATTCGGAAATCGCCAGTCAAAGCCAGATTGCCTTGACCAATGCGGTCGGGATCGCCGGGAACTCCGCGGTGATTTACGGCCTGTACGACCATCAGGACACGGTTCTGTGGCAAATCCTGCAGGTCAACCACGACCAGTATGTCAAGCGAGCCAATATGCCCGGCATCGGCTTGGCGATTTTCGATGAAAACCTGAAGCAGGTCGCGTCCAGCGGCGTGCCGATTGCGGTGGATGCCATTCCGGCCGAACCCATTACCCGGATTACCTTCCAGCCGGAAGGCGGGTTTATTCAAGCCTTGGTCCCCGTGCCTTATGGGGATAAAACCATCGGGTTGGTCGGTGTGAGTTTGCCATTGCAACAAATTGCCAACTTGGAGAGTGAATCTCGTCACCATTATGCCGCGTTGGATTTAGCGAAGGACCAGTCGTTCGCCTTTACGAAAGGCTTCGAAGATTCCAAACTCAAAGACTTGATGGGGCAGGCGGATCGCACTCAGTTGGTGGAGAACGGTTATGCGGTGGTCGGCAACGACTTTTTGGTGTTGGGTAAAATCCATGCCGGGGATCAAGTCATCGGTGCCCACCTGATTTCCGAGCCGATGAACATTCTCGATAAGCTGCTCAGCGATACCTATTTCATGATTTACGTGGCCCAAGCGGCCATGTCCGGCGGTTTTATCCTGCTGCTGATTCAAGTCTTCTGGCGGATGCGTAATTACGTGCTGAAACCAATGAGCCGCTTGACGCAAAAGTTGTCGATCGCTTCGGAAGAAGGCAGTTTGTCGGTACGTGCCGATGTGGTGGTGGACGATGAAATCGGCCAGATGGCGCGTAACTTCAATCACTATGTGACTTCGGTGCAGCATTTGATGATCAGTGTGTCCGATATGATTTCGGCGCTGTCGAAAGGGGACCTGCAATACCGGATCAAAGCCGATGCCAAAGGCGATTTGAATATCCTCAAAGGGCAGGTCAATCATTCGGCGCAAAACATTCAGAATGTGATTTCGGAACTGGAACGGGCCATCCAGTGTTTGACCGAAGCGACCTACGATTTCGAAACACAGGCGCACTTTGAAGGCGATTTCAAAGTCATGGTGGATGATTTGCAAAACGCCATGCGTAACACTCATGAAGCCGTGTCCGGTATCAACCAGACGATGAAAGCCATTGCGGAAGGGAATTTCTCCAGCCGTTTGACCACGCCATTAACGGGCGAACTGGATTCATTGAAGCGCAATATCAATGAATCCTTGGATCAATTGGAAGCCGGTATCACCGAAGCCGTGGAAGTGGTGGTCGCGCAGTCGGAAGGCGATTTGACGCGCCGCGTCGAAGGCCAGTATCTCGGTAAAATCGGAGTAATGAAAGACGCCATCAATACGTCGCTGGAAAACATGGGGCGGGCGATTTCCGAATTGATGGTATCGTCACGCACCGTGAATGATGCGTCCGACCAGATTGCCTCCGGCAGTTCCGATTTGTCGGATCGAATCCAAAACCAGGCCGCGACCTTGCAGGATACGGTGATGTCGATGGATATGATTACGCAAACCGTTCGTAAGAACGCCGAAAACGCCAATGAAGCTTCGGCGTTGGCTTCCGCCGCTAAGCAACAGGCGGATGACGGGGCGGAGGTCATGTCGCAGACCATGGTGTCGATGAAAGAACTGTCCGAATCGAGCCAGAAGATTTCCGATATCATCGGCTTGATTGACTCGATTGCATTCCAGACCAACTTGTTGGCCTTGAATGCGGCGGTGGAAGCGGCGCGTGCTGGCGAGCAGGGCCGTGGGTTTGCGGTGGTGGCGGGCGAAGTCCGCACCCTGGCCGGTAAATCGGCGGATGCCGCGAAAGAGATTCGCAGTCTGATCGAAACCAGCGTGAATCAAGTCGCGCACAGCGAAACCCTGGTGCAGCGTTCCGAAAGAGAATTTGCGTCCATTGTGGAAGTGATTTTGAAAATGCATCAGTTCATTTCCGATATTGCTCTGGCCAACGGTGAACAGACGCAGAGTGTTGAACAAATCAACCGCGCCATTGAAGGTATGGACGGTGTCACCCAGCAGAATGCCGCTCTAGTCGAAGAAACCGCGGCGGCGGCGGACACCTTGCGTGGCGAAGCCGATCAGATGCGTAGCCAGGTCGGATTCTTCCATCTGCAGAAGGATACGATGGGCCGTGGTTTGACGCGAGGTCAAGCGGTGATCGAAAGCTTTAAGGTCGATCATTCCGCCATGGCCAAATCGGAGTCGGAAGACAGTTGGGATCGAGCCTTGGTGCGCCGTGCCTTCAAAAACTGGGTCAACAAATTGCAGGCGTATGTCAATGACATCGGTTCCGCTTCCCGGGCTGATTTCGATAATCCGACTGGCTTCACCCATTGGCTACAAGGCGAAGGCCGTGAACGCTATGGCGACATGGCCGAGTTTGCTTTGATGGCGCAGCTGTATCCAAACTTGCGTAAAGATTTGATGAAAGCCTATGACTTGAAAGCCGACGGACAGGACGATGAGGCGAAAGTGCATTTCATCATTGTGCAGGAGTTGTCGAATTCGATTCTGGACTTGATGGATGCCCTGGAGAAAAAACTGGCGTAAATCTCGACGGTGAGGTTATACAATAATAACGAATCCGAGCCTTGGCTCGAGATTCGAACACTCTGATTACCCTTTGGACGAAACTTCTGATGATGAGCACGAAAATTTGGAGCGCGGCGCGTGCCGGTCTGTTGGTTACCAGTGCGTCGGCCATGGTCGGGTGCGCGACCAATGTGAAGCTGAAAGTGTTGGAACCGGCGCAAATCGACCGAGCCGCCCAAACCAAACAGATTGCGGTGTCCCCTTTTGAGCAGGATAGTATCGGCCTGGCGGGAAAAATCGAAGCGACCTTGGCCAAACAAAAACTGGACGGGAAATATTATTTCACCACCGTCAGCCGTAACGAGGTGGATCAGTTGTTGAAAGAGCAGCGCTTTCAGTACAGCGGCGTGGTGGATGAGGCCAAGCTGGTGGAAGCGGGCGAATTGCTTGGAGCACAAGCTTTCGTGACCGGTGAGGTGACGTCGGCCTCGGCGCGAGACGACCGTCATTACGAAGAGCGCATGCAGTGCGCCGACAAGAAATGCAACGAATTCCGGGTCTATAAAGTGCTGTGTGAGATCCGTACCGTCTCCATGGGCGCCAATATCAAGATGATTGACGTGACCAAGGGCGACATTATTCATGCGGATACCTATATGAAGAGCCGTCGTTGGAAGCACTGTCGCGATGATTCGCGTTCACTGCCGTCGAAATCCGCCGGGTTGGAATTGCTGGCATCGGAAGTGGCCACGAATTTTGTCTATAAGCTGACGCCGCACTATACGCATATGACGGTGTCCTTGTTGGAAGACCCGGACATCGACTATACCGCCGAGCAAAAGAAAACCCTGTCGTTGGCCATTGAGTACATTGAAGCCGGGCGTTTGGATAAAGCCGAGCGTTTGCTCGGAACCTTGCTGGATTCCACCGATAACCGCTCTTACGTCGCCGCATACGATTTGGGGGTGGTCAAAGAAGCGCAGGGCGATTTGGCGGAAGCCAAGCGCCTGTATCATCTGGCCGATGACTTGCAATTGGAGCCGGTTGACGAAATCAATGAGGCCGTGATGCGAATCGATCACGTCATGGCCAACCGCGAAAAAGCCCTGTCGCAGATATCGCAATGAAACCATTCCTACTTTTTTGTTTTTTCTCGTTCGCCCTGACCGCGTGTGTCGGTCAGGACGTGAAGCCGCTCTCCACCACTGAAAAACCGACGCCGGACTGGTTTCTGAACCCGCCGTCGGATACGGCACGGCAACTTTATGGGGTTGGAGAAGGCCAAAATCGTAAAGATGCGGTTCAAGCGGCCTTGGTGGACATTGCTTCAAAGTTGAGTGTGCAGGTTTCGGCGACTTTTCAAACCCATTTACAGGTCACGCAATCCAATTATGAATACGCCGAACGCACCTCGGAAAAGCAAATCCAATCCCAGGTGGCGCAGATTCAGTTACGCGATTATCAGGTTGAGCGCGCGGAGCGCTTAGGATATGGAAAAACCGTGGCCTTGGTGGCCTTGGAACGCCAGGCTTTGTTTAATGATTTGCGGCGTCAGCAGGATGCGCAAATGCAGTCGCTGCAAACGGCTGAAACGGCTCATCAAAAAGATGGCGCTTTAGCGAAATACGTTTTCTACAGTCGCAGCCTTGATGCGTTGGTTGAGTTTCGGCAACGGTTACTGATTTTGGAAACGTTGCAGGCGGGGTTTGATGCCCGGCCTTACAGTGATTTTCTACAAAGCTTTGAACAGCAGGCGGCGCGCTTGAAAGCCGAAATGCGGGTGGTGGTGACCGCCGATGCCGATGCAAAACGTTTGGTTGGCCCTTTGCAAAGCGCTTTGAGCCAAGCCGGGTTTCAAATTTCAAAAACCGCCAGGCCTGGCCAGAAGTCGAATATTCGCCTGGTATCAGAAGTGGCGCAGTCACAAGCTTACGGCTTTTATATTGAACGGATGGCGTTGAACATTCGCGCGCTCAGCGATGGGGTGCAAATCGGCGGGAATAAGTTGAACTTGAAAGGACAGGCGACGCACAGTTTTACCCAGGCAAGTGAAAATTTAACGGTGAAATTTCAACAACAACTTCAGACACAAGGCCTGAATGCGGTTATCGGTTTGGCATTACGCCCGGCCAAAGCGGAGTAATTCGAGCCAAGCTTAACGTTGACGGGCTTGCTTGGCAAATTCGTCCAGACTGATCTCCACCAAGCCATCGCGACTGCGGTTCGGGCCTTTCACCACTTCCTGCGCGGCCCAGGCATGGCCGTGAATCACTTCGTACGTTGCGGGCACCACGCCATTGCGACGAAAGCCTTCATAGGCTTCCAGCATGCGCGTAAAGCGCTGTTTCCCCATCAAACCATGCTGACGCCCTTCGGTGGCGTTGGTGGCGCCGATGGCTTTGAGATCGCGCAGGACGCCCATCGGTTTGCTGTACGTCAGTGTAAAGTGTTCCACATCCATGACGGGTTGTCCGAAACCGTTTCGAATCAAGGCATCGCCGATGTCGTGCATGTCGATGAAGGTGTTAACGTGCGGGGTTTCATCCACTTCCGACCAGGCCTGGCGTAATTCTTTCAAGGTGTCCGGCCCGAAGGTGGTCAGCATCAACAAGCCTTCCGGGCGTAGCACACGGCGAAACTCCTGAAACACCGCATCCAGGTCGTCGCACCATTGCAACATCAAGTTGGTGGTGATAAGGTCGACCGAATCATCCGCTAACGGCAGTTGAGCGGCGTCGCCATTCAGGCAGGTAGCGCCGGGACGGGTCAAATTAAAGGTGTCGATCAGGGCTTTCGGCAAGGCCGGCCATTTCGGACGCGTTAAATGGGTGTGAGCCTGTTGCAGCATTTGAATGGATAAATCCAACGCCAGGACCTGAGCCTGTGGGTAACGCTCGACGAGTTTTTCGGTGAGGATGCCGGTGCCGGCACCGACGTCCAGAATGGTTTTCGGTTGCAAAGTGACCAGATCGAGCCGTTCGTCTAAATGAGCGGCGACTTCGCGCTGCAACACGGCCGCTTCGTCATAACTGACGGCGGCGTGATTAAAATGTTTTTGGATGTGGGCGCGGCTGAAATGTTGCATGGTCATAGCTATTATTTAATCATGGAATGATAGGGGTGGGCGCGTAAAAACGCCAGTAATTCACGTGCGGTGTCTTCCGGATGGGAAAAGAACGGCATGTGTCCGGCGCCATTCAGAATGCGGGTTTCGCCATCCGGTTGCAATGCGCTCAGGGATTGAATCAATTCTTTTGGAATCAACGGGTCGTGTTCGCCCAGCAACCAAAGGGTCGGCTGGGTCAGGTCCATGAGGGCGTCGCGGTTGTCGATGTCGCGCAACAGATAGAGGCCTTGTAACAAGCCGGAATAATGCGGCAAGCGGCGTTGACTCATGTGTTGCCGTAAGCGTTTCATCAGCGGGCGGGCGTTTTCGGTGCCTTGCAGTTGCAGGTTCCAGAATTGTTTTAATACGGTGGTGTATTCCACGCCGAGCGCTTTGATGAAATCGGCCATTAACGGCGGACTGACCGCCCAGCGCCAACCGTCGTTCTGGACGAAACGGGGCGTGGAGGCCAGGCAAACCAAGCTTTTGACTCGTTCCGGCTCCCGTAGGGCGATTTGCTGGGCCAGCAGGCCGCCAAGCGACCAACCCAGCAAGTGGGTGTGGTCGGGCAGTGCTTGAATCAAGGATTCCAACCAGGCCTGGTCGATTCGGCCGTTTTCCAAATGCTCAAAATGTGGGCTTTGCCCGAAGCCCGGTAATTCAATTAAATGCACCCGATAATGCGGGGACAGAAATTCAATGGCCCAGTCCTGCCAGATGCTGTTTTCCGCGGCCCAACCATGGATTAAGGTCAGATTTTCGACGGTGTCTTCACTCGCAGACGGCCCGGTATAGGGCAAGATGTCGGTGTGAAGGGCTAAGGGGCTGATGTTCGTGTTTTCGGACATGGCGGTTATTGTACGGCTATTTTAGGAACTGTGGGACGGGAATGCATCGGAACACTGAGCCAGCGCGGCCAATAAGCCGTCGATTTGCTCGGACGTGTGGCTGGCCGATAAAGTCACGCGGAGGCGCGCGGTGTTCTTGGGCACCGTCGGCGGGCGAATCGCACCGACCCAATAGCCTTGTTGTTTGAGCGCGTCCGACCAATCCAGCGCGCGTTGGCTGTCACCAATCATAATCGGTTGAATGGCGCTTTCCGACGGCCAGAGCGTCAAGCCGATTTGCGCGGCGCCATCGCGGAAATGTTGGATATGGCGTTGCAGTTGTCGACGCACGTCGTCGGCGTCTTGTACCAATCGTAAGGCTTCTCGCGTGACCTTGGCGTTAATGGGCGAGCTGGCGGTGGTGTAAATGTAGGGGCGCGCCAGTTGAATCAGGGTTTCAATCAGAATCTCGCTGCCGGCGACAAAGGCGCCGGAGGTGCCGAAGGCTTTGCCGAACGTGCCCATCAGAATGGTATTGTCGTCCGGCGTCAGGCCAAAATGCTCGAAGGTGCCTTGTCCATGCGGCCCGACGGCGCCGAAACCGTGTGCATCATCCACAAACAGCCAGGCCTGGTAGGTTTTGGCTAAGGCTTTAATTTCATCCAAGGGGGCGAAATCGCCATCCATGCTGAAGACCCCATCGGTAACAATCAGGCATTGGCGGTTGTCGGCCTGGGCCTGTTTCAGGCGCTTTTCCAGCGCTTGCATGTCGTTGTGCGGATAACGTTTCAGGTCGGCGTCGGAAAAGCGGGCGCCGTCAATGAGAGACGCGTGATTGAGCTTGTCGGCTAGAATCCAATCGCCTTTTTGCATCAACGTTTGCTGTACGGCGAGATTGGCCATATAGCCGGTGGAAAACAGGAGCGCACGTTCGCATCCGAGCCAGTCGGCGATTTCATCTTCCAGAAGATGGTGTTCGAGGTGGTGGCCGGTCACCAGATGCGCCGCGCCGGAGCCGTAACTGAGCGTGTCCACGGATTGCAGGGCTTCTTTTAATTTCGGGTGATTGGCGAGCCCCAGATAGTCATTGGACGAGAAATTCACGACCTGAAGGCCGTTGATTTGCATTTCCGGGGTTTGCGCCGAGGTGGCGAGGGGGCGGCGCCGAGTGAGGGATGCGGCGTCCCGTTCGGCTAAAATCGGCGCAAAACGGGATTCGATGGACGCTTGAGACATGACGGAAACCGACTTGTTCAGATTAAGCGGTCAGTTCGGTGGCTTGCTCCGCCAGTTTTTTCGCGGCCATTTCGGCTTTGACGTTTTGCTGCATGGTGATGCCGAGTTTCGCGAACAATTGTTCGTCGTGCCCGCCTTCCGGGTTGTCGGTGGTCAGCAGTTTGTCGCCGTAGAAAATGGAGTTGGCCCCGGCCAGGAAACATAAAGCCTGGGCTTCGTCCGGCAGTTCCATTCGACCGGCCGACAAGCGCACGTAGGTTTGCGGCATGACGATGCGCGCGGTGGCAATGACACGGATGAATTCAAAGGAATCGGTCTGGCCTTTCATGTGCGCCAGCGGCGTGCCCTCAATTGGCACCAACAGGTTAATCGGTACGGAATTCGGGTGGTGACGCATGGTGGCGAAGGTGCGGATCAGCTCGGCGCGGTCTTTATGTTCTTCGCCCATGCCGATAATGCCGCCGGAACACACATTGATACCGGCTTGTTGCACCTTGTCGATGGTGTCCAGACGGTCTTGATAATTACGCGTGGTGATGATTTTTGGGTAGAAGGCTTCGGACGTGTCAAGGTTGTGGTTGTAGTAGTCCAACCCGGCTTCCTTCAGTTGCGCTACCTGGTCATCGTTGAGCATGCCGAGGGTCAGGCAGGTTTCCAGCCCCAAATCCTTGACGACACGCACCATTTCCAGCACACGCGGAAAGTCTTTTTTGGTCGGATTACGCCAGGCAGCGCCCATGCACAGGCGTGTGGCGCCTTTTTCCTTGGCGACCAAGGCTTGCTCGATGACTTCCTGGACTTCCATTATCTGTTCTTTTTCGACTTCGGTCTGGTTGCGAGCGCTTTGTGAACAATAGGCGCAGTCTTCCGCACAGCCGCCGGACTTGATGTTCACCAGGGTGCTGGTCTGAACTTCATTGGGGTTGAAGTACTGACGATGCACCGTTTGGGCTTGAAAGATTAAGTCGTTAAACGGTTGATTCATAATGGTTTTGATTTCATCAAGCGTCCAGTCGTTGCGAATGTCACCGAGAGCCATATTCTTCTTTCCATTGTTGCGTATCGTTACGTTATTATAGCGTATTTAGCCGTTCAACAATCTTAAGAAATATGAAGTCGTTTGAAAAGTGGTTGTTTCCGCCGACCTGTGTGGTGTCGGATGCGTCCGGGCAGGATTTGGATTTGTCCGAGGCGGTCATTGCAAAAATGGCCAGGCCTGGGGTGGCGTGCCCTGTGTGCGGCGAGCCCTTGCCGGCCCTGTCGGCACCTCAGGTCTGCGGCGCCTGTTTGGCTCAGGCACCGAGCTTTGCGCAAACTCAGGCGGGGTTTCGCTACGAAACGGTGGTGGCGGATTTGATTCAGGGATTGAAATATCACGAGCAACTCTATCAAGCTCGGTTATTGGCCGAACTCTGGGCACCGCATTTAGAGGTGGGCGGCGTGGAGGCCTTGATTCCGGTGCCGTTACACGTCAACCGTCTGCTGGAACGCGGTTTCAATCAAGCCTATGAGTTGGCGAAATCCTTGTCGAAAGGGACAGGGCTACCGGTGTTGTCGCAGTCGGTGATGCGGACCAAGCAAACGCCACCGCAAGCGTTATTGAATGCCAAAGACCGTCGTCGAAATCTGAAAAGCGCTTTTGCACTGACGTCGGAGACCGATTTGCACGGTCTGAGCGAAGTGGCGCTGGTGGACGATGTGATGACCACCGGCGCCACTATGGAAGCATTGGTGTCGGTGTTGAAAAAACGATTTCCTGAATTGCGGATACAGGTCTGGGTGTTGGCGCGGGCTTCCGGTCAATAATGTCAGACGCCTGTTTTCTGAATCTATTAACGTCCTTTGATGGCGCGAATCCATTTCCATAAATTAAACAGACTCGATAAGGATGCGGCCACATAGGTCAAGGCGCAGGCCTGGAGGATTTTACGGGCCGTTTTCAAGTCGGCGTCGTCCAGATATTCGCCTTCCTTGAGCAAGGGCAAAGCGCGTTTGTAGCTGGCGTCGAATTCCACCGGCAAGGTGGTGAGGTGGATGATGACCGGCACGCCCATGGCGATAAATCCAGCGCCGAAGGTCACCAGGCCAATCAACGGTGTGTGCAATAGCGGAATCAGCACCGGCGTGGCCATTAGCGCGATACCGCTGAATTTTTGCATCCATTGTGAACGCTCAATCAGCACCGTACGCTGCATCAAGGGTTCGTAGTTGGCTTGATCTTGCAGAGCGTGACCGATTTCGTGCGCCACGGTGGTGATGGCGGTCAGCGAATTGGAATGGTAATTTTCCGACGAAATGCGCACGACCTTGTCGATGGGGTCATAGTGATCGCCGCTTGTTGTTTCTTCTAGAGTCACCGGCAATTGATACTTTTTAATCAAATGTTCGGCGAACTGGCCGCCGGTGCCGGGAATATCGGGGTGCGGCTGACGGTGTTTTTTGAGGATGTAATTGGTCCACAGATTGGGCAGCGAGGTCACCGCAAACAATAAAATAAACCCGACGATCAATAACCCCATAGCGCCCTCATGCGATGTGTACTTTCCTTAGTTTGATTTCGATTCCGGACAATTCAAAGCGTGTCCGTAACTGGCGTAACGCAGTGGATAACGTGCGATTTCCGTTTGAGAGTGTGCCAGATGTGCGGCGTTTCCGCAATCCAAAATGGCGGTTGGGCTGGGGAGAGCGTCGTCCGGTAAGGCCCAGTGCCCGACTTGGCCAGGCAACAGGGGCGCATCGCTGAAATGCCAGCCTTCTGGGCTGAAGAATCGCTGTGTCGCCTGCTGTTGCAAGGTGTGAATGGCCTGTTTTAACGCGGGCGTAGTGGCTTGGGTTTGCCAATCTTTCAAACCTTGCAGAACATAAGCGTAGTCTTGCAGGTTGGCCTGCCCGATCGGTTGGTTGTCGAGTGATAGGGCGCGTGGTGGTTGCGGCTGTTGCATGAGTTCGATCAGACGTTTGGCAAGCTGTTTGGCTTGTGCCCGCCAATGTGCTCGATTGGCGGCATCTTGTCGAACGGCCTCGGCGTAAGCCGAAAGCATCAATCCGTTCCAGCCCAGCAAACTTTTGTCGTCGGTGGGGATGTCGTCCGGTGCACGTTGCAGTTTGCGACGAATTGAGGTCCAGTGTTGGTCGGTCGGTTTGGGGTGCCAGCCGGCTTCATAGGGTGCGGCGCCCTGTAATGCCCAGGCCTGGTCAATTTCGGCATATTCCGCGGGTGTCAGGCGAGCCTGTAATTCAGGTTTTGTCCACAGGTAGGGGCCGCCTTCCACTTGTTGATCGTCAATGGCGGATTGGCTGCCGCGAAACAGGCGTGTTGCCGGGTTCCAAAGGTGTTGTTCGGCATAGCGCAGTGTTTGGCGCGCGGTGTCGAGATAATCGTCGCGTTGGAAAATCCGTGCGGCACGAAAATACACTTGGGCCAATTGAGCTTGGGTGTAGAGCATTTTTTCGAAGTGTGGAGTTTGCCACTCCGGGTCGACGGTGTAGCGGTAAAAGCCGCCGTGAATGTGGTCGAATAAATGTTGTGACTGCATCTGGTCCAATGTCAATTGCAGCCAGTCGTGCCGATGTTCGGCTTGAGAATCGTCAGTATTGTTGGGTTGCAATGCTGCCCATAACACGCTGGCGTTCGGGAATTTATGGCTGCCTTTTAAACCGCCGCTGAGGTCGTCCATTTGATGGCCGAGTTCGTTATTAAAGCGCTGTTGGAATGCCGCGAGCGTCAGCGTCAGGGGTGGCCGTCGGGTTTGTTTCGGTTGGGGCGGTGTTTCATTTAAGCCACTTTCGGCCGCCTGGATAATACGTTTTGGATCCGCTTGCCACAGTTGTTGCACGCGGTTAAGGGTTTTGAGTAATTGGGGTTTGGGTTGATAAACGAACGCGAAAAAGGGCAGGCCGTTAGGGGTGAGAATCACGTGCTGAGGCCAACCGGCGTGTCCGGCGGCCTTTTCGGCGAAGTCAATTAAGTAGTGATCCAGATCCGGTGAAAGTTCGCGGTCGATTTTGATCGGGATGAAGTGTTGATTCAACAGGCGGGCGACGTTTTTATCCTGGTAATTTTCTTGTTGCATGACATGGCACCAGTGGCAGGCAAAATAGCCGCTGGACAGAAAAATCAGTTTGTTGTCACGCTGGGCGTCTTTCAGAACCGACGCTTGCCACTCTTGCCAGTGAACTGGATCCTGGCTGTGCATGGCGAGATAAGGCGAAGGGTGGTTGGCGAGAGTGTTGTTCAGCGTTTCAGCAAACACGGGGAGGGTGATCAGGCTGAATAAAACCGGCAGCAACCGAGAGATCCGAAATGGGAATGGACGAAAACCGACTAGGCCTGGTCGGTTTTGGGGATTATTTATCCGATTTGTCCGCTTTGGATGAATCGTCGGACGGCTTGGTCGAGTCCGAAGGTTGGTCAGACGAGGTGTCCTTTTCATCCGTTTTGTCGGTGTCATTGGCGTCCTCTCCCGCTGGCTTATCCGCGTTGTTGCGCGCTTCTTCTTCCGCTTTGCGTTTTTGATGCTCGCGTTCTAGGATGGCAAATTCCGAGTCGATTTCATCAAAGGTTCGATCCCAGTCTTCGTCGTCTTCCAGTTGGTCGGCGTAACGGGTATCGAATTCCTCGTCATCTTCCGTTTCCGGTGGAGCCTGCCGTTTGCTGGTTGCGCCCGAAGATGGCGTGTTTGGTTGATTTGGCTGATCCGGTGGATTCGTGTCGTCTCCGTCATCGTCGTCGTCCGATTTACGCGCTTTTAAGACGGTTCGCCCGACAATGATCCCAGCTTCGTATAGCAACCACATTGGTACGGCCAATAAGGTTTGCGAGACGATGTCCGGTGGCGTCAACAACATGCCCACAATGAAAGCGCCGACGACGACGTATGGGCGAGCGTGCGATAATTTTTGCGGTGAGACCATTCGCGTCAGTATGAGCAGCACGACGACAATCGGGACTTCAAAGGCCAGCCCGAAAGCAAAGAACATTTTGATGACAAAATCGAGATAGAGTGCGATATCGGTGGCAATGGTGACGCCTTCCGGGGCGGCGGTGGACAAGAAGCCAAATACCAGCGGGAAGACCGCATAATAAGCAAAGGCGCCACCGGCGTAGAACAGGAAGGAGCTGAAGAACAACAAAGGCCCGACCAGTTGGCGTTCATGCTTGTACAGGGCCGGCGCGATAAAGGTCCAGAGTTGATACAGCAAATAAGGCATCGCCAGATAGATGGCCAACACCAAGCTTAATTTGAACGGCGTCAGGAACGGCGAGGCGACGCCGGTGGCAATCATGCTGGTGCCTTCCGGCAAGAAGCGTGAGAGCGGCTCGGAAATGTAAATGTAGAGGTCGTTCGCGAACGGGAACAGAATCACGAACAGCACCAAAATGGCCAGGATGGCTTTGGTGACGGAGTTTCTCAGCTCCAGCAAGTGCTGGACGAGCGTCATTTCCTTATCATTAGGGGGTAGGGCACTATCGCTCATGACTGTTTATTTGTTTCCGCGCTGCTGGCTTCGGCCGTTTGTGTCGCTGTTTTTTCGGGCGGTTTTTCGGAAGTTTCCGCTTTCACCGGTTGGTCGTCGGTTTGGGGCGTGTCGTCCTGCGAACCGGGTAAAACAGGTTGGGTCGGTGCCTTATTGAACTGAGAGCCTTCGGCGGTTTGGTTTGGGTCTTGCCCAAACGGTCGGGAAAGCTCGTCGATGCCAAACTCGTCTTGCATATTGGTGAGGTCATCTTGCAGACCGTGCGTGACGGACTCGATTTTTTTGCGCTCTTCTTCCAAGTTCATGGAATGTTGCAATTCGCGCACCGTCTCGCTGATTTCACTGTTGTCTTTAACGGAATTGATGAAGCGCTTGGTCTTGCCGACGAATTGGCCGATTTTACGCGCGACTTCAGGCATGCGTTCAGGGCCGATGACAATCAGGGTAATGACCAAAATGACGATGATTTCCAGAAAACCGATATCAAACATCTAGCGCATGCCTATAGTTATATGCAGACAGAAAAGGAGGGAAAGGCGAAAGCGTGATTACGCTTTGGAGTCGTCTTTCTTTTCGTCCACTTTTTCTTCGGCTTTAACGTCAAAAACGTTTTCGTCGTCTTTTTTCTCAAGCTTTTGCTCGCCGACGGCTTCGTCTTTCTTCTCGTCTTCCGAAACGGCTTTTTTAAAGCCTTTGATGGCGCCGCCTAGATCCGAACCGACGTTTTTAAGGCGTTTGGCACCGAACAGGACCAAAACGATTGCTAGAATGATGAGTAATTGCCAAATGCTGATGCCCATTTTGTTTCTCCAGTAAAAAAGGGTGGCCTTTCGTAAAATGACCGCTAATAATAGCAGAGTCTAATGTCTTTTTTCAAATCACTTCGATGTGATTTACGCGATTGGTTTAATCGAATTTGTTATTCACCCAGGATGTGGATATGGATGTGGAACACTTCTTGTCCACCGGATTCGCCGGTGTTGATCTGGGTTTTGAAACCGTCCAACCCTTGGGATTGCGCCAATTGCGGCAATAAAAGCATCATGTGGCCCATGAGGTCTTTGTCTTCCGGCGCCAGATCAAATAAGGTTGGGATGGGCTTTTTGGGAATGACAAGCAAGTGCACACGGGCTTTCGGGTTGATATCGTTGATCACGATACATTTTTCATCTTCATAGACGATTTCAGACGGAATTTCTTTGTCGATAATCCGACTGAAAATGCTTTTTTCAGAGGTCATGGTTAAGTTCCTGTTTGGGTTTGGTTATGAGTCGTTTTGTGAACGACTCGCCTTTTCTTCGTGGCCGGATAGGCCAAAACGTCTTTGTAATTCTTGTGTGACATCCTCACTGGAGCGCCCCTGTTGGGAGAGCAGTATCAGTGTATGGAACCATAGGTCGGCGACTTCGTAAACCAGGTTGTCGGTTTTGCCGGTGTATTCGGCATCTTTGGCCGCCATCACGGTTTCCGTTGCTTCTTCGCCGACTTTTTTAAGTATTTTGTCAATGCCTTTCGCGTAGAGGCTGGCTACGTAGGAAGCGTCCGCCGATTCGGATTTTCGGGCTTCCAGAACCGCGTCTAGTTGTGACAATATATCGTTTGTGGCTTGGTCGCTCATAGTCGTACCTCAATTCCGGATGCTTGCATCATTTTTTTGGCTTCCTGTACGGTGTGTTCACCAAAGTGAAAGATGCTGGCGGCGAGGACGGCCTCGGCGTGGCCGAGTTGAATGCCGTCGCAGAGATGCGATAGTTCACCGACGCCGCCGGATGCGATGACGGGGATTTTAACACTATCCGCGATGCGGCGTGTGAGTTCGATGTCGAAACCGCTTTTGGTGCCGTCGCGATCCATGCTGGTGAGTAGCAGTTCACCGGCGCCGAGCGCTTCCATTTTCTGAGCCCATTCAATGGCGTCGATGCCGGTTTCTTTACGGCCGCCATGGGTAAAGATTTCCCATTTGTCCGGTTCGCCGTCCAGACTGACCTTTTTGGCGTCGATGGCGACGACAATGCATTGTGAGCCAAAGGTGTCGCAGGCTTCTTGTACGAAGCCGGGATTGAAGATGGCCGCCGAATTGATGGCGACTTTATCGGCACCGGCGTTGAGCATTTTTCGAATGTCATCGACCGAGCGGATGCCGCCGCCGACGGTTAAGGGAATAAATACCTGACTGGCAACTTCTTCGACCACGTGAACGATGGTGTCGCGCTCGTGGGCGGTGGCGGTGATGTCCAAAAAGGTGATTTCGTCAGCGCCTTGCTGGTCGTAGCGTTTGGCGACTTCGACCGGATCGCCGGCGTCACGGATGTCCACGAACTGGACACCTTTGACGACGCGACCATTATCGACGTCCAGGCAGGGAATAATGCGTTTCGCTAAACTCATGTGTCGATCCTTATGCCTTGGAAAGCTCGTCGGAAAGGGTTTGGCCTTCTCGGAAGTTTAAAGAACCTTCGTAAATCGCACGGCCGGTGATGGCGCCGGTGACGCCGTCGGATTCAATGGTGGCCAAAGCGCGGATGTCATCGAGATTGGTGATGCCGCCGGAAGCGATGATGGGAATGTTCAAGGCTTGGGCCAAGGCTTGGGTGGCCTCAATGTTGACGCCTTGCATCATGCCGTCTCGTCCAATGTCGGTGTAGATAATGGCTTCCACGCCGTCGTTTTCAAATTGTTTGCCCAGTTCGGCCACGTGGTGGTCGGTGACTTCCGCCCAGCCGTTGATGGCGACCATGCCTTCTTTGGCGTCCAATCCGACCATGATGTGGCCGGGAAACGCTTGGCAGGCTTCGGCGACGAACTCAGGGTTGTGAACGGCTTTGGTGCCGATGATGCAGTAGCTGACACCGGCTTCAAGATAGGCTTCGATGGTTTTTAAATCGCGGATGCCGCCGCCGATTTGAATCGGCAATTCCGGGAAGGCTTCGCGCACCTGATAGACGGCCGAACCATTGACGGGTTTGCCTTCGAAAGCGCCGTTCAGATCAACCATGTGCAGGCGGCGCGCGCCTTCATTGACCCAGCGTTCGGCCATGGCAACGATGTCGCCGGAAAATACGGTGGCGTCTTCCATCAGGCCTTGGCGGAGTCGTACGCATTCGCCGTCTTTTAAGTCAATTGCTGGGATGAGTAGCATGGTGTTCCTTTTCCATTAAATCGGTTTACTTTTTGAAAATTCTGATTGGGTTTAGAGTTGGTCCCAGTTCAGAAAGTTTTTGAATAATTGCAGTCCGGCGTCGGCACTTTTTTCCGGGTGGGCCTGGATGGCAAACAGCTTGTCTTTGGTCAAGGCCGAAGCGAAAGTGGTGCCGTGTGTGGTTTCCCCGACGATGGTGTCGGTTTCCGTCGGCACCACATAATAACTGTGGACAAAATAAAAACGGCTGTCTTGTTCGATGCCGTGCCACAACGGGTGATCTTGTGTTTGGTGGATTTGGTTCCAGCCCATGTGCGGCATTTTCAGGCCTGGGTGATTTTGCAAGTCGAACTGCTCGACGTCACCGGGCAGGATGTTCAGGCAGTCAATGCCATTGTTTTCCTGGCTGTGCGTCATTAAAACTTGTAGCCCCATGCAAATGCCTAAAAAAGGTTTTTCGGCGGCGGCTTCCATTAAGGTATGGGCAATGCCGGTATCGTTCAAGGCCTTCATGCAAGCTTTGGCCGCGCCTTGGCCGGGGAAGATGACCGCATCCGAATCACGGATGACATCGGCATCGTCCGTGATTTGAATGCGAACTTGCTCTGGCGCAACGTGTTCTGCGGCCTTGGCGACGGAGCGCAGATTGCCCATGCCGTAGTCAATGACCGAAACAAGCTTTTGATTGGACATAAGCTTATAACGCCCCTTTAGTGGATGGCAGTTGGTCGGCCATGCGCTCGTCGGTTTCCAGTGCCATCCTCAAGGCGCGCCCGAAGGCCTTAAAGATGGTTTCGGCCTGGTGGTGAGCGTTCTTGCCACGCAAGCAGTCAATGTGGATCGTCGCTTGGGCGTGGTTGGTCAGGCCTTGGAAAAATTCGGCGACCAATTCGGTGTCGAACCCGCCGATGCTGGCACGGGTGAAGTCGGCGTTGAAGGTCAGGCCGGCGCGTCCGGACAGGTCGATGACGACGCGAGACAAAGCTTCGTCCAGCGGCACATAAGCGTGGCCGTAACGTTTAATCCCTTTTTTGTCCCCAACGGCTTCTCGAAGCGCCATGCCCAGGCTGATGCCGATGTCTTCCACGGTGTGGTGGTCGTCGATGTGGGTATCGCCTTTGGCATCGATGGTCAGATCAATTAAGCCGTGCCGGGCGATCTGGTCCAACATGTGTTCAAGAAACGGAACGCCGGTAGACAGGTCGGATTTTCCGTCGCCGTCCAGGTTGACCGATAAACGGATTTGCGTTTCCAAAGTGTTTCTCTCAATGGTGGCTTGCCGCATGAGAATGCTCCCGTTAGGTAAAAAATTTAGGGTGTTTTGAAAGCGGATATTATAGCGATTTTCTGACGAAGTTCGATGTTTAAATTTTGACCAGGCCTGGGTTGGTTAGGAAAAATTAATATGGGTTATAAAAAAAATTTGTCATAGAAGTTCAAAAATTTATCTGAATTTTGCGATAATTTGCGTGTTATTTTTTAGGTCAATTCTGCATAGGAAGAGACTTTCCAGACATTATTTAGATCAATTTGTTGATTTAGATTAAGTTTTTGAATGTCGGGGCTGGTGCGATTGTAGGAGTTTCCTATAATTCGCCGTTGAGGAAGTAAGCTCTGCGTTTTGGAATTGGTCACTCTAAACGTTATGCGGGCTTGATTAATTTTGACTATAAGGGGGAATCCGACTAATGGATACTACAGCAAAACCACAATATGATAATGGTGTTGTAAAGTACTTAGCGGTTGGTGCGATTACGTTCTTGGTATTGGGAACCTTGATGGGGACTTTTGCCGCGGCGCAATTGGCATGGCCAGCGTTAAACTTTGATATCGCGGAAATTACATTTGCGCGTTTGCGTGTGATGCACACGAATACTGTTATCTTTGCCTTCGGTGGTATGACATTGATGGCGACGGCCTTCTATACCGTTCAAAGAACGAATGGAGTCCGTTTATGGAGCAACGGGATGGCCTGGCTAACGGCAATTCTGTTTACGATTGGCTTACTTGCCGTTGTTGTGACCATCTCGCTGGGGATGACAACCGGTAAGGAATACCATGAACAAGAATGGCCTCTGGCGATTGCGATTGCATTAGTCTGGACGCTTTATACGTTGAACTTCGTGATGACCATTGCGTCACGTAACAAAGAAACGCATCCAAACGTTTACGTTTCCAACTGGTTCTTCCTGGGGATGATGATTGCGATCACTTACCTTTATGTTGTAAACGGTTTGGCGATTCCGGTGTCTTTGTTCCGCTCTTACTCTCTGTTCTCTGGTGTTCAAGACGCTATGATTCAGTGGTGGTGGGGTCATAACGCGGTTGGTTTCTTCCTGACAGCCGGTTTCTTGGCGATCATGTACTACTTCGTTCCGAAGCAAGCGCAGCGTCCGATTTACTCTTACCGTTTGTCCGTTATCCACTTCTGGGCATTGATGTTCGGTTATGTTTGGTTGGGGGCTCACCACCTTCAGTACACAGCACTACCGGATTGGACCGGTTCTCTGGGTGCGGTTATCTCTTTGGCGATGATCATTCCGTCATGGGGTGGGGCGCTTAACGGGATGTTGACGCTTTCCGGTGCTTGGGACAGACTGCGTACCGACTACATCTTGCGTTTCTTGATCATTGCCTTGGCGTTCTACGCGATGTCGACCTTCGAAGGTCCGGTCATGGCCGCGAAAACCGTAAACGCGCTTTCTCACTATACTGACTGGACGGTTGGTCACGTTCACTCTGGTGCGCTAGGCTGGGTTGCGATGGTTTCCATTGGTGCCTTGTACCACATGGTGATGAAGCTTTGGAATACGGAAATGTATTCCATGAAGTTGATCAACTTCCACTTCTGGCTTGCCACAATCGGTACTGTGTTCTACATCGTTGCGATGTGGGTATCCGGTATCATGCAGGGTCTTATGTGGCGTGCCTATGATGAGTACGGAACCTTGGCGTACACCTTTGCGGAATCTGTTGCTGCGATGCACCCTTACTATGTAATGCGTGCGGTCGGGGGGCTGTTGTTCTTCTCAGGTGCGGTTGTCATGCTTTATAACGTTGTGATGACAATCCGTATGGCAAATGCTAAGCAAACAGCGACAGCCACGGCCAACGCCTAAAACGTACTAAATCAGTTGCGATGGGCGGAGCCCGTCGCAAGCTTAAGAATGATGAGTTGAGGAGCAATAGACTCATGTCAGATAATCAAAAACCTAAAAATTTTCAAGAGCGTCTAGAGAGAAATATCTTTGGGCTGTTCATCGCGACAGCGTTAGCCGTTTCGATTGCGGGTATCGTTGAAATCGTACCGTTGTTTTATCTAAAGCAAACGGTTGATTACACGGAGCAAACCGATAAATACGGTAACGTTAAAAACGAAAAGTTCCCGGAATTGGTTTGGGAAAGAACCTTTACTCAGGATGAGAACGGTAAGCTTGTTTCCGACAAGGCTTTGTATAAGCAAGACCGTAATGGCCAATGGGTTTTAGCCGATTGGAAAGCCGGTGACGGTGTTCGTCCTTATACTCCGCTGGAATTAGCCGGTCGTGACCTTTACTTGCGTGAAGGTTGTTATATCTGCCACTCGCAAATGATTCGTCCATTCCGTGACGAGCGTGAGCGTTATGGTCACTATTCACTTGCGACCGAATCCATTTACGATCACCCGATGCAATGGGGTTCAAAGCGTACTGGGCCTGATCTAGCGCGTTTGGGTGGTAAATATTCGGATGAATGGCATGTCATGCACTTATTACGTCCTCAGGATTTGGTACCCGAGTCTGTGATGCCGGCTTATCCTTGGTTGGCTGAGAATCCGGTCAGCGAAGACTTCTTCGGCACGAAACGTGATATGTCGAAGCGTCTAGCCGTCATGCGTACTTTGGGTGTGCCTTATACCGACGAAGAAATTGAAAACGCCAATGCGGCCATTGAAGGTTATACCGAAATGGATGCGATGGTAGCGTACCTTCAAGTGTTGGGCACAATGGTTAAATTAGACGATAGCAAGGCGTATCGTGAGTAATCTTGAAGCCTATATGAGTACAGACTGGTCCGCGATGACAACGTCGGATTGGGCCGGTCTCATCATTACGGTCGTCGTCTTTTTCGGAATGCTGATTACCTTTGTGCGGACATTACGTCCCAGCAAGCGTGAGGAGCTGGAAAAAGAGAAGTTCAAGATTTTAGATGAAGATGATTAAGTTATTCTGAGGAGAATAAAATATGGCACATAACAATCCTTGGCCAGATGAAGGAAACACTGGTCACATTTGGGATGAGGATATTCGCGAGTTAGACAATCCGCCGCCACTTTGGTGGATGCTGTCTTTCTATGCCGGTTTCGTCATGATGGTGTTTTACGCTTTGTATTACCCAACCATTCCATGGGAAAACTCTTGGTTTAAAGGTTATGCCGGATGGACACAGATCGAAGAGTATGATGAAGAGGTTCAGGTTCTTCAGAATTGGCGTAAAAAACGTTTTGCAGAGCAGGAAGAGCAGCTTGCCGCTCTACCGGTCAGCGAAATTCTGAAAAACGAAGAGTTGAAAACCTATGCGGTTAAAACCTCTAAGGTGTTGTTCGGTGATTACTGTGCCGCTTGTCACGGTGCCGGTGGTCAAGGTAACCCGGATTTCCCTGTGTTGGCCGATGACGATTGGCTATGGGGTGGTAAGCCCGCTCAAATCGAAGCGTCCATCACCAACGGTCGTATCGGTAACATGCCGGCTCGCGGCATGATGGGGAACTTGACGGACAAAGAAATCGATCAAGTTGCCGATTACGTGATCGCATTGAGCGAAGGTAAAGGGAACGAGCCTGCTTATGCCGCCGGTAAAGCGGTTTATGCAAAAGGGATGTGTTTGGCCTGTCACGGACCGGTTGGTAAGCCTTTAGCACCAACGGGTGCGACGAACTTTACTGATGGTGTGTGGCGTTTCGGTGGCGATAAAGCTGACGTTGTCCGAACCATTACTTACGGTGTGAACGTTAAGAAAAACGGTGAACCGATTAAGGGCACACGTTTGGCTGTTATGCCTGCGTTCAAAGATCGTTTGCCTGACCCAGAAGTTAATATTAAACGTTTAACTGTCTATGTCTATTCACTGGGTGGTGGTCAATAAGTTGACCGCCGCTTTTTATTCATTGAATGAATTGATTCTGTATCAATTAAGGAGCAGAAAATGAATGAGCTAAATAACGACTGGGTTTTATGGGGTTCCATCGCCGCTGTGGTTTTAACCATTGTGGCGTTGGTTGGCTTCGCTTGGAAAGCCACTCGTGGCATGGAAGGTCTGGAAAAGGATGAAGACGATTCTTGATGAATCCATTCATTTAACACTGGACACCTTATAAAAAAAGGCCTAATTTTATATTAGGCCTTTTTTCATTTATGCGGTCGTATAAAAAAGATTACTTATTGATAGAGTGGTTTTTTTATACAATCGTCGCGTTAAATTCAGAAGGAATTGATTATGTCCGAAGAACGCAAAGTCACTTACGATAGCAATAACCAAGCTAAATCGCTGCTGGATGATATGGATACATCCAATAAAAATCTCCAGAACATCGGTGTCGAACTGCTCACCGTTCACACCGAAGGGACGGTGCATGCCAAGCGCATGCCGGGTAAGTTCCGCACCATTAAATGGGTGATCGCCGCCATGTGGCTGTCGTTCTTTATCGGGCCTTATCTGCAATGGGATGGTCGACAAGCCATTCTGTTTAACCTGGCCGATCGCCAATTCCATTTCTTTGGCATCACGGTTCTGCCTCAGGATATCTGGGTGCTGGCGATGATTTTGCTGTTCTTTGCTTTGTTGTTGGCGGCCACCACTGCGGTGGCAGGTCGACTGTGGTGTGGTTATGCCTGTTTCCATACCGTATGGACGGATATCTTCACCTGGGTGGAAGAGAAGTTTGAAGGCTTGCCGAACAAGCGAATGAAGTTGGATAAAGAACCCGTCAGTTTTTCAAAACTCAGAAAAAAAGTACCGAAATGGGTAGTTTGGGCCTTTATCGGGTTTATGACCGGGTTTAGCTTTGTGGCGTATTTTGATCCGGCCTTGAGTTTATGGGCGCGTTTGTTCACGCTTGAATGGACCGGCACCGAAGCCACCATTATCTTAGCGTTGGGTGCCGCGACGGTATTTTTCGCGGGCTTTTTGAGAGAGCAGGTGTGTATCGGTTTTTGTCCGTATGCTCGTATCCAAGGCGCAATGATTGATACGGAAACCGTGGTGCCGACCTATGATGTGGATCGTGGTGAACCGCGTGGGCGCATGAAACGCGCCAAACCAGGCGAAGAACAGCCAGACCTGGGTGATTGTATTGATTGTAACCTGTGTGTCGCTGTGTGTCCGACTGGGGTGGATATTCGTAAAGGCCAGCAGTTTGGCTGTATTACCTGTGGGCTCTGTATCGATGCCTGCGATTCCGTGATGGAAAAAATTAAAAAGCCGAAAGGATTGATTCGCTATGCCTCCTTGGCCGAGTTTGCCGGCAAGCCGTTTGTGCCACTGTATAAACGTCCGCGCGTGATTGTATACTCCGGCATTATGACGTTTGCGGCGGCGGCAATGATCTGGGGCTTGGCAACCATGTCGCCGCTGGACGTAAAAGTCCTGCATGAAAGAGCACCGCTGTTCGTTCAGATGAGTGACCGTTCCATTCAGAACAAGTATTACGTTAAGGTGGTGAATAAAGGCAATGCCCGCTTGGATGCCAGTATTGACGTAACGGGGCCTGAGAGTTTGTTCTATATCGGTCCGAAAAGCATTCAGGTGGAACCGGGGAATGTCGGCACGGCGACGTTATTGGTTCGGGTGCCGAAAAAGGATTTAACAGAATCCAATACGCCGATTGAAATCCATGTGGCTGACCAGAACAATCCGGAAGTAAAAACCACTTACGACAGTATGTTTATTGGACCGAAAATCCGTTAAGGATGTCTTCATAAACACGCATACTGCGTTGAGTGAAATTTAGGTATAATGAAGGCCCTTAATTTAAGGGCCTTTTTTTATGGAGGGAAAAAGCCTTGACGGACGCCAAAGACAACAAAGATGTTAAAAAAGACACTCGGGACTGGAGTGTCGCCTGGAAAAACCCATTCGTAATCGGTTGGTTTGCGATTTTGATAATTGTGCTGTCCGTGAATTTCTTTATGGTCAGTATGGCCATTGTCACGGCGCCCGGCTTAACGGTGCCGGACTTTTACGAGAAAGGTAAAAACATGGCGCAAATTATCGCCCGCCGTAAGCACATGGAAGAGCTTGGCTGGCAATTTGACATCGATTTACCGATTCTGAAAGAAGGTCAGGATCAAGAAGTGACGGTGACGGTGTTGGATAAAGAGAATAATGCGTTCGACGTAGATACCGCGGTGCTTTATTACTATCGTCCATCCAATAAAAAATACGATGGTGAATTAGCATTACAGTCGTCTGGCCAAACCGGTGAGTATAAAGGCACGATTAACCTGCCTTTAAAAGGTAAATACGACTTGGTGATGGAGATTACCAAAGGGGATGAGGTCTTTAATCTAGGCCGTTCCATTATGGTTCAAGACGCGCCCTAAAGAGGTATTCTCATGTCACAAGTGTGCTACCACTGCGGTCAAGGGATTGAGCAGGGCGCCTTAGTGCTCAAGTCTATTAAAGGGGTTGAGCGCGAATTTTGCTGTCACGGCTGTGCCGGCGTCTGTGATGCCATTTATGAAGCCGGTCTGGACAGCTTTTACCGACGCACGCCGGAAGGAGAGCTGCTTTCTCCGCCGCCGCCTCCGAATAAAGATGCCGAATTTTTCGATTACGACGAAGTTCAGTCTCAATTTGTTTCCGACCTAACGCAGCAGCGTGAGATCACGCTGATTTCCGAAGCCATTCATTGCGCGGCCTGTATTTGGCTGATTGAACATACCTTAGCGAAACTTGATGGCGTACAGATGGCGAAGGTCAATTTCACCAATAAGCAAATTAAGCTGCGCTGGGACAACGATGTCATTAAGTTGTCCGAAATCATTCAAGAGTTAAATCGCGTCGGTTACGATGCCTCGCCTTACGATGCCTCCAATAGCGAAGAAGCCTTCCGTAAAGCGAACCGAGATTTGCTTTACCGCCTTGGTTTTGCCGGTTTTGCGATGATGAATGTCATGTGGTTTTCGGTCGCCTTATATGCTGGGGCCGACCAGGATTCTGACTTCCGTCATTACTTCCACTGGGTGGAATTTGTCATTGCCACGATTACCTTGGCTTATTCCGGTAAGCCTTTTTTGTCTGGCGCTTGGACATCCCTAAAGTCACGAAGTGTGGGTATGGATGTCTCCATCTCGCTGGGCATTCTAACGACATATCTGTATTCGTTTTGGGTCACGATTGACCCTCAGCACTCTGGGAACGTGTATTACGACACCATGATTGATTTCATGTTCTTGTTGCTGATCGGGCGTTATCTGGAAGCCATCTCCAAAAACAAAGCCATTGACTCCACACGGCGCTTGATGGATTTGCAGCCCAAAGTCGCGCGAATGAAAACCGACACGGGTGTGGATATCGTACCGGTTCGAAAACTGAAGGCCGGGGATGTGGTGCTGGTGAAACCCGGCGATCAGGTTCCCGTTGACGGCACGGTGGTGGAAGGTGTCGGTAACATTAATGAATCCATGCTGAGTGGTGAATCGCGAGAAGTTTTGAAGCAAGAGGGGGCATCGGTCTCCGCGGGGACGTTAAACCTCGACGGCGCCTTGTCGATTAAGGTTGAATCGATTTTGCAAAATACCATGTTGGGGAGAATTGTGCATATGGTTGAGGATGCACAAGGCTCAAAAGCGCCTATTCAGTGTACCGCCGAACGGATTATGCCGTGGTTTGTGTCTGTGGTCATTGCGTTGGCGACGTTGAGTTTTGTGTTCTGGATTCTAAATGCGGATTTCGAAACGGCCATGATTGCGGCCACGTCGGTGCTGATCATTACTTGCCCCTGTGCGTTTGGGTTGGCGACCCCCATGGCCACCGCCGTGGCTTCCGGCGTTTCGGCTCAAAACGGTATTCTCATCAAAAATGGCGCGGTTTTGGAAATATTGAACGATATTCAACATTTCGTTTTCGATAAAACCGGCACTTTGACGAAAGGGCAGATGCGTTTAGTGGATTCGACGTTGCAAGAAGGGGTGGACGGAGACAGCCTTTGGCGCGATGTGGTGCGCATTGAGTTCCATTCGGAACACTCTCTTGGGCGGGCTATTGTTGAAACGCTTCAGGATTCACATCCGGAATTCAAAAATATGGACATGGCCGTCGATTTTTTCCAGGCACACCCGGGGAAAGGGGTGGAATCATCGGTTCAGGGGCGTCATTACCACATTGGAACGGGGCCTTGGTTGGAAGCGATGGGCGCCCGCTTGCCAGAAAACTTAACGGCCTTGGAAGCACAAAGAGCTCGGCAAGGTCAGACCAGTGTTTGGGTGGCGCAGGATGGTCAAGTTGTCGCGATTTTGTTCTTGGATGATGAACTCCGGGATGATGCCGTCGAGATGATCGCGCGTTTAAAAGCGCGCGGAAAGAAAGTGACCTTGCTGAGTGGCGATCGTCAAGCGGTGGCGGAAACGGTGGCGGAAAAACTCGGCGGCATGGCTGTGCAGGCTGAAGTGCTACCGGAGCAAAAACATGAAATGATTCGAGCCTATCAAAAAGAGGGTGAGCTGGTGGCGATGGTCGGTGACGGCATTAATGATGCCCCGGCCATGGCACGAGCGAACGTCAGTATGGCACTGGGGTCAGGAACGGACGTGTCCATGGATTGTGCCGATATTGTCTTGTTGAATAATGAGTTGCTTTCGGTGGATACGGCCGTGGATTTATCGCAACGGACCTTGAAAACCATTAAACAGAATATCGCCAGCTCGATTCTCTATAATGTGACCCTGGTGCCGCTGGCGATGGCAGCGTTGTTAACGCCATTGATTGCGGCCATCACCATGCCATTGAGCAGCTTGGTGGTGATCGGCAATGCGGCGCGTATTCGCAGTTTTTACAGCAAAAAAGCCGTGGCCAAACGCAAGCGGCAAAGCCTGACCAACAAAGTCTGAGCAAGGAGAGGAAATGGACGTTGTATTTGGTTTGATTCCAATGATGCTGCTATTCGGCTTTCTGGTCGTGGTGGTGTTTATTTGGATGGCAAAATCGGGGCAGTTCGATGACCTGGATGGTGCGGCCAACAGTATTTTTATGGATGACGAATTCGACGAAGAGTTGAAGAAGAAGGCGTCCGACGCGCCCGATGTCAGTGATACCCAACAGAAAGGTTCTGGCGACGGCGACGAGATCGCCCCTCAGGCGGCTGAAAAAAAGCCTTCTGGAGACGGTAGTGCAACAGACACGACAACGCCTCACGACGACCCGAATACTCAAAAATGACCAGGCCTGGTCATTTTGACGCGATTCAAAAATCCTATTCAATGTGAGTTGACGCCTAAAGGTCAATGCCGTGCTGATTGAAAACCTGTTCGATGGCGGAGGATGATCTTCCGGCATGGAAGAGATAGCTTCGGAAGTTGTCCAGTGCTTCATCTGCGGTTTGCACACTATCATAAAAATTATCGCCCGGTTTGAGCATGATATAGCTTTCGGTGTTCGGATCATGAGCCAGCTTAATGTCCGAACCGTATTCCTGCTGAAGTTGTTTGGTGGCTTGTATTAAGCTGGCAAAATCTTCTGATTTATTGGCGAGTTGCTGTTCAATACTGGACCCCAACACGAAAAGTGAATCCCAGCTCGTCGATTGTGGGGCTTTCCAGCGGTTTGCTTCGGTGATCGGGGTCGCCTCCAATTCCTGCAGGCCGGTCTTACTGATTTTATCCGGATTGTTGGCGGTCGTGCGTGCTGAGTTGTGAATGGTTCGAAAAACGGCCAGGCAGGCTCATATCGTAATCGTGGCCGGAAACGGCGATTTTCAAGCCGCCGATATTCCGATACTGAATGGTTTGGTCGGCCGTTTCAGCAGGCAGAACTTGCCGGTTTGCCGGATGGCTTTCCGAAGCCGCTGCCAATTTTTGCCCCATCGCGGAAAGCGTTACCGTATCTTGTTTTGGCGCAGAGGTCGTTATGGGCGCGGTGGAGTGTGAGTTTCCTTGCGTGGACGGGCGTTGCTGCGGCAGCATCAAAGCATAATCGGTATTTGTAATCGATGTCATAACATTCTCCAGAGAACAGTCTCCCGCCTCCTGATAAGCATATTTTACGCCAGGCGTTCTCGGAAAATTAGGGGTGACGTTGTGGCGCGAGAGCGGAAGAGTGAAGTGGAGGCTGCATGAGGTATAAAAAAAGGCCGTTTAAAACGGCCTTTTTTTATGAGAACAATTGAGTCTGGTTTACACGTCCAAGTAATCCAGAATCCCTTCGGCGGCTTTTCGGCCTTCGGCGATGGCATGAACCACCAGGCTGGAGCCGCGAACCATATCTCCCCCGGCAAACACTTTTTCGTTTGACGTTTGGAAAGGGAATTCGGCTTCTTCCTGGGCCACGACGGTTTGCCAATCGGTCAAGCCGATGTTGTGGTCTTTGAACCATTCCGGTGGGTTGGGTTGGAAGCCAAAGGCGACAATGACCGCATCACAGTCGATAACGTATTCGGAGCCTTCTACCATTTCGGCACGGCGACGACCGTTTTCATCCGGTTCACCCATGCGCGTTTCGACCACTTTCAGTCCTGAAACTTGGCCGTTTTCGGCGATGACTTCGACCGGCGCTAAGTTGAATTTGAATTGGACACCTTCTTCCTTGGCGTTTTTCACTTCGGCGCGGGAACCAGGCATATTGGCTTCGTCACGTCGATAAACACAGAAGACTTCATCCGCGCCTTGGCGAATGGAGGTACGCGTACAGTCCATGGTGGTGTCACCACCGCCCAGCACAACCACGCGTTTGCCCTTCATAGAAACAAAGGGTTCCGGTGACTGTTTCAGTCCCAGTTCGTTCTTAACGTTACCAATCAAGAAGTCTAGGGCTTTATAAACTTGTGGCAGATCTTCGCCAGGGAAGCGCCCCGCCATGGGTTTATAGGTCCCCATTCCGAGGAAGACAGCATCGTAATCCTGCATGAGCTGTTCGAAGGTGATGTCTTTGCCGATTTCAGTGTTGCAGTGGAATTCTGCGCCCATGCCTTCCAAGATCTTACGGCGTTTAAGCACGATGTCTTTATCCAGCTTGAATTGCGGGATGCCGAAGGTCAGCAAGCCACCGATTTCCTGTTCTTTTTCAAACACCACTGGCTTGACGCCGTTACGAATCAAAATGTCAGCACACCCCAGACCCGCTGGTCCAGAGCCAACAATGGCGACTTTTTTATCCGTCATGGTGATGTTGTCCAAGCTTGGGGTCCAGCCCATGTCGGTGGCGGTGTCGGTAATGTATTTTTCCACCGCACCGATGGTGACGGCACCGAAGTTGGTGTCTTCCAAGGTACAGGCTTCTTCACACAAACGGTCTTGTGGACAGATACGACCGCACATCTCCGGCAGGGAGTTGGTTTGGTGTGACAGTTCGGCCGCTTCGATAATGTTGCCTTCCGAAACCAGTTTCAACCAGTTCGGAATGTAGTTGTGTACCGGGCAGGCCCATTCGCAATAAGGGTTACCACAGTGCAAACAGCGGTCGGCTTGAGCTTGGGCGTGCGCCGGTGTGAACTCTGTATAGATTTCTTCGAAGTTTTGTTTACGCTCCATCGCCTCTTTTTTGGACGGAAGCTGTCGATCAAGTTCTAAAAATTGTCTTACATTTCCCATGATTCGCTCCCTTACTCTCCATCACCACAGTTGGCAAATAAATCCAATAGTTTGTCTACACCAATTGCTCTGGATTTGACCAACCAGAAGTTATGCAGATAGCGGCTGAAGTTGTTCAACACTTCCTGGCCGAAGTCGCTGCCGGTTTTTTCGGCATATTCGGTCAAGAGGTCACGCAAGTAAATACGGTAAGCTTCCGTCGATTCTGTATCAACGCGAATGGCTTCAACCATTTCAGTGTTTAAACGATCCGGTAACGTTCGATCCAAGTCGAGGATGAACGCCATCCCGCCAGACATACCTGCACCAAAGTTCACCCCGACAGAGCCAAGGCTGACGACGGTACCACCGGTCATGTATTCACAGCCGTGGTCGCCCAGGCCTTCTACAACGGCGACGGCACCGGAATTACGGACGGCGAAACGTTCGCCGGCGGTTCCGTTGGCCAGCAGTTTTCCGCCGGTGGCACCGTACAGACAGGTGTTGCCGACAATCGGTGTCGTGTGAGGATCGAAGGCGCGCTTGTCCGATGGACGGATAACGATTTCACCGCCCGCCATGCCTTTGCCGACGTAATCGTTGGCATCGCCTTCCAGGTGCAAGTTTAGGCCGTCGACATTGAAGACCCCGAAGGACTGCCCGGCAATGCCGTTCAGTTTTAAAGTAATCCGTTGTGCCTTCATGCCGTGGTTGCCATAACGCTGGGCAATCTCACCTGCCACACGCGCGCCAATAGAGCGAGCGGTGTTGACCAATTGGAAAGCGAACTCGCCGCCGGATTGGTTTTCAATTGCCGGCAACACTTCTTTGACGATTTCTTCAGCAATGTGCCCATCGTCCCACGGGTTGTTGCGGTCAACTTGAACGGTTTGTGGCTTGCTCGCATCCACACCGCCATCGGAGATGATCGCGCTTAAGTCAATGTTGCGTTGTTTGTCGGTCATCGGCTGCTCAATTTTCTTCAGCAGGTCGACGCGTCCGACCAAGTCTTCCAAGCGGGCCACGCCCAGTTTGGCGAGCCATTCACGTGTTTCTTCAGCGACAAAGCGGAAATAATTGACGACCATCTCCGGCAAACCGATGAAGTGTTCTTTACGCAAGCGCTCGTCTTGTGTTGCAACGCCCACTGCACAGGTGTTCAAGTGGCAGATACGCAGGTATTTACACCCGAGTGCAATCATCGGTGCCGTACCGAAGCCAAAGGATTCGGCTCCTAGAATAGCGGCTTTGACAACGTCGAGGCCGGTTTTCAAACCGCCGTCGGCTTGCAGAATCACTTGACCACGCAGGTCATTGGCGCGCAACACTTGATGCGCTTCCACCAAGCCCATTTCAAATGGGTTACCGGCATATTTTACCGAAGTGATCGGGCTGGCCCCGGTTCCGCCGTCGTAGCCGGAAATGGTGATTAAATCGGCATAAGCTTTGGCGACGCCGGCCGCGATGGTGCCGACACCCGGTTCCGCCACCAGTTTGACGGAAACTTGTGCATTTGGGTTGACTTGTTTCAGGTCGAAAATCAACTGTGCCAAATCTTCAATCGAGTAGATGTCGTGATGCGGTGGTGGTGAAATCAGGGTCACACCTTCCACAGAATGGCGCAGTCGAGCGATGGTGGCATCGACTTTATGCCCTGGTAGCTGACCACCTTCACCCGGTTTTGCACCTTGTGCAACCTTGATTTGCAGGACTTCGGCATTACGCAGATAATGCGCCGTAACACCGAAGCGCCCGGAGGCAATCTGCTTGATTTTAGACATCTTTTCGGTGCCATAACGTGATGGATCTTCGGCGCCTTCGCCCGAGTTGGAGCGCGCGCCGATGCGGTTCATGGCGATGGCCAAGGCTTCGTGAGCTTCCGGTGATAGGGCTCCCAGGGAAATCCCCGCCGAATCGAAACGTTTGAAGATGGATTCGATGGGTTCCACTTCGTTGATGTCGATGGACGGCAAATTGTCCTTAAAGGTGATCAAGTCACGGACGGTCATGGCCGGACGTTCGTTGACCAATTTCGCAAACTTATCGTAAGCCGCTTGGTCGCCTTTCTGTACGGCATCACGCAAGTGATTGACCACATCTGGGTTATAGGCGTGGTATTCGCCGCCGTGCACGTACTTCAACAAGCCACCTGGTTGCAAGAATTTGCGAGGGTTAAAGGCGTTTTTCGCGGTTTTGATCAGGTCGGTTTCCAGGTTATCGAAACGGGTCCCTTCAATACGCGTTGGTGTGCCTTTAAAGCACAAATCGATGATTTCCTTGCTCAAACCAACGGCTTCAAACAGTTGTGAGCCGCGGTAGGAAGTGATGGTGGAAATCCCCATTTTCGACAAAATTTTGTACAGGCCTTTGTTCAAGCCTTTACGGTAGTTTTTGATGTACGCATCGATGCCGACTTTCTCATCCAGCTCTTTACTGCGAATCATGTCTTGAATGGTTTCATAAGCCAAATAAGGGTAGACAGCTGTCGCACCGTAACCGAACAAGACCGCGAAGTGGTGAGGGTCGCGGGCCGCGCCGGTTTCAACAATGATATTGGCTTCCGGACGTAAACCTTCGGCAATTAAACGGTGGTGGACAGCACCGGTTGCCATGGCCGACGGGATGGTGACTAATCCTTTTTCGATGTTCAAGTCACTCAGAATCAACAGGGAAGTCCCGTTTTTGACGGCTTCAACCGTTTCGTCGCACATGTCAATAATGGCTTGTTTGAGCGCTTTTTCTTCCGGGTTGTAATGGAGTGAGATGCGCTGATTTCGATAGTTTTCATCGACCAGTCCGGTGAGCTGTCTCATCATGGATGGGGACAGAATCGGAGATTGCGATTCCAGACGGCGTGCGTGTTCCTCGCCTTCGTCGAACATGTTCAGTTCTCGACCAAAACAGGTGTTCAATGACATAACGATGTTTTCACGCAAAGGGTCAATCGGCGGGTTGGTGACCTGCGCGAACATTTGGCGGAAGTAATCGAAAACGGAACGTTCTTTACGCGAGAAAACCGGTAAAGGTGCATCATCCCCCATGGAACCGGTGGCTTCTTGGCTGGATTCGGCTAGGACGCGAATGACCTGATCGCGTTCTTCAAACGAGACTTGGTAGTATTTTTGGTAAACATCGGCCGTGTCGCTATCCCAGTCGGAGATGTGGGCTTCGGCGTCCAAGCGTTCTTCCAAACGCATGTAGCCTTTATCCATCCACTCGCGGTAAGGCTTAGCATTTTTCAAACCGTTGTCGATGTCTTCTGGTTTCAGAAGACGGCCGGCTTCCATGTCTACGGCAATGACTTGCCCAGGCTTCAAGCGACCTTTTTCGACGACGTCTTCCGCCGGGTAATTGTACACCCCGATTTCCGATGCAAAAGTGATGTGACGATCTTTGGTGACAACATAACGTGTCGGACGCAGGCCATTACGGTCGACACCACAAATAGCGTATTTACCGGTGTTGATAACCATGCCGGCCGGTCCGTCCCATGGTTCCATGTGCATGGAGTTGTATTCCAGGAAGGCTTTCAGGTCCGGGTCCATGTGTGGCATGTTTTGCCAAGCCGGCGGGATCAACAAGCGCAGGGCTTGGAATACCGGCATATCGCCCATCATCAGGACTTCCAGCATGTTATCCAATGAGTTGGAGTCGGAGCCTTCCTGAGCGACCAATGGTTTCAAGCTGGCCAGGTCTGGGATTAATGGGGTTTCGAACTTGCTTTGACGTGCCAAGGCCCAGTTACGGTTCCCTTTGATGGTGTTCAATTCACCATTGTGGGCCAAAAAGCGAAATGGCTGCGCCAAGCGCCATTGTGGCAAGGTATTCGTGGAGAAACGTTGGTGATAAGAAATCAATGACGATTCAAAACGATCCTGTTTCAAATCCAGATAAAACTCCGGCAGTTCTCTCGGCATCACCAGGCCTTTATAAGAGACGAGCTGGCTGTGCAAGGAAGCAATGTAGAAGGTCGGGTCGTTCGGCTCGATGACCATTTCGGTTTTACGACGAGCCACAAACAGCAGACGGTTGAAGTCGGCATCACTCATATCGGCCGGTGCGTTGATGAAGATTTGCTCAATCAACGGTTCCATTCCCGCCGCCTGTTCACCCAAAACATGTGACGCAACCGGCACTTTACGCCAACCGCACACTTCCAAGCCTTTGTTGGTCAACAATTCTTCCAGTGTCTTTTTCGCCAAGGCGGCTTTGTCCGCCTCTTGGTTTAGGAAGATCATCCCGCACGCGTAGTTATCAGACAGGGCCATGCCCAATGACTTGGCTTCTTCGCGCAAGAAAGAATCGGGCTTTTTAATCAATAGACCACAGCCGTCTCCCGTACAGCAATCCGCAGCGACGCCACCGCGGTGTGTCATGTTGGCTAAGGACTCGATGGCTGTTTGAAGCGCCCAGTGGCTTGGCTTGTCGTCCATTTGGGCGATCATGCCAAACCCGCAGTTCTCTCTTTCAAATTCGGGTGAATAGAGTCCTTGTAAGCTGTTGAGTGAATTCATAATTCAGTTTTCCTGTCTGTAAACATTTATAACATCTTGTTATAAAAGCACTTTTTGGGGGTACTTTTGGGTGTCTGAGTGCGAAAAATTTAAAATGGTGCGAAATTATACTTTTTTAGCGGCTTGAACGCAATGTTTCGGACTCGCTTTCCCAATGGGAATGTTCGTGACTGATAAATGGGTAAGGTGGGCTGGTTGAACGGGTTTGTTATGGTTGAAAACGGCCAGGCCTGGCCGTTTTCATGGCTTTGTTATCCTCTGTCGATCAAAGAGGAGCCCGTCATTTCTTCGGGTTTTGCCACGCCCATCATATCCAGCAAGGTTGGCATGACGTCGCACAAGGCGCCACCGGTTTTCAAAGGGTAGTCTCTGTCGCCGACATAGACTAACGGAACCGGGAAGGTTGTGTGCGATGTTACCGGCTTGCCGGTTTCTTCGTTGAATAACATTTCCATATTACCATGGTCGGCTGTGACAATGGCTTCACCACCCGCGGCTTTGAGGGTGGCTAAAATTTCGCCCAGTGCTTCGTCGACGGCTTCGGCGGCTTTAACGCAAGCGTCGAAGTTACCAGTATGCCCGACCATGTCCGGATTGGCAATGTTGCAAATAAAGGTATCGTATTTGCCACTGTTGATGGCTTCAATCAGTTTGGCTTTGACTTCCGGCAAACTCATTTCCGGCTGCAGGTCGTAAGTGGCCACTTTGGGTGAATTGACGAGGATTCGGTCTTCACCGTCGTTTGGCTCCTCCACGCCGCCATTGAAGAAGAAGGTGACGTGAGCGTATTTTTCGGTTTCGGCAATGCGCAACTGTTTCAAGCCTTGCTTGGCGACGTATTCACCAAAGGTGTTGCGTAACTTGGTTGGGCGGTAGGCAATCAACGCGCCGAATTTTTCAAAATTCTTTTTGTATTCGGTCAAGGTGACGAAGGCCGATAGAACCGGTGTGTTGCAGCGATGGAAATCTTCGAAGTCGTCGAAGATGAACGCTTTTGTCAATTGGCGAGCACGGTCGGAGCGGAAGTTCATGAAAATAATCGAGTCGCCGTCTTTAACGCGAACACGTTTACCGTCTTCTTTGCGCGGAATGGCCGTTGCTTGAATGAATTCGTCGGTTTCGCCGCGTTCATAAGCCATTTCCACGGCTTCTTTGGCGGTTTTGGCTTCGTTCTCGCTGATGCCGCAGGCGACGACGTCGTAGGTTTGTTTGACACGATCCCAGCGATTATCGCGGTCCAGTGCAAAATAGCGCCCGGTGACGGATACGATTTGACTGCCGCCTAATTCCTGCATAAAGGCTTCCAGCTCTTCAATGTACTGGATGGCGCTCTTCGGCGCGGTGTCGCGGCCGTCGGTGAAAACGTGCACATAAATGTCGGCGCCGCGTTCGTGTGCCATTTTGACACTGGCTTTAATGTGGTTGATGTGCGAGTGGACGCCGCCGTCGGATAGGAGCCCCAGAATGTGCACCTTACGCTTGCGGTCAATGGCGGAATCGATGGCTTTTAAAAGCGCGTTGTTTTGAAAGAAGCGACCATCGTCGATGTCTTTTTGGATGCGTGTCAGCTCTTGATATACGACGCGACCGGCGCCCAAGTTCATGTGACCGACCTCTGAGTTCCCCATTTGCCCTTCCGGCAGCCCAACGGCCAGCCCTGAAGTGTTAATTAAGGTGTTGTGGTATTGTTTTAATAAGTTGTCCCAGTTTGGGGTGTGTGCTTGTGCAATGGCATTGTGCTGTGTCGCTTCACGATGACCCCAGCCATCCAAGATGATCAATCCCGTTGGTCTGTGTTTGATTTGCACTTTTTCTGTCATGTTTTTTCCTTTTGAGAAGCGTTTTTGCGGTTTGGGTAAGAGAGCCGCAAAAGTAAATAAAATTTGAAAATGTCATTTATTGTAACCAGTTTCACTGTTAAAATCATTAGCTTTGAATTTTGGCTGATGTTATTTAAGGGAATATGAATGTTTATTGAATTTGTGCAAGAGCAAATTTTTCTGTTCATCGCATTGGGCGTGATTGTCGCCATGTTGTTCTACAGTTATTTTGGTGACAAGGTGTCGGGTTATCAATCCGTCAATGCCGATCAAGCGGTTCGTTTGTACAACTCCGGCGCTTGGGTGTTGGATGTGCGCACCGACGCGGAATTTAAAACCGGGTACATCGGCGAAGCGGAAAATATTCCTTCGACGGACGTGGCGAAAAAAATGGATGTGGTTTTATCGCACAAAGATGAACCGGTGTTGGTGTATTGCCAATCCGGGATGCGTTCGGCTTCCGTGGCCAAACAGTTAGTGAAGCAAGGGTTTAAAGAGGTGAATAACTTGAGCGGCGGGATTATGTCCTGGAAAAATGCTGGGTTGCCTGTGAATAAGCCAACGTCTAAAAAAAAACTAAAAAGAGAAAAAAAGTGAGTTCGAAAATGCCGGAAGTAGTCGTTTACGCAACCCAAACCTGCCCTTTTTGTACCATGGCCAGAAACCTTCTGGAAGGTAAGGGCGTGGAGTATCAGTTGATTGATGTCGGTAATGACCGTGCCATGTGGGCCGAGTTACAGGCTAAAAGCGGGCGCAATACCGTGCCTCAAGTGTTTGTCGGTGATCATCACGTCGGCGGTTTCGACGACTTGTCGGCGGCGGATCGTTCGGGAGAGCTGGATACGCTTTTAGCGGAATAAAATAAGCATTCAAATTTAACGTTGTTAAGGAAAAAACATGGCAGAAGAACAGGAAAAACAGTTTTCCATCCAAAAAATTTACACACGTAATATTTCATTTGAATCTCCGAATGCACCGGAGATTTTCACGCAAGAGTTTCAGCCTCAACTGGATGTGGATATGAACGTTGAAACCTCGGCATTGGAAGACGGTATCTATCACGCGGTGGTACGCGTAACGGCCACGACCAAAGTGGACGATAAAACCGCTTTTTTGTGTGAAGTGGAACAGGCCGGAATTTTTGGTATTTCAGGGTTCGACGATAACGAACTGAGCTACTTGCTGGGCACGCAGTGCCCGAACACATTGTTCCCGTATGCCCGTGAAGCGATTTCCGAAATGGTCACGCGCGGCGGTTTCCCGCAGTTGTTGTTGGAACCGGTGAATTTCGATGCGATGTACGCCAGCCACTTGCAGCAGCAAGAGACGCAGCAGTAATCGTTTTCCCTTAACTTGAAGGTCTCATGACGTCGAACGCTTCTCAACAACGTATTGCGGTGCTCGGGGCCGGCGCCTGGGGTTCGGCCTTGGCCATTCATTTGGCCAAGAACGGGCACGATATTCAGCTTTGGGAGCACGACCCAAAACGCGCCGAGCTGCTGCAAAAGCACCGCGAGAACGAACGTTATCTCAAAGGCGTGGCGTTTCCGGACCGTTTGACCGTGACCAGCGACTTGGCCGAAGCCTTGCGTTCGGTGGATGCGGTTTTGCTGGTGGTTCCGAGCCACGTGTTTCGCGAGGTGTTGCATCGCGTTGCCGAGGTGCGTGATTTGAATCACGCGCCGGTGCATTTCGCTTGGGCCACCAAGGGGTTTGAACCGGGCAGCAGCCTAATGCTGCATCAGATTGTTGATCAGGAATTGCACAACCGCTTCCCGGTGGCCGTCCTATCCGGTCCGACGTTTGCCGATGAGGTGGCGCGCGGGTTGCCGACGGCGATGGTCAGTGCTTCGGCGGATGCTTCTGAAGCGCAGTTTTGGGCGAATGCTTTCCGTTGTGATACGTTTCGTATGTACACCCAATCCGATATTGTCGGGGTGGAAGTGGGCGGTGCTTATAAGAACATTATGGCGATTGCCACCGGGTTGTCGGATGGACTTCAGTTGGGAGCCAATGCTCGCGCTGCGCTTATTGGGCGCGGTATGAAGGAAATGATGCGCTTTGGCGCGGCCCTGGGCGCGGACCCGGAAACCTTGATGGGGTTGTCAGGCCTGGGCGATTTGGTCTTAACCTGTACCGATAATTTATCCCGTAACCGCCGTTTCGGATTGCGCATGGCGCAGTCGGGCTTGTCGTCGGATGCGGTGATTGACGAAATCGGCCAGGTGGTGGAAGGGGTTAAAGCGGCCAAAGCGGTGAAGCGGATTGCCGAACAGCACAATTTGGATTTGCCGATTATGGAGCAGGTTTACCGCATTATCAGCGGTGAAAAAACGGTGCAGGAAGCGGTGAGTGCGTTGATGCACCGCGATGGGCGCTCCGAAACCGAGCATTTTTAAGCCGGTTTGTAATTTTGCATTGGCACCAAAACCACCAGGCCTGGTGGTTTTTTCGGTTCAGTGACTGGGTAAATCCATATCAAAATCGAGTTGGCGCCAAGCTTCATAAGCCATGACGGAAACCGCATTGGCCAGATTTAAACTGCGGCCGCCCGGCACCATTGGAATGGTGAGACGCTGTTCGGCGGGCAGACTTTCCAATACGCCGGCAGGCAAGCCACGACTTTCCGGGCCGAATAAAAAGGCATCGCCGTTTTCAAAGCTCGGTTCGGTATAATAACGGTCGGTTTTGGTTGTCAGCGCGAACACCCGATTCGGTTGCAAGCTTGCGAGGCAGGCGTCGAGCGAAGCGTGCTCATGCAGGTTGGCCAGCTCGGCATAATCCAAACCGGCGCGGCGGACTTTCTTTTCGCTGAGATCGAAGGCATAGGGTTGAATCAAGTGCAGGTGCGCGCCCATATTGGCGCTGAGCCGAATCAGCGCGCCGGTGTTTTGAGGGATTTCCGGTTCATAGAGAATAATGTGAATCATAATTTAATGTAATGGTGAAAAACTTGGTTGATTTATCGGTTGATTTAAAAGGTATTCGGTTTGCAAACCCGGTGGCGATGGCTTCCGGTAATGCCGGTTACGGTTTCGAGTACCAAGCGGTGTCCGGTTTTTCCAATCGCGATGTGGGGGCCGTCTTTCTCAAAGGCACCACCTTGGAGCCGAAGCTCGGCAACAAACCGGAGCGCGTCATGGAGTCGCCTTGCGGGTTGCTGAATTCCATCGGTTTGCAAAACCCGGGCGCGCATGCCGTGATTGCAGATTATCTACCAAAGCTCGATTTAAGCCAAACACAATTTATCATTAATGTCTCCGGCTCTTCGGTGGAGGAGTATGCGGAAGTGGTGCGCTTGTTCGATCAAACCGATTTGCCGGCCATCGAGGTGAATATTTCGTGTCCGAATGTGAAAAAGGGTGGTGCGGCCTTCGGGAATGATCCGGAGATGGCGGCGCGCGTGGTTGAAGCCTGTCGGGCCTGTACGAGCAAACCGTTGATTGTGAAGTTGTCGCCGAACCAGACCGATATTGCCGAAGGCGCGCGCCGAGTGATTGATGCCGGTGCGGATATTCTCTCCGCCATTAATACGATGATGGGGATGCAGATCGATATTGATTCCGCCACGCCGACATTAGGTAATAACCAAGGTGGGCTTTCCGGCCCGGCGATTAAACCGATTGCGTTGCTGAAGGTGCATCAGGTCTATCAAGTGGCCAAGCAATACGATGTGCCGATTATCGGTTTGGGCGGGATTGCCTCGGCGGAAGATGCAATTGAATTTATATTGGCCGGGGCCTCAATGGTGGCCATTGGCACCGCCATCGCCAAAGACCCATTGCTGGTGAAAAAAGTGGCGAAAGGTGTGGAGCGATATATGAAGCGTCACGGCTATGCCTCGGTCAACGAGATGACGGGCCGCTTGACGCTGAACACCGATACCGTTTTGTGCGGGTAAAGCACAACCGAATATAGAAAAAATAAACAGTGATTTTGAATAGAAAGATTGAGATGAAAACAGTAGAAGAACAATTAGCGATTATCAAACGGGGCGCCGAAGAGATTCTGGTCGAGAAAGAATTGGTGGAAAAATTGGAGTCGGGCAAGCCGTTGAAGGTGAAAGCCGGGTTTGATCCGACGGCACCGGATTTGCACTTAGGGCACACGGTCTTGATTAACAAACTGAAGCAGTTTCAGGATTTAGGGCATGAAATTTTGTTCCTGATCGGTGACTTCACCGCCATGATTGGTGACCCGACCGGCAAAAGCGCGACGCGTCCGCCGTTGTCGGAAGACGATGTGCTGCGCAATGCCGAGACCTATAAAGAGCAGGTCTTTAAAATTTTGGATCCGGCCAAAACCCAAGTGGTGTTCAATTCCGAATGGATGTCCAAGTTGACGGCGGCGGATATGATTAAGTTGGCTGGCACCACCACGGTGGCGCGCATGTTAGAGCGTAACGACTTTGGCGATCGTTATGCGTCCAATACGCCGATTGCGATTCACGAATTCCTGTATCCGTTGGTGCAAGGGTATGATTCCGTTGCGATGGACGCGGACATTGAGTTGGGCGGAACCGACCAGAAGTTCAATTTGCTGATGGGGCGTACTCTGCAACAACATTACGGTAAAGATGCTCAGTGTACGTTGACGATGCCGATTTTGGAGGGGCTGGATGGCGTGCAAAAAATGTCCAAGTCCTTGGGGAACTATATTGGTATTAAAGATGCCCCAAATGATATGTTCGGGAAAGTGATGTCGATTTCCGATGATTTGATGTGGCGTTACTACGAGTTGCTGTCATTCGAAACGTTGGAAACCATTGCCGGTTATCAGCAAGCGGTGAAAGACGGCGAAAATCCACGCAACATTAAAATCAAGTTGGCGTTGGAATTGATTGAGCGTTTCCATAATAAAGAAAGTGCCGAAGCCGCTTTGAAAGATTTTGAGACTCGTTTCTCCAAAAACGCCATCCCGGATGACATGCCGGAATTCACGTTTCATGACGTTATGCCGTTGGCGAATGTGTTGAAAGAAGCCGGTTTGGTTGCGTCGACTTCCGACGGACATCGTATGGTGAAACAAGGGGCGGTCAAATTGAATGGCGAAAAAGTGTCCGATAGCCGGGCACCGGTTGAAAATTGTGAAGGACAAGTCTATCAAGTGGGTAAACGAAAGTTTGCCCGAATCACCGTTCAGGCTTAAGCGAGAATCGCTTTCTTAAAAACCGCCAGGCCTGGCGGTTTTTTATTTTGAAAGGGGCGAAAACGACAAGTTCTTTGATATTAAACGGGAAATCGAATGGTCGTTAAAAATGGCCTGAATTTTTTTCAAAAAAGATGCAAAAAACGGTTGCAAAAAACTGGGGAGGCTATAGAATACGCATCTCTTTCACGGAGACGCCAAAAACAACACCGG